>NZ_BBQH01000078.1 GCF_018397995.1 Rhizomonospora bruguierae
GCATTCGGTTGGTGAGATCGCCGCCGCGCATGTTGCTGGTGTTCTATCGCTGCCGGACGCGGTCCGGTTGGTGGCTGC
This sequence comes from Rhizomonospora bruguierae, assembly GCF_018397995.1. Classification (GTDB taxonomy): domain Bacteria; phylum Actinomycetota; class Actinomycetes; order Mycobacteriales; family Micromonosporaceae; genus Rhizomonospora; species Rhizomonospora bruguierae. The sequence goes on from NZ_BBQH01000078.1 coordinate 79, forward strand.
GCGGGGCAGGTTGATGCAGGCGTTGCCGGCTGGCGGGGCGATGGTCGCCTTGCGCGCCCGGGAGGAAGAGATCCAGGGTGTCGACATCGCCGCGGTCAACGGCCCCGACTCGTTCGTGATTTCCGGGGCCGAGGCGGACGTGTTGGCGGTCGCGGCCCAATTCGAGCGGTCCACCCGGTTGCGGGTCTCGCATGCGTTCCATTCGGTGTTGATGGAGCCGATGCTCGACGACTTCGCCACCGTGGTCGAGGGATTGACGTTCAACCCACCAACCATTCCGATCGTGTCAACGGTCGGTACCGACACGGCGATGGACACCCCCGAGTACTGGGTGCGGCAAGTCCGGGCCACCGTCCGGTACGCCGACGCCATCGACACCGCCCGCAGCGAGGGTGTCACCCGCATCCTGGAGGTCGGTCCCGACGCGATCCTCACCCCACTGACCGAAGGGGCGGTGCCGGCCGCCCGCCGGGAGCAGAGCGAGACCGAGACGCTGATCGGTGCTGTCGCTCAGTTGCACACCACCGGCCAACGGGTCGACTGGGCGGCGGTGCTACCTAAGGCCAACGTGGTCGACCTGCCCACGTACCCGTTCCAGCACCAGCGGTATTGGCTCGACGCCTCGCCCTCCGGCGGCGACCCCAAGTCGGCCGGCCTCCTCGGCGCCGACCACCCGCTGCTGGCCGCCGCGATTCCCGCCCCGGACAGCGACGCGGTCACGTTCACCGGCCGGCTGACGGCGGCGGCCCACGGCTGGATCCTCGACCACGAGGTCCACGGCAGCGTGCTGCTGCCCGGCACCGGCTTCGTCGAGCTGGCCCTCTGGGCCGGCCGGCGGGCCGGCTGCCCGGCCGTGGCCGAGCTGACCCTGCGGGTGCCCCTGCTCCTGCCCGAGAACGGTGCCGTGGCCCTGCAGGTGGTCCTCGACGCCGCCGGCGGCGACGAGCGGCGCCGGCTGCGGATCTACTCCCGGCCCGAGGGCGGCGAGCACGAGGCGTGGACCCTGCACGCCGACGGTGTGCTGACCGCCGATGCGCCCGCCGCGGGCACGGCCGGCCCCGCGCAGTGGCCGCCGGCCGACGCGACGCCCGTGGCGGTCGACGGCGTCTACGACACGCTGGCCGACTACGGGTTCGGGTACGGGCCGGCGTTCCAGGGCCTGCGGGCCGCCTGGCGCCGGGGCGAGGAGTTGTTCGCCGAGGTCGAGCTGCCCCACGAAGCGGCCGCCGACGCCGCCCGCTACGGGCTGCACCCGGCGTTGCTGGACGCGGCGATGCACGCGCTGGGCCTGGGCGGCCCGGGCACCGCCGACGCGGATGGCACGCAGACCCGGGTGCCGTTCTCCTGGGGCGGGGTCGTCCTGCACGCCCCGGGTGCGCCAGCCGTGCGGGTCTGGCTGTCGCCGGCCGCGGGGCACCGGGACGCGATCCGCCTCGAGCTCACCGACGGCGCCGGCGCCCCGGTCGCCTCGGTCGCCGAACTGCTGCTGCGCCCGATCTCCGCCGCCCAGCTCAACGGGGCCGGCCAGGACGACCTGTTCCGCATCGAGTGGCGGCCGCTGCCGGCGGGATCGGCCAAGGCGGTCGACTGGGTCGCCTGGGCGGACCTGCCCGCCGACGGGCCGGTGCCGGCCGCGGTGGTGCTGCGCTGCGCCCCGGCCGGTGGGCAGGACCCGCTCGGCGCCGCCCACGCGGTGACCGGCGAGGTACTGGGCCGGCTGCAGGAGTGGCTGGCCGATGCGCGGTACGCGGGTTCCCGGCTGGTGCTCGCCGCGCGCGCCGTGCCCGCCGTGTGGGGCCTGGTCCGCGCGGCCGAGGCGGAGAACCCGGGCCGGTTCGTGCTGGTCGACATCGACGAGGAGGAGACGTCGTGGGCGGTCCTGGGGCGGGCCCTCGCCTCCGGTGAGCCCGAACTCGCGGTCCGCGACGGCGACGTCACCGTGCCGCGGCTGGTCCGGGCGCCCGCCCCGACCGGCGAGGAGGTCTCGCCGTGGGCCGGGGACGGCACGGTCCTGGTGACCGGCGGCACCGGTGGCCTGGGCGCCCTGCTGGCCCGGCACCTGGTGGCCGTACACGGCGTGCGGAGCCTGGTGCTGACCAGCCGGCGCGGCCTGTCCGCCCCCGGGGCGGCCGACCTGCGGGACGAGCTGACCGAGCTGGGCGCCGTGGTGCGGGTGGAGGCGTGCGACGTGTCGCGGCGACCCGCCGTGGCCGCGCTGCTCGCCGGCATCGCGGATCTGGTCGGCGTCGTGCACGCGGCCGGGGTCGGGGGCAGCGGGCTGATCGGTGCGCTGACGCCCGAGCGGCTGGCCGCCGCGTACGGACCGAAGGCCGACGGCGCGTGGCACCTGCACGAACTCACCAGGGACCGCGGGCTGCGGGCGTTCGTGCTGCTGTCCTCGGCCGGCGGCCTGGTGATGCCGGGCGGGCAGGGCGGTTACGCGGCGGCCAACGTGTTCCTCGACGGCCTGGCGGAGCTGCGCCGGGCGCAGGGCCTGCCGGCGGTGTCGCTCGCCTACGGGCTGTGGGGCGTGCCGACCGGCCTGTCGGGCATGCTCAGCGAGGCCGATATCCAGCGGATGGCCCACTCCGGGCTGCCCGTGCTCTCCGGCGCGGACGGGCTGCGACTGTTCGACGCGGGCGTGCTCGCCGGCGACGGCCTGCGGGTGCCGCTCAAGGTCGACGTGGCCGCGCTGCGGGCCGCCGGCGGCGACCTGCCGGCGCTCCTGCGGGGCCTGGTGCCGCGCATCCGCCGGCGCGCCGCCGCGGGTGGCGGTGCCGGGGCGTTGCGGCAGCGGCTCGCCGGGCTGAGCGACGACGAGCGCGCCGAGCTGATCCTCGGCACCGTGCTCACCTGCGCCGCCCAGGTCCTCGGCCACGAGGACGCCGCGGCCGTCAACGCCGACCACGGCTTCCTCGAGTCCGGCTTCGACTCCCTCACCGCCCTGGAGCTGCGCAACCTGTTGAACACCGCGACCGGCCTGAACCTCGGGGCGATGGTCGTGTTCGACAGCAAGAACCCGTCCGAGCTGGCCCGGCTGATCGCGGCCGAGTTGGCCGCGCGACCGGCCGGCGGCACGGTCGACGTGCTGTCGGCCGCGCCCGCCGCCCCGGTTGCCCCGGCGGCCGAGCGGCGCGAGGAGAGCCTCTATGAGCTGTTCATCGGGGCGATCAACGCCGGTACCACGATGAAGGGGATGGCGCTGCTGCAGGCCGTCGCCCAGCTACGGCCCACCTTCGCGTCCCCGGCCGACCTGCCGGCCCTGCCGGAGCCGGTGCGGTTCAAGACCCGCCCGGAGCGGCAGGACGGCGTGCGGCGGCCGCGGCTGATCTGCCTGAGCACCCCGACGGTCGCCGGCGGCGTGCACCAGCACGCCCGGCTCGCCGCGGTGCTGGCGGCGCCGGTCACCGCGCTGCCGACCCCCGGCTTCGCCCGCGGCGAGCAGCTGCCGGTGTCGTTCGACTCGGTTGTGCACGTGCTGGCCGACGCCGTGCTCGCGGCGGCGCAGGGCGAGCCATTCGTGCTCTACGGTTTCTCCTCCGGCGGGCTGCTCGCCCACGCCGTCACCACGTATCTCGGCCGCGAGCGCGGCGTCCGGCCGGCCGGGCTGATCATGGTGGACACCTACCGCATCGACAGCCCGATCAATCAGGCGATCTTCGACTCGATGGCGTTCGCGGTCGAGGAGAAGGCCGCGACGATGGGGGAGTTCAGCAACGCCGAGCTGTCGGCCATGGGCCGTTACGTCGATCTGCTGCCGACGTTCCAGGCCGCCGAGATCGACGTGCCGCTGCTGTTCGTGCAGGCGCGCGACCTTTTCACCATCGACGGCCGGCCCGCGATCGAGGGCGACGCGTGGCGGGCCACCTGGGCCGCCGCCGACGCCGTACGGGTCGTGCCGGGCACCCATTTCACGATTGCCGAGCAGGACGCCGCCACGACGGCGCGAGCCGTCGACGACTGGCTGGCGACCCTGCCCGCCTGAGGAGGGAGACTCCCGGTGATACCGAACGAGACGCCCGCCGCCGAGCGCGGCACCACCCAGTTCATGCACGAGTTCCTGCTCGGGGAGGGGAGGCGGACGCCGGACCGGCCGGCCGTCGTCCAGGCCGACGCGCACGGCGCGTTCCACACGCTGACCTACCGGCAGCTTGAGGACCGGATGCGGCGCTACGCCGCCACGGTGAACACGCTCGGCCTGAACATCGCCGACCGGGTGATCCTGGAGACCGACAACTCCGCGTCGGCGATCGCGATGCTGCTCGCCTGCTCCTCGCTCGGGCTGACGTTCATCCCGGTCAGCCCCGAGGTGCCGGATGCCCGGCTGGAGGCGGTCATCGCCGCCGCCGACCCGGCACTGCATCTGTGCACGGTGGACGGGCGCCGCCGTACCATCCCGGACCACGTCGGCACGGCGCGGTTCGGCCCGGACGGGGTGACGGTGGAGCGCGCGCCGCTGCCCCGGCCCGGTGGGCGCCGGGTGCCGGTGGGTACCGATGCGGCGTACATCATCTTCACGTCGGGGACCACCGGCCGGCCCAAGGGCGTCGTGATGAGCCACCGCGGGGTGCTGTCCTTCTACCGCGGGATGCTGGAGCGCGGCATCGTCGCGCGCACCGACCGGGTGGCCACCACCTCACCGCTGCAGTTCGACTTCGCGCTGCTGGACATCGGCCTGACCCTCGGCAGCGGGGCGACGCTGCTGCCGGTGCCGCGCGGCCTGCTGCACTTCCCGCGGCGGTTGCTGCGCTTCCTCGCCGAGTCCGGGGCGACCCAGGTCAACGGCGTGCCGTCGATCTGGCGGCCGGTACTCAAGCACGAGGCCGAGGGCCTGGCCCGGCTCGGCGGGCAGATTCGCGGGGTGCTCTACTCCGGGGAGGCGTTCCCCGTCCCGGAGCTGCGCCGGCTCCAGGCCCTGCTGCCGGACGCCCGGATGGTGAACTGTTTCGGGCCCACCGAGGTGATGGCCTTCTCGCTCACCGACGTGCCCAACCCGCTCCCGGCCGGGCAGGACCGGCTCTCCATCGCCGACGCGTACCCGGGCGCGGAGATCCTGCTGCTCGACGACGACGGCATCGCGATCGAGAAGACCGGCGTGACCGGCGAGATCTACCTGCGCGGCCCATCGCTGTTCACCGGCTACTGGGACGACCGGGAGGCCACCCGGGAGGCGCTCGTGCCCGACCCGCTCGACCAGCGCTCCGGCCAGGCCGTCTATCGCTCCCGGGACCTGGCCTACTACGGCGAGGACGGCGAGCTGTACTTCGTCGGCCGGGCCGATCTACAGGTCAAGATCCGCGGCAACCGGGTCGAGCTGGGCGAGATCGAGCGCCGGCTGCTCGAGTACCCGGGGGTCGCGGCGGCGGCGGTCGTCGTGCGGCCCCGGCCGGGCGAGGATCCGCAGCTGTGCGCGTTCGTCGTGCCCGTTCCGGGCGCGGGCCTGACCGAGGGGACCGCGCTCAGCGCGTTCTGCATGCGTACCCTGCCGGCCTACATGGTGCCCAGGAGCGTCGAACTGCTCGACGCCCTGCCGGTGACCGCGAACGGCAAGACGGACCGCCGTGCACTGCAACAGATGTCGGCGGCGGCGCGGTGACACCGACGAGCTGTGGGGTCACGGGACCCGGTTGTGCGAGCAACCGGGTCCCGTGGCCCCGGCTGGAATCCAGTGATCATCGCGCCGCACGCTGCTGCTCCCGCAGGTGCGGCTCCGCGATCAGCAGGACGGCCTCGGCAAGCTCGCGCCCGCTCGGCGCGCTCCGGGCATCCGTGAGCACCTGCGCCATCAGCCCGGTCATCACGACCAGGCAGAACCTGGCCAGCAGCGTTGACTCGTCCCGGTTGAGCGACGGATCGACCTGCTTCAGCAGGGTCGCGAGCCCGTCGCGGGCCACCGCCTGTGCCTGGGTGGCGAACGGGTACTTCTCCGGCGCCAGGTGAATCTGCGTGAGCATCTCGAACTGAGCCGCCCACAGCCCCTTGTGTGAATGGATGAGGGTGATGATCCGATCCCAGATCATGGCGAGCCGGTCCAGCCGCCCCGCGGCGGGATCGACGTCGGTCGTCAGCGCCTTTTCCAGCTCCCGGCTCCACTCGCCGGTCGCCTGCATCAGCGCCTCGTTCATGAGCGCGTCCTTGGAGCCGAAGTGGTAGCCGATCGACCCCAGGTTGGCCCCGGAGGCGGCGACGATGTCGCGGGCTGTGGTGCGGGCATAACCCTTGGTGGTGAGGCACTGCCTCGCCCCCGCGAGAAGGGCGTCACGATGTCCCATGCGAGCAAGCATAGCAAGGATCTAGACGATCGTTCTATACAACTGTCTAGAACTACCGTATAGTTCTCGCCATGAATCAGATCCGCGCAGCCGAACCCATGGCCAAGGCGCGCGGCAAGGAGTGGATCGCGCTCGGCGTGCTCCTCCTGCCCGTCCTCCTGGTCTCCATGGATCTGACGGTGCTCTACTTCGCGGTGCCGTCCATCAGCAAGGACCTCAAGCCCAGCGGGATCGAACAGTTGTGGATCCTCGACATCTACAGCTTCGTGCTGGCCGGGCTGTTGCTCACCATGGGCGCGCTGGCCGACCGGGCCGGGCGGCGCCTGATGCTCCTGCTCGGGGCGGCGGCCTTCGGCGTCGGGTCGGCGCTGGCGTCCTACGCCACCAGCCCGCAGATGCTGATCGCCGCCCGGGCCCTGCAGGGCATCGGGGGTGGCACGCTGATGCCCTCCACGCTCGGCCTGATCCGCAACATCTTCCACGACCAGAAGCAGCGGCGCACCGCCATGGCCCTCTGGTCGGCCGGCATGGCCGCCGGCGCCGCGCTCGGCCCGGTGGTCAGCGGCGCGCTGCTCAACCAGTTCTGGTGGGGCTCGGTCTTCCTCATCAACGTGCCGGTCATGGCGGTACTGCTGCTGCTTGGCCCGGTGCTGCTGCCCGAGTTCCGGGTGCCGCTCGCCGGTCGGTTCGACGTGCTGGGCGCCGTGCTGTCGCTCGCCGCCGTGCTGCCGGTCATCTACGGCTTCAAGAAGATGGCGATCGACGGCGTCGACGCCCGGCACCTGGGGTCCGTCGCGGTGGGCCTGGTCTTCCTGGTGCTCTTCGTGATCCGCCAGCGGGTCGCCACCGCGCCAATGGTCGACCTGCACCTGTTCCGGACCCGCGTGTTCGGGCCGGCCGTGTTCGCCAACCTGCTGGCCTCGTTCAGCCTGGTCGGCTTCTCCCTGTTCACCACGCAGTACCTCCAGTCGGTGCTCGGGATGCGCCCGCTGGAGGCCGCGCTCTGGACCCTGCCCGGCACCGTGGCCGTGGGCATGGTCGTGCCGGTCGCCACGGTGCTCGTGCGCAAGATCCGTCCGGCGTACCTCATCAGCGTCAGCTTCCTCATCTCCGCGGCGGCGATGGGGCTGCTCACCCAGGTACCGGTCCAGGGTGGCCTGGCGATGCTGCTCGTCGGCGTGATCGCGCTGGCGGTCGGGCTCACCCCCGTGCTGACCCTCATCACCGAGATGGTGGTCGGCGCGGCACCGCCCGACAGGGCGGGGTCGGCCTCCGCGGTACTACAGACGGGCCAGGAGTTCGGCGGCGCGTTCGGGGTCGCGGTGCTCGGCACCGTAGGGGCCGCGGTCTACCGCCACAGCCACGAACTGACCGCCCCGGCCGGCGTATCGGCCGAGGCGCTGGAGCCGGCCCGGGAGACCCTCGGCGGGGCACTCGCCGTCGCCGCCCAGCTGCCCGAGCAGGCCGCGAACGCGGTGATCACGGCCGCCCGCGCCGCCTTCACGAGCGAGCTGCACGCCGCCGCGCTGACCGGCGCCGTCGTCATGTTGTTCGGCGCGTTCCTTTCCATCGCGACGTTGCGCTCGGTCAAGAGTGACGAGCAGCGGGCCGCGGAGGCCGCCGAGGCGCCGGTCGCGATCCCGGTGGAGACCCCGGAGCTGATATCGACCACCGGGTGACCGGAAGTCTTCGTAATACGAACGGAGGAATAACCAGATTCCTTATCCGAATCGCCGCTCGGTCCGTTTATCCGTGGCGGACCGGGCGGCGCCGTGCGGCCCGAAACAGCCAAACTCACATTGGTCTGCGTAAGGGTTGGGCTGGGGTCACCTGGGGGCCTTCATCCACTGTCTCGTGATTATCCTCGATCCCGGAGTGCCCATTTATTCCGGCGTTAGTCGAGATGGCACGAGATGGAGGAAACCGCATGTCGCTGGTGGAAACCATGCCCGAGACCGCACGATTCCGTGCGCTCGGCCCGAAGCAGTTCGACGATATCGCTCAACGGTACGGGCTGACCGAAGAAATCCGCCGAGCCGTTCGCCTCACCTCGTTGGTCCTGCCATTCAGGGTCAATGAATACGTGCTTTCGCACCTCATCGACTGGGATCGGATCCCCGACGATCCGATGTTTCAGATGGTCTTTCCGCAGCGGGGCATGCTGGCCGCGGAGGACCTGCGCAGGCTCGAGGAACTGTCCGAATCCCCGGCGGACGGCCGGGCGCTGCGGACCGCGATCCAGGGCATCCGGGGGCGGCTCAACCCACACCCGTCGGGGCAGAAGAAGTTCAACGTGCCCACGCTGGGCGGCGCCGAGCTTCCCGGCATGCAGCACAAGTATCTCGAGACCACGCTCTACTTCCCGAGCCAGGGCCAGAGCTGCCACTCCTACTGCACCTACTGCTTCCGCTGGGCGCAGTTCGTCGGCGACGTCGACCTGCGTTTCGCGGCGCAGACGCCGGAGCTGCTGATCAACTACCTGGGGCGCCACCCGGAGGTCACCGACGTGCTGGTGACCGGCGGCGACCCGATGGTGATGTCCACCGAGCGGCTGCGCAGCCATATCGAGCCGCTGCTGAGCGTGCCGACCGTGCGCAACATCCGTATCGGCACCAAGTCGGTCGCGTACTGGCCCTACCGGTACGTCACCGACTCCGACTCCGACGACCTGCTGCGCCTGTTCCAGCGGGTGGTCGCCGCCGGGCGCAATCTCGCCTTCATGGCGCACTTCAGTCACCCGCGCGAGATCCAGACCGACATCGCCCGGCAGGCGCTGTCGCGGATCCGGTCCACCGGCGCGCTGGTCTACTGCCAGGCCCCGCTGATCGCCCGGGTCAACGACGACCCGGCCGTCTGGAGCGAACTCTGGCGGGCCGAACTCGCCGCCGGCGCGGTGCCGTACTTCATGTTCGTCGAGCGGGACACCGGCCCGTACGATTACTTCAAGGTGCCGCTGGCCCGAGCCGTGGAGATCTTCCAGGGCGCCTACCGCACGCTGCCCGGCCTGGCCCGCACGGTCCGCGGGCCGGTCATGTCGGCCACGCCCGGCAAGGTCATGGTCGACGGCGTGATGGAGACGCCGCAGGGCCGCTTCTTCCAGATGCGGCTGCTGCAGGCGCGCGACCCGCGGCTCGTCGGTCGCCCGTTCCGGGCCCAGTTCGACGAGGACGCCGCCTGGCTCGACGAGCTCAAGCTCGACGACTCCACCCCGCGCGACCTGATGGCCGCGATCACCGGCTCCGTCTGGCCGGACGGTGCCGAAGACGGCGAATCGATCCCCGACCCGAGCTGAGAGGAGCGGCACCATGGCCGTCGTGGCCGACTGGAAGGTCTCGCCCAACCTGGGGCTCAACCAACTCGTGGCCGAGCGCCGGGCGACCGGTGAGTCCATTGTGCACCTTGCCTTCGGCGAGGCCCGGCTGCCCCCGTTCGCGCCGCTCGCCGAGCAGCTCGCCGCGGGCGCCGGACGCAACGCCTACGGGCCGGTCGATGGCCGGCTCGCCGTGCGCACGGAGGTGGCGGACTACTTCCGCCGTCGCCGCCTGCCCACCGATCCCGACCAGATCGTCGTTGCGCCGGGCAGCAAGCCGCTGCTGCTGGCGGTGCAGTACGTCGTCCCTGGCGACGTGCTGCTGCCGTGCCCGGCGTGGAACACCTACGCGCCGCAGGCGCGCCTGGCCGGCAAGGAGGCGATCGACGTGCCGATCCCGGCCGAGTGCGGCGGCGTCCCCGAGCCCGCCGCGCTCCGGGCGGCCATCGTCGCCGCCCGGGCCCGCGGGCGCGACCCCCGGATCGTCGTGCTGACCTTGCCGGACAACCCGACCGGGACGCTGACCCCGCCGGAGCTGGTGCGCGAGATCTGCGCCGTTGCGCGGGAGCACGACCTGCTCATCGTCTCCGACGAGATCTACCGTGACGTCCTGCACGACCCGGCGACGCCGATGCTCAGCCCGGCCGAGGTGGCCCCGGAGCGCACGGTGGTGACCACCGGGCTGAGCAAGAGCCTGGCGTTGGGCGGCTGGCGGATCGGCGCGGCGCGCTTCCCGCAGGGGCAGTGGGGCGAGCGGATCCGGGCTGGCGTCGTCTCGGTCGCCAGCGAGGTGTGGTCGGTCCTCGCCGGGCCGATGCAGCAGGTCGCCGAGTACGCCTTCGCCGAGCCCGCGGAGCTGCGGGCGCGGCTGGCGGCGAGCAACCGGCTGCACGGCGCGGTGGCTCGTGCGGTGCACCGCATCATGGTCGGGGCCGGCGCCTCCTGCCGCCCGCCGACCGGAGCGTTCTACGTCTACCCGGACTTCGAGCCCGTCCGCGACGCGCTCGCCACGCGCGGGGCGACGGATTCGGCGTCGCTGGCCCGGTTTCTGTTCGACGCGTTCGGCATCGTCGTGCTCGCCGGCCACCACCTGGGTGACGACCCGGGGGCGCTGCGATTCAAGGCCGCCACGAGCATGCTCTACGGCGACACCGTTCAGGAGCAATCCATGGCGCTGGAAAGCGGCGACCCGACGGCGCTGCCGCACATCAGCCGCCTGCTGGAACGCATCGAGGACGGCTTCGCCAAGCTGTCCTCGTAGGCGCCGTTCCCACCCACCAGACGGAGAAATGCCCGGCTCGACGGCTTCACGCGTCGAGCCGGGCCGGAAGAATCGTTCATACGGACGGCAGAAGCATGCGGTTCAGGGTGCTCCACAGCACCCCGGGGCTCGCGAAGTTCTGCAGGTTCAGGGCGTCGTCCCGGAATCGCGTCTGATAGGTGCTCTCCAGGTTGGCCAGCAGCTCGACGGCGCCCATGGAATCCAGGCCCAGATCGCGCAGCTGAGTGTCCCCGGACAGCGCCTCTCCGGGCGACAGGAAGGGTAGGAACTGACGGAGGAGTGCCTCGAACTGGTCGTCCCAGACGGGCGCTTCGGCAATATTCTCAGGCATGACCCAATAATGTTCGCAAAGCCCGGCGACTGTCAATAGCAAGCCGATTGTGAATTCGGAAAAGGCGAATTCGCGACCGGTCATAAATGCGTGGAAACGTTCCATGTCAGTAACCGTGAGAGGGGTATGAAAATGAACCAAATGGCGGACGGTGTGCTGACCGCGCGATTCCTGCGCGGCCTGGCGACCTCCCCCGAGGGGGTCGCGATCCGGGTCGAGGACGAGACGGTGACCTACGCGCGGGCGCATGCCGTGGCGCTGGAGTGGGCGGGCGCGTTGCTGGCCCTGCCGGGCGGCCCGCCGCGCGCCGTCAGCGTGCTGGCGGGGCGGACCGTGGAGTCGTACCTGGGCATCCTCGCCTGCCTCTACGCGGGCGTGCCGGTCGTGCCGCTGCTGGCCGACTTCCCGCCCGAGCGCATCGGGCAGATGCTCGAGGCGGCCGACGTGTCCGCGCTGATCGTCGACGCGCAGGGCGCCGCGGTACTGCCGGAATTGTCCCCGCTCCCGGTCGGCGACGGCAAGGTGACCGTCCTCGCGCCGTGGGTCGGCAAGGCGGTCGAGGGCCCGTTCGACGTCGTCCCGGTCGACCCGCGCGACGCGCTGGCCGAGCCGCGGGCCACCGCCGAGCCGGGTGACGTGGCCTACGTGCTGTTCACCTCCGGTTCGACCGGCCGGCCGAAGGGCGTGCGCCTGACCCACGGCAACCTGCACCACTACTTCACGTTGATGGACGAGTGGTACGACTTCACCGCCGCGGACGTCTTCTCCCAGGCGGCGAACCTCAACTGGGACTCCGCGGTGTCGGACCTGTGGTGCGCGTGGGGCGCCGGGGCGACCCTCGTCTCGGTCCCGCCGCCCGCATACCGCGACATCCCCGGGTTCGTGGCCCGGCACGGCATCACCGTGTGGTTCTCGGCGCCCAGCGTGATCGCTCTGGTGCGCAAGACCGGCCGCCTGGTGCCGGACAGCATGCCCACGCTGCGCTGGACGTACTTCGGCGGCGAGGCCCTGCAATGCCGCGACACGGACGACTGGCAGCGCGCCGCCCCCGGCTCCGCTGTGATCAACGTCTACGGCCCGACCGAGATGACCATCACCACCCACCGGCACACCTGGTCGCCGGAGCTGTCGCCGCGCCGCGGCATCAACGGGGTGGTGCCGCTGGGCCGCCTGCACGACGGGCACGCCGAGTTGCTGCTCGACGAGCGGGGTGAGCCGGACGAGGTCGAGGGTGAGCTGTGGCTGGCCGGTCCGCAGCTGTCCGACGGGTACCTCGACCCCGCCGACGGCGCCGGCAAGTACCTGCGGCGCGACGGCCGCACCTGGTACCGCACCGGCGACCGCGTCCGCCGCATCGACGGCGGCGAGCTCATTTACCTGGGCAGGGTCGACTCCCAGGTGCAGGTGCAGGGGTACCGGGTGGAGTTGGCGGAGATCGAGCACGCGCTGCGATCCTGCGCCCCGGTGCAGGACGCGGTCGTGGTCGGCGTCCCGGTCGCCGGCACCACCGAGCTGTTCGCGTTCTACCTCGGCGAGGAGGTGGCGGCCCGCGAGCTGGCCGCGCAGCTCGCCCGGAAGCTGCCGCAGCAGATGATCCCGCGGCACTACCAGCCGCTGCGCCAGTTTCCGCTCAACGTCAACAAGAAGATCGACCGGCTGGCGCTCGCGGCGCGCGCAGCCGAGTCGCGGGCCGCCGCATGACCCACCGGTGGCGCTCGGGAAGCCGGCAACGGCCCTGGCGCTAGGGGCTCTTAGGGGCTGTAGAGACGGATTCCCCGCCGTTAGCTTCACGCCGGGCAATCAATCATCACGGATCGAAGGGACGATCGATATGTTAAATCGGATCCGCAACCACCCCGGTTGGGTCCGCGCCCTGGTGCTGCCGTGCGCGCTGGTACTTGCTGCCGCGCTGTCCGCGGAAGCGCCGGCGTCCGCCACCAGTAGCTCCAGCTGGCCGAGCCACGGCCACGACATCGCCAACACCCGCTCCAACCCGGCCGAGTCGAAGATCAACACGTCCACCGCGGGCCGCCTCAAGGTCAAGTGGACGTACCGCACCCACGGCGACGTCTCGGCAACCCCGGCCGTCGTCAACGGGGCCGTCTACTTCCCGGACTGGGGCGGCTACCTGAACAAGGTCAACGCCCAGAGCGGCGTCGGGATCTGGTCCCGTCCGATCTCGGACTACACCGGTCGATCGGACTCGGTCTCCCGCTCCAGCCCGGCCGTGGTCGGCAACACCGTCTACATCGCCGACTATGCGGGCGCCACGCTGATCGCGGTGAACGCGGCCAACGGTTCCCTGCTCTGGAAGACCGTCCTGGACACCCACCCGTTCGCCGTGCTGACCCAGTCCCCGCAGGTCTACGACGGCGTGGTCTACCAGGGCGTCTCCTCCCGCGAGTCGGAGCTGGCCGCGGCCGACCCGACCTACCCCTGCTGCTCGTTCCGGGGCAGCGCGAACGCCGTCGACGCCCACACCGGCCGCGTGCTGTGGAAGACCTACACGGTGCCGGACAACGGCGGCCAGGCCGGCGGGTACAGCGGCGCCGCGGTATGGGGCGCGCCGGCCATCGACCCGAGCGGCGGCATTGTGTACGTCACCACCGGTAACAACTACCACGTGCCGGCGAGCGTCAGCGACTGCCAGACCGCCGGCGGTACCCCGGCGCAGTGCATGTCCCCGGACAACCACGTCGACTCGGTGCTCGCGCTCAACATGCGCACCGGTCGGGTGATCTGGGCCTCCGGTGCGCGGCTCTTCGACGCCTGGAACCTCAGCTGTTTCCCCGGGTTCCCGCCGAACAACTGCCCGGTCCACGTGGGCCCGGACTACGACTTCGGTGACGGCGCGCACCTGCTGACCATCCGCGACTCGTCCGGGCGTTCCCGCAAGGTCGTCGGCGGCGGCCAGAAGAGCGGACAGTACTGGCTGCTCGACGCCGCCACCGGCGCGGTCCTGTGGAGCGCGGCGACCGGCCCCGGCGGCAAGGTCGGTGGCATCCTCTGGGGTACCGCGACCGACGGACACCGCATCTACCTGGCGCAGGCGAACTTCGACAAGCTGCCCTACCAGCTGCCCGACGGAACGATCACGACCGGCAGCTCGTTCGCCGCGCTCGACGCGCAGACCGGCGCGGTCGTCTGGCAGGTCGCCGACGTGGCCGACGGCTACGCCTGGGCGCCGGTGAGCGTCGCTAACGGCGTGGTGTTCGCCAGCTCCACCAACGGGCACATGTACGCCATCAACGCGGCGACCGGCCGGTACCTGTGGGACTTCAAGGCTCCGTACTCCTCCAACGCGGGCGCCGCGGTGGTCGACGGCATCGTCTACTGGGGCAACGGCTACGTGAAGTTCGAGTCCGCCGGAACCACGGGCAGCACGACGACGGGGACCTTCTACGCGTTCTCCGTCGACGGCCGCTGACCCGATCGACGGAACCGAAGCGGCCGTGCCACCGAAGGGTGGCACGGCCGCACCGCGCTGCAAGGCGCCTGCCCGACTGCCCTCGTGGCGGCGGGCCGCGGCCGCGCAGCACCAGATCGCCTCGCGGCAGACGAAAGGTCTCCGGTAGCCGGTTCGTCCTGGGTCGACAAACCAGCTACCGGAGACCTCGTCAGCTATCGAGCAACGACGCGCCGACACGCCGGAACCGAGGTGACCGTCGATACGGACACTAGGCGACGGCAGGCATCTTCCGGCGCACCGGCCGGGTGGCGCCCGCAGGGGTGAGGGGCACGACCTCGAAGTGGCGCGTCGCGGCGGGGACCCGGCCGAACATGCCGTCCTGGCCGGAGACGTACAACCGGCCGACGCCGAGGTCCTTGAAGGTGTTCAGTACGGCGGGCCAGCGCACCGTCCGCACGAAACCGTCCAGCAGCATGTCCCGCACGCCGGCGCCGGTCTCGCGCACCGTGCCGTCCTGGTCGGCGACGACCGGTATCGCGGGATCGGCGAACGTCAGGCCGTGGAACAGCTCCCGCTCGACCTGCGCGCGCAGCGGCGCGAACGGGCTGGCGTGCATCGGCGGCTTCATGGTGTACAGCGACATGCCGCCGAGCGCGGTGATGCGCGGCTTGAGCCGCTCCAGCGTGGCCTCATCCAGGGTGACCATGATGAAGTCGTGGTCCAGCTCGCACGAGATCTCGTACCAGTCGCCGCGCTCGTCCAGCTCGGCAAGCAGTTGCGCCCGCACCTCGGCGGGCACCCGGATGATGGAGTGGGTCACCAGGTCGGGGTGCTCGCGGGCGAAGTACTCGTCCATGCACCGCGCGAGGCGCGCGGTCAGCAGGATGGCGTCCGGGAGGCTCAGTACCCCGGAGAAGACCGCCGCCGCCCGGCCGCCAAAGCTGGGCCCGGCGACGTAGGACGGTTCGGTCTCCATGCGGTCCCGCGCCCAGTCGGCCAGCGCGAGGCAGTTGACCACGAAGGCGACCTGGGCGGCCTCGGAGTAGTCCCCCTCGGCCCGCTGGTACCGGTCGAACAACGGGTAGCCGAGGACCTCGTCGGTGGTGTCCAGCAGCCGGCGGGCGTACGGGTTCACCAGCATGAAGCGGGCCGTTTG
This sequence comes from Rhizomonospora bruguierae, assembly GCF_018397995.1. Lineage (GTDB taxonomy): Bacteria > Actinomycetota > Actinomycetes > Mycobacteriales > Micromonosporaceae > Rhizomonospora > Rhizomonospora bruguierae. The sequence continues at coordinate 15,839 of NZ_BBQH01000078.1, forward strand.
GGCGAAGTCGGCGGGTCCCATGCCGGGGAACACGATCGCGCAGCCGGATCGCGGTGGGGTTTCCATGTTCGGCGCTCCTCCAGATCCGGGCGCCCGCCGGTCAGGCGGGCTCGTACAGGCTGACTACCAGGTCGTTGCGGTTGTTGACGCCGAGCTTGCGGAAGACGCGGGTGAGGTGCTGTTCCACCGTGCTCACCGTGATGTAGAGCCGGCGGCTGATCTCCTGGTTGGAGTGGCCGAGCGCGGCAAGTTCGGCGACCCGTCGCTGCGCGTGGCTGAGCACGGAGAGTTCCGCGGCACCGATGCGGCGTTGCGGGACGGGCGCGGTCGCGGCGGCGGCCGGCGCGGGCTCCGCCTCGTGGCCCGGGCCACCGGTCGGCGCCGGGCGGGCCGCGGTGGCGACGCCGCCGGCCCTGCTCTCCTGGGTCGCGCGCCGGGTGAGCTGCCGGGCCTGGTCGAACTCGCCCAGCTGCTGGTGTACCCGGCCGAGGTCCTCCAGGGTGCGCACCAGTTCGATGCGGTCGCCCGCGGTCTCCAGGGTCTTCACCGCCTGCGTCAGCAGCGTCCGCCGCTGGGTCAGGTCGCTGGTCGCGGCGAGGATGCGCAGCGCGGCGCCCCTGGTGCGGTCATCCATGACCTTGACCTGCTCGAGCTGGTGGCGCACCAGCTCGCGCGCCGCCCGGACGCGGCCGAGCCGCAGGTTGGCCTCCGCCAGGCTGCACCGCCACGGGGGCAGCGGGACGGCGAACGTGAACTGCTCGGCCATCCGGCCGCAGGACTGGAAGTCGCTGACCGCCGCGAGTACCCGGTCGCTGGCCAGCTGGTACTGGCCGCGGGCGTGCAGGTACCGCAGCCCGTGCGCGGTGCTGTACATCGCCTCGGGCACCTTGTGCCGCAGCGCCTCCGCGGCGTTGTCGAAGCGCCCGGCCGCGGTGCACGCCGACACCAGCGTCGAGAGTGGATAGCCGACCAAGACCCCCCAGCGCTCCGGGGGCAGCAGGGTCAACGCCTCCTGTGCCTGAGCGATGGCGCCCAGGACGTCGCCCGAGCGCAACGCGACAGCGGCCCGTACGGCGCGCAGCAGGGCTTGCCATACCACGGCCTTGCGCCGCTGGGCCTCCTCGATCAGCTGGTCGCACCACCACGCCGCGCGCTCGAGCCTGTTGCACGACGCGAGCGCCAGTACCGCCGACACGACCACCTCGACCGTCGAGTCCTGCAGCTGGCAGCTCTGCAGGATCCGGTTGGCGCAGTCGGTGGCGGTCGCGCTCTCCTTCGGGTTGCCGACGGTGGCCAACTGGTCGACGGCGTGGCTCCACGGCTCGGCCGGCGAGGAGTTCGGCTTCGAGGTCCGCAGGTGCTTGTGGTCGACGCCGACGTACCACCGGAAGGCCAGCCGCATCTCGACCAGCAACCGCGGGTCGTTCAGCGGCGCACCGGACGTCAGGCCCTCCAGCGCGGCGACGGCGCCGTCGGTGTAGCCGTTCCACAGTAGGTACCGCACCACGCTCATCGCGTCCCGGCTGCGCAGCGACCCGTCCAGGATCGCGGCGCGCAGCGCCGGAATGTAGGGTGCCGCGGCGGACGGGTTGACCATCCAGACCGTCCGGGCCAGTGCGGCGGTGATCGCCAGCTGGTCGCCCGGGTCCTCGGCCGCGCGCCGCGCCAGCTCCAGGCAACGCAGTGCGACCTGGACGTCGTCGGCGGCCTGCTCTGCCGCGGCGCGCAGGACCGGCACCATCCACGGCTGCGCCGGTGCGTCGGCGGTGAGCAACTGCCGCGCCACCTCGATAGCGGGGGCGCCACGGCGGTAGAGCAACTCGGCCGCGCGGATGTGGGCCGCGGCGCGCTCCTCCGCCGACAACGTGTCGAGCACCGCGGCGTCGGCCTTGGGGTGCCGGAAGTGGCCGCCCACCAGCAGGCCGGCGACGCTGAGCATGCGTAACAGCCGCTCGACCGCGTCGACCCGCAGGTCCATCAGCCGGCCGAGCAGCTCCGGGGTGCTCTGGCTACCCAGGACCGCCATGCCCTGCGCCACCCGCAGCAGCCGGTCCTCCCCGCGGAGCAGCACCTCCAGCACGGCGCGGCCGTAGGCGCGGCCGACGGCGGGGGAGTGGTCGACCCGGGTGCGGTCCGGGTCCGGATCGCCCTTGATGTGGTCCTCGATGAGGGCCCGCAGCAGGACCGGGTTGCCGCCGGTCAGGTCGTGGAAGGCTGCCACGAGCCGGGGGCCGACCTGTTCCCCGAGCGAGCGACCGACCAGTTCGGCGGTTGCCTCCCGGGACAGCGGGGCGAGCCGGATGAGGTGGCGTGGCCGGCGGGTCAGCTCGACGCGGAACAGCGGCATCGTCCGCTGTGGCCACTCCCACTCGGTGAGCACGATGAGGATGCGCGCGGAGCGCAGCCGGCGTACCAGGTGTAGCAGCAGCAGCAGCGAGGTGCGGTCGGCGAGCTGGACGTCCTCGATCGCGATGACGACCGGCCGGATCTGGGCGAACTCCAGCAGGACGCCACAGATCTCCTGAACGATTGTGGAAACCTCGTGGTGGTTGGCCGTCTTCGGGTGAACGCCGGCCCCGGTGAGCAGCTCCGACGTGACCAGCCGCTCCAGCCGTTCGACGATCTCCGCGGGAATCCCCGCGCAGCGGATCAACTGATCGATCAGGCCGGCCTGCAGATCGTTTTCTGTCCATGACCCGGTCGCGGTGAGCAGCAGGGCCCCCGAGGCCGCGGCGCACTGTGCGAACTCCTGGAGCAATTCGGTCTGGCCGCAGGCCAGTTCGCCTTGGATCAGCACAAGCTGACCGGAACTGCGGGAACTCTCGTCCAGCAGCCGGGTGAGAGCCTCAAGTTCCTGAGCGTGGTCAGTCGTCACCCTAAGCCTCCCGTCTCGAAGGATGACTTCCGGTATGGCGGTGCCGGCCAGGTCGAGGGCCGCGGATCTGCCTACGCAGGGGACGGCGGCGCTCATAGCAAGGCATGGCAGGCTACCGGTTTGTTACTTGGAGTAGCTAAATCTCGATGCGGGCGGGGACATTCACACCGGATACCGTTCAGGTGGGCGAAGGTCCATCTGCGTGCAGCAGCGTAGCGCTCGTCTGAGATTCGCTCCAGAATTGCCGATCGTGCAACTCGCCCGACGCCCTCCAAGGCGAAGATTCGCCCTGCGAGTGGGAGTCGCGTCGTTCCTATTCAGACGTATGTCTAACACGAGTTGCCGCGAAAAGCAGGGCCATTTGATCGAGCAATACGCGCCCTGAGTCCGCTTTACGGCATATGCTGTGACGAAAGAATGAAGCTCTCCCGAACGGTAATCGCCGGGGACGGGGCGAAGATCGGATGGTGGCTGCCCGCCGGTCTGAAAGCGGGCAGCCCGGCGGGCGTGCGGTGAACGGCGGCCGGCAGCGGCGCCGGCTCGACCTCGCGCGCGGAGGCCGCCAGGTTTCCCGGACAGCCCCGCGGTCAGGCCGACTTGGGATACCCGAACTGGAGGCGGGTCAGGTTGTCGAACGTGCGGTCGGGGAGCATCGTCGCCATCGCCACCGCGACGTTGGCGCCCTTGCCGACGCGGTAGCGAGTCTTCGGCTTGGCGTCCAGCGCGGCCTTCACCGTCACCTTCGCCACCTCGTCGACGGTGCACATCTGCTTGGCCGCCTTGCCGCCGGTGAAGAAGGCCCGCATGGCCTCGGCCATTTTCGCGTAGGGCCCCTGGCCGGACGTCTCGATCAGGCGGGTCATCGCCGTCTCGTGCCAGTCCGTGGCGACGTAGCTGGGCTGCACCAGCGCCACGTCGATGCCGAACTGGGCCACCTCGCCGCGCAGCGCGTCGGACAGGGCCTCGAGCGCGAACTTCGAGGCGTGGTACCACCCGCCCAGCGGCGCGGCGAACTCCCCCGCCAGGGACGACATGTTCACGATGCGCCCGGCGCGCTGTTCGCGCATGCCCGGCAGCACCGCCTGGATGAGCTGGACCGCGCCGAAGACGTTGATCTCCATCTCGGTGCGGGCGTCCTCGACCGACGTCTCCTCCACGGAGCCGAACTCGCCGTACCCGGCGCAGTTGATGAGGATGTCGACGGGGCCCGCGGCCTCGGCGACCGCCCGCACCGCCGCGGCCGGCCCCGCCTTGTCGTTGAGGTCCAGCGCGACCGCGGTGACGCCGGAGATGGCCTCGATGGCCGTGGTCCGGCGAGCGGCGCCGAAGACGCGCAGGTCACCCCTGGCGGCGAGGAGTTCGGCGGTGCGGGCCCCGATGCCGGAGGACGCACCGGTGATGAGGACTGTGCGACTGGTCATCTCAAATCCCAACTGTTACTGTGAATCACGTATACAGAGGTTAAGCTTGTCGGCGGAACTAAGTCAACCGGGAGGGGGCGACAGTCCGTGGGAGAGGATCCTGGAGCAGGCGGCTCGGCGGGGGAACCCGCGCACAGCCATCCGGGTGACCGGGCGTTACGCCTGCTGTGGGGGGTGGACCCGCCGCCGGCTCGCGGCCCCAAGGCGCGGTGGAGCCTGAACGATGTGGCGCTGCGGGCGTTGGCCCTGGCCGACAAGGGCGGCCTGGAGAACGTGTCCTTAGCCAAGGTGGCTGCGGAACTCGGCGTCACGACCACCGCCATCTATCGGTATGTGGACTCGAAGGACGTCCTGGTCGCGCTCATGGTCGACGCCGCGATCGGCGATCCGCCGACGCTGACCGAAGACAGCCTAGAGGATCGATGCCGCGCGTGGGTCCGGGCGCTCCGCGAGCGGTACCGCCTGCACCCGTGGCTCGCCGACGTCCAGCCGACCGGCATCCCCCGGCAGCCGCGGCCGTTCGGCTGGATCGAGGCGATGGTCACCGCCACCGCCGAGTACCGTGGCGTCGACGGCCTGCGCCTGTCGCTGCTCTTCGAGGGACTCGTGCGCGCCTACTCCACCATCGCCAGGGGAGTGGTGGCCGACACCGCGCCGGCGGCCTGGATGAGCACGGCGTTGGCCGAGCGCTTCCCGGCTCTGGCCCGGGTCGCCCAGCGCGACTGGTCCAATGTCGACGCGGAACTCGACTACTCCCTCGAGATCGTTCTGCGCGGCCTCGCCCGCCCCTGACGGGCACCCGCCGGGACGGTGCCCGCGCGGGCGGACCCGGCGACGACCGCCCGACCATCGGGGACTACTTGATCTCGACGATGACGGCGCCGGCCTGGACGACCTCGCCGACCTCGGCTCTCAGCCCGGTCACGACGCCGGCTTTGTGGGCGTTGAGCGGCTGCTCCATCTTCATCGCCTCCAGGACGACGATGAGGTCGCCCTCGGCCACGGTGTCGCCCTCGGCGACGGCAATCTTGACGATGGTGCCCTGCATCGGGCTGGTCAGTGCGCCGCCGCCGGCCGCGCTGGCTTGCTTCCTCGCGCTGGAACGCCTGGCCGGCGCGGACTGGGTCGGGCCGCCCGTGCCGTCGCTGATGCCGGCAAGCCCCGCGGGCAGGGACACCTCGAGGCGTTTGCCACCAACCTCGACGGCGATCGTGTCACGGGCGGGGAGTGCCGCGGCCGCGGTCGCGGGAGTGGGGAAGGCGGGCACGTCGTTGACCCACTCGGTTTCGATCCACCGGGTATGCACCCGGAACGGCTCGTCGGTGAACGCCGGGTCGCGCAGGACCCTGCGGTGGAACGGCAGCGCGGTGGCCATCCCGTCGACAACCATCTCGTCCAGCGCCCGGCGGGCCCGTTCGATGGCCTGCGCGCGGGTCTCACCCACGACGATGACCTTGGCCAGCAGCGAGTCGAAGTTGCCGCCGATGACACTGCCCGACTCGATGCCGGTATCCACCCGCACGCCGGGACCGGTGGGCAGGGTCAGCGTGCCGACCGTGCCCGGGGCGGGCAGGAAGCTGCGGCCCGGGTCCTCGCCGTTGATGCGGAACTCGATGGCGTGCCCGCGCGGGACCGGGTCGGCGTCGAAGCGCAGCTTCTCCCCGGCGGCGACGCGGAACTGCTCACGAACCAGGTCGATACCGGTGGTCTCCTCGCTGACCGGATGCTCGACCTGCAGCCGGGTGTTGACCTCCAGGAACGAGACGGTCCCATCGGCACCCACGAGATACTCCACGGTGCCGGCGCCGTGGTAGCCGGCCTCCCGGCAGATGGCCTTGGCCGACTCGTGGATCTGAGCCCGCTGAGCATCGGTGAGAAACGGCGCGGGCGCCTCCTCGACCAGCTTCTGATGCCGCCGCTGCAACGAACAGTCCCGGGTACCGACCACGATCACATTGCCGTGCTGGTCGGCCAGCACCTGCGCCTCCACGTGCCGAGGCCGGTCCAGATAGCGCTCCACAAAGCACTCTCCGCGGCCGAACGCGGCCACCGCCTCCCGGGTCGCCGAGTCGAACAGCGCCGGAATCTCGTCCAGGGTGCGGGCCACCTTCAGGCCCCGCCCACCACCACCAAACGCGGCCTTTATCGCCACCGGCAGCCCATACGTCCGGGCGAACGCTACGATCTGCCCCGCGTCGGCCACCGGCTCCGCCGTACCGGGCACCAGCGGCGCACCGGCCCGCCGGGCGATATGCCGAGCCGTGACCTTGTCGCCCAGATCCCGGATCGCCTGTGGACTCGGCCCGACCCAGATCAGACCCGCATCAATCACCGCTTGTGCGAACTCGGCATTCTCGGATAAGAACCCGTACCCGGGGTGCACCGCGTCGGCGCCGGACCTGCCCGCCACGTCGACCAGCTTGTCGATCCGCAGGTACGACTCCGCGGCCGTGTCGCCGCCCAGCGCGTACGCCTCATCGGCCAGCCGCGCGTGCAGCGCGTCACGGTCGGAATCCGCGTACACCGCCACACTGTCCAGCCCGGCATCGCGGCAGGCGCGGATGACGCGGACCGCGATCTCACCACGGTTGGCAACGAGTACCTTGCGCACTGAACGCTCCCTCGGGTCGATCCGCCGGCGTGGTCGCAGTCATTGTCGATGGACGAATGCCCCGGGTCAGCGCCCTGACGTGGACACGGTAATGCCCTCTGAACCGGCCGGAATGGGCACCGTCGAGTGAGGTTAGCGCATGGTGCCGGCGCGGCGCATGCATCGTTGTTGATCTCCATGAGCGGCCGTGGGTACCACCCTGAGGGCCGTGCGGCGGCGCCGAGAATGCGTCCGGAAAGCGGCCCGGCCGCTTCGATCGCCCTGTTCAACTGCTGACGATGCGCGGTTGAACGGGCGCCGGGCCGGCCGGTCTGCGGCCGATGCGAGGCCGTCCAGCGGGTTCGAGTACCAGGTGGCCGGCACACCGTGATATTCGAGAACTGGGTACGCTCCAGCCATGGCGCGCCACCCGGGCTTTCCCTTCGAGCCGAGGTCGACCGCCTACGTGTCACCCGGCGATTTCTGGGCCATCCCCACTCGCAGGGGCGGATGGTACTGCTGCGGGATCGTGCTCGCGATCAACGTTTCCGAGGTCGCGCCGTCGCGATCTCTGATTGTTGGCCTCCTTGACTGGTGCGGACCGCGGCCCCCAGCCGTCGACACCATGACCGGTGCCACAGTTCTGGCTCACGGCGAGGCGCATGTCAAGACCATCCGTGCGACCGGCGCCATCCTACTTGGACACATGTTGCTCGATGCCGGCGGTCTCGACGCGTTGCTCAACGGTCGTGTGGTGCGCGACTGCCCGGTATGGGGGTACAAGAGCATCGAAGATCTCGCGCACGAGCACTTCGGCCGGCATTTCCCGGAGCGCCCGACCAGGGCGACCCGGTTGCCTGCCCCGCTTCGGTACCTCGCGCGGGATGCCTGACCAGCGGTCGCCCGGCGTCCACCGCGACGCGGCGACCGGCTCCACCCGGCCCGCACTCAACGACCGGCACTGGCGCGCGATCACCACATCGGGGATCTGCGCGCCCGTGCGTTGGCGGCTCAGGAGCCGTCGCGGAGTTCGGCCAGGCGGTGCGAGGCGAACCGAATGTCGTCGAAGGTCACGGTGCAGCCCTCGCCGGTCGGCGACTGGACCTCGAAACCGATCCGGTGGTCGCCCAGCCGGTCGCCCAGGGTGAACACCCGGATCAGCTGCCATGTCGTGCCGTCGGTCGAGGCGTGGTACGCGTACACCCGGTCGATGCGGGAGACCCGCAGCCAGATGGACCGGTCGGGGACGGTGAAGGAGTTGGCGTCGTCGGAGACGCCGCGGGTGACGACGGAGACGACCATCGGCTCCGCGGCGGGGGAGAACTCGAAGCAGAACTTGCTCCAGTTCCGCTCGTCGATCCACAGCAGCAGCACCCCGGCGTCGTACTGGGACCGGAAATCGACCGTGAGCCGGGCGCTGAACTGGAAGTCACCCGCCGGCGGCAGGCCGAGCAGGGTCGCCGCGTTGAGCAGGCTCTCGGCGTCGGCGGAGTCCGTGCCGGCCGGATTCACGTAGAGGTCGGTGTGGGCGGGGGCCGTGCCGACCACCCCCGCGCCCCGGTCGTCGCGCCGAAAGACATCGACGTGTGATGCGCTGAGCGGAAACGGCAACTCGGGAAGTTCACACTTGTCGGCCATCAGGCGCCGTCCCTTCGAGACTGTCCGGTTCCGTCACGCCTGGCATCCTCCCACAGACCGTCACCGATGCTCACTTCCTGCCTGCCCGTCGCCGCCGGTCGCCGCGCTCGGCGCAAAATCGGCATCAGACCGTGGCGCGGCGGATGGTGGCGTGGCCGCCGACCAGCAGCAGGACCGCCAGCGCGGCGATGACGCCGGTCAGACCCAAGGCGGTCAGACCGGCGAAGGACCCGCCGGCAGCGGACCAGACGTGCCAGTGCTCGAAGTGGACGACGACGACCCCGGCGACCACCACGAGCGCCTGCACCGCGATGAATGCCAGCGTGCCGAGCAGGCCCCACCGGTTGTACCCGATTCCGTACCACATCCCGTATACGAACAGCGCAAACAGGCCCACCACCGAGGTCAGCCAGGTGGCGTACCACGGGCCGTTCAGCAGGTACGGCACCCGGAAGAACCGCATGGACAGTCCCCAGCCGTCGGTGGCCCGCTCGATCGCCTGCAGCGCGGTCAACACCAGGCCGGACACCAGGGCCAGCGCCATCCCGAGCAGCGCGGTGCCGAAGTAGAACGACCGGCGGCTGGCGCCGAGCGTGAGGCCGAACGGCAGTGACCGGCCGATAGTCTGCATACCCAGCATGGCGAAGTAGATGACGAAGCTGAGCAGGTATCCGGCCGCGTTATGGCCGCTGCGGCCGACGGTAACGGCGCCGACGGCGAAGGAGAACGGGAGGATCAACGGCAGCACGAGATAGTTGGCCGACATCATCAGGTTGTAACGGGCCACCTTGACCCAGGTATTCATGCGCTGGTCCGTTCGGTCTCGGAGCTGGCCTCGTCGGCGGGGGCGAGCACGCCAGTGGACGCCTGCACCACGATCTGCTGGAGGGACAGCGGGGTCAGGTCCAGTCCGGACGATCGGGCCTGCTCACGGTCGTCCGCAGACAGTGGCCCAACCATCACGATGGACGCCTGGGAGCCGAGCCGCCGACGTTCCCACACCGGCCGGCCGGCGGCGAGCGCCTCCACGGCGAGGCAGGGACCGCTCACCCGGGTGGCGGCGCCGCGCAGGTCGTCGGCCGCCGCGTCCAGGACGACCCGGCCTCGGTCAAGGACGATGACGCCCTCGAACATCGCGGCCGCCTCGTCGATGAGGTGCGTGGACAGCAGTACCGTGCGGGGGAACTCGGCGAAGTCCGCGAGCAGCCGGTCGTAGAACACCTGCCGCGCCACCGCGTCCAGGCCCGCGTAGGGCTCGTCGAACAGCGTCACCTCGGCGCGGGCGGCCAGCCCGATCGTGATCCCGAGCGCCGAGCGCTGCCCGCGCGACAGCTTCTTGACCGCCTTGTGCGCCCGCAGACCGAAGTCGTCCAGCAGCGCGGACGCCAGCGCGCGGTCCCAGTTCGGGTAGAACCAGGAGGCGGCGCGCAGCGCCTGGCCGACCTTGAGGTCCGGGTACGCCTGGTCCTCGCGGACGAACACCAGGCGGCGCAGCACGGCCTCGTTCTCGGCCGGCGGCGCGCCGAGGACCCGCACCGATCCGGCCGTCGGGAACTCCTGGCCGGCCATGATCCGCAGCAGCGTGGTCTTGCCGGCGCCGTTGCGGCCGAGCAGGCCGGTGATGGTCCCACCGCTGATCGCGACGTTGATGTCGTCGAGAGCTGTGTGATCGCGGTATCGCCGGGTCAAGCCGGCGCACGATATCGCCGGTGTCACAGCGAGGCGCCTTCCCGCTCGTGGCCGGCTTCCTTGATCAGGGTGAACAGCTCGTCGGTGTCGATCCCGAGGCGGGCCGCCTCGCTCAGCAGCGGATCGACGTACCGCTGGGTGAATTCCGCCCGGCGCCGGGCCAGCAGCCGCTGCCGCGCCCCGGTCGCGACGAACATCCCGATGCCCCGCCGCTTCTCCAGCAGCCCGTCATCGGCCAGCACGTTGACCCCCTTGGCCGCGGTCGCCGGGTTGATCCGGTAGAACGCGGCCAACTCGTTGGTGGACGGGACCCGCTCGCCCTCGGCCAGGCCGCCGTCCGCGATCTCCCTCGCGAGTCTGTCGGCGACCTGGACGAACAGGGGGGTTCCCTCGTCCAGTCCAGCCAGCTCCGGCATCGTCTCCACTCCCGCTTCGGCGGTTAACTACTCAAGTAACGTACTGCTCAACCAGGGCGCCCGTCAACCAAGCGACGAGAGGATCCGGCGGTGTGGGGTGAACAAGAGTAGGCATCGACGATGGTGCGCGAGTCGTGCTACCGAATGTTCGTGGACCAGGTGGATGGTCAGCGAATGGGTGCACCGTGGCTGTTGGCGGCGCGGTCTGCGCGGTCGTTGGTGTACCTGCCGATGCGGTGCTACCCCGTGCCCCCGGCCGGGCGGGAGACGGTTGACGACGGAACGAATCAAGGTCGACGGGTCTCGAAGAGCACTTCCGGATACTGATTGGCCGGACCGTCCAGCAGCGCCGCCGGTTGGCCCTTCAGCTCGCGGTCGAAGAATGCCCGTGAGTAGGCATTGATGATGTCGTGCCCCCGGCTTCCGTCGATCGGTCCGGTGATGCCCAGCGACGGCAGGAGCGGCGAAACCACCGGGTAATCGGTGAAGTTCACGTGGAACATGCCCGGCACCTGGACGAAGTACCCGTCACCCGGCAGGCTCTCGTACGTCGCCCGCATGCTGTCGTGGTGCTCGTCGATCTCGCTTTGCGGCCAGCCTTCCCGCCGCATCGTGTCGGCGTCCCGGGTGATCCACATCGATGGCTGCCGCAGCCCCTCCCGGACCACGTCGGTCGGCACGGGAGCGTCCAGCATCAGGCAGGCGCGCAGGCGTGGGTCCATCCGGCAGGCTTCGGGGCCGATGACGCCGCCCAGGGAGACGCCCAGCACGCCGGCGCGTTGCAGATCCAACCGCCCGGCCAGGATCGGGTCGGCCCGGTTCAGGGTGGTCAGCTGGTCCAGCGCGAAGCTGACGTCCTGGGCGAGATACCGCGCGATGCCGTCCTCGTATATCTGGCCGTTCAGTGTCGGGGCCGGGTCGACCCGGGCCCAGCTCGCCCGGATCAGGGGAAACATCTCGTCGCGCGACCGCCCGACCGCCTGGCGGCCATCCGGGAAGACCACCGACGCGGCGGCGTACGGCATGTCGAAGCCCACCACGATGTAGCCGTGCGACACGAGTTCCTCGACCTGGAAGGTGTTGTGGCTCCGGTAGCCGCCCAGCCCGTGCAGGAAGACGAGCACCGGGTAGCTGGGCGCGCCGTCCGCCACGGGCGCGGACGGGACCGCGTTCGTGGTGATGTACCTGAGGTGGTCAAAAATGAAACTGGGCTGTTGGAGCATCCGCGCCAGCGCCTTCCCCACCTTGTCGGCATCCTGCACGTAGGGGGCGTGCTTCGCTGATGGGACCTTCGTGGCCGGGTACCAGACCTGCGCCATCAACTCACGATGATCGGTCGAATCGGCGGTGAAGATCTCCGGACGGTTCCCGTCCACCCAGTGGTAGGTCACCGTGCCGATTCCATATGGCCCGCTCGGAGTCCGGAAGTGGAACACCGGGAAGAGGATCGGCAACGCGGCCGAGATCGCCAGGCCGAGTACCGCCAGGCTGACGCCCACGGTGGTGGCGAGCCGTCTGGTCCAGTGCCGTGCACCGGGCGTATCCGCCGGTTTCCCGGCCGGCACCAGCCAGCGCAGGAGAAACAGCCCGGCCAGCGCGTACGCCGGAACCATCTGCCAGCGCGAACCCTCGATGAGAAGCTGCGCGCCGGCCACCGGGATTGTGATGAGCGCCGAATGGCGCAGCCACCGCGCCCTGCCGGGCGCCGGGATCGCCAACAAGAGCAGTGCCACCACGTTGGCGACGATCAACGTAATTTCCAGGGGTCTCATCTTTCCCGCTCCTCCATCGGCCTCCGCGTACGTGCACCCAGGGCGTGGGCAACCCGCCGGGCTCGCTACCTACGCCGTAGGTAAAACCTACGGCGTAGAAGTTAGACCTACGATGTAGGTTCGACCAAGACGAGGAGGTGAGGAGTGACCAAGCGCACACGGGCAAGCGGCCGGGCTGATCCGCCCAGCACGCCTTACCGGTGGCCGGGCGCGGGATCGGACGCGGGCTTCAGGACGAGCGCGGCCGCGATCACGCACGCGATCGCCGGCAGCAGGAAGATCCCGATTGACAGGAGCCCGAGCAGCGCTGCCAGCCCGAGCAGGATGGCACTCGCGGCCAACGCCGGCCGGGACAACCGCCCGGCAAGGACCGCGACCAACGGGGCCAGGCCGATCACGATGAGCCCGGCGTACCACCAGGCGGGTGACCCCCCGTCCTGGCTCACCAGTACCAGGTACCCCACGAGGTAGGCACCCGCCCAGATCGTCGCCGTCAACGCCAGCAACCGCGTCCACATAGTGCCCATTGTCGAAGCCTAGGCCGCCGGGCGCGCTGTCGATCCATCGGTGAACCCCGGCGCACCCGAAACCGCAGGTGCGTCGCGGCCGGGGTCACCGGCTCACCTGGGGGAGCTTCTGTGCACTGGGCCAGCAGGCGGGGCGGTTGCTGAGCCGGCGCTCAGCACTCTGCCGGCGCGGTGACGGACGAAGGCGCGTCAGTGGTGGTGGCCGTGCCGGCCGAGGGTCGCCACGCGGGTCGCGCCGGGGCGGGTCCACTGCGGGACGGGGCGGCTGGTCGGGCCCCAGGTGGGGTTCCCGTCCGCGTCCGAGCGCCAATACCAGCACGGGCCGCGCCCCTCGGGCCAGCCCTCGGGGTTGTCCTCCCACGCCTCGCCGCGGCCGTAGGGCGTCATGTCGAGCAGGCCGAAGGACCCGTTGACCGGCCCGTGGTCAGGATGGCGAACGAGACGCCGCGGGCATTGAGGTAGACGGCGTCCCTCAGGTGCCAGGCCGTGGTGGTGCAGCCCTCGCACTGCCCCTGGTGCGGCGTGCCGTCGTGCCACATGTGCTTGTAGACCACGAGCTCGTCGCGGCCCTGGAACAGGTGCAGGAACGGGACCGGGCCGTCGGGTCCGACGACCTCGACCGTCCCGTCGAACTCCACCATCGGCAGCCGGCGGCGGGCCGCGGCGAGGGCGTCGCCCTCGCGGGTGTGGGCCTTCTCGCGGATCAGGAGCTCGTCGCGGGCGGCCTGCCAGGTGGCCAGGTCAACGACGGGCGGGCGGCCGGGCGGCGCGGTGGTCGGGTCACTCGGTGTGGTCGTCATGGTGTCCTCCGTGATGTCTCGTGCCGGGCATGCACCACCGGTACAGACTCGCGACCCGGCCGAAACTCATCGCGGCGAGGAGAAGATTTGTAGCCGTCGCGCTGTGACTCGCCGGCGCACCTGACATCGAGTGTCCCTGTAGGACATCATCGGAGCCGGGTGCCCGGCCCATCGGGGATGGGACGGGCACCCGGGTCAGCTACGGGCGAGCGGAGAACGAGATGGTGAAGCCCTCGCGAATCAGCCCGGGCGTGGGTACCCGAATCGGCGTGAGCTCGCCGATCCACGGTTGGGGGAACGGCCCCTTCGGCCATTCCCAGCGCCACCACCACCAGATTTCGTTGCCGCACCATCCCGTGTAGAGATCATTCCCCGAGACGGCGAGCGAGACGGGGGATCCGGCACGGGTGACACCGGTAGGGGTGATCGTGACCGGCGCCAGCCAGCTGCCGGTCAGGTCGGTTGTCGCAATCCGGACCGCGCCATCGTTCCCCGTGAAGGACACGGCCAGCGCACCGTTGGGAAGCTGCGCCGCGGTCAGGGACGCCCCGGACGGCACCACGCCGGCCGCCGTGACCGCGACCGGCGCCCACGGGTCCGGCAGTGGTCCTCCCGTGATATGAGTCGTCCACAGGCGCCCGTCGAGCCCGGTGAAGAACGCCTGCATGCCGACCGTGGTGGACACCAACGCCACGCCGCCACCCGGTTGCGCCGTACCGGGGGGACTGTGCAGGATCGTTGCCGACGAGCCGGAACCGGTCTCCCAGACCGAATACAGCCCGCCGTTGTTCCCCACGAACACCACTACCGGGGCGGACGTGGGCAACAGGGCCGCCGCGACGATCCCTCCGCGCGGTGCGCCCGCCCCGCCCCAGGGTTGCGGTCCAGGTCCCGGCCGTGCCGGCCAGCGATAGCTGGCGCGATAGACCGTGCCACTACCTCCCACGAAGAAGATATGGTCCCAGCCTTGCGCCCGCACCCCGCTCAACGGAGCACCCGGCGGTGCCAGACCGCTCGGTCCGTCCTGGATGATGGTGTTGCCGGGACGATTGACGGTGGGCGCCGTCATCACCAGCCCACCCTGCAAACCAATAGCATAGGCGGACACGCGGCCATCGTTTTCCATGAATGCCGCCAAACCGGCTCCCGGCGGGGCCATCGCGGCACTGTCGACCAGTACCGGCGGCCCGAGCGACGATCCGTAGAGGCGAGCGTCACTACCAATCGCGAACCCGATCGGCGGGCCCAGCGCCGCATGGGCCGCTGGCGACCCGAGTGGTGCGACCACAAGGGCAGCGGTGGCGCCCACCCCCACGATAAGGCGCCGGAATCTGCTACTGGCTCTGCTCATGGAGACTCCTCTCGATCACCGTACCGCTGACGATAGGACCCCCGCCCTCCGCATCCATCATCAACCATCGATATATGTTGCGATGTGAGAATTCGCGCGACGCCGCCTGACGGAAAGCCGACACGATTGCGGGACCCGCTCGGCCTGATCCGCCAGGATGCCGGTACCGCCGCGGATTCGCAGCCCGAGGATGGCCGGAACTTCCGTCGTGTCGCTCGGGCCGGGCCCACTCGTTCGTGGGCTCGCCGAGCAAGGACCATTGTGGACAGCATCGTGTCGTCGGGGTCCCGCGTCTCCTCGGACGGTGACGAGGTCGCTTTTGTCGCTTCGGCATTGATCGGCAGACGCCACGACACCGGAGTCAACATCCTATGTGGAGTCGACGCCCCGGCTCATCCCTTTCTTCGGTACCGGGGCAGGTAGACGAGTTTGTCCGAGGTTGTCCACCAGGGCCGGTTCGGAGGATGGTCAGGTGGTGCGGCGCAGCTCGGCGAGCAGCTTCTCGACCCGGGCGCGGATCTCGTCGCGGATCGGGCGGGCAGCCTCGACGCCCTTACCCGCGGGGTCTTCGAGCTGCCAGTCCTCGTAGCGCTTGCCCGGGAAGACGGGGCAGGCGTCGCCGCAGCCCATGGTGACGATGACGTCGGATGACTTTGCGGTGGCGTATTCGAGGAGCTTGGGGGTCTGGTCGGTGATGTCGATGCCGACCTCCCGCATGGCCTCGACGGCGGCGGGGTTGATCCGGTCGGCGGGGGCGGAGCCGGCGGAGCGGACCTCGACGGTGTCGCCGGCGAGGTGGCGCAGCCAGCCGGCGGCCATCTGGGAGCGGCCGGCGTTGTGGACGCAGACGAACAGGACGCTGGGTCTGTCGCTCATGGCTACCTTCCGTGCGATGGTTGACGAACCCGAGATCGGGCCGGGGTACGGCGTTGTCATGAGCGGTTACCGGCTGCGGCCTCGTCGGTGGGGATGACAACCTGGCCGGCGGCGGCTCCGGCGTCGGGGTAGAGCGCGGCGAGCAGGCCGATGCCGACGGCGAGGCCGACGACCTGGGCGAGGACGAACCCGGGTACCGAGCCGGGGGCGATGCCGGCGAAGGTGTCGGTGAACGCGCGGCCGACGGTGACCGCCGGGTTGGCGAACGAGGTCGACGAGGTGAACCAGTACGCCGCGCCGATGTATACGCCCACCGCGGCGGGGGTGACGGCGGCGCGGCCGGAGCGGGCGAGCGCGAAGATCAGCAGGATCAGCCCGGCCGTGGCGACGACCTCGCCCAGCCACCGGTGGCCCCCGGCGCGGTCCCTGCCGGAGAAGTCGACGGCGGCCAGGTCGAACATCAGGTTCGCCAGCACCGACCCGGCGATCGCGCCGAGAACCTGGGCCGCGAGGTAGCCGCCCAGGTCGCGGGCGGTCAGGCCGGTGCCGGTGCGACGGCCGAGGAACCAGTCCGCAGTGGACACCACCGGGTTGAGATGGGCTCCCGAGACCGGTCCGAACATGAGGATCAGCGCGGCGAGGGCGAACGCGGTGGCGGTGGAGTTCTCCAGCAGTTGCAGGCCCACGTCGCCGGGGGAGAGGGTGGCGGCCATGACGCCGGAGCCGACCACGGCGGTGACCAGCAGGGTGGTGCCGAGGAACTCGGCCAGCAGGCGCCGCCGAAGTGCGATGGTCATCAGTTCTTTCGCTCCACGATCTGAGGGGCCCCGGCTTGTCGGCGGCGGTGGTTACCGGCGCCGGTCATCGGACGCCGCTGGGCAGGACGGCGGGGGCGAGCCGGTCGACCCGGTCGGCGAGGTCGGCGTAGGCGGTTTCGAACGCCTCGTCGGTGTCCACCCGCACGGGGTCGGGCACGGACCAGTGCAGGCGGGGGTGCAGCGGGCCGGTCAGTTCCTCGTGGGCGTTGTCGCACACGGCGATGACCAGGTCGTCCCCGCGCACGATGTCTCTGATGTGGGCGGTGCCGGTCGGGTCGAGGTCGAGGCGGTGGCGGTGGGCCACGGCCACCGCGCGGGGATGGACCCGGGTGGCGGGTTTCGTGCCGGCGGAGGCGGCGGCGCTGCGGGTGCGCCGCTTCCACAGGGCGGCGGCGAGCTGGGAGCGGGCCGAGTTGTGGGTGCACACGAACACCACCCGGCCGACACCGGTCAGCCGTGGGGCGGCGAGGGCGGCCAGCGCCCGCGGGCGTAGCCGAAGGTAGGTGCGGCGGCGGTCGCCCTCGGAACGGCCCTTGGTGACCAGGCCGGCGTCGGTGAGGACCCTGACGTGGTGGGCGACGAGGTTGGTCGGCAGGCCGAGGGTGTGGGCGATCTCGCCGGGAGAGGCGTCGCCCAGGGTGAGCGCGTCCACGATTGCCAGCCGCGCCGGGTCGCCGAGGGCGGCGTGGATCCGGGCTCGCCCCGCGAGGAAAGAAGGCTCAACAGTCATTGACTCAACTATTGCTGACAGTTTCGGGTGGAGTCAAGCCGGCCGGCCAACCGCCCGACTTCGTGATCGGGCGGTCGCTCGCGTCGAACGGTGCTACTCGCAGAACACCTGGACCTTGGCGTCGGGCTGGTCGACGTCGACGGTGATGTCGTCGAGCTGCTCGATGAGTTCCTCGATGTGCTGCGGCTTGAGCTGGGTGAGGTCGATCGGTACCCCTGACTTGTTCAGCTCCGTGTTGACCTGGGTGAGTGCCTGCGGAGGGATCAGGCTGGCGAGTCGGACCCCGGCGCGCAGCAGTTGCAGCGGGACCCGGACGTTGACCCGGCCCGGCCCGTCGCCGCCGAAGTTGTCCGCCGAGCTCACCACCACCCGCAGGTACTTGGGTCGGGACTTCGGTCGGGGTGCGGCTCCCGGCGCCGGCTCGGGCAGCTCTCGGTCAAGGGCGTCGATCAGCCGCTCGGCCTCGTCTGCGGTGATCTTGCCCTCGGCCAGCATCTGCAGGATCTGGCGGCGCTGCTCGTTCATGTGGTGCTCCTCCCCCTCTGACTCATCTGACGCTCACCAACACGGCCATTCGGCCCTGCTCGATCTCGATCCGGGTGCCGGGCAGCGCCCCCAGCAACCGCCCGGTGCCACGCAGC
The DNA here is from genome assembly GCF_018397995.1 of Rhizomonospora bruguierae. Taxonomy (GTDB): domain Bacteria; phylum Actinomycetota; class Actinomycetes; order Mycobacteriales; family Micromonosporaceae; genus Rhizomonospora; species Rhizomonospora bruguierae. The sequence continues at coordinate 33,983 of NZ_BBQH01000078.1, forward strand.
GCGCCCACCGGGCTCACCCGGGTGGCGAGGCAGGCGATCAGTCCGACCACCATGGCGAGCAGCAGTACCGGTGACAGCACCAGCAGCACCGGCAGGACCGGGATGTACAGCCGCAGCCAGCGGCCGTTGGTGCGGCGATGACGGACCGTCACCAGCTGCGGGATCATCGGGTCTTCTCCAGCTCGGTCAGCGCCTCCTGGACGCTGATCTCCCCCCGCCGCAGGCGGTCGACGACATCGGCGCCGCTGGGCGCCGGATCGGTGTCGACGAAGTCGAGGCGCTCGGCGATCCGGTTCAGCCGGGACTTGATCGTCGGGTAGCTCACCCCGAAGATCCGCTCCATCTCCTTGATCGAACCGTGTGACCGGACGAACGCGGCAACGAACACCTGGTCGTCGACGCTGAGCTGAGCCAGCTGCGGCGGCTCGAACTGCCCCTCGATCACGACGCCGTTGCCGGCGAGGCGGACCCGCTCGACCACGAACGGCTGTCCGTGCGTCAGGTCCGTGAGTTCCTGCCAGTCCACCCTCGGCTCCCTTCCCTCGACGACGCGCTGATGACTCATTTCTATCTTGAGATTCTTAAGCTGTCAACGGAGAAACCTTGATTTTCTTGAACCTGACCTTCGAGGGCTTGCTCTCGCCCTGCCTCCCGCGAACCGCTGCTTCGTCCCGCGCACCGCGGCAACCCCGGTGCCGGGCTGGCCGGCGCCGGTCCAGGTCGGCGGCGGATACCCGTGGCCGGCGCCGTACCTGATCTGCCCCGACCCCTCGGCCCACTTCCCGGCCGCCGCCGTACCGCCAGCCACCACCCCACCGCCCTGCGCACCTCCGTCCGCGGTGGACGACGCGTAGGCACTCGGTGGCCCCGCATCGATCGCACAACTCGCGTCGACTTGAGGATGTCGGCTCAGGCTGATGGGATTCGTTCGATGAGAAGGGTGGCGGTTCGTCGCGACGGTGTCGTCCTGTCCTGCCTTGCGGGTGGGCTGGGCGACGAGGTGATCGTCCTGCTGCACGGCCTGGCCGGCAGCGGGCAGGAAATGCTGCCAACGGCGGAGGCGCTCCTGCCCGGTCGCCGCGTCGTCGCGGTAGATCAGCGCGGGCACGGTCATTCGACGCGCCGGCCACGGGACCTCTCTCGCCGGGCGTACGTCGAGGACGTGGTCGCCGTCGTCGAGGAACTCGCGGGCGGCGGGCCGGTGACGCTCGTGGGTCAGTCGATGGGCGGGCACACGGCGATGCTGGTCGCCGCCTGGCATCCCCACCTGGTGCACCGGCTGGTGTTGCTGGAGGCCGGGGTCGGGGGTGGTGGCGCTCAGGACGACTATCCGGACAAGCTCGGCGACTGGTTCGCGTCGTGGCCGGTGCCGTTCGCCGATCTTCGCAGCGCGACCGAATTCCTGGGCGACACCCCGATCGCCCGGGCCTGGCTGCGGGACCTGGACCGACGCGCGGACGGGTTGTGGCCACGGTTCGAGCCCGGTGTCATGCGGGCCGCCATCGCGGCGGTGGTGGACGGAGCGCGATGGGAGGAATGGCGGCAGGTGACGGCCCCCACCCTGCTGGTGCAGGGCCAGAACGGCACGATCGCGGCCGCTGAGGTGCAGCGGATGGTGTCGTTACGCCCCGACGTCATGCATGTCGTCATTCCGGACGCCGGCCATGACGTCCACCTGGAACAGCCCGACGCATGGGTCCACACTCTACGGACGTTCCTCGACCGCTAGCGAGGCGTAGGCGCCGCGGGTGCGTCAGGTGCGGGCGTAGTGCGGCACGTACTCCTGGGCGGTGAGCGACTGGATGGTGGCCATCAGGGTGTCGGTGAGCCGGCGGACGTCGGCCGGTGCCTGTATGTGTACCGGGATGGCGGGCCCGAAGGTGATGCTGATCGGGTGGCGCCGGGGAAAGCGGGCTCCGCGCGGGCGTACCCGGTCCGTGCCGCGGATACCCACCGGGATGATGGGGACGCCGGCCTGGTTGGCGAGGCGGACCGTGCCGGAACGGCCGCGATAGAGGCGGCCGTCGGGGGAGCGGGTGCCTTCGGGGAAGATGGCCACCAGCCCGCCGCGGCGGAGTACGGGCACGGCGGCGTCGAACGCCGCGAGGGCGGCCCGGCCGTTGCCGCGCTCGACCGGGATGGCGCCCATGCCGCTGGTGATCAGGCGGGTGAGGCGACCGCGCGGCCCCGGCGACCGGAAGTATTCGGCCTTGGCCCAGAAGGCGACGTGGCGGGGCGTCACGATGCCGAGGAACAGCTGGTCGGCGACCGACAGGTGGTTGGCGGCCAGGATCGCTCCCCCGGTTTCCGGCAGGTGGTCGAGGCCGGTGACGGTGGGATGCCAGAACTGGTTCAGGTACCGGCCGACGGTGTGCTGGGCCAGCGCGTAAAGGGGTGGGGTGGAGGTCATGCCGTCCGTCCGAGGTGGGCGGTCAGGGTCGCGTCGAGCAGCGCGGCCGGGTCGGTCGCGCCGGTCGCGAGGGGGAGGCTGCCCCAGTACCACAGTTGGGCGATGCCGTGCAGGCTGGCCCAGAGGGCTCCCGCGACGACCCGGGCCGGCGGCTCGGGCTCGGGCCGGATCCGCGCCACGAGGTCGGTGAGGAGCTGGAAGAGGGGCAGGCTGACGTCGCGGAGCCCCAGGTGGCCGCTTTCCAGCAGGTCGTGGCGGAACATCAGCTCGTACCGGCCGCGATGGGCGGCTGCGAAGTCCAGGTAGACCCGGGCCAGCGTGGCGAGCCGGGCGCGTGGGTCGCCGGGCGCCTCGACCAGTGCGGCGCTCACCTGGGCGGTGAGGTGGGTGAATCCGTCGCGGGCGATCGCCGACAGCAGTTCGAGGTGGGTGGGGAAGTAGCGGCGCGGTGCGCCATGCGAGACGCCGGCGGATCGGGCGATCTCGCGCAGCGACGCCGCGGACGGGCCGCCGCGCTCGATCAGTTCGCCGCCGACCCGGATGAGGCGCGCGCGCAGATCCTCGTCAGCTTGCATAGACAGTGTCTACCAGGGTTGGTAGACACTGTCTACGTGCGGCCCTCCGTGACGGCGACGGCTGGTTCCGGCCCGGCGTGTGCGGCGAAGGGCGGTGGCCGCGGGCGGTCGGTACCCGGAGGAATTGATACCCCGGGGGGTATGTTGCTATGGTCGTACGTGGCAACCGGGCAAGCGGGCGCGGGGGTCTGGTGACCAGGAGGTGGCGAGATGAAGCTGCGGCCGGAGATGACGGGCGACGCGCTGACCCGGCTCAAGCGGGCGCGCGGGCAGCTCAACGCCGTGATCGAGATGATCGAGGGCGGCGAGGACTGCCGCGCCGCGCTGACCCAGCTCGCCGCCGTGTCCAAGGCGATCGACCGAGCCGGCTACAAGATCATCGCGTCGGGGATGCGGCACTGCTCGGCCGCGCGCGACCGCGGTGAGCAGCCGGAGATGACCGAAGAGGAACTGGAGAAGCTGTTCCTGGCCCTGTCGTGACCCGCGACGCCTGATGTTCGCGCCCGGGCCGTGATGTGCGGCCTGGGCGGGCAAGTCGCACATGAGTTCGACCAAGAGACGAGACTGTCCGCTGCATACCCCCCGGGGTATGTGGCGAAGGAGAGGAGCAGGGGAGTGGCAGTGCAGGTATCGGTCATCGCGACCTCGTCCCTGGGCGACCGCAGCTACCTGGCCACGGACGGCCGGGTGGCGGTGGTGGTGGACCCGCAGCGGGACATCGACCGGATCGTGTACCTCGCCGGCGAGCGGGGCGTGCGGATCAGCCACGTGGTCGAGACCCACATCCACAACGATTACGTCTCCGGTGGCCTCGAACTGGCCCGGGTGACCGGTGCCCGGTACCTGGTGGCCGCGGCCGACGAGGTCGGGTTCGACCGGGTGCCGGTCGCCGACGGCGACGTGGTCGACGTGTCGGACGGGCTGCGCATCCGGGTGGTGGCCACGCCCGGGCACACGTTCCACCACCTGTCGTACGTGCTCGACGAGGCCGGCGACGACGGCTGGTCGGCGGCCGGCGTGTTCACCGGCGGGTCGCTGCTGTTCGGCACCACCGGGCGCACCGACCTGCTCGGTCAGCAGTACGCCCACGAACTGGCCCACCACCAGCACGCCTCCGCGCGACGGCTGGCCGACCTGCTGCCCGACGGCGCGCGGGTCTGGCCCACCCACGGGTTCGGCAGCTTCTGCTCCGCGAGCCAGGCCGACGCACCGGAGTCGACCATCGGCGGGGAGAAGCGGAGCAACCCGGTGTTCCGGCTGGCCGCCGACCGGTTCGTCACCGAGACCCTCGCCGGCCTCGACGCCTACCCGGCGTACTACGCGCACATGGGCGTGGCCAACGCCGCCGGTCCGGCACCGGTGGACCTCACCCCGGTCACCCGGGCCGACGCCGGCGAACTGCGCGCCCGGATCGCGGCCGGGGAATGGGTGGTCGACCTGCGCCACCGCAAGGCGTACGCCACCTCGCATCTGGCCGGCACGGTCAGCCTCGGCCTCGACGGGCCGATGTCGACCTGGCTCGGCTGGCTGATCGACTGGGGCGTCCCGATCACCCTCCTGGCCGAGACGCCGGAGCAGGTCGCCGACGCCCAGCGGGAACTGGTGCGGATCGGCATCGACCGGCCCGCCGCCCAGGCCACCGGGCAGCCCGAGCAGTGGGCGACCGACCGGGCCGACCTGCGCCGGCTGACCGTCGCCGACTTCCCGGCCCTCGCGGCCGCGCGGGCCGGCGACACCCCCCACGGGCTGCCCGCCCCGCAGGTCGTCCTCGACGTGCGGATGACCGACGAGTGGAACGCCGGCCACATCGACGGCGCGGTACACGTCCCGCTTCCCGATCTGCCGAAGCGGCTGGCCGACGTGCCCGCCGGGGCGGTGTGGGTGCACTGCGGCTCCGGCTACCGCGCCACCGCCGCCGCCTCCCTGCTGGCCAACGCCGGCCGCGAGGTCGTCCTGATCGACGACATGTTCGACCGGGCCGACCAGGCCGGTGTACGGATGGCCGCAGCCTGACCGGCCGGCTCACTTCTTTGGGAGACAGACCGATGACCACGCCCACCCCCTCGACCCTCGACGCGGCGACCCTGCGCGAGCTGATCGCCACGGGCCGGCCGCCGCGGCTGCTCGACGTGCGCACCCCCGGTGAATTCGAGACCGCCCACATCCCCGGCGCCTATAACGTCCCACTGGAGCTGCTCAGGGAACACCGCGCGGAGCTGCGTAACCACCTCGACGAGGACGTCGTGCTGATCTGCCGCTCCGGCGTCCGCGCCACCCAGGCCGGGCAGACCCTCGCCGCCGTCGGCCTGCCCAACCTCAAGGTCCTCGACGGCGGCATGCTCGCCTGGCAGGCCGCCAACGCGCCCACCAGGCAGGGCCGGCGGCGCTGGGACCTGGAACGGCAGGTCCGGCTCGTCGCCGGCGCCATCGTCCTGGCCGGCGTCGTGGGCTCGGTGTTCGTGCCGGGCCTGGTCTGGGTCGCCGGGTTCGTCGGCGCCGGACTGGCCTTCGCCGGGATCACCAACACCTGCGCGATGGGCATGCTACTCAGCCGGCTGCCGTACAACCGGGGCGCCAGCTGCGATCTGGACACCATCGTCGGCCACCTGCGCGGCAGCGCCGGGAAACCGTCGTGACCACCCTCGCCCTCGTGCTCACCGTCGCCGGAGCGGTGCTGATCGGCGTCAGCCTCGGCCTGCTCGGCGGCGGCGGTTCGATCCTCGCCGTGCCGCTACTGGTCTACGTCGCCGGCCTGCCGGCCAAGGAGGCCATCGCCACCTCGCTGCTCGTCGTCGGCGCCACCAGCGCCGTCGGTGTCCTGCCGCACGCCCGCGCCCACCGCGTGCGGTGGCGTACCGGGCTGGTCTTCGGCCTGGCCGGCATGGCCGGCGCCTACGCCGGCGGCCGGGTCGCCGCGATCATCCCGGCGGCGTTCCTGCTCACCGGCTTCGCGATCATGATGTTGGCCACCGCGGTCGCGATGATCCGTGCACGGCGTACCGCCGAGGGGCGGCCGGTGCCGCGCGAGTTGCCGGTGGTGCGGGTGGTCCTCGACGGGGTGGTGGTCGGCCTGGTCACCGGGCTGGTCGGCGCCGGCGGCGGCTTCCTCGTGGTGCCCGCCCTCGCCCTGCTCGGCGGCCTGCCGATGCCGGTCGCGGTCGGCACCTCGCTGGTCGTCATCGCCATGAAATCCTTCGCCGGCCTGGCCGGTTACCTCGCCAGCGTGCCCATCAACCGGGGGCTGGCCGCCGCGGTCACCGCCGCCGCCATCGCCGGCAGCCTGCTCGGCGGGCGGCTCGCCGGACGGGTGCCGGCCGACCTGCTCCGCAAGACGTTCGGCTGGTTCGTCGTGCTGATGGGCGTCTTCGTCCTCGCCCAGCAGCTTCCCGCGGAACTGCGGTCGAACCCGTTTCTCTGGACGGCCCTGCCGGTGGTCGCCGCCGTGGTGGTCGCCACTCTCCTGCGGCTACCGCAGGCCCGGAGGGGTCCCCACGGCGGGTGAATCGGCGACGGCCGTGGCGCGGGGCCGCAGCAGGGGTCGCAGCCGGGTGCCGTCCAGCCGATCCAGGGCGGCGATGAGCGGCCGGCGGGCGATCAGGTAGCCGAGCAGGGTCACGCTGGCGCCGACCGCGAAACCGGCCAGCACGTCGGCCGGGTAGTGCGCCCCGATGTAGATCCGGGCGAAGCCCATCCCCGCGGCGGCGACCGTGGCCAGCAGTCCAACCTGCCAGCTGACCAGCAGCAGACCGGCCGCGACGGCACCGGCCATGGTGGCGTGGTCCGACGGGAACGACGGGTCGGTGGTCCGGTCGGCCAGGACCAGGATGCCGGGCAGGGTGGAGTACGGGCGCGGCTCGTGCACGGCGGACACGATCGGCTGGTTCACCACCACCGCGAGCAGCATGCCCACGGGTGCCCACACCGCCGCCGGCAGTCCCGCGCCCCGCCGGCGGGCAACCCACCAGCCGGCGAGCAGCAGAACGGCGAACAGCACCACACCGTACTTCGCGTAGCCGGCCAGCGGGGCGTGCAACCATGGCGTGGCCCGGGCCAGTTCGTTGATCTCCATGAAGAGCCGGGTGTCCATGCTGTCCCTCCGCCGTCCGGGTCGACGTGCCGACCGTAGGCAGCCGGACATGAAGGCCAGATGAAGACCACCGGCGGTGTGCTGCACTGGTGGCGGGGTTGACCGGTGGACAAGGGGGCGGCGTGCGGGTCCTGGTGGTGGAGGACGAACAGCGGCTGGCCGGCATGCTCGCCCGAGGGCTGCGCGAAGCCGGACACACCGCCGATGTCCGGTACACCGGCTCGGAAGGGCTGCTCGCCGCCGCGGTCGGCACCTACGACGCGGTGGTGCTGGATGTCATGCTGCCCGGCCTCGACGGCACGCGGGTCTGCCGCACCCTGCGCCGGCAGGGCCACCGGGTGCCGGTGCTGATGCTGACCGCCCGCGGTGACGTCCCCGACCGGGTCGCCGGCCTCGACGCCGGCGCCGACGACTACCTGGCCAAGCCGTTCTCCTTCGATGAACTCCTGGCCCGGCTCCGCGCCCTGCACCGCCGCTCCGCCGGCCCGCCCGCCGCCGAGGTCCGCGCCGGTGACCTGCTGCTCGACCCCGCCCGCCGGCGGGTGTTCCGCGGCGACACGGAGATCGACCTGTCCGCCCGGGAGTTCGACATCCTCGCCCTGCTGCTGACCCGCGCGGGGGAGTGCCTGACCCGGTACCAGATCCTCGACGAGGTGTGGGACGGCGAGACGGACATCCGCTCCAACGTCATCGACGTGCACGTCGCCACCCTCCGCACCAAGGTCGACAAGCCGTTCGGCCGGCACGCCATCGAAACCCTTCGCGGCGTCGGCTACCGGCTCCGCCCCGACGGCGGCTGACATGCCGCGGCGTCGCCGATGGGCTACGCGGTGGGGCCGGCTGCCGCTGCGCGTCCGGCTGGTCGCCGGCTTCGCCGCCGCGATGCTGGTGGTCCTCACCGGCGCCGGGGCCTTCGTCTACCTGCGCGTCCGCTACGCGCTCGACCTGCGCCTCGACGACGACCTGGCGGCCCAGTCCGCGCAGCTCACCGACGCCGTCCGCACCGGCGCGCCCCTGCACACGGCCGTCCGAAGCGAACCGGGGGAGTACTGGCAGCTTCTCGACTCCGGCAACCACGTCCTCGCCACCAGCCCCGACCTACCCGCCGGGTCCCTGCTCACCCACGGGCAACTCGACCGGGCGCTGCGCGAGCCGCTCCGGGCCGACCGGGGCACCCTGCTCCCCATCAGCCCGCGCCCGCTGCGCCTGTACGCGGTGCCCATCCAGCCCGGTGCCGGGCCGGCGGCGGGGCAACCCGCGGTCACCGTCGCCGCGGTCCGCCGCGACCAGCGCGACGAGGCCCTGCGGGAACTCATCGGCCAACTGGTCCTGGCCAACCTCGCCGCCCTCGCCATCGCGTCCCTGGTCGGCTACCGCCTCGCCCGCGCCGCCCTCATCCCCGTCGAGCGCTACCGCGGCGAGGCCGCCCGCATCGCCGCCGGCGCCACCGGTGTACGCCTCGCCGTCCCCGCCACCGACGACGAGGTCGCCCGGCTCGGCCGCACCCTCAACGACATGCTCACCGCCCTGGAGACCGCGCTGGACCGGGAACGGCAGTTCATCAACGACGCCAGCCACGAACTGCGCACCCCGCTGACCCTGCTGGCCACCGAACTCGAACTCGCGCTCCGCCGCCCCCGCACCACCGCCGAACTGGAACGGGCCCTGCGCGGCGCCGCCGCCGACACCGCCGACCTCATCGCCCTCGCCGACGACCTGCTCACCGTCGGCACCCAACCCGCCCAGGACGGCACCGCCCCGACCGTCGACCTCACCGCCCTGCTCACCGACCTGGTCGACCGCTACCGGACCAGCACCGGCGCCGACCCCGACACGCTGCGCTGCCACGCCGAGCCGGGCCTGACCGTGCGCGGGGACGCCACCCGCCTCGGCCGGGCCGTCACCAACCTGATCGACAACGCCACCCGTTACGGCACACCCCCGATCACCGTCACCGCCGAGCCCGTCGACGCTCTGGTGCGGATCACCGTCCAGGACACCGGACCCGGCATGAGTCCGGCATTCCTGCCGCGCGCCGCCGAACGCTTCCGCCGCGCCGATACCGCCCGCACCTCGGCCGGTACCGGCCTCGGCCTGTCCATCGTGGCGGCGATCGTCCGCGCCCACCACGGCGAACTGCGCATCTGCTCCGCGGGCGCCCACCACCGAATCGACGCCCGGACCGACGTGCCATGCGGGCACCCTGCCGTGGGCACCACGGTCACCCTGGTACTGCCTGGGCTGGTACAGGGGGAGAGGCGGAGCCCGCCCGGATGACGCCGGGCATACCGTTCCCTGCTCGGGGCAGGCGATCAGGAGCGGGGCGCGTACATGATGATCGCGACGCCGACGAGACAGATGCCCGCGCCGAGCACGTCGTAGCGGTCGGGGCGGAACCTGTCCACGATGATGCCCCAGGCCAGGGAGCCGGCGACGAACACCCCGCCGTAGGCGGCCAGAATCCGGCCGAAGTTGGGGTCGGGCTGGAAGGTGGCGACGAAGCCGTACAGGCCGAGGGCGATGACCCCGGCGGCGATCCACCACAGGCCGCGGTGCTCGCGCCAGCCCTGCCAGACCAGCCAGGCTCCGCCGATCTCGAACAGCGCCGCCACGATGAACAGCACGATGGACCGGGCGATCACCATGGCGGCAGCCTACCGACGCCGGGCTCAGGACCGGATGAGCGATCTTGCGCGAGATAACCTGTCCGCGATGATTCAGGCTCTCGGATTGACCAAGCGCTACGGGCGGGTACCGGCGGTGAACGGCGTGAGCTTCACCGCCCGGCCGGGCCGGGTGACGGGGTTTCTCGGGCTCAACGGGTCCGGCAAGACGACGACCCTGCGGATGCTGCTCGGACTGGTCCGGCCGACGGCCGGCGAGGCGCGGATCAACAACCGGCGCTTGCGCGACCTGAAACATCCGGTGCGGGAGGTTGGCGCGGTCCTCGAACAGGGAATCAGCCACCCCGGCCAGTCCGGCCGGGCGCACCTGGTGTCCCAGGCGATCCTGGCCGGTGTGGGCGGGTCCCGTGTCGACGCCCTGCTCGACCACGTCGGACTGACCCACGCGGCCGAGAAGCGCAGCGGCGACTACTCGTTGGGCATGCGGCAGCGGCTCGCGGTGGCCACCGCCCTGCTGGGCGACCCGCCGACGCTCGTCCTCGACGAGCCGGCGAACGGCCTCGACCCCGAGGGCGTCGCCTGGCTGCGCGGGTTGCTGCGCGACCACGCCGACCGGGGCGGAACCGTACTCATCTCCAGTCACCTGCTCGCCGAACTGGCGCAGCTCATCGACGACGTCGTGATCATCGTGACGGGGCTGGTGACCTGCGAGGCGCCGCTCACCAGCCTCTACGGCGCCGCGGCCGGCCGGCTGCGGGTCCGCAGCCGCGACCAACGGCGGCTGTGGCAGGTGTTCGAAAGCGCCGGCGGGCGGGTCACGAGAAACGGGGACGCCCTGGAGGTGGTGGGCCTCACCGCGGAACACGCCGGCGAGATCGCCTTCCACGCACGCGTGCCGCTCCATGAGCTGGCCGTCGAGGCTCCGGACCTCGAACAGATCTTCCTCAACCTGGCGGGAAGCTGATGCTCTCGATCGTCCGCAGCGACCTCTACCGGATGGCGACCATCCGATCCAGCCGGATCTCGCTCGCCATCTTCACCGTTCTGAGCCTGCTCATCGGATGGGTCAACATCGACGGGTGGGGGCTGCTGGCGACCATGGGCGCTTTCGGACTCGCCGCCGTGCTTGTGGCCCAGCACCACCAGCACCGGACGGCGGTCCTGCTCTACCTGGCCACACCGAGGCGGGTGGCGGTGCTCACCGGCCAGGTGATCGCCGCGGCGGTCGTGGCCACGGGCTTCGTGGCGGTCAGCGGTCTCACCGTGCTCGCCAAGGGTGAGGTCGACCGGTACCAGCAGCTCCTGACCGTCGCGCCCGTCATCGCGACCTTCGGGGCCGCCGGCGCGGCCGTCGTACGCCGGTCCACCTGGCTCTTCCTCGGTTGCGCGGGTTGGTTCATCGTCGTCGAGGGCCTGATCGCCAGGTTGGCGGCGCCGCTGCCGTTCTCCACGTTCCTCAGCGCCGGCTCCGGCGATCCGCGCAGCCTGCTGATCGCCTCGGTGTGGGCCGCCCTGGCGTTCGTCGCCGCGGCCGTCGCCGTCGGCCGCGATCTGACGGGCGATTAGGAGCTACGGCGGCGGTGCGGGCAGATCCACGATCTCGCGGCGCTCATTGCCGGGTCGCCGCAGCGATCAGAACGACGGCCGCGAATGCACTAACTCGTTCGGGCGTATGCGCAGGTCGACGGCCTCCTGCCGGATACGCCGGCCGGCCGCCAGGTCGCCGGCCGCGTCGTGGGCGTCGGCGAGGGTGTCGATGCCGGTCGCCAGCCAGTGCGGCGAGCCGATCCGCCGCCACATGGCAACCGCCTGCGCGGCCCGCCGCTGGGCCGCCACCGCCCGCCCCGCGGCCAGTTGGGCCACCGCCAGTCCCCAGAGCGCGCCGGCCTCCCCCCAGGCGTTGCCGAAGTCGCGGTGCACCCACAGGCAGCGGGCCAGCAACAGCCGCCCCTCGGCCGGCCGGCCCTGCCGCACGCGCATCTCACCGAGCCAACACGCCGCGTGCGCCGCGCCCACCCGGTCGCCGAGGCCGTCGCTGATCCGCTTGGCGCGCAGGAAGTACCGGGCGGCGCGTTCGTGCCGGGTCCGGGCCCGCTCCACCTGACCCAGGCAGCGCAGGGCCTGCGCCTCGCCGGGCAGGTAGCCGGCGGTCCGGCTCAACCGCAGGCACTCGGTGAAACACGCGGCGGCGTCGGCCAGCCGGCCCCGCTCCAGGTGGACCACGCCGAGTCCGCTCGTCGCGTACACCAGCCCGTTGACGTTGCTGGTCACCTCGGTCAGCGCCCGGGCGCGGGTGAACTCCGCCCGGGCGGCCTCGTACTCGCCGCGCAGCCGGTGCAGGTACCCCAGGCCGGCGGCGATGGCCGCCTCGTACTCCGGGTCCTTGACGGTGCCCGCCGCCCGCGCCGCGAGGAAGTGCCGCATCGCCTCGGCGTAGCGGTCCTGGATGGTGTCCAGTTCCCCGAGGCCGCGGTGCAGCCACATCGCGGCCCGCCGGTCACCCGCCCGCTCGGCGGCGGCCAGCGCCCGGGTCTGCATCCACCGCCATTCCGGGAAGTGGTTGCCGACCTGGAAGAAGGCGGTCAGCGACGCGGCCAGGCAGCAGGTCAGGCGCAGCGCACCGACGGCGAGGCCGTGCTCCACCGCGGCGACCAGAAAGGACCGTGCCCGCTCGAACCAGGCCAGCGGGTCGGCGGTGATCCGGTCGGCCTCCGCCCGGGGCAGGCTCCAGCGGGCCTGCCGGTGCCGCGACACGCCGAGGAAGTCGGCGGCGAGCCGGCCGTCGGCGCGCTCGCTCAGACTCAGGCAGGCGCCGAGGAGTCGGTGGACGGCGGCGACGCGGATGTGCTCCGGTTCCGTCCCCGCCTGCTCCTGGGCGTACAGCCGGACGAGGTCGTGGAACCGGTACCGCGTGCCGTCGGGTGCCGGGCTGTCGGGCTCGCTGACCGGCTCCACCAGGTGGGCGGTCAGCAACTGCTCCAGCAGCCGTTCCGCGGTCAGCAGCGGGGCGTCCAGCAGCGCCGCGAGTGCCCAGCACGGAAAGTCCCGGCCGCGCAGCAGGCCGAGCCGGTGGAACGCCAACCGGGCCGGCGGGGGAAGGCCGCGGTAGGTCAGCTCGATGCTGGACCGGACGGCGAGGTCCCCGGCGGCCAGTTCGTCCAACCGCTGCCGGGCGGTCGCCAGCCGGTCCGCCAGCGCGGCCAGCGGCCACTGTGGCCGGGCCGCCAGCCGGGCGCCGGCGATGCGCAGGGCGAGGGGCAGGTGGCCGCAGAGGGCGGCGACGCGGCCCGCCGCGACCGGGTCGGCGGCTATGCGGGCCGGGCCGGCCAGCCGGGCGAGCATGGCCACGGCGTCGGTCCCGGGCAGCACGCCGAGCGGGATCCGGTGCGCGTCGATCGCGCCGCCGAGTACCTGCCGGCTGGTGATGAGGGCGGCGCAGCCCGGCCCGGCCGGCAGCAGCGGCCGGACCTGGTCCGCCGACGCGGCGTCGTCCAGCAGCAGCAGGATCCGTCGCTGAGCCACCAGGGACCGGAACAGCGCCGCCGCCTCGGCCTCGTCGCCCGGCACCGCGCCCGGGCGGACGCCGAGCGTGCGCAGCAGCCGGCCGAGCACGTCGACCGGGCGCAGCGGCTCCAGACCGGGCGAGGCGCCCTGCAGGTTGACGTACAACTGCCCGTCGGGGAAGCGGGCGGCGCCCGCTCGCGCCGCCGCCAGCGCCAGGACCGACTTGCCGACGCCGGCCACCCCGTCCACGGCGACCACCACCGGCCCCGGTGACCGGTCGGCGAGCAGCCGTCGCAGCCGGGTCAGCTCGGCCGAGCGGCCGTAGCAGTGCGCGGGTCCGGCGGGCAGCTGGCGCGGCGGGGTGCCGGCCGCCGGGCCGATGGAGGTCGCCGGCGCGTCGCCGTCCAGGATCCGCTCGTGCAGCCGGCGCAGTTCCGGCGCCGGCTGCACACCCAGCTCACCGGTGAGCATCGCGCGCAGCTCCTCGTAGGCGGCCAGGGCCTCGCTGACCCGGCCCGCGCCGCACAGCGCCCGCATTAGCAGCTCCCACAGGTGTTCCCGCAACGGGTTCTCCCGGGCGAGGCTGCCCAGCTCCGTGATCGTGCTCTCCGGCTGGCCCAGGGCCAGCCGGGCCCGCGCCCAGTGTTCGACGACCGTGAGCCGGCGCTCCTCCAGCCGCGTCGCCTCCGCCCGCAGGGCCGGCCCGCAGGTCACTCCGTCCAGGGCCCGGCCGTGCCACAGGCGTACCGCCTGTTCCAGCCGGTCGGCGCCGAGCGGTAGCCACCCCGCCCGCAGGGCCTGCTCGCCCTGCTCGACCAGGCCGTCGAACCGGTCCAGGTCCAGTTCGCCGGGCAGCACGCTGAGCTGGTAGCCGCCGGCGCGCATGGTACGCACCCGGGTGCCGGACTCGTCCGGCGCCGTCAGTACCCGGCGCAGGTTGGCCAGGTAGAGCCGCAGGTTGGAGCCGGCCGCCCGGGGTGGTTCCCACCAGACCGAATCCACCAGGCGGTCGACGGTCAGCGCCTGGTTGCGGTGCAGCAGCAGCGCGGTGAGCACGGCGCGCTGTTTCGGCGCGCCCACGTCCAGGCGCTCGCCATCGTGGTAGACGTCCGGCCGGCCCAGGATCCGGAACTCCACGTCCATCGCCCCCGTGCTGTCGGGTTAACCGGCCGGGGGAATGAGGCCGTCGTTCGCGGTCCGGTCGGGGCGCAGGCCCACAAGCTGCTGGGGCGGTCGGATCCAGAACTCGGAGGGATGGCCGTCGGCCATCGAGTGCATCGCCCTGAGCGCGCGGATCACGGTCTGCTCCGCCTGGCTGATGTCGGTGTGCACCCGGCTGAGGGCCGCGGCCATGTTGCTGAGCACCTCATCGACGGTGTGCCCGCCGAGGCTGGCCGGCTCCTTGCCCGGCTTGACCAGGCTGGACGCCAGGTATCCGGCGTCCCCGGCCGCCGCGAGGATGCCCAGGAGGACGCCGCCGGTTCCGCCGGAGGCGACGAAGCCGACCGCGGTGGCCACCACCCCGGCGGCGATGGTCAGGCCCTCCTTGAACTCCTTGCCGCCGCTGTGGTCGAGCGACTGGAGGCTGGCGATCGTCTTGTCGGCGATGACGTTCACGTTCTGGTCGACCGCCTCGTACATCGACCGCATGTCCTTGGCGGCGCGGGCCAGCACGCCGGCGATCGACGCCTGGTGCTTGGTGACCTGGTCCCACCCCTCGGAGTACTTGCGGAACGCGTACGCGGCGTCGCCGGTCCACTTCTCCACGGTGCCGCGGACGGTGTTGATCTTCCCGATCGTGCGCGAGCCGAGGTTGGTCTCGATGCCGGTCAGGTCGGTTTCGAGGGTGGTGAGTTTGCTCGGATCCGGCTGCGTGAACGGCTGGAACGACTGCGGGATCCAGTCGAGACTGGTCGAGAAGCTGTTCCAGATCGGGTCACCGGTCTGCACGAAGTCCGGCCAGTTGCTGTGCGCCGACGACTTGGCGTTGCGCTCCTGGGACTTCGTGGCATTGATCCACTGCTCGTACTCGCGGACCTTCTTCTCCAGCGCGAGCTCCTGTATCTTCGCGGCTTTCCCCATGAGAGTGGCCATGAGCGGTGTACCCCCGAGTGTTGACGCGTCAGCTGAAGCGGGTCGGCGGCCGGTTCGTCGGCACCGTGGGGTCGGGCGTGGTCGGCGGCTGATCCGGCCCGTGATGGGTGTACGGGTCCTTCGTCAGCCGCGGATCGGTCTCGTCGGACAGCAACACGGCCAGTTCCCGGGCGGCTTCGGCGTCCTCGATCCGGTAGGCGTTGACGATGTAGCCCAGCGCCCGGCCGGCGTCGTCCAGACCGTTGGAGGTGCGTCCCAACACCCCTTCCAGTTCCTGGCACAGCGCCGCCCAGTAGCGGTGCACGGGGGACCGGTTCCCGTCCCCGGTGGTGAACGCGTCGGCCGACCCGTCGGCGCAGCCGCCCGCCGTCTTGTTCTGGTCGCGGTAGTAGGTGGCCAGGTCGGGCAGGTCGACCCTGGCCGCCTTCAGCAGTTCCTCCAGGTGCACGGCGAGGGTCATCGGTGCGCTCCCATCGCCGGTCGACCGGGCACGTGCGGGCCGACGATCCGCGCGAAGTCCGTGCCGAAGCAGTCCTGCTTCAACGCCGCCATGCCGCGCGCGTAGGCGCCGACGAAGTCGGCCACGGCGCCTCGCAGTTCCACCGCGAACTCGGGTTCCGGCGTGGTCGCGATCGCGCCGGTGGCGACGGTGACCGTCCACTCCCGCAGCCCGGTAGCGGTGATGCGCACCAGCCCGCCGGGCGAGGTTCCTTCGACGTACATCGCGGCGCGGAGCTGGCGGAAGCGGCGCGAGCGCTCGCCCTCGCCGCCGTCGTCCGGTGCCGGCGCGCCGGTGGTGGCGGCCCAGACCTCCCGCGACAGCCGTTCCCGGCCGACGATGAGCAGCATCGCGACCGCCACCAGTTGCCGTTCGAGGTCCGGCTCGCGGTAGCGACGGTAGGCACCGGTGGCGAACCGGATCGTGATCGTGGAGCCGCCGACCAGCTCACCGGTGATCCGCTGATCCGGCGACGTCACCCGGACCACGCTGGCGGCGATGCGGTCGGCGTAGCCGGTCATCCGCGGCCCCCGGCGGGCGGCTTCCCACTTTCCGGCCCCCGACCTGCCCGGTCGGGTACGCGCGCAGTCAAACCGTTCCTCCTCGCTTGCCTGACCTTGGCGAGGTTAGGGCTGTTGGGCGAAATGCGTCATCAGACCTGCGCGTCATTCGCGGTACAACTTCCGCGGTATGCCTGCAACCGGTGTGGTAGCCGCGCCGGGCGTATTCGGCATTTTGTCGTTAATCGATACACTCGGTGCCCGACGGAGGGGGCGGTCGCGTGTCGGACGGGGTGGCGGTGCGGGCGATCCGGGTGCTCGTGGCCGACGACCAGTTGCTCATCCGCGCGGGCCTCGCCGCGCTGTTGCGGGCGGCGCCGGGCATCGAGGTCGTCGGCGAGGCGGCCAGCGGAGAGGAGGCGGTCCGCCTGGCGTGGAGCACCACGCCGGACGTGGTGCTGATGGACATCCGCATGCCCGGCCTCGGCGGTATCGGCGCGACCGAGCGGATTCTCGGCACACCCAGGCCACCGCGGGTGCTGATCCTGACGACGTTCGACCTGGACGAGTACGTCTACGACGCGTTGCGCGCCGGCGCGCACGGATTCCTGCTCAAGGACACCCCGCCGGACCGGTTGCTCGCGGCGGTCGCCACCGTCGCGGCCGGCGACATGCTCTTCGCGCCCAGCATCACCCGGCGGCTGATCGAGTCCTACGCCGGCCGGGCCGGTCGCGCGGGCACCGGACCCGCGGCGGACCTGGGCGGACTGACCACCCGGGAGTGCGAGGTGGTCCGGCTGGTCGGAACGGGACTGTTCAACGGCGACATCGCCGACCGGCTGCAGATCTCCGAGGCCACGGTGAAGACGCATCTCAACCGGGCGATGAGCAAGCTGGGCCTGACCAGTCGGGCGCAGGTGGTGGTGCTGGCCTACGAGACCGGTCTGGTCGTGCCCGGACACGCGGAATGAGCGACCGGTCCGCGCGGGTGCCGGGGGAGCGCGGCCGTCTCCTGCGCGGTGTGGGGCGACGCGGAGGGGATCTTCGCCGCCTGGTCGGCGAGGCCCGGCCGATGGTGGCCGACACCGTCCTGGCCGTCTCCCTGGCCACGGTCAACTGCGTCGCGGGCAGCGACTTCCAAGCGGCCGGATACCGGCCGTTCGACGCGGTCGCGTACCTGCTGAGCTTCGCGGTGGCGCTGCCGCTGGCGGTCCGCCGCCGGTTCGCCATGTCCGCGCTGCTGGTATCCAGCGTCGCCTTCACCGGCTACCTGGCGGCGGGCTACCAGCCCTCACTCAACTGGTTCGCCGCGCCGCTGGCGCTCTACACCGTGGTGGCGTTGCGACCGCGCCGGGTTGCCGTCGCGGGAGCGGTCGTCGTGGCACTGGTGACCCTCTACAGCGGTTGGCAGGCGCGGGTGTTGCCGCTCAGCGTCGTCCTCGCCCAGGGTCCGGTGGTCGTCGGCATCGCCTGGCTGTTCGGCAACAGCGCCCGCACGCTCGCCCGGCGCAACGAGCAGTTGGCGGCGCTGACCGCACGGCTGCGCCGGGAGCAACGGGAGCGGGCCCAACGCGCGGTCACCGAGGAACGCCTGCGCATCGCCCGGGAACTGCACGACGACGTCGCCCACCACATGTCGGTGGTCTCGGTCCAGGCGGCGCTGGCCCAGTACGTCTTCACCTCCGATCCGGCCACCGCGCAGGCCGCTGTGGGCGCGGTGGCCGAGGCCGGCCGGCAGGCGCAGGCGGACCTGCGGCACCTGCTGGCCGCGCTGCGCCTCGGATCGGAGGGGCCCGAGGCCCGTGCGCCGACGCCGGGCCTGGACCGGCTCGACGAACTGGTCGAGCGCATTCGCGCCGCCGGGCTGCCGGTCGACCTGGTGATCGCCGGCCGGGCGCGGCGGCTGCCGAACCACCTGGACCTGTGCGTGTACCGGATGATCCAGGAAGCGCTGACCAACGTCCTGCGCCACGCCGGGCCGGCCCGCGCCACCGTGACCCTGGAGTACGAACCCGCGCGGATCCTCGTCCGGGTGACGGACGACGGCCGCGGCTGCCCCGCGGACCAGGCGGACCCGGTCGGGCACGGGCTGATCGGCATGCGGGAACGGGCGAGGCTGTTCGGCGGGACGGTCGTCAGCGGGCCCCGACCCGGCGGCGGTTTCGAGGCCGCCATGACGCTCCCTGTGCCGGCGTGACCGGGTGGCGAGCCGCCCCCGGGCGGGATGTGCGGATTCTGTGCACCGCGGCGGAATACTCTGCCGCGCCGGTGCGCGACGCCGGCATCGAGCCCAGGGGAGGCGCTCGTGGACGCTCCGAGAACCCGGTGGACCGTCGGTCTGATCGTCACGCTGGCGCTGGTTGTCGGCGAGTTGGTGGTGATTCCCGCCGCCCAACGGCCGGCCGCCGCGGCACCCGTACCGGTGAACCAGGAGGCGTCGGTGCCGGCGCGGGCGCTGCCCGAGGCCCGGCCCGCCGCGGACCCGGAGAACGGCGCACCCGCCGCGCTGCCGGCGGCGGCGTGGCCGGCGGCGGCGTCGGCCGACGTGGCGTTGACGGCGGACGACCCGGTCCGCGCCGGCCGGTCACCGCTGACCCTGACCCGCGCGCACCGGTCAGCCCCGGAGCGGGTGCATGTGGACGTGCTCGACCGGTCCGCCGCTGAGCGGTCCGGCGGCGTCGGCATGGCCTTCCGGGTGTCCTCCGGGCCGGTCCGGGTCGACATCGACTACTCCGGCTTCCGGTACGCCGCGGGCGGCAACTTCGCCGACCGGCTGCGCCTGGTCCGGGTCGACGGCGACGGGTCCCGGGTGCCGGTGGCGGCCACCAACGACCTGGCGACCGGTCACCTGTCCGCGGAGGTGACCGGCGGGGACCTCTACACGCTGGTCGCGGCCGCGTCCGGCACCGGCACCGGCACCGGCGACTACCGCGCGACCGACCTCAACCCGTCCGGCACGTGGCGGGTGAGCGCGCAGTCCGGCAGCTTCACCGACTCCTACCCGCTGGTGCTGCCGCCATCGGTCGGCGGCGAGGCGCTCGACCTCGCCCTGTCCTACGACTCCGGCTCGGTCGACGGCCGCACCTCGGCGACCAACAACCAGGCGTCCTGGGTGGGCCTGGGCTGGGACCTGGGCCTCGGCTTCATCGAGCGCCGGTACAACTCCTGTGTGGACGACGGGGACCCGTACCACGCCGACCTGTGCTGGTCCTCACCGTACGCGGCGGACGAGGGGGGCGCCGCGTACGTCATCTCGCTGGACGGGATCACCTCGGAGCTGATCCGCACGCCGGACGGCACCTACCGGATGCGCGACGACCAGGGCTGGAAGATCGAGCACCTGTACTCCGGGCCCAACGACGACAACACCGGCGAGTACTGGATGGTGTCCACACCGGACGGCGACCGGCACACGTTCGGCTACCGCGGGGACTCGAACTTCACCGTGCCGGTGGTCGGCGACGACGCCGGCGAGCCGTGCCACGGCACCGCGCCGAAGCCGTGCCGGCAGACCTGGCGGTGGGGGCTGGACAAGATCGTCGACGCGAACGAGAACGTCACGAGCGTGTACTGGACCAAGGAGATCAACAGTTACACCCAGGCCAACGGGGGGTCGACGTACGCGTACGACCGGGCCGGGTACCTGGACCGCGTCGAGTACGGCGGCGTGGACGGCGAGCACCCGGCCGCGCAGGTCGACTTCACCGCGACGCCGCGCTGCACCCAGCGGGTGACCAACCCGGCGACCGCGTGCCCCGCCGTCTCCGCCGCCAACGCCTCGTCCTACCCGGACGTTCCAACGGACCTGATCTGCACCGGCGGCACCTGCAAGCAGAACTCGCCGGCGTTCTTCCTCACCTCCCGCCTGGAGTCGATCTACACCCGGGTCTGGGACGCCGGCACCCAGAAGTGGCAGGACGTGGCCCGGTGGACGCCCACCTTCGCGTTCCCGGCCCCGCCGGACGGCACGACCGCGTCGCTGTGGCTCGACTCCATCCAGCAGGCCGGGCTGTGGGGGAACGAGCCGGTGACCCTGCCGCCCGTCGCGTACGACGGCCAGTTCCTCATGAACCGCGTCGACTGGTCCGAGACCGCGCAGCAACTTCAGATGCGCCGGCTGACCGTGGTGCGCAACGGCATGGGCGGCGAGACCCGGGTGACGTACGGCCACGGCTCGCCGGCGGTCACCTGCCCCAACGGGGCGAGCACCAGTTGGGCCGACGGCGTCCAGTGGGACCAGAACCCCTACGAGTGCTTCCGGGTCCGCTTCCGGCCGACCGGCTCCACCACCGAGGTCAAGGGCGTGTTCCACAAGTACGTGGTGACCAAGGTGGACGACGTCGACCTGATTGGCGGCTCGCCCACGATGACCACGGCATACGCCTACGGCGTCAACCAGCTGGCGCCCCGGCCGGCCTGGCACCGCGACGACGACCTGCTGACCCCCGCCGCGAAACAGGACTGGACCGAGTGGCGCGGCTACGACACGGTCCGCACCACCGAGGGCACCGGCGGCGCGGACCGGCAGACCATCACCGACACCCGGTTCTTCCGCGGCATGAACGGCGACCTGCTCGGCTCCGGCGACGCCAAGACGGTGACCGTGGTCGACTACGCGGGTAAGACCTGGCCCGACAACCCGCAACTGGCGGGGCGGGTGCTCCAGACCCAGAGCTACCGCAGGAACGGCGACGGCACGCTGACCGAGCTGGAGTCCCAGCGGAACACCTACTGGGACTCCGGCCTGATCGCCGACGGGCCGGGCAGCCACGACGTGCGGATGGTCCGGCCGGAGTACACCTACTCCCGGGACCGGCGCGGCGACGGCACCTGGCGGGAGACCTCCGAGCGCCTCGACGGCTACACCGTGGCCAACGGCGGCCTGGCCACCCGTGAGGTCGACTTCGGTGAGACCGGGGTCGACGACTCGACCTGCACACAGACCACGTACGCGCAGAACACCTCGGGCGGCAACTGGTTCCTGGTGACCGTGGAGAGCACCGAGACGCACTCCGGCGATCCCGACCCGGCGAGCACCCGATGCCCCGGCCCGATCGTCGAGCGCACCGTCGAGCTGTACGACGGCTCGCCCGGCCCTGGTTCCGGCGTCAACGTGCCGACCGACGGGAACGTCACCGAGGAGCGCACGTACACCAGCGCCAACACCTACAGCACCGTGCGGCGCACCTATGACAAGTACGGTCGCCAGACCGGCGAAACCACCGCCAACGGCACCTGGAGCACCGCCTACTCGCCGGCCACCGGCTTCCCCGGCCAGATCAGCCAGACCGACCCGGTCGGGCTGACCGTCAAGATGGTGCCGTCCCGGGCCTTCGACGAGGTGATCGAGGCCACCACCGACGCCAACGGCAACGTGACCACCACGACCTATGACGGGCTGGGCCGGCTGCGCAAGGTGTGGCTGCCGACGGAGCCGACCAATGGGCCGCCGTCGTCGGAGTTCACGTACCGGATCACTTTCACCGGCACCGGCCAGCCCACGAAGCCGACCGTGGTCACCGGCCGGCAGTTGCGGGCGATGTCCGGCGCCACCGGAACCACCGTGCCCAGCTACACCTACCTGGACGGGTTCGGCCGTACCAGGGAGGTGCAGGCGCCGTCGCCGGGCCCGTCCGGCGGGCGGATGGTGACCGTCACCCGCTACGACGACCGGGGCCTGACCCTCGGCGTCTCGGCCCCGCTGTGGAACTCGACCGCGCCCGGGGACGACCCCGACAAGCTGCTCAACCCGGCCACCTCGGCGCTGCCGTCGTGGACGGAGAAGCAGTACGACGCGCTGGAGAACGAGGCGGTGTCCACACTGTACGGGTTGGGTGCGGCGGTGGCCCGCACCACCACGACGACCTTCGGCAACGGCGCCGTGGTCACCCCGCCCGTGGGCACGCCGACGGGTACCTGGAACGACGGGCACGACCGGGTCGCCGTCATCCAGCGCGACCTGCCGCCCGGCGCGACGATGCCGCAGCCGGGCGCGCCCACCACCCGGTACACGTACGTTCCGGGCAGCGACGACCAGATCGCCACGGTCACGGACCCGGCCGGCAACGTCTCCCGGTACACCTACGACTGGGACGGGCACCGGCTGACCACCCAGGACCCGAACGCCGGCTCGTCCGTGCAGACCTACGACGAGTCCGGCCAACTGAAGACCATCACCGACCCCAAGGGCCAGAAGCTGACCTACACGTACGACCCGCTCGGCCGCCGGCGCGCGGTCTGGCTCGGCGCCGAGCAGTCCGGCACCCGGCTGGCCGAGTGGGCCTACGACACGGTGCCGGGCGGCAAGGGCGAACTGGCCGCCAGCACCCGGTACGTCGGCGGCGACGCGTACACCGTGCGGGTCACCGGCTACGACCGGCAGAACCGGGCGACCGGGCGGCAGTGGGTCATCCCGGCCGTGGAAACCGGGCTGGCTGGCACCTACACCTTCGGATACGCCTACGACCGCGCTGGGAACCTCACCGACATCACCTACCCGGCCGCGGGCGGGCTACCCGCCGAAACCGTGCACCAGAACTACAGCGACACCGGTGTGCCCACCACGCTTGGCAGCGAGCTTGCCAGCTACGTCAGTGCCACCGCCTACACCGGCACGGGCCGACCGGACACCCGCAGCCTGGGCGCGGCCGGCACGGTGCGGCGCACCTTCGGCTACGAGCCCGACGGCGCGCAGCGGCTGGCCGAGCTGACCACGACCACCGGAGCCGGCACCTCCGCCGCCAGCACGGTGCAGCACGACGTGTACAGCTACGACGCGGCCGACAACGTCCGGCGGATCCTGGACACCACCGTCGACCAGTCGCAGTGTTTCGACTACGACCCGCTCCAGCGGCTGTCGGCCTCCTGGACCACCGGCGCCGACGACTGCTCCGGTGGCGTCGCCGCCGCCGACGGGCGCGGCCCGGACCCGTTCAAGCAGCAGTACACCTACGACAGCATCGGCAACCTCACGTCGGTCACCACCGGGGCGACCAGCCGCGCCTACACGTACCCGGCGTCCGGCCCGGACTCCGTGCGCCCGCACGCGGTCACCGCCATCGGCGCCGACCGGTACACCTACGACGCGAGCGGCGTGCTCACCTCCCGCACGGTCGCCGGGGTCGCATCGACCTACGGGTACGACCCGCTGGACAAGTTGGTCAGCGCCGACACGGGCGGGGCGACCACGTCCTTCGGGTACGACGCGGACGGCAACCGGCTGATCCGGCGCGATCCCACCGGCCGCACCCTGTACCTGGACGACATGGAGGTCCGGGCCGGCGCCACCACCACGGCCGTCCGGTACTACAGCACCGCCGACGGCGACCTCGTCGGCGAGCGGACCCCGGCCGGCGTCACCTGGCTGTTCACCGACCCCCAGGGCTCGGTGCAACTGGCCGTCGACGACGCCGCCACAGCGCCAACCGCCGGCCGCGAGACGACCACGGCACGGGTGGCCGCGGACGCGGTGGCGCGGCAGCGGTACCTGCCCTACGGTGAGCGCCGGGGCGGCCGCGACGACATCACCGTCACCGAGCGGGGCTTCCTGGGCAAGACGGAGGACCCGACCACCAACCTGGTGGCGCTGGACAACCGCATGGTCGACCCGGCCATCGGCAGGCTCATCAGCCCCGACCCGCTGCTGGACACCGCCGACCCGGCCACCCAGAACGCGTACGCCTACGGCAACGACGACCCGGCCAACGTGGTGGACCCCAGCGGCCTGATGGGCTGCCAGCCGGGCGAGTGCCCGTCCCGCGCCGGCGGCCTGGCGCGCATCGCGTACAGCACGAAGAACAAGAAGAAGCGGCGGTACTACCTCGGCCTGGCGCGCGCCTCCGAGCGGCGCGAGGCCCGCGTCTATCGCCGGACCCGCCGCAACTCCGACCGCATCCAGGTGTGCTGGGCCACCAAACGCGGCTGCCGCAAGGGTGACCCGCGCAAACCGGTCTACGGATCGGCCAAGCCCGGCAAGAAGAAGAGCATCTGGCGCCGGGTCAAGTCCGGGTCGTTGACCGTCGTCAACTCCCGGGCCTGGCAGGGGGTAAGGGCGGGACTCGGCTACTGCGGGCTGGTGGTGAAGGCATGTTCGGCCGCGTCGGCCGGCATGGCCGGCGTCGAGGTGGGCGTGTACCTCGCGAACGGCAAGAGAGCCGAGGCCGTGCGCGCCGGGGTGGAAATCGCCACTTCCTTCCTCGGCAAGGGAAGCGAACGCCTGATCAACCGCGCCGACAAGTTGGTGGTCAACGCGGTCAGGGACCGGGCGGCGGTGCGTGCGATGGGGCACCCGGCGACCAGTGTCTTCGTCCACGACGCCGCGCGGATCCGGTGGAACGCCGAGCGCGTGGGCCTGATCACCCATTCCGCCGACCAAGCCGTGGCCGTCGGCGGGTCGACCGGTTCGGCGATCAACGCCTTCGGCCCCAGCCACTAACGAGATCTGCCAGTTCAGCCAGCAGACAGCAGGAGGTTCAGTGACAACAGGTAGATGGCGGCGGGCGGCTACGGCGGCGCTGGTCGTAGGTAGCGCCGTGGTCTTCGGCCCGTCCGTCTCGGGCCCGTTGGCGCCGGCGGCGGCCTCCCCGAGCGGCCCGGCGGCCACCGCGGCCGCCGGGCCGGCGGCCCGGGCGGACGTCACCGGCGACGGGATACCGGACATCGTGGTCGCCTCGACGGCGCGCAAGTCCGGTGGCTTCACCGACCCGTCCGCGCCGGACGAGACCGGTGGCTCCGTGTATGTCATCCCGGGTGGCAGCACCGTGCCGGGCGCCCCGGTCTCCCTGATCGATCAGGGGGACTCCGTCGTGGTCGGCTCGCCGGAAGCCGACGACAACTTCGGCATGCAGATCGTCACCGGCGACTTCAACGGTGACCGCCGCGCCGATGTGGCCATCGGCAACCCCGCCGAGTCCATCGGCACCAAGCTCAACGCCGGCGCCGTCACCGTCCTGTATGGCCAGCCGACCGCGCCGTACCTGGGGCTGATCCCCAACGGCACCAACTGGATCACGCAGGACACCGGAAACCTGCCCGGCTCCGTGGAGGCCAAGGACTACTTCGGTGCCGCGCTGACCACCGGCGACTTCAACGGCGACGGCTACGCCGACCTGGCGATCGGCGCGCCCGGCGAGGCGATCGGCAAGGTCGGCTCGGCCGGTGCCGTGTGGGTGCTGTACGGCGGCAGCTACGGGCTGCGGACCGACAACGCCGTCGCCTACAACGAGAGCAGCGCTGCGATCCCCGGAGTGGAGGAAAAGAACGACCACTTCGGATCGTCGCTCGCCGCCGGCGACATCACCGGTGACGGCCGGGACGACCTGGTCATCAACGTGGCGGGGGAAACGGTCAGCGGCACCACCGGCGCCGCGGGGTGCCTGGTGCTGCTGAAGGGCTCGGCGTCCGGGGTCACCACCAGCGGCGTCACCAACGTCTGCGTCCCGCAGATCAACATTGGCGGGCACATCAACACGGTTGCCGTCGGCCGCTTCCACGGCGGCAGCAACGCCGACGTCGTGCTCTACGCCGACCAGGCCAAGGGTGCGCCGACCAGTTCCGGTGCCCTGGTGGTGCTGCGCGGCTCGAGCGGAGGCATCAGCGCGAACAACCTGATGATGATCACGCAGAACTCGCCCGGCGTCTCTGACGTCGCCGAGGCCGGCGACCTGTTCGGTGCCGCGCTCTCGGTCGGCGACATCAACGGCGACGGCGCCGACGACCTGGCCGTCGGCGCGCCCGGCGAGGACACCGGCGCCGGGGCGAACGAGGGCGCCGTCCAGGTGTTCCTCGGCGGCCCCTCCGGTCTGACCTCCGGGCTGGACTTGTTCCTCACCGAGAACCATCCGATGATCAACGCGACCGGTCAGTTCAGCGAGGGGTTCGGCAGCGCCGTGCGGCTGCTGGACGTCACCAACGACGGCAAACCCGAACTGTTGGTGACCGCGCCGTTCGAGGACTTCTCCTACAACACCGGCACGATGTTCGTCCTCGACCTGCAGGCCACCAGCAGCAGCATCACGCTGACCGGCTGCACCACGCTCACCCGTGACGCTCTCGGCACCGTATCGGCCTACGGGCCGGGCGCGCCGATCGCCGGTGGCGTCATACCCCCGGAGAACCTGCCCAACGTGACCTGACCCGGATGCCGGGCCCCTGGCCGGTGCGCGACCCCCGTGCGCGCCGGCCAGGGGCCGCTCACATCGAACGAAAGCGAGAGCATTGCCCACGACGGTAGGCTCCACGACGCGGCCCAAGCGGCGGACCATCCTTGTCGGCGGCCTGGCCGCCGCCGGTGCCACGCTGCTGCCCGTGGCCCGCGCGAAGGCGGCGCTGGCGTACCCGTTCCTGCTCGGCGTCGCGTCCGGCGACCCCACCCCGGACGGCGTGGTGCTGTGGACCCGGCTCGCCGTCGCACCGCTCAACCCGGACGGCTTCGGCGGAATGCCGGGCACACCGATCACTGTGGACTGGGAGGTGGCCGCGGACGAGTCCTTCGGCCAGCCGATCCGGTCAGGGTCGGCCGTCGCGCAGTACCCGTCGGCGCACACCGTGCACGTCGAGGTCGACGGGCTCGAGCCGGGCGCGGAGTACTTCTACCGCTTCCGGGCCGCCGGGCACCTCTCACCCGTCGGCCGCACCCGCACCGCCCCGGCGGCGACCAGCGCGGGCGGCCGGACGACCGTGCTCACCGCCTCCTGCGCCGACTACCGCATCGGCTACTACACGGTGTACCGGCACATGGCCGACGAGCATCCGGACCTGGTGCTGTTCCTCGGCGACTACATCTACGAGACGTACAGCTCCAGCAGCCTCAGGCAGCATGCGCCGACCTACGAGGTGACAACCCTGGCCGACTACCGGGTGCGGCACGCCCAGTACAAGACGGACCCGAACCTGCAAGCGGCGCACGCCGCCGCACCCTGGATCGTGGTGTGGGACGACCACGAGGTCGAGAACAACTACGCCGGGATGGTGCGCGCCGACGCCAGCCCGCCCGGCGACTTCGCCCTGCGCCGTGCCGCCGCCTACCAGGCGTACTACGAACACATGCCGCTGCGGGCGGCGCAGCGCCCCGTCAACCAGTACCTTCCGCTGTACCGGCGGCTGGGTTGGGGCCAGTTGGCAACCTTCCACCTGCTCGATACCCGGCAGTACCGCGACGACCAGGCATGCGGCGACGGTATCAAGGTGTGCGCGGACGCCAAGCTGGCGACCCGTTCCATCATGGGCGTGCAGCAGGAGGCGTGGCTGCTCAACGGCCTCGGCCAGCGCCTGACCACCTAGGACCTCATCGGCCAGCAGGTGTTCTTCGCGCGGCGGCTGCACTCCGCCGACGGCGCCACCGCGATGGACACCTGGGACGGGTACGTCGCCAACCGCAACCGGCTCCAGCAGGGCTGGACCGCCCGCGGAGTGCGTGGCGCGGTCGTGCTCACCGGCGACGCGCACCGGGCGTACGCCAGCGACCTGATGCTGGACTACGACAACCCCCGCCAGGTCATCGGCACCGAACTGGTGTGCAGCTCGGTCACCTCCGACGGCGACGGCAACGCCGACGACACCGGCGGGCTGTCGCCGCTCAACCCGCACATCAGGTTCTTCAGCAACCTGCGTGGATACACGCGGGTGACCGTGGAGCCGGCGCAACTGACCGCCGAGTTCCGCGCGGTGGACCGGGTCACCGTCCGGGACCGTCCGGTGCGGACCCTCAAGCGGTACGTGGTCGAAGCCGGCAACCCCGGCCTGCACGACGCCGGCCCGTGATGGCGCCGGCACCCGGACCCCTTGGGCGCAGTGCGGATCTGAGCCTTCCGGTATGTGCGGAAGCTGTGCGCCCAGCTGAAAGGCTTCGCCGCGACACTGTTTCCTGTCGATAGGAGAGTCACATGCGAACAGTGATCCCCGGGTTCGGCCGGCAGGTCTGGCGTGGCCTGGCCGTCGGTGCGCTGGTTGGCGCGACGATCCTGGCCGCGGCCCCCACGGCCGCGCAGGCCGGCCCGTCCGACACCGCCAAGAACGACATCGTCAAGGTTGTCGTCATCCCCGGGACGAACTCCACGGGCGCGGCGTCCAGGTCCGCCGCCCCGGCCGCCGCACCCGACGGCGACGTGACGATCCTGTCGAAGTGTGCCGTCACCGAATACGGCTACACCGGCTACCGCATCTGCGAGTTTGACTGGCTTGCGGTGTACAAGTCCAACGGCAGCGTCGAGTACTTCGTCGTCGGAACCAACTACGCCATCTTCCACATCTGGCCGGGCAGCGGCGGTTGGAAGAGCCTCGGCGGCAAGGCCAGCTCGTGGGCTCCGAACGGGGTGTACTACCTCACGGTCAGCGGCGGGGACTACGGCGTATGGACCTACGGTACGGACGAACGGCCCTGGTGCACCATCAACGCCAGTGGCCGCTGGACCAGTTGGTTCTCCTGCTGAGTGAGTGAGTCCGTCAGGCGCCGGGGATCGGCGGACACGCACCCAGCCGGTCCCCGGCTCCTCACGGCAGGGCCACCACCGTGACCGACCGATCCATTGAGGAGGGCGCTGATACATGACGCATAGACGCCTGGGTCGCATCACCGCCGCGGCGGCCGCGGCCGCCCTCGCCGCCGGCCTGCTCGTTGCCGCGGCGAGCACGGCCGGCGCGGCCACCAAGCCGGTCATCAACGGCGCGACCTTCAACGACCCGCTTGGCTCGGCGGAGCGGCAGAGCGCCATCTTCACCCAGATCATCCAACTGGTGGACGCGACGCCGCCGGGCGAGCAGATCCGGGTGTCGATGTTCGACTTCACCGACGCCGCGGTGGCGGACGCGCTGCTGCGGGCGTACCGCCGCGGCGTCCAGGTCCGGGTGATCGTCGACGACTCGTCCTACCTGGACGGCAATGGCAGGCGGAAGCCCAGCCCCGCCTGGGACAAGCTCAGCAACCCGACGACCGGTCTTGGCGCCGACGACCGGGCACCGTCCTGGATCGTCATGTGCGACGACCAGTTCGAGGACGACGACGGCGTGGACGACGTTCAGCGCGGCTGCATCGCGACGGCCCCGCCCGGCCCCGCGTACAACCACAACAAGTTCTTCCTGTTCTCGAAGGTGGGCCCGTTCGACGATGGGACCAGCTACCAGAAGGTCGTGCTGCAAACCTCGTCGAACCTCACCGACTGGTACAAGGTGGTGTCCTACAACGACGCGGTCACGTTCGTCAACGCGACCGTCCACGACGGCTACGCCGCATACCACGAGGATCTGCGGCGGCTGCGGTACTCCAGCACCGGCGACAACGCGTACTACCGCAGCACCCCGACCGGCAGCACCTATCGGGCGTTCTTCTTCCCGCGCGGCGACGCCACCTACCGCAATCCGGCCACCGACACGATCGTCAACGCGCTGAACGAGGTGGCCTGCGCGTACACCGGCGCCGACGGTAAACGCCACCAGACCGACATCCGCATCGTGGTGCTCAACTTCCTCAGCTCGCGCAGCCAGGTGGCGACGAAGCTGGCCGAGCTGCGCGGCAGGGGCTGCTGGATCGACGTGATCTACGCGGCGAGCGACGCCACCGTCGAGGGCATCCTCGACAAGGCCGGCATCGAGCGGCTGTCCTGCAAGTTCAATGTCGCACCGGGCATCGACGTGCGACCGCACAGCAAGTTCCTGCTCCTCGACGGCTACTACAACGGTGACATCGAACCGCGCGTGTACACCGGCAGCCCGAACCTGGACGGCTCGTCGCTGCGCTCGTCGGACCAGGCGCTCCTGCGGATCAGCAGCGCCGCCTACCACGCCAGCTACCTGAGCTACTTCTACAAAATCCGAGCCGCCTGCCGGACCGGCATGGCCGGATTCGTCCGCCCCGGCGCGGTCCGCGTCGCCGCGACCAGCCCGGACCCCGAGGTCAAGGCGTCGGCCTTCGTGAGCCCGGCGGGCCGTACAACCACCAACCTCCTCAACATGTCGGCCTCGTCGGTGCGGGTCGCGCTTCGCCGAGTTCCCGCCAGCTCCGATGTGTACGTGACCGACGAGCATCGCTCGCTGGCGCGCGTACCGGTGGATGGTGATCTACTCCTCGCCCCGCGGTCGCTGACCACGGTCGTGTCGCGGTGACCGCGCCCGCCTCGCCACCAGCGTACGAACGTTAATACTGCATGACGCAGTAGACGACGGTCGGGTGGGTGAACCGGTACCAGCGGTTCCACTTGTAGTCCTGGGTGCACCGGTTGCCGTTGGAGGCGCCGGGGACGATGTCGATGATGTGCACCGTACCCTTCGCCTTGCACTTCGACGCGGCGACGACCCAGCCGCTGTTCTTCGGGAACTTGTAACAGAAATTGCGCACCAGGTGCAGTTCGAGGCACATCCGGTAGCCGGACACGGTGATGTACGCTGAGTCGCGGTCGGCGCAACTGCTCCGGCTGTAATCCACGGAAACCACCTTGTAGGTGCCAATGGTGCCGTTGCAGTTGCCGATCCCCTGGAAGTCTCCCTTGTCGCTGACGCTGATGCACTGCCCGATCTTCGCCGGTGGTGGCGGCGGTGGTGGCGGAGCGTCCTCGGTCGGCGGCTCATCATTGGGCGGGGAGTACGGTTCGTCGATGGGCGGAACTCGGTACGTCTGCACCGGTGCGGGAGTAGACCCGGCCGCGGTGCGGGTCCGCGAGCCGTCCTTGTCCATTTTGGAGATGAACAGCGCACCGGCCACGACCGCGCCGGTGCCGAGTAGGCACAGCGCCAACACCCCGGCGATGATTCCGACGATGAGGGGCCCGTTGCGCTTCGGCGGCGGCGGTGGGGCCATGCCGGGTCCGTGGGGAGGCATACCCGGGTAGCCGGGTACGCCAGGCGGTGGGGGCAGCGTCACCCGACGAGTGTCACATAGATCGGCCGCCGGCGGCGGCCCCTCCGAGCCGGGCCATCACATGCGACCCATCACCGACCGCGACTCATGAACGGCGCTAGTTCCCTGCGCGATAGCGGCCAATTACCTGACCGTACGGGTCGATGGCGCGGCCAGCGGCCGGCAATCACCAACGACGTTGTTGGGCCGTCACCGGCGCCCGAGTTGGTCATCGGGCGCCGGTGACCGGCGTGCGTTGCCACGGGTCAGCCGACGGGCTTCCACGGGCCGTTGGGCTTACCCGGCTTTTCGTTGCGGGTCCACCATTGGGCGACGTACAGCGCGCCCTCGTACTGCACGACCTCCCCGGCGTTGTAGATGCCCGACGGGGTCCAGAGGGTGGTGCCGTCCGGCGCGGTGGCGATCTCCTTCCAGGCGCCGTTCGGATCGCCCGGCGCCTCGTTGCGGGTCCACCACTGGGCGACGTACGTCTTGCCCTCGTGCCTGACGGTGTCCCCCTTGTTGAAGGTCCGTGACGCGGTCCAGCTCGCCGTGCCGTCGTCCGTCGTGGCGATCTGCTGCCACGCACCGTTCGGGTCGCCCGGCGCCTGGGTGGTGGTGTTCCACAGCGCCGTCCAGAACGAGCCCTGGTAGGTGACCCAGTCGCCGGCGCGGTACGTCTTACCGGCGCTCCAGGCCGGCACCGCCGGGCCGACCAGTTGACCCACGCCCCAACGGGCGGTGGTCTGGTAGCCCGTGCCGGTCGGCTCGGCCCACGAGCGGACCGCCGTGCGGGTGCCGCTCGTGCCGTCGTTGACCTGGAAGTCCAGGCCCTGGAACGTGCCCGGCCCGCCCTTGCCGGCCAGGGTCACCGCCGCCTCGACGACGTACCCGGTGCTGGTCAGCTTCGTGACGCTGCGCAGGCGGGCCTCCTGGTCGGCGGCGTCGCCCGTGCCGAACGAGTGGACGTTGTTCACGTTGATCCGCATCTGCGCGTCCTCGGCCCGGTAGGAGCCGTTCTTCGCGTTGCCCGGGTCGATGAACAGCTCCACCGAGTCCTGCTCGTACGCGTTGGACGACGAGACGTCGATGGTCGGGTCGGTCACCTCCGCGAGGATGTACAGGGTGTCGTTCTGCCACAGGGTGCGCACCTTCGCGGTCGCGCCGGCCGAGTCGCCGGACTGCACCTTGCCGGTCTGCACGACCTTGGCGTCGGCCCAGGCGGCGTCGACGTCGCCGTCGATCGCCGGTGCCTGGCGGGCCTGCACGACCTGCAGGTACGAGAGCGATTCGAGGTACGACAGGGTCCCGAGCGCGCCCGGAGAGTTCCACGCGCCCACCACGTCGCCGTGCGAGAGCACCCGCACATCGAGGCTGCCCGTCTCGCCCTGCGCGACGCCGGAGTGTGGCAGGTGGACGACCGCCCGCCAACCGGCACCGTCGCCGTTCACCACACCGGCCACGTCGCCGGTGCCGTCCTTGCGGAACGTCACCACCTGCCCGCCGTACGCGAACTGGACCGCGTCGGCCTTGTCGTCGGCCACGGTGACCAGCGCGGTGAGGTGGTCGGCGTTCCAGCGCAGGCCGAACGAACCGGCGTCGTCGCCGATCGCCTGTGCCGGCAGCTGTTGCCACTCGACCGCGTTGAACGCCGACTCGTTGAGCGCGACGTCGCCACCGAAGACGTTCGCCGTGCGCAGGTGCGCGGGCAGGTGGTCCGGGTCGGCGATGCCGTAGTAGGCCGGCTTGGCCTGTAGCTGCCCGTCGAAGATGAGCGGGGCCTGCGACGACCGCCAGGAGCGGGCGTCGTTGAGGCCCCAGACCGTCACGGAGAACAGGTCGTGCGCCCGGAAGGCGTTGAACGCGTCCTGGTAGAAGTAGCCCTGGTCGATGATCGCGGCCTGGGTCACCGGGGTGCTGAGCGTGACGTCGAGCTCGGTCACCGCCTGCAGCACCGGCAGGTCGGTGAACCGGTCCAGCGCCGCGCCGAGCGAGCTGATCGCCGTCGTCTGGCTGAGGTGGAACTGGTGGCCCACGCCGTCCACCGGCACCTTGCGTGCCAGCAGGCGCTGCACGAGGTCGTGGTAGCGGCCCTGCTTGCCGCCCTGCTCCGAGTTGTAGTCGTTGATGAACAGCTTGACCGGGCGGACGGCGCCACCCGCGGCGTGGTCGACGTTGAACGCCTGGTCGGCGAGCTGGAAGGCGAGGTCGAGGTGGCTCTCGCCCAGGATCCGGTACCACTCGCTGCGGCGCAGGCCGTCGGCGTTCTCCGGGGTGTCGGCGACCGTCTCGTTGACCACGTCGAACGCGACGAGCGGGTTGCCGGCGCCGAACTGGCCGTAGTTGGTGGCGAGCCAGTTGGCGATGGTGAAGATGTGGTCACGCAGGCGCTGGGTCAGGACCGCCCGGCCGTTCGCGTCGGCCGGCAGCGGGTTGCCCTGGTCGTCCTGGAAGAACCAGGCTGGCGTCTGCTGGTACCACAGCAGCGTGTGCCCGTAGACGCGAAGGTGGTTGTCCCGGGCGAAGTCCATGATGGCGACCGCGTCCGAGTTGGGCCGGAAGTGGTGGTCCGCGTCGTACCACGCCTCGGGCTTGAAGTGGTTCTCCGGCGTGACCTGGTCGAAGTGCTTCAGCAGCAGGTGCGACGGGTTGCCCACCGTCTCCCGGCTGTCGATCGCCACCCCGAACGGGAAGTCCACCGTGTCCTTGATCGGCGTGAGGTCCTGGACCACGCTGGCCTGCGTGGTGATCCGGACGTCGTCGACGAGATAGGTGTACGGCACGTTCGGGTCGAGGTCGCCGGTGCCGATGTAGACCTGGAGCGTGGTGGGGTCGGTGCCCTCCGGCGCCGAGCCCGGGGCGGTCCACTCGGCGGTGACGGTGGTCCACCCGTCCGCCGTCATCGTGGTGTTGCCGATCCACTCGTACTGCGGCTTCATGACGAAGCGCACGCCCGCGGAGCCGGCGGTACCGGCGGCCAGGCGCGCCTTCATCGACAGCGTGTACGTCTTGCCGGCCTGGAACAGGCCGGTCGGGCTCTGGATGCCGACGTAGTCCGCGCCGCGGTCGTTGACGCTCAGCACCTTCCCGCCGTCCGGGCCGGCGACGACGGTGAGCGTGTCGTTGCCGCCGCCGCTCTGCGTCCAGGTGCCGGTGGTTCCGTCCTCGAAGTCGACCTCGCTGATCGTGGTCTGCGCCGGCGTGGTCGGCGGCCCGGTGACGGTCACGTCGTCGAGCAGGAACGGAGTGGTCTCGCCCTCGGCCTCGACGTAGAGCGTGGCGTCGCTCTGGCCGGCGGGGAAGGTGTAGCTGCCGCCGATCCGCACCCATGTATCGGCGGTGGTGGTGGCGCTGTCGCCGATCCAGTCGTAGCTGTCGTCGCCGCCTGCCGCGGTGCGCTGCACGGTGAAGTGGATCCCCGTGGAGCCGGCGGTACCCGCCGGGAGCTTGACCCAGCCGGTCACCGAGTAGGTGACGCCGGCGCGGAACAGGTCGGCCACGCTGGTCGCGGGCCCGTTCCAGTTGGCGGTACGACCGGTCACCGAAAGGCTGTGCGAGCCGCCGTGCGCCTCGTCGGAGAGCGCCAGCGTCACCGAACCGCGGGCACCCCACGGGGCGTACCCGGACTCGAAGTCGTTGGACAGCAGCACCGCGTCATCGGCCCGCGCGGCGACCTGGAAGAATCCCGCCACCAGGATCGCGGCAGCGGCGATGACGATAGGTCGGCGCAGTAATCGCCGCGCTGGACGACCTCGAAATCGGTTTCCAAGACGCATGGTGGCTCCTTGTGCGGCAGGGTTTGGGGACGTGAAGGGACAGCGCCGGCCGTACCCGCGCTGGTACGTGCAGACGGGAATGCTATCCACATCCACGAATGGCGTCGAGGTCCGGAGTCCTCTTGTGCCCGGCCGGCGCTGAGGATCCCTCCACAGCCGAGCCGCCGGTTACTCCAAGTCACGTGGCGGGTGCCAGGAAGGCACCTAGCTGTTCCGCTGACGTTCAGGAACCTCTCCTGCCGAGGCCACGCGGCGGGCGGCGGTGGCTAGCGTCGCGCCGTCAACGTGATCCGAACGGAGCCGAGGTCATTGATGTCCGTACGTCGCGCCCTGGCGAGCCTGGCCGTGGTGCCCGCGCTCGCCGCGCTCCCCGCACCAACCGCCGCTGTCGCCTCGCCCAATAATCCCGGCGTCGTGCTGCCGCAGAAGACCCACTTCGACCTGCAGGCCCACCGCGGCGGCATCGGCATGACGACCGAGGAGTCGCCGGAGGGGTTCGCCAAGGCGATGCGCCTCGGAGTCAGCACCCTGGAACTGGACACCCACGTCACCAAGGACGAGAAGGTCGTGGTCAACCACGACCGGCAGATCAGCGCCCAGAAGTGCCGCGACACCGCGCCGGTCACGCCCGGTGACCCGATGTACCCGTACGTCGGCAAGTACATCAAGGACCTGACGCTGGCCCAGCTCAAGACCATGGACTGCGGGTATCAGGTGCTGCCCGACTTCCCGGAGCAGGAGCAGATCAAGGGCTTCCGGATGGTCGAGCTCAAGGACGTGTTGAACCTCGTCAAGAGCTACCACGCGAACCAGGTCATGCTGAACATCGAGACCAAGGTCGAGGCGGGCGCACCGGAGCAGACCGCGCCCCGCGAACTGTTCGTCCGCGCCGCCGCCATCCCCGGTGTCACGGCGCTGTCCCCCGTCTACGGGTTCCCGCAGAACGGCAAGCTCGGTGAGGCGGGCTTCCGCTTCTACGTGGACGAGGTGATGGTGTCCGCGGCGCACGCCCGCGGCCTGAAGGTCATCCCGTGGACCTGCGACGCCCCGGCGACCGTCGAGGCCCTGATCGACATGGGCATCGACGGCATCATCACCAACTACCCGAACCGCGTCCGGCAGATCATGGCCGAGCGCGGCATGCGGCTGCCGAAGGTGTACGAGGCGCGCTGACCACTCGCTTGCGTGGTGGCCTCCGGGGCTCGCTGGTCACCCAGCGAGCCGTACAAGAGCCTCGCCTCGTTCGTCCGCGCTGTGCCGGCCATCGTCGAACAGTCGCGCCGCACCACCCCGTGATCCGCTCCCGCGCTGATCGTGGACTTGTGGTGGGAGATCTTGGTGCCGATCTGGTCAGAAATGCGGCGTGTCTTACCACGATTTCGCCCCGGGCTGCCGTCAAGCGACACGTTGGCGGACATCGCGATGTTTGCCGCTGCATCGATCACTCGCGACGGGGACCGGATCGAGTTCGGCCGCGGTAACGGGGACGGCAAGTGGTCGGATCAGGCCACCGCCTTCTACGTCGAGATCGCGCCGTTCGTCCGTTCGGGAACCGTCCATCTGTACGGCGAAGGCGCCTGGTCTCACACCTATGCCGCCGGCCAGGTTACTCAACAGGGGGTGGAACGGCTGGGATTCGTCCGTCGAGCCGTTCGGTGAATCGGTGGACCTCCCGTGGACGGCATGGTCAAGAGGCTTTGAAGCCCATGACCGGGGCACGGCGTAGCCGCCGCGCATTCAAGGTGAACGTGTCGAACGGGCAATAGAGGTTCCGCGATTTCCCGGACGAATCGTCGCGGACATCGTGGCCGGACGACCGCCGCGCACCGCACCGAACGTTCGATGACGCCGTTGCGTCGGGGTGACACACTCCGCGGTGTCCGATGGACGTTCATGGGAGGGGTGTTCGTGGCGGAGATGGTGTTATGCCCCCTGGTCGCCCAGGCGTACCCCACCGCACCGGTTTCGCGGCGCGGGAGTTCGTCGGGGCGGCCGAGGGTGAGCGCGGCCCGGCGCGGCGGCGGTTGCCGGGCATGAACCCCGCCGTCGTCGAGTTCGGCGCCATCGGCGCGTCCCTCGCGCTCTTCTTCGGCGCGTACGGGATCATGCTGTTGATCACCAAGCCGCGCCACATCCACGCCGCACCACCCTCGCCGGACCTGCCGGAGGAGCCGCCCGCCGTGGCGAGCCTGGTCGGCGCCGGCTGGCAGGTCACCGAGGACGCCGCCGAGGCGACGCTGCTGGATCTGGCCGCCCGCCACTACCTGGAGTTCCGCCAACCCGACAACGATCCGTACCACACGACCGTCCACCTGACCGGCACCGTCCCCACCGGGCTCAACGCGTACGAGAAGCGGGTCTACGACCGGGTCGGGGAGCTGGCCATGCGCGGCGTGGTGCCCCTGACCGCGATGACCTTCCGGGACGAGAAGGCGGCGAAGTCCTGGTGGAAGGCGCTGCGAAAGGAGGTCATCGCCGACAGCCGGGCCCGTGGCCTGTCACGCCGCCGGTTCGGGCCGGCGATCGTCGGCTTCCTGGTGGTCGTGGCCGCCGTCGCCGCGGCCGGCATCACCTACGGCTTCGGTCACTGGGCCATCCGTACGCCGGACGAGCGCGGCGACGACGTCGAGGGGATCATCGCGGCGTACGCCTTCGGCTTCGCGCTGCTGGCGACGTTCGCCGGCCGGTACACCGGGGAGCGGGACACCGCCGCGGGGCGGCAGGCCGCGGGCCGGTGGATGGGCGTGCGCGACTGGCTGCGTGGGCACGAGGCGTTCGCCGATCTGCCCCCGGCCGCCGTTGGACTCTGGGATCGCTACCTCGCCTACGGCGCCGCGCTCGGGGCGACCCGCACGGCGAGCGCCGTCATCGACATGGGGATGGGCGACCGTACCCGCGTCTGGTCCACCTTCGGCGGCTCGTGGCGCCGGATCCGGGTGCGGTACCCGAGCAGCGGACGGTACGGGTCGACCGCGCCGATGCTGGTGTTCCGCGGCGTCGTGCTGGGCGTCATCGGCTTCCTCGTCGCCCGTCACGGGCACATCATCGTGGACATCGCGATGCAGATCGACGCGGTGTCGAACAGCGCCTTCGCCCCGTTCGCCGGGCTCACCGCGGCCCTGATCACCGTGGCCGGTGCGGTGCTGCTGCTCAACGGCGGCTACACCGTCGTGCGGACGATCACCGACCTCTCCGCGCCGAGGACGGTCACCGGGCAGGTCCTCTGGATCGCCGTGTGGCGGACGCAGAACTCCAGCAGCGACAACAGCCCCCCACAGCCGATCACGTACTACCTCGCGGTCGACGACGGCACGAGCGACCGCACGGTGGCGTGGGCCATGCCGTTGGCGCTGGCGGGCGGCTGCGCGACCGGCGACACGATCCGGATGACGGTCCGGCCCTGGTCGCGGCGCGTCACGGCGGTGAGCCTCGTCGAGCGGGGGAGGGGGCACGGGCCGCAGCCGGAAGTGGAGACCGACAACCTGGTCCTGGCCGCGGTCAACCGGCACCATCACGGCGGCAGCGCGGCCCCCGCGCCGGCACTGGCCCACAACGTCTCGTTGCTGAGTGCGGAGGAGGTCGCGAGCGCCCTGCGCTGGCCGTCGCCGGTGACCGTCACGGGGATGCCGGGGCCGGGCGGGGTCATGCAGTTCGTCGCGCCGGAGGGCCCGATCCTCATGCTGGTCGCGGCGCACGGCTTCCTCGGCTCGATGGCGTGGCGGGCGGCGGGTCAGGGCACGCCGCTGCCCGGCATCGGCGACGCCGCGTTCGCCCGCGCGCAAGCGGCCGCCGCCCGCGTGGGCGGCAGCACCGTACAGGTGACCCTGCTTCCGGCCGCCGCGGGCCGCGAGGCGGCGCTACCCGGCCTGCTCAGCCTGGCAGCCGGGCGGCTGCGGTGAGCGGGCCAGCTGCGGTGAGCGGGCCAGCTGCGGTGAGCGGGCCAGCTGCGGTGAGCCGGGCGGCTGCGGTGAGCGGGGCGGCTGCGGCCATGAGCGGGTCGGCCACCGAGCAGTCGCTCGCGCTCAGCCACGCCGACTTCGTACAGGTGGCCGACCTGCTGGGGGAGCCGGTGCCGCGTTACCTGCGCGCGCCGGTGGAGGTGTACCCGCGCCGGCGCCGGGCGGAAGTCCTCGCCGCGTCGCGACAGTCGCTCGTGGACCGTGCCGTCGTCCTGCCCGGCGATCCGCCGCGTGTTCCCCTGTCCGTGGTGCGCCTGGCGCAGCTCGTGTGCCGACCCGCGCTGACGGTCGACCTGCACCGGGCGGCCGCGGGCCGGTGGGCGGCGCCCATCCGGTACGCGGCCGCGGGCGACGCGGCCGTGGAGGTGCTGCCCGAGTCCGGCGGCGTGCGGCTGACCCCGTTCCACAGCGACGCTCTGCTGCCCAGGCTCGGCTGGCGGGCCGGGATCGAGAAGCTGCCGAAGCCGGCCGCCGAACCGGCGATCGTCCCGCTGAGCGTGCTGCGCTCGGCGCAGACCGCCCGGGAGGCGCTGGCCGACGCGGGCGTGCCGGACGATGCCGGCGCCGCCCTCGCCGCGGGCGATCTGACCGCGGTGAGCGTCCTGGTGCGCACCGGGAGCGGCCGGACCGGCGCGGAACTCGCCTGGGCCACGGGCACCGGCTACTGGCTCGTGCCCGCGGTGCTGACGCCGCTCGCGGACGACCGCGGCGCGGCACCCGACGACGATGCGTCGGTGCGGCTCGCGCCGCTGGACGGTGCCGAACTGATCGATGCCCTGCACCGCTCGTTCACCTTCGACCGCTAGGAGACGCCATGCCCATGATCGGTGGAGAACTCGACCAGCTCGCCGCGCTGAAGGCCACGTTCGACCGGCAGGCCGGCATGGTCGCGGACGTGCTCAGCACGATCCGCAGCCAGCTCGGCAACACCTACTGGGAGGGCCCGGCCGCGTCGCGTTTCCGGGAGTCGTGGCAGAGCGACTTCGAGCCCATGTTGCAGCGCCTCCAGCAGCAGATGGGCGAGGCGGGCGCGGAAATCGCCCGCCGCCGCGACGCCCTCATGAAGGCCGGCTCCTGACCGTGGCCATGGACGCGGCGCGGCTCGAGGAGCTGGCGCGGCTGCTGCTCAACCGCGCCGACGACTTGTACTACGTCGGCCAGCAGCTCGTCAGCAAGGGCGACAGCGCGGACTGGCGGTGCGCCAAGGCCGACCGGTTCCGCGAGGCGATGCGCGGGCGGCGGGGCGAGGCGACGCGGGTCGCGACGCAGCTGCGCGACCTCGGCCGCCTGCTGCGCCAGCACGGCCAGCAGCTGGCAAGCGGGTCATGACCGAGCGCGTCCGCATCGACACCGACGACCTGCGGCAGCTGACCCGCACGCTGCAGGGTGCCCTGCACCAGCTGGCCGACGTCCGGATGGACCTGCTGCGGGCCAGCGCCGACCTGAGCGCCGACCCGGCGTTCTTCCCGGCGTACCAGCAGATCATCGCCGGGCTCGACGGCCTCGGCGGCGCGATCACGAACGATCACGACAACCTCGCCGAGCATGTGCTCGGGGTCGAGGCGGAGCAGGGGCATCCGCCGGTCGCCGACCCGCCGCCTCCGCCGCCACCGGTCGTGCCGCCGGGCCAACACGTCGACCTGCTCCTATTTCCGATCTTCCTGCGACTCATCCAGCGGGCGGCGACGCCGCAGCCGTGGGACGGGCAGTGGGTCAACGCCGACGGCAGCCTCCCACCGCAGGCGAGCGCCGAGGCACGGACCGGGTTCGGTGCCTCGTGGCAGGCGCGCGGCTCGTTCGGCGGCGGTGCCGTCTCGGGCTCGGGCAGCATCTCCGCCACCGGGAGCGGATGGGCGTACGGGGAGGCGGGCGCGGGCGTCGACGAGAAGGGCAACGCCCACGCGCACGCCAAGGCCGGCGCCGGTGCCGAGGCGTCGGTGCACACGGAGGGCCAGGTGGACGCCGGTCCCTTGCACGCTCAGGGGCAGGCCGACGCGTCGGTCCACGCCAGGGCCGAGGTCGAGGCATCGGCGTCGGCCGGACCGGACGGCGTCAGCGCCTCGGCCCGGGCCGAGGCTTCGGCGGGGGCCGAGGCCAGCGCGCAGGGTTCGATCGGCGTCGACGGCGTCGGGGATGCCAGCGGGCACGCCGAGGCCGAGGCCGGTGCCCACGCGAGCGGCCACGGCGAGGTTTCCGTCGGCACGGACGGGGTCTCGGTGGGCGCCGGCCTCGGCGCGGAGGCGGGCGCCTCGGCCGGGGCGGGCGCGTCCATCGGGGGCAGCGCCGGGAGCGCGAAGGTCGGCGTCGAAGGCAAGGTCGGCGTCGGCATCGAGGTCAGCGGCAGCGGCACCGTGTCATGGGACAAGGTCGGTTTCCAGGTGGACGTGGGTGCCGCGCTCGGCATCGGCGTCGGCTTCTCGCTCGACCTGTCGATCTCGCCCAAGGAGATCTTCGGCGCGATCGGCGACGCCATCACCGACCCGATCGGCACGCTCGAAGGGGCGATCGACATGCTCGGCGACGCGGCCTCGTCCATCGCGGACGCCGCGGTCGACGTCGGCGAGGCGGTCGCGGACTTCTTCGATCCCCCCGGGCCGGCGGACTCGCTGCTCGACGCGGCCGGGCAGGCGACCG
Organism: Rhizomonospora bruguierae; assembly: GCF_018397995.1. Classification (GTDB taxonomy): domain Bacteria; phylum Actinomycetota; class Actinomycetes; order Mycobacteriales; family Micromonosporaceae; genus Rhizomonospora; species Rhizomonospora bruguierae. The sequence continues at coordinate 75,472 of NZ_BBQH01000078.1, forward strand.
GGGATCTGGGCCAGGCGGCCGGCGGTCTGGGCCAGGCGGCCGGGGACGTCGGCCAGGGGGCGGTGGACGCCGCCCACGGCGCGGTCAACGACGCCCTGGGGCAGGCGCAGGAGGCCGCACGGTCGGCCGTCGACACGGCGCGGGATGCGGTCGGCCAGGCGACCGGTGCGGCGCAGGCCGCCGTGGAAACCGCTCGCGGTACGGTCGAGCAGGCTGTCGACGCGGCGGTGGGCCCGGCGAGGTCGGCCGTGGACGCGGCGATGGGGGCCCTCGGCGTCCCGCCCGCCGCCCCGGACCTGTCCGGGGCACGTGCCGCCGCTACCTCATTCGAAGAGGCCGCGAGCAACGCGACCAGCGCCGCCGCTCGCTTCCTCGCCCAACCGGCCGGAGGCCCCCCGTGGAACTGACCTATCCGAGCGCACTCTCGCCGGCGCCGCCGCCGTTCCGGCTGAGCCTGCCGGACAGCTGGGAGGAGCGTCCCCATGCGACGGCGTCCGCGTTCGCCGTCGACACGAACTCGCCCGCCGACTTCACGGTGAATCTGGTGGTGCTGAGCACCCGCGTCCTGGTGGAGGCGACGCTGGACGCGCTCGTGGACACCGCCGCCGAGGCCCGGGGGACGAAGATGCTGGACCCGCGGGTGCACGGGCGGCGGCATGAGCCCATCGACGGGCACGACGCGGTGCTGTCGGCGGTCACGTTCCGCAGTGACCGGCTGCCGTTCCCCCTCTTCCAGACCCAGGCGGCGCTGCTGACCGGGCAGGGCACGAAGCATCTCATCCACTGCTACGCGACCTGCCCGGCGGCCTTCGCCGACGACTACGCGACCACGTTCCGGGTCATCTTCGCCTCGCTCAAGCTGAGCTGACCCGCGCCGGACCGGCCTGTGCCGAGGCGGCCTGGGGGGTGGCGACCTGTACGTAGTCCACGTCGCCGCGGCGCACCAGGTAGGCGCGGCCGGGCGGGAAGCGGCGGCTGGCCTTCTGCGGCAGACGCAGCCCGAACAGTTCACCGTCCACATCGACCTCCGGGCGCAGCAGCACTCCGTGCTTCGCCTTGCGCAGGTCGGTGAGCCAACCGCCGAACGACCGGTGCACCGCGTGGACCCCGGCGGCCGCGAGCAGGACCAGGCCCGCGTCGCGGCCCCGGCGTACCAGGGTGGACAGCGCGGCGGCGCCCGGCGAGTCGGCCATCTCCTCGCCGTCGTCGATGACGACCAGCCAGGGTGACCCGGGTCCGGTGGCGCGGTCGCGGACCAACTCCTGCACCTGCCCGGCGAGGGCATCGCAGGCGTCCAGCCCGACCGCCGTCTCGGTCCACCCGGGCAACCGCAGCAGGGGCGTACGCCGGGGGGCCAGCAGGTACGCCTCCAGCCCCGGCAGGCGACCCTGAATCCCGTGGTACATAGTGGACAGCGCCGTGGAGCGCCCGGAGCGGTCGGGTCCGAAGACCGCGAAGACGGGTACGTCGTCGAGGTCGGCGTCGACGACGGAGTGCGTCACCCCGGAGACGCCCACCGGTACGCGCAGCGGCCCCGGTGCCACCTCGGTCAGGGGAACGGAGTCGGGCAGGACCGTGACGGCCGGCGGCGTGGTCGGGTACGCGGTGGAGGCGAGCGTGGCGAGCGCCGCCGCCTGGGCGGAGCCGGACGCGTCCGGCCCGAGCACCGCGATCTGCACCTCGTCGCCGTCGAAGAAGCCCCGTCCCGGCGGCAGTTCGGTCTGGGCGACGGACATCGGCAGGCCCAGCGCGGCGTACTCCTCGGCGTCGGCCATCCGCAGCACCAGCCGGGCCGAGATGGCACCGGACAGGGCGGACGGGATCGCGTTGCGCCGATCGGCGGTGATCACGAAGGCGACGCCCGCCGACCGGCCGTCCGCGACCTGCCGGGCGAGCGTGTCGACGAGTTCCCCGCGGTCCACGTTGAGGTAGGCGCTGTGGAACGCCGCGTACCCGTCGAGCAGCACGACGTGGAACGGCAGCCGCTCGCCGGTCCTGCGCCGGTGCTCGACGATGGACGAAGAGCCGGTGCTGCCCAGCAGCCGCTTGCGGTCGGCGATGACCGCGTCGAGCATCGCGAAGAGCCGGTCGACCCGCTCGGGTTCGTCGGCGCCGACGACGCCGCCGCACTGCGGCAGCGCGGTCAGTGGTCGCAGTCCTCCGCTGGCGAAGTCCACCCCGTAGAGGTGCACGTCGGCGGGGTCGAGCCGGCTCAGCTCGGCGGCGAGGGTGCGTAGCGCCTGCGTCTTGCCCGAGCCGGCCGTGCCGTAGACGAGCAGGTGCCCCAGGTCGGTGAGGTTGACCAGCCACGGCTGCTGGGCCTGCCGGTGCGGCAGGTCGGCGACGCCGAGCGCGACCGCGAAGCCGTCACCGGCGAGGGCGGCGACGTCGTAGTGCCCGGCCAGGGCGTCGAGCCACGGCCGCGGCTGGTCCGGCACGCCGGCCGAGCCGTGTGCCGCGCGTACCGCCGACACGAGGCGCTGCAGGTCGGTGGGGCGGTCGTCGCCCGCGGCGCTGGACGCCCGGGTGGCCGGCTGCTCCCGCAGGCCGGAACCGGGCGGCGCGAGCATGACCAGCGTCGGGGCGCCCCGGCCGCCCGCCGCGGTGCGCGCGTTGGCGTAGGCGCTCTGGACGAGACTGATGTCGCTGTGGCCCACCCGCACGTAGCCCCGCCCGGGCAGGCTTTTCGGGATGCGGGCGGCGTCGGGCCGGTCGAGGACGTCGTTGCTGTCGCCCTCGTCGGCCACGCGCAGCGCGATGCGCAGGTTGGTGTTGGCGCGGATGTTGTCGTCGATGACGCCCGCCGGGCGCTGCGTGGCGAGCATCAGGTGCACGCCCAGCGACCGGCCGCGCTGCGCGATATCGACCACCCCGGCGACGAACTCGGGCAGCTCCTTCTTCAGGAACGCAAATTCGTCGATGACGATGAGGAGGCTCGCCGGGGCGTGCCGCGGGTGGCGCTGTTCGAGCTCGATGAGGTCCTTGGCGCCGTGCTCGCGGAGGATCTCCTCGCGGCGGCGCAGTTCCGCGTTGAGCGAGATGAGCGCGCGCCGGGCCAGATGGGCGTCGAGATCGGTGAAGAAGCCCACGGTGTGCGGCAGCCCGACGCAGTCCTTGAACGCGGCGCCGCCCTTGTAGTCCACCAGGACGAAGGTCAGCCGGCTCGCGGGGTACGTGGCCGCGAGTGAACCGATCATGCTCTGTAGCAGTTCGGACTTGCCCGCGCCGGTGGTGCCCGCGGTCAGGCCGTGCGGGCCGTCGCGGCGCAGGTCGATCGTGAACTGCCCGCGCGGGCCGTGGCCGATCGGCGCGCCCAGGCCGTCGTTGCCCGGGGCGCTCCACCGGCGCATGACGCCCGGCCCGTCCGGTTCGGGCATGCCCAGCAGGTCCAGCAGAAGCACCTGGCGCGGCAGGTCGCCGGTGACCGCCGCGGCGGAGCTGTCCCGCACGGGCGCGAGCCGCCGGGCGACGTCGGCGGCGAGGTGCGGCGCGACGCCGTCCACCACGATGCCGTCGATGGTGCGTCCGGTGAGGGTGACGGTCACCGATGTCTCGTGGCCGGGGCCGGTCCGCACGATCGCCCGGCACTCGCCGGGCAGCGTCTGCGGGGTCGGTGCGGTCGCGACGGCGTACACGCCGAGCTGCGGCCCGTCGGCCAGCACGCGGGACAGGGCCGACCGGGGCACACCGGCGTCGCCCGCCACGACCAGCAGCACGTTCGGCAGCCACGCACCCGGGTCGCCGCGGCGCTCCAGCGTGCTGCGCCGCTGCTGTACCAGGTCGTCGACCAGTTGGAGGACCGCGCGCGCGTCCTGCGGGTCGAAGGCCACCGTCCGTACGCCCGGTAACCCGGCCGCCAACGTCTCGGTGTGCGGCAGCCAGCGCGTCCACGCCCAGTCCTCGGTGGACGCCAGTACGACGATCGCCAGCTCGCGCGGGCTGGTCAGGATCGCGAACTGGAGGACCAGCCACCTCAGCAGCGCGTCGCGTTCCGGCCCCGCGACGCCCAGGACCCCCACGGTGCGCAGGTCCGCGTCGACCGGCGCGGCCTGATCCAGGGCGTACGCCTTGAGCAGCGCCGCGGCCCGTTCGTCCGGCTGGCCGTCCGGCTCCGGGCGCAGTGTCAGGTAGCTCGGCAGGTCGGCGGTGCCGACCCGGACGGTCAGGAAGTCGGTGTCGGCTGCCCGGCGTTCCCACAGGTCGGGTGCGTGGCGCAGCGCCCTCGCCGTGAGGTCGGCGGGGTTGGGTGCGGCGGCCAGGCGCGCCGCGTGCAGGTCCGCGTGGGCCTGCGCGGCCTGCTCGCCGACCGCCGCGATCTCGGTGGTGTACCGCTGGCTCGCCGCCTTGAATTCCCGGCGCCCGCTGCGCTTGTCCTCCCAGACCGTCACGCCGAGCATGACCGGGCCGAACAGCGCCATGAGCAGCATGATCGGGCCCATGACGAAGGCCATCGCGGCGCCGAGGAGCACGGGAACGATCGCGGCGACGAGCGGGACGCGCCGCTTCGGCGGGGTCGCCGGGGCGATCGGGACGGCCAGCGTCCGCGGCTCGATCGGCCGCTGGACCCGCGGTGGCCGAGAGAAGGCGATCCGGCCGTCCCGAACGGCCGCGCCGTCGGGTGTCGCCGCGCCGTCGGGTGTCGCCGCGCCGGAACGCGCGATGGTCAGGGTGGTCGTCCCGGCGGTGATGACCTGCCCCGGCTCGACGTTGACGGTGCCCTCGACCCGTACCCCGTCGAGGAACGTGCCGTTGCTGGAGCCCAGATCGGTCACGGCGACCTGTCGCGAGCCCGCCCCGATGTGCAGATGCCTGCGGCTGACCTCGGCATCGTCCAGGACGACCTGGCAGCCGGGGTCGCGTCCGATGTAGAGGCTCGCGCCGGCGGCCATCGGCAGGCGCCGTCCGGCCTGCGGGCCGCCGGTGATGAGAACCTCGAAGGCCGCCCGCATCCCGGCCGACATCAGCCAGGGCGGTGCGACCGGCCCGGTCAGCAGCAGCCGGTCGCCCATCCGTACGCCCAGCTCCGCGAGCGTGTGACCGGCCTCGACCTCGCCGCCCGTGCGCTCGACGAACATGCGCTGGCCGGTGGCGGGGCCCGGCAGCGCGCGGTGCACGGCGTCGAGCAGGGTGCGTGCGTCGGCGCCCGGCTCGGCGACCAGGCGGATGTCGTGCTCGGCGGCGGTGGTGTCCACGACGGTCAGCAACAGCTCCATGCTCACCACTTCACGGTCACGTCGCGGGAACCGCCGGGTACGCCGTTCTTGTAGGCGACGGCGCGCAGGAAGAAGCTGGTGCCGGGGTTGCAGTCCCCATAGGCGACGCCGCTGCCGTTCGCCGCTCCCGAGAGGCCGACGAGGGAACCGGCCGGGTCACCGTTGTAGAGGACGCGTACCTCGTCGGCGCCACGGCTGGACCATCGCAGTTCGATGTTCGGTGCGCTGCCGTCGCAGGTGAGTTTCTTGACCGTGAAGCTCGTGACCCGGGTCGAGTCCGGCCATCGTCCCTTGTAGTCCTTGTACGGTCCGGGGGTCGACCGCATCTGCGGTACGGCGCGGAACAGGAAGGTGCCGTTGGGCGTGCAGGGGAAGGAGAAGGTCGCCTCGCCGGACGCGCCGTCGAACCCGCCCAGCGGCGCGCTCGAGGTCGGCGCGTACAGCTGCACGTTGTCGGCGCGGACGGCCTTCCACGAGACGTCGAACTGCCCCTCCCACGGACCGCCCGGGGAGTTGGTCACGCACGTGATGTTCTTGACGACGATGCTCGTCATGGCGGGGCCGGTCGGCTTGGGCGCCGGCGAGTCCGGGGCCGGGCCCGCGCCGGTCGGCGCCGTGGACGAGGCGCCGGGCGTGGGTTCGGCGCCGGCGCCGGGGGCGTCGCTGGGTTCGGGTCCGGTGCCGTCGGTGGACGTCACCTGCGGCACGGCCGTGTTGTCGCGCCCGCCGACGAGGGTCACCGCCGCGTACCCGCCGGCGCCGAGGAGCGCCACGAGCCCGACGACGATGGCCGCGACCAGCAGGCCCCGACGCTTCTTGGGCGGGGGAGCCGGGGGAGCCGGCGCGGGTGGTGGCGCCGGCGGCGCCGGGGGCGGGCTCCCGAGGCGGGTCGCCGCTCCCGCCGCGGGAGCGGCGGCGAAGGTCATCCCGGGTGCCGGAGGAAGGACCGTCGCACCGGAACCCGCCGCGGCCGGCTGCTGCCTCGTACCCGGGCCCTGGGGTGCGCCCGCCTGCCCCGTCGCGCCCGGGGCCGGCGGCGGGATGGTCGCCTGCGGGGCGGTTGGTGGCGGTGATGCGACCTGCGATGTGGTCGCCACCATCACCGGCACGTTGTCCACCCGCAGACCCAACTCCGCTTGTACGCCACGCAGCGCCTCCCCGAATTCGGCGGCGGTCGCGAACCGGGCGGCGACGTCCTTGGCCATCGCCCGGCGCAGTACGCCCAGCAGCGACTCGGGCAGGTCGTCCCGGGGCGGTGGCGCCTCGGAGTTGAGCACCTTGTCAACGAAGACGGCCAGCCCCGCCGAGCCCGACATGGCGAACGGTGGATGCCCCGCCAGCAGTTGGTACAGCGTGGAGCCGAGATTGTAGACATCGGAGGGCACGCCCGCCGGCTCGCCCCGCAACACCTCCGGCGGGGCGTGATTCGGCGTGTACGCCTGGGTGTTGCGGGTCAGCGACCGGTGGTCGGTGATGGTCGCGATGCCGAAGTCGGCGAGTGCCGGCTCACCGATCGCGGTGATCAGGACGTTCTCCGGTTTGACGTCGCGGTGGATGATGTCGACCCGGTGCGCGGTCTCCAGCGCGCCGGCGATCGTCACCCCGACGTGCAGCACATCGGCGAGCGGGAGCGGGCCCTCGCGCGCGACGCGGTCCGCCAGCGACCCCTGCGGGCACAGCGCCATGGTCAGGAACGGTCGCCCGTCGGCCAGGAAGCCCGAGTCCAGGATTGTCACGATGTTCGGGTGACCGGTCAACCGGCCGGTGGCGGCCCGCTCGCGCTGGAGTCTCCGGCGCAGCCCGTCGTCGTTGATGCCGATGTCGAGCACCTTGACGGCGACCCGGCGGTCATAGTCGACCTGCCGGGCGGAGTAGACGGCGGAGAAGCCACCACGGCCGAGGAGCCGGAAGTCGTCGTAGCCGGGGATGCTGACATCACTCACCGATGCACCTACTCGCCTACACCTTCATCGCGGACCATGTCGGATCATGGTGGCGACGGACGCCGGCAACTTTCAAGGTCCGGTCGGGCATACGTCACGGTTCGAAGAGACCTCGGTCACCGCGACCCGACTTGATACCCCCAGGGGGTAGGGGTGTACCGTCGGTGGTGGAAGGCGCCGGGCGTCCGGCCCGGCCGCGCCGATGATGGAGGCCCCGATGGCGACCAAGACCTACACCGTGACCGGCATGACCTGCGCACACTGCGTCAACTCGGTCAGCTCGGAGATCCGCGGGATCCCCGGGGTCACCGAGGTCCGGGTCGACCTGAGCAGCGGCGCGGTCACCGTGACCAGTGATGCGCCGGTCGACGACGCCGCGGTCATCGCCGCGGTGGACGAGGCTGGCTACCAGGTACGCGACTGAGACAGGAGCGAGTCATGGCCACCGACGCCAGGCCGTTGCCGACGGCGCCCAACCGGATCGAGCTGTCGATCGGCGGGATGACCTGCGCCTCCTGCGCCGCCCGGATCGAGAAGAAGCTGAACCGGATGGACGGGGTGACCGCGACGGTCAACTACGCCACCGAGAAGGCCAGCGTCAGCTACGCCACCGACGTGACACCGCAGGATCTGATCGCGATCGTCGAGAAGACCGGTTACACGGCGGCGCTGCCCCCACCGCCGGCGCGGGAGAGCGCTTCCGAGCCGGCGCAACCGGTCGACGAGGTGCGCGGCCTGCGCACCCGGCTGTGGGTGTCCATCGCCCTGACGCTGCCGGTCATCGTGCTGGCGATGGTGCCGCCGTGGCAGTTCACGTACTGGCAGTGGCTGTCGCTGACGCTGGCCGCCCCGGTCGTCGTCTACGGCGGGCTGCCGTTCCACCGGGCGGCCTGGATCAACCTGCGGCACGGCGCCGCGACGATGGACACGCTGGTCTCGATCGGCACCCTCGCGGCGTTCGGCTGGTCCGGGTGGGCGCTGTTCTTCGGCACCGCCGGCATGCCCGGCATGACCCACCCGTTCACCCTGTCCATCGGCCGCACCGACGGCGCCGGTGCCATCTACCTCGAGGCGGCGGCCGGCGTCACCGCGTTCATCCTCGCCGGGCGTTACTTCGAGGCCCGCTCGAAGCGCCGCGCCGGTGCCGCCCTGCGCGCGTTGCTGGAGTTGGGCGCCAAGGACGTGACCGTCCTGCGCGACGGCGCCGAACACCGGATCCCGATCGTCGACCTGGTGGTGGGCGACCGCTTCGTCGTCCGCCCCGGGGAGAAGATCGCCACCGACGGGGTGGTGGAGGACGGCGTGTCGGCGGTCGACGCCAGCCTGCTGACCGGGGAGTCCGTGCCCGTCGAGGTGCGCACCGGGGACGGCGTCACCGGCGCCACCGTCAACGCCGGCGGCCGGCTGGTGGTCCGGGCCACCCGGGTCGGCGCCGACACGCAGTTGGCGCAGATGGCGAAGCTGGTCGAGCAGGCCCAGACCGGCAAGGCGCCGGTGCAGCGGCTGGCCGACCGGATCTCCAGCGTGTTCGTGCCGATCGTCATCGCCCTCGCGGTCGCCACCCTGGGATGGTGGGTCGGCTCGGGCGCCGGCTGGACGGCGGCGTTCACCGCCGCCGTGGCGGTCCTGATCATCGCCTGTCCGTGCGCGCTGGGTCTGGCCACGCCCACCGCGCTGCTGGTCGGCACCGGCCGCGGCGCCCAGCTCGGCATCCTCATCAAGGGGCCCGAGGTACTCGAGTCGACCCGCGCTGTCGACACGGTGGTGCTGGACAAGACCGGCACCGTCACCACGGGCCGGATGAGCATCGTCGACCTGGTACCCGCGGCGGGTCAGGAGCGCGACGAGGTGCTGCGCCTGGCCGGCGCCGTCGAGGCGGGGTCGGAGCACCCGATCGCGCAGGCGGTCGCCCGGGCCGCCGGCGACCGGTTCGGTGGGCTGCCGCCGGTGTCCGGGTTCGCCAGCACGGAGGGGTTCGGCGTGCGCGGCACCATCGAGGGGCACGACGTGTACGTGGGCCGTCCCGCCCTGCTCCGGCAGGCCGGCTTCGACACCCCGGCCGGCGTGCCGGCGGCGATCGAGGCCGCCGAGGCCGCCGGCCGCACCGCGATCGTCGCCGGCTGGGACGGGAGCGTGCGCGGCGTCCTGGCCGTCGCGGACGTCGTCAAGCCCACCAGCCGCGACGCCGTCACCGCGCTGCGCGGCCTGGGGCTGACCCCGGTCCTGCTCACCGGCGACAACGCGACCGTGGCCCGCGCCGTGGCCGACGAGGTCGGCATCGACGAGGTGATCGCCGGCGTGCTGCCCGCCGAGAAGGTGGCCGAGGTCGAGCGGTTGCAGGCCCGGGGCAGGACCGTCGCGATGGTCGGCGACGGGGTCAACGACGCCGCCGCCCTCGCCCGGGCGGACCTCGGCCTGGCCATGGGCACCGGCACCGACGTGGCGATCGAGGCCGCCGACCTCACCCTGGTCCGCGGCGACCTGATGGCCGCCGTCGACGCGATCAGGCTGTCCCGGCGCACCCTGCGCACCATCAAGGGCAACCTGTTCTGGGCGTTCGCCTACAACGTCGCCGCGCTGCCGCTGGCCGCCGCCGGCCTGCTCAACCCGATGATCGCCGGGGCGGCGATGGCGTTCTCCTCGGTGTTCGTCGTGGCCAACAGCCTCCGGTTGCGCTCGTTCACCACCGTGCGGTCCTGAACCGGCTTTCCCCGCCGTCCGCATCATGCGGGCGGCGGGGATCTACCGGCGTCACGCCCAAGTCGATACCCCCCAGGGGTTGTTATGCTGGGGTCATGACCACGCCCGTGACGCCCACCCGCGGCTACACCTCCACCAAGGACCAGCTACAGGCCCGGCTGCGGCGCATCGAGGGCCAGGTCCGCGGCATCGAGCGCATGGTGGAGGAGGATCGGTACTGCATCGACGTCCTCACCCAGATCTCGGCCGTCCAGGCGGCCCTGGACAAGGTGGCGCTGGGATTGCTGGACGGCCACGCCCGCCACTGCATGCGTGAGGGCGCCGCCGACGGCCGCGCCGACGAGATGGCCACCGAGATGATGGCGGCCGTGGGTCGCCTGATGAAGCGGGGCTGATCCGCCGAACATCCATCCATGCCTCTTGCGCCCCGTGATCAAGCTGCCTAATGTCGGCTGCTGTTCCCGATGTGCGTTCCGAGGCAGGTGCGCCGTGCGGCGCGCTGGCGTGTGCGCGCACGGCAGAGGAAGGATCTCCCGGTGAAGCAGCCTGGCGTCCGGTCACGGACGTTGCGCGGTCTGGTCGTTTTCGCGTCGGTCATCGCACTGGTGGTGGCGCCCGCGTCGACCGCGGCGGCGGTGCCGAGCCCCGCGGAGATCGAAAAGCAGATCGACAAGGCCTGGGAGAAGCTCGAACCGGTCATCGAGCAGTACAACAAGGTGCACAGCCAGCTGCTGGCCAACCGGAAGAAGTCCGCCGGCCTGCAGGCGAAGATGGCGCCCCTCCAGCTTCAGGTGGATCTGGTCATGGGGCAGGTGGGCGGCATCGCGGCGCAGCAGTACCGCCTCGGCCCGGCGTCCACCCTCAACGCCGTGCTGGTCAACGGGTCCCCGCAGACGCTGGGTGACCAACTGGCCGTGCTGAACTACCTGGCCCGGTCCAACACCAGGAAGATCTCCGGCGCGGTGCGGCTGCGCGACAAGTACGCCCAGGAGCAAGCCAAGATCGACGCACTGGTGGCCCAACAGGCCCGGCTCGATGCCGACCTGGCGGCGAAGAAGAAGACGATCCAGGCCGAGGTGGACCGGTTGCAGAAGCTGCGGATCGAGGCGTACGGCAGCAGCACCTCCGGCGGATCGCTGCGGATCGGCCCGTGCCCCGCGGTCTACCCCGGCGGCGCGGCCGGCACGGCGGTGAAGGTGGCGTGCGCGCAGATCGGCAAGCCGTACGTCTGGGGTGCGGTCGGGCCGGGTTCGTTCGACTGCTCCGGCCTGACCCAGTATGCGTGGAAAGCGGCCGGGGTCTCGCTGACCCACTACACCGGTGCCCAGTGGAACGAGGGCGCCCCGGTCAGCCGGGCGAACCTGCGCGCCGGGGACCTGGTCTTCTTCTACTCCGATGTGCACCACGTCGGCATGTACGTCGGCAACAACCTCATCGTGCACGCGTCCCGGGCCGGCGTACCGGTGAAGATGGCCAAGCTGGACAGCATGCCGTACGTGGGGGCGCGTCGGCCGGGCTGACGTGCCGGGCTGTTCCCGCAGGTCCCTCCACGATGGACATGGTCGGTGCAACGGACCGTAACTGCCGGGTCGCAGATTGACATTCGCGGTCCCGCCGGATCAAACTGTCGCCACAACTGAACATCGCGTGCGCGCCCGCCCGCCCCGGCGGGCACACCGGGTTTCTGCCGACCGCCGGGCCGGAAAGGCACTTCGATGGCACACTAGCGCCGGCCACGGCGCGCACTGAACGCCCCCACTCCGGTGTCGGCCTCAGCGGCCGTCCATAGAGAACAACTGCATACCCCAATGCCGTCCGCGATGGAGAAGCCGGTCAAAGTCCGGCACTGTCGCGCAACCGTAGGTCACCCAGTGACGAGTCGGGTCTACCGCGCGGGCGTGCGAGTCAGATCGCTGTCGCGACAACAGTGGTGACCTCCCGCCTGCCAGCCGAGCTCATCCCCCTGTTCGCGCCGAACGAAGGATGAGAGGTGGAGCTGCCGGTGGGCAGACGCTTACCCACGGTCGCCGCGTCGCTCGGTTGTGCCGCGGCCATGGGCCTGGCCCTCGCCGGCGCCCCGGCCGGTGTGGCCGAGGCGGCCGCCGACCGGGCGGCTGCCCGGTCGAACTCCCAATGGCTCGCGGGTCAGCTCGCCGACGACGGGACCCTCGAGAATCCGATGGGTGGCGTGCTGCCCGACCACGGGTTGATGATCGACGTGCTGCTCGCCATGTACGCCTCCGGCGATGGCCGGCTGGCCGACCCGATCGTGGGCTACCTCGACGACGGCGGCCACGCCAGCGACTACTTCACCTGGGACGGGTTGGTCCCCGACGCCGGCTTCGACGCCATCATCGTCGGCGGCGCCGCCGCGAAGGTTCTGGTCGCCGCCGAGGTCGCGGGCCGCGATCCGCGCGCGTTCGACGGCTACGACATGGTCGCCGAGACCCGGGCCGCGATCATGCGATCGGGGCCCGACAAGGGACGCGTCAGCAACTATTCCAAGAACCCCGAGTACGCGGACTGGGTCAGCAACGACGCCAACGTGTTCGGGCAGTCGCTCGCCCTGATCGGGCTGGCCGGCGTGGGCGAGGTGGACCAGCTCGCGGTCGACACCCTGGTGACCCAGCAGTGCGGCGAGGGGTACTTCCGGATCTTCTTCGCGTACGTCCCCACCGACGAGGTGGGCGACCACGTGACGCCCAACGGCTACAAGGTCTCGACGTGCGAGGAGGGTAAGGAGTTCGGCGCCTCCGCGCCGGACGGCGACGCGACGGGCATGGCACTGTCCGCGATGCTGGCCGCCCGCGCGGCGGGCGCGGCGGGGCTGGACGAGCCGATCGACCGGACGGTCGCGTGGCTGAAGGCCAACCAGGACGCCGGCGGCGGCTGGGGTGGTGGCGTCCGGACCGAGGCGCCCAACACCAACAGCACCGGGCTCATCGTGCAGGCGCTCGCCGAGCACGGCGGTGCCGAAGCCGCCGTGGCGAAGGGGGTCGAGTACCTGCGCGGCGCCCAGGTGACCGAGGCCGACGCCGGCACCGCCCTCGGGACCGCCCTCGGCGCCATCGCTTACAACCTCGCCGATCGCGACGCCGCCCGCACGACCGGAATCGTCGGGATCGACACGTGGATCCGGGCCAGCGCCCAGGCCTCGCTCGGGCTCTCGCAGGTCGGCTTCCACGCGCTGACCCTGGGCGAGATCCCGGTCGATCCCCCGCCCACACCCACGCCCACCCGCACCGCGACGCCCACGCCAACCCCCACCCGGACCCCGACCGCCGCACGGACGATCACCAAGACGGTGACCAAGACCGTCACCGTCACCCCGTCGCCGACGGCCACCCGGCCGCTGCCGCCTCCGCTGCCTCCTCGCACCAGCACCAGCCCGGCCGTCCCGCAAACCGGCCCCCCGCCGCAGGCCGGTACCGTCTCGGCCGCCGGCCGGTTGGGCGGCTACCTGGCCAGCCAGTTGGTCGGTGGCGACCACGTCGAGATCACCCGCAACGGCGAGACGTTCGTCGACTACGACGCGACCGCCGACCTGGTACTCGCCCTGCGGGCGCTGGGCGAGCAGCCCGCCGCGATCGGCCGCGTCACCCGGTTCCTGCTGGCGCCCGACGCCATCCAGGCGTACGCCCACGGCGCTCCGTACGAGAAGGTCCCGGCCGCGTACGCCGAGCCGCTGGCCAAGCTCCAGATCATCGCCCGGTTCGCGCAGGCCGACGGGGACGGGCCCGCCGACATCCGGCAGACGATCGGCCGGCTGGCGGCCGACCTGGCCGGGCTGGGGGCCGACGACGGCCGGTTCGTCGACACCGGCGCCTTCGCCGACAGTTCGCAGTCGGTGCGCGGGCACGCCTGGGCCATCCTGGCGACCCTCGCCGACCCCGATTCCGGCGGTGCCACCGCGGCGCTCGACCTGCTCATCGCGCACCAGTGCGCCGACGGCACGTTCCCGGTGGCGCTGGCATCCGCCAGGTGCGCCACCGGCGATCTCGCCGCCACCGCGGCCGCGGTCCAGGCGCTCAACGGCCGATCCTCGTCCCAGCCCGTTCCCACGCCGGAGCCGGGTGAGGGCGGCGGCGTGCCCGGCGGGTGGTCGAAGGAGCGCGTCCGTTCCCTCGAACGGGCCGCCGCCGCGCTGGCCGCCCGCAGCGGTGGTGGGATCGTCCGCGGGCCGGCCGGCGGCCCCGACCCGCTGCTCAGCGCGATCGCCGCGGGCGGTCGCCAGGCCGCCGGTCTGGACGCGAGCGACACCGCACGGTTGTTGAGCGCGACGCTGCGCCCCGACGGTGGCGTGGCCGGGTCGGGCGGCGTGGTCAGCGACCCCTCGACCAGCATCGCCGTCGCGCCGGGGGTCGCGGGCCGGACGTGGGCCGCCGCGGCCAACTCACCCGTTGTCATGGCCGTGCGACTTCCGCTGACCGGGGCCGGTCCGCCGGCCGTTCCCGTGGCGGTCAGCGCCGCGGACGTGTCGATCTGGTTCGTCCTCGGCCTGGTCGCGGCCGGCTTCCTGCTCGCCGTCGCGCTGCTGCTCGGTCGGCGTTACCTGGTCCACCGCAACCCCACTGCGAAGGCGGTCGCCCCATGAAGAAGATCCTGGCTCTGCTCGGCGGGTCCGTCCTGTTGGCCGGTCTCGTCCTGGCTCCCGCGACCGCGGCGAGCGCCATCGACACCACGAAGGGGTACCCGGGCATCTGCACCGGATCGGACGCCCTGACCGGCGTGACGGTCGTCATCGACTTCCAGGAACTCGACGGCAACGGCGGCGTCGCCGCCCCGACCATCACCCGGTGCTCGCCCAACGCCACCCCGGGGGCGCAGCGCACCGGCATCCAGGCGTTGCAGGACGCGGGCGTGTCGGTCACCGGTGCGGCGCAGTGGGGTCTGGCCTTCGTCTGCCGGCTGGAGGGCCGCCCCTCGGCCACCGAGAGCATCCCGCGGACCAGCAACCCGACCTACAAGGAGGCATGCGTGGTGACCCCGCCGGCCGAGGCCTACTGGTCCTACTGGCACGCGACCGGAGCGGGCACCACCTGGACGTACAGCAGCTACGGCGCCCTCAACCGGAACGTCGTCCCGGGCGGCTTCGAGGGCTGGTCGTTCTCGCTGAACCGGACCGCGTCGACCAACCCGGTGCCCCGGGTCACGCCGAGGAACCCCGCGGTCAGCCCCGGCGCCCTGGCGGTCCAGTGAGCCGAGGCGCCACGGCCAAGGTGCTGGCCACAGCGGCCGCCATCGCGGTGGCGGCGGTCGTGGCGCCGGCGCCACCGGCCGCGTACGCCATCGACCAGGGCAAGGGCCGGCCGGGCTTCTGCCCATCCGCGACCGGGGTCACCGTCGTGGTCGACTTCCAGCAACTCGGTGGTACGACGATCGTGCGGTGCTACCCGAGCGGTACCCGGGGCACCGGGCTGGACGCGCTCAAGGGCGCGGGCTTCCAGATCGCCGGGGTGCAGCGGTGGGGCGAGGCGTTCATCTGCCGCATCGAGAACCGCCCGGCAGCGGTCGAGGAGATCCCGATCAAGGGGAACGAGGGTTACCGGGAGAGGTGCGTCGACACGCCCCCCGCGGCCGGCTACTGGTCGTACTGGCATGCGGCGAACAACTGCCCGTGGGTCTACAGCCAATGGGGGGTGAAGAACCGGGACTTCATCCCCGGTGGCTTCGAGGGCTGGTCGTTCTCCCTGAACGCGACCGCCGAGACCAACCCGAGGCCACGCATCGCCCCGGTGCGGCCCGGCACCGGCGGCCAGCCGTGTTTCGTCCGGGTGGAACCGGAGCCCACGAGCAACGACCCGAACGAGAAACAGCCGGCTCAGGGCGGGGCGGGGCCCGGTGGGCCGGGCGGTCCGGCCACGGGCGGCGGTCCGGCCACGGGCGGCGGCCCGGCGGGGGGTGCCCGCCCGGGCGGCGGGTCACCGACGCCCGAGGCCAGCGAGAGTTCCCTGCCGCCGCCGTTGCCGCGGCCCACCGCCAGCGTGATCGCGCTCGATGCCGCCGACAACGTCGAGTACACCGGCGGTGAGCAGGCCGAGGACGTCAACGACGTGATCCGGAGGCAGTCCGGTGCCAGCGGCTACGCCCCGTGGGCGGCCGGGATCGCGGTCGCGCTGCTCCTGGCGGCGACGTGGCTGACGGCGCGGCGCCGCGCGCGGGCCCGGAAGGCGTGAGGCCGGCCGGTTGGGTCGTCCGGTACTTCCTGCCGCGCGACCTGCATCCCGCCGCCTGGTGGGTCTGGGCGCTGGGCCTGGCCGCCGCGGCCAGCCGGACCACCAATCCGTGGCTGCTGGCCACCGTCCTGGCGGTCGCCTGCTGCACCGTCGTGGCCCGCCGGTGCGACGCGCCGTGGGCGATGGCGTTTCGCATGTACCTCTACCTCGGCGCACTGATCGTCGTGCTCCGGGTGTTTTTCCGCTTCGTGTTCGGCGGTGCCGAGGGCTCGACGATCATCCTCCGGCTGCCCGAGATCCCGCTGCCCGCCTGGGCGGCCGGCATCCGGCTGCTCGGCGACGTGTCGGCCGAGTCGGTGCTCGGCGGGCTCTACGACGGCCTGCGGCTGGCCACGATGGTGGTCTGTCTCGGCGCGGCGAACGCCCTGGCCAACCCGAAGCGGCTGCTCAAGGCGATGCCGGCGGCGCTCTACGAACTGGGTACGGCCGTCACGGTGGCCCTGTCGGTGTTCCCCCAGCTGGCCGAGAGCGTGCTGCGTGTCCGGCAGGCCCGGAAACTGCGCGGCGGTGGCGGCCGCGGCTTCCCCGCGCTGCGGGCGATCGTCATCCCGGTGCTCGCCGACGCCCTCGACCGCTCGCTGCTGCTGGCCGCCTCGATGGACTCGCGCGGCTACGGCCGGGCGGGCACCGCCTCCGCCCGGGCGCGGCTGGTCACCGGCTCGTTCATGATCGTCGGTCTGATCGGTGTGTGTGTCGGCATCTACGCGACCCTCGACGGCACGACGCCCCGGTTCCTGGCCGGGCCGGTCCTGGTGGCCGGCCTGGCGGTCGCCCTGCTCGGATTCCGCAGCGCCGGGCGTCGGGTCCACCGCACCCGGTACCGGCCGACCCGCTGGCAGGTGGCCGAGGTCGTGGTCGCCGCGAGCGGCCTCGGCGCCGCGCTCGTGCTGTTCGCGACGTCCAGCGTCGACCCCACCAACCTCAACCCGTCACTGATCAATCTCTCCTGGCCGTTGCTCTCCTGGACGCCGTTGTGCGGGGTGCTGCTCGGGGTCATTCCGGCGTTTCTCGCCCCGCCACCGGCGACCGCGCCGGGCGACGAGGCCGCGGATCCACCGGGCGGCCGCGCGGAGGGACCGATCGCCGACCCGCGCGACCACGCCGAGAAGGTACTTCGATGATCCACATCGACCGCGTCAGCTTCCACTACCGCGGCACCCCGAGACCCGTGCTGGCCGACGTCAGCCTCACGATCGACGAGGGCGAACTCGTGGTGGTCGCCGGCCGTACCGGGGTGGGCAAGTCCACGCTGCTCGGCACCGTCAACGGGCTCGTGCCGCACTTCACCGGCGGGCACCTCGACGGCGTGGTCACCGTCGACGGCGTGAGCACCCGGACGCGACCGCCGCGCGAGTTCGCCCACCTCGTCGGCGTGGTCGGCCAGGACCCGCTCGCCGGCTTCGTGACCGACACCGTCGAGGAGGAACTGGCGTACGGGATGGAGCAGTTGGGCGTGGCGCCGCAGGTGATGCGCCGCCGCGTGGAGGAGACCCTCGACCTGCTGGGCATCGCGGACCTGCGCCGTCGCGCCCTACGCACGCTCTCGGGTGGCCAGCAGCAGCGGGTGGCGGTCGGCTCGGTCCTGACGATGCACCCGAAGGTTCTCGTCCTGGACGAGCCGACCTCGGCGCTCGACCCCGTCGCCGCCGAGGACGTGCTGGCCACGCTGGCCCGGCTCGTCCACGATCTGGGCACCACGGTGCTGATGGCCGAGCATCGCCTGGAGCGGGTGGTTCCCTTCGCCGACCGCATGATCTACGTGCCGGGTGACGGTTCCGTGGCGATCGGCCCGCCGGCCGAGATCCTCGCGCGGTCGCCGGTCGCGCCACCGATCGTCGAACTGGGCCGGCTCGCCGGATGGGACCCGCTGCCGCTGACGGTCCGCGACGGCCGGCGGCGCGCCGCGGACGTACGCGCCCGGCTCGGGGCCGGGCCCCGGCCGGCGCGCACTCCCACGGCCCCCGGCTCGCCGCTGCTGACCGGCACGAACATCGTGGTCCGGTACGGCGCGACGGTCGCGGTGCGCGGCGTCTGCCTGACCCTGCGGGCCGGTCAGGTCGTCGCCGTCATGGGCCGCAACGGCTCCGGCAAGTCCTCCCTGCTCTGGGCGTTGCAGGGTGCGGGCCCCCGGCAGGGCGGAACGGTGCGGGTCGGGGACGCCGATCCCCGTGACCTGCCCGCCCGGCGCGCCCGCAAGCTGGTCGGGATGGTGCCCCAGACCGCCGGCGACCTGCTCTACCTGGAGACGGTGGCCGAGGAGTGCGAGGCCGCCGACCGGGAGTCCGATGCCAGCCCCGGGTCCTGCCGAGCCCTGCTCGACCGGCTCGCCCCGGACATCGACCCGGACCGGCATCCGCGGGATCTCTCCGAGGGGCAGCGCCTGGCGCTGGTCCTCGCCGTCCAACTGACCGCGGTCCCGCGGGTGATGCTGCTCGACGAGCCCACCCGCGGCCTGGACTACCGCGCGAAGTCGGCGCTGGGAAAGGTCATCGCCGACCTCGCCGCGGCGGGGCGGGCGGTCGTGGTGGCGACGCACGACGTGGAGTTCGTGGCCAGCGTCGCGGACCGGGTCATCGTGATGGCCGAGGGTGAGGTGGTGTCGGACGGGTCCACCGGGGAGGTGCTGGGCGCCTCGCCGGCCTTCGCCACCCAGGTCGCGAAGATCCTCGGCGAGGACTGGCTGACGGTCGCCGAGGTCGAGGCCGCGTTCCGGCGGGAGAGGTGATGACGAATCTCGCGGCGGGCCCCGACCACGCCGTACGGGTGGGGCCGCGGTCGGCGGCCGTGCTGGCCCTGGCCTCGGCCGCCGGCCTGATGATGTTCGTCTGGCCGTTGCTGGTGCGGGTCGAGCCGCAGAGCATGCAACACGCCCCGGATGCGCCGTTCATCTTCATGGGGATCCTGCCGCTGCTGATCATCGTCGTGCTCGCCGCGTTGACCGAGGGCGGCATGGACGCGAAGGCGCTCGCGATGTTCGGGGTGCTCTCCGCGATCAACGCCGCGCTGCGGCCGCTGGGCGCCGGCACGGCGGGCATCGAGACCGTCTTCTTCATGCTCGTGCTCGCCGGGCGGGTCTTCGGCCCGGGCTTCGGCTTCGTCCTGGGCTGCACCTCGTTGTTCGCGTCCGCGTTGCTGACCGCCGGGGTGGGGCCCTGGCTGCCCTTCCAGATGCTGTGTTCGGCGTGGATCGGCATGGGGGCGGGCCTGCTGCCCCGGCGGGTGACCGGCAAGGCCGAGATCGCCATGCTCGTCGGGTACGGGATCGTCGTGGCCTACCTGTTCGGATTCCTGATGAACCTGTGGTTCTGGCCGTTCATCACCGGTGCGGAGGTCGACTACTACGACGGGAGCATCTCCTACGTGCCGGGCGCCCCGGTGCTGGAGAACCTGCACCGGTTCGTCATCTTCACCCTCCTGACGTCAACCGCCGGCTGGGACACCGGCCGCGCCATCACCAACACGGTGGCGATCCTCGTGGTGGGCCCGGCCGTGCTGGCGACCCTGCGACGGGCCTCGCGGAAGGCTTCGTTCGGTGTCTCGGGGACGTTCGCCACGCCGGACCGCCAGCCAAACTAGCGATATCGGTCGAGTCCGGGGCGGCCCCCGACGCGCGGTGCCGCGCAGCACCCACCCACGCTATTTGCGTGACGACGCAAGTATGTGGCATTGTCTGCGGTGGCCGCTTTTCTCACCCCGGGCTCGGGGGGATTTGGGGTGTGCGGATGCTGCCCGTGAGGGACGTACGCGCCCGGGTGCGGCGGTCGATGCTGCCGGCACGGCTGCCGTGGGTGCGGACCCAGGTCGGTTGGGCCGATCTGGTCGTGGCCGCCGCCGTACTGGTGGTGTTCTACGTGGTGATCCGGGCCGGTGCCGGGGCGGCGGTGTCGTTCACCCCGAACCGGCCGCTGCACATCGACACCGACCCGGCCCGGCTGCCGTACTACGCGGTGCGCAGCCTGCTGCGCATGTTCGCCGCCCTGGCTGCCTCGCTGCTGTTCACCCTGGTGTACGGGTACGCGGCGGCGCGGAGCCGCAGGCTGGAGAAGGTGCTGATCCCGGCGTTGGACATCCTGCAGTCGGTGCCGATCCTCGGCTTTCTGACCGTGGCCGTCTCGGCGCTGGTGGGGTTGTTCCCGCACTCGCTGCTCGGCCTGGAACTGGCCGCCGTGTTCGCGATCTTTACCTCGCAGGCGTGGAACATGACCTTCTCGTTCTACCACTCCCTGATCACCCTGCCCCGGGAGTTGGACGAGCTGTCCCGCAACCTGCGGCTGACCCGGTGGCTGCGGTTGTGGCGGATCGAGGTGCCGCACGCGGCGATCGGTCTGGTGTGGAACGGGATGATGAGCTTCGGCGGTGGCTGGTTCTTCCTGGTCGCCTCGGAGGCGATCACGGTGGCCAACCACGAGTACACCCTGCCGGGGGTGGGCGCCTACGCCGGGGCCGCCATCGCCGCCGGCGACCTGACCGGCATCGGCTACGCCATCGCCGCCATGACGGTGATGGTGGTCGGGGTGAACTTCGTGTTCTGGCGCCCGCTGACCGCGTGGGCGGAGAAGTTCAAGCAGGAACAGTCCGAGGCCGTCGACGTGCCCCGCTCGGCGGTGCTGAACCTGCTGCGCCGCTCCCACTGGCCCCAGCTCATCGCCCCCGCGAAGCGGGCGGTGGCCGAGGTGCTGGGCCGGGCGGGCCGGATCTTCGGCACCGACGACCGGCCGCTCGTGACCCGGCCCGGCCGGCGTCGCGCCGGGGACGTCGCCTTCACCGTCACGGTGGTGGGCCTGGTCGGCTGGGGTGTCGTCGAGGTGGTCCGCTACCTGCGGGGCAGCGGCGAAGGACTGGCGGTGTTCGCCGAGCCGCTGCTGCTGGGCCTGGTCACCCTGGCCCGGGTGGTGGTGCTGATGGTGGCGGCCACACTGGTGTGGGTGCCGGTCGGCGTGCGGATCGGCTCCAGCCCGCGGTTGGCGCGCATCGCCCAGCCGGTGGTGCAGGTGCTGGCCAGCTTCCCGGCGAACTTCCTGTTTCCCCTGGTCACCTGGGTGCTGGTCCGCACCGGCAGCAGCCTGGATGTCGGCGGCATCGTGCTGATGGCGCTGGGCGCCCAGTGGTACATCCTGTTCAACACCATCGCCGGTGCCCAGGCCATTCCGACCGATCTGCGCGAGGCCATGGCCGACCTCGGTGTGCGCGGCTGGCAACGCTGGCGCCGGCTGATCATTCCGGGGATCTTCCCGTACTACGTCACGGGTGGGATCACCGCCTCGGGCGGGGCGTGGAACGCCTCCATCGTGGCCGAGATCGTCACCTTCGGTGGCACCACCCTGACCGCGCACGGGCTGGGTGCCTACATCGCCGAGGCCACCACCGCCGGGGACCACCCGAAGACTCTGGCCGGCATCGCCGTCATGTCCCTGTACGTGGTGGGCCTGAACCGGCTGATCTGGCGCCGGTTGTACGCCGTTGCCGAAGCCCGCTACGCCCTCGCCTGAGAACCTGGAAGGAGTGACGTGACCGCCACCACGACCACCAGCGCCGGTGAGGTGCTGCTCGCCGCCGATGGACTGACCAAGTCCTACGCCGGCGCGGACGGTGAGCTGCCGGTGCTGGCCGGCGTCGACCTGGCCGTGCGGACCGGCGAGATCGTCGCTCTGCTCGGCCGGTCCGGATCGGGCAAGTCGACCCTGCTGCGCTGCCTGGCCGGGCTCATCCCGCCCACCACCGGCGAGGTCCGCTACAAGGGACGGCCGCTGGCCGGCTCGAATCCCGGCACCGCCATGGTGTTCCAAACCTTCGCCCTGCTGCCCTGGCTGACCGTGCAGCAGAACGTCGAACTCGGCCTGGAGGCCCGGGGCGTCGCGCCCCGGCGGCGCACGGAGGCCGCGTTGCAGGCCATCGACCTGGTCGGCCTGGACGGCTTCGAGTCCGCCTACCCGAAGGAACTGTCCGGCGGTATGCGGCAGCGGGTCGGGTTCGCCCGCGCCCTGGTCGTCGAACCCGACGTGCTGCTCATGGACGAACCCTTCTCCGCCCTCGACGTGCTCACCGCGGAGAACCTGCGCGGCGAACTGGTCGAGCTGTGGGAGTCCGGCCAGTTCCCCACCCGGGCGATCGTGCTGGTCACCCACTCCATTGAGGAGGCGGTGCTCCTGGCCGACCGCATCCTCGTGCTCGGCTCGCGCCCCGGCACCATCCGCGCCGAGTACCCGGTCGAGCTGCCCCGGCCACGGCAACGGGACAGCAAGGATTTCGGGGCCCTCGTCGACGCCGTGTACGCGATGATGACCGGCCGCGACCGCGACACCGCTCCCGCCGCCACACCGGCCCGCCGGACCCCGGGCAACACCCCGCTGCCACCGGCCAGTGTGGACGGCCTGTCCGGGCTGGCGGAGATCCTCGCCGAGCACCCCGGCCCGGTCGACCTGGGCGCCCTCGCCGACGAACTCGGCCTGGAGGTCAAGAATCTCCTGCCGCTGGTCGACGCGCTCGACCTGCTCGGCTACGCCACCGCCGACCGGCGCGGGGTCGCCCTCACCGACCCCGGAGTCGAGTTCGCCGCCGCCGACGTGCAAACCTCCAAGCACCTGTTCGCCGCGACCATGGACCGCATCCCCCTGGTGCACACCATCCTGACCAGCCTGCAACGCACCGACGACGGCACGCTGCGGGCCGGCTTCTTCCGCGACCTGCTCGCCCACGACTACACCGCCGAGCAGATCACCGGCCAACTCGACATCGCCACCGACTGGGGCCGCTACGCCGAGCTGTACTCCTACGACGCCATCGCGGAGGAGTACCGGCTCGACCCCGCCCAGCGCACCGCGGCCCGCGCGGTCGGCTAACCGTTGGCCAGGCGCGGCCGGACCGCGGCCGCCACGGGCCGCACCCGGGTCACCGCCTGGCCGGCGGCTTCGGGGCTGGCCTGCCCGGTGCCGGCCGGTTCGGGGGTGGTCATCTCCAGCCGGGTGGCGGTCAGCGCCACCTCGTCCAGCAGCCGCGCCACCTGCTCGGAGGCGAGCCGGTAGAAGATGCGGGTACCGTCGCGGCGGCTGGCCACCACCCCGGCCTCCCGCAGCCGGGCCAGGTGCTGCGACACCGCCGCCACCTGTGCACCCGCCAGCTCTGCCAACCGGGACACCGGCAGCTCCTCCCGGGTCAACGCCCACACCAGCCGCAGCCGGGTCGGATCGGCCAGCGCCTTCAACAACGCCACCGACGGCCCGAACCCGGATTCCGGGTCGTCCGATATTTGCGCCTGCACGCAAGGAAGCCTACGCTACGGCGCGGGCCGCGATCTACGGCGCTGGCCCGCCGGGTCGAGCCAAGGGCACGGATGGTTGGCGCCCAACCCAAGCGGGCATGTCCCCTCTGGCCCGCAGCTGTTCCTGTCCACCCTCGGTTCCTTCGTCGTGGAGGTGTGCCATGAGCGATATCTGGCGTGCCCGCGTTCGCCCCAGGATGATGCGCCGCGCCGACGTGCGCCAGCCCGAGCGGGAACCGCAGCCGCCGGAGCTGTCCATGGACCCCCGCGCCTCTGCCACGCGGGTGGCCCCGGTGGAGGAGAGCGTGGTGGACGCCGGCATCTACCTCGCCGGTCGCCGCATCGACCGGCCGGCCACCCTCACCGGCGCCTACCACCGCCTCGAACGGCAGCCCGACGCGCTGGCCTGGATCGGCCTCTACCGGCCGGCCGAGGAACAACTGCTCACCGCGGCCGAGCAGTTCGGCCTGCACAAACTCGCCGTCGAGGACGCCATTGTCGCCCACCAGCGCCCCAAGCTGGAACGCTACGGCGACACCCTGTTCGTCGTGCTGCGCGCCGCCCGCTACCTCGACGCCGCCGAAGAGGTCGACTTCGGCGAGGTCCACATCTTCGTCGGCCCCAACTTCGTGCTCACCGTCCGCCACGGCGAGGCCCCCGACCTCGCCGCCGTACGCCGCCGCCTGGAAGACGACCCCGAACTGCTGGCCCGTGGCCCCGAAGCCGTCCTGTACGGCGTCCTCGACGCCGTCGTCGACGGCTACGCACCCGTCGTCGCCGGCCTACAGAACGACATCGACGAGATCGAAACCGAGGTGTTCGGCGGCGACCCCAAGGTCACCCGGCGCATCTACGAACTGTCCCGCGAGGTCATCGAGTTCCAGCGCGCCACCCGCCCCCTGCTGGCCATCCTCACCGGCCTGCAGGCCGGGTTCGACAAGTACGGCATCGACGAGGAGCTACGTCGTTACCTCACCGACGTGGCCGACCACGCCACCACCGCCGCCGAACGCGTCGACAGCTTCCGGCAGACCCTCGCCGACATCCTCACCCTCAACGCCGCCCTCGTCTCGCAGGCCCAAAACGAAGAGGTCCGCCAGCTCACCGTCGCCAGCTTCACCCAGAACGAGGAGGTCAAGAAGGTCTCCGCCTGGGCGGCGATCCTGTTCGCCCCCACCATCGTCGGCACCATCTACGGCATGAACTTCGACCACATGCCCGAACTGCACTGGGTGGCCGGCTACCCCTTCGCCCTCGGCCTCATGCTGTCCGTCAGCCTCGTCCTCTACACGATCTTCAAGCGACGCGGCTGGCTGTAGTCAGCGCGCCGAGCCCGGTGCGCCTGTCTCCGTGCTGACCTCGGCGACCATCGCCGGCACGGTGGCAGCCGGCACCGACAGTTCCCGCCGTGGCGGAAGGTGCGAACGGCGTTGACGGTGTCCACCGGGCGCTGGTCAGACTGATCGCGCTGTCCAGGCGGTCCGGGCGACGGCGGATCGATACGCTGAACCGATGGTCATGGCGTACCTGGGCGCACCCGTGGGCCAAGGCTGGAGGCAACTGGCCGACCTGGCGATCGCCCTGCTGTTGTCGCTGGCGATCGGTGTGGAGCGGGAGATCCGGCAGAAGAGCGCCGGGCTGCGGACGCACACCCTGGTCGGCTTCGCCTCGGCGTTGATCATGCTGGTGTCCAAGTACGGGTTCACCGACGTCCTCGGGGACCGGGTCGTGCTGGACCCGTCCCGGGTCGCGGCGCAGATCGTGTCCGGGATCGGCTTCATCGGCGCCGGTCTGATCTTCGTCCGGCGCGACGTGGTCCGGGGGCTGACCACGGCGGCGACGATCTGGCTGGCCGCCGCCGTCGGGATGGCCGCCGGAGCGGGGCTGTGGCTGCTGGCGACCGTGGTCACCGCCGGGCACTTCCTCGTGGTGTTCGCGCTCACGCCGCTGGCCGCCCGGTTGCCGCGTTCGAAGTACGCGCTGGCCCGGTTGCGACTGTCCTATCGTGAGGGACTCGGGGTGCTGCGGCTGGCGCTGGCGGAGTGCACCGGTCGCGGCTTCACCGTCGGGGACCTGCGCATCGAGCAGGACGGCGACGAGCGCGCGCCGGGCACGGTGTCGGTGTGGCTGTCGGTGCAGGGGAGCGGTTCGATCAGCGACCTGACCGCCGCGCTGGCCGATATCGACGGGGTGGTCGCCGTGGTCAGCGAGGACCCGAACAACCCGTCCCCATAGCGCAGCGGGGGTGGGGCGCGGAACCGGCGGTTCGGACCAAATGGGGTGGGGCCGAAGGTGCTACTTGCGCCGCGACCCGCGGGATCGCGATGATCGAGTGCACGCTGATCATGTAACGGGTGGCCGGACGTCGCCAGCGGGCGGCGACGGGCAGGGCAGCGGACTGGCGCCGGCGATGTGCTGGCCGAGGATCAGTGTGTCCGTGGCGTTGAGCGCCGCCGCCCACGATACACCGGAGGGTGTTCCCAGGCGTCAGCGGCCAGCGGCTCGCGCGGCACGACGTCAGAGTGGAGCGCTTACGATGACGGAACCGGACACGGGTAATGGCTTCCTCGCGACCGTCGAGGCCCTGAACGAGGTTGCCGAGGATCTCGCCGGAGAGTTTCAGCTGCGCGCGGTGCTGGAGCGGATCCTGCAGCGGTGTACCGCGCTGATGGGCTGCGACGCCGGCTCGATCTCCCGGGTGGACGAGGCGAACGGAACATACCGGAAGGAAGCCGACATCGGCATCGAGTGCCAGTCCGGGCAGGTGTTCCCGCTCGCCGAGGGGATGACCGGAGAGGTCGTCCGGCGGCGCCGGCCGGTCTCGTTCGACCGGTACGAGGACGTCATCGGCGGGCACATCAGCGCCGCCGACCGCAAGACCCTCAAGGGCGTCATCGGCGTACCGCTGGAATGGCAGGGCCGGATCATCGGCGTCTGCGTCGTGTTCTCCAGGGACGCGGACCGCCGGTTCGGCGACGAGGACGCGACGCTGCTGGGGCTGTTCGCCCGGCACGCCGCGGTGGCCCTCGCCAACGCGACGATGTACGAGGCCGTCGAGGCGCGGGCCCGGCTGGAGGCGGCCGCGGGCGAGCGCGAGCGGCTGATCGAGGAAGTGCACGAACTGTTGACGAAGGACTTCGTCGACCTCATCTCGGACCTGGACAAGGCGCTCGAACTGCTCCCCGGGCACGACAGCGTCGCCCGGACGCACATGCAGGAGGCCCGCTTCTCCGCGGGCGAGACCCTCTCGTCCCTGCACCGCAGCCTCCAGCGGCTGCGCGAACCGTGGCACGACGAGCGGACGCTGGAGGAGATCGTCCGCAGCGAACTGCTGTGGGCGGAGAAGTCGAGCCGGCTCTCGACGAGCTTCGTGTCGATCGGAACGCCGGTGCCGCTCGAGCGGACGCTCGTCCGCGACGTCTGCCACGTGGCCCGCGGCGCGATCGACAATGTCATCCGGCACGCGGCGGCCACCAGCCTCCGGCTCGGCCTCGGATACGACTCGGCGTCCCTGACCCTGCTGGTCCAGGACGACGGCCGGGGCTTCGACGTCGACACGGTCAGCTCGGGCCGCGGCGAGGGCCGGCTGAGCATCATGCACCGGGTACGCGAGGCGGGCGGCTCGTTCGAAATCGACTCCTCGGTCGGCTGGGGGACCAGCCTCCGCGCGGTCTTCCCCTACCGCCGGGACGCCCGGGCCGCGTCGGAACGCCTCCCCGTGCTGGTCGCCGCGTCCACCGAGATGACCCGGGCCGGGCTGTCCCGGATGCTGGTCTGGTCGGAACAGACCATCGAGATCGTGGCGGAGTCGGCGACGACCGAGGCCGCGATGGAAGCGCTCAAGCTCTACCACCCGCTGGTCTCCGTCGTGGCCTACCCGCGCGAGGAACTGCTCGCCAGCATCGAGACCATGCTGACCGTGGATCGCGACCTCGCGGTGGTCGCCGTGTGCCCCGACGGCGACCCGGACCTGGTCGCCGAGGCCCTGCTGGCCGGCGCCCGCGGCTGCGTGCTGGACGGCTCGGACCGCTCCGTGCTGACCAACGCGGTCATCGCCGCCAACCGTGGCCAGTCGATCGTGCCGACCAACGGCGCGTGGGAGCGGCGGGTCGCCACCCCGGGAGCCGGGCTGACCGCGCGCGAGCGGGAGGTGCGGGCGCTGCTCGAACGCGGCCTGTCCGACAAGGCCATCGCGGCCCGCCTGGTGATCTCCACCAAGACCGTCGAGAAGCACGTCGGCGCGGTGCTGCGAAAGACCGGCGCGCGCAGCCGGGCGGAACTGGCCGCCCGGGCCACCCGGGTCGAACGGTAGTAGGGGGATATCCCCAACCGGATGCGGGGAGTTTTCCCGATGCACCACCGATGCGCCGCTCATTAGGGTCGCAAACAACGTGGTGTACGAGGGAGACGCATGTCCGTTGTGTCAATGGCGGCGATCGTAGGGCCCGCGCTTCAGAACCGATACGGTGTGCCGGCGATAAATGTCGTCAACGATCTGACGATGGCGGCCGTTTTGGCGGCGGCCGTCGAACGTCGCTCGCCGGTTATCGTGCAGACTTCGGTCAAGACGGTGCGGACCGCCGGCGCGGAAGTACTGATGGGAATGTGGCGGGGAATGACCCGCGGAATCGAGGTGCCGGTGGCGCTGCATCTCGACCATTGCCCCGATCGGGAGGTGATCAGCACCTGCCTCAGGCTCGGGTGGAACTCGGTGCTCTTCGACGGCTCCGCGCTGCCGGTCGAGCAGAACCGGCGGCACACCGTCGAGGTGGTCCGGGAGGCGTCGGTGTACGGGGCCAGCGTCGAGGGTGAGATCGAGGCCATCACGGGTGTGGAGGACGACCACGGTTCGGACGAGGTCGGCGAGCAGCTGTCGCTGCGGGTCTGCCTCGATTTCATCGAGGCCACCGGGGTCGACGTGTTCGCACCCGCCATCGGCAACGCCCACGGTCGCTACCGCAGCGAGCCGACGCTCGACCGGCAACGGGTCGTCGATCTGGTCACCGCGACCGGCGTGCCGATGGCGCTGCACGGCGGGTCCGGGCTGACCGCGGCGCAGTTCAGCGAGTTGATCGCGGCCGGCTGCGCGAAGGTCAACCTGTCCACCGTGCTCAAGGAGCGCTTCATGCAGTCCTCGCTGGCCCACCTCGAGGAAGCGCGCCGGACGGACCGGTGGGACCCGCCGGACCTGTTCCGGCACGCGGCGGACACGGTCACGGCCATGGCGGCCGGGTTCATGGACGCCTTCGGCAGCACCGGCCGGGGTGCCGGGACCTGACCGGGCCCGCCCCGACTCCGCCCGGAACGATCAGCTAGGAGCGTTGATGGCCGACACAACCGACCTGACCCGAAGCATCGTGCGGGTCATGGCGCAGACCGCGATCGACAACGAGGAGTACTTCGGCGAACTCGACTCGATCGTCGGCGACGGCGACCTCGGGTTCTCCCTCGCCCGGGGGTTCGAGGTGGTGGCGCAGGAGTTGAACACCACCGAGGACGAGGATCCGGGTGCGTTTCTGCGCCGCGTCGCCATCCTGATCACGAGCCGGACCGGCGGTACCTCGGGCCCGATCTGGGGGACCGCGTTCCTGCGGGCGGCCACGGTTGCCTCCGCCGCCGCCCGGATCGACCGCCCGACCGTCATCGCGATGCTACGGGCGGCCATCGAGGGCATCAAGGCGCGCGGCAAGGCCGACCTCGGCGACAAGACCCTGCTGGACGCGCTCCAGCCCGGCGTGGACGAACTCGAGCGGCAGTTCACCCGGGACGCCAGCGACGTCGAGGCGATCCGGGCGACCGCCCGGGTGATGGCCCAGCAGGCGGAGGCGACGGCGACGCTCCAGGCCAGGCGCGGCCGGGCCAGCTACGCCGGCCCGCGCAGCATCGGCAGCCCCGACCCCGGGGCCATCGTGGTCGCCTACATGATGCGCGCCGTCTCCGAGTCCTGGAAGTAGCTCGCCGAGCCGTGGAAGTAGCTCGCCGAGCCGTGGAAGTAGCCAGCGTCGTGGAAGAAGTAGTCCAGCCAAGCCAGCCCAGACGCGACCCTAAGGACGTCAAATGAAGCGCTTCATGAACGAGCCGGCCGACTTCGTCCGCGACATGCTGGAGGGTGTCGCGCTGGCCAACCCGGACACCCTCGAGTACGTACCGGAGTTCAATCTCATCAGGCGCAAGGCCGGCCCCTCCGACGGTCGGGTCTCACTGATCCAGGGCTCCGGGTCGGGTCACGAGCCCGCGCACGCCATGCTGGTCGGGCCCGGAATGCTCGACGGGGCCTGCCCCGGCGACGTGTTCGCCGCCCCGCCCCTGGAGTACGTGCTGGGAGCCACGCGCAGCCTGCGCACGCCGGCCGGCGTCGTCTACATCGTCAACAACTACACCGGCGACCGCATGGTCTTCGAGATGGCCAGCGAGGTGGTCCGCGCCGAGGGCATCGACGTGCGGACCGTCCTGGTCGATGACGATGTCGCGGTGAAGGATTCCACCTACACGGTGGGCCGGCGCGGCATCGCCGGCAACTTCTTCGTCATCAAGGCGATGGGCGCGGCCGCCGCCGCTGGCGCGCCCATCGACGAGGTGGTCCGGATCGGTGAGGCGGTCAACGCCGCGACCCGGTCCATGGGCATGGCACTGACCTCCTGCTCGCCGCCGGCCAAGGGTGCGCCGCTGTTCGCGCTCGGAGAGTCCGAAGTGGAGCTGGGGGTCGGGATCCACGGCGAGCCGGGCCGGCAGCGCACCACGCTCTCGTCCGCCGACCAGACCGTCGAGGTGCTCCTCGGCGCCATCCTGGCCGAGCACGACGTCAACCGGGGCGACGAGGTCGCGGTGATGGTCAACGGCCTCGGCGCGACGCCGATCAACGAGCTGTACATCCTCTACGGCAGCGCCCACAAGCAGCTTCGGGAGCGCGGGATCCAGGTGCGCCGCAACTACGTCGGCGACTACTGCACCTCGCTGGACATGGCCGGGGTCTCGATCACCGTGGTGAAGCTCACCGACGAGATCGAGCGGCTGCTGTCGGAGCCGGCCCAGATCCCCATTCGCGTGTTCTGAAGGGGTCGGGAAGGTTCGAGTCGGGGAGTTCCGCATGCGCGCTGATCCGGTGCGGCTTGCCGCCGTGCCTGCCGTCCGGCGAGGAGACGAGGCGTACGTCGCCCGCGTCGACCTCGCGTCGACCGACCTGCGGTCGGCCACTGGCATCGAGGTGACCGACCGGTTCCGGGAGGTCATCAACGCCTTCGCGGTGCCGCCGGGCCGTACGCCGCCGGGGTTCCGGGTGGAGACCACCGTCAACCCGGACGGGGTGCTGAGCGTCGACCTGGTTCGGGACCTGTCGCGGGACGCGGACAACGCGCTGCGGCCCACCCCGTTCCTGTTCTCGGTCGACTCCGCCAACCCGGACGACATCGAGCCGTGCGTGCCGTTCGTGGCGAACCTGACCTGCAACCCCGGCATCGTCTACGACCTGTTCCTGAACAACCCCAGGGCCAACCGGGACCGCAGGTTCGCCTCGTTCGACGAGGTGCTGGTGGAGATTTGCCGGCTACTGGGCCCGGGCTGCGACATCTCGGTGGAGCTGCACGACCCGTTCGGCAAGGACCTCGACGAGATCCTCGACGAGGTTCGGCACTACGAATCGATCACCGGCCGGCACCGGTTGGTGGTGAAGGTCCCGCACACCGGCCCGGTGGACCGGGGCAACGTGTCCCGGCTGCTCGACGGGCCGGGGCTGCTGGAGCGCCGGTACGACGGCGGCAGCATCGCGGGCCAGCTGCGCGGGCACCGCCTCGCCCTGGAACTGCGGAACCGCGGCTACCGGGTGAACTTCACCCTGATGTTCGAGCCCTACCAGACCGCGCTCGCGCTACAGGCCCGTCCGTACTTCATCAACGCCTTCATCCGGAACCGGCTCGGCGCCAGCCGGGTCATGCACGGCCTGATCGCCGCCTACGAGGCGACCGACGAGATCCTGTTCGTCGAGCAGCTGCGCGACTACCTGGTGGACAACGACTACCTGGGCCTGAACGACCGCTCGATGGACCTGTTGCGGGTGCTGGACCAGGCCCGCACGCACCTGCACAATCGGGGCTGGTCGGGTCGCGGCGACGACGGCCTCGACCACGCGCGCGCCGCCCTGCGGTGGCTGTCCACCAGCAATCTGCCGGACACCCGGCTGATTCTGTGCTCGATGGACGGCGACCGCATGTTCCCCGACATCATGCGAATGCTCACCGAGCGGGAGTTCCTCGACCTGCACAACCGGGTCCTGCTCACCACCGATCCCGCCTATTTGGCGCGCTGGGCGAGCAGCCCTCAGGTGGTCAGCTATCAACGCCGGTTCACCAGAGCGGTACGCGAGCCCGCGCCTGCGTCGTGATGGTAGGGAAACCCCTCGTCCAACGGTGGGGGGTTTTCCCGATTTCGGCGGGGTGCCGGCCTCGATAGTGTCGGTGAACAATCATTGTCCCAATTTGCGCGGGCCGTTCAACGGGTGCGAAAAGAGCCACCCGTGCGAGAGAGTTCGGCGGTTATACATGCTGGATCGCAACATTATTCCGATGTACATCGACGGTCGGGACGTCACGGGGACCGGACCGGTGCGGGCCCGGGAGAACCCGGCGCGGACCGACGAGCGGGTGGGAGCGGTCTCCTGCGCCACCCCGGAGGAGACCCGCGGCGCGGTGGGTGCGGCGGCGGCCGCCGCGCGGGCATGGGCCGGCACCGCCCTCCCGGAGCGGGTGCGAACGGTGCTCGCGGCCTGGGAGTTCCCGGCGCAGGAGCGGGACGCGCTCGCCCGGACCCTCACCGGCGAGCTGGGCAAGACGCAGCCGGACACCCGTGGCGAGCTGAACTACGGCATCGCGTACGCCGAGTACTGCGCCCGGCAGGCACCCGCGGTCCTGGCCGACGACGTCACCACCGACGAGGTGGGCACGATCCGGGTGAAGCAGGTCCCGTACGGCGTGGTGGCCGCGATCATTCCCTGGAACGCGCCGCTGAACATCTCCTCGACGGTCGTCGCGCCCGCGCTGATCGCCGGGAACACCGTCGTGGTCAAGCCGTCGCCGCTGGCTCCGCTCGCGGTCACCGGCTACCTGCGGGCCATCGCGCGCCGGCTGCCGCCCGGCGTGCTGAACGTGGTCAACGGCGATGTCGAGGTCGGCGAGGCGCTGACCACCGACCCGCGGCTGGGCAAGATCGCGTTCACCGGTTCCACCGGCGTGGGTCGTTCGATCCTGCGCAGCGCGGCCGAGGCGATCACGCCGAGCCTGCTGGAGTTGGGCGGCAACGACGCGGCGCTCATCCTGCCGGACGTCGAGTTGACCGACGACGTGGTGGCTCGCCTGGTGTTCGGCAGCTTCCTCACCGCCGGGCAGATCTGCATGGCGATCAAACGGCTCTACGTCCACGAGTCGCTGCTCGCCCGGCTCGTCGAGCGGTACCGGGAGGTCGCGGCCAAGGTCCTGGTCATGGGCGACCCGTTCGACCCGTCGGTGACCCTCGGGCCGATGGTCAGTGACCGGCAGCGGTCGCTGGTTCGCGCGATGGTCGACGGGGCGGCCGCCGAGGGTGCCGAGGTGATCGAGGTCGGCTCCGTGCAGCCCGGCTTCGACCTGGGCGGCGGCTACTACCTGCGGCCGACCCTGGTGCTCAACGCCGGCAGGGACAGCACCATCGTTCGGGAGGAGCAGTTCGGGCCCACCGTTCCGATCCTGCCCTTCTCCGACGTCGACGACGGTATCCGGGCCGTCAACGACAGCGACTACGGCCTGTGCGCCTCGGTCTGGACGGCCGACCCCGGTCGCGCGTTCGACCTGGGGCCCCG
The DNA here is from genome assembly GCF_018397995.1 of Rhizomonospora bruguierae. Lineage (GTDB taxonomy): Bacteria > Actinomycetota > Actinomycetes > Mycobacteriales > Micromonosporaceae > Rhizomonospora > Rhizomonospora bruguierae. Next base: position 108,648 of record NZ_BBQH01000078.1, read on the forward strand.
GCTGGAGGTCGGCACCGTCTTCGTCAACACGCACAACCGCAGCGGCATGGCGCTCCGCGCGCCGTTCGGCGGCCGGAAGCTGAGCGGGTACGGCCGGGAGTACGGGGTCGCCGGGCTGCTCGAGTTCTGCCAGTCGCAGAGCATCAACCACCTCGCCGCCACCGAGCGGCGATCGGACCTCAACGCCGGCCGGCAGTACCAGAGCCCGCCCGATCCGGCCAGGGCATCGACCACGGGAGCGCATCGTTGAGCGAGCAGCGCGTCTGCGACGAGATGTCGGACGCCTTCGTGCGAGGCGGCACCGAGGTTCTGTTCACCCTGTTCGGCGACGGCAACCTGGCCTTCGTCGCCGCCCTCGCCGCGCAACCCGGGATGCGCGTCGTCCACTCCCGGCACGAGGCGGCCGCGGTCTTCATGGCGGCCGGCTACGCGCGGGCGACCGGCCGGGTCGGCGTCGTGTCGGTGACCGCCGGGCCCGGCCTGGCCCACACGATGACCCCGCTGGTCTCGGCCGCCCGCGCCGAGGTGCCGATGGTGATCTATGCCGGCGACACCGGCACCTCCGGCCGGTTCGTCGGCGGGCTCCAGGACCTCGACCAGGAGGCGTTCGCCCGCGCGGCCGGCGTCCCGTACCTGCGGGTGGACCGGACGAACGCCGGGCGGACCGCGGCGGCGGCGTTCGAGCTGGCCACCCGCCGCAGCTGCCCGGTTCTCGTCGGGGTGCCCGAGGACCTGATGGAGCTGCCGGTGCTGCCCAGCGACGCGAGCGCCCCGGCCCCGCCGCCAGCCCCGGCCGCGCAGCCGGCCCCGGTGTCGGAGCCGGCCCTGGTGTCGGAGCCGGCCCTGGTGTCGGAGCCGGCGGCCGGTGCCGCGGCCACCGGGTCGCGCGAGGAGCACGTGGCGGCTGCCGCACGGGTCGAGGAGGCGTTGCGAACGGCCCACTCTCCGCTGCTGGTCATCGGCTCCGGCGGCGCGGACCCGGCCACCGTATCCGCCGTGCGGGAGCTGGCCCGGCGCTACGGCGCCCGGGTAGGGACCACGTTTCGCGCCAGGGGTGTCGTGGACGACGACCCGGCGACCGTGGGGATCGTCGGCCCGCTGGCGCACGCCGCCCACCAGGCCGCGCAGGAGCGGGCGGACCTCGTGGTCGGGTTCGGCGCCAACCTGCACGGCTTCGGCGCGTTCCTCGACGTCCTGTACGACGCGCGGACGATCTGCGTCGGGGCGGAGCGGTACGGCCGCTGGACCGCCCCGCACCCGGCCGGCTGCGGCCTGGACGTTTCGCCGTCCGACATCCTGCCGCTGCTGCGCGACGCCCCGGCACCGGCGGGCGGGCGCCGGGCCGAGGCGAGCGTGGACCGCAAGGCCGTCATCGAGGCGGACTTCACCGAGCTGCCGGAGGCGCACGACGAGGGGCTGCTGGACCCGCGCCGGCTCATCCTGGAGCTGGACGCGCTGATCGCCGAGGACGCGATCGTCGTCATCGGCGGCGGGCACTTCTGGTCCTTCCCCCTGATGTACCTGTCGAAGAAGCGCCGGGACTTCGTCTTCCCGATCGAGTTCGGCAGCATCGGGATGGCGCTGCCGACCGGCATCGGCGTCGCGGCCAGCGGTACCGGCCGGGACGTCGTGGTCATCGAGGGCGACGGCGGTGTCACGGCCAGCATCCAGGAGTTCGAGACGGCCGTGCGCAGCGGCCTGGACCTGACCGTCGTGGTGATGAACGACGGTGCGCTCGGCGCGGAGTTGCACAAGCTGAAGGCCAAGGGGCTCGCGCCGGACGAGTCGTACTACGAGTTCGTCGACTTCGCGGGCGTCGCCGGCACGTTCGGGGCGCGGTCCGCCCGGCTCACCGCGGTCGGCGAGATCGCGCCCGCCCTCGACGGCGGCCGTGCCGGGGTGACGGTGCTGGACGCGCGGCTGACGCGGACCGTGACGAGCCGCTGGTACCGGCGCCTCTACCTCGGTCAGATCGGCCGCCTCGCCGCCGGCCGGCACCCGGCCGGGGCGTGAGTTCGGTGGCCACCGTGTCCGGATCGAGCGATGGAGGTCAGATGCGCGGCGAACCGAGGGCGTTCGCGATGTCGATTACGCCCTTCGATGAGGCTCACCGGCTCGACGAGGCCGCGCTGCGGCGGCACCTGCGGCGGATGGTCGACGCCGGCGCCGGTGTCTATCTCGGCAGTCCCGGTACCGGTGAGGGGCACGCGCTGTCGCCGGCCGAGCTGCGCAAGGTCTACGAGATCGGTGTCGCCGAATGCAAGGGCAAGGTGCCGGTCTACGCCAACCCGCCGGAGGCGCGGACCGCGGAGCAGATGTACGCCCGCGTCCTGGCGGCGCACGAGGCGGGCGTGGACCTGGTGCAGATCTACACGGTCGATGCCGGCCACGGCATGCGGCCGACGGCCAGGGAGCAGGAGGTCTACTACCGGGAGCTGCTCGACGAGGTGTCCTTCCCGGTTGGACTGTCCATCAACACCCTGGCCGGCGGCTACGTCAACCCGGTGCCGTTGCTGGTCAGGTTGGTGCGCGACTACCCGCAGATCCGGTGCGTCAACGTGAACCATCCGCCGACCAGCGCGCTGGCCGAACTGGTGGAGGAGCTTGGCGACCGCGTCGAGTACTACACCGACGCGTTCATGTATCCGGAGGCGCTCGCGCTCGGCGCCAGCGGCTGCCTCACCGGGCACGTCAACGTCGTGCCGAACCTGATCCGCGCGATCGGCCGGCTGCTCGTCCGCGGTGACGCCGAGGCCGGCGCCGACGCGCTGCTGCGGCTGTTCCGGCTCAACCGCGTCGTCGCCTCGTTCGGCACCGACGCCCTGCCGCAGAACTGGTCCGGGCGGTGGGTGAAGGCGGCCATGGCCGCGCTCGAGCTGCCCGGCCACGGCGATGGCCGCATGCGCCGCCCGTACGCGAGCCCGTCCACACAGGACATCGAGGAACTGGCCACCGCGCTGCGGCCCCTGGACATTCCCGGGCTCGAAGAGGCGGCACGGTCATGGTGAACCCGACGGGCGGGCGCCAACGGCACGGAGAGGAGCTGGTTGTGGCAGAAACCGTCGACGGCGCATACGAGGTGCGCTCCTGGCACGGCGGGGTCGAGGAGATCTGGCACGAGGGCGGTGCCCGCGCCGAGCTGCCGTTGGTGAAGGCGTGGGCGGGGGTGATCATCCGGAACCCGTTCGCCGGCCGCTGGGTGGCGGACCTTTCCGGGCTCACCGCGCCCAGCGCCCGGCTCGGCGCCGACCTGGGCCGCCGCGCGGCGGCGCTGCTGGGCGGCCGCGCGGTCGAGAGCTACGGCAAGGGCGGCATCGCCGGCGTCAACGGCGAGCAGGAGCACGTGGTGGCCTGTGTCACGACGGTGTTCGGCGACGCGCTGCGCGCCGCCGTCGGCGGCGGACGGGCCTGGATCTCCTCCGTCACCAAGACCGCCGCCCCCGGCACGCCGATCGACATCCCGCTCGCGTTCAAGGACGAGGTGTACGTCAGGTCGCACTACGACGCGGTGGGCGTCCTCGTACCGGACGGGCCGCGCCCCGACGAGCTGCTCATCTGCGTCGCGGTCGCGACCGGCGGCCGGGTGCACCACCGGGTCGGCGGCCTCGGCCGGGACGAGGCGTTGGAGGCGATGGCGGGGTGACGCTCGCACTGGTGAACATCGGGGCCTCGCACGACGGGTCGGGGTCGGGCGGCCGGCTGCCGGGCGACGCGATCGTGTGTGAGGGCGGCCGGATCGCCTGGATCGGCGACTCGTCCGCGGTCGCCGCGGGGGAGCACGAGTCGACCGTCGACGTGGCGGGGGCCACGGTCGTTCCCGGCCTCGTCGACAGCCACGTCCACACGACGTTCGGCGACTACACGCCCCGCCAGCGCACCCTCGACTTCCTCGACAGCTACGTGCATGGCGGCACGACGCGGGTGCTGTCGGCCAGCGAGGTGCACGTGCCGGGGCGTCCGACCGACCGGGTCGGGGTGATGTCGCTGGCGATCGCCGCGGCGCGTTGCTACGCGCACTACCGGCCGGGCGGTATGGCCGTGCACGGCGGATCGGTCATCCTGGAGCCCGACCTGACGGCCGAGGACTTCCGGGAGCTGGCGGCCCAGGGCGTACGCATGGCCAAGGCGGGCTTCGGGGCTTTTCCCACCGCCAGGGATTACGTACCGGTGGTGCGAAACGCGAAGGCGGCGGGGCTGACCGTCATGTGCCACAGCGGGGGCGGATCGATACCCGGCAGCCAGGCCAAGATCAGCGCAGAGGTGCTGCTGGAAATGCGCCCGCATGTCGCCGGTCACGTCAACGGCGGCCCCACCGCGCTATCCGCCGAGGAGAACCGGGCCATTGTCGACGAGGGCGCCGGCATCGCGCTTCAGCTGGTACACGCCGGGAACCTCCGCTCCGCTATTGACATCGCGGAACGGGCCCTGGCCCGGGGGGATTTGGAGCGGCTGCTCATCGCGACGGACACGCCGACCGGGACCGGTGTCATTCCGCTCGGCATGCTGCGGATGATCGCGGAAATGGTGTCGCTCGGCCCGCTGACCGCCGAGCAGGCGGTCACCGCGGCGACCGGAAACGTCACCCGGACCTACGGTGTCGATGGTGGCCGGCTGGCGGTGGGCGAGGTGGCTGACCTGGTCGTCCTCGACAGTCCCCTGGGCAGTTCGGCCCCGGACGCGTTCGGTGCGCTGCGGCTCGGCGACGTGCCGGCGGTGGCGTGCGTGGTGACCGACGGTGTCCTCCGCCTGGACCGTAGCCGCAACACGCCGCCTCCGACCCGGCCGGTGCGGGTGCTCCCAGCCGGGGCGGCCTGACGCGTCGGGGCCCGGTCGGGGTGCCGGTATCGCATTTCGGGCCGGCCGGTCCACGATGTGTTCGCAACAATGCTGATCTCGGCCCGGCTCCCCTTTCGGGAGCCGGGCCCGCGTCGATGTCCGGCGCATGGTTTGCCGACCGGAACTGAATGTCTTATTCCACGTGTTATGCGCGGTGATCGGCGTGTCGCGGTGCCCGGCCGGGTAGGGAGATTCCCCATTCGAGTGGGGTGGTTTTCCCGATCTGCCAAGCGTTCGCCTTCGGTAGTTTCGAGCGCATGAACCTGCGCGAATGCGTTGGCCGGAGACCCGCCGGCGGGGGTGTTCGCCGCCCCGATACCCACCGCCCCGGGCGGCCGGCCCGGTGCCGCTCGGCGAGCGCGAGCCGGCTCACCGGACGGGGGCCGCGATGACCGCGACAGGCGCGCCGCGCGTGCTGATCTTCGACTGCGACGGGGTCCTGGCGGACACCGAGTTCGACGGCCACCTGCCGGCGTTCAACGCGACGTTCGCGGAGTTCGGCGTCCCGCTGCGGTGGTCCCGGCAGACGTACCGGGAGTTGCTGCGCATCGGCGGCGGCAAGGAGCGGCTGCGCTCCGTGTTCACGCCGCAGTTCGTCGCCGAGGCCGGCCTGCCGGCGGACGACGAGGGCCAGCGCACCGTCGTCGCGGCTTGGCACCGGCGCAAGTCCGAGCTGTTCCGGCAGCTCGTCCTGGCCCGGCAGATCCCCGCGCGGCCCGGCGTATACCGGATCGTCAGCGACGCCGTGCGGGCCGGGTGGACGCTGGCGGTCGCCTCGACGTCCGCCGAGGCGTCGGTGCGGGCGGTGCTGGAATCGGTCGTCGGATCGGACAACGTCCGGCACTTCAAGGTCTACGCCGGCGATGTCGTACCGCGCAAGAAGCCGGCACCCGACATCTACCAACTCGCGGTGCGCGACCTCGCCGTGGACCCGGCCGACGTCCTGGTCATCGAGGACACCCCGAACGGCCTGCGGGCCGCGCTGGCGGCCGGCCTGCGCTGCCTCGTCACCGCGGGCGACGACGCCGCCGACGGCGAGGCGTTCGAGGGCGCGGCACTGGCCGTGACCAGCCTGGGGGACCCGGACGGCGAGCGGGTACGGGTCATCCGCAACCGAAGCTCGGTCACGCCGCGCGGCTGGTTGGAACTCGGCGATCTCGCAGCGTTGATAGGAGGCCACGGTGATGAGTGACGGCGCCCGGGTCCCGGGATCCCACCGGCTGATCGTGGAGCTGACCGCCCCGCCGGAGGGACGGGTCGGTGCGTTCAACGAGTGGTACGACCGGCAGGTCATGCCGCGCCGGCGCGTGCTGGACGGCGTGGCGAGCGCCCGGCGCTACCGCGAGGCCGGAAACGACACCGGCTGGCTGGCGGTGTACGGGGTGACCGGCGAGGGCGTCCTGCCGGAGCCGCCCGGGACGCTGCCCGAGCGGGAGGTCGAGATGCGGGCGGCCCTGGCCCGCCTGGAGACCCGGCAGTACGCCGAACTGGCGATCGAGCAGCGGTACCGCCGGGACCTCCCGGAGACCGGATACCTGCTCGCCGTGTGGTGGACGCCCGCCGCCGACACGCTGCGTGACTTCCACGCCTGGTACGACGAGGAGCACATCCCGCTGCTGCTCGACGTGCCGGGCTGGCTGGCGATCCGCCGGTACGAGCTGGTCGCCGGCACCGGTCCGCGATTCCTCGCCCTGCACTACCTGGAGAGCCCGGCCGTGCTGGCCGAGCCGAACCACCGACGCGCGGTGACCACGCCCTGGCGGGCCCGGGTCGCGCTCCACCGGGAGCAGCACGAACGGCGCATGTTCGAGGTCTGGAACCAATGAATCGTCTGGAAAGGCACACCATGCGAAGAAGAAGCGCCCTCATCGGGGTGTCCGGGGTCGCCCTGGCGCTCGTGCTCGCCGCCTGCGGCGGGGGCGACGGCTCCGGTAAGGACTCCGGCGGCCTCACCACCGTGCGGTACGGCTCGGTCGGCGGCATGACCGACGGCCCGCTGTACCTCGCCGAGGAACTCGGGTACTTCAAGGACGCCGGCATCAAGGTCGAGCGGACCCGGTTCGAGTCGGGCACCCAGATCCTGGCGGCGATGGTGGGCGGCAGCCTGGACGTCGCCGCGGTGGCCGTGTCCGCGGGCCTGCTGAACGCCATCGACGGCTCCGACAAGTTCAAGTTCGTCGCGGACCGGCAGAGCCAGCAGGGCCCGCGGCGCTTCGGCGAGGGCTTCCTGGCCAGCCCGCGGATCCTCGACGGGGTCGCGCTGGACGACCCGAAGGCCCTCGGGCAGGCGCTGAAGGGCAAGAAGGTCGCCATCACCGGCAAGTCCACCTCGACGGAGTTCATGGTGGGCGAGCTGATGAAGAGCTACGGGATCGACAACTCCCAGGTGGACCTGGTGGTCCTGCCGTTCGGGAGCATGGCGGCCGCCCTCAAGAGCGGTGCGATCGACGCGGGCATCGTCCTGGAACCGTTCATGTCGCAGATCCTCAACGCCAAGACGGGCGTGATGATCTCGCACCTGGACGGCGTGATCAGCAGCGGTACCCAGGTGCCGGTCACCTACAGCAAGGCATTCGCCTCCGGCGACCGCCAGGTGGCCGAGGGCTTCATGACGGCGTTCCTGCACGGGGCGCAGGTGATGAACGACGCGCTCGGCGCCAAGGGTACCGACCGCGAGAAGGTCATCGACATCATCGCCAAGTACTCCGACCTGCCGGCGGACGTGATCGCGCAGTCGGATCCGCCGGGCATCGCCCCGCAGGCCCCGCTCGACATCTCCTACATGGCGGACTTCCAGGAGTTCCTGCTGGCCCAGGGCGTCATGAAGAAGAAGGTCGACATCGCCTCGGCGGTGGACGACTCGTTCGCGGCGGCCGCCCGCAAGGAGCTGGGGATCGGGGCGCAGTGACCACGGCACACGAGACGGCGGTGCCCGGCAACGGTGCCGGGCGCCGCCCACCCGAGGCGGAGGTCGCCGTCGCGGTCGACCGGATCTCGAAGGTGTTCCTGCCCAAGAACAACGTCCCGGTGCCGGCGATGGTGGACGTGTCCCTGCGCATCCGCCGCAAGGAGGTGCTCGCCATCCTGGGGCCTAGCGGCTGCGGGAAGAGCACCCTGCTGCGGATCCTCGGCGGCCTGGACACCCAGTACCGCGGCACGGTGACGTGGGCGCAGGCGCGGCAGGAGCACGGCCGGCTCAACGCGGCCACGGTCTTCCAGCAGGATTCCACCCTGCCGTGGATGACGGTGGCCCAGAACATCGGCCTGGGACTGTCCGGGCTCAGGCTCGACGCCGCCGAGCGGAAGGAGCGGATCGACCGCTACTCGGCACTGGTCGGGCTGGCCGCCTTCCGGTCCGCCTACCCGCACGAGCTGTCCGGCGGCATGAAGCAGCGCGCCGCCATCGCCCGCGCGTTGGCCTGCGAGCCGCGGGTCCTGCTGATGGACGAGCCGCTCGCGGCGCTCGACGCGCAGACGCGCCTGGTCATGCAGGCCGAGTTGCAGGCGCTGTGGCGCCGCACCGAGTCCACGGTTGTCTACGTCACGCACGACATCGAGGAGGCGATCACCCTCGCCGACCGGATCGTCGTGATGAGCGCGCGCCCCGGCCGGATCAAGTCGGAGCGGCGGACCGACATCCACCTCGACGGCGCGGACGGCGCGGATCCGGTGGCGCTGCGCGCGCACCCCGGGTTCGCGCCGCTGGCGCGCGACCTGTGGGCGGATCTGGCCCAAGAAGTCGGCGACGCTCTGTAGACAAGGGAACGAGATGAGCAGCGCAGTGACCGAGATCAAGACCGCGCCCGCGGGCGTCGAGCCCACCGTCGATCCGAACGTCGTCCGGGCGGCCATCGCCCTGCGCCGCCGGACGATGGCCAAGCGCATCGTGATGGGCGTGTTCACCCCCATCTTCTTCCTGGCCATCTGGGAAGTGCTGAGCCGGGTCGGGGTGCTCGACCGGGAGTACATACCGCCGCCCTCCGAGGTCTTCCGGGGCATGGGCGCGGGCATCAAGGACGGCTCGCTGACCGAGGCCGTCGCGCACAACGGTTGGATCTCGATCCAGCGGTTGGTTCCGGGGTTCGCCCTCGGCCTGGTCGTCGGCCTGGTGGCGGGCATCGCCATGGGTATCCTGGACCTGGTCAGGTTCGGGCTCCGGCCGATCATCTCGGCGACCTTCCCGATCCCGAAGATCGCGATCTTCCCGATCCTGATCATCATCTTCGGGATCGGCGACACCAGCAAGATCGTCGTGGTCGCGCTCGCCGTCTTCTACATGGTCTGCATCAACACCGCGAGCGGGATCGAGTACAGCAACCGCATCTACCGGGAGGTGGCGACCGCCTTCCAGGTACCGAAGCGGGTGGAGTACCTGCGCGTCATCATCCCGTCGGCGCTGCCGTCGATCATGACGGGCGTGCGGCTGGGCGTGGGCAACGCGCTCATCGTGCTGGTCTCGGCCGAGTTCGTCTCGGCGCAGGCCGGCATCGGCTACTACATCTGGAACGCGTGGCAGGTGCTGGACATCAACGCCATGTTCGGCGGCCTGATCGTCATCGCCCTGTTCGGCATCCTGACGAACTGGTGCCTGCTGGCGCTGGAGCGGAGGTTGATCCCGTGGTCGCAGAGCTGATCGGATCGCCGCCACCCGGTGTTGCGGTGTTCGCGAAGGGAGGTGGCGCCGGTGCCTGACAACCGCTCCTCCCACGCACCGCGCATCGCGATCGTCGGGGCCGGCATCGGCGGGCTGTGCCTGGCCGCGTGCCTGCGCCGGATCGGAGTCCGGGCCGACGTCTTCGAGCAGGCCCCCCGGTTCGCCCGGATCGGGGCGGGCATCATGCTCGCGCCCAACGCGGTGAACATCCTCAACGCGATCGGGGTGCGCGAGCACCTGGAGCCGACCTCGGTGACGCTGACGACGCTGCAGAACCGGGCGTGGGACTCGGGCGAGCCGATGTTCGACCTGGAACTGGGCGCCGCCGCCGAGCAGCGGTACGGCGCGCCGTTCCTGCTGGCGCACCGCGGCGACCTGCACGCGGCCCTGCTGCGGGTCGTGCCGCCGGAGGCGATCCACCCGGGGCGGGAACTGGTCGGCATCTGTCCGCTCGACGACCGCGTCGAACTCCGGTTCGCCGATGGGTCGGCGGGCAGCTTCGACGCGGTGATCGGCGCCGACGGGGTGCACTCGGTGGTCCGGCGCAGCCTGTTCACCACGTCGCCACCCAGCTTCACCGGCCGGATCGCGTACCGGGCCGTGTTCGACAGCGCCCTGCTGGCGGACCGTGGCCTGGCCCCCGAGGTCGGCCCGTCCACCAAGTGGTGGGGGCCCGACCGGCACATCGTGATCTATTACGTGAGCGGGGGAGCGGAGGTCTACTTCACCACGTCGGTCCCGGACGACACGTGGACCACCGAGTCGTGGTCGGCCGAGGGGTCCATGGACGAGTTGCGCGCGGAGTTCGAGGGCTTCCACCCGCAGGTGCAGGCGGTCCTGGCCGCCTGCCCCAGGGTGAACAAGTGGGCGCTGTACGACCGCGACCCGTTGCCCGGCTGGAGCACCGGCCGGGTGGCGCTCCTCGGCGACGCCGCCCATCCGATGACGCCCTTCATGGCCCAGGGCGCGGCCACCTCGATGGAGGACGCCGCGGTGCTCAGCCGCTGCCTGGGCGAGGCCGGACCGGAGAACTTCGCGACCGCGTTCGCCTGGTACGAGTCGGTCCGCCAGCAACGCACGGCGCGGATTCAGGCGATCTCCCGGTCGAACACCTGGCTGCGCGAGCGGACGGACCCGTCCGAGGTGTACGGCTACGACGCCTGGAGCGTGCCGTTCGGGGACTCGGCCGGTCTGGAGTCCTCGCTGACATGACGGAACCGACGCCGCTGTGGGTCGCCGGCGGCCCGGCGCACGGTGCGGTGCCGCTGCCGGTGACCCACCCGTACGACGACCGGCCGGTGGGCGGCACGACGTACGCCACCGAGGAACAGACCGAGCGGGCGGTCGCCGCGGCGCACGGCGTGCGCCACCGGGCGGCGGCGCTGCCGGTTCACGTGCGCGCGGACGCGCTGGCCGACATCAGCCGTACCCTCGGCGAGCGGGCCGAGCCGCTCGCCCGGCTGGTCACGGGCGAGAGCGGCAAGCCGCTGCGGTGGGCCCGTGCCGAGGTGGCCCGCGCGGTGTCGGTGTTCCGGTTCGCGGCGGAGGCCGTGCGCGCCGGGTCGGACGAGGTGACGCGGCTGGACGCCAGCAAGGACGACGAGGGCCGCCTGGCCTACGTGCGGCGGGTTCCCAAGGGCCCCGTGCTGGCCATCACCCCGTTCAACTTCCCGCTGAACCTGGTCGCGCACAAGGTGGCGCCGGCGATCGCGGTCGGCGCGCCGGTCGTGGTCAAGCCGGCGCCCCGGACGCCCCTGTCGGCGCTGGCGCTCGGCGGGATCATCGCCGAGGTCGCCGCCGAGGTCGGGCTGCCCCCGGAGCTGGCGAGCGTCGTCTGCGTCCCCGACGAGCGGCTGCCCGCGCTGGTGGCCGACGAGCGGCTGCCCGTCGTGTCGTTCACCGGCTCCGAGCCGGTCGGCCGGGCCATCGCCGCCGCCGTGCCGCACAAGCACGTCGTGCTGGAACTGGGCGGCAACGCCGCCGCGTACGTCAGCGCCGACTACCGCCGCCCCGGCGACCTGGAGTTCGCCGCCGGGCGCATCGCCACGTACGCCACCTACCAGGCCGGCCAGTCCTGCGTCAGCGTCCAGCGGGTGTACGCCGACGCGGAGGTGTACGAGGACCTCACGGCGCGGCTCGTGGCCGCCGTCGGGGCGCTGCGCACCGGTGACCCGTACGACGAAGGGACCGAGGTCGGCCCGCTGATCGACCGGGCGGCGGCCGGGCGGGTCCACGAGTGGGTCGAGGAGGCCGTGGCCGCCGGGGCCCGGCTCCTGACCGGCGGCGTCCGGGACGGCGCGACGTACGCCCCGACGGTGCTGGCGGACGTGCCGCCCCGCGCCAGGGTGGTGTGCGCGGAGGTCTTCGGGCCGGTGCTGGTCCTGCACCGGGTCGCCGGTGCCGACGAGGCCCTGCGCCTGATCAACGACTCGAGGTACGGCCTGCAGGCGGGCGTGTTCACCCACGACATCCAGTTGGCCTTCCGGGCCCACCGCGAACTCGAGGTCGGTGGCGTGATCGTCGGTGACGTCCCCTCCTACCGGGCCGACCAGATGCCCTACGGCGGCGTCAAGTCCTCCGGCGTCGGCCGCGAGGGAGTCCGCTACGCCATGGCCGACTACACCTACGAACGGGTCCTGGTGCTCACGGGACTGGATCTCTAGGGGACGGCGCGTGATGGGCCCCGGCCTGCTGCACCACCCGCGGGCCATCGGCGGGCGGTGTGCCGGGCGGCGTGCCTCGTGACGGGGCCGCGTTCGGGGGCTCGACCTCCCGCATCAGCCAGTCTTCGAGATTGAGGATGTGCACGGCGGCCCGGAGCCGGGCCCGCTCGGCGTTGCCCGCGGCCAGCGCGTCGATGATGTCGTCGTGCTCGGCGACGGCCGAGGCCGCCGTGCTGGCGTGCGCCACGAGGCGGAGGCTGCGGGCCGGCGCGGTCTGCCCGCCGAGCATGTCGGTGAGCGCGGCGAGCGCCAGGTTGCCGCAGGCGGCGGCGACCCGGGCGTGGAACTGCCGATCCACTTTGATCAGTCGCTCCGGGTCGCCGGCGCCGTTCGCGATCGCCCGGATCCGCCCGTTGAGTTCGCGCAGCTCCTCGATCTCGGCCGGGCCGATCCGGGTGGCGGCCCGCGCGGCCGCCTCGGCCTCCAGGACGCGCCGCACCTCCAGGAAGTCGATCGCGGTGTGCGGATCGTGGAAGTTGACGATGAAGCTGACCGCCTCCAGCACCAGGCCGGGCGCGAGGCTGGTCACGAAGGTGCCGGCACCCTGCCGGGTCTCCAGCACGCGTAGCACGCTGAGCGCGCGGATCGCCTCGCGCAGCGAGTTGCGGGACAGGCCGAGCCGCTGCGCCAGCGTCTTCTCCACGGGCAGCCGGTCGCCCGGCTTGAGCTCGCCGGAGAGAATCATCGCCTTGATCTTCTCGATCGCCTCGTCGGTGACCGCCATGCTGTGGACCTCCGCTTCCCGCGCGGACCGGGGGACGTGACGACATCGTAGGGGGTTGTCCGATGAATCGGTGCCGGGGGCTGTTGTTTCCGAATCATCGGACGTGCAATACACGCGAGCGTTGGCGGCGCCCAGGGCCGCGGTGGTCGAGAGTGTAGCTCGCGGATTCGGCTGATCGCTGAACTCTTAGCAGGTCAGGGCGGTGGAGCGGGACACCGGGGCCAACCGGGACGGGACCGGACACGGGTCGAGCGGGGCCCGTTAACAAGTAAGAAAAGATCCTTGACGCTCCCTAAACGCCGGCCTAGCATCCGAGACCAGGCCAAGGTCATCGGGTCAATTGACCGATGGCCGGCAGGAACCCGGTCCATCCAACTCAGGCGCAGGGGAGTCATCGGTGGCCCTTGAACGGCACATCTTCCAGCGGAACACCCATCGGCTGCTGCGCGACATGCACATCCCCGACTGGGACCCGGGGTTCCTGGCCGACTACGACCCGCAGCGGCTCGCCGCCCGCTGCGAGGACGCCGGCCTCAACGCGGTGATGATCTACGCCAAGTCGCACGTCGGCCTGTGCACCTACCCGACCAGGGTGGGCCGGATGCACGGCAACCTCGGCGGGCGCGACCTGCTGCGCGAACTCAACGACGCGCTGCGCTCCCGGGGCATCTCGACCGCCGCGTACCAGAGCATCACCTTCGACAACTGGGCCGCCGAGACCCACCCCGAGTGGGCGCAGGTCGACCGGCAGTCGGGCCGGCCCATGCACGACCACACCCGGTACGGCGTCTGCTGCCCGAACAACCCGGACTACCGGGCGTACGAGCTGGCGATCATGGAGGAGATCCTCACCGGGTACGAGTTCGACGGCATCTGGCTGGACATGATCTTCTTCCTGGCCATCTGTGCCTGCCCGGCGTGCCGGGAGCGGCTGCGGGCCGAGGAAGGTATCGAGGTCCCGGGCGTGGTCGACTGGACGGACCCGGCCTGGGCGACCTTCCAGGAGGCGCGTCGCCGGTGGATCGGTGAGTGGACCAAGGTGCTCATCGATCGGGCGCACGAGCTGCGACCGGAGATCGTGGTCACCCACAACCTCGCCAACGCGCTGTCCGGCTGGCGGTGCGCGCAGCCGCTGGCCGCCGGCCGCCTGGACACCTACACCTCGGCGGACCTGTACGGCGACCGGTTCGAGCACCTGGTCGTGACGAAGATGGCCCAGCACCTGAGCGCGAGCCAGCCGGGCGAGCTGATGGTCAGCGTCGGCGTGGACCTGATCGACCACGTCACGCTCAAGACGGCCGAACAGCTCAGCACGGAGGCGCTGGCGGCCACGGCCGCCGGCTCGGCGTTCATCGTCATCGACGGCATCGATCCGGCCGGCACGGAACTGCCCGGCAACTTCGCCACCATCCGGGAGGCGTTCACCGCCATCCAGCCGTACGAGCCCTACATGGGCGGCCGGCCGGTGGAGGACGTCGCCATCTACTTCTCCGACAACTCGTTTGTGGACTTCGCCGACAACGGCATCCCGGCCGGCCCGCCGTCGCGGCTCGGCGGCACCCCGTTCCCGCACGTGACGGCCGCCCGCGGCGCCGCGCAGGCGCTGACCGAGGCGCACATCGCGTTCGGCGTCATCACCGAGCAGGACCTCGACCGGCTGGCCGACTACCGCGTGGTGATCCTGCCGGACGTGTCCCGGATGACCCGGCGCGAGGTCGACGCGTTCCGCGACTACGTCACCGCCGGTGGGCGGCTGTACGCCAGCGGCTACACGTCCGTGGTCGGCGTCGACGGGGTCCGCCACGACGACTTCCTGCTCGCCGACGTGTTCGGGGCGTCCCTGGCCGGCGAGGAGGACGGCCGGGTCGCGTTCCTGACGCCGGACGACGACGAGATCCGCCGGGCGGTCGCGCCGCAGACTGTCGTCAGTCAGCCGTTCAACGACCAGTGGAGCGCGCGGTACGAGCCGAAGCCCCTCTGCACGGCGCCGCGGGTGACCGCCACCTCCGGCACCCGGCTCGCCCACCTGACCCTGCCGTACGGCAACCCGCGCTGGGGCAGCGTCAACGACAAGTCCTGGTCGGCCATCCACTCGGCGCCACCGTGGACCGAGACCGAGCACGCGGTGCTCACCCGCAACGACCTCGGCCAGGGCAGCGCCGTCTACAGCGCCTTCGTGCTCGAACGCGCCGGTGCGGCGGCCAACCGCGCGCTGTTCACCAGCCTCGTCCGCGGGCTGCTGGGCGACCGGCAGTCGCTGTCCGCCACCGCCCGCACCAACGTCTGGCTCAGCGCGTACGACCAGAGCGACAGCTCGCGCGTCCTGGTCGCGTTGCACAACTACGGCGTCGAGCAGCCAGCTCCGGCGGAGCGGGCGACGGTCACCGTCCGGCCGCCGGCCGGGCGCAGGTTCGTCCGCGCCACGGACGGACCGGGTGCCCGGGTGGTCGAGGCGAGCTTCGGCGACGACGGCGCGGTGCTGGAGATCGAGCTTTCGGCCGAACTCGGGTTCGTCCCCGTCGAGTACGCCTGACCAGCCGGATCGGTAACGGGAGGAGGAGCGATGCGCGGAGCCGTCTTCGTGGGTGTGGACCGTGACCTGGAGCTGACCGACGTCGAGCCGGTCGGGCCGGGACCGTCTGATGTGGTCGTTGCGATTGGCGCGAGCGGGGTGTGCCACAGCGACCTGTCGGTGGTGACCGGGGCCCGCCCGTTCCCGGCGCCCGCGCTGCTCGGGCACGAGGCGGCCGGGACGGTGGTGGAGGTGGGCGCCGACGTGCGGCTGGTCCGGGTCGGCGACCGGGTCGTCACCGGCTTCATCCCGTCCTGCGGGCGGTGTTTCTGGTGCCTGCGCGGCGAGTCGAACCTGTGCCAGCTCGCGGCCGACGTGGCCACCGTGCCCCGGGCGACCCTGCCCGACGGCCGCACCGCCACCGCCTTCCTCGGGCTCGGCACCTTCGCCGAACGGATCACCGTCCACGAGGCGTCGCTGGTGCCGGTGCGGTCCGACCTGCCCGATGACCAGCTCGCCCTGCTCGGCTGCGGCGTCACCACCGGGATCTGCGCGGTCCTGCGCACCGCCCGCGTCGAGCCGGGGGACACGGTCGCGGTGCTGGGGTGCGGTGGCGTCGGGCAGGCCGTCGTGCAGGGCGCCAAGCTGGCCGGGGCCGCGCGCATCGTGGCCGTCGACCCGGTCGGCTGGAAGCGGGACATCGCGCTCTCGCTCGGCGCCACCGACGCGGTGGATCCGACCACGACGGACGTCCGCGAGGCGGTGCTCGCCGGCACCGGCGGACGCGGCGTGGACCACGCGTTCGAGGCGACCGGCCTGCCCGCTGTCACGCGGCAGGCGCTGACCGTCGCCCGCCGCGGCGGCGCGGTGATCATGCTCGGCATGCCCGCCTTCGACGCGGTGCTGGAGATCCCGGCGCTGCCCCTGTTCGCCGAGGGCAAGCGCGTCGTCGCCGGCAAGTACGGGGACGCGCAGGTGCGCCGCGACGTGCAGCGGCTGATCGAGCTGGCCGAGGCCGGCCGGATCGACCTCGCCTCGATGGTCACCCGGCGGGTCGGGCTGGCCGACGTCAACGAGGCCCTGCGGGCCATGACCGGGGGCGAGGTGATCCGCAGTGTCATCGTCTGAGTCGACCGCCGGGCGGCTGGCGCTCCCGCCGTTCGGGCTCGGCACCGCCTCCCTGGGCGGCATGTTCGACCCGGTCTCCGCGGAGCAGGCGCAGGCCGTGCTGCGGGGCGCGTTGGAGCGGGGCATCCGCTACTTCGACACCGCGCCGATGTACGGGCTCTCGACCGCCGAGCGGCGGCTGGGCGCCTTCCTCGACCACGCCCGCGGCACCGACGGGCTGCTGGTCAGCACCAAGGCCGGCCGGCTGATGCGGCCGCGCCGCTGGCCGGGCACGCCCGAGGTGCCCGACGGCTTCGGCTGGCGCAACGCCGGCGAGTTCGTCCAGGTCTACGACTACAGCTACGAGGGCATCCTGCGATCGGTGGAGGACAGCCTGCACCGCCTCGGGGCGGCCACCGTCGACGCGGTCTTCGTGCACGACATCGGCCGGGACACGCACGGCGACCGCAATGACGGGTACCTGGCGCAGCTGCGGTCCGGCGGGTACCGGGCGCTCGCCGAACTCAAGCGGGCCGGCGTGGTCCGCGCGGTCGGCGTGGGCGTCAACGAGATCGCGGCGCTGGCCGACTGCCTGGCCGACACCGACCTGGACTGCTGCCTGCTCGCGAACCGGTTCACGCTGCTGAGCCAGCCCGCGTCCGCGGAGGTGTTCGCCGAGTGCGCCCGCCGTGGCGTCCAGCTCATCGCCGGCGGCGTCTACAACTCCGGCGTGCTGGCCGGCGGCGACCACTACCTCTATGGGCGGGTGCCGGCGGACGTGCGGGACCGGGTCGGGCAGCTGCGGGAGGTGTGCGACCGGCTCGGCGTCCCGCTCCGGGCGGCCGCGATGCAGTTCGTCACCGGCAGCGGGTACTTCGCGTGCGTCATGCTCGGCGCCCGCGACCTGGCCGAGCTGGACGACTCGCTGGCGATGGCGAAGCTGCCGCTGCCCGGCGAGCTGTGGGACGAGCTGGCCCGCCGGGGCCTGGTGGACGAGCGCTGGGTCGCCGCCCGGCGGGAGGGGCGGGACGCATGATCGACGCGCACTTTCACGTGTGGCAGGTCGCCCGCGGGGACTACGACTGGCTCGCCGGCGAGGCGGCCTCGCTGCGGCGCACCTTCTCGGTGGACGACTGGGTGGCGGCCACCGCGCCGACGCCGGTCCGCGCGGGCGTCCTGGTGCAGGCCACGCCGACCGACGCCGAGACCGAGTTCGTGCTGTCGGTGGCGCGCGCGCACCCCGACCTGGTGGCCGGTGTGGTCGGCTGGGCGGACCTCGCCGCCGGCGACGCGGCGGAGCGGGTCGAGCGGCTCGCCGGGGAGCCCGGTGTCGTCGGGCTGCGCCCCTGGCTTCAGGCGATCCCCGACCCGGACTGGATCCTCGCTCCCGCGGTCGGGCGCGGGCTGCGCGCGATCGAGTCCGCCGACCTGGTCTACGAGGCGCTGGTGCGGCCCGTGCACCTGAGCCGGCTGGTGGAGGTCGTCCGGCGGCACCCCGGGCTGCGGATCGTGGTCGACCACGCCGCGAAGCCCGACATCGCCGCGGACGCCTTCGCACCGTGGGCGTCGGACCTGCGCCGGCTGGCCGAGGCGCCGACCGTGGTGTGCAAGCTGTCGGGGCTGCTGACCGAGGCGGGTACCCGCACCGACGCCGCCGCGCTGCGACCGTACGTGGAGACCGTGCTGGAGGCGTTCGGCCCGCGGCGGGTGCTGTGGGGTAGCGACTGGCCGGTGGTGACCACGGTGGCGGACTACCCGGCCTGGCTGGCCATGGCCCGTTCCCTCGTACCACCGGAGCACCACGAGGCCGTCTTCACCACCAGCGCCCGCCGGGCGTACCGGCTGGCCACCCAGGCGGTAGCGGAGCAGAGCGCGGTGCCGGACGGTCCCGCGGCCGCCGGACCGGAGGTCGGACAATGACGAAGAATCCCCAGCCGGCCAGCAACGAACAGCCGGCCACGGCGGCCGTGCCGTTGGCGCTGGCCCGGTCCCGCCGCACCACGATCCGGCTGCACCCGGCGGACGACGTCGTCGTCGCCTGCTACGGCCTGACTGCGGGCGACCGGCTGGACGGCGAGGGTGTGACCGTCGTGGACCCGATCCCGTCCGGCCACAAGGTCGCCACCCGCGCCATCGCGGCCGGGGAGCGCGTGCTGCGGTACGGCCAGATCATCGGCGTCGCCACCCGGGACATCGCGCCCGGGGCCCACGTGCACGTGCACAACCTCGACATGGTGGAGTTCGAGCGCGAGTTCGCGCCGGCCGTCGATGCCCGGCCGACCGAGTACGTGCCGCAGCCGGCGACCTTCCTCGGCATCCGGCGGGCCGACGGGCGGGCCGCGACCCGCAACTACATCGGCATCCTCAGCAGCGTGAACTGCTCGGCGACGGTGGTCCAGGCGATCGCCGAACACTTCCGCCGGGACATCCACCCGGAGGCGCTCGCCGACTTCCCGAACATCGACGGCGTCGTGCCGATCACGCACGGGGTCGGCTGCGCCGTCGACCCGCGGGGCGTCGGCCTGCGGGTTCTCCAGCGCACGCTGCGCGGGTACGCCCAGCACCCGAACTTCGGCGCGGTGGTGGCGATCGGGCTCGGCTGCGAGACCAACCAGCTCGAGGACCTCATGGAGGTCGATCTCAGCGCCGTCGACCGGCCGGTGGTCGGCTTCAACATGCAGGACGTCGGCGGCACGGCCAAGAGCATCCGCCGCGGCATCGAGCTCGTCACCGGGCTGCTGCCGGAGGTGAACGACGTGCGCCGGGTGCCGGTGCCGGCCGCCGAACTGATCGTCGGTCTCCAATGTGGAGGATCGGACGGCTACTCCGGCATCACGGCCAACCCGGCCCTGGGCGCCGCGGTCGACCGGTTGGTGCGGCACGGCGGCACCGCGATCCTCTCGGAGACCCCGGAGATCTACGGCGCCGAGCACCTGCTGGCCCGGCGCGCGCACACGCCGGCCGTGGCCGGCCGGCTGCTGGACCGCTTCGCGTGGTGGCAGGAGTACGCGCACCGGATGCAGGCCGAGCTCAACAACAATCCGTCCGCCGGCAACAAGGCCGGCGGCCTGACCACCGTCCTGGAGAAGTCGCTCGGCGGCGTTTCGAAGGGCGGCAGCACCGACCTCATGGAGGTCTACGAGTACGCCGAGCGGGTGCGCGAGCACGGGCTGGTCTTCATGGACACGCCCGGCTTCGACCCCGTCTCGGCCACGGGCCAGGTCGCCGGGGGAGCGAACCTGATCTGTTTCACCACCGGCCGGGGCTCCGCCTACGGCTGCCAGCCGACGCCCTCCCTCAAGCTCGCCTCCAACAACGAGCTGTGGCTTCGGCAACGCGAAGACATCGATATCAACTGCGGCGACATCGTCAGCGGGTTCAGCACGGTCGACGAGGTGGGGGAGCGGATCTTTCAGCGGATGCTCTCCTGCGCCTCGGGCGAGAGATCGGTCAGCGAGCTGCTCGGCTACGGGCAGAACGAGTTCGTGCCGTGGCAACTGTCCGCGGTGATGTGAACGGCCACCTCGCCGACCACGAAAGGGACAAGGGAGTCGAGCACATGAAAGCCCACCGTTTTCTAGCGGTCGCCGCGGCAGCGGCGATGGCGGTCACCCTCGCGGCATGCGGGACCTCCGGGCCCGGCAGCAGCGACGGCGGCCAGACCCTCAACCTGTGGTACCTGTCGGACAACCCGACAGTGCCGGACGCCGCCAAGCGGTTCGAGGCGGCGAACCCGGGGTGGAAGGTCAACCTGACCGACACCCCCAACGACCAGTACAAGACGAAGCTGCGGGTCGGTCTCGGCACCGCGAACGGGCCGGACGTCTTCTTCAACTGGGGCGGCTCGGACCTGATCGAGTACAAGAAGTCCAACCTCATCGTCTCGGTCGACGACCTGATGGAGCAGAAGAAGCTCGCCGACGTGTTCGGCCCGGCGGTGCTGCAGCAGGGCCAGGTCGACGGCACCCAGTACGCGCTGGCCACCGCGGTCGAGGCGTCGATGGTCTGGTACAACAAGGAGATCTTCGACAAGCTGGGCCTGTCCGCGCCCACCACCTGGGAGCAGTTCCTGGACGTCATCGCCAAGACGAAGGCGGGCGGCTACACCCCGATCGCGATGGCCAACGCCAGCCAGTGGCCGGGTAGCCAGTGGTGGTCGGAGCTGGTGGCGCTCTCCTGCGGCCCGGACTTCTGGGCCACGCTCGGTACCGCCGACCCGAAGATCCGGCTCGACGACCCGTGCGTGGTCGACGCGCACCAGAAGCTCGTCGACCTGGTCAAGGCGGGCGCGTTCAACAAGGGCTTCAACGGTCTGGACTACGACAAGGGTGAGTCCCGGCAGCTGTTCTGGTCCGGCAAGGCCGCGATGAACCACATGGGTAACTGGACGCTCACCTCCGCCAAGGAGGAGGCGCCCGAGATGATGTCCAAGATGGACTTCTTCACCGTGCCGGCGTGGTCCGGGGCCAAGGGCACCAGCGACATGATGACCGGTGGCCTGGCGCCGATGTACTCGGTGGCCGCCACGAGCAAGAGCCCGGACAAGGCCAAGGAACTGCTGTACTACCTGGTCAACGAGGACTCGGCCAAGGACATCACCAAGCTCGGCCGGGTGCCCGTCTACAAGGGGACCGAGATCACCGATCCGCTGGTGAAGAAGGTCTCGGACGCGATCACCGCCGCTCCCGCCCTGGCCCCGTGGCCGGACCACGTGCTGGAGCCGGAGTGGACCACGGAGATGCTCCAGGACACCCAGAGCCTGTTCGGCCTGAGCCTGAGCCCGCAGGAGGCGGCCGCCAAGATGCAGGCCAAGTACGAGCAGGTCCACAAGTAGGCGCGGGCCCACGACGAGAGGACTCGGCACACCATGATTCGCAGTGAACGGTTGAAATGGGCGGCGTTCCTCGCGCCCGCGCTCGCGGTCTACGCCGTGTTCCTGATCTACCCGGTGGTGCAGTCGGGTGTCCTGAGCTTCTCGTCGTGGGCGGGCCCGGGTCGCCCGTCGATCCCGGTCGGCCTGGACAACTACCGTGAGCTGTTCGGGGACCCGATCTTCTGGCGGGCCCTGCGCAACACCGTGGTGCTGTTGGTGGTGAGCGTCTTCGTCCAGTTGCCGATCGGCCTGGGGCTGGCGCTCATCGTCACCAGCGCCCGGCGGGCGCGTCGGCTCTGGCGGGGCGTCTTCTTCATCCCGACGCTGATGTCGACGGTCGCCGTGGCCATCCTCTGGCGCTTCGTCTACAGCCCGGACTACGGCATCATCAACGGGTTCCTGCGCGGGGTCGGCCTGGAGGACCTCGCGCAGGGCTGGCTCGGCCAGACCAGCACCGCGCTGTTCGCGGTGATCGGGGCGAACGTCTGGCAGTGGGCGCCCTTCTACATGATCATCTATGTCGCCGCGCTCGTGGGCCTGGATCCGGAGGTCTACGAGGCGGCGGCCCTGGACGGCGCGGACGGCTGGCAGAAGTTCTGGCACATCACGCTGCCGTTGCTGCGCCCGGTGCTGTTCACCACGGCCATCCTGTCGCTCGCCGGATCCATCAAGGCGTTCGACCTGGTCTACATCATGACCGACGGTGGCCCGAGCAACTCCACGGAACTGCTCGCCACCTACATGTTCCGCCAGGGCTTCACCAACTACCGGCTCGGCTACGCCAGCACCATCGCGATGGTCATGTTCCTCATCACGTTCGTGCTGACCGTCGTCGTGCTGCTCCGGTCGAACCGGCGCGAGGCCGTGGAGAAGGCGAGGGGTTGAGATGACCAGCGCAGTGGTGGACCGCACCCCGACCGGCCGGCAGCCGGCGAACCGCGACGACCGTCCGCTCCGGGTCTCCCGGTGGCCCCGCGCCGCCCGGCTGGTGATCGCGAGCATCGCGGCGGTGCTGTCGCTGTTCCCGTTCGTCTTCATGCTGCTCGGCTCGCTGAAGACCCGCGGCGACTTCCTCGACCACCCGTTCGGGCTCCCGCGCGAGATCACCCTGGCCAACTTCACGGGCCTGTTCTCCGCCGACTTCGGCCGGTACTTCCTCAACAGCATCGTGATCGCCGCGGTGACCGTCACCGGCACGGTCGTCCTGGCGATCCTGGCGGCCTACCCGCTGTCGCGCTTCCGCACCCGGCTCAACACGCCGATGATGCTGCTGTTCCTCGCCGGGATCATGGTCCCGGTGCACGTCACCCTGATCCCGATCTACGTGCTGACCCAGCAGCTGACGATGTACGACTCGATCGCCGCGCTGTTCGGCCCGTTCATCGCGTTCAACCTGCCGATCGCCGTCTTCGTCCTGGCCAGCTTCTTCCGCCAGATTCCGGAGGCGCTGTTCGACGCGGCGAAGATCGACGGCGCGGGTCACTGGCGGATCCTGCGCAACGTGGTGGTGCCGGTCGCCGGGCCGGCGATCTCCACCGTGGCGATCATCACGTTCATCTTCGTGTGGAACGAGTTCGTGTTCGCCCTGGTCCTGCTCTCCTCGCAGGCCAACTACCCGTTGCCGCTCGGCCTCAACGCGTTCTACGGCCAGTTCAGCGTGAACATCCCGGGCATGATGGCGGCGCTGACGCTGGCCACCATTCCGTCGATCCTGTTCTATCTAGTGGCCCAGGAGCGGGTCGTCTCGGGACTCGCGGCCGGGGCGCTGCGCGGCGAATAGCGCGACGACCCGCAACCAGGAGGTGTGGTGCTTCTCAACATCAACCCGCTGCTCACCGGCGAGCTGCTCAAGCGGCTCGACGAGATGGGGCATTCGGACTACGTGCTGATCGCCGACGCGAACTTCCCGGCGCACCGCCTCGACCCGCGGGCGGTGGAGTACCCGGGAACGACCGTGCCCCAGGTCGTCGCCGCGATCTGCGAGGTCCTGCCGCTGGACGACGCGCTGGCGCCGGCGCTCATGGACAGCGGGCAGACGCCGGCGCCCGCCGTCCAGGCGGAGATCCTGGCGGCGGCCGGGCACCCGGCGCCGCCGCGGATGGTGGACCGCTGGGCGTACTACGACCTGGCCGCCGGGGCGAGCGTCGTGGTGTCCACCGGCGAACTGCGGCTGTGGGCGAACATCATCCTCTACAAGGGACTGGTAACCCGGTGACCGGCCCCGTGCCGGCGGGGCCGGACCGCGTCGCCACGCTGCTCGCCTCGATGACCCTCGACGAGAAGCTGGCCCAGCTCGTCGGCCTTTGGTCCGATGTGGACGCCAGGGACGACGAGGTGGTCGCGCCGTTCCAGGATTCGATGCAGGGCGAGCTGCCCAGCTTCGAGGAGTTCGCCCGGGACGGCCTGGGCCACGTCACCCGCCACTACGGCACCGCCCCGGTCGACCCGGTCGAGGCATCCCACCGCCTCGCCGAACGGCAACGCTGGCTCGTGCACCACACCCGGCTCGGGATTCCGGCCATCGCGCACGAGGAGTGCCTCACCGGGCTGGCGGCGTGGCGGGCCACCTCCTACCCGTCGCCGCCCGCCTGGGGAGCCACCTTCGACCCCGGGCTGCTGGAACGCGTCGGGGCGCAGATCGGCCGCACCATGCGGGCGCTCGGCGTCCACCAGGGCCTGGCACCCGTGCTCGACGTGGTACGGGACATGCGGTGGGGGCGGGTGGAGGAGACCATCTCGGAGGACCCGTACCTGGTCGGGATGATCGGCAGCGGCTACGTTCGCGGGATGCAGTCCGAGGGGGTGGTGGCGACGCTCAAGCACTTCGTCGGCTACTCCAACTCCCGGGCCGGGCGCAACCTCGCGCCGGTGCACGCCGGCCCCCGCGAGGTCGCCGACGTCCTGCTCGAACCGTTCGAGATGGCCGTCCTGGACGGCGGCGCCGGCTCCGTCATGAACTCCTACTCGGAAATCGACGGCATCCCGGTCGCCGCCGACCCGGCGCTGCTCACCGGGGTGCTGCGCGACGACTGGGGATTCACCGGCACGGTCGTCGCCGACTACTTCTCCGTCGCGTTCCTGCACACCCTGCACCGCACCGCGCCCGACCTCGCGGCGGCCGCCGCGCAGGCGCTGACCGCCGGCATCGACGTCGAGCTGCCGACCGGAGTCGCGTACCTGGCCCCGCTGGCGGCGGCGGTCCGCGCCGGCCGGGTCGACGAGGCGCTGGTGGACCGGGCCGTGGCGCGGGTGCTGCGGCAGAAGGCCGACCTCGGCCTGCTCGACGAGGACTACCGGCCGGTGGAGGTGGACCGGATCGACCTGGATCCCCCGGCCGGCCGGGCGCTGGCCCGCGAACTCGCGGAGAAGTCCGCGATCCTGCTCGCCAACCCGGGCGATCTCCTGCCCGTGCCGGCCACCGCGGGGCTGCGCATCGCGGTCGTCGGCCCGAACGCCGACGACCGGCACGCCCTGTTCGGCGGGTACGCGTTCGCCAACCACGTCCTGCCCCAGCATCCCGGCACCGACTTCGGCATCGAGGCACCCACCATCCGGGCCGCCATCGCCGCCGAATTCCCCACCGCGTCGGTCGGCTTCGCCCGCGGCTGCACCGTGGACACCGCCGACACCGGCGGCTTCGCCGAGGCGCTGCGGCTCGCCACCGAGGCGGACATCTGCGTCGCCGTGCTCGGCGACCGGGCCGGCCTGTTCGGCCGGGGCACCTCCGGCGAGGGCAGCGACGCCGCGTCGCTGCGGCTGCCCGGCGTCCAGGCCGCGTTCCTGGCGGCGCTGGCCGGCACCGGTACCCCGGTGGTCGCGGTGCTGGTCACCGGCCGCGGGTACGTGCTGCCTGAGGCGGCCGCCGGCGCGGCGGTGATCCAGGCGTTCTTCCCCGGGGAGGAGGGCGCGGCAGCCATCGCCCGGATCCTGTCCGGTGCCGTCAACCCCTCCGGCCGGTTGCCGATGAGCCTGCCGGCGGTCGACGGCGCCCAACCGTACAGCTACCTGCACCCGGCGCTGGGCGAGGCCGCGTCCGTCTCCAACCTGCGCACCGAGCCGCTGTTCCCGTTCGGGCACGGGCTGTCGTACACCTCGTTCGAGTACCGCGACTTCACCTCGGACACCACCGTGGACGTTGCGGGGTCGCTGCGCTGCGCGGTCACCGTGACCAACACGGGGGAGCGGGCCGGCGAGGAGGTCGTCCAGATCTACGGAAGCGACCTGTACGCCAGCGCCACCCGGCCACTGGCCCAGCTGCTCGCCTTCCAGCGGGTGCCCCTCGACCCGGGAGCCAGCGCCCGGGTCGAGTTCACCGTTCCCGCCCGGCGCTTCGCCTTCACCGGCCCGGCGGGTGTGCGCATCGTGGAACCCGGCGCGATCGAGGTGTCGGTGCGCCGTTCGGTCCGGGATGTGGTCGCTACCGTCACCGCCGACCTCGTCGGTGGCGTTCACCGGGTCACCGTGGCCGATCGGCGCGTCGCGCACGCCGTCGTCCACCCGTCAGAGAGGAGTTCAGCGTGACCGCCGAGACCATGCGGGCGAGCGTTCTGGTGGCGAAGGGCCGCCTCCGGGTGGAGGAGGTGCGGGTCCCGGAGCCGGCCGCGGACCAGGTGTTGGTGCGGATCGCCTCGGTGGGGGTCTGCGGGTCGGACGTGCACTACTTCCAGCACGGCCGGATCGGTGACTTCGTGCTCACCTCGCCGATGATCCTCGGCCACGAGGCGGCCGGGACCATCGTGGCGGTCGGCTCCGGAGTGCCGGCGGACCGCATCGGCCAACGGGTGGCGATCGAACCGCAGCGCGCCTGCCGGGTGTGCGAGCAGTGCCGGCACGGCCGGTACAACCTCTGCCCGTCCATCGAGTTCTACGCCACGCCGCCGATCGACGGCGCGTTCGCGGAGTACCAGTCGATCCAGGCGGACTACGCGTTCCCGATCCCGGATTCGATGAGCCTGGAGGCCGCCGCCCTGTGCGAGCCGCTGTCGGTGGGCATCTGGAGCAACCGCAAGGCGGGCACCGGGCCGGGCTCGCGGATCCTGGTGGCCGGCGCCGGGCCGATCGGCGTGATCATCACGCAGGTGGCGCGGGCGTTCGGCGCCGCCGAGGTCATCGTCTCCGACGTGGCCGCCGGCCGCCGGGAGGCGGCGCTGCGCTACGGTGCCAGCCGGGTCATCGACCCGACCGCGCAGGACATCGCCACATTGGACCTGGAGGTCGACGCGTTCATCGACGCCAGCGGCGCGGAACCGGCGGTCCGGGCCGGGGTGATGGCGGTCAAGCCGGCCGGGCGGATCGTGCTGGTCGGCATGGGTGCGGACGACGTCACGCTGCCGGCGTCCCGGATCCAGAACCGGGAGCTGGTGCTGACCGGCGTCTTCCGGTACGCGAACACCTGGCCGCTCGCGATCGAACTCGCCGCCTCCGGCCGGGTGGACCTCGACTCCATGGTCACCAGCCAGCACGGCTTGGCCGACGTCGAGGCGGCGCTGACCGCCACGACGGACCCGCGGACGCTCAAGGCCGTCGTCCGCCCGGGCGAGTGACGGCCCGTGCGCCCCAATCGTGGCAGGAGGGAAATGCTGTGAACGTGGTCACCACGGTCGATCCGAGGGACGGCCGACGCCGCGAAACCGACCTCACCGAGACCGACGACGCCCGGGTGGCGGCGATCGCTGCCCAGGCGTCCGGGGCGGCGCAGTGGCTGTCCGGCCTGGGCCGGCTCGGCCGCGCCGGGCTGCTCGACGCGATCGCCGATGCGCTGGAGTCCCGCCGCACCGCCCTGGTCGCGGCCGCCGAGTCGGAGACCGGGCTCAGCCACCCACGACTCGACCAGGAACTGACCCGGGCGGCGGTCCAGTTCCGGATGTTCGCGGACGTGCTGCGCGACGGCGACTACGTCGAGGCGGCCATCGACCACGCCGCCGACACGCCGCTCGGGCGGGGACCGGACGTGCGCCGGATGCTCGTACCGCTGGGGCCGGTCGCCGTCTTCGGCGCCAGCAACTTCCCGTTCGCCTTCTCGGTCGCCGGTGGTGACACCGCCGCCGCGCTCGCGGCCGGCTGCCCCGTCGTGGTGAAGGCCCACCCGTCGCATCCGCTGACCTCGCACGCGTCCGCGGCGGCGATCGGGGCGGCCATCCGCGGGATGAGCGGGCCCGACGGTGTGATCGCGGCCGGGTACGGGGAGCCGGCGGGCCGGGCGCTGGTACGCCACCCCGCCATCCGCGCGGCCGCGCTGACCGGCTCCATCGGCGCCGCCCGGGCCATCCAGGCCGCCATCGACGAACGGGCCGAACCCATTCCCCTGTACGCCGAACTGAGCAGCGTGAACCCGATCGTCGTCCGGCCCGGGGCGGCGGCCGCCCGCGGGGACCAGATCGCCGACGGGCTGTTCGCCTCGTTCACCGGCTCGGGCGGCCAGCTGTGCACCAAGCCCGGGCTGGCGTTCATCCCCGCCGACCCGGGCGGCGACCGCCTGCTCGAGGCGCTGCGCGCGCGGGTCGCCTCGGCCGGTGGTGCGGTCCTGCTGAACGAGCGCATCCGCGACGCGTTCGTCACCCGGGCGGCGGCGTTCGAACGCGCCGGCGCCCGCGTCTCGGCGCGCCCCGAGGTCGGCCCCGACCCCGGTTTCACCGTCGCGCCGACCCTGCTGGAGATCGGTCCGGCGGAGCTGACCGCCGAGCTCGCCGACGAGTGCTTCGGCCCGCTCATGGTGGTGGTCCGCTACCGCGAGGACGTCGAACTCGATGCGGCGCTCGCGACCGTCCCGCCCTCGCTCACCGGCTCCGTCCACAGCGGGCCGGAGGACGACGACGCCGCGCTCCGCCGGCTGGTCGACGCGCTCGCCGCGCGCTCGGGTCGCATCGTCTTCGACGGCTACCCCACCGGCGTCCGCGTCTCGTGGGCGCAGCACCACGGTGGGCCCTGGCCGTCGACCAACACGGTGCACACCTCCGTGGGTGCGACGTCGATCCGACGATTCCTCCGCCCGCTCGCCTGGCAGGACGCCCCGGAGTGGGTGCTGCCCGAGGAACTCAGGGACGACTTCACCGCGATCGCCCGCCGGGTCGACGGCAGGCTGGAACCCGCCCAGCCGTAGCGTGTGGACTACCGCGCCGCGTGCCGGTCCGGTGGCGTCAGGGTGACGCCGCCGGCCGTGGCGTTCCTGGCCTCGCCCGCCGCGTCCTACGTCACCGGTCGCGTGCTGGCTGTCGATGGTGGACTGAGCGCGCAGGCGTACTCGGTCGGTGATGAACCGGGGCTACCGGCGGGCTGGGGGTACGGCGTGACCGCTCAGCTGCGGGTCCTGGTGGCCGGTGTGCCGCACCCGGAGACGGCTGTACCCGGTCCGGGCGGCTGGGTGTACACCGGCACAGGCACCGCGCACTATCTCTCGCCCGGCCCGATCGTGCGGGTGTCACCCCGGGGCGATCAGGAGATCTTCTCGGACACCGGGGGCCGGGTCCTGGGCTTGGCGTTTCTTCCCGGTGGCGACCTCGTCGCGTGCGACAGCACCAGGGGCGCCCTCGTACGGCTGAACCCGGACGGCCGGACCGTTTCCACGATCCTCCAAGTGGGCGGATGGCGGTTGCGGCGGCCCAACGGGTGCGTCGTGGACCCGGCCGGCGGCGTGTGGTTCACCGACTCCGGCAGCGCCACCGCGGGCGAGGCCACGGGCGCCGTCCTCTACGTCGACCTCGACCGGGGCCTGGGTCTGGTTGCCGCAACCGGCCTGGTGTTCCCCAACGGCATCGGACTGGCCCCGGATGGCCGGCGGCTGTATGTGGGGCTGACCCGGGATGACGCCCTCGTGTCGTTCCCGGTGACCGGACCGGGCGAGCTGGGCGCGGGGCGGGTGATCGCCGACGGCCTGGCGTCCGGGCCGGACGGGCTCAGCGTGGCGCCGGACGGAAGGGTGTACGTCGCGCTGACCCGCACGTCGCGGGTGGTCGCGGTCACGCCGGATGGTTCCGTCGACGTCGTGGTCGAGGACCCGCAGCGATTGCACATGCCGTCGCACGCGGGACTCACCGCTACCGGCGCGCTGCTGATCCCATCGCTGTTCGGCGACACGATCTGCGTGCTCGCCCCGCTCGACTGAGCAGGGAGGTTGAATGACCGTCCGATGCTGCCTCGGCGCAGTGGCACGGCCGTGGTGGTCGGCTCCGACGCGGGCAAGCGCGGCGGGGGCGGTCTGATCGCTGAGCCGCCTACGCCGCCGCCAAGGCGCCGGTGAGTTGTCCATGGTGAAGTCGCTGGCCAGGGAGTTCGCCCGGTCCGGTGTGCGCGTCTACGCCCGCACCCCCGGCCCGTCCGACACGCCCATGCACCAATCGATCAGCGATGAGCTGCGCGCGGATCGACGCCGGCCTGCCGATCGGCCGGATGGGCCGCGCCGACGAGATGGCTGCCGCGGTGCTGTTCCTCAGCTCACCGGCCGCCTCGTTCGTCTACGGGGCCTCGTTGAATGTGGATGGCGGCTCGCTGTTCGAGTAACCGGTGCGTCGTCGCCTTGCCTCCCGTGGACGGCGTCCCGCCGGTGCCCGCCGGCGCGGCCGGTGCGGCGCGACTCGGCCGCACTCGGTTAGGCGCTGCGGAGGCGCTCGGCGCCGCACGGCGCGGGATCGCGAGAGCTAGAAATCGGCGTAGGAGTCGGTCAGACTCACCTGCCGCGTGGCTGGTGGTTGGGCATGGGCGTGCCGTCGTGGGGTACGGGATTTCTCTACGGCCACCGCGTGGAGGTGATAACCGTGCAACACGACGAGTTCATCGGGCAGGTGCAGGCGCGTGCCCGCCTGGGTAGCCGGGGAGACGCGGAGCGGGTGACCCGGGCGGTGCTGGAGGCGATCGGCGAGCGCATCCCGGACGGGCTGACGGGCAACCTGGCCTCGCAGCTACCCCGGGAGATCGGCGAGCACCTGCGGCGCACCGAGCGGCCGGACCGGGATGGGACCGGCGAGCACTTCGACCGCAACGGTTTCGCCGACCGGGTGAGCGAGAAGTCCGGTTACGACGGGCCGGGGGCGATTTTCGTGGCGCGGGTGGTGTGTGAGGTGCTCCGCGAGGCGACCACGGGCGGCGTGATGGCGAAGGTGCGCGACTCGCTCCCGCCGGACCTCAGACCGGTCGTCATGGCCGGCAGCAGCGGCCGGATGCGCGACTGATTCGGACGGTGGCGCTGCGCTGTGGTCCCCTGGGCGGCTGGCCGGACATGCGCAGTGCCGGATCCGGAGAACCGGACCCGGCACTGCGGGGAACTTACCTGTCAGGTGCGGGAACTACCGGCTACATGCGGTGCCGTTGAGGCTGTACCCGGTCGGCGCGGCGCCGTTCCCGTTGTGCGTGGCCTGGAAGCCGATCTGTACGTTGCCGCCCGGCGGGATGGAGGAGTTGAAGCTCACGTTGGTGGCGGTCACCTGGCCACTGGTCGGTGAGTAGTTGGCGTTCCAGCCAGAGGTGATGGTCTGGCCGGAGCCCAGGGTGAACTTCAACGACCAGCCGTTGATGGTGCTGTTGCTGGTGTTGGTGATGGTGATGTTGTCGGTGAGCCCGTTGTTCCACGAGTTGACCGAATCGGTGACCTTGCAGGCTCCGCCACCCTGCGGGGGCGGGTTCGTCGTCGGCGGGTTCGTCGGCTGTGGGTTCGTCGGCTGCGGGTTGGTGGGCTGCGGGTTGCCGCCGGAGCCCTCGCTCACGGTGATGTTGGAGCTGCCGCTGCTCTGGTAGCCCTCGGTAGCCATGATCTGGTAGTCGTGGTTGCCGAGGTTCAGGCCGAGGTTCTTCCAGGCGTTGAAGTGGTTGGCGGTGGTGATGGTGCCGCTGCTGCGGTGCGACTGCCGGACGCTCCAGTACTGGTAGAACGTCGCGGTGCCCTCGATGGAGGGCTGGTTGACCCGCTGCGTGCGGTAGATGTCGTAGGTGCTGCCGTCGGTGGTGACGGAGCCCAGCCGGGTGGCGCCCGAGCTGGGGTTGTAGCTGCCGAAGTTCTCGACGACGTAGTACTCGATGAGCGGGTTGCGGGTCCACCCGTACAGCGCGAGGTACCCGTTGCCGTTCGGGCTGAAGGAGCCCGAGTAGTTCACGGTGTGGCTCGAGCCGGGGTTCCAGCCCTTGCCGACCACCATGTTGTTCATGTTGCTCCACTGGACGCTGTAGGAGCCGCCGGCTCCGAGCGTCATGGTGACGTTGCCGTTGTCCTTCCAGTAGGAGAAGAAGTAGCCGTTGTGGGTGCCCGTCGTGTTCGACGTGACCGTCCGGTCGGCTTCGGCGTGGGCCGTTCCGGCCACGGCCACCGAGGCCAGGGCCAGCACGACGGCGGAGGCGCCGCTGACGACTAGTCTCATGCGGCTGCGCCCACGGCGCGGGTGGGTGGGGGCGTCTTTCATGCGCGCGCGTCCTCTCGTTGCGGCGTGGCCCGGGGCCACGCCTGCGTGACACGACTCGATGCGTTGCGGGCGCCGACGTGGCCACGCCGGTTGCCCGGTCGGGGACCGGGGAGCCGGGTTGGGGGCCGTGGCCCGGGCGGCTGCCGTTGACGTTCATCGATGTTGGAAGTATTGGTCGACCGGGTGGGGTTGTCAACGATTTCCGGAAGGTCGGTGAAAGTCTCAGCTCGGCCCGGGTCCCGCGAGAATCTGTCTGGCCTGGCCAGATGCCCTGTCGATCGGGTGGAGATCGAGGAATTCGCCGGTGGCCGCGTCGCCGCTGATCGACATCGGGGCCGCTGTCACCGAAAGTTCCGGAACCGGAAGGCTACGGTGGCGACACCAGCGACGCCGGAGGTTCGGCGATGACCGGGTCCACGGCGGGCGCCGGGTGCCAGACCGCGACGTGGCCGAGGAACGCGAGGCCGACCAGCACGTACAGGTTGCCGTACAGCAGGCCCAGGCCGAGGGGGCCGGCGTCGCGGCCGGCGGAACCGGCGAACACCCAGGCGGTGCTCGCCACGAAGACGAGCCAGGTCAGCGCGACCGCGGCGAGGCCGACCCGGCTCCGAGCCGACCGGGCCCGGGCGGTGAACGCCGCCAGCGCCGGCACCACCCAGATCCAGTGAGGTCTACGGAATGAGGATGAAGGCCACCTTCCCCGACGAACCGGACCCCGCAGGGATGCCCTGCTCGCCGAGGCTGCGGGCGCGAACATCGACCGTGCCCGACGCCTCCCCGCGCTATCCGATGTACGGCGTCCCGCGTCCTTCCTGCCAGTGCGCGAGCCTGAGCCGCACCGACTCGTGCATCGGGAGACTGGGGATCTCGCCGGGCTCGACGAACCGAACGTCTGTCGACTCGTCACTGACCCGCAACTCCCCGGCAACCACGCGCGCCGTGAACGCGACGACGAACTCTTGCCTGACCTCGCCGTCCGCGTAGGCGATCACGTGGCCGGGGTCGGTGTAGATACCGAGGATGCCGGTCAGTTCGACATCGAGACCGGTTTCTTCGGCTGTCTCGCGCACGACGGCCGCGCCGAGTGTCTCGCCGATCTCCATGATCCCGCCCGGCAATGACCAGTTGCCTGAGTCTGAGCGTTGTTGCAGGAGCACACGCCCGGCGTCGTCCACGACCAACATGTGACGTGCTCCGTGGTGCTCATCGACGCGAGTTGGCGCGTCCTGCACATCCGCCACAACGCCCTCGGCGCGTGGCTGCGCCCCGGCGGGCACCTGGAACCCGAAGACACGACGCTGTGCGATGCCGCCCTGCGGGAACTCAGCGAGGAGACCGGCATCGCGGCCGATCTGGTCAGCCCCCTCGATGACGACGTGCCCATCGACATTGACGTTCACGCGATCCCGGCCAATCCTCACAAGCCCGAGCCCCAGCATCTGCACTTCGATCTGCGCCACGCTTTCAGGTTGCGGGAGCCCACTACTGGTCCGTTGAGCCTGCAAGCGGCGGAGGTCAGCGGGTACCGATGGCTGCCCAGTGAGCACATCACGCCCGAGTCGTTGCGCGGCAGGCTCGCGCATCTGCGCGGGTGACTCCCGCTCGCTAACCCTCGCGCCGCGCGAACCGCGCTACCAGCGTGGCGCTGTGCTCACTGTGTCACATTCTGGATTTGGGCTTGCCACCCCGGCGGTACCGGTGATGACCGCGATCCGCATCTCGCCGGTGCCGCCCCCGGCGTCGAAGATCTCGTCGAGCTGCGCGGACTCGTCGGCGCGGCCGGTGAACAGCCGTACGTCCGCCGGGAGCTGCGCCGGCACCACCGGCCTGGCCGGCGCGGGCCGGGCGGCGGGCGGCCCCGGCGCCGCAGGCGCGAGGACCGGGTGCTCGCCGCGCAGGATTCCCTGGTGCATCGCCTGGAGCTCGGGGCCCGGTCGGCGCCCAGCTCCTCGGCTAATCGCTCCCGCAACGCCGCGTAGTGCTCCAGCGCCTCGGCCGCCCGGCCGGTGGCCGCCAGCGCCCGCATCAGCAGCGCCACCAGCGGCTCGGCCAGCCGGTGTTCGGCCAGCTCCTGCACCAGCGGCCCGATCGCGGTGGCCGGCTCGCCCGCCCCGATCGTGGCGTCCGCCCACGCGATCACCGCAGCGAGCCGCTGCTGGAGCCACACCTCGCGGGTGCTCTCGACCCAGGCGCCGGACAGCCCGCCCAGCGGCTCGCCCCGCCACAGGTCCAGCGCCTCGCGCAGCAGCCCGGCGCGGGCGTGCACCGGATGGTCGCCGCGCGCCCGGCGGACCAGCTGGTGGAACCGGTGCACGTCGACCCGGTGCGGCGGGAACTCCAGCACGTAGCCGCCGGCGCGCCGGGTCAGCCGCACCGGTTCGGCGTCCGCCGCGTGCGCCTGCTCGAGCATCCGCCGGGTCCGGGTGACGTGCGTGTGCAGCAGTTGCGCCCCGCTGCGGTGCGGCGCCGCACCGGCCACCCGCTCCATCAGGGTCTCCGCGGAGACCAGCCGCCCGGCCTCCACGGCCAGGGCCGCCAGCAGGACCTGCTGCTCTGGGGCCGGCCGGCCTTCAGGGCCTGCCCACCGGCGTGCAGCTCGACCGGTCCGAGCACCCGAAGCTCCACGACGGGCCAGAATAGGCAACGGGCACGCGACTCGATGCGCCTTTGGGCTGCCCAAAGGGCGAGGTGAATGGGTCGACCGCACCCCCGGACCGGCCGACCCGCGCCCGTCGACCAGCCCGGTCAGCTGCCGACGTAGGCGGCGAGGTGCTCGCCGGTGAGGGTCGAGCGGGCGTCTACGAGGGCGGCGGGCGTGCCCTCGAAGACGACCCGGCCGCCGTCGTGACCGGCGCCCGGTCCGATATCGATGATCCAGTCGGCGTGCGCCATCACCGCCTGATGGTGCTCGATGACGATGACCGACTTGCCGGCGTCGACGAGCCGGTCCAGCAGGCCGAGCAGTTGCTGGACGTCGGCGAGGTGCAGGCCGCTGGTCGGCTCGTCGAGGACGTAGACGCCGCCCTTCTCGGCCATCCGGGTGGCCAGCTTGAGCCGCTGCCGCTCGCCGCCGGACAGCGTGGTGAGCGGCTGGCCGAGGGTGAGGTAGCCGAGCCCGACGTCGGCCAGCCGGCCGAGGATGGCGTGCGCGGCCGGGGTGCGCGCCGGTCCGGCGCCGAAGAACTCCTCGGCCTCGGCGACCGGCATGGCGAGCACCTCGCTGATGTCCTTGCCGCCGAAGGTGTAACGCAGCACGTCGGCCTGGAAGCGCTTGCCCTCGCACTCCTCGCAGGGGCTGGCGACGCCGGCCATCATCGCCAGGTCGGTGTAGATGACGCCGGCGCCGTTGCAGGTGGGGCAGGCCCCCGCGGAGTTGGCGCTGAACAGCGCCGGCTTCACGCCGTTGGCCTTCGCAAACGCCTTGCGGATCGGGTCGAGCAGCCCGGTGTAGGTGGCCGGGTTGCTGCGCCGCGAGCCGCGGATCGGGGCCTGGTCGACCGCCACGACCCCGTCCCGGCCGGACACCGAGCCGTGGATCAGTGAACTCTTCCCCGACCCGGCCACGCCGGTGACCACCACGAGCACGCCGAGCGGGATGTCCACGTCGACGTCCCGCAGGTTGTGCGTACTCGCACCGCGCACCTCCAGCGCCCCCGACGGCTCGCGCACCGACGGCTTCAGGGCGGCGCGGTCGTCCAGGTGCCGCCCGGTCAGCGTGCCGCTGGCCCGCAGCCCGTCCACGTCGCCCTCGAAGACCACCTCGCCACCGGCGGTGCCGGCGCCGGGGCCGAGGTCGACGACGCGGTCGGCGATCTCGATCACCTCGGGCTTGTGCTCGACCACCAGCACGGTGTTGCCCTTGTCGCGCAGCTGCCGGAGCAGGCCGTTCATCCGCTGGATGTCGTGCGGGTGCAGCCCGACGGTCGGCTCGTCGAAGACGTAGGTGACGTCGGTGAGCGAGGAGCCCAGGTGCCGGATCATCTTGGTGCGCTGCGCCTCGCCGCCGGACAGGGTGCCCGCCGGCCGGTCGAGCGAGAGGTAGCCCAGCCCGATCTCGGTGAACGAGTCGAGCAGGTGCTGGAGCCCGGTGAGCAGCGGGGCCACCGACGGTTCGCGAAGCTCGCGGACCCAGTCGGCCAGGTCGCTGATCTGCATCGCGCACACGTCCGCGATGCTTCTGCCCTTGATCTTCGACGACCGGGCCGCCGCGCTGAGCCGGGTGCCCTCGCACTCCGGGCAGGTCGTGAACGTCACCGCCCGCTCCACGAAGGCCCGGATGTGCGACTGCATCGCGTCGACGTCCTTGGCCAGCATCGACTTCTGGATCTTCGGAATCAGGCCCTCGTAGGTCAGGTTGATGCCCTCGACCTTGATCTTGGTCGGCTCCTTGTGGAGCAGGTCGTGCAGCTCCCGCTTGGTGTACTTGCGGATCGGCTTGTCCGGGTCGAAGAAGCCGCTACCGCGGTAGATGCGGCCGTACCACCCCTCCATGCTGTAGCCGGGGATGGTGAGCGCGCCCTCGTTGAGCGACTTGTCGGCGTCGTACAGCGCGGACAGGTCGAAGTCGGTGACCGAGCCCATGCCCTCGCAGCGCGGGCACATGCCGCCGGTGATGCTGAAGCCGCGCCGCTCCTTCGTGGTGGTGCCGCCGCGCTCGACGGTGACCGCCCCCGCGCCCGAGATCGACGCGACGTTGAACGAGAACGCCTGCGCCGACCCGATGTGCGGCCGGCCCAGCCGGCTGAACAGAATCCGCAGCATCGCGTTCGCGTCGGTGGCCGTGCCGACCGTGGACCGCGGATTGGCGCCCATCCGCTGCTGGTCCACGAGGATCGCGGTGGTCAGCCCGTCGAGCACGTCGACCTCGGGCCGGCCCAGCGTCGGCATGAAACCCTGCACGAAGGCGCTGTAGGTCTCGTTGATCAGCCGCTGCGACTCGGCGGCGATCGTGTCGAACACCAGCGAACTCTTGCCCGAGCCGGACACGCCGGTGAACACGGTCAGCCGGCGCTTCGGAAGCTCAACGCTCACATCCTTGAGGTTGTTCTCGCGCGCGCCGTGCACGCGGATCAGATCGTGGCTGTCCGCGGCGTGCGGCCCGGGCGACTCCCGGACACTCCTCGCGGCCTTGCTCATCGCGCCTCCATCGATCGGGCGGGCGCCACCCTCGCGGCGCCCATCGCGGCCGGCTTCGTCTCGGGGTCCGGCATGTGCCAATAGGCTACCGGCGAGGTCAGGCCCCGCCTGGTACGGCCATGACGAGCACGCTACGAGCGGCCGGCCGACCGGTGCTTCTCCATTCCTGATCGGTCCGGTCAGCCGGGAGACCTCGACCAGCCAGCAGAAGCCGACCGAGATCCCGGCCGGCGGGCACCGGGGCGACGCGCGGCCACCCGAACAGCGCGCCCGCGCCCCGGTGGCCGGTGCTCAGGCGTGGCGCAGGTCGAACCGGTCCAGGTTCATGACCTTGACCCAGGCCGCGACGAAGTCCCGGACGAACTTCTCCGACCCGTCGCCGGCGGCGTAGACCTCCGCGATCGCCCGGAGCTGGGCGTTCGCGCCGAAGATCAGGTCGACGGCGGTGGCGGTCCAGCGGAGGTCGCCGGTGCCGCGGTCCCGACCCTCGTACACGTTCTCGTCGGCGGTGGACGCCTTCCACCGCGTGCGCATGTCGAGCAGGTTGACGAAGAAGTCGGTCGTCAACGTCTCGGGCCGGTCCGTGAGGACGCCGTGCCGGGACTGCCCCGCGTTGGCGTCCAGGACGCGCATGCCGCCGACCAGGACGGTCATCTCGGGCGCGGTCAGCGTCAACAGGTTGGCCCGGTCCAGCAGCAGGGTCTCCGGCGACAGCTTCTGACCGGCGCGCAGGTAGTTGCGGAACCCGTCCGCCCGCGGCTCCAGCACGGCGAACGACTCCACGTCGGTCTGCTCCGGCGAGGCGTCCGTGCGGCCCGGCGAGAACGGGACCGTCACGTGGTGCCCGGCGTTCCCGGCCGCCCACTCGACGGCCGCACCCCCGGCCAGCACGATCAGGTCGGCCAGCGAGACCCGCTTCCCGCCGACCTGCGCCTCGTTGAAGTCCTGCTGGATCCGCTCCAGCGTGCCCAGTACCGCGCCGAGTTGGGCCGGCTCGTTGACCGCCCAGTTCTTCTGCGGTTCGAGGCGGATCCGCGCGCCGTTGGCCCCGCCGCGCAGGTCGGTGCCGCGGAAGCTGGCCGCCGAGGCCCAGGCGGTCCGCACCAGTTGGGCGATCGACAGTCCGGACGCCAGGACGGTGTCCTTGAGGGCGGCCGCGTCCTCGTCCCCGATCAGCTCGTGATCGACCGGCGGGACCGGGTCCTGCCACAGTTGCGGCTCCGGCACCCACGGGCCCAGGTACCGCGAGACCGGTCCCATGTCGCGGTGCAGCAGCTTGTACCACGCCTTGGCGAACACCTCCGCGAACCGGTCCGGGTTCGCCAGGAAGTGCCGCGCGATGGGTTCGTAGACCGGGTCCACGCGCAGCGCGATGTCGGTCGTGGCCATCATCGGCGCGTACCGGACCGAGGGGTCGTGGGCCGCGGGCACGGCGTCCGCCCCGGCGCCGCCCTTCGGCCGCCACTGCTTGGCGCCCGCGGGGCTGTCGACGACCTCCCACTCGTACCCGAAGAGGGTCTCGAAGAAGCTGTGGTCCCAGGTGATCGGGGTGGGCGTCCACGCGCCCTCCAGCCCGCTGGTGATCGTGTCCTGGCCCTTGCCGCTGCCGAAGCTGTTCCGCCAGCCGAGGCCCTGCTGCTCCAGCGGCGCGGCCTCCGGCTCGGGGCCGACGTACTCGGCCGGCGCGGCGCCGTGGGTCTTGCCGAAGGTGTGCCCGCCGGCGATGAGCGCGACGGTCTCCTCGTCGTTCATCGCCATCCGACGGAACGTCTCGCGGACGTCCCGGGCCGCGGCCAGCGGATCCGGGGTGCCGTTGGGCCCCTCCGGGTTCACGTAGATCAGCCCCATCTGCACCGCCCCGAGCGGGGCGGCGAGCCGCCGGTCGCCGCTGTACCGCTCGTCGCCGAGCCAGGTGTCCTCCGGCCCCCAGAAGATCTCCTCAGGCTCCCAGACGTCCGCGCGCCCGAAGCCGAAGCCGAAGGTGGGCAAGCCCATCGACTCCAGCGCGCAGTTGCCGGCGAAGACCAGCAGGTCGGCCCAGGAGATCTTGCGCCCGTACTTCTGCTTGATCGGCCAGAGCAGCCGGCGCGCCTTGTCCAGGCTCGCGTTGTCCGGCCAGCTGTTGAGCGGGGCGAAGCGCTGGGCGCCGTCACCGCCGCCGCCGCGGCCGTCCTCGATCCGGTACGTGCCGGC
The DNA here is from genome assembly GCF_018397995.1 of Rhizomonospora bruguierae. Taxonomy (GTDB): domain Bacteria; phylum Actinomycetota; class Actinomycetes; order Mycobacteriales; family Micromonosporaceae; genus Rhizomonospora; species Rhizomonospora bruguierae. Next base: position 147,791 of record NZ_BBQH01000078.1, read on the forward strand.
CGAGTGCCAGCTCATCCGGATGAACAGCGGCCCGTAGTGGCCGTAGTCGGCCGGCCACCACTCCTGCGACGCCGTCATCAGCGCGATCACGTCCCGCTTCAGCGCCTCGACGTCGAGGGTCCGGAACTCCGCCGCGTAGTCGAAGTCTGGGTCCATCGGGTTGGCCCGGGGCGAGTGCTGGTGCAGCACCTGAAGGTTCAGCTGGCCCGGCCACCAGTCCTGATTCGTCCTCGGCCGGCTCGTCGTCGGTGCCGGAGCGGGGATGGCCGGGTTTTCGCTCTCGCTGCCACGCTCAGCCACGTCGTCCCTCTCCCGTCACCCCGCCGGGCAGCGTGTGCTCGCGCCCTGAACTCGTCGCCACGCTGCGGAGTATGCCCGCATTGCACCCCGAATGAGGCGAGAATCCGCTAACGTCCGACGAGTTGCCTACCCGGCGGAGCCGACGGCGATCCGCCAGATGCGGAAGTCACCGGCGGTGGGGCAGAGGATCACCGTGCTGTTCCAGGAGCAGTCACCGGCCGCGATCCCGCCGAGCGTGCCCAGGTCGGCGACGGTCCTGCCGGTGCGCACGTCGAGCGTTGTCACGTGATGGTTCGCCGGCGAGGTGGTGAGCCGTCCGGAGAAGACGAGCGCGGTGTCGAGGTCGACCCGCACGACCCGACCCGGCGTGTCCACGATCCGCTGGCCGTCCTGGTCGAACAGCAGCGACCGTTCTCCCGAGTCGTCGCGGACCAGCACCCGGTCGCCGAACCCGGTCAGCAGCCGCCCACCGGGCGCCGGCCGGCTCCAGATCTCGCCGCCGCCGTCGGTCTTCACCGCGTGCAGGCGGGTGCTGTCATCCGCCCCCTCCTGGTCGAGCACGCACAGGCGGTCCCGGCCGCACGGCGCGACGTCGAGCAGGAGCGCGGCGGGCTCCGGCCGGTAGAGCGGGCGCCGGCCGCTCAGCGTGGCGAGGTCGTAGGAGACGAGTTCGTAGCCGGAACGGGTACCCGCGACGTAGAGCCGGCCGTCGTAGGCGAGGAAGAAGTCGTTGGCTTCGCCCACGTCGCTGCCCCGGGCCAGCAGAGCCCCGGTGCCCGCGTCGAACAGCCGGGCCGACCCGTCCGGGAAGAACTGGACGACCGGGTCGTGGTCGCCGGGTACCCCCGGGTACCCCTTCGTGTTGCGGCCGGGGGCGTCGCCGGTGGCCGAGGGAACGGTGTAGTCCGCCGGGGTTCGCACGCTCAGCAGGAACGGGTGGCCGACCGGCGACCGGGGGTGCGGCGCCGAGCTGATGACAGTGCCCGTCCGCGCGTCGAGGAAGTCGAGCCGATCATTCACCTCGTCGGTGTGGACGACGGTCTTCGCGAAGAACCAGAGCGCCTCGGAGTAGCGCATCGGGACCGTCCAGCGGTCCTTCTCGGCACCGCCCAGCAGCGCGACCGCGGGGCCCGGGCGGTCGGGGAACTCGGCCGGGACGGCCACCACCCCGCCGGAGAACCCGATCAGGCCCGTCCAACTCTGGCCGCCCGGGGAGGGCAGGGAGACGCGCCACCGCTCCCGGCCGCCGGGCAGCTCGACGGAGCGCACCTCCAGGTGCTTGTCGTTCTCCTCCCACGCCACGTAGCCGACGTCGCCCTGGACGTAGGTCCAGGAGGCCGCGGAGGACCAGCTATCGCCCATCGGGATGGTCGCCACCAGCGCGCCGACCCGTTGAGACGCCGTGGGCCCCACGCCGCGCCGGCCACGGATCACCGCCACCGACGCGGCGGCGAGCACGACGGCGACCGCCACGGCGGCGGCGACCCAGACGGCGGGCCGGCGGTGCAGCGGCCGGGTGGGCTGCGCGGTCACCCGGGGAACTCGAGTGCCTGGGGGGCGAACACGGTCGGGGATTTTACCGCTGCGTTCCGTGGCTCGCCATCCGGTTTTTGCGGGACGAACCGGCCGATCTGCTGCCGCTGAGCGCCCTGGCCGCTGAAGGGGGCCGCTGAAGGGAGCGATGCCGAGGCTCGATGCCAGGGCTCGATGCGATGATCGAACCGTCAATGGTCGTACCTGACCGCCTCCGCCGTGTCGACCTCGCGTGGAGTGACCCTGGAAAGGACCCCCTCATGGCGACACCCGCTGATCACCTGGATCGCGCGCTGCCGGCGGACGCGCCGCAGGCCACCCTGGTCGGCCGGCTCCTCGACCCCGAAGTCGGCCCCTGCGTGGTGGCCGTGCGCGGCGCCGACCTGGTGGATCTGACCGGCCCCGGCACGGCCACGATGTCCGACCTGCTGGACCGCCCGGACGCCGTGGCGCTCGCCCGGGACGCCGCCGGCGGGCGCACCTGGCCGCTGCGGGAGGTGCTCGCCGACACCCTGGACGACCGGCCCGGCCGGGCCCGCCTGCTGTCGCCGGTCGACCTCCAGGTCATCAAGGCGGCCGGGGTGACGTTCGCGCGCAGCATGCTGGAGCGGGTCATCGAGGAGCAGGCCGAGGGCGACCCGTCGCGCGCCCGGGAGGTGCGCGCCCGGCTGCTGGCGGCCATCGGCGGCGCGATCGCCAACGTCCGGCCCGGCTCGGCCGAGGCCCGCCGGGTCAAGGACGTGCTGGTCGCCGAGGGCCTGTGGTCGCAGTACCTGGAGGTCGGCATCGGCCCCGACCCCGAGATCTTCACGAAGGCGCCCGTCCTGGCGTCGGTCGGCACCGGGGCCGACATCGGCGTGCTGTCCCGGTCGGTGTGGAACAACCCCGAGCCCGAACTGGTGCTGGCGATCACCAGCGCCGGCCGGGCCGTGGGCGCCACGCTGGGCAACGACGTGAACCTGCGGGACTTCGAGGGGCGCAGCGCGCTGCTGCTGGCGGAGGCGAAGGACAACAACGCCTCCTGCGCGCTCGGCCCCCTGATCCGGCTGTTCGACGACGGCTTCACCCTGGAGACGCTGCGCCGTGCCGACGTCACCCTGCGGATCGAGGGCCCCGAGGGGTACCTGCTGGAGTCGGTCAGCTCGGTCGGCGAGATGAGCCGCGGCTTCGAGGAACTGGTCAGGCACGCCCACGGCCGCCACCACCAGTACCCGGACGGGTTCGTCCTGTTCACCGGCACGATGTTCGCCCCGACCGACGACCGCGACGCCCCCGGGCAGGGATTCACGCACCGGCGCGGCGACGTGGTCAGCATCGCCACGCCCACCCTCGGCTGCCTGGTCAACACGGTGGTGACGGCGGAGGAGGCGCCGCCGTGGGAGTTCGGCATCCGCGCGCTGATGGCCAACCTGGCCGGCCGCGGCCTGCTGGCCGCGCCACCGGCCACCGGGCCGGGCGCATCCGCGCCGGCGCCACACTGACCACCGCACGGCACCACCGCGGCTCGCCCGCCCCGTGCGGGCGAGCCGCCCTCATCCCGCCCCGGTCGACGATGTACGGAACGCCCCGGCGTCGGGAATGCGCTGCCGGCCGGCGGATCGCGGGAAGGAGAGCCGCATGGCGTCACAGAGGAAGCTGGGCGACCCCGCCGATTCCGGCCTGCTGTTGACGCCCAGGTGCGCCTGGTACCTGACCCGCCGCCGGCGCCGCCGCCGGGGCGCGGGACGGTCCCGCCCGTCCGCCGTGGCGGGGCTGCGGCTCCCCGTGGCACAGCGCCGGAGCATGCGCGCAGAGTACAACCTGCGCGGCCGACAGTTGGGGCGGCTCCTGAGCGAGGCGATCCGGCAGCCGGGCGACCGGGCCGAGGGGCTCATCGCGGCCCTCGAACAGCGCGTCGACGTGGTGGCCTGGCGGGCCGGCCTGGCCCGCACCCTGCGCGAGGCGCGCAACCTCGTCGGCCACCACCACTTCACGGTCGACGGCGTCGTCGTGGACCTGCCCGCTCACCGGCTGTCGCCCGGCCAGACCGTGCGGGTCCGCGACGACCGGGTGCGGCGCCGCCCGTTCCTGCCCGACGGTGCCGGCGAGCCGCAGGCCCCGCCGTACCTGGAGGTCCAGCCGGCCGAACTGCGCGCCACCCTCACCCGGCAGCCGCGGCGCCAGGAGGTGGACGTCAACCTGGACCCGGCGATCGTCGAAGCGGCCGGCGCGGTCGCGACCTGACGGGCGGGCACCTCGCTGGGAATCGCCTCCCCGCTCGCGGCCGAACGCGGAGATCGCCTTGCACGTCCGTGCGATGCCGGAGACCGGCCCGGCGTGCCGGTGGTGCACGTACCAGCGAGGCAGGAGGCTCGTGCCCTCCGGTACCGCGCCGATCCGCGTCCGTTGAGCCGCAAGCCCTCGCGGTCAATTCCGTTGACCCGCTGGGGGCGCTCCCTACCTTTGATCCGGCACGCCGACGCCCCCGACCACACGCTGATCCCATTGACGTTCAGCGAGATCCGCCGCCTGTTCACCAAGCTCATCACCAACACCATCCACCCGATCGACCACTGGCTGCACTGGTCCCACTGGCGCCGTCAACACCAAGCCCGCGCCAAGACCAGCCACTACCGCCGCCGAGGGCACGCAATCCATCAACCCACATCTACATAACGAACCCGGGCTGTCGTATTAAGCGGCAGACGCACGAGTACGGCCAACAGGACCTGCCCACCGCGGCGAGCCCCGAGGGACCGGCCATTCAGGACGGCGACTGTAGCCGGAAAGCACAGCTACGAGCCACATCACGCGCACGCGATAGCCTTGGTTCTCAAAGGCTCTCGCCAGGCTGCAGCTAGCTGCAGCGCGACCTGATCAGCAAATTGCTTTCCCGCCCGTACGGCTTCGTCATGGGAGTTAGCCTCAACCATTATTACCGAGGCGACGTCCTCACGTGCGAGTGCCGCGAAGCAAACATGTTCGGCATCCGTTGCAGATCGTTCGTTGCGGATCTCACACAACATATACGTACCATCGATCTTGGAATACTTCGGCAGGCTCTCCGGCCCGAGCAGGCGGTGGTCACCCTGGCGGTCCTGGTAGCGGTCGCACGACGCCTTGACTCGAGCCTGCTCGATCGCCTGACTGGCAGTAATTACGCCGAACGCGCCGACCCATTGGCGTACCTTGACGCCGTTGCCGGTCCACATCCGGTACTGACCATAGTTGCTCTCGTAGACTCCGTTACCGCGCTTGTTGTTGCACACCTCTAGCACCACGCGGTCGGCGTACTGTGTTGGTGGTCTTCGCGATCTGTGTGAAGGTCGCCCGTAGCAGTGCGGCGTCGAGGTCAGCGACGGTCAGCGTGCCGAGCCGGGGAATGAGGACCTGCTCGACGTCGCGGGTGGGTGCGGGTGGACAGCCAGTACCGCAGCCGCCGCTGCACGGTCCAGGACCGGGTGGTGTGCTCCTCGCTGGTGGCGGCGAGCCACTCGTCGCGGGCTCGGCGGGCGGCGGCCTGCGAAGGGAAGCCGCCGCGGCGGACCCGCTCGCAGCGGCCGAGCAGATTTCTCGCCGAGGTGTGGAAGTACCACGACCCATGACCTTGCTCGGTCAGTCGCGGGCAACGCTGTTCCAGCCGCCGGCCGCGGCCGTCACGGCATCCGCACCATTTGAAGATCACACCCTTGGCCGACCGCATGACCGCCACCTCTCGTCCGTTCCGCCTGTGGTCAGCAGCAACGGTCGTCACTCGATGGGGCGACAGTCGTCCGTGTGTGCGCGCCGCGCGCTGAGTGGTCACGAGACCAGGGTGTTCCGGATAGTCCCGCAGGTGCGTGGGCCGACGTTCGGCCGTCTCTCGGTGCTGTTGATCTATCGCTCTACGTAGCATTGATGTCTGCTTCGCGCGCTGATGCCCCCTTTGTAGTGGCAGGTTGTATGGGACCTTTACAGGTCTTCTTCAGCCTCCGTACAGTTCGGGCTCTCCGTCAGGTTAGTGACGGGGGTGGATGTGGCGGGTCGGCGGTTACCTGGTGCGCTGCGGGTGTCGGGCAGGGTTCGTCGGTTGGTGGCGCCGTTAGCGGGAGTGTTGCCTGTTCTGCTCGTGCTCACGATGGCGGGTGTCCCGGTGCGGGCTGCGCCATCGCGGCCGGTCGCCTCGCCGGCGGTTCCGGCGTCGTTGGTGGCGGCTGATGAGGAGGCTGCGGCTGCGCAGGCCCGGCGGTCGGGTCAGCGGGTCGAGGTTGGTTCGGCGCGTACCGAGTTCACGCAGGTGTTCGCTACTGCGTCGGGCGGGTTCGAGGCGGAGTCGGCGGTGGTGCCGCAACGGACGCGCCGGGCGGACGGTTCGTGGGTGGATATTGATCTT
>NZ_BBQH01000079.1 GCF_018397995.1 Rhizomonospora bruguierae
CCAGGTACTTCCGGACGGAGGACCTCTGGGAGCACCCGACGCCGGCCGCGCGAGGGCTGGATGACAAGGGTGCAATCACTTGACAGCCCGAACGGCCTCCGCTGGTGCCGACATCTCGACCACGGCGAGCCCCGCCATCCCGTACTGCCATCGACCCGCCCACCGGGGAGCGGGCCACCGCCCGGCCCGCCACGTCAAGACGGCCTTGACGGACGGAGTCGTTGCGCCCCCGCCGGAGGCGCAGTAGCCGCAACCGCGACCGCCGCCAGCTCGCCGACGCGGCCGGCGTGCGCTCCCCCACGTCGCGCGGGCTCGTGGCCGCGCGGCCCCGCCGGCTGCCGACCCAACCCCTCACCGGTCAACGCCGCTGTCGTTCTGCGGCGGCCCTCCGGGCTTCCCCGCTCTCCGCGCCAGCCGTCGGGCATCGGGCGTGACGACCGCAGAGCGACAGCGGAAGCGGCCGGCGCGTGCCCAGGCGGCGGCGCGTGCGGCCCGTCAAGGGCCGCCTTGAAGACGTACACGCAGATCAAACAGACCAAGGATCGGGCACGTAGCGGGCACGGCCAGCGCAAGAAGCGGTAGTAACGATCAAGGCCCCAGCCAGGAAACCTGTCCTGAGCTGGGGCCTTGTGCTGGAGCGGGTGAAGGGAATCGAACCCTCACTGTCAGCTTGGGAAGCTGATGTTCTGCCATTGAACTACACCCGCAAGCGGGCACTACTCTACCTGGTTCACCGCGCGCCGCGCACGCGCCCTCCCGGCGACCCCCGACACGACCCGCACGAAGAGGACCAACCGCCGGCGCGCGGGCCGGGTCGGGGCTGCTAGGAAGCTCGCGCCTGCGGGCGGCGTGCCGGGTCCCGCCAGATCTGAACGTTGGGGCGGCCGCCCGGTTCGTGGGTGCGCAGCCCGGGGCCGGCGCAGCCGTGCCGGGCGACCATGGCGACCTCCACGGTGAACTCGAACAGCCGCCAGTCCACGTCTGGAGCCGCGTGGGCGTGGGTGGCGAGGCGGCGCAGGCGCCCCGGGTCCGTGACCGGGTGGGCGCGGCCGGCGAGGTACGCCTCGTCGTCGCTGTTCTCCGGCGGGAAGGAGTGCAGCGCGTAGCGGCCGTCGCGTTCCAGGTCGCGGCGCTTCGGCGTGTCGAGGACGAAGCAGAACAGCCCCTCGTCGGTGATGACCGGGGAGACCGGGTGCACCCGGGGGCCACCGTCCGCGCGGACGGTGGCCAGGTAGCCGAGCCCCGGCCCGTACTGGGCCATGAGGGCACTGACCGCCTCGGCCAATCGGGGCGAGGCGGCGGTGAAATCCGACCAGGAAGCCATGGTCCCAGTATATCGAACACGCGTTCTAATCCGCAGCAAATGCGGGGTGTGGGCGGGCGGGAAAGGGGGGAACGTTAGTGTTCCCCCATGCTGCTCTCGGATCGCGACCTGACCGCCGAGCTCAAGGCTGGCAACCTCGCGCTGGACCCGTTCGAGCCGGCCCTGGTGCAGCCGTCCAGCATCGACGTGCGGCTGGACGGGCTGTTCCGGGTCTTCAACAATCACCTCTACACACACATCGACCCGGCGCGGCGCCAGGACGACCTGACGACCGAGGTGGAGGTGCCGGACGGGGAGCCGTTCGTGCTGCACCCGGGCGAGTTCGTGCTCGCCTCCACGGTCGAGGTGATCACGCTGGGGCGGCAACTGGCCGGGCGACTGGAGGGCAAGTCCAGCCTGGGGCGGCTGGGGCTGCTGACGCACTCCACGGCGGGCTTCATCGACCCCGGATTCTCCGGCCACGTCACGCTGGAACTGTCCAACGTGGCCACGTTGCCGATCCGGCTGTGGCCGGGCATGAAGATCGGGCAGCTGTGCATCTTCCGGCTGTCGTCCCCGGCGGAGCACCCGTACGGGGCGGAGGTCTACGGCTCGCGGTACCAGGGCCAGCGCGGCCCCACACCCAGCCGGTCGTACCAGGGCTGGCGGACCTGGCCCACCCGCTAGGCCCACGCGAGAGACCGCGACACAAGCGCCCGGAGCGACCTCGACACACCCGAGTCGACCGAGAGCCGGAACACCCGAACGAGGGCAGCGAAAGGGCCCCGACTCACGCGGGAGGCGATGAGAGGGGGCCCTTTCTTTACGGTGCCGCTTCGCGCAATGGGGGGTATCGCGCGGCGCGGCGGGCGGCCGAGGCTTGGGGGGAAGCTAACTCGGCCGGCCGAAGCCGTTCGTCGGGGCTGCGTCGATCTTCCGCATCCGGACCGGTTCGCCGGCGCGGGAGGCGTGCACGATCCAGTCGCCGCCGACGTACATGCCGACATGGTGCACGTCGCCGTAGTAGAAGACCAGGTCACCGGGGCGCAGGTTGGCCCGGCTGACCGGGGTGACCGAGCGCTTCTGGGCGGCGGCGTTGTGCGGCAGGCTCACGCCCGCGGCCGCCCAGGCCGCCATGGTGAGGCCGGAGCAGTCGTAGTGGTCCGGACCCGAGGTGCCGAACACGTAGGTCTTGCCGATCTGGGCGCAGGCGAACTTGACGGCCTTGCCGGATGCGCCACCCGGGTAGGTGAGCGGGCACGGTGCCGGGCGCAGTTCGCCGATACCGCCGGACGTACCGTACGCCTTGAGCCGCAGCGCCTGGAGATTCTTGATCTCCGCGTTGATCTGCTTCTCGCGGGCCGCCTGCTCCTTCTCGGTGGCCGCGAGCTGGGTGATCAGGGCGTCCAGGGGGGCCTTCTGCGCCTTCAGCTTCTGCTGCGCGGCGACCACCGACTGGATGCGCTTCTGCTGGTCCTTGGCGAACAGGTTCAGCATGGTCAGCTGCTCGGGCAGGTCGCCGGGGTTGCGGTTGGAGAGCAGGGCGTTGACCGCCGAGGTGGTGCCGCCGCCCTTGTACATCACGGCGGCGTAGTCACCGACCCGCCCCATCGTCAAGTTGACCTGGAGCTCCAGCGGCTGGAGCTTGCGGGTCAACTCCTGCACGGTCTTGCGCTTCGTGGCGAGCTGGGTCTTGGTCGCGTTGTGCTGTTCGATCACCGGCTCGAGCTTGTTCCACGCGGCGTCGATCTGTCGCTCCAGTTCGGCGACAGAGGGCTCCGCCTGCGCGACGCCGGGCGCGACGATCAACAACGCCAGCGCGGCCAGCAGGCCGGCGAGAACGCCACGGTGCACGGCTCGGGTTCGGTGCGGCCGGAGGGGGTACGGCCGCTGGGCATGGCTTGCCACCGAGTTCCGGACTCCTTCTTCCCTGTACCGCCTACCGGGTTAGCTGACGGGTTCGGGCGGGAAGATCGCCCTACCGGGGGCCGGTTGCGCGCCCTCGGATTCACCCCCGGCCGCGTCGGGGGACGCGGCCCGATGGTTCCCCGGTTCACGTGTGGTGATTCGGCGGTGCCGCAGCGGGGCCTCCCGGCTGGGTGACCGACGTCCGCTCGACGACAGCCAAGAGTAAAGAGATGTGTTATGTGCCGCAAGCCGCTCGCCGTGACCATTTCGGTGCGTGATTCCTCGATCGCACCACGTGTTTCGATATGTGTTTAGTTGATTCCTCCGTAGACATCGCCGATCTGGCCGGTGAACTGGTCGTTGTCCGGCAGCGCGCGCTTCCCGGCGATCCGCGGCGGGTGGTTTCTTCACAATGGACAACGATTCCGGGACCGCAATGGTTTCGCGTCGGCCACGGACGCGGCCGGGTCAGGTACGTGAACCCGGCCGGCGCGGGCCGATTCCCGTCGCCGGGCGCCCCACGCTGACCTGGTCCGCCCGGACCACCGGGCCGCCGGACCCACCGGCTCCGGCGGCCCGGGCGTGCCCCACCACCGCGGAGAGCACGTCGTCCAGCGTGATGACGCCGAGCGGCGAGCGGCCGTCGCTGACCAGGACCATGTGCCGGCGGTCCCGGCGCATCGCCAGCAGCAGATCGGCGAGGGTGCTCTCGGGCGGCACGACGGCGAGCGGGCGCAGCAGCTCCGACGGGATGGGTTGGCGGCGGCGCGCCCCCGAGTAGCCCAGCACGTCCTTCACGTGTACGAAGCCGAGCACCCGGCGGGTGGCCCGCTGCACCACCGGGAAGCGGGACCGGCCGGTGCGGGTGGCGAGCACCTCCAGCGTGGCCGGCGAGACGTCCTCCGGCACGGTGGTGACCCGGGACCAGGGCAGCAGCGCGTCGGCGGCGGTGCGCTGGTTCAGCGCGAGCGCCCCGGTGATCCGCGCGTGCTCCTCCGAGCCGAGCAGCCCCTCGGTGCGCGCCTGGGACACCAGGCCGGCCAGTTCCTCGGCGGTGAACACCGTCTTCACCGCGTCCGCCGCCTCGATCCGCCAGATCTTCAGCACCATCCGGGCCGCCCACTTCATCGCCACCAGCAGCGGCTTCGTGGCCAGGCAGAACGCCAGCATGAGCGGGCCCAGGACCAGCGCCGAGGCCTCCGGCCCGGCCAGGGTGATGTTTTTGGGCACCATCTCGCCGACGACCGTGTGCGTGAACGTGATGACGCCGAGGGCCAGCACGAGCGCCACCGGGTGGACCGCGTTGGCCGGCATGCCCGCGGCGGCGAACGGCGGCTCCAGCAGATGCGCGAACGCCGGCTCGGCGATCGCGCCGAGGCCCAGCGTGCAGACCGTGATGCCGAGCTGCGCCCCGGCGATCATCAGCGGGATCTGGCTCATCGCCGACAGCGCCCAGCGGGCCCGCCGGGATGTGGCGGACATCGGCTCGAGCACCGTGCGTCGGGACGCGATCAGCGCGAACTCGCTGCCCACGAAGAACGCGTTGCCCAGCAGCAGAACGACCGCGATCAGGAGGTTAATCATCGTCCTCCGCCGGCCCAACGGCCCGGACCTGCTCGATCCGGTGCCGGTCCACCTCGACGACCGTGAACTCCCAGCCGTCGCAGTCCACCGACTCGCCGACCAGGGGGATCCGCCCGAGGCGGGCCATCAGGAAGCCGGCGAGGGTCTCGTACGGCCCCTCGGGCAGCCGGAAGCCGGTCTGCTCGGCCAACTCGTCCTCGCGCAGCACCCCGTCGACCAGGAAGGTGCGCTCGCCGCCCGGCGCGGTCAGGTCCACCGCCTGAGCGATCACCGCCTCCGGGTCGAACTCGTCGGCGATCTCACCGACCAACTCCTCCACCAGATCCTCGATCGTGACCACGCCGTCTGTGCCGCCGTACTCGTCCACCACGATCGCCAGGTCGGCGCCGGCCGCCCGGAGGGCCGCCAGCACGTTGTCCAGGTCCAGGCTCTCGGGTACCGAGACCGGCTCCAGGGCGACGGCCGCGACCCGGGTGCGGGTGCGGGCCGGCGGCGGTACCCCCAACGCCTCGATCACGCCGGCCACGCCGGTGACCTGGTCCAGCGTCTCCTCGTAGATCGGGAACCGGCTGCGCCCGGTCCGCTCCGCGATGGCCAGCAGCTCGGCGACGGTGGCGTCGGCGCGCAGCCCGATGACGTCCACCCGGGGGGTCATCGCCTCGGCGGCCCGCTTGTCCGCGAACCGGATGGTGCGCTGCAGCAGCGTCGCCGTCTCGGGCGGCAGCTTCCCGGCCCGGGCCGAAATCACCGCGAGCAGCCCCAACTCCTCCGGGGAGCGGGCGCTGGCCAGCTCCTCCTGCGGCTCGATGCCCAGCCGCCGCACCAGCCAGTTCGCGGAGTTGTTGAGGGCCCGGATGAGCCAGCTGAACACCCGGGTGAACGCGCGCATCGGACCCGCCGCGACCAGCGCCGCCGGCATCGGCCGGGCCAGCGCGGCGTTCTTCGGCACCAGCTCGCCGAACAGCATCGACAGCAGGGTCGCCAGGCCCAGCGCGAGCAGGTGCGACAGGTTGCGCGGGTTGTCGGACACCAGCCGGGCGAGGGGCGCGACCAGCCGGGACAGCGCCGGCTCGGCCAGGTAACCGGTGAGCAGCGCGGTGATCGTGATCCCCAACTGGGCGCCGGAGAGCTGGAAGGACAGCTCGCGCAGCGCCCGCCGGACCGTGCGGGCCCGGCGGTCGCCACCGTCCGCGCGCCGGTCGATGTCGGCCCGGTCGACGGTCACCAGCCCGAACTCGGCCACGACGAAGAACGCGTTGCCCGCCGTCAGCAGCGCGAAAGCGGCCAGCGGCAGGATCGCGGTCAAGAACAGGCCGTCGATGGGACCATCACCTCGGCACGATTCTCCCACGCCCACCCTTCGGGGACTTGTGTCCCGGGTGGATGGTGGGAATGCTAGGTCCCCGGCGGATGGACGATCCGGGAGGGACGCGTGGGTTTCCTGGCGGGCGGGCTGGTCGGCCTGCTGGCGGGCTTCATCGGCGGGCGCCTCACCGAGCGCACGAGGCGCGCCCGCGCCGACTACCGCGCCGGCCGGGGCGCGGTGCCGGGGTTGCGGAAGGCCGCGTGGGGCCACCTGGAGAAGGCCGTCCGGGTGTGGGCCGTCGTCGGCATCGTGCTCGCCGCCGTCGTCGTCTACCTCGTCAAGTATCCGACGTCCTGACCGGCGGCCGGAGCAGACGCGCCAGGGCCAGCACCGCGGCGCCGCCGAGCGCGCCGAGCACCGCACCGGTCGCGTTGTTCACCCAGTCGTAGCCGTCGCAGGTGCGCCCGGCGCCGGTCAGCACCTGGGTCACCTCGATCAGCACCGGCGCCGTGGCGGTCACCGCGCCGGCCAGGACCGGCCGGCGGCTGGCGAGCACGGCGAAGAACGCCAGGGGGACGAACATGGCAATGTTGCCCACCCGCTCCCCCCGTCCGGCGGCGAAGTCGAACGCGAAGGCCAGGCCGCGCGGGTCCACGAGGCTGCGGGCACAGGCGCCGAGGGCGGCGGCGTCCGGGCCGCGCACCGCGGCGCCCGGCGCCGGGGGCAGCGTCATCGCGGCCACGGCGGCGCCGCTGAGCAGGGTCAGCACGGTGGGCAGGAGCGGCCAGCGCAGCCGGCGGGCGAGCGGCCGGGCCGCGGCGAGCGCGACCGCCACGAAGACGGTGGCCAGGACCGGGGTCCGCGGGTCGGCCAGGAACATCCGCGCCCAGCCGAGCACCCGATCACCCCACTCACCCAGCGTCAGCCCGCCCCGCGCGACGCGACCGGTCGAGGCTACGGGCCGGTGCCGGTGCGGTCAGTCAGGAGCCCGACACCGGCGCGGCGGCGGCCGGCCCATCCTCCGGGCGGACCGCCCGCAGCAGCACCGAGGCCACGTCCACCACCTCGACGTCCTGGTCCGCCGCGCCGGACGCCTTCTTGCCGGTCACCCCGTCGCCGAGCATCGTGAAGCAGAACGGGCAGCCGACCGCGATGGTCTTCGCGCCGGTGGCGAGCGCCTCCTCGACGCGCTCCACGTTGATCCGCTTACCGATCCGCTCCTCCATCCACATTCGGGCGCCACCCGCGCCGCAGCAGAAGGAGCGCTCGCTGTTGCGCGGCATCTCGACAAGGCCGCCGGCGCGGTCCGCCGAGGACGGCGCCCCCGAGCCGGCTCGGACGGCGGAGCCGAGCACCTCGCGCGGCGGCGTGTACACCTGGTTGTGCCGGCCCAGGTAGCACGGGTCGTGGTAGGTCACCCCGCCGTCGATCGGCTGGACCGGCGTCAGCCGGCCGGTCGCGACCAGGTGGGACAGCAACTGGGTGTGGTGTATCACCTCGTACTGGCCGCCGAGCTGCCCGTACTCGTTGCCCAGCGTGTTGAAGCAGTGCGGGCAACTGGCCACGATCTTCTTGACGCCCGCCTCGTTCAGCGTCTCGACGTTCTGCTGCGCGAGCAGCTGGAAGACGAACTCGTTGCCGATCCGGCGCGCCGGGTCGCCGGTGCAGGTCTCGCCGTTGCCGAGGATGGCGAAGTCCACGCCGGCTTCGTGCAGCAGCGTGGCCACCGCCCGGGTGGTCTTCTTCGCCCGGTCCTCGAACGCGCCGGCGCAGCCGACCCAGAACAGGTACTCGAAGTCCTCTCCCGAGTCGGCGCGCTTGACCTCGAAGTCCAGCCCCCTGGTCCAGTCCTCGCGGGTGTTCGGCGGCGCGCCCCACGGGTTGCCCTTGTTCTCCAGGTTGCGCAGCATCACGCCGGCCTCGCTGGGGAAGCTGGACTCGATCATCACCTGGTACCGGCGCATGTCGACGATGTGATCGACGTGCTCGATGTCCACCGGGCACTGCTCCACGCAGGCGCCGCAGGTGGTGCAGGACCACAGCACGTCCGGGTCGATGATGCCGCCGACGTCCGCGCCGCCGACCAGCGGGCGCTCCGCCTCGGCCAGGGCCAGCACGTTCACCCCGGCCAACTGCTCCCGGGTGGCCTGCTCCTCACCGGTCAGGTCCTTGCCGCCGCCGGCCAGCAGGTACGGGGCCTTGGCGTAGGCGTGGTCGCGCAGCGAGAGCACGAGCAGCTTCGGCGACAGCGGCTTGCCGGTGTTCCAGGCCGGGCACTGGGACTGGCACCGCCCACACTCGGTGCAGGTGCTGAAGTCCAGCAGGCCCTTCCAGGTGAACTGCTCGACCTGGGCCACGCCGAACTGGTCCTTCTCCGGGTCCGCCTCCTCGAAGTCCAGCGGCTTGCCGTCGCTCATCATCGGCCGCAGCGCGCCGAGCGAGGGCGCCCCGGACGGGTTGCGCTTGAAGAAGATGTTCGGGAAGGCCAGGAAGCGGTGCCAGGCCACGCCCATCGTGACGTTGAGGGCGATGGTGATCAGCCAGGTCATCGAGATAACGATTTTGATGGCGGCGGCCGCGCTGACCCCGCCCGACCAGGCCGGCAGCGCGGCGCCGACCGCGTGGCTGACCGGCGTGGCCCAGGCCGGGTGCGCGAAGCCGCCGGTCGCGACCTGGAACCCGCGGATCAGGAACCCGCAGATCAGCACCGCGAGCACCACGTACTCGACGAAGTACCCCTGCCACATGGTGGACCCGGTGAACCGGGACCGGCCGGAGCGGGCGGGCCGGTTGGCCAGCCGGATGCCGATCAGGACGAGGATGCCGAGCAGGCCGAACACGCCGAGCCACTCGGTGACGAACCCGTACGCCGCCCAGCCGCCGATCAGCGGCAGGTGGCCGGCGGCGGAGCCGACCTCGAAGTACGCCTCCAGCACCAGCAGCGAGAGCACGATGAAGGCGATCATGACGAACCAGTGGGCGGCGCCGGCCACGCTCCACTTGAGCATCCGGGTGTGCCCGAACGTCTCCCGCAGCATGGTGACCGTGCGGGCGCCCTGGTCGCCGAACCGCTCCGGGTCGGGGCGGCCGAGCCGGATCACCTCGGTCATCTTCAGCACGGCCCGCACCGCCAGCACCACCGCGACCGCGGTCACCAGCGCCGCGACCACCGTGGCGACGATCTGGACAGGTCCCATCTGCAAGCCTCCCGGACTGCTCCGTACGGGCCAGCCTACCCACGTTAGTTACCCACCAGTAACGTGCGGCTTCCCGCAAGCTTGCGCCGGCGGCCCAGGATGACCTTAAGCCAACAGTCGGATGCGTCGTCCGTCGTGCGGTCCCTAGACTCGCGCGGTCACAGGGAAAACGGGGAGGAACTTTGCGACCACGCACGCGCGCGGCCGGCGTCATCGCCTGCGCCGCGATAGCCGCATTAGGCGTCACCGCGGCGGCCGGGAGTCCCGGCGAGCCCGGCCGGCCCGGTGGGCCGCTGGCGGCGGATTCCAACATCGGCATCGGCGAGCCGCAGACCGACCGGGGCGCGCAGAACCCCCTGCCGGCCGACCCGGCCGAGAAGATCGGCACGGTGCCGGTCGTCGCCAAGCGGGGCCCCGCCCCCACGCCGTCCTCGGCGCTGCGCGAGCTGCGGTCCGCGCCCAAGCCGCCCGCGGTCCGGCTGGACTCCGCCGGGCGGATCCGGACGGTCACCGCGCCGGCGGGCCACGAACTGAAGCCCCCCGGCACGCCCGCCGGCGCCGAGTCCGCCGTGGTCGCGGACACCTTCGTGCGGCGATACGCGCCGGCCTTCGGGGTCTCCTCCGCCACGACGATGACCAAGGTGGGCACCATCACCCTGCCCGGCGGCGACACCGTCATCCGGTACAACCAGTACGCCGCCAGCCTGCCGGTACTCGGCGGCCAGGTCGTGGTGACCGTGAACCGCCGGGGCGTCGTCGGCGCCACCGCCGAGGCCACCCCGGCGGCGCCGGTCGCCATCGCGGCGTCCGTCCCGGCCCCCGCCGCCGCTCAGACCGCCATCGCCACGGCCGCCGCCCGCTACCAGCTGGCCGCCGGCACCCTGCACACCGACCGCCCGAAACTCTGGCTGTACGACCCGCGCCTGGTGGACGGGCCCGGCCCGGCCGAACTGCGGCCGACGTGGCAGGTCACGGTGCACGACACCCCGGGCAGCGCGGGACACGGCCGCGGTGATGTCTACGTGGACGGGCTGACCGGCCAGGTCACGATGGTCATCGACGGCCACCGGGAGGTCCGCGACCGGCTCGTCTGCGACCTGAAGAACGCCGCCGTCGACCTGAACGTCCGGGAGCGGTACCGGTGCGACGGGTTCACCGGCAGCGTCGCCGTCGCCCGCCGCGAGGGCGGGGCCGCCAGTTCGATCGCCGACGTGAACACCGTCTACGACAACCTCGGCAAGGCGTACGACTTCTTCAAGAACAAGGTCGGCCGGGACTCGTTCGACGGCCGGGGCGGGCAGATCCGGGCCACCGTGCGGGCCTGCTACCGGGCGGCGGACGGCAGCGCGTGCCCGTACCGGAACGCGTTCTGGGAGGGCACCCAGTTCGTCTTCGGCACCGGGCTGACCGTCGACGACATCACCGCGCACGAGTTCACCCACGGCGTCACCGAGCACACCTCGAACCTGATCTACTGGCGCCAGTCCGGCGCGATCAACGAGGCGCTCTCGGACATCTTCGGCCAGTTCGTCGACCTCCAGACCCCCGCCGACGACGCCGGCGCGGCCCACTGGCAGATCGGCGAGGACTCGGTTGTCGGCCCGATCCGGGACATGGCGAACCCGACCCTGTTCCGCCAGCCCGACCGGTACTCCAGCGACTACTGGGATCTGGACCCGGACGGCTACCGGGACAACGGCGGCGTGCACACCAACTCCGGGGTGGCGAACAAGGCGGCGTACCTGATCGTCAGCGGCGGCACCTTCAACGGGCAGACGATCGCCTCGATCGGCACCAACGAACTGAACGCGATCGACAAGTCCGCGCTGCTCTGGTACCGGGTGCAGAACCTGCTGCCGTCCGGGGCGGACTACCGGGACCTGGGCGCCACGCTCAGCTCCGCCTGCCGGGCCCTGGTGGGCTACGCCGGCTTCACCGCCACCAACTGCACCCAGGTCGACAAGGCGGTCACGGCGACCGAGATGGACATGGCGCCCGAGACCGGCGGGCACGGCGCCGCCGAGGCGCCCGAGTGCGCCAGCCCGGGCCAGCCCACCCGGAGTCTGTACTACGACGGCATGGAGCGGGCCGGCACCGGGTGGCTGCGCAGCAACACCGGCGTCTGGGCGTACTCGCCGTCGGCGCAGGTGCCGTTCACCTACGCGGCAGCCGGGAAGGGTTCGCTGAACGGGTACGCGTACCCGGGTAACGGCGCCAACGGCACGACCGCCGAGATGCGGGAGCCGGTCACCCTGCCCGCCGGAACCAGCTACCTGCGGTTCGCGCACAGCCTGGACTCGAACGGCCCGGCCGGCGGGATCCAGGTGCAGGTGAACACCGGTGGTGGATGGAGCAACCTGACCGCGCCGTCGACCGGCATCCCGCAGAGCGGCGGGCTGATCGCGACCCCGATCACCACGCAGGGGTTCGGCTCGACCCGCTTCGATCTGACCGCGTACGCCGGGCAGGACGTCCGGTTCCGGTTCCAGGTGAAGGCGGCGTCGGGCCAGTACCTCGACTGGTACGTGGACGAGTTCTCGATCTACCAGTGCCAGACCGCCGTGGGCGAGCCCCGGACCGTGAATGCCCGGTTGACCTCGGACAAGACCGGCGCCACGGTCACCTGGGACGCGCCCCGGTACGCCGGGCCGGGCGTGGCCCGGTACGAGGTGCTGGTGACCCCGGCGCCGGCCGGCAGCACGGACGGCGCCTACACCACCACCGCGCCGAGCCTCACCCTGACCGGGCTGGACCCGGCCGTCGGGTACCTGCTCTCGGTGCGGGCCGTGGGTACGGACGGCGTGGCCGGGGTGGGGGTCTCCGCCGAGCCGCTCAGCGGGGAGCCGCCGATCGGGTGCACGACCGCCTGCCGCCCACCGGCGGGCGATCCGCCGCGGCCGCTGCCGCCGGTACCCCCGGTGAAGTAGCGCGACAGGTACGACAAGGGCGGGTGCGGCGATACCGCACCCGCCCTTTCGCGCTATTCGGGCATTGCCCACATTGTGGATAAGCCCTGTGGATAACGGCGGCGGTGCCGCCGGCCGCTGCGGGCCGGCACCGCGTGGCTCAGCGCCAGCGGGACAGGATGCCCAGCGCGGCGACCATGCCGCCGAAGCCGACCGCCAGGTTCCAGTACTTCCAGCTCGCCACCGGGTACGCGCCCTCGGAGAGGTAGTACACCACCAGCCAGCCGATGCCGAGCACGATCAGCGCCACCGCGGTGATGGGCAGCGCGACGTGACTCGGCTTCTTGCGGACCGCCGTGGTCGTCGCCGGCCGCACGTCCGCCGGGGGCGTGTAGACCTTCTTCTTGCGGACTGTGGACTTCGGCACGGCGCACTCCTGGAGGGGAACTGGCACGAACGTCGTCGGCCCCGGACGCCCGACGGAGCCCGGCACCCGTGGTGACGAATAATGTTCGACGACTAGCGTAGTCAAATCGGCGGGCCATGGCACCATCGGGGCCAAATACCGGACCGCCGGGCGGGCGGCCGAACCGCCACAGGGAGGTGTGATGCAGTACACATCCAGCGCCTCCTCGTGGCGCACCGTGCTCCGCCGGGCCCGGCGCGGGCTGCTCCCCCGGCCCAGCGAGCGGCGGACCGGGTGGTCGCTCGGGGTGCCCCTGATCGCCCTGGCCGCCGGCCTGTTGTTCACCACCACCGCCACCACCGCCGGCGGCACCTCCCTACGGGACGACCGCCGCCCCCAACTCGCCCAGCTCATCGAGGAGCGGCGCAAGCAGGTGGCGAGCGAGGACGCCCAGGCGGCGGCCCTGCGGCAGCGGGTGGAGGCGGCGACCAACGCCATCGCCGGCTCCGACCGGCCGATCGCGGAGCAGCGGGCGCGCAGCGACCGGGAACGGACCGCCGCCGGCTTCAGCGCCCTGCACGGCCCCGGGCTCACCGTCCAGCTCAACGACGCCCCGCAGCGCGCCGACGGCAGCAAGCCGGCCGGCGCCACCAACGACGACCTCGTGGTCCACGAGGCGGACGTGCGTGCCGTGGTCAACGCGCTGTGGGCCGGCGGCGCCGAGGCCATGTCGATCATGGGCGTGCGGGTGATCAACACGAGCGCGGTCCGCTGCGTCGGCAACACCCTCCTGCTCCACGGCAGGGTGTACTCGCCCCCGTTCGTCATCACCGCCATCGGCGATGCGGGCCGGATGCGGCAGGCTCTGAACGCGGCCGAAAACGTGCAGTGGTTCCGGGAGGCCGCCCGCGACTACGGTCTGGGTTACACCGAGAAGGTGGAGACGGACGTGACGGTGCCGGCATACCAGGACTCCGGCACCCTCCGGTACGCAGAGGTGGTGCGATGACCGAAACGCGGCCGGGCGACGACCCTCCGCGCCCCTCCAGCGGGCGTCACCGGCGGACCGACCCGGACGAGACCGCCGTCATCCCCCGCTACATCGACCTGCACTTCGAACCGACCCCGACCGCGCCCCCGGCCCCGGTCGTGCCGCCGGCCGTGCCCGCGGCCGTGCCGCCGGCCGCGCTATCGGGGCCCTCGCCGGAGGGCATCCATCCCCAACCCGGCCCTCCGCCGCCGCCCCCGATCCCGGACCCGCCGGAGCCACCCCCGCCGCCGGTCCCGGCCCCCGGGCCGGACCCGACCCCGCCCGGCCCGCCGCCGCCCCCACCGGCCTTCCCACCGCGGGGCGAGTCCCCCGGAGCGGGAACGTTCCCGGCTCAGCCCGCCGCGTTCGGCGGGCCCCCGCCCGCAGCCACGGCACCACCAGGGCCACCCAGCGCCCCGCCCGCGGCACCACCTGGGCCACCCAGCGCTGCGCCCGCGGCACCACCGGGGCCTCCTGGCGCACTGCCGTTCGCAGCCCAACCCTCCGCGCTGTTCGCGGTTCCCCAGGTGCGGGAGCCGCGTTTCCGCGCTCCGGTGAATGGCCACCCGGTGCCACTCACGCCGCCCGCCGGGCCACCGACCGCGCCCGCCGCGCCACCGGCGCCACCGGCCGCGCTGTCGGTCTCACCCGCCGCGCCACCAGGTCCACGTGCCGCACCGCCGATCTCCCCCGCCGCGCCACCGATGCCACCGGCCGCGCTGTCGGTCTCACCCGCCGCGCCACCGGCCACGCGCGCCGCACCACCACCAACCTCACCGGCCGCGCAGTCGGTCTCGCCGGCCGCGGCACCGGGGCCACGGACCGCACCACCAACCTCACCCGCCGCGCCGCCGGCCCCACGCGACGCAGCACCGGGCCCGCGCTTCGCGCCGCCGATCTCGCTCGCATCGCCGCCGGCGCCACCCGCCGCGCCGCCGGGCTCCCACCCGGCCGGCCTGGCGGCGGACGTCACGGCCGTCCAGCCGCGGATCGCGCCGCCACTGGACGCCGGGGCCACCACGGTGCTGCCGGTGGTGAACGTCCGACCGGGTGCGCCCTCCGAGGCGATGACCGCGCTGATCCCCGCCGTTCCGGCCGGCCCCGCGGCGCCCGAAACCGCTCCGGCCGGCGCTGGCGAGGGGCCGGCGGAGGCGGGGGACGGGGACGACGGCGAGCCGAAGCCCAAGCGGGGCGAGCGGGTGGTACCGCTGCGACCGGTCCAGACGGACGCCGGGTACAAGAGCGTCTACTCACAGCTCACCCGCAGCACCGCGGGTAGCGTGACCCTGACGGTGCTGCGCGGCGCGGGCGAGGTGCTGATCACCTTCGGCCTGGTGGTGCTGCTGTTCGCCGCGTACGAGGTGTGGGGCAAGACCACGATCGTGGACGCCCACCAGAGCGACCTGGAACAGCAGGTCGAGCAGCAGTGGGCGCAGCCGACCACCGGCGCGTCGCAGGGGCCGAACTACGTGCCGCCGCCCGGCGACGCGGTCGCCCGGCTGTACATCCCGAAGCTCGACAAGCGCTGGGTGGTCGTGGAGGGCGTCACGGCGAAGGACATCCGGTACGCGCCGGGCCACTACCCGAAGACCGCCATGCCGGGCGACCTCGGCAACTTCTCCGTCGCCGGGCACCGGAACCGGGCCATCTTCTGGCGGATCGACGAGCTGCACGTGGGCGACGACATCATCGTCGAGACGCGGACGAACTGGTACCACTACAAGGTCTACGGGCAGCAGATCGTCACGCCGCGGCAGATCGAGGTGGTCGCACCGGTGCCGAACCATCCCGGCCGCACGCCCGAAGAGGCGCTGCTCACCCTGACCACCTGCAACCCGAAGTTCGACAACTACCAGCGCCTGATCGTGCACGCCCGGCTCGACGGCGAACCCCGGCCACACGACGCCGGCCCCCCGATCGGCCTCGGCAAGCTGCTGGTGGGCAAGGGGTAGCCGGAGATGTACGCCTGGATCTGGCGGCACCTGCCGTTCCGCCGCTGGTACCTGAAGCTGGGCCTGGCGCTGGCGCTGATCGCCGGCGTGTGCGCGCTGCTGTGGTACGTGGTGTTCCCCCTGGCCGAGCCGCTGCTGCCGTTCGACGACGTGCAGGTCACCGACGGCACGGGCGGTACCGGCGGGGACCAGGTCGGCGACCCCGACGCGCCCGGCGGCGACCCGGAGGACCACGAGCTGTACTACTCCACCGAGGAGGCGACCGCCTCCCCGACCGCCACCGGCCTGCCGAGGTGAACCCCGTGCGCGTCCTGGTCATCGACAACTACGACTCGTTCGTGTTCAACATCGTCCAGTACCTGGGGCAGCTCGGCGCCGAGTGCGAGGTCCGCCGCAACGATGAGATCGATGTGGCGGCGGTGGGCCGGTCCGGCGCGGCCGGCGTGCTGCTCTCCCCCGGCCCGGGTACGCCGGAGCGGGCCGGCGTCTGCATGGACGTGGTTGAGCGGTACGCGGGACGGCTGCCGATCTTCGGGGTGTGCCTGGGGCACCAGGCGATCGGGGCGGCGTTCGGTGCCACCGTGGCCCGCGCGCCGGAACTGCTGCACGGCAAGACCTCGGAGGTTCTACACAAGGGCGCGGGCGTCCTGACCGGGCTGCCCGACCCGTTCACCGCCACCCGGTACCACTCGCTCGCCGTGGTCGAGTCGACGCTCCCGGAGGAGATCGAGGTGACCGGCCGGACCGGATCCGGGGTGGTGATGGCGATGCGGCACCGCACGCTGCCGGTGGAGGGCGTGCAGTTCCACCCGGAGTCGGTACTCACCCAGGGCGGGCACCTGATGCTGGCCAACTGGCTGGCGGGGTGCGGCCTGCCCAGCGCCCTGGCCGCCGCACCGGCCCTGGCCGCGGACGTCGAGGCCCGCCGCCTCGCCGCCTTCGCCACCGCCTGACCGGCCTGCTCCGCCCCGCCCACCCATGGCCGCGGTGCCTGGCGGCGCCCCGCAGTCCCGCTTCACCGAGACCCGGTCAGGCGGTGGGCGGATCGGTCGGTTCGTCGGTCGGCGGCGGCGTCTCGGCCAGGGGCCGGGTGACCAGCAGGGTGATCGTCTTCTTGCTCGGGTCGAACAGGCCGGACCTCGGGTCCTGCGCCTGCACCATGCCGGCCTGATCCGGTGGCACGGTGTTGCCGTCCTTGACCCGCACCGTGAAGCCCTGCTCCTCAAGGATGATCCGGGCCTCCTCCTCGGTGCGCCCGACGACGTTCTTGACCGCGACCAGGTTGTTCTTCGAGATCTGCACCTCGACCTCGGTCCCGTACGAGACCGTCTCGCCGGCCCGGAGCACCTTGATGACCTGGTCCTTGGGCTGGTCACTGTCGATCGCGATGAACTTGGGCTTCAGCCCGAGCCCGGACAGCTGCTTATCGGCCAGGTCCTTCGTCGTGCCCGCCAGGTCCGGAATCTTCACCGCGTCCGGGCCGGCGCAGACCGTCAGGTGCACCTCGGTGCCCTTGTTGACCTGCTGCTGACCCACGGGGCTCTGGTCCGTGACGGTGTTCTTCTTGCACGTCGGGCTCTTGTCGGTGCCGTCCGTGACCGCGGTCAGGCCCTGCTGGTCGAGGGTGCTCTTGGCGGCGTCCACGGTCTGGTCGACCACGTTCGGCACCGCGACCTTTTCGGTCTTGTCCCGGTTCGCGACGATGAGGCCGGCGACCAGGGCGACCGCGGCGAGCACGCCGAGCACCGCGATGATGGCGATGGCCCAGGTGGAGCCGCGCCCCTTCTGGCCGCCGCCACCGCGGGCCGCCGGGATGGTCCGGGTGGCGCCGCCCATCGGCCGGACCGGGGCACCCACCGCGACCGTCTCGTCCTCGCGGAGCACCGGGGTCGCCAGGACCGGCCGGCCGGTCGCGGCCCGCAGCGCGTCCGCCCGCATCTCGCCGGCGCTCTGGTACCGGTTCAGCGGGTTCTTCGCCAGGGCCTTGAGCACCACGGCGTCGACGTCCGGGGTGACGTCCCGGTTGATCTCACTCGGCGCGCGGGGGTCCTCCCGGACGTGCTGGTACGCGACGCTGACCGGGCTGTCCCCGACGAACGGCGGGTGCCCGCAGAGCAACTCGAACAGCACGCAGCCGGCGGCGTACACGTCGGAGCGGGCGTCCACCGCCTCGCCCCGCGCCTGCTCCGGCGACAGGTACTGCGCGGTGCCGATCACGGCGCTGGTCTGCGTCATCGTGGTGGCGCCGCTGGCCAGGGCGCGGGCGATGCCGAAGTCCATGACCTTGACCTGGCCGGTCTGGGTCAGCATGACGTTGCCGGGCTTGATGTCCCGGTGGATGATCCCGTGCCGGTGGCTGAACTCCAGCGCGGCGCAGATGTCCGCGATCAGTTCCAGCGCCCGGCGCGGCATCAGCCGGCCCTCGGCCGCCAGCACCTCCTTCAGCGTGCGGCCGTTGACGAACTCCATGACGATGTACGGCAGCGCCTCGCCGGTCGGCGCACGCTCCTCGCCGGTGTCGTAGACGGCGACAATCGCCGGGTGGTTCAGGGAGGCGGCGTTCTGCGCCTCCCGCCGGAACCGCATCTGGAACGTGGCGTCGCGGGCCAGGTCGGTGCGCAACATCTTGATCGCGACATCCCGGCCCAGCCGGAGATCGCGGCCGCGGTGCACCTCGGCCATGCCGCCGTAGCCGAGCAGCTCGCCGACCTGGTACCTGCCACCCAGCAGGCGGGCCTGCGCAGTCATCTCGTCCGTCGTCCTTCGGTCGTCCGCTTCCGCGTACTCTGCCCGGTCCCCGCGCGCTCACTCATCGCACGGTTCCGCCGTCAAACATGCCATCCCGGCCCGCCGCGGCCGGAATGGCGCCACCGGTCGGTCCGAGCCCGCTGCCACCCCGCCGGCTCAGGTAGCCCAGCAGGCCGGCGCAGCCGAGTACCGCGATGACCAGCAGGATCAGGGCCGCGATCAGCAGCCCGTTCCGCCCCGGGGCCCGAGGTGCGGCCGGGCCGCCGGGCGGCGGGTACGGTCGCTGCGGCCCCGGTTGCACCGCGGCCGCGCCGCGAGCGTATCCCGCGTTCGCCGGCGCCGGTACGGCCGGCACGACCGACGCACCGGGCGTCACCGGGTGACCGGGCGGCGGGTACGGCGGCGCCGGGGAGGCGGGCGCCCCGGAGTGGGGGCGGACCGACGCGGCGCCCGGGTACGGCGTGGTCGGGCCCGGCTGCGGCGACGTGGGTCGCGGCGAGGTCGGGTGCGGTGCCGCCGCCGGCCGGCCGGCCACCGGGGCCAGGGTCGCCGCCGCCTGCCGGGCCACCGCGGCCAGGGTCGCCGCGCTGGGCCAGCGGGCCACCGGGTCCTTCGCCATCGCACGGTCCACGATGGACCGCACGGCGGGCGGGATGTCGCCGGGCAGCGGGCGGGGCGCGTCCCGGACGTGCTTCATGGCGATCTCGAGCGGGTTGTCGCCGTCGAACGGCCGGTGGCCGGACAGGCACTGGTACGCGACGACGCCCAGCGCGTACACGTCGGAGGACGGCGTGGCGGTGGCGCCCGCGGCCTGCTCCGGCGAGATGTACGACGCGGTGCCGAGCACCGACCCGGCGGCGGTGAGCTGGGCCACCATGGCCGAGCGGGCGATGCCGAAGTCGGTGAGCACCAGCGTCCCGTTCGGGCGGACCAGCAGGTTCCCCGGCTTCACGTCCCGGTGCACGATGCCCTTCTCGTGCGCGGCCTGCAGCGCGTCCGCCGCCTGCGCGACCAGCGCCATCGTGCGGGCCGGCGTGAGCCGCCCGACCCGGCCCAGGGTGCGGGACAGCGCGTCGCCCTCCACGTACTCCATCACCAGGAACGCGACCGAGTCGTCGCTGCCGAAGTCGTAGACGTCCACGACGCCGGGGTGGTTGATGGTCGCCATCGTGCGCGCCTCACCCCGGAAGCGCTCGGCGAAGCCCGGCTCCTCCAGCAGCGCCGGGAGCAGAACCTTCACCGCCACGGTGCGGCCGAGCACCTCGTCGGTGCCGCGCCAGACGTCGCCCATGCCGCCGCCGGCGATCCGCTCGTCCAGGCGGTACCGGTTGCCCAGCGACACTCCGGGGCTCAGCATCAACCGTTCCCCCGGTCCCGGGTGATCGACTTCATCACCTGGCCGGCGATCCGCGCCGCCTCCGCGCTGCCGCCCTGGCCGGCGTTCTGGAGCAGGACCGCCACCGCGGCGATCGGCTCGTCGCCCTTCTTCACGAAGCCGATGAACCAGCCGTGGTTCTCGACGCCCTCCCCGGCCTGTGCCGTGCCGGTCTTCCCGCCGACCGTGTACCCGTCGATCTGCGCCTTCCGGCCGCTGCCGTTCTCGACGACGGAGATCATCATGTCCTGCAGGGTCGCGGCGACCTGCGGGTCGACCGGCCGGCGTAGCTCGCGCGGGCTCGCCGTGTAGTGGTTCGTGGTCAGGTCCGGACCCTGGAGCACCTGCACCAGGTACGGACGCATCTGGCTGCCCCCGTTGGCGACCGTGGCGGCCATGAGCGCACCCTGCAGGGGCGTCATCCGCACATTCGCCTGCCCGATGGCGGACTGCGCCAGCGCCGGCAGGTCGTCGGTGCCGTCCGGGTCCTTGATGTCCCCGGTCTGGCTGGCCGCGACGCGCACCCCGCCGTCGTCGAGCTGGCCCACCCGGAGGTCACCGTCGCCGAAGCCGAAGTCCTGCGCCTTCCGCTTGAGCGTGTCCGCGCCGAGCTTCTCCACGGCGAGCCGGGTGAACGCGGTGTTGCAGGAGACCGTCAGGGCCTGCTTGAGAGTGATCTTGTTGGGGCAGGTCACGCCTGGGGCGTTGCCGATCACCTGGCTGGTGTCCGGCGGCTTGTACGTCGAGCCGCCGGTCAGCTCGCTCTGGGCGGTCAGCCCCGCCTCCAGCGCCGCCGCCGAGTCGATCACCTTGAACGTGGAGCCGGGCGGGAACGTCTCGGCCAGCGCCCGGTTCAGCAGCGGCTTCTTCGGGTCGGCCAGCAGCTTGTCGTACGCCGCCTGGGCCGCCTTGGTGCTGTGGCTGACCAGGGGGTTCGGGTCGAAGCTGGGCATCGAGGCCATGGCGAGCACCGCACCGGAGCGCGGGTTCAGCGCGATCACCGCGCCGCGGGTCGCGCCGACGTTGTTGTTCGCCAACTCCCGCACCGCCGTTTCCTGCGCGGTCGGTGAGAGCGTGAGCAGCACGTTGCCCCCCGGGGACTTGCTGTTCCGCCACATGTCCCGGAACCGCTCCCCGAACAGGCTGTCGCTGGTGCCGGCGAGGAACTCGTTCTCGTAGTTCTCCACGGCGATGTCGCCGAGGTTCACCGGCTTGTACCCGATGACGTGCGCGTACGTCTCCTTGAACGGGTAGGTGCGCTGGAACTTCAGGTCGTCGTTGGTGGCCTTGCTCTGCGCCAGCACCTTGCCGCCCGCCACGATCTTGCCGCGCTCGCGCTCGTACTCGGCGACCTGCACCCGGCCGTTGTAGTCGCTGTTGCGGTACTCGTCGGCCTTGTACGCCTGCACCCAGTTCAGGTTCGCGAACAGCAACCCGAACAGGATCATGGCGACGACGCCGACCCGCCGCAGCGGAGCGTTCACCGGTTGATCACCTCCGTCGGCGCGCCGTGCAGCCGCATCGGCGCCGATCCCGTGCCGCTGGACCGGACCGGTCCCGCGGCGCCCTCGCCCGCCGGCCGCCCCGCCGCGTCGGAGATGCGCAGCAGCATCGCGACGAGCAGCCAGTTCGCCATCAGCGAGGAGCCGCCGGCGGACAGGAACGGGGTGGTCTGGCCGGTCAGCGGGATCAGCCCGCTCACCCCACCCACGATCACGAAGACCTGCAGGCCGAGCGTGAACGACAGGCCGCCGGCGAGCAGCTTGCCGAACGAGTCCCGCACCGCGAGGCCGGCCCGCAGCCCGCGCGCCACGATCAGCAGGTAGATCACGAGCAGCGCGGAGAGGCCGAACAGCCCGACCTCCTCACCCATGCCGGCGAAGATGAAGTCGTTCTTGACCTCCTCGACCAGGTTCGGCTGCCCGGCGCCCGGCCCGGTGCCGAACAGCCCGCCGGTGCCCAGCCCGAGCAGCGACTGGGTGAGCTGCCAGCCCTTGTCGTACGGGTCGGCGAACGGGTCCAACCAGGTGTCGACCCGCTGGCCGAAGTTCAGGAACGGGCCGCCGATGCTGTGCCCCAGCAGGTACGCCAGGAAGGCACCGCCGGAGAACAGCAGCAGACCGATGATCAGCCAACTGACCCGCTCGGTGGCGATGTAGAGCGTCACCACGAACATGCCGAAGTACAGCAGCGAGGTGCCGAGATCCTTCTCGAAGACGAGGACCAGCAGGCTCAGCGCCCAGACCGCGACGACCGGGCCCAGGTCCCGCCCGCGCGGGAAGTCGATGCCGAGGAACCGCTTGCTG
The DNA here is from genome assembly GCF_018397995.1 of Rhizomonospora bruguierae. Classification (GTDB taxonomy): domain Bacteria; phylum Actinomycetota; class Actinomycetes; order Mycobacteriales; family Micromonosporaceae; genus Rhizomonospora; species Rhizomonospora bruguierae. The sequence continues at coordinate 22,022 of NZ_BBQH01000079.1, forward strand.
GCCAGCGACAGCACCTCGCGCTTGCGCACCAGGTAGTAGGCGAAGAAGGACAGCAGCGCCAGCTTGGCGAACTCGCCGGGCTGGATGGAGAAGAAGCTGCCGAACCGGATCCACAGCTTGGCGTGGTTGACCTCGGAGATGCTGGACGGCAGCACCGCCGGGGTGATCACCAGCACGATGCCGACCAGGCCGAGAGTGTACGCGTACCGGGAGACCATGCGGTGGTCGCGGACCACCACCAGCAGCGCGGCGGCGAGCACCACCGAGATCAGCGTCCAGGCCAGTTGCCGACCGCCCACCCCGGCGAAGACCGGGTAGTCGACGCGCCGGGCCGCCTCCTGCCCGCCGAGGTCCAGCCGGCGCAGAAAGCCCACGCCCAAGCCGTTGAGCAGGGCGACCGCGGGCAGCAGCGCCGGGTCGGCGTGCGGGGCGAGGAACCGCACCACCAGGTGCAGCGCGAAGAAGGTCAGGAACAGCACCGCCGCCGGCACCCAGAACGTGCCGGTGATGGTGTCCAGCATGCTCGCCTGCACCGCCGCCCCGTACGCGGCGACCAGCACCATCGCCAGGACGAGTAGGCCCAGTTCCGCGTTGCGCCGGCCGCGCCCGCCGCGGCGGGGGCGCGGCGCGGCGCCCGGCTGGGCGGGCGGCGGCGCCGAGGCGGCGGGGGCGGTCACAGGGACATCCTCGAGTTCCTCGTCGGCCGGTGGTTCCCCGCGGGAATCCGCCGGGTCACCGGCAGCCGTCGGGCGGCGTCGGTGCGGTCGTGGTTGCTTCGACGTCGGAGGGCGAGCCGAGGCTCCCGTCGACGCTGGGCGAGGCGCTGCCCTCCGGCGCGCCGGTCGGGGCCGGTGGCGTGTGGGTGGGGCTCGCCGGGGGTGGCGGCGTCGCGGTGGGCGTGGCGGTCGGCTCGGGCGGGCAGGTCGGCTTCAGGTTCGGGTTGCCGGGGATGTCGTTGGTCAACTCGGTGAGCAGCCGCTCGGCGTCCGCCTCACTGTCGGCCGGTATCCCCTTCTTCACGGTGTCCTGCGCGGCCGCCGTGAGGTCCTCGATCCGGGTGTCGCTGGTCTCGTGGACGCTGGACAGTTGCAGGCCGGCGATCTGGCCCGGGACGCCCCGGAACACCGCGACCTTGCCCTCGTCGGTGGCGCCCACGTAGTACTGCGCCTGGGTGAACGTCCAGCCGTACCAGAGGCCGCCGCCGAGCAGGCCGAGCAGCAGGGCGAGCAGGATCGTGGTGCGGACCGGGTGCCGGCGCGGCCGGTCGGGCTCCTCGTCGGACCGTCCGGCGCCGTCCGAATCCGGGCTGGCGGGGCGGGGCGTGGCCAGGGCCGCCGACGCCCGCGCCGCCGGGGTGGACTCGAGCGTCGCGGCCGGGGACATGCCCCGGTCCCGGGCGGCGGCCCCGCCGACCACCGGCGTCTCCTCGACGATGTCCTCGTCGGTGGCGTCGGCCACGATCACGGTGATGTTGTCCGGCCCGCCGCCGCGCAGGGCCAGCGAGACGAGCCGCTCCACGCACTGCTGCGGGTCGGCGTAGTCGCGCATTGTCTCCGCGATGGTCTCGGCGCTGACCACGCCGGACAGCCCGTCGCTGCAGATGAGGTACCGGTCGCCCGGCAGCACCTGCCGGACGCTGTACTCCGGGTCGATGTCCCGGCCGTCCAGCGCCCGGGTCAGCAGCGACCGTTGCGGGTGGCTGCTGGCCTCCTCGGCGCTGATCCGGCCCTCGTCGACCAGCATCTGTACGTACGTGTCGTCCTTGGTGACCTGCGAGAACTCCCCGTCGCGCAGCAGGTACGCGCGGGAGTCCCCGATGTGCACCATGCCGAGCTTGGAGCCGGAGAACAGCGTCGCGGTGAGCGTGGTGCCCATCCCCTCCATCTGGGGATTGGCGTCCACGGTGTCCCGTAGCTGCTGGTTGGCCAGGTCGACCGCGCCGCGCAGGGCGTCGACCAGCGCATCGCCGGGTACGTCCTCGTCCAGCGGCGCCATCGCGGCGATGACGATGTTGCTCGCGACGTCACCGGCGGCCATGCCGCCCATGCCGTCGGCTACGGCGAGCAGCCGCGGCCCGGCGTAGACGGAATCCTGGTTTCCGTCTCGGATCAGGCCGCGGTCACTGCGGGCCGCGTAACGCAGAGTGAGGGTCATGGTCGCAACTCAAGGGCCGTGCGGCCGATGCGGATCGGCACGCCGAGGGGGACGGGGGTAGGTCCGGTGACCTTAGCGCGATCGAGGTACGTACCGTTGGTCGAGCCAAGGTCCTCGATCATCCACTGCCCGTTGCGGGGCACCAGCCGCGCATGCCGGGCCGAGGCGTAGTCGTCAGTGATCACCAGGGTCGAGTCCTCCGCGCGGCCGATCGTGATCTGGTTCTCGCCGAGGGTGATCCGGGTGCCCGCCAGTTGGCCGGCGGTCACCACCAACTGGTGTGCCGCCTTGCCGCGCTTGACCTTCGCGGGCCGACTCGCCGCGCCGCCGGACGCGCCAACCCCCCGGGGCGCCGCCACCAGGCGGGACGAGCGCGCACCGGCGAACAGGTCCCGCCGGATGACGCCCACCACTGTGAACACGAAGATCCACAGCAGCACCAGGAACCCGAGCCGGGCGACGGCGACGACGAATGCGGGCAACGCTAGCCGTCCACGCGGAACGTCAGCGTGGTCGTGCCGAGCTGGATCATGTCACCGGGGTTGAGCGCCACGGCCGAGACGCGCTGGCCGTTGACCATGGTGCCGTTGGTGGAGCCGAGGTCGGTGAGGACGACCTGGGCGCCGTCGTAGTCGAGCCGGGCGTGCCGGCGGGAGATGCCGACGTCGGGCAGGCGGAGGTTCGCCTGATCGCCGCGGCCGATGACGGTGGAGCCCATCTGCAGCGGGTAGGTGCGCCCGTCGCCGGAGACCAGCCGCACGGTGCCCCGGCCACCGCCGGAGACCGGCGCCTGCGGTGGGTACCCGCCCTGGTCGTAGGGCGCGTACTGGGGTGGTGCGTCGTACCCGGGCTGCTGCACCGGCGCGACGTCCCCGCCGGTGTAGACCTCGGCGGTGACCCGGAACATGCCGGTGTCCAGGCCGTCGCCGCGTTCGATCTCGACGATCACGTCGCCGTAGACGGTCCAGGCCTGCTCGCCGATGAACTCGGCCTGCGACTGCGCCAGCTCCTGGGCGAGAGCAGCGGCGTAGGGCGCGAGCCGGCTGTGGTCGTAGGGCGAGAGGTCGATCACATAGCGGTTCGGTACCAGAGTGCGCCCGCCGGCCAGGATCGCCTTGTGCGCCTCCGCCTCCCGCTGCATGGCGTTGAGGATCTCCACGGGGTGCACGACCCCTTTGAACACCTTGGCGAAGGCCCCCTCGACCAGACCTTCCAGGCGCTTCTCAAAGCGCTGCAGCACGCTCACCGGCTCCTCCTCGGGTTCCGAGGTCATGATGGTATCCGGCCACCGCCCACGCCGTCTGCGCACGATGGCCGGGTCCGATGAGACCCCGGTTGACCAGCGGTGCGCCGCACCCTTTCCCGGTGCGGCGGCGCGCTGCCCGGCCGTGCTACGCTTCCGGGGCCGCCGCGCGCCACACCGGTTCGCGGCCGTAGCCAGGTACTACAGTAGTCTGTGTCGCACCCCAATGGGACAGGGACTACTCTGGTCCCGGTTCACCGCCCGGGGAAGTGGCGGAATGGCAGACGCGCACGGTTCAGGTCCGTGTGCCCGAAAGGGCGTGGGGGTTCAACTCCCCCCTTCCCCACCGCAAGGCCCCTCGGTCGTCACCGGGGGGCCTTTTTCGTTTCGGCTATGCTTCCGCCGATTGCCCAAAGCCTGAACCGGGAGTGTCGTGTGAGTGTCGCGCTGGTGACCGGATCCGGGGGACTGATCGGCTCGGAGGCGGCGCGCCACTTCGCCGGCCTGGGCCTGGAGGTCGTCGGCATCGACAACGACATGCGTCGCGAATTCTTCGGCGCCGAGGCGTCCACCGCCTGGAACGTCCGCCGCCTCGCCGCCGACCTGGGCCCCGCCTACACCCACCTGGACGCCGACATCCGGGACCGGCCCGCGCTGGCGGAGATCTTCAAGCGGTACGGCCGGGACATCGCCGTCGTGATCCACACCGCCGCGCAGCCGTCGCACGACTGGGCCCTCCGCGACCCGTACACGGATTTCGACGTCAACGCCGGCGGCACGCTGAACATCCTGCAGAACGTGCGCGACCACTGCCCCGAGGCCCCGGTCATCCACTGCTCCACCAACAAGGTCTATGGCGATCGGCCGAACAGTCTGCCCCTGGTCGAGCGGGAGACCCGCTGGGAGATCGAGCCGGGTCACCCGTACGAGGGCGGCATCACCGAGGACATGTCCATCGACGCCTGTCTGCACTCGGTGTTCGGCGCCTCCAAGGTCGCCGCCGACGTGATGGTCCAGGAGTACGGCCGCTACTTCGGCATCCGCACCGTGTGCTTCCGGGGCGGCACGCTGACCGGCCCGGCGCATTCCGCCACCGAACTGCACGGATACCTGGCGTACGTGATGCGCTGCAACATGGAGCGGCGCACGTACAAGATCTTCGGGTACAAGGGCAAGATGGTCCGGGACGCCATCCACAGCTCCGATGTGGTCTCCGCGTTCGAGCAGTTCTTCCGCGCCCCCCGGGTCGCCGCCGTCTACAACCTCGGCGGCGGGCGGCACTCGAACGCCTCCCACCTGGAGGCGTTCGCGCTGGCAGAGAAGATCACCGGGCACGAGATGATCACCGAGTACCAAGAGGCGAACCGGGTCGGCGACCACCAGTGGTGGATCGGTTCCAACGCCGCGTTCCAGCGCGACTATCCGCGGTGGAAGCAGCGGTACGACATCCCGATGATCCTCCAGGAGATCTACGAGGCGAACGCCGGGACGTGGGTGCCGGCGTGATCTGGCTGGGCAAGCGGAACGTCCTCGGCGTGCTGGTCGACGCCGTGGACTACGAGGCCGCGACCGCCCAGGTGCTGTCCGCCGCCCGGGAGCACCGCCCGCTGGCGCTGACCGCGCTGGCCGTGCACGGCGTGATGACCGGGGTCCTGGACCGCGCCCACAACGCCCGGCTCAACTCCTTCGACCTGGTCACCCCGGACGGTCAGCCCGTCCGCTGGGCGCTGAACCTGCTGCACAGCGCCAAGCTCCGGGACCGGGTCTACGGCCCCACGCTGACCCTGAAGGTGCTCGAGGGCTGCGCCGCCGAAGGGCTGCCGGTCTACCTGTACGGCTCCACCGGCGAGACCCTCGAACGCCTGACGCCGAGGCTCCAGCGGATGTTCCCCGCCCTCAAGATCGCCGGGGTGGAGGCGTCGAAGTTCCGGCAGGTCCAGCCCGGCGAGGACGAGCAGATCGCCGAGCGGATCAAGGGGTCCGGCGCCCGCGTGGTCCTGGTCGGCCTCGGCTGCCCGCGCCAGGAGGTCTTCGCGTACGCGATGCGCCCCCTGCTGGACATGCCGCTCATGGCGGTCGGCGCCGCCTTCGACTATCACGCGGGCCAACTGCGCCACCCGCCCGGCTGGATGCAGCGCGCCGGCCTCGAATGGCTGTGGCGCCTCGGCCTGGAACCGCGCCGGCTCTGGCGCCGGTACGTGGTGCTCAACCCGGTGTACCTGGCCCGCCTCGGCGCCCAGAAGACGAAACTGTGGGACGCCGAGCCGCCCGCGCCGTCCGACGAGCGTCCCTCCACGTTCAGCGTGTGACGCGGCGCACCTGAGCGCCGGCCCGCCGCCCGCGTCCGCGCGGTTCGAGGTGGAGGACGGGTAGCGGCCCCGGTACGCGGGGGTGCACCGGGGCCGCCGTCGACCTCCCCAGGTCGGGTACCGGTCCGGCCTAGGCGGTCAGGGTCCAACTGTCGAGGGTGCCCGTGTACACCCGGTACACGTCCTGCACCTGGAGCCGCCAGGTGCCGTCCGCCGCCTCGCTGGACAGGTTCACCGGGTACGTCGTGTTGACGTTGCTCGCGCTGTCCGACAGGTTGCTGTTCTTGAGCCGGTAGCTGGAGCCGTCCGGCGCGAGCAGGTTGATGACCAGGTCACCCCGGTAGGTGTGCCGGATGTTCACCGCCACCGTCGAGGTCGCCGAGGCGGCCCGGCCGCAGCCGGAGATCGTGATGGCGCTGGTCACGGCGGCACCGGCGTCGGGGATGGCCACGCCGGTGGCGTTGGTGCCGGTGCAGCCGGTCGGCGGCGGGGGCGGGGGCGGCGTGGTGCCGCCGGAGCCCACGTAGAGCAGCTTGTTCGGGGTGCCGGTGCCGGCGTTGGTCACGTGGTCGCTGGTCGCGTTGGCCACCATCGCGTCCCGGACCTGCTGCGGCGTCCAGCCGGGGTTCGCCTCCAGCAGCAGCGCGGCCGCGCCGACCACGTGCGGCGTGGCCATCGAGGTCCCGCTGATCGTGTTGGTCGCGGTGTCGCTGGTGTACCAGGACGACGTGATGTTCACGCCCGGCGCCAGGATGTCGAGGCAGGTGCCGTAGTTGGAGAAGCTGGCCGCCGCGTCGTTGCTCTGCGTCGCACCGACCGTGATCGCCTCGGGCACCCGGGCCGGCGAGGTGGTGCAGGCGTTCTGCCGCACGCCGAGGGCGTTGCCGTTGCCGGCCGCGATCCCGTAGGTGATCCCGGCGGCGATGGAGCGGCTGACCGCCGCGTCGAGGGTGCTGTCGGTGCCGCCGCCGAGGCTCATGTTCGCCACGGCCGGCTTGATCGCGTGGGCGGTCACCCAGTCGATGCCGGCGACGACCTGGGCGGTGGTCCCGCTGCCGGAGCAGTTGAGGACCCGCACGCCGACGAGCGCGACGTCCTTGGCGACGCCGTAGTCCTTGCCGCCGACGGTGCCGGCCACGTGCGTGCCGTGCCCGTTGCAGTCGTCGGCGGTACCGCCGGAGACGGCGTCGAAGCCGCTCGTGGCGCGCCCGGCGAACTGGCTGTGGCTGAACCGGATGCCGGTGTCGATGATGTACGCGTGCACGCCCACCCCGCTGGTCGGGTACGTGTACGAGTTGTCCAGCGGCAGGTCCCGCTGGTCGATCCGGTCCAGTCCCCAGGACGGCGGGTTCGCCTGGGTGCCCAGCGCGTGCAGGACGTGGTTCTGCTCGACGTAGGCCACCGCCGGGTCGGCGGCGATGCGCGCCGCCTGGGTGGCGTTCCCGCTGATCTCGAAGCCGCGCAGCGCGGCGCTGTACGTGCGGGCGACCGCGCCGCCGTGCCGGCGGGTGAGATCGCCCGCGGTCGAGGCGACCCGGCTCCGGTCAACGGCGGCGTCCTTGAACACCACCAGGTAGCTGTTCGGCACCGCCTCGGCGCCGCCCGCGTTGCGGATCTCCCCGTGCGGCGGCTCGGCGGACGCCGGGGTGCCGGCCAGGGCCGTCACCAGGGCGGTGACGGTGGTGGCCAGTCCCCATAGGATCGTGCGTCTGGTGGACGCGGTCGGGAGCGTCATCTCCCCTTCTCCCCTCTGATCGGCCCTGGCCGCGGCCGCGCTCGTGGCACTGGCCGGTGGACGGGGGTTTGGCCGATCAGAGGACAGGTTATGGGTCGAACGACCGACCAAGGCAGAGCTGCAAATGCATAGATCACGTCACTACGGACAATTTGGTTGGCCCCTAGGGGAGCCCGGCGAGGGGTACGCCAGGGAGCCCCCCGGATGCCGACGAACCCGCATGGGTGCAGGCTGTGTCCATGACCGCCGACCTGCTCGTGCTCAGCGTCTGTGCCGCGTGGACGGGCGCCGCCCTGCTCGCCGGCGCGCTGCCGCAGACCCGCACCGCCTGCGCGCTGCGCCGCCGCACGCGCTGGCTCTCGGCCCTGGTCGCGGCCGGGGGGACCGGGGTGGTCCTGGTGCTGGCCGCCGGCGCGGCAACCGGGGTGACCGGCGCCCGAGCGCTGCTGCTCGGCGCCCCCGCCGCCCTGGCCGGCGCGACCGCCTTCGCGCTGCTGGCCCGGGTCCGGTCCTACGCCGACGCGTTCACCACCGCCCCGGCGGCACCGGCCAGCCCGGGGCTGCGCGCGGCCGCCGCCCGCCCGCTGCTCGCGGCGCCCATCCAGGTGACGGCGCTCGCCGCGTTCGGTGTGGCGGCAAGCACGCTCGGCCCGCACCCGCTGGTCGGACTGGGTGTCGCGGGAACGCTTGTCGCGGCGGCCGGGCTGGCCACCGCGATCGGCCACTCGGTGCGGCACAGCATCCTCGCCGAGGGTGCGCTGCGCCTCGCGCCCGCGCGGGTGGCGATCCGGCCGCTCAGCCGGTAACGGCTCGCCGGATTCACGCCGCGACGCCCGGAACGCGACGCCGGAGTCGACCCGGAGCGGCGTGGCCGGAGTCGACGCGGGGCCGCTCGACGGAGGTGACGCCGGGGCGTCAGCGGCGGAGGGCCTCCTGCTCGTACAGCAACTCCAGGATCGACCGGGCGGCCTCGAACCAGCGGTCCAGCCACGCCTGGTCGGGGGCGATGCCCTTGGGGGGCAGTTCGAGCAGCAGGCCGCGCAGCAGCGGGTGGTCCGCCATCGTCCCGGTCGGCGCCGGCGAGTCCAGCCAGTCCGCCGGCGGGTACCCGGGCTCCGCCAGCCCGTCCATCGACAACGACGGCAGCATCGAGGGCTCCATGCCCGGCCCCCCACCGTTGCGCGGACCGGCGGCCGAATCGGCACCGTCCGGCCCGTCCCGGCGCACTCCGCGGTAGTCGTTCAGCGGTGCCGCGAACCGATCCTGGGCCATCGGGCCGGTTCCGAGATTCTCCGGGCCGATCGTCATGCGTCCTCGCCTGCCTCTGCTCGCCGAAAGCCGCGCGGCCGGGCCGAGGGCCGCACCGCCCGGTACAACGAGGCGGCGGGCCGCTCGGCCACGGGAGCAACCGGATCAGTCAGACAATCAGAGGTCGAACTCGCCGTCCTTGGCGCCGTCGACGAACGCGTCCCACTCGTCGGGCGTGAAGATCAGCGCGGGTCCGGTCGGGTTCTTCGAGTCCCGGACGGCGATCGCACCCGAGACAAACGCCACCTCGACGCAGTTGTCGCAGTTGGGTCCGCTTCGGGTACTCTTGCGCCACACGGCCTGATCTAGGTCGATCCGGTATCCTTTGCTCGTAACTTCCACAATGGCTCCTCAGCGAGTCTTGTCAGAATGGCTTCGGACTCCCGCGGTGGCCGAGCCGCCCGCTGGATGTTCTCGAAGATGAACTCGTACTTGCGCAGTTCCTCCGCCTTCTCCAGGAAGAGGCCGCCGGTGGCGTTCTCGGCGAACACCACGCTCGGGTCACCCGCCTCGGGAAAATCGAGGATGGCGAACGTCCCATCCATCCCGGCGTGCGCGCCCACCTCGAACGGCAGCACCTGAAGCGTCACGTTCGGCAGGCCGGCGGCCCGGGCCAACCGGCGGATCTGGTCACGCATGACCTCGTCCCCACCGACCGGCCGGCTCAGCACCGCCTCGTCGAGCACGACCCAGGCGTTGATCGGATCGTCCTGGGACAGTAACGACTGGCGACCCAATCGGACGCGCACCCGGCGCTCCACCTCATCGTCGGAGATGTCGGGGCGGGCGGCACGGATCATCGCACCGGCATACGCCTCCGTCTGCAGCAGGCCGGGCACGACCTGCTGCTCGTACGCCCGGACGGAGCCCGCCGCCGCCTCCAAGCCCACATATGCGCCGGTGAGCACCGCGCTGTACGGGTGCCACCAGCCCTTCTGCCGAGCCTCCCGGGCGATCTGAACCAGTTCCTCGCATTCCTCGCCCGTGACGCCGTAGATACCGAGCATGTCCCGGACATCCCTCGGGGTCGCGCTCGTGTGGCCGGTCTCGATGCGGGAGACCTTGGACGCCGAGCACTCCAGGCGGTCGGCCACCGTCTCGATCGTGATGCCGACCGCCTCGCGGCGGCGGCGCAGTTCGGCGCCGAGGCGGCGTCGCCTGATCGTGGGACTACGGCGGTCGGTCACCGGAAACCTCCACGGATGCCGGAGGGCATGGTGCACGATGAAGGGGCCCTCGCCGCTGCGCCGGTTTGGGCCGGATCGACCGTCGCCAGCGCACGGTCGGCTGGCACGGACTGACGCGTCGATCCGCGGAGCGCGATCAGTGTGCCGACGAGACCGCGACGCATCAACCCGAGCGCGACCGCGGTGACGGCGGTCGAGGGACACCTTCCCCATGCAAGTTGCATTGATCCTACGATTCCGGCAGGCTGTCCGTACGGTATGGATCACGCACCGTTTCCGAGTCCACCCGCGAATGCTGATGTAACCGTCCATACCGGGCACGGACTCCGGGCGGGCACTCCGGTCTCGACGGCCGGCAGGGGTCACCGGATCTATCTCAATAACGATTTGGCTGATCTCTGGCGCCGGCCGGCGGCGGGCACCGTGGCGGGCATCGCGGCCACGTCGCCGGTACGGTGGGTCAGCCGCGCACGCACGGCGGGTTACGGCGCCGTTCTTTGGTACGTGGCCGGCCCTCGGCCGGGTCCGGGCGTAGCCCCCCGACGCGCCCGGGCAGTTCTGTGGGACAGGAGTTGACGTGCTTCCCCGGTCCGGAGACGTCTTACAGATCACCCGCGCGGCGAGCGTCCAGTTCGCCCAACCCATGCTCTTCCGCGTCATCCGCGTGCACGACTGGCCGACCTACGACGGCTGGGTCTGGCTGGACGGGTACGAACTCAACGCCGACGGCGAGGCGGTCGACCGCCGATCCATCTTCGTGCAGATCGGCGGGTTGCGGCAGGTCGGCTCGGCCCCCGACCCGCGCATGCGCAACGCCCGCCAGCCGGCGATCCGCCAGGCCACCCGCGGGCCCGGCGCCGCCCGCGTCCACGCGCGCTGACGCGCTAGCCCGTCGCGGTCGGGGTCGGCGGTGCGGTGGTCGGCGGCTCGGTCGTCACGGTCGGCTCGACGGTCCGCGGCGGCGTCGCGATGATCAGCGTCACCTCGTCACCCCGGGGCAGCATCGTGCCGGCGGGCGGGTCGGTGCGCACCACGCTGCCCGGCGGGAAGCCGCCGTTCTCCTCGAAGGCGAGCCGGAAGGTGAGCCCGACGTCGTCCAGCGTGGCCCGGGCGTCCGCCTCGGACAGCCCGACCAGCCGCGGCACCACGACCCCCGCCGGGGTGGTCGCGGTCGGCGCCGTCGGCACCTGCGGCTGCGGCTGCGTGGTCTCCGGCAGCGTCGGCGGGGGTGGCGCCGTCGCCGTCGGCGCGGCGGGTGGGGACGGCTTGTTGCCGCCCTCGCCGAGCAGCAGCCACAACCCGTACCCGAGCACCGCCAGGAGCAGCAGCGCCACCAGCGCGACCACGGCCGGTATCCACCACCGCCGGCCCGGCGCGGGCTCCTGCTGCTCGATCCACTCGCGCCGCTCCACCATGGGCTCGCCGCCCGGCCGCGGTATGGGCGCCCGCGCGGCCCACCCGCCCGCGATCGGCGCCGTCGCGGCCGTCTCCCGGGCCGGCGGCCCGTTCACCACCCGGGTGGCCTCCGGATCGGTCGGCTCGTCGGCGCCCGAGTACGCCGCGTAGCGCTGCGTCTCGTCGAAAGCCCCGTGCGGCTGGGTTCCGTCGTGAGCCCCGTGCCGTTGGGTCTCGTCGAAAGCCCCGTGCCGCTGCGTCTCGTCAAAGGCCCCGTGCCGCTGGGTCTCATCGAGGGGGCGGTGCCGCCGGGTCTCGTCGGATGGCCCCGGTGCCACCGGCCCGGGCTGGGCGGTCTCGTCGCCGGACGGGCCGTGCGGCCGGGCCTCGTCCCTGGCCCGCTCGCCGGTGCCGTCGCGGTCCGCCGCCGGGCCCTGCTCGCCGCCGGCCGGCTCGGCGTCCTCGCCGCGCCGCTGCCCGCCCTGCTCCTCGCCCATCGCCTCGCCCCTCCGGCCGGCGCGGGCCGCCACCCGCGGCGCGTCGCCAAACCCGACTGTCCGGCTAATGACATCACGACGGGGCACCCGACGGGCGGGACTCGCCGGGCTACGGGCACCGGCCACGGCGGGGGCCGGCAGGCTAGCGGGCGCGGTGGTGATTCGTCCAACTCGCCCGGCCGGCGGCCGACCGCTACAGTGCCCCGCATGGCCGTACGAGGGTGGGCCGTTCAGGGCTGGGGCGGGTCGATCGCCGTCGCGGTGGGTGCCGCCGCCGGCGCCGGCGCCGCTCAACTGGGGCTGGGCTACGGGCTCGGCATCATCGCCTGGCTGCCGGCCTCGAACGGGGCCGCCGAGGCCGCCTGGGTGGCCAGCCTCGGCTGGGCCACCTGGATCGCCGCCACGTCCACCGTGGTCGGCGCCGTGCTGGCCGGCCGGTTCAGCTCGGCGGAGTCGACCACCCCGGACGGTCCCGGCACCCCGCTCACCGCCACCCTCTGGCGGATCGCGCTGGCGCTGGCCGCGGCGGTCGGCGCGCTGGTGACGGTCGCCCTCATCGCGGTACCGGCACGCGCGGCCACCCGCGCCGACACGTTCTCCCCGCAGACCATCGCGGCCGGGTACGCGATCCTCGGCGTCATCGCCGGCCTGCTGGTCGCGATCCCGGCCCTCGCCGCCCGGGCGGTCGCCGCGAACACCGTCGTGACCGTGGCGTACCTGTGGCTGCTGGCCGTGGTCACCGTCATCGACGGGGTGGTCGCCGGTCGCGGCCTGGGCACCGCCCACCTCGGCGTCTGGCAGTTCACCAGCGAGCGCGACGGCTACTGGTTCGGCAACCTGTACCTGCCCGGCATGGCGCTGTCCGTGCTCTCGGCGCTCGTCCTCGGCGCGCTGGCGGCCTGGCCGGCGGCCCGCCGGGGCGACGGCCGGGTGGGTGTGGCCATCTCCGGCGCGGTCGGCCCGCTCCTGGTCGCCGCCGCGTACTTCCTGACCGCGCCGAACCTCGTCGGCGTGCGCAACCAGCAGCTTTCGGCCTACCTGGTCGCGCCGTACGCGCTGATCGCCGGCCTGGCCGGTTCGGTGCTGGTGGCCGCGTGGGGCAGCCGCGAGCCGGCGCCGAGGGCCCTGCCGGGCGTCGCCGTGCCCGCCCAGCGGCCGATCGAGGCGCCGCCCGAGGTCCGCGCTGCCGCCGCCCTGCCGGGGCGGGAGCCCGAGCCGTCGGTCCGCGAACCGGAGCCCGCCGGGCGTGGGCGGGGCGGGCGCAAGCGGGCCGGGCGCAAGCCGGCATCGCCCGCGCCGGCGGGTACGCCACCGGAGGAGAGCGGCCCGGCGGCCGGCGCCTGACCGGTCACGGCCGGGGCCAGGTGTGCACCGGCTCGTTGGCGCGCTGGAGTTCCGCGTACCGCTGGACCATGTCGTGCAGCGCGCGCTTCCGGCTCAGCCCGCGCTCCCGCTCCGCCGCCCGAACCGCCTCCGCCTGCCAGACCGCGCCGTTGCGCCGGGTCAGGCAGCGCTCCTCCACGATGCCCAGCAGCCGGTCCCGGTGCTTCGGCTCGACGCCGAAGCGGTCCAGCCCGGCGTACGCCAGCGGCAGCAGTCGGCGTAGGACGAGGTCGGTGGCGCGCACCTCGCCGACCGCCGGCCAGTGCACGGTGGCGTCGATGCCGCGCCGGGCGGCGGTGTGGAAGTTCGCCTCGGCCTGGCCGAACGTCAACTGGCTCCAGACCGGGCGGTCGGACTCGGCCAGGGCCCGGGCCAGTCCGAAGTAGAACGCCGCGTTGGCGAGCATGTCCACGACGGTCGGTCCGGCGGGCATCACCCGGTTCTCCACGCGCAGGTGCGGGCGGCCGTTCATGATGTCGTACACCGGGCGGTTCCAGCGGTAGATGGTGCCGTTGTGCAGCCGCAACTCCGCCAGGCGCGGTACGCCGCCGGCGCGCAGCACCTCCGCCGGGTCCTCCGGGTCACAGATCGGCAGCAGCGGGGGGAAGTACCGCACGTTCTCCTCGAACAGGTCGAAGATGGACGTGATCCACCGCTCGCCGAACCAGACCCGCGGCCGCACGCCCTGCGCCTTCAACTCGTCCGGCCGGGTGTCGGTGGACTGCTCGAACAGCGCGATCCGGGTCTCCGCCCACAGCTGCTTGCCGAACAGGAACGGCGAGTTCGCCCCGACCGCGAGTTGCACGGCGGCGATGGCCTGCGCCGCGTTCCAGTACCGGGCGAACGCCTCGGGCGCGACCTGGAGGTGGAACTGGACGCTGGTCCCGGCGGCCTCGGCGAGGATCGAGTCGTTGTGCATCCGCAGGTGCTCGGCGCCCCGGATGTCCAGGGCGAAGTCCTCGCCCCGGGCGTCCGACATCTGCGAGTTGAGCACCCGGTACCGCTCGTTGCTTGAGATGTTCTTCAGCACCGCCTGCCGCGGGGTGAGCGTGGGCAGGACCCCGATCAGCACGATCATCGCTTCGCACCGGTGCGCCCGGTCGTCGGCCCGGGCCAGGCTGGCCAGCAGGTCCCGCTCGTACTCCGCGAAGCCGCTGCCGCCGATCAGCCGCGGCGGCGCGTTGAGTTCCAGGTTGAACTGCCCCAGCTCGGTCTGGAAGGTCGGGTCCGAGAGGGTGGCGAGAATCTCCGCGTTGCGCATCGCGGGATCGGCGTCCGCGTCCACCAGGTTCAGTTCGATTTCCAGGCCGGTGGTCGGGCGGTCGGCGTCGAAGCCGAAGTCGTCCAGCATGAGGGCGAACACGTCCAGGCATCGCCGGACCTTCTGCCTATATCGGATGCGATCGTCCCGGGTGAAGGCATGCTGCGAGACGTCCGTGCCCATGAGCCCTCCCGGCAGGGGTCTGGGTGGCGGTTCGGGGGGTCGCCTCACCGTACGAGCGGGAGGCGCGCCCAGGCTAGGGAAAGGACGTACATTTCTGAGCTGACCGTCACGGGGCGGCGGCTCAGCGTCCATCATCCGCCCGCGGCGACCGTCGCCCGGAACCGGGAAAGGCAAGGCCGCGCCGGTGTCCCGGCGCGGCCTTGTTGGTGGCGGGAAGCCGTTGGGTGGCACGGATTCCACGGTTCTGGGCCACCCTCGCCGCGACATCGCCGCGCGGCCGGGGGATCGATGGCCCTCGGGGCCGTGACTCAGGCGCGGCGGATGGCCTCGCCCTCGATCTCAATCTTGATTTTCTTGCCGACCATCACGCCGCCGGTCTCCAGCGCGACGTTCCAGGTCAGCCCGAACTCCTCGCGGTCGATCTCGGTGGTGGCGGTGAAGCCGAACACGTCGAACCCGTACGGGCTGCGGTTCACGCCCTCGAACTCGACGGTCAGCTCGACCGGGCGGGTGGTGCCGCGGATCGTCAGGTCGCCGGCGAGCACGAACTCGTTGCCCTCGTGCGACTTGACGCCGGTGCTGCGGAACTCCAGCGTCGGGACGGTCTCCGCGTCCAGGAAGTCGGCGCTGCGCAGGTGGGTGTCGCGGTCCTTCTGGCCGGTGGTGATGCTCGCGGCCTGGATGGTCGCCACCACGGACGACGCCAGCGGGTCCTCGGCCACCGTGATCGTGGCCGTGGCCTCCTCGAACGAGCCGCGGACCTTGCTGACCATCATGTGCCGGGCGACGAAGCCCACGCGCTTGTGCGCCTGGTCCAGGTCGTACACCCCGGGCGCGGGAATGATCAGGCCGTTCCACTCGCGGGTGGCAGCGGCGGCCTCGGCAGAAGTCATCGGGTTCTCCTCCAGGACGGTTAGTTGGTCAGCTCGATGTCTGACGAAACAACTATACACGAGGCAACATTCCCTATGTCAACCTCTGATATCGTTGACCCCGTGACGGAGCACCTGCTGGACGACCCGCGAATCACCGCGGTGGGCCTGTTCTTCGAGGCACACACCGGCCTCGTCGACCGGTTCTCCGCGCAACTGGCCGAGCACGGCCTCTCGTCCGTCGAGTTCGAGGTCCTCATGCGGCTGGCCCGCTCGCCCGGGCACGAGCTGCGCATGTCCGACCTGGCGGCGCAGACGTCGCTGTCCACCAGCGGCGTCACCCGCGTGGTGGACCGGATGGATCGCGACGGGCTGATCCGCCGCCGCGCCTGCCCCACCGACCGGCGCAGCTCCTACGCGGTCGTCACCCCGGCCGGCATGCGCCGGCTGGACGAGACCCTCCCCGCACACCTGGACCTGATCGCGCGCTGGTTCACCGGCCTACTCGGTCCCGAGCAGCTCACCGCCCTGCTGGAGGCGCTGCGCACGATCCGGGACGCGGTGCGCCCCGAGGCGACGGCCGGCGCGCGGGGAACGGCAGCGGCCGGCGCCGAGCGGTAGCGGCGTCACGTCGGGGCGAGTGAACCGATCCACCGACCCAACCGCACGAAGATCACTTACGGTGATCGGGCGATTCCGGTATCGACCGGCAGAAACAGCGGCAGAACTGACGCGATGAGCCGGTCATATGTCCCCCAAAGGGGGCATAGAGGGCAGTCCGAGCCGATAAGTTCGCGACGCGCGGGAGGCGCCTAGGGGGGAAGCGCGGGCGGAGAAGACGGGGCATGCCCGGGGGGCTCCGCCCGCGCGCTTCCCTACCGCCCTCCCGCGCCCACCCTGGCGAGGAGGCCCGCCGGGGCGCAACTTACCGGCCGTCAACGCCGAGGAGGGCGTGCTCGCGGGGCAGGAGGGTGATCCCACCCTCCTTGCGGACGCGATCCAGCCAGGCGAGCCGGTTCGCCCGCGCCGCCGGGTCATCGGTGGTGGCCACGGCGCCGACCAGCGCCTCGACGACGTCGCGCAGGTCGTGCATCCCCTCGTACGCCTGCGCCGCGACGGCGAACCACTCCGCGGCAAGCTCCCGCTCGCCGCGGCTGAGGGCCAGGTTGGCCTCGATGGCGGCGCACGTCGCGTCGTCGGGCGCCGGGTCACCGAGCATGGCACGCAGTTCGGCCAGGATCTTGGCCGCCTCGTCGTCCCGGCCGGACTGGGCCAGCGCCAGGCCGACGACGGCCAGGGCGCGGCGGCGGTGCCCGGGGTCGCCCAGGTCCTCCAGCATCGCCACCGCGCGGCGCCCGGAGACCTCGGCCTCCTCGTACCGGCCCTCGAGGCGGGCCACGTCGGCAAGGTTGGCGCGGGCGACGGCGCGCAGCCGCTCCTCGCCGCACTGCGCGGCGAGGCGGTCCACGGCGGCGAGGCGGCGGCGGGCCGCGGCGAGGTCGCCGACCCGGATCTCGTGCCAGGTGAGGTTGTTCTGGGCGACGGCCATGTCCCGGACGCGCCCGGTGCGGGTGGCGAGGGTGAGACCCGCCTCGCCATGCTGGCGGGCCTCGTCGTAGCCGCCGGTGCTCATGTAGAGGGCGCAGAGCACGCTGCGGGCGGCGAGTTCGCCGGTGACGTCGCCGAGCGCGGCGAAGTCCGCGAGGGCCCGCTCGGCGAGGGGCAGTTCCTCGGCGGCGGCGCCGTGCTCCAGGGCGAGTTGGGCGACGCCGAGGCGCGCCCAGGCGATCACCTTCGGGCCGACCCCGGCGGTACCCGGGTCGTCCAGCAGGCGGCGCAGCCACTGGCGGCCGGGGACGTCCCGGCCGCGGAACCGCCACCACCGGGGCAGCTTGGACGCCAGGCACAGGGCGGTGGGCGGGTCGTCGTCGGCGGCGTGGGCGAGCGCGGCCCACAGGTCGCTGGCCACGTCGTCGAGGTGGGCGACGGTGGCGGTGAGTTGCGGGCCGACCAGGTCAGGGGCGGCACGGGCGGCGAGCCGGGCGAAGATGACCGCGTGCCGGCGCCGGGCCGCGACCAGTTCGCCGGCCGCGGCGGCGCGCTCGACGGCGAAGTCGCGCACCACGTCCACCAGGCGGAACCGGAACGGGCCGGCGCCCCGGACGCTGACCAGCCCGAGCGCCATCAGCCGGTCCAGCAGCGGGACGGGGTCGCCGGCCGCGGCTCCACCATCCTCGGCGGACTCCTCGGTGAGCAACGCCTCGGCCAGCTCCACCGACCAGCGGTTGCGGAACACGCAGAGCCGGCGCAGCGCGTACTGCTCGGCGGGGCCCAGCAGGCGGTAGCTGGCGGCGACCGCGTCCCGCAGGGTGACCGCCCCGGCCTCGGACTCGGCGGCGCCGGCGAGGTCCAGCAGCCGGTCGCCGTACCGGTCGAGGATCTCGCCGAGCTCCAGCACCCGGCCGCGGGCGGCGGCCAGTTCCAGGGCCAGCGGCAGGCCGCCCAGCCGGCGGACCAGGCTGACCAGGGGGCCCACCTCGTGCGGGCCGACCGGCTCCCGGCGGACCTGCCGCAGCTGGGCCAGGAACAGCGCGGCGGCCGGGTACTCCTCGACGGTCGCCAGGTCCGTCTCGCCGCCGGCCGGCGGCACCTCCAGCGGCGCCACCGGCCAGACCTGTTCGCCCGCGATGCCGAGCGGGTGCCGCCCGGTGGCGACCACCCGCAGCGCGGGGGTGTGCTGCGACAGCCAGCCCAGCGCCTCGACGACGGCGGCGGCGGATCGCTCGGCGGCGTCCAGCAGCAGCAGCGCCGGGGCGTCGGAGAGCCGGTTCGCCAGGTCGCCCGCGCGGCCCACACCGAACACGGCGGCGGTCGCGGCCAGCACATCGGCGGTGGTGGAGACCTCGCTGATCACCACGCCGGCCACGCCGCCCGGGTACCGGGGCGCGACGTGGTGGGCCACGGCCAGCGCGAGGGCGGTCTTGCCGACGCCGGCCAGCCCGACCAGGGTGACGACCTTTTCGCCGGTGAGCAGGTGGGAGATGTCGGCCACGTCCAGCGCCCGGCCCACCAGGTTGCCGGGGTTGGGCAGCGAGATCGCGCCGGCCGGCGGCCCGCCGGTGTCCGGGGGCGGCTCGGCGGTGGCCCGGCCCCGGGAGGCGGCCACGAAGTCGGCCCGCTCGGCACCGACCAGGCCGAGCGCGGCCGCGAGCAGCTCGACGGTGGTCCGCTGGGGCCGTGACGCCCGACCGCGCTCGAGATCACGTACCGTGCGCACGCCGACTCCCGCCCGGCCGGAGAGGTCGGCCTGGGTCAGCCCCGCCGCGCGGCGATGCGCGCGCAGTCGCGCGGCGAATCCGGCGCTGCCCTGCTCAGCGCCATGATCAGGGGACATGGCCGGAAGCGTAACCAGGGCTGGAAAGGTTGGGGACCGGTGCGTCGCGCTGCCGACCGATAGGCGCTCGGGTATCCGACACATCCCGTCCAGGCCGCCCTTAACGGTTACTCGTCGTTACGCCCCGCGACGGGAGCTACGGGGTGGTGCCGGCCTCGATGGGCGGTTCGGCGGCGCCGTCCGTCAGCGGTTCGGCGGGCGGGCGCGGTGCCGGCAGGGGCGGCGGGGCCGGCAGGGGGCGCACCGGCAGGGGCGCAGGGGCCACCAGTTCCGGTCGCCGAGAAGGGTCATGAGCGCCGGCAGCAGCAGCCCCCGGACCACGGTCACGTCGAGGATCACGGCGACCGCCATCCCGACGCCGATCTCCTTGACCGCGACCAGCCGCCCGAGCGCGAAGCCGAGGAACACGATCACCATGCAGACCGCCGCGGCGGTCACCACCGGTCCGGTGCGGGCGATGCCGGCGAGCACGGCACGGGTGTTCCCGCCCGGGCGCCGGCCCCACTCCTCCCGGATGCGGGCCAGCAGGAACACCTCGTAGTCCATGGTCAGGCCGAAGGCGAACACGAACAGCAGCACGGGCGTGGTCACGTCCAGCCCGCCCCACGGGTCGAACCGCAGCAGCGGTCCGCCCCATCCCCACTGGAACACGGCGACCAGCACGCCGAGGGTCGCGAGCAGCGTCAGGCCGTTCATCGCCAGCGCCTTCAGCGGTACCACGACCGAGCCGGTCAGCGCGTACAGCAGGATCCCGGTGGCGACCAGGAGCACCGCGGCGACCAGGGGCAGCCGCCCGGCGACGGACGCGCGCCCGTCCACCACCTCGGCCGCCGGACCGGTGACCAGGACCGGTGCCGGATGGTGCATCGCCCGCACGGCCCGGACCAGCGGTATCCCGCTGGCCTCGCGCGGCGTGAGATCGACAATGGTGAACCCGGCGGGCACGTCGAGGCGCAACCGCATGCCGGCCAACCCGGGCAGCTGGTTGAGCGCGTCGAGCAGCTCGCGCCCGACCGCGGTGCCCGGGTCCGCCTCGATCAGCGCGGTGACCGGCTCCGGGCGCCCGGCCCGGAAGTCCCGCTGGACGACCTCGGCGGCGCGGCGTGCCTCGGCATCGGCGGGCAGCGCGCGGGCGTCGGAGTTGGCCAGGTTGATGCCGGTCAGCGGCAGGGCGAGCAGCAGCAGGGCGGCGCCGGTGCCGAGCGTGACCGGCCAGGGCCGCCGCTGCGCGTACGCCGCGAGCCGGGCGAGGAGGGCGGGCTGCGCCGGCCGGGGCGGGCGCCGGGCGGGGATGCGCCGGTGCGCCGCGGCGATCAGGGCCGGGGCGAGGGTCAGCCCGAGCAGCGTCGCCAGCGCGACCACGATCAGCCCACCGGCGGCCATGGCGGCGAGCAGCGGGGTGGCGAACGCGGCGAGGCCCGCCATCGCCACCGCCACCGCCAGCCCAGAGATCAACACGGTCCGCCCGGCGGTGGCCATGGTGCGGCCGACCTGGTCCGCGAGGGTGCCGCCCGCCTCGCGCTCCTCCCGGAAGCGGGCGATCAGCAGCAGGCAGTAGTCCACCGCGAGGCCGATGCCGAGCAACGTGACCACGTTGACCGAGTACTCGCTGACCGGGGTCAGCCGGGTCAGCCCGGAGAGGGCCAGCAGCGCGGTGGCGACGGCGGCGAGCGCCACGGCGAGCGGGATCGCGCCCGCGACCAGCCCGCCGAGGATCACCACGAGGGCGGCCAGCAGCGCGGCGAGCGCGACCGACTCGCCGAGGGCGGCGTCCGCGAGGGCCTGCCGGGCGAACGCCTCCTTCGCCGGTACCTCGCCGCCCACCAGCACCTGCGGGGCGGCGATCCGGTGCAGGGCGGCGGCCACCGGTGCGATGTCCGTGCCCGGGTCGACCCGGACCGTGACGAGCGTGCCGCGGTTGCCGGCGCCGATCGCGCCGCCGGGACCGGAGTAGAGATCCGCCACCTCGCGCACGCCGGGCATCCCGGCGATCTCCCGATGCGCCCGGCCCACGCTGGCGACCAGGGCCGGGTCGTACGGGTCCACGTCGCGGACCACCCCGAGGATCAGGTCACCCTCGGGGAGCAGGGCGTCGATGCGCCGCTGCGCGACGGCGGACTCGGCGGCCGGGTCGAGCCCGTCGACATCGCTGACGCGGTCGTAGACGCCGCCGCCGAGGACGGCACCCGCGAGGGTCACCGCCAGCCAGGCGCCGATGACGGGCCAGCGCCGGCGTACGGCGAACCGCCCCAGCGCTGCGAACACCCGCCAACCCCCGATCCGTGGACCGGAGGCAGAACATCACCCCGGGCGGCCGGGCGGCAACCCGCGCACCGGGTGGACCCGGGCGCCTACAGGCCCAGGTCCCGCGAAATGATCATTCGTTGGATCTCGCTGGTGCCCTCGCCGATCTCCAGGATCTTGGCGTCCCGGTAGAAGCGGCCGACCGGGAACTCGTTCATGAACCCGTAGCCGCCGTGCACCTGCGCCGCCTCCCGGGCGTTGGTCACGGCGGCCTCGCTGGCATACAGCTTGGCGATCGCCGCCTGGCGCTTGAACGGCTCGCCCGCGACCAGCCGGGCGGCCGCGTCGTAGTAGGCCAGCCGGGCGGTGTACGCGCGCGTCTCCATATCCGCGATCTTGAACTGGATCGCCTGGAAGTCGCCGATCGGGCGGCCGAACGCCCGCCGCTGCCCGGCGTACTTGACCGACTCGTCCACGCAGCCCTGCGCCAGCCCGACCGAGAGCGCGGCGATCGCCACCCGCCCCTCGTCCAGCGTGCGCAGGAACTGGGCGAAGCCCCGGCCCCGCTCGCCCAGCAGGTTCGCCGCCGGCACCCGGCAGTCGTCGAAGGTCAACTCGTGCGTGTCCGACGCGCACCAGCCGACCTTCGAGTACCCCGGCTGGACGGTGAAACCCGGTGTGCCCGACGGCACGATGATGGCCGAGATCTCCTTGCTGCCGTCCGGGTTGACCCCGGTGACCGCGGTGACCGTGACCAGCGCGGTGAGGTCGGTCCCCGAGTTGGTGATGAACGCCTTCGACCCGTTGACGACCCACTCGTCGCCGTCCAGCACCGCCCGGGTGGCCGTGCCGCCCGCGTCGGAGCCGAAGCCGGGCTCGGTGAGGCCGAAGCCGGCCAGCGCCTCGCCGGCGGTCAGCCGGGGCAGCCAGGTCTCCCGCTGCTCGGGGGTGCCGAACCGGTAGATCGGCATGGCGCCCAGCGAGATCGCCGCCTCCAGCGTGATCGCCACGGACGAGTCGACCCGGGCCAGCTCCTCCAGGGCCAGGCAGAGCGCGAAGTAGTCGCCGCCCATCCCGCCGTACTCCTCGGGCAGCGGCAGCCCGAACAGCCCCATCTTGCCCATCTGCCGGACGATCTCGTACGGGAAGGCGTGCCGCTCGTAGTACTCGCCGATGACCGGCGCGACCTGCTCCAGGGCGAACTCCCGGACGCTGTCGCGCAGCGCCCGCTGCTCCTCGGTCAGCCTGAAGTCCACTGTGTGCCCCCAAATACCTAGACCGGCGTCACGCCGTGCCGGCGCCGGGAGAAGTGGCGGTCCCTGCCCCGCGCGGCGGCGTACCGGCGGATCAGCTCGGCGCGCAGGTCGCCGGCCGGGACCACCGCGTCCACCACCAGCTCGCTGGCCAGCCGCATGATGTCGATGTCGCGCTCGTACTCCGCGCGCCGCTCGGCGACGAACGCCGCCCGCTCGTCCGGGTCGGCGATCGCCGCGATCTTGTTGGCGTAGACGGCGTTCACGGCCGCCTCGGCGCCCATCACCGCGATCTTCGCGGTGGGCAGCGCGATCGTGGCGTCCGGCGCGAACCCGGGGCCCGCCATGGCGTACAGGCCGGCGCCGTACGCCTTGCGCACGACCACGCAGATCTTCGGGACGGTGGCCTCCGAGATCGCGGTGATCATCTTCGCGCCGTGCCGGATGATGCCCTGCTTCTCCACCGCCGTGCCGACCATGAAGCCGGGCACGTCGGTGAGGAACAGCAGCGGCACGGTGAACGCGTCGCAGAGCTGGACGAACCGGGTGGCCTTGTCCGCCGAGTCGACGAACAGCACCCCGCCCTTGAACAGCGAGTTGTTCGCCACCACGCCGACCGGGCGCCCGGCCAGCCGGCCGAACCCGACGGTCAACTCCCTGGCCCAGCGCTCCTGGATCTCGAAGAACGAGCCCTCGTCCAGCAGGCCGCGAACCACCTTGCGGATGTCGAACGCCTGGCGCTCGCTCCGCGGTACCAGGTCCGCCAGGTCGACGCCGGCCGGCGCCTCGGCGGCGGGGGCGACCGGCGGCTCCTGCGTCCAGTTCGCCGGCAGGTACGACAGGTACCGGCGGATGGTGGCCAGCGCGGCGTCCTCGTCCTCGCACAGGAAGTGGCCCACCCCGGACTCGCCGGTGTGCACCTTCGCCCCGCCCATCGCCTCCAGCGTGGTCTTCTCGCCGGTCACCATCTCGACCATCCGGTCGGAGCCGAGGTACATCGAGGCGTTGCCGTCGACCATGGCGACCACGTCGCAGAACGCGGGGATGTAGGCGCCGCCGGCGGCGGACGGGCCGAACAGCGCGCACGCCTGCGGGATGGCGCCGCTCGCCTTCACCTGGGTGTAGAAGATGCGCCCGGCGCCCCGCCGGCCCGGGAACAACTCCACCTGGTCGGTGATCCGGGCGCCGGCCGAGTCGACCAGGTACACCATCGGCACGCCGGTCTCGTACGCGCGCTCGATGATCCGGATGATCTTTTCGACCGTGCGGGCGCCCCACGAGCCGGCCTTGACCGTGGAGTCGTTGGCCATCAGGCAGACCGGGCGCCCGTCGATCGTGGCGGTGCCGGTGACCACGCCGTCGGCCGGGAGCCCGTCGGCGAGCGCGTTCGCGTACAGGCCGTCCTCGGTGAAGGAGCCGGGGTCGACCAGGCGGGCGATCCGCTCGCGGGCGAACAGCTTGCCCTTCGCCGCGTTCGCCGCGTGGTACTTCTCCGCTCCACCGGCCCGGGCCCGCTTGCCCGCGTGCTCCAGGGCCGCACCGTCGACCGTCACCACCCGCCTCCTAGCACCGATCCGGTAAGCTGAACGATCGTTAGGCTACCACCCGGCCGGGAACCGGAAAGGGCCCCCGCGCGGAGTGCGCGGGGGCCCTTAGTACGGGTGATCGTCAGATCACCTGGCCGACGCACCGCCGGTGCTGCCGGCCTTCGCCAACCCGCCGAGGCCGGCGACGGCGTTGCCACTGAGGTTGATCGGCACCTGGATCGGCAGCTGGATCTGGACCCCGTTGCCGATCCCGAAGTTGCCGCCGCTGCTCTGGGAGGCGACGCGGCTGCCCTCGGTGGCGTGCCGGGCCTTGCCGCCGATGAGCCCGCCCAGCAGATCGTTGACCGGCAGCCCGGACACGACCGGCAGGGACTCGGTGGCGTTGCCCGCCCCCGACCGGGTCGCCGAAGCGCCGCCCTTGCTCTGGGCGAACGCGATGCCGAAGGCTCCCCCGACCGCGTTGCCGCTGATGTCGACCGGCACCTGGACCGGCGCGTACACCTGCACCCCGTTGCCGATCCCGTAGTTGTCCGAGCTGACCTGCGAGACGGACCCGGACCCGGCGCCCTTCGCGGTGGCGCCGCCCTCGCAGCCGGCGAACGTGGCCGCGCCGAAGCCGGCCACGCTGTTGCCGCAGGCGTCGATCGGCACCTGGATCGGCGCGTACACCTGCACCCCGTTGCCGATCCCGAAGTTGCCGGAGGTGGCCTGCCGGACGGCCGCGGCACCCTCGGTCTTCGCCCGGGCCGCCTCGCCGTACCCGCCGCCGTTGTTGCCGCCGTCGTTGCCACCGCCGGCCTCGCTGCCGCCCTCGCAGCTGGCGAACGCGGCCCCACCGAGGCCGGCCACGCCGTTGCCGCACACGTTCAGCGGCACCTGGATCGGCGCGTACAGCTGGGCGCCGTTGCCGATCCCGTAGTTGTCCGAGCTGGACTGCGCGGCGCCACCCAGGCCGGTGGCGGTGGCGCCACCGGTGCACTCGGCGAACGCCGCGCCACCCGCGCCGGCGACCGCGTTGCCGCACAGGTTGACCGGCGCCTGGATCGGAAGCTGGACCTGCGCGCCGTTGCCGATCCCGTAGTTGTCACTGGTGGTGGCGGAGCTGTCGGCCATCGCCGCGCCGCCGGAGGCCAGCACGGCGCCCGCGGCGAGCACACCGACGCTGAGGGACTTGCGAACCCACGTCTTCATGGTGAAGCGGAAACCCTTCGAGTAATGGACATTATCTGTGCGAACTGCCTATGGAGTTGTGGTTTCCTTCCCGGTTAACCGCCGGTGGGCGCGGCCGGTCCCGCGACGGGGGCCGACCTGTCGACGTGCGCCCAGGCCAGTGATTGCTGTGGAAGGTCGCGCCCGGGACTGGTCGTGCTACCGGAGCGCGGGTGAACCCGCGGATCCCGCCCACCGCTCAAGCCGGGTGGCGCAGGTCCGCCCTGGGGTCAGTCGGGTGAGACGGCCGGCCGTGCCGGTTCCCGGCGCACCGCGGCGTCCTCGGCGCCGGCGCGCAGCCGCCGGGCGTCCGCCGTACCGGCGGCGGACGGGGCGCCCACGATGGCGTTCGGGTCGCCGTCGTGGTGCGTGCCGGTACCGGGTGCCGCGGCGCCGCCGCCGAGGTGCGCCTGCATCGGCGCGAGCGGGCGGTCGGGCAGGAACGGCGTGCCGGAGCCGCCGGCCGGCGCGGTGCGGTCGCCCGCCACCGACGCCGGGTCGAGCCACGGCACGTGACCCACCAGGCTGGCACCGGACCGGGGCGTGGAGAGCCCCTCTGTCCGTCCGGTGTAGACGGCGTTGGCGGCCCGGGGGCCAGCCGGCGCGGTCCGCGCCGCGCTCATCGGCGTCGTACCACTGGTGGGAGCCGGGACGAACGACGCGGGAGCGCCGCGCCGGACCGCGCCGGCCGGACTCGTACCGGTCCCGGTCGGCGCGTCGTGCAGAGAGTGGGCGACGTGAGCCGCCGCCTGATCGAGCAGCCGGGTCACGGGCGCGACGGCCCGGCCCGCGCCGGAGACCGCGCGGCCGACCGGTCGCACGACATCCCCGACGAGGGTGGCGGTCCCCGCCGAGCCGGCAGCGCCGGTCTGCGCGATCGGGACCACCGCGGCGCCGACCGCGCGCAGCACCGGGCCGGCCACGGGAGCATCCGCGCCGGTCAGCCGGTCGGCCTCGGGCAGGACGGCACCGAGCGAGACGGCCGGCTGCGCGCCGACCACCAGGTCATCCAGAGTGGACGTACCGCGGTCGGCCTGCGCCGCCGCCGTGCCGAGCAGCCAGGCCACCGCGGCGAAGCCGGTGACGACCAGCACACGGACGCCGGCACGGAGGGCGAACCGCCCAGGTGCGCCGCTACCGCCACCGCGGGAGGCCGCCCGGTGGGCGGGCCGCTCGAGCGCCGGGGCTCCGTGCGTGGACCGCATGTCCGCCTTTCGTCCGGTGAACCGAGTTGGTGCAATACGGGCAAATCCGTATAGATCAGCACCACATGGCTCAACGAAGGGTCGGCCGGGGAGACACGCTAATCGGCGGAGAATCTGGTCAATTGGGTCCGCGGGCCGGCGCGCAGCACGCCCGAGGGCAGTTCCCGGCCGACGATCCGCTCCGCCAACCGGGCAGCCTCGATCAGCGCCGCCACATCGATACCGGTGTCGATGCCCATGTCGTGCAGCATGTGCACCACCTCCTCGGTGGCCACGTTGCCGCTCGCGCCCGGCGCGTACGGGCAGCCGCCCAGGCCGCCCACGCTGGCGTCGAACTCGGTGACGCCCAACTCCAGCGCGGTCAACAGGTTCGCCAGCGCCGTACCCCGGGTGTTGTGGAAGTGCAGCAGCAGCGGCACGTCCGGGTGGCGCTCGCGGACCGCCGACACCACCGCGCGCACCCGCGGCGGCGTACCCATGCCCGTGGTGTCCCCGAACGCGACCCGGTCCGCGCCGTCGGCGAGCACCCGGTCCACGATGCCGGCCACCCGCAGCGGGTCGATGTCGCCCTCGTACGGGCAGCCGAAGCTCGTGGCCACGATCACCTCGGCCGTGGCCCCGGCCGCGTGCAACTGGTCGATCAGCGCGGCGATGTCGTCCAGCGACTCGGCCGTGGACCGGTTCACGTTGCGCCGGTTGTGCGTGTCGCTGGCCGAGACCACCACCTCGATCTCGGTGAACCCGGCGGCCAGCGCCCGCTGCGCCCCGCGCGAGTTCGGCACCAGCGCCGAGTAGCGCACGCCCTCGGCCCGGCGGGCGGCGGACCAGACCTCGTCCGCGTCCGCCATCTGCGGTATCGCCCGGGGGTGCACGAAGGAGACGGCCTCGATGCGCCCGACCCCGGTACCGGAGAGCGCGTCGAGCAGCCGCACCTTGGCCTCGGTCGGCACCGGGTCCTCGTTCTGCAACCCGTCCCGGGGGCCCACCTCACGAATCGAGACCCTGCTCGGCAGCATGGCCATCACCGTGCCAACCTTTCGTTCGCGACCGCGGTGCTTCCTCCGCCTCCACCGGTACCCGGCACGCTCCGGGCATTCCTCGCGCTCATCGCATCCGCGCCACGATGGCGGTGTCGTACTCGCCGGTCAGGAACGGTTCCCGCTCGAACAGCTCGGCGAAGAACGGCAGGTTGCACTTCGGACCGACCACCGTGAACCCGGCCACCGCCCGCCTCGCCCGCTCGATCGCCTCCGCCCGGTCGGCGCCGTGGACGATCAGCTTCGCCATCAGCGAGTCGTAGAACGGGGTGACCGTGTTCCCGGCGGTGTAGCCGGAATCCACCCGGACGCCCGGGCCGGTCGGCTCCACCCACTCGGCGATCGCGCCCGGCCCGGGCAGGAACCGCTTCGGGTCCTCGGCGTTGATCCGCAGCTCGATGGCGTGGCCGCGCGGGGCCAGCGCCTCCGGGTCGAACGTGGGCGGCAGGCCGGCCGCCACCCGCAGCTGCTCCTCGACCAGGTCCACGCCGTAGACCAGCTCGGTGACCGGGTGCTCC
Organism: Rhizomonospora bruguierae; assembly: GCF_018397995.1. Lineage (GTDB taxonomy): Bacteria > Actinomycetota > Actinomycetes > Mycobacteriales > Micromonosporaceae > Rhizomonospora > Rhizomonospora bruguierae. Next base: position 49,956 of record NZ_BBQH01000079.1, read on the forward strand.
ACCTGGAGCCGGGTGTTCATCTCCAGGAAGAAGAACTCGCCGGTGGTCGGGTCCAGCAGGCACTCGACCGTGCCCGCGTTGCGGTAGTTCACCGCCTCGCCGGCCCGCACGGCCGCCGCCAGCAGCCGGGCCCGCAGCTCGGGGCCGACCGCCGGGGAGGGCGCCTCCTCCAGCAGCTTCTGGTTGCGCCGCTGCACCGAGCACTCCCGCTCGCCCAGGGCGACCACCCGGCCGTCGGCCAGGCCGAGGATCTGCACCTCGACGTGGCGCACCCGGGGGAAGAACCGCTCGATCAGCACCGCCCCGTCGCCGAACATCCGCTCGGCGAAGCCGCGCACCTTCTCGTACTCGGTGCGCAGCGCCGCCTCGTCGGCGGCCACGGCCATGCCCATGCCGCCGCCGCCCGCCGCGGCCTTCACCATCACCGGGTACCCGATCTGCCCGGCGGCGGCGACCGCGCCGGCCGCGTCCTTGGCGGGGTCGGTGGCGCCCGGCGCGACCGGCACCCCGGCCGCGGCCATCAGGTTCCGCGCGTTGATCTTGTCGCCCATCGCGGTGATCGCCTCGGCGCCGGGGCCCACCCAGGCCAGCCCGGCGGCGGCCACCGCGCGGGCGAAGTCCGCGTTCTCCGACAGAAACCCGTACCCCGGGTGGATCGCCCGCGCGCCGGTGGACCTGGCGGCGGCCAGGATCGCCTCGGGGTTGCGGTAGCTCTGCGCCGGGTTCGCCGGGCCGATGCAGACCGCCTCGTCCGCCTCGGCCACGAACGGCAGGCCGGCATCGGCCGCCGAGTGCACCGCGATGGCCCGCACGCCCAGCCGCTTCGCCGTCCGGATGATCCGCCGGGCGATCTCGCCCCGGTTCGCGACCAGTACCGACTCGATCATTTCGCCGGGCCCTCCCCTTAACCTTCGTTCAGTCGCCGACCAATGCCGCGAGCGTAGCCGCCCGCAGCAGCTCGGCACGGCGGTGGCGGTCCACCTCACCGCCGAGGAAGGGGGTCGAGTTCATCAGGCCGAACGCGGCGTGCGCCAGCACCCGGGCCTCACCGGCGACCAGGTCCGCGCGCAGCGATGTGAGCACGCTCACCCACTCCTCCACATACAGGCGCTGGAGCTTGCGGATCTGCCGGCGGGGCTCCTCCGGCAGCCGGTCCAGCTCGTGCAGGTGCAGCGCGATCACCGCGGGGTGCGCCAGCGCGAAGTCCACGTGGAAGTCGATCAGGGACTCCAGGGTGGCCCGCGCGTCCGCCGGCCGCTCGGCGACCCGGGCCCGGCCGCCGGTCAGCAGCCCCTCGCTCACCGGGATGAGCGCCGCCGCCAGCATCGCCTCCTTGCCGGCGAAATGGTGATAGAGCGCGGGACCGGTGACCCCGGCGGCCGAGCCGATGTCGTCCATGGACACGCCGTGATAGCCGCGGCTGGCGAACAGCCCCACCGCGATCTCGAGGATCTCCTCCTTGCGGGTCCGCCGCCGGCCCGGCGCGACCTCGGTACGCGTCTGATCCACACTCACATCGCCAGCCTAACTATCCAGCCCCGTCGGGTGCCCGTCAGCGTTCCTCGAGCCCGTACTCGTCCCGGACCGACTGGGCCTCCTCGGCCCGCCCCTGCATCTCCAGCGACTGGGCGAGCAGCCACGCCGCCTGGGGCAGGGCCTCGGCGTCCCGGGGCAGCCCGGTCAGCGCCCCGCGCAGCACCGGCTCGGCCTGCGCGGGGCGCTCCAGGCGCAGCAGAACCTCCCCGAGCAGCAACTCGGCGAGCATCGCCTCGGCGAACGCCTCCACCGAACGGAACCGCTGCGGCACCGGCAGGACCCGGGGCAGCGCGTCCTCGACCCGCTCCGCGCCGATCAGCACCCGCGCCGCCTCGTACCCGAGCATGGCCAGCTCCCACACGGCGCCCGGCTCGGCGGCCTGGTCGGCCGGCAGGGCGGCCGCCGCGGCATCGGCCTCGGCCAGCGCGGCCAGCGAGCCCGGCGCGTCCTGCGCCCAGCGCAGCGCGATCGCCGCCCGGCGGCGGGCGCGCAGCACGTCCAACGGCAACCCGGCCGCGGCGTACGCCTGCGCCGCGCCGGCGAACCGGCGGGCCGCCTCGGCGTCGCGGTCCTTGCGGTAGAGCAGGTCGCCGGACTCCTCCAGCATCTGGCCGCGGGTCGGCAGGTTGTCGAAGCCGTTCAGGTTCTCGATCAGCCGGTCGTACCCGGCCAGCGCCGCCTCGTCCTCACCCAGCTCCTGGTAGACGCCGGCGAGCAGGTACCGGCAGCGGTCGGCGCCCTCCTGCGCGCCGAGCCGGTCCAGGGCCGCGACCGCCTCCTCGCCCGCCTCGGCCGCCTCCAGCGGGCGGCCGGCCCGCCGGTACGCCTGCGCCAGCTCGAACCGGGTGAACGCCGCGCCCTCGACCAGCCCCTGCTCGGTGCAGGCCGCGACGACCTCGACCAGGTCGTCCACCGCCTCGGCCGCCCGGCCGGCGGCAAGCAGCGCGCGGGCCCGGCCGGCGCGGGCGTCCAGCTCCAGCCGGCCCCGGGCGGCGGTCACCGCCTCGTCGTAGATCACGACCGCCTGCCCGGCGTCGGGCGCGGTGGCCGCCGCGAGCAGCGCCGCCGCCACGTGGACGTCGCCGCCGAGCGGGCGTGCGGCCTCGCGCGCCACGGCGACCGCGGCGGCCAACTCCTCGGGCCGGTCCAGCGCGGCGAGGCAGTGCGCCCGGCGCAGCATCAGGTCCGCGGAGAGGTACGGGTCGTCGGCGCGGGCCGCCTCGGCGACGGCCCGGTCCAGTTCGGGCAGTGCGTCGGGGGCCCGGCCGGTGGCCAGCAGCGCCATGCCGAGCCGCCCGTACGCGCTGGCCTGCCGGCCGGCGTCACCGTGCTCGGTCACGTACGCGGCGGCCGCCCGGACCATCGGCAGCCCCTCGTCAGCCCGTTCGGACAGGCACATCGCCAGGCCCACCTTGCCCAGGGCGCCGTGCGCCCGCACCTCGTCGCCGGCCGCCCGGTACCCCTCGGCGGCGGCGCGCCACAGCTCCTCGGCGGCCGCCATGGCGTTGCTCTCCGCCCGCTCGTGGCCGCGCGCGTCCGCCCGGCGGGCCGCCTCGTAGCCGGTCAGCGCCGACTCCGGGTACCGCTCGTCGAGCGCCCGCAGCACCGCCCAGCCGGCCCGCGACCGGTTGGTCCGGGCGTACTTCTCGGCCAGGTCCAGCAGCTCGAGCGCGGTCGCCCCGGCGGGGATCTCCGGCTCGTCCGCCGGCTTCTCCGCCGACTCGGCGGGCCCGACCCCCGGCCGCCCGTCGTTCTGCCCGGCGCCGGACGCAGCGGGCCCGGGCCGGCGCCGGGCCACCGCGGAGAGCGGCAGGTAATCCACCAGCGGCTCGGCGCCGAGCCGCTCGGTGACACGCCGACTCTGGTACTCCGTCCCGTTGCGGGCGTCGAACCGCGCCGCGATCGCCGCCGCCGCACCGGCCAACTCCTCGGCCAGCGCCTCCACCGGCAGATCCGCCGCCGGGCGGTCCCCGTTCGCGCGCCGGTGCACGGTCAGCCCGCCGTGCCCGCCCGCCGCCAGCCGGCGCAGCAGCAGCGCGGCCGACGCCCCGAACTCCATCGCCGCGTACGGCGAGGGCGCCCGCTCCAGCCAGTCCAGGTGCCGCTGGACGATCTCCAGGCCACGCGCCTCGTTGCCGGTCACCGCGCAGAACCACACGTGCGTGCCGATGTCGGCCAGGTTCGCCAGGTCGCCCCGGATCAGCCGGTACGAGCGGCGGTGCGCGTCCCGGGCCTCGTCCCGCCGGCCGGTGCGCAGGTACGGCAGCAGCAGCGTGGCCAGGATCGACTGCGGCTGCTCGGTGCAGGTGAACCTGCCGGCCAGCACCGGCTCGGCCAGCGCCACCGCCTCCCCGTCCCGGGCCCGGTTGACCAGGTGCCACGCCTTGCTAGTGGGGTCGCAGCCGGCGCAGTCCGACAGCTCATCGCGGGGCGCGGCGCACCACTTCTCGTACCAGCCGTCCGCGGCGGCCGCGTCACCGATGTGCTCCGCGACCGAGTGCCGGTTCGCGAACACCGCGTGCATGCTGTGCCCGCCGTCCCGGTACCGCCGCTCCATGTCCTCGAGCACCGCGTACGTGCGCTCCAGCGGCACCTCGGGGAACTTCGTCAGCGCCGAGACCATCGTCTTGAAGTGCCACAGCAGGTTGTGCGCGTGCCGGCCGTGGTACGGCTGGGGGCGCTGGTCGAACTCGGCCAGGCACCACGAGAACGTGGCGAACGACTTGGCCGGCTCACCGCCGTACACGTACGCGTTCGTGCCGAGCATCCGGGCCACGAACGCCAACTCCTCGTGCCGGCCCGCGTCCGCGTGCCGGATCACCTGCTCCACGAGGGCCGTCTTGCCGGCGCCGTACGGCATCCGGTTGGCCTGTTGGAGCAGGTTCCACAGCTCGTCCTCGGTGTGCGACACGCCTCACTCCTCCCCGATCGTCCCGGCCGCCGGCCCGACGGCCCGCTCCAGCAGGCCGAGAAACGAGCTGTTCAACAGCGCCGCGTCCGCCGGCCGGATCGGGTGGTAGCCGAGCAGCAGCGCCTGCCCGTACAGGGCCTCCACCGCCAGCCCGGCCATCCGCTCGTCGGTCAGCGTCGTCACCCGGCGGACCAGCGGGTTGCGGTGGTTGAGCACCAACTGGGGCCGCTCCGGCGGCCCGGACGCGGCGATCGCCTCCAGCACGCCGGCCCACACGTCGTCCACCCGCTCCCGGGTGGCCCGCAACTCGCCATGGAACGCGGCGGAGCGGCTCACCAGGTACAGCGCCGGCAGGCCCGCCGGGTCGAACGCCCGGATCACCACCTCGCAGCCGAGCCGGTCCAGGGCGCGCTGGGCGGCGGCGAGGAACGGCCGCAGCGCCAACTCGGTGGCCGGCTCCAGGGCATCGAACCGGGTGGTCAGGTCGGTGGGCTCGAGCCGCTCGATGAGGCTGCCCCGGTTCAGCCCGGGCAGCCGTTCGATGATCTCGCTGTCGTACGTGTACCCGCCGTTCACCACGGCCAGCCCCTGCGCGGCGGCGACCGCGGCGAGCTGCCGGAACTCGTCGATCGTCGCGGCGTACCGGACCAGCCCGTGCCGCTCGCGGAACTCGGCCAGCGTCAGCTGCCCGACGTTGGTCTCCATCGGCCACCACTGCTCGACCAGGCGCAGCATCTCGTCGTCGTGCAGGGCGAGCGCCTTCACCCCGAGGTGGTGGATGTTCATGAACTCGGCCAGCCGGCGCGGGTCGCTGCCGGCCAGCCGGACCAGCCAGCCGCGCAACTGGTCGCCGAGCGCCTCCCGGGTCGCCTCCAGCAGCCCGTCCTCGTACAGCGCCTCGCGGCTGGCGGTGGGGCGCAGCTCGGTGGAGTCCACCACGCAGCGGGCGAAGAAGGCCCACTCCGGCAGCAGCCCCTCGGCGCCCTCGGCGAGCAGCATCCGCTTCAGGTAGACCCGGTGCCCGGGGCGGGCCGCCGGGTTGACCGGCACGGGCAGCACGAACGCCGCCCCGGTCAGGCCGGCCTCGGGCACGTCCAGTTCGATCACGTCGAACGGCGCGAGGCCGAGCGCCTCCTGCGCGTACCGGATGAGCCCGGCCCGGCGAGCGGCGGGCGTGGCGCCGGCGGCGGCCGACCACGCCGGCGGACCGGCGGTGACCTGCTCCCCGGCGACCAGCACCGGCACCGGCAGCAGCGACCCGTACAACCGGGCCAGTTCGGCCACGGTCGGGCCGGCCAGCCAGTGCTCCTCGCCGCGCCGGGGAGTCAGCGTGACCGTGGTGCCGACCGCCTCCGCGCCGCTGCGTGTCTCCACCGTGTAGCGGCCGTCGGAGTACCCGGTCCACCGGACGGTCGGGTGGCCCCGCGCCGTCGTGCTGACCCGGATCTCGTCCGCCACCATGAAGCAGGACAGCAGGCCGATGCCGAACTGCCCGAGGAACTCGTGCCGGGCGAAGCCGAGTTCGTCCCGCTTGGCGCTGCGGCCGATCGTCGCCAGTAACTCGTGCACCTGCGCCTCGGTCAGCCCGATACCGGTGTCGCGCACCCGCAGCGTGCCGTCCCCGGTCGCCTCGGGCGGCTCGATCCGCACCACCGCCGGCGCGTCCGGGTCGGCGGACCGCCGCGCGGTGATCGCGTCGACCGCGTTCTGGAGCAGTTCCCGCACGTACACACGCGGGCTGCCGTACAGATGATGGCTGAGCAGGTCGACCACGCCACGCAGGTCGACCTGGAAGGTCCGATTCACTCCGCCGCCGTCCCCAGGTCCGTCTACCGGCGTCACGGTACCGGCGGCGGCAAGCGCGCGTCGTCCCCCGGTCGGCCCTCGTCGCGCTCCGTACCGTTCCCGTACCCGCGGTTCGTCGTTCCCGGCCGGCTTCTCGACGGTCGCTCGGGCTGGATTCTCGGCGGCCGCTCGGGCGTCCCCACTCGCTGAATGCCCGCGACACGGGACCGGCCGTACGGCACCATGCCCACGTGACCACGTTGACCGGGCGCGCCCGCCGCCTGTGGACCGCGCTCGCCGGCGCCCCGGTCTCGTTCCCACCCGCCGGGCGCATCGCCGCGGTGGCGTCGCCGGCATCGCTGCTGTGCCCGCCCGGCTGGGCCGGCGTGGTGGTCATCGACGGCGCCGGCATCGCCACGGTGCCGTCGCCGGCGTGGCTCGACCCGTTCGCCGCGTTGCCGGCCGACCTCGACGCGGTGCGCGCCGGTCTGCCGGCCGCCGAAGTGCTCGGCCCAGCCGCCCTGTCCTATCTGGACCGAAGCGACTTCCGCCCGGCGGCCGGCCCGGTCGAGGTCGCGGACGTGGCCGACCTGTCGGCCCTGCTGCAGGCCGCCGGCCAAGCGGACGCCGGCGAGAGCGGCCTGGCCGACATCCAGTCCCCGGCGTTCGTGCACCGCCACGAGGGGTGCATCGTGGCCGCCTCCGGTTACCGCCGCTGGCTCGGTACGGCGGCCCACCTGAGCGTCCTGACCGACGCCCGCCACCGAGGGCGGGGCCTGACCCGGGTGGTCGCCTCCGCCGCCGTCGCCCACGCGCTCGACCGCGGCCTGCTGCCCCAGTGGCGCGCCCGCCCGGCCGCCTCCCAGCGGGTCGCCGCCGCGCTCGGTTTCCGCCGGCTCGGCGGCCAGGTGAGCCTCGCGCTGCCCGCCGCCCCCGGCCCCTGAGCCGCCGCGGGTCGGGGAACCCGCCCGGGATGCCGCGACTCGGTACCGGCATGACGACCCGACGCGCCCTGCTCGCCGCGACCGGGGCCGCCGTGCTCGGCGCGGCGGCCGCCGGCTGCGCACGCTCCCGGCCGACCCCGACGCCACCGTCCACACCCGACCCGAACGGTGCCCGCCTGCTCGCGGAGGTCGCCGGCGGCCTCGCCGTCGTGGACGCCGCCGGGCGCACCGTGGTGCCGCCCGCACCCGGCACCCTCAACCCCGACCGGACGCGCCTCGTCACCAGCCGCGACGGCGCGTTGACCGTCTACGACACCCGTACCGGCCAGGCTTTCCCCGCCGGCTCACCGGCGGGACTCACCCCGCATCCTCTCCACCGACGGCTCGCTCGTCGGCCTCGCCACCGGCGAAATCCCCCGGGAACACACCCGGATCGTCGTCCACCCCACCCGTTCCGCACCGACCAAATTGGACTTGCCGGGCAACCTGGAGCCGGAGGCGTTCTCGCCGGACGGCGGCTTCGTCTACGTCCTGGACCACCTGCCACCCGCCGCGCCCGACCGCTACCGGGTGCGCCAGCTCGAAGTCGCCACCGGCCGGCTGCTGCCGCTCAACACGCGCCTCAAGACGCCGGTACCCGCCGGCGCCGAGGAGGAGATGCGCGGCGAGGGCCGCCAGGCCGTGTACGACGCCGGCCGGCAACTGCTGTTCACCCTGTACACGCACCAGCCCGACCACGTGCACACCCGGGACCTGATCCACGGCGCCCGGGCGGACGCCCCGCACGTGCACGCGTTCGTCCACACGCTCGACCTCACGGTCGGGTGGGCGTACTGCGTCGACCTGCCCGCACCGTTCGGTGAGAAGTCCCCGACCGGCCACGCCATCGCCCTCGCCCCAGACGCCGGCGCGCTCGCGGTGGTCGACGCCACGACCGGCACCCTCGCCACCATCGACCCCGGGTCGCTGGAGGTGACGGCGACGACCCGCTTCGCCACACCCCCGCCGTCGGACGCGCCGGCCGCGCTGGCTTACGGGCGGCCCTCGGAACTGGCCGTCGCGCGGGACGCGAAGGTCGTGGTCCTCGACCCGGGTACCGGAGCACCGGTGGCCACCTGGACGGCACCGGCACCCGTGCGCGGCATGTCCATCGTGGACGGCACGGCGTTCCTCGGCGGCGACGGCGCGGTCACGACCCACCACCTGGCCACCGGAGCCCAGCTCACCCGGATCGAGATCCCGAGCCTCACCCGCCTGATCCACGTCCTCCCGCCGCGCTGAGCGCCGCCCGTCGCATCCGGCCCGGCTCGCACTACCCGGGGAAGCTGCCCGGCTCCGCGCCCCGGACGATCGGGACGCCGACCAGGTTGCCGTACTCGGTCCACGATCCGTCGTAGTTGCGCACGCGCGGGTACCCGAGCAGGTGGTGCAGTACGAACCAGGTGTGCGACGAGCGCTCCCCGATGCGGCAGTACGTGATGACGTCGTCCGTGACGGCGAGCCCCAGCTCGTCGGCGTAGGTGGCGCGCAGCGCCTCGGCCGACTTGAACGAACCGTCCGGCTCCACCGCCTGCTTCCACGGCTTGTTCACCGCGCCGGGAATGTGCCCGCCGCGCAGCGCGCCCTCCTGCGGGTACTCGGCCATGTGCAGCAGTTCGCCGGTGTACTCGGCGGGCGAGCGCACGTCGACCATGGTGCGGCCGTCGCGGGCGTGGGCGAGCACCTCGTCCCGGAAGGCGCGGATGGCGCCGTCGTCGCGGGGCACGATCGGGTACACGGACCGGGGGCGGAAGACCTTGTCCCGGGTGAGCGGGCGACCCTCGGCGACCCAGCGGGTCCGGCCGCCGTCGAGCAGGCGCACGTCCGCGTGGCCGAACAGGGTGAACACCCACAGCGCGTACGCGGCCCACCAGTTGTTGTTGTCGCCGTAGAAGACGACCGTGTCCTCGCGCCCGATGCCCTTGCCGGAGCAGAGCGCGGCGAACGCCTCCGGGTTCAGGTAGTCGCGCCGGGTGCGGTCGTTCAGTTCGGTGTGCCAGTCCACCTTGACCGCGCCCTCGATGTGGCCGGTCTCATACAGCAGGACGTCCTCGTCGGCCTCCACGACGACCAGCCCCTCGGGCGGGTCGGCGAGCCGTTCCGCCAGCCACGCCGGGGTGACCAGCCGTTCCGGATGCGCGTACTGCCGCAGCTCCGGCGCAGGATCCGCCGCTACCGCCATGGGGGTAACGCTAGTGCCCCGGGGCGGCGAATCAGCCACACCCCGGCGGGACCTACTCGATCGGGGCGAGGGTCGGCCGCTTCGGCTGGCGGTTGTCGCCGGACGACCGGCCGGTGAGCCGCCGCTTGACCCACGGCGCCAGGTGCTGGCCGGCCCAGCGTAGGTCGGCGCCGCGGGCGGCCAGCCAGGAGGCCGGGTCGGGCAGCGGCGGCACGGCCAGCCACTCCGGGTCGGCCGGCATGCCGAGCGCGGTCAGCACGTGCGCGGCGACCCGGCGGTGACCGGCGGTGGACAGGTGCAGCCGGTCCTCGCCCCACATGCGCGGGTTGCGGAACTCGTCGTCCTGCCAGAGGTCGATGAGCGTGGCGCCGTGCCGCTCGGCGGTCTCGCCGACGGCGCGGTTCAGCACGTCGACCCGGGGCGCGACGAAGCGCTGCCCCGGCAGGCGCGCCATCACGTCGGCGAACCGGAACAGGATCACGTCGGCGCCGCCGGCCCGCAGCCCGCCGACCACCTCGTCGAAGCGGGCCACCAGCGTCAGCGGGTCGCACCTGCGGCGCAGCACGTCGTTGCCGCCGGCGGCGAAGCTGATCAGGCCGGGGTCGAGCGCCAGCGCCGCGGGCACCTGCTCGGCGACGATGTTGTCGAACAGCCGGCCGCGGATCGCCAGGTTGGCGTACCCGAAGCCGGTGGCGGGGGGCGCCTCGGCGGCCAGCCGCCGGGCGACCAGGTCCGCCCAGCCCCGGTAGGTGCCGTCCTGGTACTCGTCGACCATCCCCTCGGTGAAGCTGTCACCGATCGCCACGTAGCTGCGCCACCGCACCGCGAACTCCCCATGTGCCTGCATCCTGAAGGCATCCTGGCACCCCTCGGACACGCGGCGAAACCGGGCTGCCACGGCGACCGGCGTTTCGTACGCTTCGCCCATGCTGTTGCGGATGTCCACGCTGCTCCTGCGGACCCTGCGCGAGGACCCGGCGGACGCGGAGGTGCCGAGCCACCGGCTGCTGGTCCGGGCCGGGTACATCCGCCGCGCCGCGCCGGGCGGGTACACGTGGCTGCCGCTCGGCACGCTGGTCCTGGACCGGGTGGCGGAGATCGTCCGCGCGGAGCTGGCCGCCATCGGGGACCAGGAGGTGCGCTTCCCGGCGCTGCTGCCCCGCGAGCCGTACGAGGCCAGCGGCCGGTGGACGGAGTACGGGGCGGACATCTTCCGGCTCCGGGACCGGCGCGGCGCCGAGTACCTGCTCGCACCCACCCACGAGGAGATGTTCACGCTGCTGGTCAAGGACCTGTTCGGCTCGTACCGGGACTTCCCGGTCGCGCTGTTCCAGATCCAGACCAAGTTCCGGGACGAGGCCCGCCCGCGCGCCGGCCTGCTGCGCGGCCGCGAGTTCCTGATGAAGGATGCGTACTCGTTCGACCTGGACGCGGCCGGGCTCCGGGCCGCCTACGACCGGCACCGCGGCGCGTACCGGCGGATCTTCGACCGGCTGGGGCTGCGGTACACGGCGGTGGCCGCGACGTCCGGCGCGATGGGCGACTCCGCGTCGGAGGAGTTCCTGGCCGAGGCGGCGGCCGGCGAGGACACCTTCGTCGGCTGCTCGGGCTGCGACTACGCCGCCAACACCGAGGCCGTGGTGACGCCCGCCCCGCCGGCGGGCGACCCCGCCGCGCGCCCGCCCGCCGAGGCGCACGACACGCCGGAGACGCCGACGATCGGGACGCTGGTCGCGCTGGCGAACGAGCGGGGCCTGGGCGGCCGGGCCGACTGGACCGCCGCGGACACCCTCAAGAACGTGGTGCTGACCGTCGCCCGGCCCGGGGCGGAGACGCCGGAACTGCTGGTCGTCGGGGTCCCCGGCGACCGGGAGGTGGACCTCAAGCGGGTCGAGGCGGCGCTCGCCCCGGCCGCCGTGGCGATGTTCGACGACTTCGTGGCCCGCCCCGACCTGGTACGCGGGTACATCGGCCCGCAGATCCTGGCCAAGCTGGACATCCGCTACCTGGTCGACCCCCGGGTGGTTCCCGGTACCGCCTGGCTGACCGGCGCGAACGAGCCGGGCCGGCACGCGGTGAACGTGGTCTGCGGCCGGGACTTCGTGCCGGACGGCACGATCGAGGCCGCCGAGGTGCGGGCCGGCGACCCCTGCCCGGCCTGCGGCACCGGCGAGCTGACCATCCGCCGGGGCATCGAGATCGGCCACATCTTCCAGCTCGGCAGCCGGTACACCGACGTGTTCGACCTGTCCGCGCTCGGACCGGAGGGGCAGGCCATCCGCGTCCTGATGGGCTGCTACGGCATCGGCGTGTCCCGGGCGGTCGCCGCGGTGGCCGAGCAGCACCACGACGAGCGCGGCCTGGCCTGGCCCGCCGAGGTGGCGCCGTGCGATGTGCATGTGGTCCCGGCCGGCAAGGGGGAGCAGGTCACCGCCGCCGCGGGGCTGGCCGAGCGGCTGGCGGCCCGCGGGCTGCGGGTGCTGCTCGACGACCGTCCCGGGGTGTCCGCGGGCGTGAAGTTCACCGACGCCGAGCTGATCGGCGTCCCGCGCGCCGTGGTGGTCGGGCGCCGCTTCGCCGAGGGGTACGTGGAACTGCGCGAGCGGGCCACCGGTGAGCGCGTGGACGTGCGGGTGGAGGAGGTCGTGGAGCGGCTGGCTGGGTAGCCTCGGTGGCGTGACCGAGATGCCGCCCGCGCTCGCCAGGATCGTGGACGAGTTCGCCGGTGCACCGCGCGACGTGGTCCTGGAGATGCTGCTGGAGTACTCGGACGCGGTGCCGGCGCTGCCGGCGGAGATGGCCGGCGGCGCCGGCATGGAGCAGGTCGTGGAGTGCCAGACACCGTTCTTCCTGCACACCGAGGTGGCGCCGGACCGCACGGTCACCACGTACTTCGACTGCCCGCCGGAGGCGCCCACGACCCGCGCGTTCGCCGGCATTCTGAGCGAGGGGCTGGCCGGCGCCACCGCCGAGCAGGTCCTCGCCGTACCCGATGACCTGTACCACCGGATGGGGCTGGCCGAGGCGATCAGCCCGCTGCGGGTGCGCGGCGCCGGGGCGATCCTGGCCCGGCTCAAGCGGCAGGTCCGGGAACAGGCGAGCTGAGCGGAGGGTTGGTCCCGACGTGGAGATCGAGATCTATTCGGACGTGGTCTGCCCGTGGTGCTACATCGGCAAGCGCCGCCTGGAGGTGGCCCTGGCGAAGTACGACGGCGAGGTGAGCGTCCGGTACCGGCCGTACCAGCTCGACCCCGGCCCGGTGCCGCAGCCGCGGCGCACGCTGGACGACCTCGCCGACAAGTTCGGCGGACCCGAGCGGGCACGCCAGATCACCGAGCACACCCGCGGGGTGGCCGCCGCCGACGGACTGACCCTGAACTTCGACCGCGCCCTGTCCGCGAACACGTTCGAGGCGCACCGGCTGAGCTGGTTCGCCGCCGAGCACGGCCGGCAGCCCGAGGTGATGGAGGCGCTACACCAGGCCCACTTCACCGACGGCCGGGACATCGGCGCGCGGGACGTGCTGGTCGAGGTGGCCGCCGAAGCGGGCCTGGACCCGGTCGAGGTGCGCGAGTTCCTGGACTCGACCAACGGCACGGGCGAGGTCGAGGCGGAACTCGCCGAGGCCCGGCGCCTGGGCGTCACCAGCGTCCCCACCTTCGTGTTCGCCGGCCGGTACGCGGTCAGCGGCGCCCAGGACCCGGCGACGCTGCTGGAGGTGCTCGCCGAGGTCGGGCGGCGCGAGGGCGGGGCCGCCAACTGAGTCGATCTTGTTGTTTCACGTGCAACAACATCGACTGTGCTCGCTCACCTTCCAGCGCCCTACCCGTGTCCGGTCACATCTGACAGTGGCGGAACGACGAGGAAGGACCGCGACCCTGGCGCCGCGGTCCTTCACTACTCGCCCCCGATCAGTGGGCCGCTGCCACGCAGGGCCCGCACGCCGCCGGCCGCCCCCGGGCACCGGCACCTGTGGACGGTCCGCCGCGGCGCAGGTCCGCGCGGTGCTGCCGGGCCGCGTGCAGCAGGCGCCAGCGGTCGGCCCCGGCGATCATCTCGCGCCGGTGCTCGCGGGCCAGGGCCATGGTCAGTTCCGGGTGGCTGAACATCTCGGTCTCCTCGATGGCTTGCCGTTCTCCGATGCCTCAATCCTGGTTTGGCTGAGGCTCGGTTCCATCGGGAGCGACTGCGTATCTTCCGGGTCCGCCCCTACCTAGTACCGCGGCCGCGGGTCCTACGCCGGCCTAGGTATACCTAGTGACGCCTACCACCCGGTCGGCGCCGGTCGGGATCAGCGGGCCAGATCCTCGATGACCAGCGCGTTCGGCAGCCTGGCGAGCGCCGCGCCGGGCAGTTCGATCTTGCTGTGGCGCACCCCGGAACCGATGATGACGGCCGGCACCGCGACCACCCGCGCATCGACCAGGATTGCCCACCGCGCCGGCAGCCCGATCGGCGTGATCCCGCCGTACTCCATGCCGGTCAGCGCCACCGCGTCCGCCATCGGCGCGAAGCTCGCCTTGCGCACGTCCAACTGCCGGCGGGCCACGCCGTTCACGTCCGCGCGCGTGGTGGCCAGCACCACGCACGCCGCGTACCGCACCTCGCCCTCGCGCTTGCCCGCCACCACCACACAGTTCGCCGACTCGCCCAGACCCACCTCGTACTCCGCGCAGAACGCGGCCGTATCGGCAAGCTCGGGGTCGATCGGGGCGACCAGCACGTCGGCGGCCTCGGACCAGGCTTCCAGGGCGGCCGCGACCGGCGCGGCGAGCAGGTCCGGCCGGGCGGTCGCCGGCTCGGTCTTGAGGGTTCCCATCACGTCCCCGATGGTGCCAGGTACTCCCGCCAGGTCAGCCGCCCGGTCGGGCGGGCGGCGGTGGTCAGGCAACCGCGACGATCGAGACGTAGATCAGGTGCCCCACGCCGGCGCCGGCGGCCGCCGCCAGCAGGCGTCCGGTGCCCCCGATCTCCACCTCCGCCATCGTCCTCCGGTACGGGGACGAAGCCAGGTGGACGACCGTGTCGGCGCCCGCCACGGCGGCGGCCAACCCGTCACCGGTCACCAGGTCGGCGACCGCGTCGCCGGGGCCCGGCCGGCGACTCATCACCGTGGTGTCGTGGCCCGCTTCGACCAGCAGCGGCACCAGCGCCCTGCCCAGCGTCCCGGTACCGCCCGTCACGAGGACCCGCATGGCCTCTCCTTTCGCCGCTGCCTGGACGGCACGACCGGACCGGATATGACGGGCCACCCGCGTGGCGCCGATCACTACGCTGATACGAATGCCGACCCTGAGCCTCCGCCGGCTGAACCGTGCCACGCTGGCCCGCCAATCCCTGCTGGAACGCTCCCCGGCCGGAATCGTCCTCGCCGTGGACGCGCTCGGGGGCCTTCAGGCGCAGGAGGCGCGACCGCCGTTCCTCGGCCTGTGGACGAGGTCGGCCCGGTTCGCCGAGGCCGACCTGCACCGGGCGCTGCACGAGCGTGCCCTGGTCCGGGTCACCTACCTGCGCGGCACCCTGCACATAACCACCGCCGAGCAGTACCTCGCGCTGCGCTCCACCCTGCGACCGGTGCTCGAGTCGGCGGTGCGGGTGCTCGGCTCCCGCGCCGCCACCCTGGAGATGGACCGGGTCCTCCCGGTCGCCCGCGACCTGCTCGCCGGCCAGCCTCGCACGTTCAACGAGCTACGGCCACTGCTCGTCGCCGCATTCCCGGAGGTGGACGAGCGCGCCCTCGGCTACGCCGTGCGGACCCACCTGCCGCTGGTCATGGTCCCGACGCAGGACCGCTGGGCGTTCCCGTCCGTCGCCCGGTTCGCGTTGGCGGACGAGTGGCTCGGCGCCGAACCGGCACCCGACCCCGAACCGGCCGCGCTGGTCCGCCGGTACCTGGCCGCGTTCGGGCCGGCCACCGCGGCGGACGCGCAGGAGTGGTCGGGCCTGCGCGGCCTGCGGCAGGTGCTCGCCAGCATGCGCGACGACCTGCGGGTCCTGCGCGACGACCGGGGCCGGGAACTGTTCGACCTGCCGGACGCGCCGCTGCCGGACGAGGACACGCCCGCGCCCCCGCGGTTTTTGCCCGAGTTCGACAACCTGGTTCTCGCCCACGCCGACCGCGCCCGCGTCGTCCCGGACGCGCACCGCCCGCTCGTGGTAACGAAGAACCTGCGGGTACGGGCAACCTACCTGTGGGACGGGTTCGTGCACGGCACCTGGCGGGTGGACCGGAAGCGCGGCATCGCCACCCTGCGCCTCAGTCCCTACGAGCCGCTGCCGCCCGGCGCAGCGGACGCCCTGGCCGAGGAGGCCGACGCGCTGCTGCGGTTCAGCGAACCGGACGCCACGGCGTACTCGTTCGCGGTGGACTGACCTCGCGCTCCAACGCCCGAGCAGGCACATGCTCATCCACGGAGTACGTCGCCCGGACCGGACCCTGGCGGCGGGCCAGCGGTGGCGGCGGAGTTGCCCTACGATCCGGCAATGCCCGTGACTCCGGCGGCCCATGCGACCGAGCAGTACGCGACCACGACGGGCAACCTCACCGCCCGCATGGCGATCCATTCCTACGGCACGAACCCGCAGGGCTGGTAGGAGATCCGCGATCTCCTCCAGTGCGGCCGATAGCTCCCGCAGGCGGAAGTCGAACACAGAATCCTCTGCCGCAGTCACGCGACCTCCCATGCCGGTGGTGGCAGGGGGAAGTTACCTGAGGTGGCGGATCTCCTCGTCGGGCAGTCGTAGACCGTCCAGCCTCCCCGGACGGAGAGAAGGTGGAGCGCCCTACCGGATGAACGACCTTGGCCCCGTCCGGGGAGGCTGGTAGCCCTTGTGGTGCCCGGCCAGGTGATCCGCGGCAGCATCTCTGAGGAGGGCCGGGGTTCGGGGCGGAGCCCCGAGGTCTTCTGATCGTGTCGTCCCCAAGCGTGGCCGGCCGGCGCGGCCGATGCCGGCCGGAGGTCGCCAGCAGGCCGTTGCCGGCCGGCGCGGCCCGCTTGCGGGCCGCCTTGATCCAAAAGAGATCAATTCGGCAAAGCAGGTACCACAGCCCTTCGGAAGTGCCGATATCTCGCTTACAAGCTTTGCGCGCCGCGTCTGTCCTCGTCCGCTCCTGTCGCTGACGTGCGGCAGGTCGTCCCTGGGCCGTTCGGCCTGGCCGTCACTGTCCGCGCCGGTTACTGTCGTCGTTGCTGTCAAGCCGCAGGGCTTCCCGCGCCCGGCTCGGGTGCGGAACTATGCCTGCACTTCGGCCACCGGTTGTACCCAATAGCGGGATCATTTGAACGATGCCGATGGATCATCTCAACCTCCATCCTTGCCACCTCAGAATTCGACGCTTCTTCGGACTCCCAGAGCACCTCCTTACGAATCGTGAAGTCTCTTCGCTCTTCGTAATTGAAATCCCGCTCCACGAGGCGACTATTAGGAGTGCCGAAGTATGTCAATGTGCCGGTAAGGTCTTTGCCGATATAAATCTTCCCATTTGGGTAGGTGATTCGATACACGATCTTCACGCATACGATCGTAATGCCGTCCTGCCATCCCTCTGCCATCGACCCGCCCTCCTGGGAGCGGGCCGCCGCCTGGCCCGCCACGTCAACCGGACCTTGACGGCTCGTACGGACGCTGGCGGTTCGAACGGTGGTCTGCTCGGCTCGCCCGGGTCGACGCGGGATGCCCTACCGCACCCACGGACCGCGACCCGCTGGCGAAGTCCCAGCCATCCTGGAGCAGGAGGCCCCGCCGGAGGCGCAGTAACCGCAACCCCGCGACCGGCGTGCGCTCCCCTACGCCGCGCGGGCTGGTGGCCAATCGGCGGCGTGTGCGGCCCGTTTCGGGCCGCCTTGAAGAGGTATAGAGCCCTCGCATAGAAGCAGTTGTACTTGCAACTCGAGCTGGTTGGCGCGGCAGAGCTGCCCGGCCATGCGCCAACTACCGTAGGACGCGCAGGTCGTACTCAAGCTCGTTTCGATCGGCCGGCAAGACCAGGTCGTTGACAACCTCAATAACGCGTTCCTGGTTGAAGGATTGCCGAGTGACCACGAGGACCGGCACGTCTGGACCGAGCGCCAGGGCGTCACTCTCGTCCAGTGTCGGCATCCGTGACCTCACAACTTCCCGCACTCTCGTGATGGTCTCGCCGGCTGCCTCAAGACGAGCGAGAGGCTCGTAGGCGGGGTCTGTCAGACCGGCATCTGCCACATCGGCCCGGTAGTACGAGTCCGATAACCGTCTTGCTGCTCCGGCGGATTCGAGCCGGACCCGCCTGCGCAACACCGGGGTTCCCGGCTCGACGCCCAGGAGCTCGGCCAGCGTCTCGGTGGCAGGCACTTCGGCATGCTCGACCGCGACTTGAGCCGTGCCGAGCAGCTTCTCCGCTCGCCGCGACCCTTCCGCCTCGCCGGCAATGCCGTCTCTGCGCTGCCGATAGATCCCGTCACCGGGCGCAGTCGGCCCGACCGCCCTGACGTGCGTTCCTCGGCCGTGGGTTGTGACCACCAGGCCGTCGCTTCGAAGCACGGCGATCGCCTCGCGGACCGTTCCCCGGCTGACTCCGAACTCTCCCATCAGAGCGTTCTCGGTCGGCAGCGGCGCTCCGGGGGCCAGTCTGCCGTCCTCGATGCGGGCACGAAGCTCGGCCGCGATGGCGCGGTACCGGGGTTGTCCGGGCGCGGGGGACACGTCGACACCGTACCTGTCTCTTGTCGATACAAGTGCCATATGGACAACTCATAGAGACGTCTGGACAACCCATCTACTTGTAGGTACGTTTCGCTTCGATGGGGCCGCGGCTCTTCCTGCCGAACTCGTGAACGTCGGCGGATCGGCCGTGGTCTGGACCGCACCCGTACGGAGCGACTGGGAGGTCGATATGGCACGGCACCAACGGCATCGATGGACGGACTGGCTATGGCGGCTGTTCTCGGCTCGCCGCTTCCAGAGCCGCCCGCCGATCGAGGGACCGAAGCTCGCGACTCGGCGTCCGTCCGCGATCAACAGCATCACTCGGCCGCTGCCGGTCGTGCAGAGCGCGCCGCTGCTGACCGCCGGCCAGATGTTCCGAAGCTATGGGGGCGCCGCTCCGTCCCGCGCTACCGGCCGGCGGGCTGGTCGTCATCTGGCGAAGGGTTGGTGAGTCCGGTGCCTCCCGAGCCGTATCGCCCGCTTGAGCTGCAAGAAAAGGTCTTCCGGGGTGCCGAGGCGATTCGGCGCGGTCTGTTGACGGAGCATCAGCTTCGGAGCCGGGCGTGGATCCGGCTGCGTCAGGACGTGTACGCCGACGCGCGGTTGAAGCAGGATCACGGCCTGGTGTGCCGTGGGGCGATGCTGCGTGTACCGGAAGGCGTTGTCATCGCTGGTCCCTCCGCTGCCTGGCTGCACGGCATCGAGTTCGCCGCGAGCTTCTCCGACGAGGTCCACGTCACCGCACCCGTCGGCTGGCGGGTCAGCGCCCAGCGAGGGCTTCGCATACACGTCAATGACCTGAGCGACCGGGAGATCAACAGCATCGCCACCCCGCCGCGTACCACTGCTACACGGACGGCGTGGGATGTGGCGGTGTGGCTGCCGCCGCAACGAGCGGTGCCGATCCTGGACGCGATGCTTCATCGAGACGTGCTGACCCGTGCCGACCTGAACGACGCACTCAGGGCGAACCAGGGTCGGCGGGGAAGCAGGAAGGCCCAAACGGCCTTCGCCATTGCCGATCCTGCCGCCGGTGACCCGCTCGGCTCTCAGCTACGCACCAACCTGGTCCTCGGTGGTGCCCCGCCCCCGGTACTGCAACACCCGGTCAGGTTCTCCAACGGCCTTGTCGTGCTGACGGACATTGCCTGGCCTGGTCATCGCGTCGCGATTGAGCAGCAGCCGCACAAGGTAGCCGCGCTGACGATGGCTGGCTGGATCGCGATCTATGTCCCGCCTGCGCGCGCCGTTCGCGACTTCCCCGCGGTTCGCTGTGAGCTTCAGATGGCACTGGCACGCCGGGCATTGATGGCTCCTCAGACAGACCCCGGCGTTGATACGGCGTTGAACTGACCGTCTGTAGCCGCAGCAAGCACTCGCCCAACAGTCGTGGGCTCACTTGTGACCGAGAAAGCGAGTGATCGTCATGCGCCGAGATGACTACGCCCGATGTGAGAGCGGTTCCCGGGAGCCCCGAGCCGAGCGCCCGGGTCAGCCAACCACCTGGCAGACGTATGGACGAGTACAAGGTAGCGTGACCCCCATGTCGACCCGGGACTGGCGCCCGAAGTACCTCCAGCTCGCGGAGGAACTTCGGCGGCAGATCCTGTCCGGGCAACTGGCGGCCGGCACGGCGCTGCCGAGCGAGACAGAGCTGGCCGATCACTGGGACCTGTCCCGGACGAGCGTCCGCAACGCGATCAGGATGCTCCGTGACTGGGGCCTCGTCCGCGCCGAGCAGGGCCGCGGAACGTACGTGCGCGCGCCGCGTCAACGCGTTCGCCGGCGCAACACCGAGCGGTACCAGTGGGAGAAAGACCGCGCGCTGCTAAGCGAGGAAGACCGGCGGCGTGAGGGTGGGGCTGAGCACGACACCGGCTTGTCGGTCGATGACCTCAAGTTCCACGCCGAGTACGCCGAACAGGGCGCTGACGAGGGCCTGGCCGAGGCTTTCGGCGTCGAGGTAGGCACCAAACTTCTCCGGCGCACGTACTGGACCAGTTCGCGTCACGAGAGCGCCCCTCTGTCGTTCTCGCACTCGTACCTGCCCCTCGATGTCATCTCGTCGAATCCCGATCTGCTCGACGCCTCGAAAGAGCCCTGGCCGGGCGGCACGCAGCACCAGTTGTCCACCGTCGGCGTGGAAGTGGACCGGATCGTGGATGAGATCCGCGCCCGCCCGCCGTCCCCGGACGAAGCTGAACTGCTGGAAATCGACTCCGGTGTGTCGGTTCTGACGGTCCGCAAGACTTCGATCGATAACGATGGGCGTGTGGTCGAGGTAGCCGACGTGGTCTTCCCCGGCGATCGGACCGAACTGGTCTACACGAACAAACTCAAACGGTGGAAGACTTGACGCGAATCGTCTCGGTGATCACCCCCGTGCACTCGCCCAGCATCAAGTTCCTTCCCGATGCTTACGAGTCGCTCACCCGGCAGGACATGCCGCGCGGGTGGGACTGGCAGTGGCTGGTCCAGGAGGACGGCCAGGCGGGCGTCCTGCACGGGGTTCTTCCGGACGATCCGCGAATCAGTCTAGGTACTGCTCGGTCCGGCGGGCCGGGAGTAGCTCGAACCCTCGCCCTCTCCCGCGTCGACGGCGAGTTGATTAAGGTCCTGGACGCGGACGACCTACTTACCCCCGGCGCCCTCGCACGGGACATCGCAACGCTTGAAGCCATGCCGACGGTGAGTTGGACCACCGCCCGCGTCCTGGACCTCTTGGAAGACGGCTCCACCGTCGGCTTCGACATGGACCCGCCCGGCGGAATCATCGAACGCGGCTCCGTTCTGGAATTCTGGCGCCGCAACAACTTCCGCGCCTCGGTGCACCCCGCCACGCTGTGCCTGCGAACGGATCTGGTCTTCGCGCTCGGCGGGTGGATGGCCCTACCCGCATCGGAAGACACCGGTCTACTCATCGCGGCAAACGTGGTCACGACGGGCTACTTCAACCCTGAGCCGGGCCTGCTGTACCGCAAATGGCCCGGACAGGCGACCGGCCAGGCGGCCCACATCGAACCAAACGAGCACGCCGCCCGCATGAAAATCATTGAGACCCGCGCCAGGGCCTTGGCAGCGCTGCTGCCCGACCTGTCGACTACCTCTGCTCGGCAGTAGCCTCGTGGCCCGGCAATCCGGGCATGCGGCGAGCCTGCTTCCCCTCCACTTCGTGGATGTGACGGCGACCGACCGCTAACTGCTCACGCGCATACCGTGCGATCTCGACGAAATTCGCGTAATAGCCATCGTCGAAATCCTCCAATCTGGAACGTCCACCGGCCCGGCAACACTCCGCGGCCCAGAACCTCACGCTCCACGCGGTCGGCAATCTCGCCGCGACCCCGGTGGGCGTAGTCGCTCGATGACTCGATCGAGCATCTTGCCGGCCCCCGACGAGCTGGTGCACGGCGTACAGGTGCCCGCGTACTCGGTGGACTCTTTCCAACACCTTGCTCAGCTTCCCAGCGCAGCCACGTCGTCCAAGCCGGCCGGACGCGCGTGCGCCGAGTCCACGCTCTCGGTCCTCCCTCTGACCCCCTCGGCCGCGTCCGCACTACCCGCCACTCAGGACATAACGGATTTCCGCGGATGTACTCGTAGTACCACGTCTGCCAAGACCGCCGTATGGTTGCCTCTACTTGGCAGACGTACCTACAAGTTGGGTGACAGGGATGGTTCTAAGGGGCGGGACGAGGTGCACCTCAGGTACGACCCGGCCGACGTTCGCGCATGGCTGCGGACGGAGGCAGCCTGATGCCGGTTGATGACCTGGTACTCACCCGGCGCGGCCCGAACAAGGAGCGAATGCCCGTCGAAGCGCCACGGCCGGGACAAGCGGTGGAGGGTCCGCTACCCGGACGCGCTGGCCAGCCTCGCGAGCGCCTTTTGAACGCGAAGCCGACGCTGACGCGGTGTGAGAGCGCGATCCGGCGCCGCCGTCGAGGCCAAGGTCGATCAGGCCGAGAACCACGCCGAGCCGCAGGAGGTCCAGCGCCTGTTGCGGCACAAGACACTGCGGATCACTCATGAGACGTACGTGCACTGGTGGCCGAAGCGGGCTCGCCGGCGAGGCGTCGTGGGCGGCGCGCTGCACGCGGCAGCCAGTCGCAAGCCAACCGTCGGGCAGTGAAATCAATGCCGGTTTGTGCCTACGTTGTGCCGGACGATCATGGCAGCGGCTCCGCCGCTGGTCAGGGGCACGGGATGGTGGAGCCGAGGGGACTTGAACCCCTAACCCCTGCCTTGCAAAGGCAGTGCTCTGCCAGTTGAGCTACGGCCCCGGGGGCGGGATCTCTCGTCCCGCTCGGGTCAGCGCAGGTCGGGCGCGGTGGTGGCCTCGTGCCACAGGGCCCGGTCGTCGTTCGAGGACTTGACCTTGCGCGCGACGAGGGCAACGACGCCGATGACGCCGACCACGATCAGTGCCTTCTTCAGCATGGGCTGGGTCCCCTCGGGTGTGGTGCCGGCCAAAGATGACGCGTGGGGCTAGATGGAATCGAACCATCGACCTCAGAGTTATCAGCTCTGCGCTCTAACCGACTGAGCTATAGCCCCCCGACGCCCGCGGAAGTTCTTCCAGGCGCGACGCCAAAGGTTACCTCATGGGCGGCGCGCCGCCCAACTCGGTTCGGGCGGCGCGCCGGCGGACGTTCGCGGGTGGAGCGGTCAGTCCCGTTCCGCGAGCGTGAGTTCCACGCCGCCGACCAGGTCGGCGCAGACGTTGTAGATGAACGCGCCGAGCGTGGCCAGCGCGGTGAACAGCACCACGTTGACGGCGCCGATCAGGGCGGACGTGCCGATGACGCCCTTGGCGGTGATCCGGAAGCTGGTGCCTCCGCCGCCGGTGGCGCCGAGCGCGTCCGAGAGCATCCCGTTGAGGCTGCTGAACACGCCCATCGCGTCCAGGGCCAGGTAGAGCACGGCCGTGGCGACGATCACGACGATGAACAGCACCAGCGAGACCGCGAACGAGAACTTCATCACGGACCACGGGTCGATGCGCTTGAGGTTCAGCCGGGCGCGGCGGGCGCCCCGGGCACCGCCGGGGGCGGCCCTGGCGGCGCGGACGGCCTCGCTGACCCGGGCGGCGCCGACGGCACCGGGGCGGCCGGCGGCCGCGGTGACGC
>NZ_BBQH01000080.1 GCF_018397995.1 Rhizomonospora bruguierae
CGAGTCGCTGAAGCGCGCCGTCGAGGAGATCGGCACGGCGCGGGGGCTGAAGCTGGGCAAGGCGCAGGCACCGGTACGGGTTGCGGTCACCGGCCGTACCGTCGGCCTGCCGCTGTTCGAGTCGCTGGAGGTCCTCGGCCGGGAACGGACGCTGGCGCGTATCCGAGCCGCGATCGCCCGGCTCGGATAGCGGCTCCCGTCACGCGGCGCCGCTCCGCCGGGCGGGGACGGCGCCGCGTGCGGCACGGGGCGGTTCCAGGCGGCCGAAGCCAGTGCCGAGCAGTCGGTCGGCCGCCGCGAGCGCGGCCACCGCCACCCGCTGAAGTACCACGTCCGCTGGAAGGTGGGTCCGGTGGAGACGGATCGAGGCCACCATGCCGCGGGCACCCTGGTTGAGCTCGATGACCCCGTGGTGGCCACCCCGCGCTGCTGGTTCCAGCACACTGCCGTTCCAGCGCACTCCCAGCTCCGCCGCGTTCGCGGACTGGGGCGCGGGCAGGCGTAGCACGAGTTCCTCCGGTTCGTCGAAGACCTGGCCGAACCACCGTTCCGACGCACAGCCGTCGACGCCGGGTAGGTTGGCCCGAGCGACGATCGCGGCCGTATGGGCGGCGACGCGCACCATTGGCGGGAGCGCCTCGAATACGGAGGTGATTCGGGTGTTCAGGTCGGTCGGGCGGAAGCCGTTCCGGGTGAGGATGCCGTCGACGGAGAAGCCTCCCCGGTAGGCGAGACGGTCCCGTAGCCGATCACCCAACCACCTGGTCTGCGCGATCAACCCGGCCGGATCGGGAAGCGGCCAGGCCCCCGCACACAGGTACACACCGTCGTCGGGCCGGTGCGGCACCAGCAGTTCCAGCGGCGGAAAAGCCACGGTGGCTTCCGGAAGGACCAGCCCGTGCAGGCGGCACGGCGTCCCCCGCAGCGCTGGCAGCAGGCGTACCCGCAGCCGCTCGTGGCCCGCGTGAGGCTGACGGCCGCCCGTCCAGCGCCGGACGTCTCCACCCCCGGCCGATGGTGCCGCACCCCGACGCTGGCTGGATGCCACGCCGCCGACGCCGGCGAACTGACCACCGCTGAGCAACCGGCCTGGTTGGTCGAAGACGATCGACTCGGCCCGGGCCAGACCAATCGCGTCCCACAGGGCGTCAACCGTGCTCTTGTGCTCGAACATCGCCCAGCTCGGATGCTTGCCGCCGAGGTGCCGGCGGCTGCCCAGTACCGGTGGGTCGAGCGGGTCGGTCACCACCAGCCACGCGCGGCGGTCCGAATCGAACCGGTCGAGCAGCCGCGACAGTGACGAGTCGCAGGCGAGTGTGGCGAGTAACTCGTGCCGCGCAGTAACGAGCTGGGCCGCGCTCCTGCTGGCGGAGGCCGGTAGGAGGCGGGTGAGTTCCGGGCCGTCAAACGCGAGGACCAACGAGCATCGGGCCTAAGAATACAAACCACGCGTGAGTTCCCAAGGATTCTTCCGTTTGGAAGTCCAGCGATACCCCGCCGCCGTTCGGCGTACGGTGCCACAGCCGAATCTCACCGGTCTCAGGGTCTGTATCTAGGTGTAACGGACACGGTCACGACCCAAGACAAGATCCGCCTCAAACAGACTCGTCTCCTCACCGGAGGTGTCGTCAAGCTTGAAAGACTGCCGGGGAACCACCCCCGGCGTCTTGGCCCAATCGGCGAAAGAATCTTGTACCGCGTCACGCATGAGTCGGAACCCGCTGAGCAGGTTAGATTTCCCCGAGGCGTTGGCTCCGAACAAGCCCAGGACGGGTTGTACCGAAATATCACGACCTCGGTACCGGAGACCGATCTCTCGTCCCGCCCCCTCGTCTCTCTCGTCCCGCCCCCTCGTCGAATTCGGTCGTGATCAGCGACAGCTCATGCTCGTCACGGATAGACCGGTGGTTTGCTAGCCGGAACCGGATCAACACCGAACACCTCCTATCGAGACAGGGCCCTCCGTCCTGTCATCTACGCTGTGGCGCACAGAACCTGCGCGAAGAAGCCTATGACGCCGCCGCGCGGCGGACGCCAGCAAAGAACGAGGGACGGGCCGGCGGCGGGTACAAGCTGATCATGATTCGGACCGATGGGGGCGACCATGGCGACGGCGGATGTTGGGACACTGATCGAGCGCGCCAACCTGGCGGCGGGCCTCGGCCAGCGTGCCCTTGCGGACGCGACCGGGATCTCCCAGTCCACCCTGTCGCGGATCATCGGCGGCGAGCGGCGAGCGAAGCTCCCGGAGGTCGTGGCGATCGCGTGGGCGACTGGGCAGACCGTTGCCCAACTCACCGGCGCCGGGACGGCGGCCGACAGCGTTTAGTACGCGGCCCGGGCTACCGACGGCTCGGGCATGGAAGGCATGTGTCAGGCGCTTCTGCGCTTCATGGAACTGGACGACTACCTGGACGACCAGGCCATTCCTGCCACGATCTGACACGCGTGGAAGAGTGTGAACGCTGAAGCCGAGAGTCCCGCCATGCCGGCCCGGCGGGATCGTACGGATCGGCGGTCTATCCTCCCACGGGCGTCGCGCTCGGGAGGCGCTCGCGGCTACGGCGGGTGTCAGCTGGCTTCGGCGGAGGAGGGCTCGCGGTCGGCCCGGCGGCGGTTGATCCAGGAGACGAGTTGGCTGACGGCCACGATGAGCACGAGCGCCGCCACGATGCCCTCCCACGGCTTGGGGAAGATGGCGCCGCCGAGCAGCCCGATCGCGGCGTAGGTGGCGGACCAGAGCAGGCATGCGGGGATGTTGGCGATGACGAACCGGCGGGAGTGCACACCGGCGATGGCCGCGGCCAGCAGGACCGGGATGCGGCCGCCCGGGAGTAGGCGGGAGACGAGCAGCACGCTCACGTCGTGGTCGCGCAGCCGCTCGGCGGCGGGCTTGACGCGCTCCGGGTCGCGCAGCCAGCGCAGGGTGTGGGCGAGGCGGACGCCGCCCCAGCGGGCGAGCGCGAACGTGACCAGGTCGCCGAGGTAGGCGCCGGCCGCGCCGGTGAGGATCACCAGCAGCGTGATGATGCGCCCCTCCTCGTGGTACGCGAGGACGCAGGCGGCGCTGACGGCGGCGCCGGTGGGGACGATGGGCAGGACCGCGCCGAAGGCGACCACTCCGAGCAGCGAGGCGAGCGCGTCGAGGGGAAGGGTCACGGGGCGCGCCCGGTGGTGGCGTCCAGGGTGAGGCTCTCGCCGGGTGCGAGCACGCGCACCTGGGTCTGCGGGACGATCTGGCCGGCGTGCCGGGCGAAGTCGGTGCCCGGGGAGT
Organism: Rhizomonospora bruguierae; assembly: GCF_018397995.1. GTDB lineage: Bacteria > Actinomycetota > Actinomycetes > Mycobacteriales > Micromonosporaceae > Rhizomonospora > Rhizomonospora bruguierae. The sequence continues at coordinate 3,275 of NZ_BBQH01000080.1, forward strand.
GGAACAGGTCGGGGCGCATCCGTTCGCAGCCGACCGGCCAGAGCGTGCCGTAGTGCACGGGCACGGCCCAGGTGGCGCCGCAGCGGCGGACGGCCTCGGCGGCCTCGCGGGGGCCGAGGTGGCCGTCGCCGAGGGTGGGGCCCCAGCCGCCGACGGGGATCAGGGCCAGGTCGACGGGGCCGAGGCCGGCCATGCCGTCGAACAGGCCGGTGTCGCCGGCGAACCAGGTGGTGGAGGTGCCGTGGACGAGGTAGCCGAGGGCGGGTGCCCGGTGCCGGGACCAGGGGCCGCGGGAGCCGTCGTGCGCCGCGGGGACGGCGGTGACCCGTACCCCGTTGATGTCGGTCTCCTGGCCGGCCCGCAGTTCGACGCAGCGGGCGGCGGCCGCGGGGCCGAGGCGGCGGCCGATGAAGGCGGCGGCGCCGGCCGGGACGATCAGCCGGGTCGTGGGCGGCAGCAGCCGGATCGAGCCCAGGTGCAGGTGGTCGGCGTGCAGGTGGGAGACGAGGACGGCGTCCGGGCCGGGCACGGCGGGGCGTGGGCCGCGGCGGCGGCGCAGGTGGGCCACGCGCATGCCGAGCACCGGGTCGGTGAGCAGCCGGACCCCGGACTCCTCGATGCCGACCGTGCTGTGCCCCCACCACGTCACCCGCACCGCACCACCGTAACCCGGTGATCAGGGCGTCGCCGATCGCCACCTGTTAGTTGGAGTTCCAAACTATTGACAGTTCACATTTGCATGTGTGAATCTCTGCCCACGGCGTTGCCTCGCGCGGCGGCGCCGAGCGCCGCGGAGCCACCCATCCCTACCGGCGCGGCCGCGAGGGCAACGCGCCGCGCACGTTCACCCCTGACCAGGAGGCTCCATGCTCACCTACGTCCAGCGACCGACGGTGTACCGGCCGCTGACCGTCGTGGCCGCGATCCTGTTGCTGCTGGCCACCGCGCTGTCCACCGCCGCCTTCGCACACGGCTCGACGATCGACCCCATGTCGCGCAACTACGGGTGCTGGAAGCGCTGGGGCAACGACTTCCAGAACCCCGCCATGGCCACCCAGGACCCGATGTGCTGGCAGGCGTGGCAGGCCGACCCGAACGCCATGTGGAACTGGAACGGCCTGTACCGCGAGGGCGTCGCCGGCAACCACCAGGGCGCGATCCCCGACGGGCAGTTGTGCAGCGGCGGGCAGACCGGGGGCACCCGGTACGCCGCCCTGGACACCCCCGGCGCCTGGAAGGCGACCAACGTCAACAACAGCTTCAACCTGGTCGTGCACGACCAGGCCCGGCACGGCGCCGACTACTTCATGATCTACGTGACCAAGCAGGGCTTCAACCCGCTCACCCAGAAGCCCCGGTGGAGCGACCTCGAACTGATCACCAAGACCAGGAAGTACGCCCCCGGCGAGGGGCAGACCACGAACGACCCGGTCCTCAACGGCGTCTCGATCACGATCCCGGTCAGCGCGCCGGGGCGGACCGGCCGGCACATCGTCTACACGATCTGGCAGGCCAGCCACGCCGACCAGTCGTACTACTGGTGCAGCGACGTGATCTTCCCGGGCGGCCCAGCGGAGCCGACGACCCCGCCGACCACCCCCACGACGCCGCCCACCAGCCCGACCACGAGGCCGCCGACCACCCCGCCGACCACCAACCCGACGACGAGGCCGCCGACCACCCCGCCGACGCAGCAGCCGACCACCCCGCCCACGACCCCGACCCACGGCCCGACGCCGCCCCCGGGTGGCAACGCGTCCTGCTCCGTGGCGTACTCGATCGTGAACCAGTGGGAAGGCGGCTTCCAGGCGGACGTGAAGGTGACCGCCGGCGGCGCGCCGATCAGCGGCTGGACCGTGAAGTGGACGTACGCCAACGGGCAGCAGGTCAGCTCGTCCTGGGGCGCCACGCTCACCTCCAGCGGATCCAGCGTGACCGTGACCAACGCCGCCTACAACGGCAGCCTCGCGGCCGGCACCAGCACCACGTTCGGCCTGCTCGGCTCATGGGCCGGTAGCAACACCGCACCCACGCCCACCTGCACCGCCGCGTGAGGCGTCCGGGGACCGCCCGCCCGGCCCGCGGGCGGTCCCCGGATCAGGGCCACCCGGATGGCGGGTTGACACGATGGGGTACCCCTGGCGACGGTGTTGTGCGGACGGGGTGCTCGATCGTTGGAGGTGGCGGCGGTGGGCGTGCGGCGCGTGATCCTGGATATCCAGTCGGACGCCATCGAGGCCAGCCGCGACTTCTACGCGCTGCTCGGCCTGCGCCAGGTGGTCGACCGGGGCTGGGTGGTCACCCTGACGGCCCCGGAGAACCCGGAGGCGCAGGTCACGCTGATCGGCCGGGACGCGAACGCGCAGGCCCAGCCGGACGTCAGCATCGAGGTGGACGACGTGGACGCCGTGTACCGGGCGGTGCTGGCCGACGGCGCGGAGATCATCTGGCCGATCCAGGAGGACGAGAGCGGGGTGCGGCGCTTCCTGGTCCGCGACCCGAACGGCATGGTCGTCAACGTGCTGAGCGCGACGGCCGCGGGCACGCCGCCACCGGCGCCCGCCGAGCCGCCCCACCTGGGCCCGCCGTCCGCCTGATACGCGCGCCCTGCGGAAGCCGGCGTTATAAGCGCACGAAGGCCCCTCTGCCGTTACACCCGTTCGGCTTAATTGTTCCTTAAGTCTTTCGCGGCGCCGATCCGCTCGCACGGGCAGCGCCGGGCCGGGGCGGTTTCGCCGGGCCGCGCTTTCCGCCCGGATCGCCCCAATTCAAGATCACGCGGGAGCGCTTCCATAGAGATCAATCAAATTTAAGCGCCCCTTTGCGGCCCGGCCGACCGCATTGAATCCCGCCGCCGCGATGGCTACTTTCCGGTACCGGCACCGGCCGGGACGGGACCGCCGGTCCGTCGAGGTGGGGATCGATATCGATGGTCGAGCGCAGCGCGCCGCGCCGTTCACGGGCCGGGCGGGGCTGGCGCCCGGCGCACCGGGCGCCGCGGCGCGGCGGCCACGCCGGGTACGACTACGCGACCGGCACCACGCGCGTCATCGACCCGCACACCAGCCTGCACACCGACATCGAGGACGAACCGGGCGACGGGCCGAGCCGCCGCCGCGCCGTCCTGGCGCTCGGCGGCGCGGCAGCGGCCCTGCTCGGCGGGGTCGCGGCCGGCACCACGCCGACCGGGCGACGGGTGGCGGGCTGGATGGTCGGCGGCGCTCCCGACCCGACCGACGCGCTGGCCGCGCCGAAGTCGCGGGACACCGGCACCGGGGCCGAGTCCGACCGCCCGGCCGGGCAGCAGGCCAGCCTGGTCCGCACGTACGCGGCCGAGAACGAGAGCTACATGGGGTCGACCGCGGGCGCCGGGGTCGCCAAGAACACCCCCGCCGACGGGCGCGAGTACCCGAGCCCGGCGGCAGCCGCGGCGGCCACCAAGGTCACGGCGAACACCGTGCTGGCCAAGCACCCCGTGCGGCACCTGGCCGGCCGGGCGACGTTCGGGGCGACCCCGCAACTTCTCGCGGACATCCAGACCATGGGCATCGACGCCTGGCTGGCCCGGCAACTGGCGCCGGAGACCATCCCGCCGACCGAGGCCGAGGTGAAGCTGCCCGAGCTGGGCACGCTGCGGATGGGCGTGGCGGACCTGCGCCGCGACCGGCAGAAGCTCGCCGACCGGGGCATCCGCGCCGACGAGGAGGCGGCCGAGGCGACGATCGCCCGGCAGATCTGGTCGGACCGGCAACTGTTCGAGGTCATGGTCGACCTGTGGAACGACGTCCTGCCCGTGGGGCGGGACTTCGAACGGTCCGACGTGGTGCGCGCCGCGTTCGACCGGGACGTGATCCGCCGGTACGCGTTGGACAACTACCCGGACATGCTGGTCGCCGCGAACCGGCACCCGGCCCTGCTACGCGCCCTGGACCAGGCGTACTCGCGGGCCGAGGCGGTCAACGAGAACCTGGCCCGGGAGAACCTGGAGCGCTTCTCGGTCGGCGTGGACGGTGGCTGCACCGAGGTCGACGTGCGGCAGGCCGCGCTGATCCAGACCGGACGGACCGTGGTGGACGACCGGTACGCGTACCGGGCGGAGGACCACCACGTGGGTCCGATCAAGGTCATGGGGTTCGCGCACCCCAACCACACGGCCGGGGGCGGCGAGGAGGCGGGCGACGCGTACCTGCGCTACCTGGCGCTGCACCCGTCGACCGCGCGCGCCGTCGCGGTCGCCCTCGCCACCCGCCTCGTCTCGGACGTGCCGCCGCAATCCATCGTGGACCGGCTGGCGAAGCGGTACCTGGCGGCCAAGGGGCATATCCAGCCCGTCCTCATGACGCTGTTCTGCTCGTCGGAGTTCTGGGGCTCGGTGGGCCAGAAGGTGCGCCGGCCACGGGAGTACGTGGTCGCCACGTACCGGACGCTCGGCGTGCAGGCGAGGACGCCGGCCGCGTTCGAGGCGGACACGGGCAGCCGCACGGCGTTCGGCACCGGCCTGCGCGAGGTGCGACTCAAGCTCGCCGACCTGGGGCACGAGCCGATGACCGGCCCGGCCCTGGACGTGTTCGTGCCGTGGGCGACCGCCGGCGCGCTGGTCGGTCAGTGGAACGAGGCGCTGACCGCGGTCACCGGTGGGCGCGCGATGTTCACCTACACCGCGCCGGAGCGGCTCGTCGCCCGACCGCCCGCCACGGCGGGCGCGTACCTGGACGCGCTCGCCCGGCGTCTGGTCCACCAACCGCTGTCTGCCAGGCAGCGGGCGCTGATCCTCGGCGTGGCCGGCCTGCCGGAGAGCGCCCGGGTCGACGCGACCTTCAACGGCGCGATCGCCGCCGTGGCCCGCGCCATCCTCGCCTCCCCCCTGCACCACCTGCGATGAGGTACCGATGATTTCTGCGACCCGGCGCCAGTTCATGGCCGGCACCGCGGCGGCGGTGACCGCGGTGGCCACCGCCCAGGTCGCCGGCGCGCGGGCCGCGGCCGGCGCGGCGACCGGCGGCACGCTCGTACACGTGTTCCTCCACGGCGGCCTGGACGGGCTGAGCCTCGTCGCGCCCGCGAAGGACCCGGTGCTCGCGACGCTACGGCCGAACCTGCTGCTCGGGAGCGACTCGCTGCCGCTGCCCCGGGGCTTCCGGCTGACCGGCGCGTTCAAGCCGCTGGCGAGTTACCTGGGATCGGGGCACCTGGCGTTCATCCCGGGGGTCTCGGATCCGCGCATCTCACGCAGCCACTTCCAGGCACAGGATGTCTGCCACCTCGGCGGGCTGCCGGGCGAGACCGACGGCCGGGGCTGGCTGGACGCCCTGGTGAACCTGCTCGGCGGCGGTACCGTGCTGCGCGGCGTCGCCATCGGTGCCACGCTGCCCCGATCGCTGGTCGGCACCGGGAACGCCGCCGCGCTGACCGCTGTGGACTCGCTGCGGCTGGACGGTGACGCCCGGTACGCGGACGCGACCGCCGAGGCGCTGCGGGGCCTGTTCACCGGCATCGACCACCCGGCGGAGCACACCGTGCGCTCCGCCCTGGCCGCCGTGGAAACGGCCCGGCGGGTCGCCCCGCCGGCCGATGCGGCCGGGTACGACGGTGCCGCGGGTGCCGCACTGCGGCAGGTCGCCCGGCTCATCAAGGGCGGGGCCGGCGTGCGGGTGGCGACCGTCGCGGTCGGCGGCTTCGACACCCACGAGAACCAGGGCACCGGGCCGGGCGGCTACCTGTACGGCCGGCTGAACGACCTGGCCACGGCGCTGGCGGCGTTCTTCGACGACCTCGGCGACCGGCGGGCGGAGGTGACCGTGATGATCTCCAGCGAGTTCGGCCGGCGGGTAGCGGAAAACGGACGCGGCTGCGACCACGGCCACGGCGGCGTGATTTCCGTACTGTCCGGCAGGAGGCTGGCCGGACCGCTCCTGGGCGCCTGGGACGGCCTGGCCGAACTGGACAATGGAGACGTTCCGGAGTTCACCAACATGTTCGACGTGTTCGGATCCGTCGCGCAGGGCCGGTTCGCGTTGACCACCGGTGAGGTGCAGCAGATGTTCCCGCACCGCAGGTTCACACCGATCGAGCTGTACGCGTGAGCGCGGCCCGCCGCACCACCCGGCAGAGCCGGCGCGCCGCCACCGGCGTGGTGGCCCGCGCCGCCCGGCCGGCGGAGGTGCCCGCGCAGCGCGGCAGCGTGCCCCGGCACGCCGTCACCGCGATCCTGTGGATCGGGCTGGTCGCCGCCGTCGCGCCGTGGTGGGTGCAGACCAGGCCGGAGGATCTGGCCGGCTCCGGCGCGCTGCTGACCGCCGGCGGCCGGATCACCGGCCTGGTCGCCGGCTACCTGCTGCTCACGCAGGTGCTGCTGATGAGCCGGCTGCGCGTGCTGGACCGCTGGGTCGGCGAGGAGCGGCTGGTTCGGCTGCACCGCGAACTCGGCGGCGCGCTCGTGGTCGCGCTGATCTTCCACGTGGTGCTCACCGTGTACGGGTACGCCGCGCTGGACCGGGTCGGCCCGGTCCGGGAGAGCGTTACCCTGCTCACCGACTACGAGGACATGATCAGCGCCACGGTCGCCGGCGGGATCATGGTCGCCACCGGGCTGCTCGCGATCCGGTTCATCCGCAACGCCATGCCGTACGAACTGTGGAAGCTGCTGCACGCCACCACATACCTGGTGCTGCTGTTCGGGTACGGGCACCAGTTCGCGCTCGGCCAGCAGCTGTTCCGCCCCGGGCCGTCCCGAACGTTCTGGATCGGCCTGTACGGGCTGGTCCTGCTGTGCCTGTTCTGGGGCCGGGTGGTCGTGCCGCTGGGGCTGAACCTGCGCCACCGGTTCCAAGTGGCGGACGTGGTGGCCGAGAGCCCCGGCGTCATCTCCATCTACCTGACCGGGCGCCGCCTGGACCTGCTCCACGTGCGCGCCGGCCAATACTGCCGGTGGCGGTTCCTCACCTCCGGGTGCTGGTGGCAGGCGCACCCGTTCTCGCTGTCGGCCGCCGGTAACGGGCGCTGGCTGCGGCTCACCGTGAAGATCGTCGGCTCGCACACCGAGGATCTCCAGGACCTGCGCCCCGGCACGCGGGTCTGGACCACCCCGCCGGCCGGCGAGTTCACCGCCGAGCGGCGCACCCGCCCGCGCGCCCTGCTGATCGCCGGCGGCACCGGCATCGCGCCGATCCGGGCGCTGCTGGAGGAGTTGCCGGAGGGCGCCGCCGTGATCTACCGGGCGAAAGCCGTCGAGGACATCCTGTTCCGCCAGGAACTGGACTGGCTGGCCGACGCCCGCCGCGCCGACCTGTGGTACGTCCTGGGCGACCGCGACGATCCCGGGCCGCGCTCGGTCTTCACCGTCAAGGGACTGCGGCAACTGGTCCCCGACCTGGCCGCCCGGGACGTGTACCTCTGCGGCCCGGACGGGCTGATCCGCTCCTGCCAACGGATCCTGCGCCGGGCCGGGGTGCCCCGCCGGCAGGTCCACACGGCCGCCTTTGAATTTTGAGCCCCCGAGACCCGGCCGCTTTCGACCCTTCTAGGAGTCCACCCGCATGCGTCGCGCAGTTCTCGCCATCACCGGCCTGGCCGTCGGCACGCCGCTACTGGTGGCGCTGAAGCTCGGGGCGGCGGCCCCGCCGGCGACCGCCGACGCCACAGCCGCTTCGAACACGCAAGGGCCCACACCCACCGGCACCGGGAAGGGCGCCAAGTCGACGCCCACCAAGGCGGCCCCCACGAAGGCCCCCGCCAAGAAGCCGGCCGGCACCCGCACCGTCGCGGGCACCCCGCAGGACAGCCCGTACGGCACCGTCAAGGTTCAGGTGGTGCTCGACGGCAACAAGATCACCGACGTGCAGGCGGTCCAGCTGCCGCAGACCGAGCCGCGCTCGATCTCGCTGAACGAGCGGGCCATCCCCCAGCTGCGCAAGGAGGTCCTGGCGAAGCAGAGCGCCGACGTGGACACCGTCTCCGGCGCCACGTTCACCAGCGAGGGATACCTGAACTCGCTCCAGGCCGCCCTGGACGCGGCCGGGGTCGGTGCCTGAGGCGCGCCTGCTGCGCCCGGGCCTGCGCCGGGTGGAGCAGGTGATGGGCACCGCGATCAGCCTCGACATCGCCGACCCGCTGCCGCCGGAGCGCCTGGAGCGCCTCGCCGACCAGGTCTTCACCTGGATGCGCGAGGTCGACCAGCGGTTCAGCACCTACCGCGACGACAGCGAGGTCAGGCGCCTGGACCGGGGCGACCTGCGGGCCGAGGACGCCTCCGCCGGGCTGCGTCACGTGCTGGACCGGTGCGCCGCCCTCTGGCGCGAGACCGGCGGGTACTTCGACGCGCACGCCGGCGGCCACCTCGACCCGTCCGGCTACGTGAAGGGCTGGGCCGTGCAGGTGGCCTCGGACCGGCTGGCCCGCCTGGGCGCCGCCAACCACTGCCTGAACGCGGGCGGCGACGTCCGCGTCCGCGGCGTGGCCGAACCGGGCCGCCCCTGGCGCGTCGGCATCCGCCACCCGTGGGACCCCCGGCACACCTGCCTGATCGTCACCGGCACCGACCTGGCCGTGGCCACCTCCGGGGTGTACGAGCGCGGCCATCACGTCCTCGACCCGCACCCCGGCGAGCCGGCCACCGGCCTGCGCTCGGTCACCGTCGCCGGCCCCGACCTCGGCGACGCGGACGCCTACGCCACCGCCGCCCTGGCGATGGGCGTCCCCGGTCTGGACTGGGTGAGCCGGCTACCAGGGTACGAATGCGCCGTGGTCACGGACGACGGCGAGCTGTACCGCTCCCCCGGCCTGCCCACATAGGACTGGGGCGTGCGGCGGGGCGCCGGCATGCCCCGCCGCACGCCCCGCCCCGCCCCGCCGAAACCGTTGGCGGCGGCATCGTCCAAGCGCTTACTGTCGCCGGATGGCGCGGGGGACGGTGGACGTGGCGGATCTGGGCGGCCTGGTGCGGGAGGCGTTCGGGGCGGGGCGGCGGGCCGAGACGGTCGAGCGGCTGCGGGGCGGTACCGCGAAGGGCGTGTACCGGGTCCGGCTGGACGACGGCGGCACCGCGATCCTATACGCCTGGGGCGCCGCGGAGAGCTACTGGCCCGGCGCCGGCAACGAGGACCCCGCGCTGCCGTTCTCGGGCGCCAGCAGCCTGGACCTGTTCGTTGCCGGCCGGGCCGCGCTGGATTCGGCCGGGGTGCGCACGCCACGGGTGTACGCGGCGGACCGGGAGCGGAGCCTGGCGCTCGTCGAGGACGTGCGGGGCGGCACCCTGGAGGCGCTGCTCGAGCGGGGCCGGCATCCGGCGCTGGACGGCCTGGCCGCCGCGCTCGCGGCGATGCGGCAGCATCGGTCCGGCCGGCTCGGCAGGCCCAGCTACCCGGCCGGGCCGGCGGCGTCCTGCGCGCAGATCATCCTTGAGCGGGCGCTCAGGCAGCTCGGCGAGGCCGCCCGCCGGGTCGAACGGATCCACGCGGTGCGGGAGCGGGTGGTGGACACCCTGCACGCCCTGGCCGACGACATCCAGCCCCGCGACCGGTACGGGTTGGTGCACGGCGAACTGGGGCCGGACCACGTCCTCATCGACGCCGCCACCCAGGAGCCGGTCCTGATCGACCTGGACGGGGTGCTGTTCTTCGACGTGGAGTGGGAGCACGCGTTCCTGGAGCTGCGCTTCGGCGATCACTACCCGACCCTGCGGCTGCCGGGCCTGGACGAGGCGCGGCTGCGGCTCTACCGACTGGCGCAGGCGGTGTCGCTGGTCGCCGGGCCGCTACAGCTGCTCGACGGGGACTTCCCGGACCGCGCCTTCATGCTCCAGGTCGTGGAATGGAACATCGCCCGGGTGCTAGGGCTCTCGGACGGCGTCCAGGGCCAGATACCCGCGGGACGCCGTGCCGGGCCGGGTCCGACGCGATGACCTCGCGGACGGCCGGGAACAGCGCCTAAATTACCCGCCGTTACGGACGCCACAGCGGTACCACCGGGACCGGTATGTGGGAGCCGGTACCGTTGATCCGGCTCTGTCAAGCGAGTGATCGGGAAATCATGGACAAGGTACGTGTCCTGCTGCTGGAGAACATCCACCCGGACGCCGTCGCCCGGCTGGAGTCCGAGGGCTACCTCGTCGACACGCTGCCCGGGGCGCTGGACGAGGACGAGCTGATCGCGCGGATCAACGGCGTCCAGCTGCTCGGCATCCGGTCCAAGACGAAGGTGACCGCCCGGGTGATCGAGGCCGCGCCGCAGCTCGTGGCGATCGGCGCGTTCTGCATCGGCACCGACCAGATCGACCTGGCGGCGGCCTCCCGGTCCGGCGTGGCGGTGTTCAACGCCCCGTTCTCGAACACCCGCAGCGTGGTCGAGCTGGCCCTGGCCGAGATCATCGCGATGACCCGCCGGCTGACCGAGAAGAACAAGGCGATGCACGAGGGCGTCTGGGACAAGGCCGCCGACGGCAGCCACGAGGTCCGCGGCCGCAGCCTCGGCATCGTCGGGTACGGCAACATCGGCACCCAGCTGTCGGTGCTGGCCGAGGCGCTGGGCATGCGGGTCTACTTCTACGACACCGCGGACAAACTCGCCCTGGGCAACGCGCAGCGCTGCGACACCCTGGACGAGTTGCTGGAGATCGTGGACGTGGTGACCCTGCACGTCGACGGCCGCCCCGGCAACAGCGGCTTCTTCGGCGAGGCGCAGTTCGCGAAGATGCGCCCGCAGAGCCTGTTCCTGAACCTGTCCCGTGGCTTCGTCATCGACCACGCCGCGCTGCGCGAACACATCGCCTCCGGCCACCTGGCCGGCGCCGCCGTGGACGTGTTCCCGAAGGAGCCGAAGGGGCGCGGCGAACAGTTCCACTCGCAACTGCGCGGCCTGCCCAACGTCATCCTCACCCCGCACATCGGCGGCTCGACCGAGGAGGCCCAGGCGGACATCGGTGGCTTCGTGGCGAACAAGCTCACCATGTACGTGCGCGAGGGCAACACCACGCTGAGCGTGAACCTGCCCCCCATCGCGCTGCCGATGCAGGGCGCCCAGCACCGCACCGCCTACCTGCACGCCAACACCCCCGGCGTGCTGGCGCAGGTCAACAGCGTGCTCGCCGAGCACCGGGTCAACGTCGAGGGCCAGGTCCTGGCCACCCGCGGCGAGTACGGCTACCTGCTGACCGACATCGGCGCCGACTACGCCGACGAGGTGGTCACCCGGCTGGAGGCGATGCCGCAGACCGTCCGCCTGCGGGTCCTCTCGTGAGCGCGCGCAGCGCCCGGCGCCTGTCGGCCGGGGGCCGGCGGTCGCGCCACAGCCGCGAGCGCGGGCGGGCCCAGTGAGCGACCTTGTCGAGCGGCTGCGCGAGGTGGTCGGCGCGGCCTTCGTGCTCACCGACCCGGACCTGCGCGCCGGCTACGAGACCGACTGGACGGGCCGGTTCACCGGCGCCGCCCGCTGCGTGGTCCGCCCGGCCGACACCGCCGAGGTGGCCGCCGTGGTGCGGGCGTGCGCCGAGGCGGGCGTCCCGCTGACCGTGCAGGGCGGCAACACCGGCCTGGTCGGCGGCGGCGTCCCGGCCGGCACCGGCGACGTGCTGCTCAGCCTCACCCGCCTGACCGCCCTGGACGACGTCGACCCGGTCGAGGCCCAGGTGACCGCCGGCGCCGGCGTCACCCTGGAACGCCTCCAGGCCCACGCCCGCGCCGCCGGCCTCGACTTCGGCGTCGACCTCGCCGCCCGCTCCGCCGCCACCATCGGCGGGATGGTCGCCACCAACGCCGGCGGCATCCGGGTGCTGCGGTACGGCAGCATGCGCGAGCAGCTCACCGGCATCGAGGCCGTCCTGCCGGACGGCTCCGTCGTCAGCCGCCTCGCCGGCCTGGCCAAGGACAACACCGGGTACGACCTCACCCACCTGCTCACCGGCAGCGAGGGCACCCTCGCGGTCATCACCCGGGTACGGGTACGCCTGGTGCCGCTGCCGCCCGCGCGGGCGGTGGCGCTGGTCGCGGTGGACGGCACCGAGGGCGCCCTGTCCCTGCTCGCCGCCGCCCGCTCCCGGCTCGCCGCGCTCGCCGCCCTGGAGCTGTTCTACGCGGACGGCCTCGCGCTCGTACGCGCGCACGGCAACCTGTCGGCACCGTTCGCGCAGGAGTACCCGGTGTACGTGGTCGTCGAGGCGGCCGGCGCCACCGACCCGACCGACGACCTGTTGGAACTGCTCTCCGACTGCGACGCCGTCCAGGACGCCACCGTCGCCTCGGACGCCGCCGGGCGCGCCCGCCTGTGGGCGTACCGGGAAACGCACACCGAGGCCATCAACGCGGCCGGAGTGCCGACGAAGCTGGACGTGTGCGTGCCGCTCCGGGAACTACCCGGGCTGGTCGAGGCGCTACCGGCAGCGGTTGCCGCGGCTGCCCCCGAGGCCCGGACGATCGTGTTCGGGCACCTCGGCGAGGGCAACCTGCACGTGAACGTGCTCGGCGCGGGTGACCGGGCCGAAGAGGTCACGGACGCGGTGCTGAAGCTGGTGGCCGACCGGCGCGGGAGCATCAGCTCCGAGCACGGCGTCGGGCGGGCCAAGGCTCGGTGGTTGGGACTGTCGCGGGCGCCGCAGGAGATCGCGGCGATGCGTGCCATCAAGGGTGCCCTCGACCCGGCCGGCCTCCTCAACCCCGGCGTCCTGTTCCCCTAGGAGCGTGTCTGGGTCTGCCGGTTCATAGACGTTGGTCTCGATACCGTCGCGGCTCGACCCTGCCCTGAACGCGCTCGACTCATACCGGGCCTCGCAGGCGTAGGGCCGCCACCTTCCAGCCGAAGTAATCGGACCGGACGAAGGCGCCCACCGGTAGGATGAAAGTATGACCGTGAAGCTCAGCATCAGCGTGCCGGACGATGTGGCCGCCTACCTGCAGAATCAGGGCAACGCCTCGGCAGCCGTGACCGAAGCCGTCCGCCGCGTCCTCCCCGAGGCTCGGCGCGCGCGCCAGCGGGCGGCGGCGCAGGCATACGGGGAATACCTTCGCCACAGAACCGAACGGCGACTCGCGGACGATCAGGCATTGATTGAAAGCAGCAATGACATCGCGCTGCGTGACGCCCAGTGGTGAAGCGGGGCCAGATCTGGACCCTGCTGCGCGGAGGTAGCCAGTACCGCCTACTCGTCATCAGCAACGACGAGTACAACAGCGTCGAAGAACTGGCGATCTGGGCCCTCACAATCGTTCGCGACGTGCCGCACCCCAATCAGCTGGCCGTCCGCCTCGACCACGCCGATCCCCTCGCCGGCGCCTTCGTCAGAATCCATAGCGTCGTGCAGATCCTCGACCGCAGCACACTACGTGACAACCACGGCTTCGTCTCACACGAAACGATGACCGCAGTCGAGGAAGCCCTACGGGAGTTCCTCGAACTGCCATAACGCCACCGCCACAGACAGCGAAAGGTGCACGGCGAGGCACCGGATCGCGAGCTTTCACGACCAAGCAAGGCCGTGCCGATCGCGGACACCAGGCAAATACCGAAGCAACTTCCGGCGCTACCAATCGGATCTCAAACCCTCTTGCTACCAATTCCGCAGTCGCGTTAAATACCGAGCGGCTCCGCGGGCCCGGCGTACGGGGTCTGCCGGCGAACCGTCACCGTCTGGCCTCCAGGTCCTGGCCCCTCGGTCACCGATTCTCCCCGGACGAGTTCGCTGGTGCCCGGAGTCGCATGAGTCTACGAGTTGTACAAGCTGACAACGTCCGCGTCGGTCATGGCGCCCTGGAACACGGCTACGTCGTCGATGCCACCGATCCACTGGTCGACCAGCTGGCCCTGCCGGAGCGTACGGCCCACCAGCAGCGGCCCGGAGGACGCGAACGGCGTGAACGACACGTTCACCGTGTTGTTGAGTACCCCGTTGACATAGATTCGCAACTGGCCAAGGCCGCCGTCGTAAACGCCGGCCAGGTGGACCCAGACACCGGCTTCGGCGGGAGTTGCCGAGAAGACGCCCGCCAGATGAGTCCAGCGGCCCGCAACCGGGGCGCCGCCGTTCACACCGCTGCCCGATGCCCCGGGTGGCATCCGTTTCGTACATGTACGCACGCCACGCGCCGACCTGCGCCGAGTAACCGAGCGTCATGCGGGCGCCGATCGACCCGAGCAGCGACACCACCACCTGGTCGGAGGCGGTGTCGTCAAGGCGCACCCACGCCGCGACCGAGAAGTTCTCCGTGGTGTCCGCCACGGGTCCGCGCGCGTGCTCAGGTAGCCGGTGCCGTCGAGAGAGGCGGTCGCGACGCGCACGATCAGCCATGCCACACGCCCCACTCCCGCAGCGACAGTGGCAGAGACGATAAGCATCGATCTTCCGGCCGCGCTGCCCCTTTCGGACGCTGAGCTACCGGGCCGATACACAACGGCGTCACCTCTGATTGATTAGCTTGAATACTTGAGCCGAAACGAACTGACGCCATTACGTCAGTAATCGTCGCCATGTGATACGGGTCACACAGCAGGGTGCGACTCATCCCAAACAGCCTCTTACTGTCCCAATACCGCTATCTCGAACTTTTCGCTCGGCGGCAGCAGGACCCCGGCGCGGGGCGTGACGAGAAGCACCGCGGTGGCCGGCGCGGTCTTGGGTACGGTCGTGCCGTGGCGCTTGTACTGGTGACGGGGTCGGCGGATGGCATCGGGCGACGGACGGCCGCGGATCTGATCCGCGCCGGGCACCGCGTCGTAGTGCACGGACGCAGCGACCGGCGGGCCGACGAGACCCTGTCGGCGCTGCCCGACGCGGCCGGCGCGGTGGTCGGCGACCTGACGTCGCTGGACCGAACCCGGGCGCTGGCCGAGGCGGCGAACCGGCACGGCGCGTTCGACGTGGTGATCCACAATGCCGGCCTGGGCGGCCACCCGGAGCGGGTGGTGACCGGGGACGGGCTGGAGCGGATCTTTCAGGTCAACGTGGTGGCGCCGTATCTGCTCACGGCGCTGATGCACCCCCCGGCGCGGCTGGTGTACCTGACGTCCGGGCTGGAGGAGCGGGGCGTGGCGGACCTGTCGGACGTGCACTGGGAGCGCCGCGCCTGGAACGGCATGCAGGCGTACAGCGACTCGAAACTGTACGACGTGGTGCTGGCGTTCGCGCTCGCGCGGCGGTGGCCCGGCGCGCTGAGCAACGCCGTCGACCCGGGCTGGATCAAGACCAAGCTGGGCGGCCCGAACGCGACGGACGAGCTGCCCGAGGGCGCCGAGACGCAGGTGTGGCTGGCCACATCGGACGACCCGGCGGCCCGGGTGACCGGGCGGTACTTCAAGCGCCGCCGCGACCTTCGCGCGAACCCGGCCGCCTACGACGAGACCGTCCAGGAGGGACTGCTCGCCGCCTGCGCCGCCATCACCGGCGCCCACCTGCCGTCGGGGCGATAAGCCACACACGGCCCACCGCATCCGCCGCCCTCACACCCACCATCGATCTTGGGGTCGTGCTGGGCGACAAGTGCCACTTCTCGGGTCAGGATAGGCACCACAGAGAGGGTGGCGGGGAGCGGCTAGACGGGGTTGCCGTGGTCGTCGACCAGGGTAAAGGGTTCACCGCGGACCAGGCGCACGATCGCCTGCTCCGGCGTCGGGCCGACGAGGAACTCGCCGGCCTCGTGCAGCAGGAAGACCCGGCCGTCGGCGGCGCAGGCGATATCGCTCTCGCCGTCCTCGTACCAGGCCAGGGGGAACACCGGTACGCCCAGGTCGGCGGCGAACTCGGCGAACAGGTCCACCAGGACGCGCCCCCGCAGCGGCCAGAACCGCACGTCGAAGCCGCCGCTGGCGGAGCCGATCCGCCGGAGTTGACGGAAGGCGAGGCCGCCGAACTCGTCGAGCAGCGCGCGGGCCACCGGGTGGACGGGCAGGGAGCCGGGTAGCTGCCGCAGCCAGGTCGCCACGCGGTCGCTAACATCGCGCCCGGCGTACCACCCGGCGGCGGTCAGGACCCGACGCACGTCCTCGGGGAGTCTCCCGGTCCGATCCGTCGCCCCCACCTCCCCAGCCAGCCAGCCTGCCTATCGTAGGCAGCCGCGGGGACCGGCGGATGACCAAAATGGACGACCCAACCCGGCCGCCCGGAAGGCCGCTTTGCTCCGCTTCCCTACATGAAGCCAGGTCGAGGATCTCGACGAGGTGATCGACCTGCGTTGGGTGTCCACGATGGCGTTCATCCGGCTCGTCCCGCTGGTCGGGGGGTGACCGTGGCGAGCTGGGTGCCCCTGCTGCCGCCGCTGACCGAGGCGGAGAGCGCCGGGTACGCCCGCGCGGTCGAGAGTGCCGGCGAGTTGGCGGCGACCGCGATGGCGGCGGCGCACGCGGCGTACCCGGGGCGGCACGATGCGGCCCTGGCGGCGCTGCGGATCCACGCCGACGCGGTGGCCAGCCTCGGGCCGCCGGCCACCCGCCACGACCTGCCGATCATGCTCGTTGCCCGGCATGGCGTCCGCTGGTCCCGCACGGATCTCGTGTGGAGCCTGCATCTGCTCGCCACCGAGCATGGCCTCGAGGATGGGGTCGCGTACCAGTTGCCGGCCACGATCGCGGCCGGCCTGGAGCGCCAGCCGCTCGACGGTCTCGCACCCGCCCTGCGGGCCGTGCTGCGTCAGGTGGCGTGCAGCCAGGTCGCCACCAGCGTCCGGCAGGAGCTGGTGCGCCAGTTCGGCATGGGTGTCGACCGGGCGATCGGCAGCACCGTCCCGGCACACCTGCTGCACCCGGGTGACGCCTTCGGCCCGGCGACGAAGGCCGCGCTCGTGGACGTCCTCGCCGCGCCCGGCGTGACCGAGGCGCTCCTGCACGCCGCGTCGCTGGGCCGACCGGTACCGTCCGCCAGGTGGCTCCGCGAGGCGGAACCACTGCTCGCGCCCGCGGCGGGAGCCGTGCGCGCGGTGCTCGAGCGGTTCACGGCGTTCGAGGGTCACGTCCACTCCGACACGGACGTGCTGCTGCGCGGGCTCACCTGCCTGCTCAGCCTCGACCCGGCCGAGGCGGCCACCATCCTCATCGGAGAGGTGGCGCGCGCCGCCGGCGGGGCCGTCCCCCGCTCGCCGGGCGACCCGTACGCGCCGCGCACCGCCGCCGCCGCGGTGGAGGTGCTCACCGGTCGCGGCGGCGACGAGCCGGTCAGGGTGCTGGCCCGGCTCTCGATCGGCGTCAAGAACAAAACGCTGCTCACCGGGGTCCAGGCGGCGCTGGAACGGCTGGGCGCGCTGCGCGGCTGGCAGCCGGGCGAGGCGCTGGAATTCGCCGTCGACGACCACGGGCTGGCCGGGGCGGGCCGCAGGAGCTGGAGCGCCGAGGGCTACTCGATCGTCGTCGAGCTGGACGGGGAGCGGGCACGGCTGCGGGTCGACCGCGACGGTAAGCCGCTCAAGGGCGTCCCGGCGGCGCTCCAGCAGTCACCCGCGCTGGGTGAGGCGCGGGATCTGGTCAAGCGCATCGGCAAGACGCTCGGCCAGGAGCGGAGCCGGGTAGAGGCGCTGCTCGGCCAGGACCGCGTCTGGTCGGCGGTGGAGTGGTTGCCGCGCTACCTGGAGCACCCGGTCACCTCGGTGTTCGGTCGCCGGCTGGTCTGGGAGACATCGACCGACTCCCGGAACTGGACCGCCGGGCTGCCCGAGCAGCGCGACGGCGGGTGGACGCTGCCGGGGCTGTCGGCCGCGAGCGAGGTCCGGCTGTGGCACCCGGTGCTCGCCGACGTCGACGAGGTGGCCGCCTGGCGCGACCGCGTCGCCGCGACCGGCCCGCGTCAGCCGTTCAAGCAGGCGTTCCGCGAGGTCTACCGGCTCACCCCCGCCGAGGAGCGCACCGGCACCTACTCCAACCGCTTCGCCGGCCACATCCTGCGGTACCGCCAGGCCAACGCGTTGATGCGCACCCGGGGCTGGCAGGCCGGCTACCTCGGCGCCTGGGACGGCGGGGGCGACAGCGAAGCGACGAAGCTGTTCGGGGGCGGGGCGTGCCTCGTTCTTCCACGAGGCGACGGGCGAGGTCGACCGCGACGACGACGTGCGGTACTGCGCGACCGATCAGGTCCGGATCGCCCGGCGGGACGGCGCGCTGTGGGCGCTCGCCCCGCTGGCCGAGGTGCCGCCACGGGTGTTCAGCGAGGTCATGCGGGATGTCGACCTGTTCGTCGGGGTCACCTCAATCGCCACCGACCACACCTGGGTCGACCGGGGCGAGGACCGCTTCTGGGAGTACTGGTCGACGGCGAGCACCGGCCCGCTGAGCGCCTCGGCCGAGGTGCGCCGCGACGTGCTGGCCCGCCTGCTGCCGAGGCTGCGGATCGCGCCCCGCTGCGAACTGCGGGAGCGGTACCTACGCGTGCGGGGCGACCGGCGGATCTACAAGATCCATCTGGGCTCGGGGAACATCCTCATGGAGCCCAACGACGCCTACCTGTGCATCGTGCCCGAGCGGGCGACGACCGGCCCGGTGCGGCTGCCGTTCGACGACGACCAGATGCTGTCCATCATCCTGTCGAAGGCGATGCTGCTCGCCGACGACGAGAAGATCACGGACCGGACGATCCTGCGTCAACTGGCCTGACCGCGGCTCGCCCGCCGGGCACCCGGCCTACGCTCGGTGGTACACCCGACGCGGACGACCCCCTACCGACTTGGCGGAGGTCAGCATGCGGCCCTGGTACATCCTCCTGGCACTGCTCTGGATCCTGCTCGCGTTGTGGCCGGCGGCCATCGCCAACCGCAAGGGTCACAGCTTCATCGGGTTCCTCATCCTCGGTCTCATCTTCTGGCCCGCGACGCTGGTCGCGGCGTTCCTCGTGCGCGACCGCGGCCGCCCGTACGCCGTCCGGCGTTAGCGCCGGGCCGGCTCAGGCGTCGTCGCGGGACAGTTCCCAGAAGGCGACGGCCGACGCGGCGGCCACATTGAGCGAGTCGACGCCGCGGCGCATGGGGAGGATGACCCGCGCGTCGCTGGCCTCGACGGCCCGGCGGGACAGCCCCGGGCCCTCGGCACCGAGCAGCAGGGCGGGGCGCTCGCGGTAGCGGGGGTCGAGGCGGTTGAGCGGGACGGCGTCCGGGGCGAGGGTCATCGCGAGCACGGCGAAGCCCGCCTCGCGGACCGCCGCCAGCGCGTCCGGCCAGGGTTCCAGTTTCGCGTACGGGACGGCGAACACCTCGCCCATGCTGACCCGCACGCTGCGCCGGTACAGCGGATCGGCGCAGGACGGGGAGAGCAGCACCGCGTCGACGCCGAGCGCCGCGGCGCCGCGGAAGATGGCGCCGAGGTTGGTGTGGTTGTTGACGTCCTCGAGGATCGCGACCCGGCGGGCGGCGGCGAGCACCTCGGCCGCGGTGGGCAACTCCCGGCGGTGGAACGAACCGAGCACGCCGCGGTGCACGTGGAAGCCGGTCGCCTTCTCCAGCACGTCCTGGGTGGCCGCGTACAGCGGCGCGCCGGGCAGATCGGCAAGCTGGTCGGCGCGCTTGGCGTCCACCAGATAGGACCGCGGCCGATAGCCGGCCCGCAGTGCGCGGCGCAGCACCAGTTCGCCCTCGGCGATGAACAGCCCGTGCGGCGGCTCCCACCGGGTGCGCAACTCCACGTCGGTGAGGGCTCGGTAGTCGGCGATCCGCTCGTCGTCGGGGTCGGTGATCAGCTCCACCGGCACGTCTCAGCTCCCGGCCGGCTGTAGCCGGCAGACCCGGCGCAGCATGGTGTCGAGGGCGTTCCGGTCCGCGTCGCTGACCACGATCTCGGTGTAGAGCTGTTCCATTTCGCCGTCGCCTGATCCTCGTTGGCTCAGCGTGACCCAGGCGGGGAACACGAACGGCTTCTTGATCTCGGCGAGGGCGTGCTGGTCGCACCGGCCGGGGGTGGCGGTCACCGGGATGGCCAGCCGCCGCTGGCCGGGCGCCAGGGTACCCAGCGGGCGCGGGCCGGGGGCATCGATGGTGTACATGATGCTGCCGGTGAGGTCGTCGACCCGCACCGCGGTGTCCTCCTCGCCACGGTCCACCACCAGGTTGCCGTGCAGCCCGCCCGGGTACGCCGTCCAGTCTCCGAAGTGGATGGACGCGGCGCGGTGCAGCCGGGCCGCCTCGCAGTCCAGGTGCAGGAGCTTGTCCAGCATGGGGTTCGGGTCCGCCAGGGCGAGCCGCAGGCTGCGCGCCTGGCCGCCCTCCGGGGCCACGTCGGCGACCACGGTCGACGCGGCCGCCCGGGGTGAGGTGTGCACGCCGTCGCAGCGCCCGGTGCCGAACGGGACCGGCACGTCGACGCGCAGCCCGTTCGGCGGCAGCAGCGCGTCGACCGTCACCGGCCCGGTCCCCTCGAAGGAGGGCAACTCAAGGTCGACGCGGGAGACGCGCACCGGCAGCGGACCGTCGTTGTGGAAGGCGACCTCGACCGTGCGGGCGACCTCGTCGGTGCGGTACTGCTCGACGCTGACCCGCAGCGCCAGGCCCGCGCCGGCCGGCTCGGAGCGCTCGCGCAGCGCCGCCACCGCGCCCACGGCGACGGCGGCCGCGGCAACCGCCGCGACCGCCGTCACCACAACGGTCCTTCCGCGCCCCATCCGGTGGATTATGCGCGATCACGCTCCTGCTCGGGCTGCCCGGTGAGCGTGCCGGGCGGGGTGGGCTCCGGCGCCGGCAGCCCGGCCGGACCGGTGTTGCCGCCCCTGCTGACCTGCGCCTCGGCGGCGCGCACCTGGTCGGTGACCTCCTTGGCGGCGCGCGCGGCGGCCTCGGCCGCCGCGGCGGCCTCCTGCTCGACCTCCCGCGCCGACGGCCCGGCTGGCTCCGCGACCGGCTGGTCGTCCGCGGCCGAGGTCAGGCCGCCCAGTGCGCCACCCAGCCCTTCGAGCGCCTTGGTCAACTCGGCCGGCACGATCCAGACCTTGTTCGCCTGCCCGTTCGCAATCTGCGGCAGCGCCTGGAGGTACTGGTACGCCAGCACCTTCTGGCTCGGGTTGGCCTGGTGGACCGCGTCGAACACGGTGCGGATCGCCTTGGCCTGGCCCTCCGCCTGGAGGATGCGGGCCTGCCGGTCACCGTCCGCCCGCAGCACCGCCGCCTGCTTCTCGCCCTCGGCGGTGAGGATCTGCGACTGCTTGTGACCCTCCGCGTTGAGGATCGCGGCCCGCCGGTCCCGCTCGGCGCGCATCTGCTTCTCCATCGAGTCGCGGATGCTCGGCGGCGGCTCGATGGCCTTGATCTCCACCCGGGTGACCTTCACGCCCCACCGGCCGGTGGTCTCGTCCAGCACCACGGACAGGTGCCGGTTGATCTCCTCGCGGCTGGTCAGCGCGCGCTCCAGGTCCAGCGAGCCGATCACGTTACGCAGCGTGGTGACCGTCAACTGCTCGATCGCCTGGAGGAAGTTGGAGATCTCGTAGGTCGCCTTCACCGGGTCGACCACCTTGAAGTACAGCACCGTGTCGATCGAGACGACCAGGTTGTCCGAGGTGATCACCGGCTGGGGCGGGAAGCTGACCACCTGCTCGCGCAGGTCCACCTTGGTCCGCACCGCCTCGATGAACGGCACCAGCAGGTTCAGGCCCGGCTTGAGCGTGCGCTGGTAGCGGCCCAGCCGCTCGACCACGTCGTTGCGCTGCTGCGGAACGACGCGCACCGACCGGAACAGCGTGATCACCACCGTCAGCGCGATGATCGCGACGACCGCGGCGATCAGGTACTGCAAACCCTCCACCGTTATCCCTTCAATCTGTCTATTCGTCCCGCATCGGGTCGGTTCACTCGTCGCGCCACACCATGGCGGTGGCGCCCTTGACCTCTATCACCCGCACCCGCTCCCCCGGCTCCATCACCTGGGTCGCGTCGTAGGAGCGGGCAGTCCACAATTCGCCGTCGAGCTTCACGAGCCCGGCCTCGGCGCTGACCTCCTCGAGCACCAGCCCGACGGAACCCTCGAGCGCCGTCAGCCCGAAGGGCGTCTGCTCCGGGTCCGACTCGGCGGTGCGGTGGCGCCGGATGACCGGTCGAACCAGCCCCAGCGCCAGCACCGACACCAACGCGAACACCAGCACCTGCACGGGTTGCGAAGCGTTCAACGCCGCCGCCACGGCCGCCGCGGCCGCTCCACCGGCCAGCATCAGCAGCACGAAGGTCAGCGTGAACAGCTCGGCGACCGCGAGCACCGCCGCCAACACGATCCACAGAACCGCCTCCATGCGTCGATCGTGTCACGTCTGTGCACCCTCCGGCCATTACTGGGTACCGGGCGTCGTACCGGACGTACCAGGCGTCACAGCGTCGTACTCCCGCCACAACCGCGACGCCGGAGCCGGTCCGGCGGTTAGGGTGCCCAGGAGGGTGACCATCAGGGGTCGGCCCGGCCGAGAGGGGACTTCCGCCACCGTGTCCGACGCGCATCCGGTCACCGCGACCACCCAGCACCCGGCCGGCGGCGACGCGGCTGCCCGGCCCGCCCTGCTGCCGGAGACGAGCCGGCGGGTTGACGAACTGGTGGCCGAGGCGCAGAGCAAGGGGCGGGCGCCCGCGGTGGTGGCCGGCGTCGTCCGGGACGGTGGACTGGTCCACTTCGCCGCCGCCGCCGACGGCCCGCCGCCGGGCCCCGACGTCCAGTTCCGGATCGGCTCCATCTCCAAGACGCTCACCGCCGTGCTCGCCCTGCAGCTGCGGGACGAGGGCGCGCTCTCCCTGGAGGACCCGCTGTCCCGGCACGTCGCCGGCACCCCGGTCGGCGGCGTGACGATCCGCCAACTGCTCGCCCACGTCGCCGGCCTCCAGCGGGAGCCCGAGGGCGACTGGTGGGAACGCTGCGCCGGCACGGACATCGAGACCATGATCAAGCAGCTCACCCCGGACAAGCTCGCCCACCCCCCGCACCGCACGTTCCACTACTCGAACCTGGCGTACGGGCTGCTCGGCGCGGTCCTGACGGCCAGCACCGGCACGTCGTGGCTGGACCTGGTCACCGAGCGGCTGCTCGCCCCGCTGGAGATGACCCGCACCACCTACCAGGCCACCGAGCCGTTCGCCCGCGGCTACGTCGTGCACCCCGCCCACGGCGCGCTGCGCGAGGAGCCCCGCCACGACGCCGGCGCCATGGCGCCCGCCGGGCAGCTGTGGTCAACCACGGCCGACCTGGCGACGTGGGCCGCGTTCCTCGCCGACCCGGCCCCGGACCTGCTCGCCCCCGGCACCGCCGCCGAACTGCGCGCCCCGGCCGTCATCGCCGACCCGGACGCGTGGACCGCCGGGCACGGCCTCGGCGTCCAACTCTGGCGCGACGGCGAACGTGTCTACGTTGGACACAGCGGCTCCATGCCGGGGTACCTGGCAATCCTGATGACCCACCACCCGTCCCGCACCGGCGTGGTCGCCTACGCCAACGCGTACACGCTACGCGGCAACGGCAGCATCGTGGGGCTGGGGCGCCGGCTGCTCACCGCCGTACTGGACAGCGAACCGGCCGCCCGCCCGAAGCCGTGGCGCCCCGGCACCCCACCCCCGCCCGAGGTCGCGCCGCTGTGCGGCCGGTGGTGGTGGATGGGGCGCGAGTACGAGGTGGGCTGGGACACGCAGGCGCCCGAACTCCTGATGACGCCGCTGACCAACCCGGGCGCCAAGCCGTGGCGCTTCACGCCCGAGGGCCCGGACCGCTGGCGCGGCAGGTCCGGCGAGAACGACGGCGAGATCCTGGCGGTCCGCCGCGACCCGCACGGCACCCCGGTCGCCCTGGACATCGCCACGTTCATCTTCCACCGCAGTCCCGACGAGGAACCGTAGCGCCGGACCGGCTACACCTCGCCCACCGTCACGAAGTCGATGAGGCGCTCGACGGCACCGATCAGCGGCGTCTCCACATCCTGGTACGACGAGACGCGGGAGAGGATGAGCCGCCACATGTCGGCGGGGTCGGCCACCCCCAGGGCGGCGCAGACGCCCTCCTTCCAGGGCCGGCCGGGCGGCACCACCGGCCACGCGTCGATGCCGAGGCGGACGGGCCGCACCGCCTGCCACACGTCCACGTAGGGGTGGCCGGTGACCAGGACGTGCGGGGAGGTCACCGAGGCGACGATGCGGCTCTCCTTGGAGCCGGGTACCAGGTGGTCGACCAGCACGCCGAGGCGGCGACGCGGGCCGGGGGCGAAGTCGCGGACGGCGCCGGCCAGGTCGTCGATGCCGGCCAGGGGCTCCACGACCACGCCCTCGATCCGCAGGTCGTCACCCCAGATCCGCTCGACCAGGGCGGCGTCGTGGCTGCCCTCGACCCAGATGCGGCTGGCCTTGGCGACCTGCGCGCGCACCCCGTCCACGGCGATGGAACCCGACGCGGTGCGGCGCCGGACCGGCTCGGCGGGCGCCGCGGCACGGGGACGCCGCAGCGTGACCACCTCGCCGTCGAGCAGGAACGCCGCCGGTTCGAGGGGAAAATTGCGGCGCCGGCCGTGCCGGTCCTCCAGAACCACCGCGCCGTGCTCGAAGCCGACCACCGCGCCGCAGAAGCCGGAGTCGGCGTCCTCGACCACCAGATCCGGATCGGCGGCCACCTCCGGGATGGCGCGGCGGCGGCGCCAGTCGCCGGACAGCACGTCCTCGCTGTACCTCCCCATGGGTGTCGAAACTAACCCTGTCCGCCCCGCCGATCCGGGCGGCGCGCCGGTTGGGCGACCGGCTCGCGTCGTGCCGAGACAAGGCGCGCGCACAGCACGTACCCTTGCCTGCATGTCCCCCGCAGCAGGCGCGACGACCCTGGTGACCCGCCGGTCGACCCGGTTCGTGGCCTGGGTGCGCGCGTGGCGCGCGGGCCTCGTGCCCTTCGACGAAATCGCCGACGAAATCGCCGGCGAGGAGGAGCACCTGGTCGCGGACGCGCCCGGCGCGTGGATGGACGTCTCGCTAACCCAGGCGCTTCCCGCGCTGTCCCGGCTGCACCCGGACGAGATCCGCCTGGTCCTGCCGGCCCCCGGCGACCCGCGCGGGCTGCCCGGCCCGGGCCCGTTCGCCGGTGCCGCCCTGCTCGCCGGCGAGGGTGTGATCGCCGGCGAACTCGGGCTGGTGCCGGAGGTGCGCACCCACACGTCCGGCTCGGGCGACGAGTTCGAAACCGTCCTGTGGCGGGTGTTGCCGCTGCCGGCCGAGCCCCGCCCGGCCCACCTGGAGCCGACCACCGCGGAGAGCGAGTCGGACCTGTCGGTCGCGCTGGCCGAGGCCACCGCCCAGCTCACCCGGCTGGACGTGGCGCAGTGGCGCCCCGAACTGGCCGGCGCCCTCGCCGCGCTGCGCAAGCCCGACGCCGGCACCGACCTGCCGCCCGGCTTCGACCCGCGCGCCCGCCGCCTGTACGCGCGCGCCGCCGTGCTGGACCGGGTGCTGGCGCTGGCCGGGCACACCGCGCCCGGCGGCGCGATCAACAACCACGAGGCCCAGCAGCGCGACGCCGCCCTGCGCCCGCTCACCGCCGCCTGCCGCCGCGCCCTCGTCGCCGCGTGCAACGCCCCACTCGCGACCTGAACACGCCGCTACCGGTACCGTGTGGGGCGCCGCCGAGGGCGCAGACCAACATGGGAGTCGATGTCGTGAGCGAGCAGGAAACGGCCCAGCCGATGACCAAGGGGCAGAAGCGGGCCGCGGCCCGGGAGGCTGCCCAGCGCGCGGCCGCGGCGCGCAAGCGGCGGCAGTCCCAGCTCGGCGCCCTCGCCGGCCTCGCCGTCGTGGCCATCCTGATCGGCGTGTTCGTCGCGTTCGGGCCCGGCAAGGGCGGCTCCCCCGACACCGCGTCGGCGCCCGGCACCGCGGCCACCACCGAGGCCCCGGCGGGTAACGAAGCCCCGGCCGCCACGTTCCCGCCGCTGCCGCCGGGCGCCGACCCGGCGCTGGCCACCAAGCCGGTGGTCAAGGCCGGCACCGGCAACCTGACCAAGCTGCAGGTCACCGAACTGATCCAGGGCACCGGCCCGGCCGCCCAGGCCGGAAACCAGGTGCTGGTGAACTACGTCGGCGTCACGTACAAGACCGGCGAGGAGTTCGACTCGTCCTGGAGCCACTCCCAGCCGTACCCGGTCCCGCTCGGCCAGGGCCGGGTCATCCCCGGCTGGGACCAGGGCCTGCTCGGCGCGAAGGTGGGCAGCCGGGTCCAACTCGACATCCCGGCGGACCTGGCCTACGGCGAGAACCCGCAAAACGGCGCACCCGGCGGGGCGCTCCGCTTCGTGGTCGACATCCTCGCCGTCCAGTAGCGGCGCCATCCGCCGAGTATCAGCGAGATCTTGGTACGGACACGCCGATTCTGGGCAGATCCGTACCACGATCTGACGCGGGACCCTTCTACCAGGCCTTGCCGGTGATGCGTTCGTACACGTCGACGTATCGGTCCCGGGTGGCCGCGACGATGTGGTCCGGGACCTCGGGCGCCGGGGGGCGCTTGTCCCAGCCGGTGCCGGCGGCCCAGTCCCTGACGAACTGCTTGTCGAACGCGTGCTGGGGCCGGCCTGGCGACCAGTCGTCAGCCGGCCAGAATCGCGACGAGTCCGAGGTGAGCACCTCATCGCCGAGCGTCAGCGTGCCCTCCGGCGACCAGCCCAGCTCCAGCTTGGTGTCGGCGATGATGATTCCGCGCGAGGCGGCGATCTCGGCGCCTCGCCGGTAGACCTCGATCGTGATGCGGCGCAGCTCCGCGGCGACGTCCTCACCTTCCTGCGCGACAACGTCCTGGAAGGTGATGAACTCGTCGTGCCCCTCGGTCGCCTTCGTCGTCGGCGTGAAGACGGGCTCGGGCAGCTTCGACGCCTCGACTAGACCGGGGGGCAGTGGCACCCCGGACACGGCACCGGACTTCTCGTATTCCTTCAGCCCGAGGCCGGCGAGGTACCCCCGGGCGATGCACTCGACCGCGACCATGGTGAGGCGCCGGCACCGGATGGCCCGCCCGGCGAACTCCTCCGGCACGTCCGTCGCGGAAATGACGTGGTTGGGCACCAGGTCCGCGAGTTGCTCGAACCACCACAGGCTGAGCGCGGTCAGCAGTTTGCCCTTATCCGGTATCGGAGTCGGCAGGACGACATCGTAGACCGACACACGATCGGAGGCCACCAGGATGACATCGCCGCGGTCGAGGTAGACATCCCGCACCTTGCCGGAGTGAAGAAGCTGCACCGTTGCCCCTAATCCGTGATCTCGTAGTCGTTCCCGACACCGACTCGCCGTTGACGGTAGTCCCCGCCGAGTGCATCGCTACAACGAGGGGGTCGGCGATCTCCGGCTTGAGGTTCGCCCGCCAGAACTTCTTGTCCGGGCGCACGTACTGGCGTCCGTCGACGACAAGGATCTCCATGCCGCCGTTACCGATGGACACCCGGCCGCCGAGGTTCTTGTCGTCCACCTTGATGTCGAACTTTATCCGCCCGTTCCCGGCGTCGATGTCGCCCACGATCCGGTAGGTCCGGACGCTCGTCAGCGCGGCCACCGCGCGCTGGAGCACCTGCGCCGGCGCGAGGATCGCGATGCCGTTGTCGGTTGGGGTGGGTGTGGGCGTGACGGTGGGAGTCGCGGTCATTGTCGGGGCGGCCGACGGTCGGCCGGCACCGTCAACGCAACCGGACAGCAGCGCGACGGCCGCGGCTACCGCGATCAGGCGTGGTTGGACCGGCATCGTCCTCATGAGACCCTCCGAATGCGACGCCACAATGAATGGGCCGAAGGCGACCATGAAACGACGCCCGGAATACCGGGTGTCAATGAATTATGTGGGATCAGACTTCATCCAGAAGATCCGCCACCGACGCGACGACCCGTGAGGGCCGGTACGGGTAGCGGTCGACATCCGCCCGGGTGCTGATTCCGGTCAGGACGAGAATCGTCTCCAGGCCGGCTTCCAGGCCGCAGAGCACGTCGGTGTCCATTCGGTCGCCGATCATCGCGGTGCTCTCCGAGTGCCCCTCGATGGTGTTCAGCGCCGAGCGCATCATCATCGGGTTCGGCTTGCCGACGAAGTACGGCTCGACGCCGGTCGCCTTCGAGATCATCGCCGCGACCGAGCCGGCGGCCGGCAGTGCGCCCTCGCTGGACGGGCCGGTGGCGTCGGGGTTGGTGCAGATGAATCGGGCACCGCTGTCGATGAGCCGGATGGCGGTGGTGATGGCGGAGAAGCTGTAGGTGCGGGTCTCCCCCAGCACCACGTAGTCCGGCTCGTAGTCGCTGAGCACGTAGCCGACCGAGTGCAGCGCCGTCGTCAGCCCCGCCTCGCCGATCACGTACGCGGTGCCGTCCGGCCGCTGGTCCGCCAGGAACTGGGCGGTGGCCAGCGCGGAGGTCCAGATGCGCTCCTCCGGCACGTCGAAGCCCATGCGGGTGAGCCGGGCCTGTAAGTCGCGCGGGGTGTAGATGGAGTTGTTCGTGAGGATCAGAAACGGTTTGCCCGACGCCCGCATGCGGGCGACGAACTCCGGCGCACCGGGGATCGGCACCCCTTCGTGGACGAGCACGCCGTCCATGTCGGTGAGCCAACTCTGGACGGGCTTGCGCGAGGTCATGGGGTCTCCACGGAGGTCGGGCGGCGCGGCGGGGCGCAGCAGCCCTCGGGGCAACGGTGCCAGAGCGGCAGCGTACCGAGCCGCTGCCCCGGCTCGACGTCGAACAGGCCGGTGGTGACGCTCCGCTCGGCGACCAGGTCGCCGATCATCGCCACGAAGCGCGGGTCGGTGCCCGGCGTGCCGGCGCGGGCGAAGCCGAGGCCGAGCTTCTGCGCGGTGGCGGCGGCCTCGCTGTCCAGATCCCAGATCACCTCGAGGTGGTCGGAGACGAAGCCGATCGGGCTCACCACCACCGCCGTGGTTCCGGCCTCCGCGAGCGCGGCCAGGTGGTCGTTCACGTCCGGTTCCAGCCACGGGACGTGGGCCGGGCCGGAGCGGCTCTGCCAGACGAGGTCCCAGGCGAGGCCGGGGGCGGCCCGTCCGGCGACCAGCGCCGCCGTCTCGCGCAACTGCGCCTCGTACCGGCCGCCGTCGGGGCCGGCGGTGCGCGCCGCCGACAGCGGGATCGAGTGCGCGGTGAACACGATCCGCGTGGTGGCCCGCTGCGCCGGCTCCAGCGTCGCCAGGGCGGCCCGGACCGCGTCGGCGTGCGGCTCGACGAAGCCCGGGTGGTCGTGGAAGTGGCGCAGCTTGTCGATCTCGGGCGCGTCGGGGCCGACGGCGGCCCGGGCGGCGACGATGTCGTCCAGGTACTGGCGGCAGGACGAGTACCCGCTGTAGGCGCTGGTCACGAACGCCACCGCCCGCCGCACGCCGTCGTCGCGCATCTGCCGGACGGTGTCGGCCAGCATCGGCGTCCAGTTGCGGTTGCCCCAGTACAGGGGCAGGTCCAGGCCGCTGCCGGCGATGGCCGCGAGCAGGTCGCGGCACTGCTGGTTGATCGGCGAGACGCCGCCGAAGTGCCGGTAGTGCTCGGCCACCTCGGCCAGCCGCTCCGGCGGCACCCCGCGACCGCGCGTGACGTTCGCCAGGAACGGCAGCACGTCGTCCGGTCCCTCGGGGCCGCCGAACGAGACCAGCAGGAACGCGTCGTACCCCATGAACCCCATCTTGCCCCGGTACCGTCCGGGCGCCCTCACCAGGGCCCCGGACCGGCGCTAGGCGCCGACCGCGTGGTAGCCGCCGTCGACGTGGACGAGTTCGCCCGTGGTCGCCGGGAACAGGTCCGAGACGAGGGCGAGGCACGCCTTCGCGGCCGGCTCGGTGTCGGTGAGCTGCCAGCCCAGCGGCGCCCGGTCACCCCACGACTCCTCGAACGCCTCAAAGCCGGGGATCGACTTGGCGGCCATCGTGCGCAGCGGGCCGGCGGAGACCAGATTGCTGCGGATGCCCTTCGGGCCGAGGTACTTGGCCAGGTACCGGGACGCCGATTCCAGGCCCGCCTTGGCCACGCCCATCCAGTCGTAGACCGGCCAGGCGACCGTGGCGTCGAAGGTCAGCCCGACGATCGCGCCACCCGGCTTCATCAGCGGCAGCGCCGCCATGGCCAGCGACTTGTACGAGTACGTGGAGACGTGCACCGCCGTGGCGACGTCCTCCCACGGGGCGTCCAGGAAGTTGCCGCCCATAGCGGTCTGCGGGGCGAAGCCGATCGAGTGGACCACGCCGTCCAGCCCGTCGACCTGCTCGCGCACCCGGTCGGCCAGGCCAGCCAGGTGCTCGGCGTTGGTGACGTCCAGTTCGATGACGTCGCCGACCGGCTGCGGCAGCCGCTTGGCGATCCGCTCCACCAGGCTCAGCCGGCCGAACCCGGTCAGCACGACGGTGGCGCCGTACTCCTGGGCGAGCTTGGCGATCGAGAACGCGATCGACTGGTCGGTGATGACGCCGGTGACCAGCAGCCGCTTGCCTTCGAGCAGTCCAGACACTGTCCAACTCCCTCTAGTGACCCATGCCCAGGCCGCCGTCGACCGGGATGACGGCGCCGGAGACGTAACCGGCGGCGTCCGACGCCAGCCAGGTGACCACGCCGGCGACCTCCTCCACGGCGGCGAACCGGCCGGCCGGGATCTGCTTGCGGTACTCGGTCTTGCGCTCCTCGGGCAGCGCGGCGGTCATGTCGGTCTCGACGTACCCGGGCGCGACCACGTTCGCGGTGACGTTGCGGGTGCCCAACTCGCGGGTGATCGAGCGGGCCATGCCGACCAGGCCGGCCTTGCTGGCCGCGTAGTTGACCTGGCCGGGGCTGCCGAGCAGCCCGACCACCGAGGAGACGAAGATCATCCGACCCCAGCGGCCGCGGACCATCCTCGTGGCCGCCCGCCGGGCGCAGCGCCAGGCCCCGGTCAGGTTCGTGTCCACCACCCGGGTGAACGACTCCTCCGACATCCGCATCAGCAGCGTGTCGTCGGTGACGCCGGCGTTGGCGACCAGCACCTCGACCGGGCCGAACTTCGCCTCCACCGCGGTGAACGCGGCGTCCACGGCGGCACCGTCGGTGATGTCGCACTGGACACCGAACAGCCCCTCCGGGGCCCCGCTGCCGCGGTGCGTCACGGCGACCCGGTCGCCCTGCTTGGCGAACGCCTGCGCGATCGCCAGCCCGATGCCCCGGTTTCCCCCGGTCACGAGCACGGTTCGGGCCACGTCGTCCCCCCAGCGGTAGTAGTCGCAGGAAGACTAGTACGGGGGGCGGCGGGCGCGCGGGGTGGGCGCAGGGGTGTACTGTAATCCCGGCTTTTCCGCCCGGCACGCGTCTTTAGGAGGTGATCGCTGTGCGAGATAGCGATCCCCCTAGTCGTGGCCGGGTCCTTCGCCGGTCGCGCTAGCACGTGTCTTAGCGCCGCACCGGCACCGCCTCCCGGCCCGACATCAGGTGTGCGTCATTCCCCCGCCACGCCGTCATGTCCGGAGCCCCCCATGAGCCGATACGCCGCACCGCTGGGCTTCACCCTGGCCGCCGCCTGGGTCCTCGTCATCTTCTTCCTGGTCAGCTCGACCCCGTGAGGCGACCGGCCCGGCCCACACGGGACCGGGCCGACCGCACCAGGTCGCCGCCTACACCAGCCTGGACGTCCACACCAGACCCGCCGCCGCGCCCGCCAGGGCGAGCAGCAGGGCGATCCCCGCGTACCAGTGGGTCACCTCCCGCGGGACCGTCCGGTGCCCGATCGAGGAGCCCATGTCCTGGTACACCTTCTTCAGCTGGGACAGCGAGGCCGCCTCGTAGAAGAAGCCGTTGGTGCTCTCCGCGAGCTGGGCCAGCGACTGCCGGTCGACCGGCACCCGCTGCACCTGGCCGGCGATGTCCACCACGCCCTCGTCGGTGCCGAACGCGATCGTGGAGACCGGCACGCTCGCCGCCGACGCGGCCGCCGCCGCCTCCTCGATGGAGCGGCCGGCCGTGCGGTAGCCGTCGGAGAGCAGCACGATGCGGGCCGGCGGGGCGCCGTCGGCCCCGTCCGCGGGCACCGAGCGGATCGCCTCCAGGCTGGTGAACACCGCCTCGCCGGTGGCGGTCGCCTCGGCGAGCTGGAGCCCGTCGATGGCCTGGGTCACGGCGGAACGGTCCTTCGTCGGCGAGACGAGCACGTTCGCGGACTTGGCGAACGACACCAGTCCGAGGTTGTAGGTGGCCGGCAGCTCGGCGACGAACTGCTTCGCCGCCTCCTGCGCCGCCTCGAGCCGGTTCGGCGCCACGTCGTCGGACTGCATGGACAGCGACACGTCGATCGCCAGCATCACCGTGGCCCGCTCCAGGGGCTCCTCCCGGTCGATCGAGGGACGGGCCATCGCCGTCGCCAGCGTCAGCATGCTCAGCAGCAGCAGCGCCGCCGGCACGTGCCTGCGCCAGCCCAGACCCTTGGGTACCAGGGTGCGCAGCAGCTCGACGTTGGTGAACCGCACCGCGTACGCGCGGCGGTGCAGTTGCCGCCAGACGTACAGCCCGGCGAGGGCCACGACCGGGATGACGGCGAGCAGCCACCACGGCTGCAGGAAACGAATCATCGGGTAGTTCCTCGGGTGCGTGCGTGCCGCTGGGCGGCGACGAAGCGGACCATGTCCAGCAGCCAGTCGGAGTCGGTGCGCAGCCGCAGGTGGCCGGCGCCGGCACCGCGCAGCGCGCCGGCGATCGCGGCCCGCTGGGCGGCGGCGGTCTGCGCGTACCGCTGCCGCAGCTTCGGGTCGGCGGTCTGCACCTCGTGGCCGCGGCCGGTCTCCGGGTCGACCACCTCGAGCACGCCCACGTCGGGCAACTCCAGCTCGCGCGGGTCGACCACCTCGATGGCCAGCACCTCGTGCCGGACCGCGAGCTTGCGCACCGGCCGGGCCCACTGCTCGACCGGCGCCATGAAGTCGGAGATCACCACCGCCTGACCGCGGCGCCGGGGCGGGCGGTTCAGCGCGTCCACGAGCGCGCCGAGGTCCCCCCGGCCGGGGCGGCTCGGGGTGCTGGCGAGCGCCCGCAACAGCCCCTGGGCCTCCTTGCGCCCGGGACGGGCGGGCAGCCGCCGCACGTCGCCGCCGGTGCCCGGATCGCCGCTGGCGACGACCGCGCCGATCCGGTTGCCGCCGCGCACGGTCAGGTGCACGATCGCCGCGGCCGCGGAGATCACCAGTTCGCGCTTCAGCCACCTGCCAGTACCGAAGTCGAGGCTGGCCGACATGTCCACCGCCAGCCAGCTCTCCAGTTCCCGGTCCGCCACGGTCTGGCGCACGTGCGGCAGCGTGGTGCGGGCCGTCACCGGCCAGTCCATCCGGCGCACGTCGTCACCCGGCCGGTACTCCCGGGACTCGCCCGGCTCGGTGCCCGGCCCGGACAGCAGCCCCAGGTAGTCCCCCTGGAGCAGGCCGTCCAGCTTGCGGGTCACCATGAGCTGGAGGCGGGACAGGACGGCGTCCGCCCGCGCGTCGTCGACCGCCGGCGGGCTCATCGGCGGCTCACTGCAGCCGGCCGCCGCCGCCGGCGGCGGGCCACCCGGCGCCGCTGACCGGGGACGGCGGCGGCGGGCTGGCCTGCTGGCGCGGCGCCACGGTCGGCAGCGGCACGGTGGCCAGCACGCGGGCCACGATCTGGTCCGCCGGCACGTCGTCGGCGAGCGCGTCGTAGCTGAGCACCAGCCGGTGGCGCAGGATGTCCGGGGCGATGTCCTGCACGTCCTGCGGCAGCGCGTAGTCCCGGCCGCGGAGCAGGGCCAGCGCCCGGGTGGCCCGGACGATGCCCAGCGACGCGCGCGGCGAGGCGCCGTACTGGATGAGCTGCGCCACGTCCGGCATGCCGTGGTCGGCGGGGGCCCGGGTCGCCAGCACCAGGCGTACCGCGTAGTCGACCAGCGCGTTGTGCACGAACACCTGGTCCGACTTCTGCTGCAGGGCGATCAGGTCGGCGGAGGTGAGCACCGGGGTCGGGGTGGGCGGCGCCACGCCCATCCGGTACACGATCTCCCGCTCCTCGGCGTCGGTCGGGTACCCGACGAGGATCTTCATGAGGAACCGGTCCCGCTGCGCCTCCGGCAGCGGGTAGACGCCCTCCTGCTCGATCGGGTTCTGGGTGGCCATCACCAGGAACGGGTGGGGCACCGGGTGGGTCTCGCCACCGATGGAGACCTGCCGCTCGGCCATCACCTCGAGCAGCGCCGACTGCACCTTCGCCGGCGCCCGGTTGATCTCGTCGGCGAGCAGGAAGTTCACGAAGACCGGCCCGAGTTCGACGTCGAACTTCTCGTTGGACTGCCGGTAGATCCGGGTGCCGACGATGTCCGCGGGGACCAGGTCCGGGGTGAACTGCACCCGGGCGAACGAGCCGCCCACGACCGTGGCCAGGGTCTCCACGGCGAGCGTCTTCGCCACCCCCGGCACGCCCTCGAGCAGGCAGTGGCCGCGCGCCAGCAGCGCCACGAACATCCGCTCGACCATCCGGTCCTGCCCGACAATCACCCGCTTGACCTCGAACAGGGCGCGCTCCACGAGGGTGGCGTCCTCGGCCGGGGTGCTCGGTGGCCCGCTCGCCGGTTCGCCGGCCTCGGATGCGGGCGTCGATGGGTTGGTCGGATGGGCCACCCGGTCCTCCTGTGCGAATCGACGGTGACGACCCGTCAAGCCTCTCACCTCACCCAACCTCTCGGGTGGCGAGCACGGCATTGCCGGCGAGGGTCGTACGACACGGATTGGCGTCGCCGACCGTCAACCGGGTTGCGGGATCCGACCAAAACGGCACGTCACTCGGGTAGACACGAGGGGCGCAAGCGTGTGTACGATTCGAACATCGCCGGGCGGCTTCCCCCGTGGCCGCCCGGCGTTTTCCATACCCACCTCCTAGACTTGCCGCCGTGGGTGACCCCCTGATCTGTTCCGCGAAGGGGTGCCGCGCGCCCGCCGCGTGGGCGCTGCGCTGGAACAACCCCAAGCTGCATCCGCCCGAGCGGCGCAAGGTGTGGCTCGCCTGCCCCGGGCACCGCGAGTCGCTGGGCGCGTTCCTGTCCACCCGCGGCTTCCTGCGCGAGGTCGCGCCGGCCGACGCGGGATGATCCCGTCGAATACGCTCGTTGGGTGACCGCCGAACCCCACAGCGCCCCCCGCAGCGCCCTTCAGCCATGGCCCGAGACCGTCGCCTGGCGGCCGGTGTCGCCTCGGCTGATCGTCATCGAGCTGCTCGGCCTGGCGATCGGGCTCGGGCTGCTGCTGGTCGCCGCCCTGGTCGCCTGGGCGATCAGCGGCTCGAACTGGTTCGGCCTGGCCGTCGCCGCGATCATCGTGCTCGCCGCGGTCCGCGCCGCCACGATCGTCCGGGCGGTCCGCGCCTGGGGCTACGCCGAGCGCGACGACGACCTGCTGGTCCGCCACGGCCTGCTGGTCCGCCGGTTGTCCATCGTGCCGTACGCGCGGATGCAGTTCGTGGACGTCACCGCGGGCCCGCTGGAGCGGATGTTCGGGCTGGCCACCGTCCAGTTGCACACCGCCGCGGCGGCCAGCGACGCCCGGGTGCCCGGCCTGGCGCCGGCCGAGGCGTCCCGGCTGCGGGACCGGTTGACCGCGCTCGGCCAGGTCCGCGCGGAGGGGCTGTGACCGATCCGGTCCGGTTCGGCGGCGGGCCCGACGCCCACGACTCCCCCGGCGCCGCCGGCACTCCCCCCGCCCCCACCCACGGTGTGCCCGGCGCTCACGGTGTGCCCGGCGGCGGCCCCGGCGCGCACGCTACCCACGGCGTGCCTGTCGCGGGGCCCGAACCGCGCCGGCGGCTCGCGCCGCTCACCCCGCTGCTGCGCAGCGCCCGCCTGCTCGCCCTGCTCATCGCCGGCATCTCCTGGCGCGGCTTCTCCGAGCTGGGGCTCAGCAAGTTCCTGCTGGTGGTGGCGCTCGGCCTGGTCGGGCTGATCGCGCTGTCCGTGGTGAGCTGGTGGGTCACCGGGTACCACGTGGTCGGCCGGGAACTGCGCATCCACGAGGGCCTGCTGTGGCGCCGCACCCGGGCCATCCCGCTGGAGCGCCTCCAGTCCGTCGAGGTGGTCCGCCCGCTCCTGGCCCGGCTCGGCGGCCTCGCCGAACTGCGCCTGGAGGTCGTCGGCGGCGCCAAGACCGAGGCGCCGCTGGCCTACCTGTCCGTGGCGGACGCCGCCACCCTGCGCACCCGGCTGCTCACCCTCGCCGGCCACGCCGCCCCGCCCGCGCCCGCCGCCGGCGCCGCCACCGCGGGCACGCCCGCCCCGGCGGCCGCCGCCGACCCCGGGCGGTTCATCCACCGGGTCGACAACCACGACGTATGGCTGAGCCAGTTGCTCACCCCGCAGGCCTGGTTCACGCCGCTCGCCCTCGGGTTCGTCCTCGTGCAGTTCCTGTTCGAGCACACCTGGGGCTTCATCGCCCTGGCCAGCACGCTCACCGCCATGGTCAGCGTGATCCAGCAGCCGGTCCGCCGGGTGCTCACCGACTGGGACTTCCGCCTCGCCGCCGACCACGCCGGCCTGCGCCTGCGCCACGGCCTGCTGGAGACCCGCAGCCAGACCGTCCCGCTCAACCGGGTCCAGGCCGTCGGGCTGACCTGGCCGCTGCTGTGGCGTCCCAAGGGTTGGCTGCGCGCCCGCCTCGACGTCGCCGGCATCGGGCACGACCGCGCCAGCCAGGAGAACCTCCGCTCCGGCCGGCTCCTGCCGGTCGCCACCGTCGACACCGCCCGCCGGGTACTCCCGGAGGCGCTGCCCGGCGTCGACCTGGCCAACCTGCCGGTGACCCCGCCCCCGCCCCGCGCCCGCTGGCTCACCCCGATCGCCCGCCCCGCCGCCGGGCTCACCGACCGGGTCTTCGTCACCTGGGACGGCCGCCTCACCCGGGAACTGGTGCTGGTCCCGTACGCGCGCATCCAGAGCGTGCGCGTGGTTCGCGGGCCCGTCCAGCGCCTGCTCGGGCTGGCCACGGTCCACGCCGACACCGCCGGCTCGCTGGCCGCCGCCGCCCGCTACCGCGACCTGGACGAGGCGTGGGCGATCGCCGCCGACCTCGCCAACCGCGCCCGGGCCGCCCGCGCCGCCGCCGCTCCCCCGACCCCACCCGCGTCCACCTGGGACGCGAGCGGGGGCGGCGCCCGCTAAGCCGGGCGAGGGGCCGCGGCGGGCCTGCCATACGCGACGGCAGCCCGCCATACGCGAGTCAGGCGGAAACGTCGGCGAGCCCGGCGGTCAGGCCCCGACGGCGGTCGCAGCGGCTAGGGTGGCGGTATGGAGCGGGAGGCCACGTTGACGGCGGGTCTGGCGGCGCGGGTGGAGCTGACGGTGACCGACGGCGACACGGCCCAGGCGGTCGGCTCGGGTGACGTGCCGGTGCTGGGCACGCCGCGGGTGCTGGCGCTGGCCGAGGCGGCAACCGTGGCGGCGACCGCCAGCCAACTGCCGCTGGGCGCGACGACCGTCGGCACCCGGGTGGAGTTGGAGCACACGGCGCCGACCGCGGTGGGGCACACGGTGGTCGCCGAGGCCCGCCTGACCAAGGTGGACGGCCGCCGGCTGACGTTCGAGGTGACGGTCGCGCAGGCGGAGCGGCCGGTGGCCAGCGGGCGCATCGAGCGGGTCCTGGTGGACCGGCAGCGCTTCGTCAGCGGGGCGTTCGCCGGATGACCGCCACCGGCTTCGCGGAGGTGGCCGCCGGCGTCTACGCGCTGCGGTACCCGGTGTACGACGTGACGGTGACGCTGGTGGTCGGCGACGACGCGGCGCTGGTCGTCGACACGCTGTCCACGGCGGAGCAGGCCACGGAGCTGGCCGAGGCGGTCCGGCGGGTCACCGCGCACCCGTGGACGGTGGTCAACACCCACCATCACTTCGACCACGCGTTCGGCAACGCCACGTTCGCCGCGGCGGGGGCGCCGGTGTGGGGCCACGAGGGTACCGCCAACCGGCTCAACGCCGGCGGCGAACGAACCAAGCGCGAGCTGTCCGAGGAACTGGCGGACGCCCAGCCGGAACTGGCCGCCCAGATCGCGGCGGTGCGGGTGCACCCGCCGGAGCGCACGGTGCACCAGGAGGCGACGCTGGACATCGGTGGCCGGCGGGTCACCCTGCGGTTCCTGGGGCGCGGACACACCGACAACGACCTGGTGGTCGCGGTCCCGGACGCGGACGTGCTGGTCGCCGGGGACCTGGTCGAGTCCGGCGGCCCACCGGGCTTCGGGGACGCGTACCCGCTGGAGTGGGCGGACACGGTGGCCGGCCTGCTGCGCATGACCGGCCCGGGGACGGTGGTGCTGCCCGGCCACGGCCCGCCGGTCGACTCCGCCTTCGTGCTGGCCCAGCACGCCGACCTGACCCGGCTGGAGTGGCTGATCCGGGAGGGGCACGCCAACCACTCCCCGGTCGAGGCGGTGGCCGCGCGGTCCCCGTTCGGCGTCGAGACGTCACTGCCCGCGGTCCGCCGCGGCTACGCCCTGCTGGACGGCACCCTCAGCTGACCGGCGGATGGCCGGGCCGGCGCGCGGTGCCGGCCCCGTCGCCCGCGCTACCGGGCAGGTGGGCGCGGTACGGTGCGAGGAGGGTCGCTACCGCGGCCCCAACTGGCGGCCGCCACCAGCGGGAGGAGCGGGCACATGAACGACGAGCAGGGCATCCGGGATACGGTGGCGGCCGGGGGTGGCGAGCAGCCGCGGGAAGCGACGGCGGTGGTGCCGGAGGTGTCGGAGAACGCCCAGGGCGACGGCACCGAGGCGCACGACCCCGACTTCCCGGAGAAATTCCTGGTGCTCATGCGCACCGGCTGGCGGGAGGACCCGCTGGCGGTGACCCCGCGGGACGAGGCGCCGCACTACAGCAAGCGCCGCGCCGCCCTGTCCGCCGCGTTCCCCGGTGAGACCATCGTGATCCCCACCGGCGGGGAGAAGGTCCGGGCGAACGACACCGATTTCCCGTTCCGCCCCGGCAGCGACTTCGCCTACCTGGTCGGCGACCACGACCCGGACAGCGTGCTGGTGCTGCGACCGAACGGCGGCGGCCACGACGCCATCCTCTACGCGCGCCCGCGCTCGTCTCGCGAGACGGACGAGTTCTTCCGCAGCCGGCACGGCGAACTGTGGGTCGGCCGCCGGCACACGCTCGCGGAGAAGTCCACCGAACTGGGCATCGAGACGGCGGACCTGCGCGAGTTGGAGTCCGCCCTGAACGACTGCGCGCCGGGGCGCACCCGGGTCCTGCGCGGCCTGGACTCCACGGTGGACAAGGCGGTCCGCCCGGCGGACGGCGACGGCGGGCGGGACCGCGAACTGGCCGCCGCGATCGCCGAGGCGAAGCTGGTCAAGGACGAGTGGGAGATCGCCCAGCTCCAGGACGCGATCGACGCCACGGTGCGCGGCTTCGAGGACGTGGCCCGCATCCTGCCGGCCGACCGGCCGGTGGCCGAGCGCCTGATCGAGGGCGTGTTCGGGCTGCGCGCCCGGCACGACGGCAACGAGGTCGGGTACAGCTCGATCGTCGGCGCCGGCCGGCACGCGACGATCCTGCACTGGATCCGCAACGACGGGCACACCGCGCCGGGCGAGTTGCTGCTGATGGACATGGGCGTGGAGAACCGTCACCTCTACACCGCCGACGTGACCCGCACGATCCCGGTCTCCGGCACGTACACCCCGCTGCAGCGGCAGGTCTACGACATCGTGTACGCCGCGCAGCAGGCCGGCATCGACTTCATCCGGCCCGGCGTGAAGTACATGGACATCCACGAGACCTGCATGCGGGTGCTCGCCGAGGGCCTGGCCGACCTGGGCGTGCTGCCGGTCAGCGTGGAGGAGGCGATGGCCAAGGAGTCCACGGTGTACCGCCGGTGGAGCCTGCACAGCTTCGGCCACATGCTCGGCATCGACGTGCACGACTGCGCGCGGGCCCGCAAGGAGATGTACCGGGACGGCACGGTCGCCGAGGGGTACGTGCTCACCGTCGAGCCGGGCCTGTACTTCCAGCCGGAGGACGACCTGGTCCCCGAGGAACTGCGCGGGATCGGCGTGCGCATCGAGGACGACGTGCTGGTCACCTCGTCCGGCGCGGTGAACCTGTCCGCCGGCCTGCCCCGCCGCTCCGACGAGGTGGAGGTCTGGCTTGCCGCCCAGCGCGAGGCCGGCCCCCGCCTCCCCGGCTGAAGCGGGTCAGCGCCGGGCGGCGACCCGGCCGCCCGCCGGTGTGACGGACCGGCCGTTTCGGCCACGGCACGCCCCCACCTGCGGTTAGCGTCGTTGCGTGGCCGAAGGCTTGCTCCCTGGCGATGTCGTGGCGGTGCGGGTGCTGGAGCGGCACCCGTGGGGGCTTGACGTTGCCGTGGCGCAGCGGTCCGAGCAGATCGGCTTCGTCGAACCCAACATGATCGGCGACGGGCACCTGGCCGGGGTGGAGGAGTTCCCTCCCCCCGGCCGGGTGCTCGACGCGACGTACCTGGGCGACACCGAGCAGGGCCTGCTGCGGTTCAGCCTGAACCCGGCCGACCGCCCGTAGCCCGCAGGCGCCAGCATGTCGCGCCGCACCTGATCGCCCATCGATGGGCCAAGGTCTCGCACAGCCGCTTTCAGACGTGCCCTATCTTGCGCGACGTCAGCTGGCGATCACCGGATACGCCGGCCTCTGTGGACAGACGAGCGGCGGCCTCAGCCACACGGGCAGTAAATGTCGAGCGGTCGGGCACATGAACAACACGTTATCCGCAGGCGTCTCGATGTAGCTTCCTGGCAACTCACGCTCACAAGGAGTCAGTGGTGACGGAAGAAACTTGGCTCGCCGCACGCCTCATCCCGACCTCGGGCATCAACGGAGCGGAGGAGCAGGAACGCCGAGCTACATCCGCCCTGCTCGCCGTTATGAGCTCGGTCCGGGAGTTCGGCCGGGCCTTGCTTCAACCTCTCGGTGCGCCCGCGGGCCAGGTCCGCACCTACATCGAGGTGCCGTTC
Organism: Rhizomonospora bruguierae; assembly: GCF_018397995.1. Lineage (GTDB taxonomy): Bacteria > Actinomycetota > Actinomycetes > Mycobacteriales > Micromonosporaceae > Rhizomonospora > Rhizomonospora bruguierae. The sequence goes on from NZ_BBQH01000080.1 coordinate 44,116, forward strand.
AAGCTCGACGACAAGCAGGCGATCCCGGACGGCCTGATCCGCGTGAGCCGGGGGCAGCGCGAGTGGACGGCGCTCGTGGAGGTGAAGACCGGCGGCAACGAACTGCAGGCCGAGCAACTCGACCGCTATCTCGACATCGTCCGTGAGCAGGGCTTCGATGCGCTGATCACTATTTCGAACGAGATCCCGGCGGTGCCCGGACAGCACCCGACGCGGGTGGACAAGCGAAAGCTCAAGAAGATCGCGCTGTACCACCTGCCATGGACGGAGATCCTCACCGCGGCGGTGATGCAGAAGGAGTACCGGGGTGTGGCCGACCCGGACCAGGCGTGGATTCTCGGCGAACTGATCCGCTACCTCGAACATCCGAAGTCAGGTGCGCTGGAGTTCGGCGACATGGGGCGTGCCTGGGTTCCCGTGCGTGAAGCGGTATCGGCGGGCACGATCCGGGCCAACGACCCGACCGTCAACGAGGTCGCCGGGCGGTTTGACGCGTTACTGCGCTACTCCTGCCTACGCTTGGGGCGCCGGCTCGGCACGGAGGTTGTGCCGGCGCTGACCCGCCGCGACCTGGCCGAGCCAGCGGCGCGAACCCAGGCGCTGGCCACCCAACTGGCGACCGCTGGCGTGATGACGGGCGGACTCAAGATCGTCGGTGCCGTGGGACCGCTCTACGTGACGGCGGATCTGAGGGCGGGGCAGATCATCTGCCACGTCGACGTGGAGGCGCCCCGCGAGGGCCGCCCGACAACCCGGGTCAACTGGCTTCTTCGCCAACTCAGGGCCGCCCCCGAGACCCTCCGCCTGGAGGCGTTCATCATGCACGGGCGCGGCGCCGGCGCAGCTGACCTGCTACGCAACGTCCGTGAGGACCCCAACTTGCTCATCGCGGATCCGCGAAGGGAACTGCGGTCCTTCCGGGTCGCGCAGTCCGTTGTGGCCGGAACCAAGCGGGGGACGGGCCGGGGCAGCTTCATCGACTCGCTGCTTGATGCGGTCGACGACTTCTACGAGCAGGTCGTCCAGGTTCTCAAGCCGTGGATGCCCGCGCCGCCCCGGCTGCGTGTCCCTGAGGACTTCGTTCCGGCGCAGCCCGATATGGACCCAGACCTCAGCTCGACCGCCATTTCCTCGCAGGATGGCCCCGAGCCGGCGCCCCGTCCAGCGGCGCACAACGCACCTTCGCCACCCGCACCGGCAACCTGACCCACTGACGCTTGTTCATCGCGGCCGGGAACCGGGTCGATGATCCGGTCCCGGTGCGGTGCGCTCACACACGGGGGCCGGGGCACATTCGTCATCCGCTCCTGCCGAGAAGACTGCGGCGAGGAATCGCTGGCAACGGGATCGGTCGGGGCAGTGACTCCGGCCCATCTGCCCGCCGGCGCTAGTTGTTCGGTTCGTCGGCGCTGATGTCGGCGAGCACCGCGTCGGTGTCGTCCTCGATGACCAGCGACAGGTCGCCGATGGACACGATGCCGATGAGGCGGCCGTTGTCGATGACCGGCAGCCGGCGCACCGAGTATTCGCGCATCAGGTCCGTCGCGGTGGTGACGTCCTCGTCGGCGGCGACGCCGACGACGCCGCGGGTGACGATCTGGTCGAGGGTGGCGGACTCCGGGTGCAGGTCCTCGGCGATGCCGCGGACCGTGATGTCGCGGTCGGTCACGATCCCGAGCACCTGGTCGTCCATGGTGACGATGACGTCACCGACGCCGGCGTCGCGCATCTGCTGGGCCGCGGCCACCAGGGTGTCGCTGGCGTCCATGGTCAGCGGCTCGGCCGTCATCACCTCGCGCACGGTGGGCATGGCTGGCTCCTCATGGGTTGGGTTGGGCATGTCATACCCAGGCCCACCAGCGGAAAACAGCCGGCCATGCGCACCGGAAACCTCGGCCGTCAGGCGCGCGGTATGCCGACGCGGATGCGGGGCCGCGGGGGTGGAGAACGAGAAGCGGTACGAGTCCGCGGGCACCGTGGCGGGTACGCGTAGCAAGCGGCGCTGGCGGGCACTTCTTCGGTCGTCTGCGCCGTACCGTACCGACCAAAGAAATCGGCCAATATGTCCAGCTCAGTTGCCGTTCCCATGGGAGGCGTCGGCTCCGCCCGGGGCGCCGGCGAACCCTGGCGCCCCGCACGGCGCCGCCGCGGTGCCCCGGCCCGCGCGCCAGCACGCGTCCCGGGGGTCCGATGAAGATCCTGTTTCTGATCGGCGACGCGTTCGGCATCGGCGGGACCATCCGCACCACGTTCAACCTGGCGCGGGCGCTGGCCGCGCGGCACGAGGTCGAGATCGTCTCGATGTTCCGGCGGCGGGACGTGCCGCACCTGGCGCTGGACCCGGCGGTGCGGCTGATGTCGCTGGTGGAGGTGCGGGAGAACCATCCCGACTTCGCCCGGGACGATCCGCGGCGGGGCCGCCCGCCGCGGGTGTTCCCGCCGGGCGAGTTCCGGCGGCGGGACTACGACCTGCTGGTGGAGCGGCGGGCGGAGGCGTACCTGCGGGGCAGCGACGCGGATGTGGTGATCGCGACCCGGGCGGGGCTGATCGCGTTCGTGGCGCGCTTCGCGCCGGACCGGATGATCCGGATCGGGCAGGAGCACCTGACCCGGGCGATCAACCCGCCGTCGCTGCGGCTGGCGATGGCGCGGCACTACCAGCGGCTGGACGCGTTCGTGACGGTGTCGGCGGCGGACGCCGAGGACTACCGGCGGCATTTGCGGCTGCGCCGCACCCGGCTGCTGTTCATCCCGAACTCGGTTCCCGCGCCGCCGCTGGCGCCGTCCGACGGGCGCCAGGAGCTGATCGTGGCCGCCGGGCGGCTGGTCCGCAGCAAGCGGTACGACGTGCTGATCCGCGCGTTCGCGAAGGTGGTGGCGGAGCGGCCGCGGTGGCGGCTGCGGCTGTACGGCGCGGGCGAGCAGAGCGCCGACCTGCGGGCGCTGGTCCAGGAGTTGGGGCTGTACAACTCCGTCCTGCTGATGGGGCCGCACCAGGCGATGGAGTCGGAGTGGGCGAAGGGGTCGATCGCGGCGGTGACCTCGGACAAGGAGCCGTTCGGGATGACCCTGGTGGAGGCGATGCGCTGCGGCACGCCGGTGGTCAGCACCGACGCGCCGCACGGGCCGGCCGAGATCCTGTCGGACGGGGTGGACGGCCGGCTGGTGCCGCCGGAGGACGTGGACGCGGTCGCCGGCGCGCTGCTGGAGCTGATCAACGACCCGGCGGGGCGGTCCCGGATGGCGGCGGCGGCGCTGCGCACCGGCGAGCGGTACGACCCGGCGGCGGTCGCGGACCGGTATGAACGCCTGTTCGGCGAGTTGGCCGAGGCGAAGGGTGCGCGCGCCCGCACCGGCGCGGGCCGGATGGCGCTCGCGGTGGCGCCGATGCTCGGCGTGTTCGCGACCCTGCGCGGCACGGCGGGGGCGCTGCGCCGGCGCGAACCGGGGGCGCGGGTGGGCTTCGCCCGGCGCCCTGACGAGCGGATGGTGTTCGGGCCGGCACCGCAGGGCGGCCTGCTCACCGCGGACTGCGCGATGTCCGCCACCGACACGGTCGTGCTGCGCCTGCCCGCGGGGGTCACCGGGCGGATCGTCTGCGTCGACGGCGCTGTCGAGCACGCGGTGGACGCCGCGCCCGAGACCCCGCTCACGCTTCCCGACGGCACCTGGCTGGTCTTCCACGACGGGTCCGGTCACAAACCGGGGGGCGGCGGGGGGCGGGAGCCGGTGCTGGCCGGCGTCCGGGACACGCGCCCGCTGTTGGACCAGCCGGGCGACCGGGTGGCGGTCGCGCTCCCCCACCGGCGCAAGGACGCGCAACTCGCCATCCGGGTCTGGCGGCGGGCCCGGCACGCCGAGGTGGGCGACGTGCAGGTGTCGGACGGCTCGGTCACCGTGACCGGCCGGCTGATCGGCACCGATCTGGGCGGCGCGCCCGCGGTGGTGCTGCGCGCCCGGGAGGAGCCGGCGGTCACCCGGCGGGTACCGGCGCGGGCCACCGGCGGTGCGGGGTTCACCGCCGAGATCCGGTATGGGCCGCTGGTCGAGCGCCGGTGGGTCGCACACGACGCCTGGGACGCGTTCCTCGCCACCCCGGCGGGCGAGGTCCGCCTGGCCCGGCTGCTCGACGACGTCTTCGACAAGAAGGCCGCCTACGCGTATCCGGCGACGCCGGTCGGGGCGGCGCGGGTCCGGCCGTACTACACGGACGGCAACGGGTTCAGCCTGCTGGTGTCGGGTCCGGTGCCGGGTCCGTCGGGGTGAGGAATTCCAGCCGGTTGCCGTGCAGGTCCTCGCTGTGGAACCGGCGCATGCCGGGCAGTTCGTCGTTGTTCCAGGTCACCGGGTAGCCGGCGGCGGTCAGCCGGGCGGCCAGGCCGTCCAGGTCCGGCCAGAGCAGGCCCGGGTGCGCCTTGCGGGCCGGGCGGAAGGCGTCCTCCACGCCGAGGTGCAGTTCGATGCCGTGCCCGGTGAACCAGGCGCCGCCGCGGGCGGCGAGGGCGGGGGGCTTGGGCTTCTCGGTGAGGCCGAGCACGCCGACGTAGAACTCGCGCAGCGCGGGCTCGCTCCCGCGCGGGCAGGCGATCTGCACATGGTGGATCATGCCCTCAGCGTTCCAGGGCTTGCGCGGAATAGCAAGACGGACGTACGGTTTAGTACCGGTAAGCCTCGCCTTACCGGGCCATCGATACGGTGCGTGCGCGAAACTGCATGACACGGACAGGACTGCGAAGGAGCACGACGTGGCAAGCCTCGACAGCTTCGGTGCGAAGAGCCAGTTGCGCGTCACCGACCCCCACGGGGGAGACGCCAGCTACGACATCTACCGGATCGACGCGGTGGCCGGCCATGAACGCCTGCCCTACAGCCTGAAGATCCTGCTGGAGAACCTGCTGCGCACCGAGGACGGCGCGAACATCACCCAGGAGCACATCCGCGCGCTCGGCGGGTGGGACCCGGACGCCGAACCCAGCGTGGAAATCCAGTTCACCCCCGCGCGGGTGCTGATGCAGGACTTCACCGGCGTGCCCTGCGTCGTCGACCTCGCCACGATGCGGGAGGCCGTCCGGGACCTGGGCGGCGACCCGACCAAGGTGAACCCGCTCGCCCCCGCCGAACTGGTCATCGACCACTCCGTCATCGCCGACGTGTTCGGCCGGGCCGACGCGTTCGAGCGCAACGTGGAACTCGAGTACCGGCGCAACCGCGAGCGGTACCAGTTCCTGCGCTGGGGGCAGAGCGCGTTCAACGAGTTCAAGGTGGTCCCGCCGGGCACCGGCATCGTCCACCAGGTCAACATCGAGTACCTGGCCCGCACCGTGTTCGCCCGGGGCGGCGTCGCCTACCCGGACACCGTGGTCGGCACCGACTCGCACACCACGATGGTCAATGGCCTGGGCGTGCTGGGCTGGGGCGTCGGCGGCATCGAGGCCGAGGCGGCGATGCTGGGCCAGCCGGTCAGCATGCTGATCCCGCGCGTGGTGGGCTTCAAGCTCTCCGGCGAGCTGCCCGAGGGCACCACCGCCACCGACCTGGTGCTGACCATCACCGAGATGCTGCGCAAGCATGGCGTGGTCGGCAAGTTCGTCGAGTTCTACGGCCCGGGCGTGGCCGCCGTGCCGCTGGCCAACCGGGCCACCATCGGCAACATGTCCCCCGAGTACGGCTCCACCTGCGCGATCTTCCCGATCGACGAGGAGACCGTGCGGTACCTGCGCCTCACCGGCCGCCCGGCGGACCAGGTCGCGCTCGTCGAGGCGTACGCGAAGGAGCAGGGCCTCTGGCACGACCCGGCCGCGGAGCCGGCGTTCTCCGAGCGGCTGGAACTGGACCTGTCCACCGTGGAGCCGTCGCTGGCCGGCCCGAAGCGCCCGCAGGACCGGGTGCCGCTGGGCAACGCCAAGACGCTGTTCCGCGGCGCGCTGACCGACTACGTGGCCGCCGACCAGCCCAGCGACGAGGGCCTGGCCACCCAGGTGGACGAGTCGGTCGCCGAGACGTTCCCGGCCAGCGACCCGCCGGCGTACGGCGCCGGGGAGAACGGCGAGGGGGCCGCCCGCGACCTCGAGTCCGCCGCCGCCGGGGCGGGCGGGCGGGCGTCCAACCCGATCAAGGTGACCAGCGAGGGCGTCGAGTACGAACTGGACCACGGCGCCGTGGTGATCGCGGCGATCACGTCCTGCACCAACACCTCCAACCCGCAGGTGATGGTCGGCGCCGCGCTGCTGGCGAAGAAGGCCGTGGAGCGCGGCCTGTCCCGCAAGCCGTGGGTCAAGACCACGCTCGCGCCCGGGTCCAAGGTGGTCATGGACTACTACCACCGGGCCGGCCTCACCCCGTACCTGGAGAAGCTCGGCTTCAACCTGGTCGGCTACGGCTGCACCACCTGCATCGGCAACTCGGGCCCGCTGCCGGAGGAGATCTCGGCGGCGGTGAACGAGGCCGACCTGGCGGTGGTCTCGGTGCTCTCCGGCAACCGCAACTTCGAGGGCCGGATCAACCCGGACGTGAAGATGAACTACCTCGCGTCCCCGCCGCTGGTGGTGGCGTACGCGCTGACCGGCACGATGGACATCGACCTGGTCAACGAGCCGCTGGGCGAGGACCAGAACGGCGAGCCGGTCTACCTGCGGGACATCTGGCCGACCGGCATCGAGATCGAGGACGTCATCGCCAGCGCGGTCGCGTCGGAGATGTTCAGCCGGGACTACGCCGACGTGTTCGCCGGCGACGAGCAGTGGCAGGGCCTGCCCACCCCGACCGGCGACACCTTCGCCTGGCAGGACGACTCCACGTACGTGCGCAAGCCCCCGTACTTCGAGGGCATGACGGCCGACCCGCGCCCGGTCGAGGACATCGCCGGCGCCCGGGTACTGGCCAAGCTGGGCGACTCGGTCACCACCGACCACATCTCGCCCGCCGGCTCGATCAAGGCGGACTCGCCCGCCGGCCGGTACCTCAGCGGGCACGGCGTCGAGCGGCGCGACTTCAACTCGTACGGGTCGCGGCGGGGCAACCACGAGGTGATGATCCGGGGCACGTTCGCGAACATCCGCCTGCGCAACCAGATCGCCCCCGGCACCGAGGGCGGCTTCACCCGGGACTTCACCCGGGACGACGCCCCGGTGACGACGATCTACGACGCGGCCCAGAGCTACGCCGCCGCCGGCACCCCGCTGGTGATCCTGGCCGGCAAGGAGTACGGCTCCGGGTCGTCCCGGGACTGGGCTGCCAAGGGCACCATGCTGCTCGGCGTCCGGGCGGTCATCGCCGAGTCGTACGAGCGGATCCACCGCTCCAACCTGATCGGCATGGGCGTACTGCCGTTGCAGTACCCCGCCGACAGCACCGCGGAGTCGCTCGGGCTGACCGGCGAGGAGACGTTCACGATCATCGGGGCGACGGCGCTGAACGAGGGGCACACCCCGCGCACGGTGCGGGTCAGCACCGACACGGGGGTGGAGTTCGAGGCGGTGGTCCGCATCGACACGCCCGGCGAGGCCGACTACTACCGGCACGGCGGCATCCTGCAGTACGTGCTCCGCAAGATGCTGGCGGCCGGGTAGCTACCGGCCCCGCAGCACCTGCGCGGTCGCCGCGTCGGCCGGGAAGAACGACTCGATGAGCAGCTCCGAGACGGTCACGTCGAGCGGCGTGCCGAAGGTGGCGAGGGTGCTCACGAAGGCGAGTTCCCGGCCGTCGTGCCCGATCCGCAACGGCACCGCGAACTGGCCCGGGCCCGGCGTCTCCACGTCGGGTTCGGGCCGGTCGCACGGGTAGGCCCGCAGCTCGTCGTACAGCCGCGCCAGGTCGCCGTCCCCGGTCGCGGCGACCTGGCGGGCGAGGCCGCGCAGCAGGTGCGCCCGCCACTCGCCCAGGTTCGCGATCCGCGGCGCCATCCCCTCCGGGTGCAGCGTCAGCCGCAACGCGTTCACCGGCGGCTCCAGCAGGTGCGGCTTCGCGCCCGCCAGGAACATCTCACAGGCCGCGTTGCTGTCGACGATGTTCCACAGCCGGTCCACCACCAGCGCCGGGTACGGCTCGTGGCCGGCCAGCACCTGCCGCATCGCCGCCGTCACGGCCGCCATGGGCGGGGCGTCCAGCGCCGACTCCGGGAACGCCGGCGCGTAGCCGGACGCCACGAGCAGCACGTTGCGCTCCCGCAGCGGCACGTCCAGCCGTTCCGCCAGGTGCAGCAGCATCTCCCGGCTCGGGGTCGCCCGCCCGGTCTCCAGAAAGCTCAGGTGCCGCGTCGAGACCCCCGCCCGGTTCGCCAGTTGCAGCTGGGTCAACCGCCGGCGCACCCGCCAGTCCCGCAGCATCTCCCCCACCGGCATGGGCCCACGGTACCCGCGCACCCGTTACCCGCCAGGTAATCGACGGCATGACCGGTCCGCCGGCACGCTGGGCCGCATGAACGCCAACGAGATCGTCGACCGCTACCTCGACGCCTGGAACGAGACCGACCCCGACAAGCGCGCCGCGGCCGTGGCCCGGACCTGGACCGCGGACGCCACCTACACCGACCCGCTGGCGGCGGTGGCCGGCCACGACGGCATCGCCGCCGTGATCGCCGGCGCCCGGGAGATGTTCCCCGGCCTCCGGTTCACCCTCGCCGGGCCGGTGGACGCCCACCACGACGTGGTCCGCTTCACCTGGCACCTGGCGCCGGAGGGCGGCACCGAACCGGTCGCCGTCGGCTTCGACGTCGCGGTCCTGGCCGAGGACGGGCGCATCCGCGCGGTCCACGGCTTCCTCGACAAGGTCCCCGCCTGACGCCAGCCGTGCGAGGGTGGGGACATGGATGAGAAGCCGGTCCTGCACCGCATCACGGAACTGGTCGAGGAGGAGCACCGCCTGCGGGCCCAGGTCCAGGCCGGGGCGCTGTCGGCGGCCGAGGAGCAGCAGCGCCTGCGGGAGGTGGAGGAGTCGCTGGACCAGTGCTGGGACCTGCTGCGCCAGCGCCGGGCGGCGCGCGACGCCGGGGCGGACGAGGGCAACGCCCACGTCCGGGACCGCGAGCAGGTCGAGCGGTACCTCCAGTAGCCCTCCCCGGGCGGGGATCGGGGCGGGGGTAGCGGGGCGAGGGCGCCGGGCGGCGTGCCCGGCGCCGGCCCCCCGTCCCGGCGCTCACCGGAGGCCCGCCTCCTCCCGCAACAGGGCGGTGAGGGCGTCCCGGTTCGCCCACGGCGCCCCGGGTGGCAGCCCGTGTGCGGTGAACCAGGTGCTCACGTTGCGCACGTCCCGGGCGAGGAAGTCCGCGCCCTGGGGGTTGGCGACCACGTCCACGATCTGCGGCAGGTCGATGAGCACGAGCCGGCCACGGTGCACCAGCAGGTTGTACGCGGACAGGTCGCCGTGGGCGAGCCCCGAGCGGGCCAGCACCACCATCGCGTCGACCAGTTGCGTCCACAGGTCGGCCAGGTCGGCCGGGTCGGGGCGCAGTTGCGCCAGGCGCGGTGCGCCCTGGCCGGTCTCCGGGTCGCCGATGAACTCCAGCATCACTTCCGTCCCGCTGAGCTGAACCGGGTACGGCACGGTGATGGGGGCGGGAGCGTCGATGCCGGCCTGCGCGGTGGCGGCGGCGTGTTCCGCGTTGATCTGGAAGAGCCGGGCCAGCGCGCCGAACTCGGCCGCCGCCCACTGCCCGGCGATGACCTGCCGGCCGAACGCGGTGCGCCCGGCCATCGCCCGGTTCTCGCGGGAGCGGCGCATCCGGCGCCCCTCCAGGTAGCCGGCGTCGCGGTGGAACAGGCGGTGCTCGCCGTCCCGGTAGCGCTTGGCCGCGAGCAGGCACTCCCGGTCCGTGCCGGGCACGGCGCGCCGGACCAGGTGTACGTCCGCCTCCTTGCCGGTCTTGAGCACGCCCAGTTCGGTGTCGACGGCGGCCAGGTCGGTGACCAGCCAGTCGGGGTGCGGTTCGGGGCCGTGCACGGCACCGTCCCAGGTGGACCACCGGTCCCCCTCGGGGGGCGGGTCGGTGTCGGCGTTGGTGTCGAAGGCGGCGGCGCGGGGGCCGCGCTTGGCCTGGTACGGCGCGTCTTCGAAGCTCAGGTCGTCGGTGTCGGGGCCGCGGCGGCGGCGGGCGGATGGCACGGTGGGAACTCCCGGGTCGAAAGGAAGGAGGACAGGCGGAAGCGCCGGACAATCACGGCCATGTCTCCTCCTTCCTTCCGTCGGGCACGCGGCCCGAGCCATCACGTCGCGGGGACTGTCCCACCCCGGCCCGGGCGGGCGCAACGCATTTACGCCGAGGGGTTCAGGTGCGCCAGCGATCCGGGGGCGGCGCGGCGCGCTGCGGCACCCGGGACCGTGGATGCTGCTGGGGCGGATGCTGCTGGGGCGGTGGAGGCTGGGGCCGGCGCGGGGGCGGGGCGGTGGACTCGGCATCCAGCACGGCGGCGACGGCCTCGATCAGGCCGTCGGCGGTGCGGGTGGGGGCGTACCGGTTCTCCAGCCAGGGGCGGCCGCGGTGCAGCCACACGCTGGGCAGCCCCATCGCGGCGGCGCCGCCGATGTCGGCCTCCGGGCTGTCCCCCACCACCCAGGCGCCCAGCAGGCGCATCCGCACCTTCTGCGCCGCCATCGCGAAGATCCGCGGGTTCGGCTTGCTGACGCCGGCCTCCTCCGAGATCACCCAGTCCGCCACGTACCGGTCCAGGCCGGTGCGGCGGATCTTCGCGTCCTGCTGCCGCACGGCGCCGTTGGTCACCAGCACCGGAATCCAGCCGGCGTCGTCGGCGATCCGCAGCGCGCACGCGACCAGCGGGTCCAGCCGGGTGTTGGCGACCACGCCCTCGTGCAGCGCGTCCACGATGTCGATCGACGGGACCCGCAGCCGGTACCGGTCGCGCAGCGCGTCGGCCACGTCCCACCGGTCGGTGAGCCCGTCCGCGTCGACCGAGAGCAGCCAGTCGAGATCCTCGGGCGGTGCACCGATGCCGGCCAGGAAGTCCCGCGCCCAGGCCCGGAATGCCCCGGCACGGTCCAGCACCGTGTTGTCGAGATCGAGGAGCAACAGGGGCACGCCGGCACCCTACGTGACATCGACCGCCCAACAACAGTCCCTGCGGCATCCGCGAAACGCTGTCTGACCAGTCAGTAATCTCCGCGGCCCGGAACGGCTCAGGCAACCAGGGCCCGACGGGGCCCGCCCTGGCCCGGCAGGCGGTCGGTGAGCATGGTGTGCGCGGTGCGGACCCGGTCCAGTTCCGCGGGGAGCAACCGCGCGGTGACCACGGCGGATCCGCTGTCCGCCGCCCGCGCCAGTGGCCGCCCCTCGGGGTCGTAGACGGCGGCGCCGCCGTTGAAGCGCCACGGCTGCGCACCGTCCACATTGTTCGCGAAGGCGACGTACATCGTGTTGTCCAGCGCCCGCGCCGCGTAGTAGAGGTCCCGGCGGTGCTCCGAGCCGGCCAGGTACCCGCTGGGGCACAGGTACCCGTGCACCGAGTCCTCGGCCGCCGCCCGGCCGTGCTCGGGGAAGCAGCCGTCATAGCAGACACCCAACCCGAACCGCCAACCGTCCACGGTGAGCGTGCTGCCCGCCGCGCCGGGAGTGAACAGTGAGTTCTCGTCCGGCCCCCACAGGTGCTGCTTGTCGTAACCGACGGTGACGCCGCCCGCACGATCCACGATCAGCGCGGAGCAGGTGCGCCGCCCGTCCGGGTGGCGGACCGCGGCGCCGACCACGGCCACGACGCCGCCGGCCCGCGCGGCCGCGGACAGTGGCGCGAGGCGGGGGTCCGCGACCGTGCCGTCCGCGGCGGCGTGCACGTCGGTCGCCGGGTCGGCCAGCGCCGGCGGGTGGTACGCGGGCAGGAACAGTTCCGGCAGGACGGCGACCCGCGCGACCCGGCCCGCCGCCTCGGCGACGAGGGCGGCCGCGGCGGCGGCGTTGCCGGCGACGTCCCCCGGTACCGGCTCGGCCTGGACGGCGGCGACGGTGATCGGGGCTGGGGGCAGCGGCGCGGGCATGGGATCATCGTGCCACCCGTCCGGCTGGACGATGCAACAAGCCGTACGTACGGATTGCATCGCGGCCCCCGACCTGTCACGATCGGGCCGTGCCGAGGGTGAGTCAGGAGCAACTCGACGCCCGCCGACGGGAGATCCTCGGCGCGGCCCGTTCGTGCTTTGCCCGACACGGGTACGAGGGCGCCACGGTGCGCCGGCTGGAGGAGGCGACCGGGCTGTCCCGGGGCGCCATCTTCCACCACTTCCGGGACAAGGACTCCCTGTTCCTCGCGGTCGCCGAGGACGACGCCGCCGCGATGGCCGAGACCGTCGCCCGCAACGGCCTGGTCCAGGTCATGCGGGACCTGCTGGAGCGGGCCGCCGCCCCGGACACCGCCGGCTGGCTCGGCTCGCAACTGGAGGTGTCCCGCCGGCTGCGCACCGACCCCGAGTTCGCCAAGCGGTGGGCGCAGCGCTCCGCCGCCATCGCGGAGGCCACCCGGGAGCGGCTGCACCGGCAGCGCGAGGCCGGCGTGCTGCGCGGCGACGTCCCGCTCGACGTGCTCACCCAGTTCCTCGAACTCGCCTACGACGGCCTGGTCCTGCACCTGGCGATGGGGCGCCCGGCGGACGACCTGGGCCCCGTCCTCGACCTGGTCGAGGAGGCGGTCCGCCGCCGCTGACCGACGGCTTAGCCGCGCCTCGCACACTGGTGACCCATCCGCGGCGTGGCGAGAGGAGCCGCCAACCGCGGCGGCGGTCAGAGGACCGTCTTGCGGGCCGTGTCGCGAGCGCGGGCGGTGTGCGGCATGCGGGAGCGGACCGGACAGCAGGCGGCGTACCCGGTCGAAGGTGCTCGAACTGTGCGAGGCCAGCCACTCCTCGTCGGCCTCGACCCGCCACTCGGCTGCCACGGCACTCACCTCCGCCGCCGGAAGCGCCGCACGGCTGGTGGCCGCCCGCACGCCCAGCAATTCTGACCGTACGGCCTGGAGCGCTCCGTCGCGAGCGTCGGCAACCGGCAACATGGCAGGATCGTCGGCATGGATCTCGGACTGAGCGGTCGTGTCTACGTGCTCACCGGCGCCTCCCGCGGCTTGGGCTTCGCCACCGCGCAGGGCCTGGTCGCGGACGGCGCGAAGGTGGTCATCTCGTCCCGCGACCCGGAGCGGGTCGCCGCGGCCGTCGAGCGCCTCGGCGCCGGCAACGCCGCCGGGGTGGCCGCCGACCTGGCCGACCCCGACGCTCCCCAACGCCTCATCGACGAGGCGACCGGCCGCTTCGGCCGGCTGGACGGCGCGCTGCTCTCGGTCGGCGGACCGCCTCCGGGCACCGCCGGCCGGGTCACCGACGAGCAGTGGCGGTCCGCGTTCGAGAGCGTCTTCCTCGGCGCCGTCCGGGCGGCCCGCACCGTCGCCGGGGCGCTGGGGTCCGGCGGCGCGATCGGCCTGGTCCTGTCCACGTCGGCCCGGATGCCCATACCCAACCTGGGGATCTCGAACGGCCTGCGCCCGGGCCTGGTGGGCGTCGCGAAGGACATGAGCGACGAGTACGGCCCCCGGGGTATCCGCGTGTTCAGCCTGCTTCCCGGCCGCATCTTCACCGACCGCAACCGTGAGCTGTTCGCCGCCACCGGCGACGCCGAACGCGCCCAGGCCGAGGCCGAAGCCGCCGTGCCCCTGGGTCGCCTCGGCGAGCCCGCCGAGTTCGGCCGCGTCGCCGCCTTCCTGCTCTCCCCCGCCGCCAGCTACCTGACCGGCCTGACGGTACCGGTCGACGGCGGCGCCCTCCGCGCCCTGTGACCCCGGCCCGCCGCACGCCCAGCCCGGCGGGCGGGGTCGCCGGATGGGTGCGTCCCTCGAAGGCGGAACTGCTCGCCGCGGCCGGCAAGACCCTCCCGGACGTGATCGCGCCCGGCCTGGCCGTCCTGTTCAGCGGCATCAACCCCGGCCTGTACTCGGCGGCCGTCGGCCGCCACTTCGCCCGCCCCGGCAACCGTTTCTGGCCCACCCTGCACGCCAGCGGCTTCACCGGCCGGCTGCTGCATCCGTCCGAACAGGATGATCTGCTCCGCTACGGGCTCGGCGTCACCAACGTCGCCGCCCGCGCCACGGCCCGCGCCGACGAACTGACCGACGCCGAACTGGTCGCCGGCGGCGCGACGCTCGCCGCGAAGCTGCGCCGGTACCGCCCGGCGTGGCTGGCGGTGCTGGGCGTCACCGCCTACCGCATCGCCTTCGACCGCCCCGGGGCGCGCGTCGGCCGCCAGCCGGACGTGATCGGCGGGGTGCCGGTCTGGGTCCTGCCCAACCCGAGCGGGCTGAACGCCCACTTCCAGCTCGCCGACCTGGCCGCCGAGTTCGCCCGCCTCCGCGAGGCGACCGGCTGAGCGGCAGATGCGCCGGACGGTACGGGATCCCGAACCTCTGGTGGCTGGACGCGTACACCCCTGGCCGCCGGGCGGGACATCCCGGCCGGCTCGGAGTTCACCAACGACTACGTGACGAGCGCGGGCATCGCCGGGTTCACGATGGAGTGCCGGTGCGGCTCGGCGGTGTGCCGGCAAGGCCACCGGCGAGGACTGGCGCCGCCCGGAACTGCGCACCCGCTACGGCCCACACTGGGTACCGGCGTCGCTGCGCCGGCACCGGCGGGCGCCCGACCCGGCAGGCGCCGCAGACCGGCAGGCGCCGCAGACCGGCGGGGCCGGCCAGGCCCCACCGACCCGGGAGAATGCGTCGGGCGGTCGGCTCCCGCTACGCGGTGGCGTCGAGTTCGGGGGTGCGGGCCGGGACGACGACCGGCTCGACGTCGGCGGCACCCTCGGCGTACGGGGTGGGCGAGTCCGCGACGGCGAACTGGGTGCGGTACAGCTCGGCGTACAGGCCGCCCGCGGCGACCAGGTCCTCGTGGCGGCCGCGCTCGACGACCCGCCCCCCGTCCAGAACCAGGATCAGGTCGGCGTCCCGGACCGTGGAGAGCCGGTGGGCGATGACCAGCGCGGTGCGCCCGGCGAGCGCCACGGCGAGGGCGCGCTGCACGGCGGCCTCGGACTCGGAGTCGAGGTGGGCGGTGGCCTCGTCCAGGATCACGATCGACGGCGCCTTGAGCAGCAGGCGGGCGATCGCGAGTCGCTGCTTCTCGCCGCCGGAGAACCGGTAGCCCCGCTCCCCGACCATCGTCTCCAGCCCGTCCGGGAGGCTGCGGACCAGGTCGGCCACCTGGGCGCCCACCAGCGCCGCCCACAGTTCCTCGTCGGTGGCGTCGGGCCGGGCGTAGCGCAGATTCTCCGCGATGGTCTCGTGGAACAGGTGCGCGTCCTGGGTGACCACGCCGATGGTGTCCCGCAGGGACTGGAGGGTCGCGTCGCGCACGTCCACGTCGCCGACCAGCACCGAGCCGTCGGTGACGTCGTACACCCGGGAGACCAGCATCGAGGTGGTGGACTTGCCGGCGCCGGACGGCCCGACGAGGGCCACCATCTGCCCCGGCTCGACGGCGAACGAGACGCCCCGCAGCACCGGCTCGCTGACCGTGCGGTCCAGCACGGCGACGTCCTCCAGGGAGGCGAGCGAGACCTCGGCGGCGCTCGGGTAGCGGAAGCGCACGTCCCGGAACTCCACCCTGGCGGCGCCGGCCGGCACCGGCACCGCGTCGGGCCGGTCCGCGATCGGGGGCGTGAGGTCGAGCACCTCGAAGACGCGGTCGAACGAGACCATCGCGCTCATCACGTCCACCCGGACGTTGGACAGCGCGGTGAGCGGCCCGTACAGGCGGGTCAGCAGCAGGGCCAGGGTGACCACCGTGCCGGCCGAGACCGAGCCCTGGACCGCGAGCCAGCCGCCGAGCCCGTAGGTGAGCGCCTGGGCGAGCGAGGCGACCAGCAGCATCGCCACGAAGAACGTGCGCGAGTACATGGCCTGCTGGATGCCGATGTCCCGGACCCGGCGGGCCCGCTGCTCGAACCGCCGCGCCTCGGCGGTCGGCTGGCCGAACAGCTTCACCAGCAGCGCGCCGGCCACCCCGAAGCGCTCGGTCATGGTGGCGTTCATCTTCGCGTCGAGCTGGTACGCCTCGCGGGTGATCTCGGCGAGCCGGCGCCCGACCCGGCGGGCGGGCAGGATGAACGCGGGCAGCAGGAACAGCGACAGGCCGGTGATCTGCCACGACAGCGTGAACATCACGGCGGCCGTGAGCACCAGCTGGATGACGTTGCTGACCACGCCGGACAGCGTCGAGGTGAACGCCCGCTGGGCGCCCATGACGTCGTTGTTGAGCCGGCTGACCAGGGCGCCGGTCTGGGTGCGGGTGAAGAACTGCAGCGGCATCCGCTGGACGTGGTCGTACACCCGGGTACGCAGGTCCAGGATGATGCCCTCGCCGATCCGGGCGGAGTACCAGCGCTGGGCCAGCGACAGCAGCGCGTCGGCGACGGCCAGCCCGGCGATGACCAGCGCCAGCTGCACGACGACCGTGCCGGCGCTCGGGCCGCCCTTGGTGATCGCGTTGACCACGCGGCCGGCGAGCACCGGGGTGGCGACGCCGATCACCGCATCGAAGATGACCGTGACGAGGAACACGGTGATGTCCCGGGCGTACGGGCGGGCGAACGCGGCGATCCGCCGGGCGACCCCGCGCCGGACGCGGTGCCCACCGAGCTCGTCCCTGTTCCGCAGCGAGCGGAGCATGCTCCAGCTCGGCATTCCCCCGCCGCCCATGGGATACGTCACCGGCCACCACCATCCTCACCGTCGCCGACAAGTCTCACCGACGGCTACGACAACTTTTCCGGCAACCGATTTCTTCCCCCGCGGCTACTCGCCGCCGCCACGGGCCCCGCCGGCGCGGCTACTCGCCGGCGCCGAACAGGTCGCTCAGGCGGCGGGTCTGCGCCTCCCGCTCGGCGCGGTCCTGCTCGGCGTACGAGCGGCCGGCGGCGCCGGCGAGCAGCGCCTTGATCTCGACGACCGCGTCCCGCGCCCCGGCGAGCAGGGCGGCGACCAGGTCGGCGGTGGCGGTCTCCAGCTCCGCCCGGGGCACCACGACGGTGGCGAGGCCGAGCCGCTCCGCCTCGGCCGCGCCGACGCGCCGCGCGGTCGCGCACAGTTCCAGCGCGCGGGCGTACCCGACCAGTTCGGTCAGCCGCTTGGTGCCGCCGAGGTCCGGTACCTGCCCGAGGGTGACCTCCGCCATGGCGAACTGGGCGTCGTCGGCCAGCACGCGCAGGTCGCAGTTGAGGGCGAGTTGGAAGCCGGCGCCGATGGCGTGCCCCTGCACCGCCGCCACGGTGATCAGGTCGGGACGCCGCAGCCAGGTGAACGCCTCCTGGTAGCCGGCGATCCGCTCCGCGCACTCCCGCGCCGGCAGTCGCGCCAGGGTGGCCAGGTCGCCGTTACCGGCGCCCTTGGCCACCGCCAGGTCAATCCCCGCCGAAAAGCTCCTGCCGGCGCCGCGCACGATCACAACGCGGATATCACCCGGCAGGCTGGTGCCGATCTCTCGCAGCGCGGACCACATCGCTGGGGTCTGCGCGTTGAGAACCTCCGGCCGATCGAGCGTGATGGTCGCGACCGGACCGTCCCGGTTAACGGTCAGACCGTTTGGCACCGTCATCGGGCGCCCGACCGGAATACGGCCCGGATGCTCACGCCTTCTTCCGCCGCCGCGCACCGCCGCGCTGCCGCAATTGAACTCCGGATTCGGTCAACACCCGGTGGATAAAGCCGTAAGAACGGCCGGTGGAGGTCGCCAGCGCCCTAATGCTCTCACCGGAGGTGTACCGCTTTACCAGGTCTTTTGCGAGCGTCTGCCGTTCGGCACCGACGATCCGGCGACCCTTCTCAGTGCTGGTTGTGCCGGTGGCTGCCATGCTGATTCCTCACGTCCCAGACTGTGCGGTTCGAGTTGCGGTCCTACCTATTAGACCGCCTCGGTCGATCATGCGCCAGATACCATCTGTACGCCAACCGACACGCATGCGGCTGTCGGCTACCCGACGCTCAAACATGAACCCCATCGATGGGTATCGGCGGCAGCCGGGCCGGTTCGACCGGGCGTCGACCGGCGTGAGCAGCGCGATCGACATTGAGGAAGATCGCCGGCAGCGGCCGAACCCGTTGGTGTGGTTGGCTTTCCCGCTCGCCGGGCTGGCCCCGACCGCCCTGCCGGTGGGCGGCGGCGCCCGGCCCGCGACGGGTGCCGGCGCCCTCCGGGCCGCTATTGAATCCACATCGGACCGATCAGCGCGCACGCTTCGGTGGTCGCCGTGACCGTCCCGCTCGTCGCCCACCGGTGGCTGGAATCCTTACCCTGACGGGTGAACGGAACCGGTCCCATGCCACGACGCTGGCGTGATCGTTCGCTCCGGCCATGGTGGACGGGCGCGGGGCGCGGCGCGGGCGGCCTGTCCACTCGCGACACCATTGCCGGGATTGAAAATGCACCCGGAAAGTTCCTGCCACCCATTCGGCACGCGCGGCCGGCGCTCAACCCGTTCACCGGACTGGGCGTGCTGCCGCCCCGGTGGACAAGGCGGCGGGCGGGGGTCAGGCGAGTTCGACCAGTTCCAGGAGGTCGTCGCTCCAGGCGTCCTCGTCGCCATCGGGGAGCAGGATGGCGCGGTCCGGCTTGAGGGCCTGCACGGCGCCGGCGTCGTGGGTCACCAGCACGATGGCGCCCGGGTAGCGGGCGATGGCGTCCAAAACCTGCTCCCGGCTGACCGGGTCCAGGTTGTTGGTGGGCTCGTCCAGCAGCAGCACGTTGGCGCCGGAGACCACCAGGCTGGCCAGGGCCAGGCGGGTCTTCTCGCCGCCGGACAGGACGCCGGCCGGCTTGCTCACGTCGTCGCCGGAGAACAGGAACGCACCGAGGATCTTGCGTAGGTCGGTGTCCGTGGCGCCGGAGCCGGCCTGCGAGGCGGCGCTGCGCATGTGCTCCAGGACGGTGCGGTCGACGTCCAGGGTCTCGTGCTCCTGGGCGTAGTACCCGAGCCGCAGGCCGTGGCCGGGGCGCACCTCGCCGGTGTCCGGGGCGAGCAGGCCGGCGAGGATCCGCAGCAGGGTGGTCTTGCCGGCGCCGTTCAGGCCGAGGATCGCCACCCGGGAGCCGCGGTCGACGGCCATGTCGACGTCCACGAAGATCTCCAGCGAACCGTACGACTTGCTGAGGCCGGCGGCGGTCAGCGGGGTCTTGCCGCACGGTGCCGGGGTAGGCAACTTGACCTTGGCAACCTTGTCGGCGGCGCGGTCCTCCTCCAGGCCGGCGAGCAGCCGCTCGGCCCGGCGGGCCATGTTCTGCGCCGCCACGGTCTTGGTCGCTTTGGCGCGCATCTTGTCCGCCTGGGCCATCAGCGCCCCGGCCTTCTTCTCGGCGTTGGCCCGCTCCCGGCGCCGGCGCCGCTCGTCGGTCTCCCGCTGCTCCAGGTACGCGCTCCAGCCCAGGTTGTAGATGTCGATGACGGAGCGGTTCGCGTCCAGGTACCAGACCTTGTTGACGACCGCGTCGAGCAGCGACACGTCGTGGCTGATGACGATGAGGCCGCCCTTGTGGCCGGAGAGGAAGCCGCGCAGCCAGGTGATCGAATCGCCGTCGAGGTGGTTGGTGGGCTCGTCGAGCAGGAGCGTGCCGGCCTCGCCGGCGTCGGCGAACAGGATCCGGGCCAGCTCGATGCGGCGCCGCTGGCCGCCGGAGAGGGTGCCGATGGACTGGGCGAGCACCCGGTCGGGCAGGCCGAGGTTGGCGCAGATGCGGGCCGCCTCGGCCTCCGCCGCGTACCCGCCGAGCGCCGCGAACTGGTCCTCCAGGGTGCCGTACCGGCGCACCAGGCGGTCGTCGGCGGACTCGGCCAGCCGGACCTCAAGCTTCTTCATGTCGGCGAGCAGGGTGTCCAGGCCGCGGGCGGAGAGCACCCGGTCCCGGGCGGTGACGCTCAGGTCGCCGGTGCGCGGGTCCTGCGGGAGGTAGCCGACCGGGCCGCGCCGCTCGACCTGGCCGGCGTAGGGCAGGCCCTCACCGGCGAGCACCTTGAGGGTGGTGGTCTTGCCGGCGCCGTTGCGCCCGACCAGGCCGATGCGGTCGCCGGGCTGAACCCGCAGCGCCGTGTCGGCGAGCAGGATACGGGCGCCCGCGCGCAGTTCCAGGCCGGTTCCGGTGATCATGTCGTGGGGCTCACTCTCGGATGTCAAAGGCTGACTACGGGCACAATGAAGACCCGGCCGGACTACTTCCGGTCGGGTCGGGGCGGTCAGCCTTCGCAGAGAAGCACGGGCACCATACTACCGGGCCGCCCGCCGCCGCCCCCACCCGATTACCGATCAAGATCAACGGGTACCGCTGGCGCAGCCCGGCCCGCCGCCCGAGCCGGCCGAGGACGGGTGCGTGCCGGCCGGCGCGCGATGGGTGGTGGCCAGGAGGCATGCGACGCCTTCGGCGACGCCGGCCAGGAACTTCTCAGACCACGGGCTCCCGGACACGGATCGGCACCTGGCGGGTCAGGGCGGCCGCCTTCTGGAGCACCGCCAACCTGGGGTCGGGCACGTCGAGGAAGCGCTCCGCCCGCAGCGGCTCCAGCGGGGCGAGCCGGCGATCGGCCAGGACCGCCGCCACGGCGCGCCGGTCGCCGCCGGTCACCAGGGCCGCGAGCCGGTCGCGCTCGGGCAGCAGCAGCCGGGCCGCGATGTCGGCCGCCGAGCCCGCCGCCGCCTGCGCCTGGTTGCCCCGCCGCCGGGCGAAGCGCTGCTGCGACCACCCGCCCGCGGCGGTCCGGCTCTGCACGTACGAGCTGTCGACCTTGTGGGTCAGCAGGTCGGTGCCGTGCGCCACGCCGACCGCGACGGCGGCGCGCCGGGCCAGCAGCAGGCCGACGCGGCGCGGGACCAGGGCCGCGGCGACGAAGCCGGCGACGTCACCGGCCGCCGGTACGCCGGGCGGCGGGTGGCACTCGGCGACCGCCCCGTCGGGGGCCGTCAGGAGCAGCGCGGCGCCGTCGACGGTCGCGGCCGGCTCGCCGTGCCGGTCGGCGAAGCCGGCGAACCAGCGGGTCAGGCGCTCCGGGTCCACGCTGACCCAGCGCCCTCCCCCGGCCGCCGGTCGACTCGTCACCCCCGCACCCTACGGTGGTCACCATGCCACTCGCCGAGGAGATCCTGAATCGGCTCACCAGCACCTACGCGGCCGCCCAGGACCCGGCCCGGGCCACGGCGATGACCGCCTACATGCGGGAGCAGTTCCCGTTCCTGGGCCTGCCCGCGCCGGCGCAGAGCAGGCTCTCCCGTGAGGTGCTGGCCGGGCTCCCCCGCCCGGACGAGGCGACGCTGGACGCCGTCGCGCGCGCCTGCTGGGCGCTGGCGGAGCGCGAGTACCAGTACTTCGCCTGCGGCCTGCTGCGCCGCCGCGTGAAGGTGTGCTCCCCCGGGTTCCTGGCCACCGCCCGGTACCTCGTGGAGAACCGCTCGTGGTGGGACACGGTCGACACGCTGGCGGCGCACGTCGTGGGCCCGCTCGTGCTGGCGCATCCGGAACTGGCCGCCGAGCTGGACCGGTGGATCGCCGACGAGAACCTGTGGCTGGTCCGCACCGCGATCCTGCACCAACTGACGGGCAAGGAGCGCACCGACGCCGACCGGCTGTTCGCGTACTGCACCGCCCGCGCCGGGCACCCGGACTTCTTCATCCGCAAGGCGATCGGCTGGGCGCTGCGCGAGTACGCCAAGACGGACCCCGCGGCGGTGCGCGCGTACGTGCGCGGCCAGCACGCCCGGCTCTCGCCGCTGTCGGTCCGCGAGGCACTCAAAAACATTGACATCCACCACTGAATATCCCTAGAGTTCGGCCCAGCGTGGGAGGCGCCGCGGGACCCCCGTGGCACGCCCGAGTGCCCGGTCTGCCACCCGAGCCCGACCGCCGGGGGCTAATCCGCCGCCGTCCGGTGGCCGCTGCCACCTCGTCACCCGGTCGGGTCCACGACGTGAACCGCCGCGCCCGGCGCGCCGGTTCCGGGCCGGAAGGAGACTCCCATGCACACACGCGCACGCGTGACCGCCCTGCTGGCCACCGCGCTGCTGACCGCCGTGGTCGCGGCGGGCTCGCTGCTGGTCGCCCACCCCGCGGTGTCCGCGGCGCCCGCGCCGACCCGCATCATGCCGCTCGGCGACTCGATCACCGGCTCGCCCGGCTGCTGGCGCGCCCTGCTGTGGAACCGGCTGCAGAGCGCCGGGTACACGAACGTGGACTTCGTCGGCACGCTCCCGCCCCAGGGCTGCGGCGTGCCGTACGACGGGGACAACGAGGGCCACGGCGGCATCCTCGCCACCACCATGGCCGACCAGAACCAGCTTCCGCCGTGGCTGTCCGCCACCCGGCCGGACATCGTGCTGATGCACCTGGGTACCAACGACGTGTGGAGCGGCCGCTCCACGGAGACGATCCTGGTGGCGTTCGGCAAGCTCGTCGACCAGATGCGGGCCAGCAACCCGAGCATCCGGATCCTGCTGGCCCAGATCATCCCGATGAACCCGAGCAGCTGCCCCGACTGCGGCAACCGCGTGGTAGCGCTGAACAACGCGATACCCGCATGGGCGGCGGCCAGGAGCACGGCCCAGTCGCCGATCGTCGTGGTGGACCAGTGGACCGGCTTCACCACGGCCACCGACACCGGCGACGGGGTACACCCGAACGCCGCCGGCGACCAGAAGATGTCGGACCAGTGGTTCCCCAAGCTCACCTCCGTGCTGACCGGGGCCACGCCGACGACCGGCCCGACCGGTGGACCCACCGCCACGCCCACCCGGACCCCGACCACGGCCCCGACCGGGCCGTCCGGCGGCTGCTCCGCCACGTACAAGGTCGTCGGGGAGTGGCAGGACGGCTTCCAGGGCGAGCTGACGATCCGGAACACCGGCTCCACCACCAGCACCGGCTGGACCGCCCGACTCGTGTTCCCCAATGGACAGACGATCCCGGGTGCCCCGTGGGGTGCGGTCGTGACGGCCCGCAACGGCTCGGACATCTCGCTGCGGAACGAGTCGTACAACGGCCGGTTGGGGCCCAACGCCACCGCCACGGCGGGCTTCCTCGGCGGTTGGAGCGGGACCAACGGCGCGCCGGCGGTCAGTTGCGCGCTGACCTGACCTCGACCCGTCCCACCGGCGGCGCCGGCCCACCCCCCGGGGCCGGCGCCGCCCCCATTGCACCGGGCGCCCCATTCACCGGGCGCTGTCGC
>NZ_BBQH01000081.1 GCF_018397995.1 Rhizomonospora bruguierae
CCCTGCAAAGACTCGCCGACTTCGCCACCCCGCGTTCCTACCTGCCCACCGCCGCCAAACACGGCAAGGACACCCTCGACGTGCTCAAACAGCTGTTCAACACTGGCCCGTGGCTGCCTCAAACGGTTGCCTCAAACTGAATACGTACGATGGTCGTGACGGTTTTCGGTGGTTTCCATTTCAACTGCGGCAGCGGGTTGACTGGCAGCAGCCGCTTTTCTACCGCGCATTCAATCGCGGTGTTGAATATCTTCCGGCGACGGCCGATGACGCTCGGCGCGGCCGGCGTACCGTCGAGTCGCACGGTGAGGCCGTCCAGCACCGGGCGCAGCACATCAGCGCGGCTGAGGCTGGCCACGTCGCGGGTGTTCCGCTTCACCCAATCAAGGGTGGTCTTCACCTGGTCAGGAACATCCTCGGCCGCGCGGCGGGCGGTGTTGAAAGCCCAGCGACCGAGGGCGTGACGGAGCACCTTCCGTTCGGGCGGCCTCTGGCGTTGGTCAGCATGAGAACGGTGAGAGCCGTCAGCGCTTCCGCGTGGGTACGCCTGGTCGTGGCTGCCACATGCGGCGCGAGCGGCGCTCGCGGAGTGGCGGCAGCGGTTCAGGCTCCCCGACCGGGCGTACCTGGTCGAGGCTGACAACCTCCTGCCACTGGACCTTACGGTGAACGCCCACCAGGAGCTGCTGCGAACCCATCTCAACCGGCACGGCCACGCCCGGCTCGACGAAGCGCCCCCACCGGGCGCGTTCGGCTGGCTTGACGACCGCGCACACGAGATCGCCATCCCTCTGTCGTCCACGGTGCCGGCACGAACCGTTCCGCCTCTGGCCCGCGCCCGGACGATTGAACCCGGCGACGGTCACCTACCCGGCGCCGGATCTTGGCTGTACGCGAAGCTGTACATCTCGCCGGGTCGACTCACCGAGCTGCTCGATCACGTGCGGGACCTGATCGCTGACTGGGACAAAGCCACCGAATGGTGGTACCTGCCGTACCGCGATCCCGATCCGCATGTACGGCTTCGGATCCGGCTGCCCCACCGCGACGCCTACGGCGCCGCAGCCACCCGAGTCGGCGAGTGAGCAGCACGGCGTCGGCGACTCCTGGCACGCCGAGCTGGGCTGGGTGGACGGCTACACGTACGGCCCGCTCGCCGAGGCATGGCGCCACGGGACGGCGCCGTAGGGCGGAGGCCTTCCAAGCGTTACCCCGCTCGGCTTCGCACCCGGATCGCGGGGTGTCGCGGTGGGCCGGTGATTGAGTACCCTCTGCCCGGGGAGGATCGTCATGCGCCGTCGTACCATTTTCGCCACCGCCGTTGGAGCGGCCTCGGCCACACTGCTGACCGCGTGCAGCGGGGACCCGGGGCCGGCCGTGTGGGGCGACTCGCCGAGCCCGTCGGACCCGGCCGAGCCGGGCGCAGCACCGCTGCCCAGACCGGCCGCCGCGACCTTCGAGCCGGAAAACGGGACGAACAACGTCGCTCCGCTCAAGCCGGTCGTGGTAACGGCCGTGACAGGGACGATCAAAGAGGTCTCGGTCAGGGCCGACGGCAAGTCGGTG
Organism: Rhizomonospora bruguierae; assembly: GCF_018397995.1. GTDB lineage: Bacteria > Actinomycetota > Actinomycetes > Mycobacteriales > Micromonosporaceae > Rhizomonospora > Rhizomonospora bruguierae. The sequence continues at coordinate 1,567 of NZ_BBQH01000081.1, forward strand.
CGCGGTTCGCTCGACGCCGCCGGCACGACGTGGACCAGCAGCGGGGTCCTGGCGTACGGCAAGTCCTACCGGGTGACGGCGACGATCGTCGACGCGGACGGGGCGGCGGTCGAGCAGTCGTCGACGTTCAGCACGCTGAAGCCGGCGTCGACCGCCACGGTCACGTTCCAGGCCAACGCGCTGACGTCGATGAAGAACGGCGGCACCTACGGTGTCGGCCAGGTCATCATCGCCCGGTTCAGCAAGGCCCCCAGCGACCGCCGGGCCGCCCTCAGGGCGATCGAGGTCACCAGTACGCCGTCGGTCGAGGGCCGCTGGTACTGGGTCGACAACCGGACCGCGCACTACCGCCCGCAGAAGTACTGGGCCAAGGGCACGAAGATCACGGCCGGTGCGAAGATCCGCGGGGTCGACCTGGGCAAGGGCGTCTACGGCGCGGCCGACAATTCTGTGTCGATCACGATCGGCCCCGCCCGGATCGCCATCGCCAATGACAAGACGCACTACATGCGAGTGCTCGTCGACGGCGTACAGGTGAAGAACATGCCGATCAGCATGGGCAAGCCGGGCGGGACGAACACCGCGGACGGTGGACGGGTGCTGTTCCCGACGCGCTCCGGGACGCACGTGGTGATGACCCGCGAACTGGAACATCAGATGACCTCGTCCAGCTACGGCGTGACGAACCCGAAGGACCCGGACTACTACGACGCGCTGATCAAGCTCTGCTGCCGCATCTCCTACAGCGGCGAGTTCGTGCACTCGGCCCCGGGGAGCGTCGGCGACCAGGGTAAGCGCAACGTGTCGCACGGCTGCATCAACATATCGCCGAGCAACGCGCAGTGGTTCTACGACAACTTCCGCCTCGGTGACGTCGTCGTCGTCGAGCACACGGGTCGCCAGCAGCAGATCGGCGACAGCGCCGGAGCGGTGTGGGACGTGCCCTGGGCCAAAATGATCACCGTCTGAGTAGCTGCGTTCAGGCCAGGCGCTCCGCGTTGCAGCCCGCGCCCGGACCGCGGCCGGTTCCCCAGCTCCGTCACAACACTGCCACAGCTTGGTATCCCGGGCCGGAGCCCTGCGATGACACGGTCCGGGTCGGCTGGAGATGCCCGCGCCGGTCGACCGCGAACACCGTGACGCTGTTGCCGGAGAAGTCGGCGATGTAGACACGCGTCCCGCCGGCGCCAAATGCCAGGTCGACCGGATCGAATCCGATGTCGATCCGGTCGACCTGGGTGAGCCGCCCGTCGGCGCCGATGTCGAACCCGCGCACCTGTCCGTCTGTGGCCGGTGGCGTGCCGCCCACCACGCCAAGGGCGGTCACGTAGAGCCGGTGCCCGTCCGGGCTGATCGCGGCGCCCTCGGTCCACACGCCCGACTCGACCGGCTCCGGTGAGATCGGCGTCAGCTCGCCGCGCGCGCCGATCCTGAATCCGAAGATGTCTGGATCATCGCCGGCCTCCTGGTTCGTGATGTAGGCGAAGCGGCCGTCGGGGGTGATGACGATACGGTGGCCGGAGGAGCCGAGGCCGGCCTCGGCCACCCTGGCCCCGATCGACCCGTCGGGGCGAACCACGAAGCCGGTGACCACGGCCGGCTCGTTGGCCTGCGCGCCATGCACCGCGTAGACGAATCTGCCGTCCGGCGTCACCGCGACACCCTTCGCGTTGACGCCTCCCGAGTCGACCGTGTTGAGCAGGGTCAGCGCACCGGTCGACTCGATGTGGAAGGCGGACAGCACACCCGTGCCGTGGCCGCCGTCGAAGTTCGCGACATAGACCGTATGCGCACGTGGGTCGGTCGCGATCCCGAACGGCTGCGGGGTCGGGGTGGCGCCGGCGAAGGTGAGCGAGCCGTCGGGGTTCACCCGATACCGCTCGATCTCGTTGACCAGTTGGCTCGACACATAGCCGAAGCGCTGCCCGTTCGGGGCGAGCCGGGCGCTGAAGACGATGCCGCGTGCCCCGTGCCCGGCGGGTGCCGTGCCGGTCGACGTCACCGTCCCACCCGGGCCGAGCCGGAACCACGTGACGTCCGCCGCCTCGGGTTCGGCCCGCAACGCGCTGTTGGTGACGTACAGCCGGTCCGTGCCCATTGCCGAGGCGGCACCGGCCCCGGCGGAATCCGAGACGACCGCCACGCCAGCGATGAGCAGACCGGTGACAGCGGGAAGGACGATGTGACGGCGGATGGCAAAGGTCGGCATGAGACCTCCAAGCCAAGCTGGTGCCAGCGAACATGTGCTGGCGACGCGGAGCAGGTGGCTATCGGGGCCAATCATATACAGATACCGATATAAGGATGGCCCCGCCCGACTCAGGTAACCCGTCCGCGGCTCGGGAGTCCTGACTTGACGCAACCGGGCGGCGAGATCACGGGCGTACTGGCACAGCAAGTCGTGCATCCGGTACCGGCCGGGCGCACGTTGGATACGCGTTCCAGCCGTGCGCGGATAACGAGGGCGATTACAGTCGCTCAGGACTCGGCGCGGCCCAGTCGCCAGTAGCCCATGAAGGCCACCGCGCCGCGGTCGACGCCGCGCTCGGTGACCAGGTGCCGGCGCAGGCCGCGGATGACGCCTGCCTCGCCGGCCAGCCACGCGTACAGCGGCGCGGGACCGGCCGGGGCGGGTACCTCCCAGAGGATCTCCCGGTCGACGTCCACATCGGTCAGTGGCCCGGGCGCGGCGCCGGCCGGGGCGGGCACCGGCAGCAGTTCGGCGGCGAGTGCCGTCACGGCCGGCACCAGCCGGCTGCCGTGCCCCTGGCCGGCGCGGGCCAGCCAGGTCACGGCGACGCCGGGCGGGCCGGCGAGCGGCAGCGCGTCCGCCGGATCGGGGACCTCGATCAGCGCGTGGCCGCGCGCCTCGGCCGGCAGCCGTTCCAGGATGCCGCAGATCGCCGGCGCGGCGGTTTCGTCCCCGGCGAGCAGCAGCGTCGCGCCCCGCGGTGGCCGGAACTCGAGGCCGCCGTGCGGGCCGTCGTAGCCGGCGTCCGGGCCGACCACGGCGAGCTGGTCGCCGACGCGGGCGCGGCGCGCCCACCGGGTGGCCGGGCCGCCGTCGCCGTGCAGCACGAGGTCGACGTCCACCTCCGGCACCTGCCGGCGCACCGCGCGGACCGTGTAGGTGCGGATCGGGCAGCGCCGGTCGACGGGCAGTTCGCGCCAGCGCCGGTACCAGTCGGCGCCGTCGGGCAACTCCCCCACCGTGCCGGGCAGCGGCAACGCCAGCTTGATCCGCTGGTCGTATCCGTTGTCGGCGAACCGGTCCAGGTCCGGTCCGGTGAAGGTGACGCGCAGGAACGACGGGCTGAGCCGGCGCAGCGCGCGGACCTCGACGGTGAAGACGCGCCAGGGCGCGACGGGCAGGGTACTCGGCATGACACCTTCCTCTGTGGACGCCGACCCGGCGGCCGTGCGGCCGGATCTCATCGGGGGCCGGCCGCCGTGCCGCGCGAGCGCCACAGCAGCCAGACGAAGTACGGGGTGCCGACCATGGCCGTGACCAGGCCGGCGGGGATCTGGGCGGGCGCGATGACCGTGCGCCCGAGGGTGTCGGCGAGGCTGACCAGCGCCGCACCGAGCAGCACCGCGACCGGCAGCACCCGGGCGTGCCGGCCGCCGACGAGCGCCCGCGCCGCGTGCGGGGCGACCAGGCCGACGAAGCCGATCACGCCGACCGCGGAGACGGCCGTGGAGGTGAGCAGCGCCGTCGCGCCGAGGGCGAGCAGCCGGACGCGTTCCAGCCGGACCCCGAGCACCCGGGGCGTGTCGTCGTCCAGCGCCAGCAGGTCCAGTTCGCGCCGGGCCGCGACCACCGCCGGGATGCTGAGCAGCAGGGCGATCGCCACCGGCAGCACCTGCGGGGCGGTGCGGCCGTAGGTGGATCCGGACAGCCAGGTCAGGGCCTTGCCGGTGTTCCACGGATCGGAGGAGACGACGATAAACGTGATGATCGCGGCGCCGCCCTGCCACACCGCGAAGCCGATCAGCACGAGCCGGTCGGAGCTCAGCCCACCGCGCCGGGCCAGCCCGTAGACCAGGCCGAAGGCGACGATGGCACCGAGGCCGGCGGCGCCGGAGATGGCCGCCACCCCGGCCAGCGGGAGGAACGTCAGCAGGGACACGGCGCCGATGCCGGCCCCGCCGGTGATGCCCAGGATGCCCGGCTCCGCGAGCGGGTTGCGGCAGACCGCCTGCACCGTGGTACCGGCGACCGCGAGCGCCGCGCCGGCCAGCAGCGCGGCCGCGACCCGGGGCCACCGCTGGTCCAACACGAAGGTGTACGCGGGACCGGTGCGCCCCTGCACCCAGTTGACGACGTCGCCGAGCAGGACCCAGGTGTCCCCGGCGAGCATGCCGACCAGCACCGCCCCGACGACGGCCACGGCGCACCCGGTGACGACGGTCAGGTGGAACGGCCGGGACCGGACGGCAGCGTGCCCACCCGGGGGTCGGCGGGTCGGGCCGGCGTCCCGGTGCCGCCGGGCCAGCCAGATCAGCAGCACCGCGCCGAGCAGGGTGGTGACCACGCCGGTCGGCACCTCCACGCCGGCCTGGCCGCCGAGCAGCGCCCTCAGCAGCACGTCGGCGCCGAGCACGATGACCACCCCGACGATGCCGGACAGCGGCAGCAGGACCCGGTGCCGGTGCACCCCCGGCACCGCCCGGCCGAGCAGCCGGACGATCACCGGCGCGCACAGCCCGACGAAGCCGATCGGCCCCGCCAGGGTCACCGCGGCGGCGGCGAGCAGCACCCCGAGCAGGGTGACCACCAGTCGGGTGCGCCGGACGTCCAGCCCGAGCACGGTGGCGGTGTCGTCGCCGAGGGCGAGGATGTCCAGCCGGTGCCCGAGCGCGACCAGCAGCAGCGCGGCGAGCCCGATGACCGGCGCGAGCTGGGTGAAGGCGACGAGGTCGCTCTGCACGAGCGAGCCGTTGCCCCAGGCGAACAGCCCGATGGTGGCCTGCTCGAAGAGCAGCATCAGCAGCATGGTGACCGAGCTGAGGGCCATCGCGGTGGCCGAACCGGCGAGGACCAGGCGGGTGGTGGCGGCCCGGCCGCCGGCCGACAGCGCCATCACCAGCCCGGCCGCGGTGAGCCCGCCGCAGAACGCGAGCCCGCCGGCGGGCAGCGCCGGCAGCGCGACGCCGAACGCCGCCGCGGCGACGATCGCCAGGTGGGCGCCCGCGTTGACCGCGAGGGTGTCCGGGGAGGCGAGCGGGTTGCGGGTCAGCGATTGCAGGGCCGCCCCGGCGAAGCCCAGCGCGACGCCGACGGCCAGCCCGGTGAGCAGCCGGGGGATGCGGGAGGCGACCAGCACCCGGGCGGCCTCGTCGTCCCCGCCGGCGAGCAGGCGCAGCAGGTCGAGCGCCCCGACCGAGGACGTGCCCTGGGTGAGGTGGACGGCCGCGATCACCACGAGAAGCAGCGCGGCGAGGACGAAGGCGCCGGCGACCCGGCGGCGGGAGAGCGTCCCGGCCGGGCCCGGCCGGGTGACCGGGCCGGACCGGGGCGCTGCCGTGAGCTGGCTCAAGCCGCGTAGACCTTCACGAACTGGTCGATGTACTGCCGGGCGGAGAGGGTCCCGCCGAAGGTCCAGATGCCATCGGGCATCCGGTGCACCCGGTTCTGCTGGACGAACGGCAGGGACTTCCAGATCGCGTTGTTCGCCAGCCCGTTGGCGAAGACGTCGTCGCCGTCCGAGGCGTTGTAGAAGAAGTGCAGATCCTGTCCCTTGAGGACGCTCAGCCCCTCGACGTCCGTCTGGCCCAGCCCCCAGGCCGCGTCCGTCTTGCCGGTCCAGGCGTTCGTCAGGCCGAGCTGGATGCCGAGCTGGGAGACGAACGCGCCCTGGCCGAACATCCGGATCGACACGGTGCTGCCCTCCTTCCAACCGTCGGCGATGGCGAACTGCCGACCGGCGGCGCCGGCGTCCGCGATCTTCTTCTTCCCGTCGGCCAGGGCGGCGTCGAAGTCGGCGAGCAGCCGCTGCGCCTCGGCGGTCGTTCCGGTCGCGGCGGCGATCATGTTCAGGTCGGACCGCATCCGGCCGAGGTTGTCCGCGGCGTCGCTGCCCTTGGCGACCAGCACCGGCACGTACTTCTCGAGCTGGGTGACCAGCGCCGAACCCCGCTCGGCCTCCATCACCACCAGGTCGGGCTGCAACGCGACGATCGAGTCGACGCTCGGCTCGCCCCGGGTGCCGACATCTTTGACGCCCGGGTCCAGCTTGGCGGCGCTGACCCAGGTGGCGTACCCCTTGGTGTCGGCGGCGCCGACCGGCATGACGCCGAGGCCGACCAGCATCTCGATCTCGCCCCACTCCAGGCCGACGACCCTGGTGGCCGGCGCCTTGAGGGTGATCGTTTTGCCCCGGCTGTCGGTCACGGTGACCGGGCCGGTCGGCGCGCCACCGGGAACGGACGGAACGGCGGCCGGGGTCTCGGTGGTGCCACAGGCGCTGAGCAGCAGCGCCGCGGCGGCGGCCAGGACGGTCAGGCGGGTACGCAGCATGGCCTTCTTTTCTGTCGCGAATGGATTGATTGGGTCAGGCGAAGACCCGGGCGGCATGCCGCCCGACGGGCCGGGTGGAAAGCAGCCCGGTCAGCGGGTCGGCGGTCACCTCGACGCGGATCCCGTAAACCTCGGTGAGGGCGTCCTCGGTGAGCACGTCCGGCGGGGCGCCGGCGGCCCGGACCCGCCCGCCGTGCAGGAGCACCACGTGGTCGGCGACGGCGGCGGCCTGGTTGAGGTCGTGCAGGACGACGCCGACGGCGACGCCGCCGGCGTCGGCGAGGTCGCGCATCAGGTCGAGGATCTCCACCTGGTAACGCAGGTCGAGGAAGGTCGTCGGCTCGTCGAGCAGCAGGGTGCCGGTGTCCTGGGCCAGGCAGGTGGCCAGCCAGACCCGCTGCAACTCGCCGCCGGAAAGCTCGTCAACCGGCCGCTCCGCCATCCCGGCGACGCCGGTCACCGCCATCACCCGGCCGATCACGGCGGCGCCCTCCGGGTCGCCGGCCCGCCACCGGCCCCGGTAGGGGTGGCGCCCGTAGCCGACCACGTCCCGCACGGTGACCCCGTTCGGGGTGGGGCGACTCTGGGCCAGCAGGGTGACCCGCCGGGCGAACTCCCGGGCGGTTAGGGCGCGGGCCGGGGTGCCGTCGGCGAGCACGACATCGCCGCGCTCCAGCGGATGCAACCGGGCCAGCCCGCGCAGCAGCGTCGACTTGCCGCTGCCGTTCGGCCCGACCAGCGCCGTCACGGCGCCGGGCCGCAGCGTGATCGCGGCGTCGTGCACCACGGTCGCACCGTGGTAGCCCAGACGGAGATCCACGCCGCGAAGCCCCTCGGCGCGGCTGTCACCACCAACCATGAGGGTTAGGCTAACCTAGCCTAACTTCGGCTTGTCAAGGTGTTCCCGGCGCCCCGCCCGGTCAGGTGAACCCGGGGCGCTGGCGGCCCCCGGTGGACCGTGCAGGAGGTGGCCAGCAGATGCATCCGGACATGATCGTCTGCCGGCTCGTGTCTGGTGGCGCTGAGCGCGACCACCGTCCTCATTTCGCGTCTCGCTCCCGTTCCGCCTCTGCCTGACCTGACTGACCCGCCCCTTGGGTTTGTGGGTGCTGAATAACGCCGCTTTGCTCTGCTTCCGTGTCGGCGCCCTGCCGGCGCTCTGCCGGCGCACGGTCCGCGCCCTGCCGGGCGTTGTGGTGGCCGGGAGCGCGGGCTGCGCGGGAGGGTGTGGGCTGCGCGGGAGGGTGTGGGCTGCGCGGGAGGGTGTGGGCTGCGCGGGAGGGTGTGGGCTGCGCGGGAGGGTGTGGGCTGCGCGGGAGGGTGCCGCAAGCTCCAAGTCGAGCCTCGCTTTTGGCCGGCGGCGGCACGTCGACGAAGTTCGAAAGTCGAGGTGGCGGTCAAATGCCGCCAACAGGTGCGATCCCTGCATCACACGTCCAAGATCGATGGGGATTGGCACGGTGATCCGTCGATGAAAATGGCCGCGCGACCAGCGCTGCGGCGGTGGGTGTGCGATGGATAACAGCACGAGGGCCGCCGATCGGTTTGGGATCGACAACGGTGCCGGGTAGGGTCGCCGCGGTGTTGCCGGCACAGGAGAGCCGGTGTCGCATGATCTTGGCCGGACCGCGAGCAGCCAACGGGAGTGCGCCGTGGAAACCCCTACCCAGCAGGCCGTCCAACAGGCTGGCAGGTCGCTGCCACGGCGGCGCAGCCGCTACCTGGACGTGCTTCGGGCGACCGCCATCGTCCGGGTCTTCGTGCACCACTCGCTGTGGATCGGCTGGTTAACCTTCCTCTTCCCGTCGATGTGGGTCATGTTCGCGCTCGCCGGCTGCCTCACCGCCGCCTCGCTGGAGCGCGGTGGACCGGTCCGCACGCTGCGCTCGCGGCTGCGGCGACTGCTGCCCCCGCTGTGGGTGTTCGCCGCGGTGGCGGTGCCGCTCATGATCGCCCGCGGCTGGCTGGCCGACCAGGAGAGCCCGCTGCGCTGGTCCGACCTGCTCTACTGGGTCCTGCCGCTGGCCAACCCGCCGGCCAGTGCGTGGGGCGGCCCGTTCGTGCTCGCGCTGTGGTATCTGCGCGCCTACCTGTGGTTCGTGCTGCTGTCCCCCGCGCTGTGGTGGGCATACCGGCGGTGGCCGCTCGCCACCCTCGTCGCGCCCATCCTCACGGCACTGATCCTGGACTCGCCGCTGGTTAACCTGCCCACCGACAAGATCACGGATGTCGTCTGGGCCACCGCCCTGTACGGCACGTGCTGGATCCTCGGCTTCGCCCGCCACACCGGCCGCCTCGACCGCATCCCGCTCGCGGTCTGCGCGGTCGCCGCGGTCCTGGTCTGCGGTGCCGGCATTCTCTGGGGCGTCCTGCGGCTCAACGGCGGCTGGCCGCTGCAGAACGTCGCGGCGGACGCCCTGTGGGGCACCGGCTACGCGCTGATCCTCATGCGGCTACGTCCGTCGATGGCCTGGCTGGACCGGGTCCCGCTGCTGGAACGGATCGTCGCGTTCGTCAACGCCCGCGCCATGACGATCTACATCTGGCACCTGCCGGCCCTGTTCGCCGCCGGCACGATCCTGCTCCTGGCCGGCGTCGACCTGGCCACGCCCCGCGGGCTGGCCGCCACCTTCGGCCTCGGCCTCGCGGCCACCGCGGTCACCACCGCCGTCATCGGCTGGGTCGAGGACCTGGCCGCCCGCCGCCGCCCACGGCTGCTCCCCGGCCAACCGGCCACCCCGGCATCATCGCCGGCCTGACTGCCGGACGCGCCGGGCGCCGGCCACCCATCACCACGCCTCAAACACGCGCCGGGCCGTCGGGCGCGGCGCGGCGCCGGTGGGAGCATGGGTGCATGACGGCATGGCGTGAGGTCGAACAGGCGGCTCCGGAGTTCGCGCGGCGCGTGCGGGCGCTGTTCGACGCCCACCGGCACAAGACCATCGCCACGGTGCGGGCCGACGGGTCGCCACGGATCTCCGGGATCGAGGCGGTCTTCGAGGGCGGCGAACTCGTCTTCGGCTCGATGCCGAACGCGCGCAAGGGCGCGGACCTGCGCCGTGATCCGCGCTTCGCCGGGCCACTGCGCCACGGTCGACCCGATCGAGGGCGCCGAGGCGCAGTGGCCCGGCGAGGCGAAGATCTCGGGTCGGGCGACCACCGCGGGAGCGACCGCCGGGGGGCAGGAGGGTGATCGCTTCCACGCCGACATCGCCCAGGTCGTGCACACGCACCTCAACGAGGAGGCGACCAGGCTGGTCGTCGAGTGGTGGACGCCCGAGCAGGGGCTGCGAAGGGTCGAGCGCGAGTAGTCCCGGTCCACCTTGCAATTTCCATTTCGGATGTTGCGGGATCCTTGGAATTCGCGGTTCCTCCGCTCCCACCCCGTGACCAAGGGCATAGGTACATGTCACAATAATGGCGCCGGTGCCGCGGGCGATCGGAGCGAAATGAATCGGTCCGTTGTGTACAGTCAGATTCCGGTGCTGCGCGCCTCGGGGGTTGGCCGTACCGCATTATCCGCCTTTCACGCCGCCCTGGTCGCGGTCGGTCTCGGCCAGGTCAACCTGGTGCGCCTGTCCAGCGTCATCCCGCCGGGTACCGGGGTCGACGCGACCGGGCGGGCCCGTGCGCCGGAGAGCGTCTGGGGCGACCGCCTCTACTGTGTGTATGCGGAGCGCGCGGCGACGGTCGTCGGTGAGCAGGCGTGGGCCGGGGTGGGCTGGGTGCGGCGACTGGACGGCCTGGGCGGCCTGTTCGTCGAGCACGAGGGCGCTGATGAGCAGTCCGTCTCCACCGCGATCCAGGCGAGCCTGGCGGACATGGTCGCCGGGGCGGCCGAGGAGTACACGCCGCCGGAGTGGGTGGTGCAGGGCGCGGCCTGCGCGGGGCAGCCGGTCTGCGCGCTCGTCATCGCCCCCTACGAGGCCGCCCCCTGGCCGCGCATCAACAACCACAGCAGCCCCACCGGTAACAGGAATACCTTTGGCCTCATCGAGTAACAATTCTTTCGAATTCGTCGGACCCCGACAAGAAGCGCCGGGGTGGTCTAGCGCGAGGAAATGCGAACCGCTAGTGTCTACGAGTCCGTTGCGGACCAATCGCCGTCACGCCGGATGGCGTCGCAACGGAACCGCTGAGTCGTGAGCGATCACGAACCGGGGACCCACGAACGTTGGGGTGAATCCGCGGGCTTCGAGTCCGTGGTAGGGCGACTTCCCGCCCGAATCCGTCAGCTAACCCGGTAGGCGGCAACGGAAGGAGTACGACCTTGCGCCTCCGGTTGAGCCCCAGCCCACCGGCGCCTTCACGACACCGCCCAGTACCGACGGTCCCATAGGGACATTTACCGTCCGTGCATTTCTGAACACGGACGGCGAATTCCGTTGACCGGACGCCGACGATTTCACCGTTCCTTTCCGGTACGTACCCCCGTACGGGGGGCGATGACGCCTGCGCGGCTTCCGGAACGAGGGACGGGCATGTTTGTGGAGGATCGAGTGAAGAAGCCCCCCTATCACCCCAGGCACCTGGTGAGCGCCCGCCCGCGGCGCCGCCGGATGGTCCTCACCGCGGCCGTGTTGTTCGCCGCGGCGCTGGGGACCGATTTCGCCATCTCGCAACTGAACCCGCCCGCGGCCGGCGAGCCCCAGGCCGTGGCGGCGATGGACGTCAACCGCGTCGACGAGGCGGCGCGCGCCTCGCGCGGAGACTCGCGCGCGCTCACGGCGGCACCCGGTGCCACGCCTTCCGCCGACGCGGCGACGCCAGCCGCGCCCCAGGCGACCGCGAAGGCGGCATCCAAGACGTCGGCGCCCGCGACGAGCGCGCCCGCACCCGCACCCGCGGCCAAGACGCTCAAGCACGAGTACCAGGCCCAGATCAACGGGTACTACTGCGGCCCCGCGGCCACCCGCATCGCGCTGACCGCGCTCGGCGTCGACCTGAACCAGGACTCGGTGGCCAACACCCTGGGCACCACCGTCAACGGGACGAACTCCGCCGACGACATCACCCGGGGGCTGAACAAGCTCGCCAAGACCAGCCACTACCGGAGCACGTTCTTCGACTCCTCGCCGAGCAGCGCCCAGATCCAGCGGCTGCGGGAGGACGTGGTGTCGTCCATCACCGCCGGCTTCCCGATCGTGGCCAACATCGTCGGCTCCGCCACCGACACCAGCGGCAACACCCGCTCGTTCCCCGGCGGCCACTACATCGCCGTGGTCGGCTACGCCGATCAGGGTCGGACCGTGAAGATCTCCGACCCGGCGAACGTGTACGGCATCGGCGAGTACTCGCTGAGCACCACCGACCTGGCGAACTGGCTGGCGACCCGCGGCTACTCCTCCTGACAGCGAAGCCCTCTGACAGCGAAGCCCTCTGACAGCGGGGCCCCCTGACAGTGGGTGCCGGGTGCCGGCCGGTGTGCCGGCGCCCGGCGCCGTCCCGTCGGGTCCACTCCAGACGCTTGCGGACAGGTCTACCGCCGCGGGTCTCTCACGCCGGTGTGCGACCCTCGCCGGGCGGCAAGCGGCGGACGGGGAGGCGAGCATGAACGGGCAGCCGGCGAGCACGGGGGTGGGGCTGCGCCCGATGACGGACGCGGACGCGGCGGCGGTGCTGGCGATCTACCAGGCCGGCCTCGACGGCGGCGACGCCAGTTTCGAGACCGTGGCGCCGACCTGGGCGGCGTTCGACGCGGGGAAACTGCCCGGTCATCGCCTCGTCGCCGTCGACGGCCGGGCGGCGGGGCGGGGTGCGGGAGGGGGCGTCCTACTCGGCTGGGTCGCCGTGTGCCCCGTCTCCGCGCGCCCCGTGTACGCCGGGGTCGTCGAGCACTCCGTCTACGTCTCGCCCGGGGCGCGCGGCCGGGGGGTGGGGCGGCTTCTGCTGGCCGGGCTCATCGCGTCCACCGAGGCGGCGGGCATCTGGACCATCCAGGCGGGCGTCTTCCCGGAGAACACGGCGAGCCTGGCCGTGCACCGCGCCGCCGGCTTCCGCACCGTCGGCGTGCGGGAGCGGCTCGGGCGCCACGCCGCGCGGGGCGACCGCTGGCGGGACGTGGTGCTCATCGAGCGCCGCAGCCCGCATGCCGGGTGAGCGCGGCGTCAGGGTCAACGCCGCGTCAGGTGAGCGGGCGGACCGCCGCGCGGATGGCGTCCGCGACCACGTCGACCGCCACGGCGCGGATCAGATCCGGGTCCGCGCCTTCGGTGACCTCCCCGGTGGCGAGCGCGACCACGGCGTCCCCGTCGTAGCGGGAGTGCGCCGGGTGCAGGGCGCGGGCGAGGCCGGCGTGGCCGCTCTGCGCCAGCAGGAAACTGTCGTTCTTGGACAGTCGCGCGTCGGTGAGCACGACCCCGACCGTGGTGTTCTCCAGCCCGGACGGGGCCTGCGGCCGGGCGCCCTCGTCCCCGGCGGCGAACAGGGGCGAGCCGTCCGTGCCGAGAACGTCGCCCCAGGCGTTCACGACCACGACGGCGGCCACCCGGGCGGCTCCGGCGGGCCGTTGCGCCCAGCCGATCCCGCCCGGGTCGCGGCGGCCGCGCCACTTGCCGGTGGACGCGCCGGTACCCGCGCCGGCGCGTCCCGTTTCCAGTGGCTCCCCGGCCAGCGCCGCCAGCGCGGCGGACCGTCCGGCGGCGGCGTCCGGCGGGGCGGTCCGCACCGACTCGTCGAAGACCGACATGCCGACGACGATCGGCACCGGTCCCGCGTGGGTGGGGAAGCCGACGCCCCGCCCGCGCAGCAGCGACACGACGCCGTCGGCCGCGGCGAGGCCGAACGCGGAGCCGCCGGAGAGCACGACGGCGTCCACCCGGTCCACCAGGCGGGTCGGGTCCAGCAGGGCGAACTCGCGGGTGGCCGGCGCGCCGCCGCGCACCTCGCCCGAGCCGACGGTCCCCTCCGGCGCGAGGATCACGGTCACCCCGGTCCCGGCGCCGGTCCAGTGGCCCACGTGGGCAGACAGCAGTTCCATCCCTCGATGATGCCGGTCACGGTGGAGCGCGCGGGGCAGGCGCGGCGCCGGGAGCGGTGCCATGCTGCGGGCATGTCGATCGCCGCGGCCTACGCCGAGTTCGCCGAACGGGAGGCGCGGGGCGTGTCGCCGGCGTACGAGCGCCTGGCCGCCGCGGTGGCCCGGGACGAGGAGATTCTCGCGCTGCTGGCGACCCTCCCGGCCGCGAAGCGGCAGCCGAACCTGCTCTTCGGGGTCGTCCGCTTCCTGGGCGGCCCCGCTGACGACCCGGCCGGGTTCCACGACTACGCGGTGGCGAACTGGCCGGCGATCGCGGCGGAGATGCGGGTGCGGGCCACCCAGACGAACGAGCCGGGCCGGTGCGCCGCCCTGCTGCTCGCGCTCGCCACGCTGCCCCAGCCGCTCGCGCTGATCGAGGTCGGCGCGTCCGCCGGCCTCTGCCTCTACCCGGACCGGTACGCGTACCGGTACGGCCGGCACGCGCTGGGCACCGGCGCGCCGGTGCTGGAGTGCGCGGTGACCGGCGTCGAACCGCCGGCCCGGCTCCCGGAGGTGGTCTGGCGCGCGGGCCTGGACCTGAACCCGCTCGACGTGCGGGAGCCGGCGGACGTCGCCTGGCTGGACGCGCTGATCTGGCCGGAGCACCCTCACCGGCGGGCCCGGCTGCGCGCCGCGGCTGCCGTCGCCGCGGCCGAGCCGCCGCTGCTCGTGCGCGGCGACCTGCTCGACGATCTGCCGGCGCTGGCCGCCCGGGCGCCCGCCGGGGCGACGCTGGTGGTGTTCCACACCTCCGTGCTGTATCAGGTGCCGTCCCCGCGGCGGGAGGCATTCGCCGCGATGGTCCGCGACCTGCCGGGGCACTGGCTGTCGAACGACGCCCCGCACGTGCTGCACCACGACGGGGTACCCCACCCGCCCAGCGGCGCCGCGTACAACGTCCTGGCGCTGGAGGGCACGCCGCTGGCGTGGGTCCGCTCGCACGGTCAGGAGGTCACCTGGTTCGGCCCGGTCCCCGGCCGGCGGTGACCGCGGCGGCGCCGCTCAGCCGGCCTCGACGCGGTTGCGACCGCCGCGCTTGGCCTGGTAAAGCTGCTTGTCCGCGCGGGCCATCAGCGCCTTGTGGTCCAGTTCCGGGTCGTGTTCGGCCACGCCGATGCTGATCGTGACCGCCAGCCCGGGGTGCAGCAGGCGCCACGGGTACTCGGCCACCCCCACCCGCAGCCGCTCGCAGCGGCGGTACGCCTCGGTCAGGTCCGCGCCCTGGAAGGCCAGCAGGAACTCCTCCCCGCCGAGCCGGGCGACCAGGTCCTCGCCGTGCACCCCGCCGCGCAGGACGGTGGCGATCTGGCGCAGCACGTCGTCGCCGAGCAGGTGGCCGAACCGGTCGTTGACGCCCTTGAACAGGTCCACGTCGGCGATCGCCAGGCACAGCGGGCGGCCGGCGTTGGTGGCGGCAGTGGTCAGCTCCGGCAGGCGCACGTCGACGACCCGACGGTTGGCCAGGCCGGTCAGCGGGTCCTCGTGGACGCGTCGACTCAGGTCGACCGCGCGCCGCTCCAGCACCTCCTTGTCCGCCTCCAGTTCCAGGCTGCGGATGCGGTGCAGCTCCATCTCCAGGCGGGCGTTGTCCGCCTCCAGACGGGCGTTGTCCAGCTCGAAGGTGTGCATCATCATCCGCGCGCGGGTGGCCGCCACGTCGTTGTGCGCGGCCCGCTCCAACCGGTGGTACCGGCGGTAGTGGCGCAGCGCCGCGGGATAGTCGCCGATCCTCTCGTACGCCTCGGACAGCTCCCGGTGGATGACCATCGCGAGGGGCTTCTCTCCCATGGTCAGGGCGCGGTCGAGCGCGATGGTCAGCCCCTCGATGCCGGCCCGGCAGTCGCCCCGCATCAGCCGGACCTGGGCCAGGTGCTGGAGCGCCGCGGACTCCAGGGACCGGTAGCCGCGCGCCACGGCGATCGTCCGGGACTCCTCGATCAGGCCGATCGCGGCGTCGTACTCGCCCTGGAGCGCGCGCAGCATGCCGAGGTTGTCCACGGCGAGCGACTCCTGGAACGGGTGCGCGGCGGCGCGGGCCAGCGACAGCGCCTCCTCGATGTACCCCAGCGCCTCCTTGAGGACCCGGGCGGCGCCCGCCTCGTCGCCGTCGGCGCGCAACTCGGGCACCCGGTACACGGCGTTGTCCGCGATGTTGTTGAGGATGCAGAAGCGCGCGTCGTCGTCCAGGCCCTCGACCA
Organism: Rhizomonospora bruguierae; assembly: GCF_018397995.1. Taxonomy (GTDB): domain Bacteria; phylum Actinomycetota; class Actinomycetes; order Mycobacteriales; family Micromonosporaceae; genus Rhizomonospora; species Rhizomonospora bruguierae. Next base: position 17,303 of record NZ_BBQH01000081.1, read on the forward strand.
TCGTCAACGCGCGCACGAAGTACTCCGTGCTGACCGCGTGGCGCCCCATGCTGGCGTGGACCACCCCGGTGCGGTTGTGCACCCAGTACAGCAGGGTCCGGTTGTTCAGGCGCTGGGCGATCTGGTGGGCGCGGCCGAGCGCCTCGAGCGCCTCCTCGTGCAGGCCGAGGTCGTTGTACGGCATGGCCTGGGCGGTCAGCGTCTCGCACATGCCCAGTTCGTCGCCGGCCGTCTCGAGCAGCGCCAGCGCGTCGCTGCACGCGGTGACCGCCGCCTCGTGCTCGCCGAGGCGCAACAGCTGGGTGGCCAGGGAGCGCAGCGCGCGGGCCCGGCCGGCGCCGTCGCCGGCCTCGGCGGCGAGGGCGGCGCCCTCCCGGGCCAGGTTGCTGCCGGTCCGGTAGTCGCCGCGCAGGCGCGCCTCCTCGGCGAGGTCGAGCAGGTTGGCCAGGCGCAGCGTGGTCGTGGACCGCCATCGATCCGCGACGCTCCCGGTGGTCACCCGCCCTCCTCCCCCGCACCCGCGGCGCCGGCTACCCTCCGTCCGGGGCTACTGCCGCCGCGTCAGGACTCCACCAAGATAGACCCTCCCGCCGAGCGCTGGAGACCGTCGAAGGGCGGGTATCCGTTACCGCGAGACGGCTCGATCATCGGCAAAGGACACATTCCCTCCGGATAGGACATGGCGGGTACCGCGCGGCCACCATCGTCAACTTGAGGTTGACGGTTCCGCCCGCGTCAACCTAGAGTTGACGCATGACCGACCACCGCGTCCCCATCCAGTTGGATGACCTGATCTCGGCCATCACCAGCGCGTCCGACAACCCACTCGAGCACCTCTCCCACGCCGTGATCGCCGCGGACCACCTCGGCGACCTGGCGGACCACCTGATCGGGCACTTCGTGGACCAGGCGCGCCGGTCCGGCGCCTCCTGGACGGAGATCGGCCAGAGCATGGGGGTCAGCAAGCAGGCGGCACAGAAGCGGTTCGTGCCCGGAGGCACCCGCGCCGGGGCCGCCGACCCCGACCCCGACCAGGAGTTCAGACGGTTCACCCCGAGGACGCGCGCCGCCGTCAAGGCCGCGCACACCGAGGCCCAGGCCGCGCGCAGCGCCGAGATCCACCCGGAGCACCTGGTACTCGGGCTGCTCAGCCAGCCGAAAGGGCTGGCCGCGCGGGTGATCGTGGCGCAGGGAGTACCGCTGGACGCGGTGCGCGCCGCGGCCGTCCCCGCGCTGCCGCCGGCCGTCGAGGAGCCGCCCGCCCTGGTGCCGTACGGCGCGGCGGCTCGCAAGGCGCTGGAACTGACCTACCGGGAGGCGCTGCGCCTCGGGCACAACTACATCGGCACCGAGCACATGCTGCTCGCCCTGCTGGAGCAGGAGGACGGTACCGGCGTGCTGTCCGGCCTGGGCCTGACGAAGTCCGCCACGGAGTCGGCCGTCGCCGCGGCGCTACAGTCGATCTGACCGGCGCGGGCGCCGGCCCGACGAGGCGGCGGAGGCCGGCGTGAACGACGTGCGGATCACCCTGATCACCGTCGTGCTCGTGCTGAGCGCGATCGTCTGGTTCGACCGGCGGGTGCTCGCCGACCTGGCGCACACCAGCGACCGGGAACTGCGCTACTTCGACCGCCGGACCTGGGCGTTCATCATCGTGCTCCCGTTCCCGATCGGCCCGATGCTGTACCTGGTGTACGGCAGGGGCGGCCCCCGCCGGTTCCCCTAGCGCGCGACGGCGCCGACGGCCGCGCAGGAGCGGGCCACCGGTGCCGTTGGCCAGCTAGTCGCCGAGCGGGTCCATCAGGTTGCTGATGGCGGCCGAGACCCCGCAGTTCGGCGCGGACCAGTAGCGGCTGGGGCGGCCGTCCACGTGGGTGTGGTCGTTGTGGTCGGGGTAGCCGGGGCCGAGGATGCCGGCGAAGCCGTGGTTGCGCGCCCGCTGGGCGAGCGTGCACAGGCTGTGCGGGCCGGCCGCGAGGTCGGCCGCGTCGCCGTAGAGGTGGCGGCTGTTCGAGGCGCCGCCGACCGCGCTGTTGCACGCGGCGCTGCGGAAGCCGCTGGTGACGACGATCGGCTGGTCGCCGAGCGCGTGCCGCATCGCCTGGAGCTTCCACATGGTGACCAGCGCGTTGGCGCGCGCGGTCGCCGCCGTGACGTTGCCGCCGGCCCAGGTGGTGTTGCAGCGGTTCAGCTCGGCGTAGCTGAAGTTGACCGGCGTGCAGTCGTCATCCTGGAGGGCGTAGAGCTTGCCGAAGGTGGCCGGGCCGGCGATGCCGTCGGCGGCCAGCCCGTACGCCTGCTGGAAGCGGACGACCGCGGATCTGGTGGCCGGGCCGAACGCGCCGTCGAGGGCGAGCACCGCGCCGGAACCGGGGTACCCGGAGACGCGGATCTGCAACTGGCGCACGTCCTCGCCGCCGGCGCCCTCGGACAGCGTGCGTCCCCAGGTGTAGCAGCCGTCCGCGTGCGCGGGCGTGGCCGCGGCGAAGACCGCGACGCCCGTTGTGGACAGTCCGAGAGCCAGGGCCAGGAATGCCTTGCCGAGTCGTCTGAACATCGCTCCTCCATCGATCAGGGTTAATCGACGGGGGCAGTATCGTCGGCGCCGTCGACGGCCGTCAATGAGTTACAGGGAACTCCGGTTGGGCGGTAAAGGATTATGACGCCACGGCCGCCGCCGCCCGATGCGCGTCGTAGCTGGCGCGCGCGGCAGCGATGGCGGCGCGGTGCTTCTCCGCCCACGAGGTCATCCCGACCAGCGAGTCGTACAGCTCCATCGCCATTGGCGTGGCGGTGTACTCCACCTTCGGCGGGACGGTCGGGTACACCTTGCGGGTCAGCAGCCCGTCCCGCTCCAGCTTGCGCAGGTTCAGGGTGAGCATCCGGCGACTGATGCCGTTCACCGCCCGTTCCAGTTCGGTGAATCGGATCGGCCCGTGCGCGGTCGCGACGAGGATGCCGATCGTCCACTTGTCGGCTATGTCCCCCATCACCTGCACCAGCGGGCACAGCGCCTGGACCTGCTCGGACACATCGGTGTTCCTCGGGGACATGAATGTGCTCCCTTCCGCCGACCCACATGGTCACAGATCATCGTCACTGTTACAAGTCATGCCCCATAGGAAGTGACCCCGATGCTCCTGCTGCTGCTCTGCGCCGGCTCCCTCATGATCATCCTGGACGGCTCCGTGGTGACCGTCGCGCTGCCCACCATCCAGCGCGACCTGGCCTTCACCCCGGCCGGCCTGGCCTGGGTGGTCAACGCCTACCTGATCCCGTTCGGCGGTCTGCTGCTGCTCGCCGGACGCCTCGGCGACCTGCTCGGCCGGCGCCGGGTCCTGCTCGCCGGGCTCGCCCTGTTCACCCTCGCCTCCCTGCTGTGCGGCCTCGCCACCCGCCCCGACGCGCTGATCGCCGCCCGCTTCGCCCAGGGCGCGGGCGGGGCGCTAGCCACCGCGGTCAGCCTCGGCATGATCGCGGTCCGGTACCCGGAGCCCGCCGACCGGGCCCGCGCCATGGGCATCTTCGCCTTCACCGGCGCCGCCGGCGCGTCCCTGGGCACGCTGCTCGGCGGCGTGCTGACCCAGGCCGCGAACTGGCACTGGATCTTCTTCGTCAACGTGCCGATCGGGGCCGCGATCGTGCTGCTGGCCACCCGGTGGGTACCCGCCGACGCCCGGACCACCCCCGCGGCGGGCGACGCGGACGTGCTCGGCGCCGCCCTGGTCACCGCCGGCCTCACGCTGACCGTCTACACACTAGTCACTGTGGAGAGTCACGGCTGGCTGTCGGGGCGCACCCTCGGGTCCGGCGCGCTCTCCGCCGCCCTGCTCGGCGGCTTCGTCGCCCGGCAGGCCACCACCCACCGCCCGCTGCTGCCGCTGCGCATCTTCCGCCGGCGCGCCGTCAGCGCCGCCAACGCCGCCATGCTGCTGCTCGTCGCCGGCATGTTCGCCTTCCAGTTCCTCGGCGCGCTGTACCTCCAGCGGGTCCTCGGCCTCGACGCCGCCCGCACCGGCCTGGCCTTCCTGCCGGTCCCGCTGACCATCGCGTACGTCTCGCTGCGCGTCGCCCCGCGCCTGGTGACCCGCTTCGGCGCCCGCACCACCCTCATCGGCGGCCTGGCCGTCATCGCGCCGGGCCTCGCCCTGCTCGCCCGCGTCCCCGCCACCGGCAGCTACCCGGTGGACTTCCTGCCCGCCGTCCTGCTGATGGCCCTCGGCTTCGGCGCCGCCATGCCCGCGGTGACCATGCTCGCCATGACCGGCGTGCCCGCCGGGGACACCGGAGTGGCATCCGGACTGGTCAACACGGCACAACAGGTCGGCGGCACCCTCGGCCTGGCCGTCCTGGCCACCCTCGCCGCCGCCCGCACCAACCACCTCCATCAGGCCGGCGCACCACCCACCGAGGCGCTGACGGGCGGGTACCGGCTGGCCTTCACCATCGGCGTCGGCTTCGTCCTGGCGGCGATCGCCGCCGCCACCGCGGCCCCGGCCACCGCCCGGCGCCGCGAACGGCAACTCAGCCCGACCCGGTCTTCCTGACGGATCGCCGCCACCGCGGCCCTGCCCCACGGCCCCCGCCCCCACGGCCCCGCCCCCCACGGCCTTGCCGCTCGCGGGCGCGGTCGCCGTCAGGCGGCAATCTTGGTAATTTCCGCCGGAAAACGGCGGCCCGGGTACCAAGATCTCGCGTGGCTCGCCGCCCCGCCGGCCTTCCCGGGCGGCGGTACCGCCACGCCCGCGGCGCCCGGCTCCGACCGCGAGTGTCGGGGTGGGCGACTATCGTGTCGGCGTGACCCACGTGGACATCTGGACCGACGGGGCGTGCAGCGGCAACCCCGGCCCCGGTGGCTGGGGCGCCCTGCTGCGGTACGGCACGGTGGAGCGGGAGATCTGCGGCGGCGACCCGGGCGGCACGACGAACAACCGCATGGAGCTGATGGCGCCGATCCGCGCGCTGGAGGCGCTGACCCGACCGTCCGAGGTCCACCTGCACACCGACAGCACGTACGTGCGCAACGGCATCACCAAGTGGGTGCACGGCTGGAAGGCCAACGGCTGGCTGACCAGCGACCGGAAGCCGGTCAAGAACATGGACCTGTGGCAGCGCCTGGACGAGGCGGCCGGCCGGCACCGGGTGGAGTGGCACTGGGTCAAGGGGCACGCGGGCCACGCCGAGAACGAGCGGGCCGACCGGCTGGCCGCGAAGGGCCTGCGCGAGGCGCGGGAGGCGGCACCGGCCACCCGCCCCTGAGCGGGCTGCCCGCGCTGCTGGTCTTCGGCGCCCGTCCTATCCGGACGGTGAATCGGCCTGCCTGGCCGCTCGGGGACGGTGCCCGCGGGCGGCCGGGCAGACCGTCAATGGGAGCGCTCCGGCGAGCGTAGGCGCCGGATGGGCGGCTTGTAAAGGGTTTCGACCACGCTTCGTGTATGAAGCGACAGCACAGCGTGCCGATCTGGCGGGGCGGTGCCGGCCACACACGCGCTGACCTGGGCATTACCTTGGGGGGATAGAGGGGGATACCGCTCGATGTGGCCGGTGCGTACCATAGCGAGCTGTTGGTCGGCCTTCGGGCGATCTGACCGGCTGCGCCACCCGCGCCGCACCCCGCGACCGCCACGGAGACGAGACTACGTCATGGCTCACCGTGATCAACCGATCCGCCGCCAGCTGCTCACCCTCGTCCTGGTGCCGCTGGTGTCGCTGATCGGGTTGTGGAGCCTGGCCACGTACCTCACGGTCGGTGACGGCGTGCGACTGTACAACCAGGGCACGCTCATCACCGAGGTGGCCGCGCCGGCGGAGGAGATCCTTAGCGCGATCCAGACCGAGCGCCGGGCGTCCATGGTGTTCGTGGCCGACCCGCGCGGTGGAGCCCGCACGGACCTGAACCGGGCCCGCGCCGGCACGGACGGGAAGATCGCGGCGTACCGGGCGGTGCTGGACCGCGGCGACATCCGCCGGATCACCCCCGACCGGGTGATGGCGCTGGCCCGGGCGGAGCTTGCCGCGCTCGACCGGCTGGCCGCGGTGCGCTCCGATGTGGACGCCCGCCGGACCGGCGGGCAGGCGCTGATGGACGCCTACACGGAACTGGTCGACCCGCTCACCCCGTTCTACGCGGCGGTGGCGACGTTCCCCGACGACGCGGTGTCGGCCGAGGGACAGGCGCTGCAACGGCTGGCGTACGCCCGTGAACTGCGCGCCCGGGTGGACGCCGTGCTGGCCGGCGCGCTCGCGGCGGGCGGGTTCACCCGGGACAGCTACGTGCGGTTCGCGCAGGGGGTCGGGCTCATGCGGGCCGAGTACCACGAGGCGTACGTGCGGATGACGGACCAGTACCGGGTGGAGGTCGACCAGCACTTCGCGGCCGAGCCGTACCCGGCGCTGACCTGGATGGAGAACACCGCGCTGAACGTGGGCGGCGCGGGCCCCGTCCCGGTCGACGCGACCCGGTGGCGGGAGACCAACACCCGGGCGCTGGCCGACCTGTCCGACTTCCAGCTGGACCTGGCGAAATTCACCGAGGAGAACGCGAAGGGTCCGGCGTACCTGATCTTCGGGCGGATCCTCCTCGCCGGCCTGCTGGGCCTCGTCGCCGTGGTGGTGACGGTGTGGATCTCGCTGCGGATCGCCCGGCGGCTCGCGGCCCGCCTGCGGGAGCTGCGGGACACCGCGCACGCCCTGGCCGACGAGCAGCTACCCGACGTGGTGCGCCGGCTGCGCGCCGGCGAGCCGGTCGACGTGGACGCCGAGGCGCCCGTGCTCAGCCACGGCGCGGACGAGTTCGGCGAGGTCGGTAACGCGTTCAACACCGTGCGGCGCACCGCGGTCGGCGCGGCGGTGGAGCAGGCGGAGCTGCGGGCCGGCGTCCGCAACGTGTTCCTCAACATCGCCCGGCGCAGCCAGACGCTGGTCCGCCGGCAGCTCAACCTGCTGGACGCGATGGAGCGCAAGACGGTGGACGCGGCCGAGCTGGCCGACCTGTTCGCGATGGACCACCTCGCGACGCGGATGCGCCGGTACGCGGAGAACCTGGTGATCCTCGGTGGCGCCCAGGCGGGGCGGACCTGGGGCGAGCCGGTGCCCATGCAGGACGTGCTGCGCGGGGCGGCGTCCGAGGCCGAGCACTACGAGCGGGTCAGGGTGCTGCCGTTCCCGCCGGTGGTGCTGGCCGGCTCGGCGGTCTCCGACGTCATCCACCTGGTGGCCGAACTGATCGACAACGCCACCACCTTCTCCCCGCCGCACACCACCGTCCAGGTGTTCGGGCAACTGGTGCCGCACGGGTTCGCGGTCGAGGTGGAGGACCGGGGCCTGGGCATGAGCGACGAGGATCTGGCCGCGGCGAACCGCTGGCTGGCCGAGCCGCCCGAGTTCAATGTGCTGGCGCTGCGCGAGTCCCCGCGGTTGGGCATGTTCGTGGTGGCCCGGATCGCCGCCCAGAACGGCATCAGGGTGGCGCTACGCCGCTCCGGGTACGGCGGTGTGACCGCGATCGTGCTGATCCCGCCGCACCTGGTCGCGGAGGCGGGCGCGGCGGCCGAGCTGAGCCGGCGCGAGGCGGAGGCGCTGGGGGCGCCCCCGGAATCGTCGACCCCCAACCCGGCGACCCCCAACCCGACAGCCCCCAACCCGGCGGATCCGAAATCAGAGACCCCGCAATCAGACACTCCGGAATCGGATGTCGTGCTGCCCTTCCCGGTCCGCTTTCGCGAAGTTCCCACCCCGCCAACCACGGCGCCGCCGAGCGGGCGACCGGCATCCGCACCCGCCGCGACGGTGCGGGGCACCGCCAAGGCAGTGCGCGCGCCGCGGACGGGCAAGGCCGGCGCGGCGGGTGCCGACGAGGCCGCCGGACGCACGCACCTCGGCCTGCCGGTGCGGGTCCGGCAGGCCCGGCTCGCGCCCGGCCTGCGCGACGAACCGGCGGCCTCGCCGCCCGCGGCGCCGACCACCCGGTCGCCCGAGGAGATCCGCACGATGATGACCGCCTATCAACGCGGTACCGCCCGCGGCCGCCAGACGATCACCGGTGACGCCGAACGGCCGGCACAGCCCGAGGAGACGAACCCATGACCCAGCGCACGACCGCGTCCGCCGATCTGGCCTGGCTGTTGGAGGACCTGGTGCAGCGGGTGGCGGACATCCGCCACGCGGTGCTGCTGTCCGCGGACGGGCTGCTGGTGGCCGCGTCCGACGACCTGGACCGGGCCGACGCGGAGCACCTGTCGGCGGTCGCGTCCGGCTTCCAGAGCCTGGCCCGGGGCGCCGGCCGACACTTCGCCGGCGGCACAGTGCGCCAGACCGTGGTGGAACTGGACACCGGCTTCCTGTTCGTGACGGCCGCCGGCTACGGCGCGAACCTGGCCGTCGTGGCGGTCGAGGGCTGCGACGTGGGCCTGGTCGCGTTCGAGATGAACCTGCTGATCCAGCGGGTGGGGCAGAGCCTGGCCACGGTCTCCCGGTCCCGGGCGCACACCCCGCCGCCCCCGGCGCCCGACCCGCTGTTCCAGTCCCGGGGCTGAGCCGTGGCCGAGCAGGACGACGACGCGGCCGGCCCGCTGGTCCGGCCCTACGCGATGACCCACGGCCGGACCCGGGCCTCGGCCGACTTCGACCTCATCACGCTCGTGGTGGCGGCCCGTGCGGCCCGCACCGACGAGGGGTGGGAGCCCGAGCACCTGGCGATCCTGGAGCGGGCCCGGCACCCGGTCTCGGTGGCCGAACTGGCCGCCGCGGTCAACCTGCCGGCCGGGGTGGTCCGGGTGCTCCTGGACGACCTGCGGGCGCGCGGCGCGCTCATCGTCCGGATGCCGGCGGCCCGTACCGCCCGTCCCGACCTGGACCTGCTGAAGGCGGTGGCCCATGGCCTACAAGCACTCTGAGGACGACCTGCCCACCGCGCTGAAGATCCTCATCGCGGGCGGCTTCGGCGTCGGCAAGACCACCATGGTGGCCTCGCTGAGCGAGGTGGACCCGCTGCGCACCGAGGAGGTCATCACCGCCGAGAGCGTCGGGATCGACGATCTGTCCGGTGTGGAGGGCAAGTCGACCACCACGGTCGCCCTCGACTTCGGCCGGATCACCCTGGCCGGCAACCTGATCCTGTACCTGTTCGGCACCCCGGGCCAGGACCGGTTCTGGTTCGTCTGGGACGAGTTGGCCACCGGCGCGCTGGGCGCCGTGGTGCTGGCCGACACCCGCCGGCTGGCCGACAGCTTCCCGTCCGTGGACTTCTTCGAGAAGCGCGGGATGCCGTTCCTCGTCGCGGTCAACTGCTTCGACGGCGCGAAGCGGTACCGCCCCGAGGACATCCGGGTGGCGCTGGACCTGGACGACGACGTGCGGGTCATGCTCACCGACGCCCGGGACCGACAGTCCGCGAAGGAGGTTCTCATCGCGTTCGTCGAGGACCTGATCCGCCGGGCCCGCCAGGGAGGCGACGAGTGACCACGTTCGACCACTACACCACCGGGTACCGGGACAACTGGCAGCGGATCGCGGACGAGAACCTGGCCCGGTGCCCGGTCGCCCGCTCCGACGCGTACGGCGGCTTCTGGGTGGTCTCGGACCACGCCAGCCTCAGCCGGGTGATCCGGGACGACGAGACGTTCACGTCCACGCACAACATGGCGGACCCGAGCGATCCGCGGCAGGGCATCGTGATCCCGCCGAACCCGATGCTCCAGGTGCCGATGGAGTTCGACCCGCCGATCTACAACGCGTACCGGCGGATGCTGAACCCGTACTTCTCGCCGACCGCGGCCCGCGCGATGGAGCCGTTCGTGCGGCAGGCGGTGGACGCGTTCCTGGACCGGGCCTGCGCGAGCGGGCGGATCGACTTCGTCCGGGACCTGGGCAACCCGGTGCCCGCGCTGGCCACGATGCGCCTGGTCGGGCTGCCGCTGGACGACTGGGAGACCTACGCCGAGCCGATGCACGGCATCGTCTCCTTCCCCGCCGGCGGCCCCGAGTACCTGCGCTGCATGGCCGCGCTCCAGCAACTCGGCGGCGCGCTCGGCGCCCTCGTGCCGCGGCTGCGCACCGAGCGGGCGGACGGCCTGCTGAGCGGCCTGTGCAGGGCCACTGTGGATGGCAAGGCGCTGCCGGACGGCGAGGTGGTCCTGATCGCGCTGCTCGTCATGCAGGGCGGGGTCGACACCACCACGGCGCTGCTGGCGAACACGCTGTGGTGGCTGGACGAGCACCCGGCGCAGCGCGAGCAACTCGCCGGCAAACCGGAGTTGCTGGAGCACGCCACCGAGGAGTTCCTGCGCCTCTTCACGCCCGTGCCGGCGCTGGCCCGCACCGCCACGAAGGACGTGACACTCGGAGATCAGGAGATCCGGGCGGGCGACCGGGTGCTGATGTCGTTCGCGGCCGCGAACCGCGATCCGGCGGTCTTCGAGGACCCCGGCACGGCCAGGCTGGACCGCTTCCCGAACCCGCACACCGCCTTCGGCCTGGGCATCCACCGCTGCATCGGCTCGAACTTCGCCCGCTCCTGGTTCCAGCTCATGCTGCGCGGCGTCCTGGACCGGATGCCGGACCACCGGATCGACCGGGCGGCGGCGCGGCGCAACGAGTCGATCGGCATCATCAACGGCTTCGTGGACCTGCCGGCCACGTTCACCCCGGGCGAGCCGCGCGGGGTGGAGCTGCCCCGGTGAAGTCTACAGTGGACGAGCGGCGGTGCGTCGGGCACGTGCGCTGCCACGCGCTCGCCCCGCAGGTGTACCCGCTCGACGAGCAGGGCTACGCGGCGCCCGGCGAGCGCGCCGTACCCGCCGGCCGGGAGGCGGCCGCCGAACGCGGTGCGGCCGCCTGCCCGGAGGGCGCCATCAGCCTGCACCGCTGACGGCGCCCGACCAGGGCCGTTCGGCGGGCGCGGCCGACCGTGCCGGTCCGGACCGGCCCTGGCCCGCTGGCAGAATGGCCGGATGGACGAGCGGCGGGAGGCGTTACAGCGGCGCGCGGCCGGCGAGGCCGCCGCTCGGGCGGTGGAGACGGCCCGGGCCCGGACGCTGGTCGCGCGGTTCGCCGAGACGCTGCTGCGCCAGCGCCTGGACGCCGGTGACGACTGGCCGCGGTAGGGGCTACACGATGCCGATCGGCCCGACCAGTTCGACGTACTCGTCGGGCAGCTGGGAGAGCACGTCGGCGAACTCACCGCCGGTGACCGCCTCCGCGAGGGTGCCGAACACGGCCCGGATGCCCTCCACGGCGTCGGCCGCGTCGACCGCCGCCCGCTCGCTGACCCGCCGGATGAACTCCGCCAGGTCGAACGGCATGGCCGGCTCGTCGGCGGCCAGCAGCGGCTCCTGGAGCGGCGCGGGGAGCTGGGAGGCCAGGTCGTCCGCCTCGCCACCGGTGATCCGTTCCGCCAGGGTGGCCAGCGTGGCGATCGTCAGCACCTGGGCCTGACCGTCCGTCAGCACCGCGCGCTCCGCCACCGCGTCGATGAACTCGTCGTACTTCATCCGCGTCTCCCTTCGGCCATGCCGGACGGGGGGTCGGCTGCTCTTTACCCGGGCCCGGTGCGGTCAGTCGCCCTTGACGTTGACGATCTGGCGCAGGGTGTGCCGCACCTCGACCAGGTCCGCCGCGTCCCGCATGACCACGTCGATCGGCTTGTACGCCTGCGGGATCTCGTCGATGAACGCGTCGGTGTCCCGGTACTCGATGCCGGCCATCGCCTCCCGCAGCTGCTCGCGGGTGAACGCCCGCCGCGCCGCCGACCGCGAGTAGTTGCGGCCGGCGCCGTGCGGGGACGAGTTCAGCGACAGCCGGTTGCCCTTGCCGACCACCACGTACGAGGCGTCACCCATCGAGCCCGGGATCAGCCCCGGCACCCCCTCGGCGGCGTTGATGGCGCCCTTGCGGGACAGCCACACCTCCTCGCCGAAGTGCCGCTCGCGGGCGGTGTAGTTGTGGTGGCACTGCACCCGCTCCACCTCGCGCACCGGGCCGTGCCACCCGGCGAAGCAGTCGACCACCCGGTCCATCATCTCGTCCCGGTTGGCCAGCGCGAACTCCTGCGCCCAGGTGAGCTGCCGGATATACGCCCAGAACTCGTCGGTGCCCTCCACCAGGTACGCCAGGTCGCGGTCCGGTAGCTGGATCCACCAGCGCGTCATGGCCTCCTGCGCCACCCGGATGTGGTGCGCGGCGATCCGGTTGCCGATGCCCCGGGAGCCGGAGTGCAGGAACAGCCAGACGGCGCCGGTCTCGTCGGCCGTCACCTCGATGAAGTGGTTGCCGGAGCCGAGCGAGCCGAGCTGGAGCTCCCAGTTGCCGGCGTACCGGCCGGGCTCGAACCCCGCCTTCTCGGCCGCCTTCGTGAGCCGCTCCACCCGCTCGCGAGCGGTGTCGGTCAGCGCGGTGTTGTGGTTGCCGGCCGAGAGCGGGATCGCCCGCTCGATCGCCTCCCGCAGGTCGCTCAGGCGCGCGCCGAGTTCGCCCCGGTGGTACTGGGTGCGCACGGCGGCCATGCCGCAGCCGATGTCCACCCCGACCGCGGCGGGGATGATCGCGCCGCGGGTCGGGATGACCGAGCCGACGGTGGCGCCCTTGCCCAGGTGCGCGTCCGGCATCAGGGCCACGTGCGGGTGGATGAACGGCAGCGAGGCGGTCGCCTTCGCCTGCTCCAGCGTCGCCGGCTCGACGATGCTGGCCCAGTTCATCAGCCGCTTGGTGATCTGCTTCACGTCCGACAGGCTAGAGGAGTTCGATCAGCGCATCGATCGATAAAACGATGCCGAAGACGAAGAACAGCGCGGCCGCGCCGTACCTGATGACCCGCTCCGGCAGGCGCCGGCCGAGCAGCCGGCCGACGAGGATGGCCAGCGCGTCGGCGGCGACCATGCCGACGGTCGAGCCGATCCAGGTGCCGAACCAGCCGTGCTGGGTGGCCAGGGTGATGGTGGCGAGCATCGTCTTGTCGCCCAGTTCGGCGAGGAAGAACGCGCCGCCGACCGCCAGGATCACCGAGCCGCTGGTTCGCTCGGCCCGGCCCTTTTCCTCCTCGGTCAGCCGGTCGCCGCGCAGCGTCCAGGCCCCGAAGGCGACGAACGCCAGCCCCGCGAGCAGCGAGATCCAGGCGGTGGGCAGCGCGGCGCCCAGGCCGTACCCGATGCCGACCGAGACCAGGTGGACCAGGGCCGTGGCGGCCGTGATGCCGATCAGCACCGGCGCGGCCCGGAACCGGGTGGCGAAGGTGAGCGCCATGAGTTGTGACTTGTCGCCGAGTTCGGCCACGAAGATGACGCCGAAGCTGATCGCCAGCGCGGCGAGGAAGCCGTTCATCGCACCCCTTGTCCGGTTCTTGCCGGATCCGGGGGTGGACGCCCTCGACCCGGCCCTTCAGCCTGAGTCGAAGGTCTCGCCCGCCCCGCGTGAGGCCCCGCAGCCGGGCGTCCGAAGGCGCCAGCATGTCGACCGCGGTGTTGGTGGGCTACTCCCCCTCGCGCTGATCACGATAGCCGATCCGCCCGCGAACCCGGCCGGATGGTGGCGCGGGGCACCCCGCCAATCGCCGGCGGGCGGGGGCGGTTACCGCCGGTGCCGCCGGGTATCCGGCCGGCGTGACCGACACCGACCCTGAGTGGGATGTGGTGGACCTGCTGGTGTCCCAGCACGCCCGGATCGAGGAGCTGTTCCTGCTCGTCGGCGCGTCCGCGGCGGAGGTCCGCCGGGACTCGTTCGCCGAGCTGGTCCGGCTGATCACCGTGCACGAGGCCGCCGAGCAGCAGTTCGTACACCCGCTGGCGCGCACCGGCGGCGGCGACGCGATGGTCGACGACCGGCTCCGCGAGGAGCAGCGCACCAACGACATGCTCGGCCAGCTGGTCGAGGCGGGGTTGGGGCACCCGACGTTCGACACCTCGCTGCTGCTGCTGCGCGAGGCGGTCCTCGGCCACTGCCAGAACGAGGAGCGGCACGAGCACCCGCACCTGCGGGACGCGCTGCCCGACGAGGACCTGCGCGAGCTGGCGACCGTGGTGGAGACGTTCCAGGCGAACGCCCCCCGGGTGCACATCGACTGATCGGCTAAAACCGCACCCCTCTTCGCGCGGCCGGCGATCGATGCCCGGCGCCCCGCCGGCCGCGACGCTGGCGGTATGGCATCGGGAACACCGGTCGAGGCGGAGCTGGTCCAGGCGGAGCTGGTCCAGGCCAGGGGCCTCACCAAAAGGTACGGCGACCGCACGGCGCTGGACGGCGCCTCGTTCGCGGTCCGCGAGGGCGAGATCTTCGGAATTCTGGGGCCCAACGGCGCCGGCAAGACCACCGCGGTGGAGTGCGTGGCCGGCCTGCGCCGCCCGGACAGCGGCGAGGTCCGGGTGCTCGGCCGGGACCCCCGCCGCGGCGGCCGGGAGCTGCGCGAGCGGGTCGGGGTGCAGCTTCAGCAGGCGAAACTGCCGGACGCCATCAAGGTCGGCGAGGCGCTGCGGCTGTACGCGTCGTTCTACCGCCGGCCGCGGGACTGGCGCGAGTTGCTGGACGACCTGGGCCTCGCCGACCACGTGGGCGCGCGTTTCGGCCGGCTCTCCGGCGGCCAGAAGCAGCGGGTGAACGTGGCGCTGGCGCTGGTCGGCGACCCCCGGCTGGCGATCCTCGACGAGCTGACCACCGGCCTGGACCCGCACGCCCGCCGGGAGACCTGGGACGCGGTCGCCCGGATCCGGGACCGCGGGGTGACCGTCATCCTGGTCAGCCACTTCATGGACGAGGTGGAGCGGCTCTGCGACCGGCTGGCGGTGTTCGACCGGGGCCGGGTGGTCGCGGTGGACACCCCGGCCGGGCTGATCGACCGCGTGGACGCCGCGTACCGGCTCAGCTTCCGCCCGATGGACGGGACCTTCTCCGACGGCCCACTGCGGGACCTGGCGGGCGTGGCCCGGGTAGAGCGCGAGGGCGGCCGGGTGGTGGTCACCGGCCGGGGCCGTTTCGCGGACGAGGTGACCGCGGCGCTGGCCCGGCGGCGGCTGCTCGTCGCGGACCTGCGGATCGAGCCCCGCACGCTGGATGGCGCGTTCGTCGCCCTGACCGGAAACGGCGGGACGGGACGCGACGGGAACGGAACCGACCGGATGGGGGGCGACCGGTGAGGGCGCTGGCGATCGTCGAGACGAAGCTGCTGCTGCGCCAGCCGGCGTGGCTGTTCACCGTGGTGATCCCGCTGTTCGTGCTGGCCGTCTTCGGCCTCACGGCCGGCGGCGGCACCGACCCCGGTGGCGGGGACGCGCACGGGGGCGCCCCCGCCACCCCGGCCGGTGACAGCCGGTCCCTGACCGGCCTGGCGGCCATGTCCGTGGCGATCGGCATCGCGCTGGTCGCGTTCTACCAGGTGCCCACCACGCTCGCCTCGTACCGGGAGCAGGGGATACTGCGCCGGCTCGCCACCACCCCGGTGCGGCCGGCGGCGCTGCTGGCGGTGCAGCTGGTCCTCCAGGTGGGGCTGGCGGTCGTCGCGGGCGCGCTCATCGTGGCCTCCGCCCGCCTCGGGGTGGGCGTGCCGCTGCCCCGCGACCCGCTGGCGTTCGCGGCGGCGTTCGTCCTCGGCGTGGCGGCACTGTTCGGCGTCGGGCTGCTGATCGCCGCGCTCGCGCCGAACGGTCGCGCCGCCAACGGCGTCGGCGTCCTGCTGTACTTCCCGTGCGCGTTCCTGGCCGGGCTGATGCTGCCGGTCGCGGGGATGCCGCCGGCGGTGGCCGCGGCCGGGCGGTTCACGCCGCTCGGCGCGTTCCGGGAGGCGCTGCTGGCCGCCTGGGCCGGCGGGCGCACCGACCCGTTGCCGCTGGTCATAATGGCGGCCTGGGCGATTGCCCTCGCCGCCGCCGCGGCCAGGTACTTCCGCTGGGAGTGAGTGTTGGACGAGCAGGCACCCAGGTGGCTGGTCCGGGTCACCCGCGCAATCCCGTACGTCCTGCTGGCGGTCAGCGCCGCGCTGGCGGTCGGGCAGCAGGGGTGGTACCCGGCCGGCCCGCTGACCCTGCTCGCCGCGGCCTGGATGGTGCCGACCCTGCTGCCGGCGACCACCCCCCGGCCGCGCCTGATGGTCGCCTACTGCGTCGGCCTGCTCGCCCTGATCGTGGCGCTGGCCGCGGTCAGCCCCTGGTTCGGCTTCTTCGTCTTCGTCGGGTACATGCACTCCTGGGCGTTCCTGCCGGGACGGTGGAAGCTCGCCGGCGTCGCGGTGACCGCCCTGGCCGCCACCGCCTGGCTGCCCGGCTCGCTGGCCCAGCCGTCGAGCGTGGCGGTGCCGCTGTGGCTGGCGGTGGCGGCGGTCGTCACCGCGCTGGTGGTGCTCTTCTGCCGGATCGGCGACGTCAGCGTCGAGCGCAACCGGCGGCTGGCCGAGGCGCTGCGGGAGAACACCGCCCTGCACGCGCAGTTGCTGGTCCAGGCGCGGGAGGCGGGGGTGCGTGCGGAGCGGCAGCGGCTGGCCGGGGAGATCCACGACACCATCGCGCAGAGCCTGACCGGCGTCATCACCCAACTCCAGGCCGCCACCGCCGCGGCGGCCCGCCCGGCGGACCGGGAACGCCACCTCGCCAACGCCGCCCGGTTGGCCGCTGAGGGGTTGGCCGAGGCGCGCCGCTCGGTGCGCGCGATGCGCCCCGGCGAGTTGGCGTCCGAACGGCTGCCGGACGCGGTCGCCGGGGTGGCGGCCCGCTGGTCCGCGACGCACGGCGTGCCGGTCGAGGTGACCGTCACGGGCCCGGTCCGCCAGGTGCCCAGCGACGCGGAGGCGGCGCTGCTGCGCGCCGCGCAGGAGAGCCTGACCAACGTGGCCCGGCACGCCGGCGCCACCCGGGTCGGGCTCACACTGTCCTATCTGGACGATCTGGTCAGCCTGGACGTGCGCGACGACGGCGTCGGCTTCGAGGTCGCCGCGCCGGTCGAGGGGTACGGCCTGGCGGCGATGCGGGACCGGGTGGCCCGGCTGGCCGGCACGATGGCCGTGGAGTCGGAACCGGGCGGGGGCACCGCCGTCTACGCGGCGATCCCGGTGCCCGCCGAGAGCGTGGAGGCGGCCCCATGACGATCCGGGTGCTCATCGTCGACGACCACCCGGTGGTCCGGGACGGGCTGCGCGGCATGTTCACCGGCACCCCGGAGTTCACCGTCGTCGGCGAGGCCGGCGACGGCGCCGAGGCGGTGGCGAAGGCCGAATCGCTCGCCCCCGACGTGGTGCTGATGGACCTGCGGATGCCCCGGGTCGGCGGCGTGGAGGCGATCCGGCGGCTGCACGAGCGGGGCCTGCCGTGCCGGGTGGTCGTGCTCACCACGTTCGACGACGAGGCGGACCTGGTACCGGCGATCGAGGCGGGAACGACCGGTTACCTGCTCAAGGACGCCAGCCAGGCGGAACTGTTCCAGGCGGTGCGCGCCGCCGCCAACGGCGAGACGACCCTCTCCCCTGCCGTCGCGACGCGCCTGCTCGGCCACGTGCGGCGCCCGTCCGGTCGCACCGCCGAGCCGCTGAGCCCGCGCGAGTTGGAGGTGCTGCGCCTGGTCGCCCGGGGCGCCACCAACCGGGAGGCCGCCCGCCGGCTGTTCATCAGCGAGGCCAGCGTGAAGACGCACCTGCTGCACGTGTACGCGAAGCTCGGGGTCAACGACCGGGCGGCGGCCGTGGCCACCGGCTACGAACTCGGGCTGCTGGTACCGGGCGAGCAGTAGGTGACCCGCAGTTCCCGCAGGTACCGCTTGGTGATGCGCCCGCCGTACCGGCCGTCGATCAGGTCGGCGATGCACGCCAGCAACCCCGCCCGGGCCGGCGCCGGCATCGCGCGGTGCCCCGAGTACGTCATCAGCACGTCCAGGTACGCCTCGGTGGTGTACTCCACATCGGTCACGTAGCGGCGGAAAACCGTTCCGGTGAGGGCATCCTGGCCGGCGAGCTCGGCGTCGTCGGGCGGGATGTCGGCGGCCGGGATCAGCCGGATTCCCTTCTCGACGGTCGGGTCGTACCGCTCGTAGCACTTCTGCGCCTCGGCGAAGAACGGCTCGGTGCCGCCCGCGACGTGCTCGGTCAACACGGTCGCCAACGCGCCGCCGGGGCGCAGCGCGGCCGCCGCCTTCGCCAGCCGCACGGCCGGGTCGATCCAGTGGAACGCCGTGGCGCTGAACACCACGTCGAACGGCTCGGCGGGCAGCGGCCAGGTCTCGAACTCAGCGGTGACGACGCGCACCCGCGGCTGGGCGGCGAGCCGACGCCGGGCCACCCCGGCCAGTTCGGCACCCAACTCGACCGCGGTGACCGCGCAGCCGAGACCGGCCAACGGAACGGTCGCCTGGCCGGTACCGGGACCGATCTCCAACACCCGACTGCCGGGACCGGCGCCGGTCAGTTCGACGAGATCGGCGAACAACGCCTCGGGGTACCCGGGGCGGGCCCGATCGTAGCGCTCGGCGTCCTCGGTGAAGGTGGCCCGCAACACGGTCCGCTCGTCGCTCATCGCGCCAGGGTAGGCGGCATCGCCGCTCCCGTGCACTACTGGAGGGGCTACCCTGACCGTCCCCGGCCCGATAGCCGAAACAATCGACACCCTCCTCCGCGCGCTGAACGTGGCCGACCTCAGCGACCTCGTACCCGACCGCTCCGGCGAACTGACCGTACAGCGCAAAACATGCTGCCTATCCTTCGCACTCCCCCAACCAAAGGTCTGCACCGGCTGCTTGGCACGTCCTGCACATCCCCGAAGTGACCCGCCGCGGGTTACCCTCGGGTCGTGACGACGACTACCTCTCTCGGGCAGCGACTCACCCAGGCACGCCACCGGCGGCGCATGTCCCAAGAACAACTCGCCACCGCGTCCGGTGTGTACGTCGGCATCATCCGCAAACTCGAGCAGGGCAAGCGGCAGAGCGCCCGCCTGGACACCATCACCGCGCTCGCCGCCGCCCTGGACGCACCCGTGTCTGACCTCCTCGGCGTCCAGCACGGCCTCAGCGACGGAAAGACGGCCGATGTGGCCGCCATCCGGGCCGCGATCTACGACCGCAGCGAGGACGCCGAATCACCTGCCCTCGCGGTACTGCGCCGCAACGTCACCGACATGCGTTCCCTGTACTGGCACGCCCGCTACGGGGCCCTGTCCGAGCAGATCCCCGGGCACCTGGCCGCCGCCCGGTCCGCGGTCCGCGCCGCCAGCGGGGGCGACGACCGGCGGACGGCGTCGGCGATTCTGTCCGAGTCGTTGCAGATCGCCGCGAAGCTGGTCACCCAACTGGCCTACGAAGACCTCGCCCATGTCGCGCTACTCCAAGCCGTAGACGCCGCGGAGGCGGCCGAGGACCCTCTGCTGCGCGCGGCCCAGCACTCCTCCATGGCGTGGTTGCTGTCCCGGCAGGGCCTGTGGCAGCAGGCACAGACCCTCGCCGCGACGGCGGCTCAAGAGATTGAGCCGGTGCTATCGAAGGCGTCGCAGGAGCAGGTCGCCGTGTGGGGGTACTTGCTGCACTTCGGCACCATGGCCCTGGCCCGGGAAGGCCGCACCGACGAGGCCCACGAGTTGCTCGCGCTCGTGCAGGCGGCCGGGCAGGTGGTGGGTGAGCGGAAGCTGACCGCCGCGTACACAGTGCCCTTTTCCCGCACCTGGGCGGCCCATTCCGAGGTGCAACTCGCACAGGTCACCGACCAGCCGCGGCAGGCGTTGACAGCCGCGAAGCGGGTGGAGCACCCGGAGACGTTGCCACCGAGCATCCACTGCCGTCACCTGCTGAACGTGGCGTGGGCTGCCACGTTGCAATGGAAGTCGCAGGAAGCCCTGGACGCGTTGCGGAAAATCGAGCAGATCGCCCCTGAGATGCTGCAGCACCACGGCCTGGCCAGGTCCGTGGTGGAGGAACTGATGCCGCGCCGGCGCAAGCAGCGGATGCCGGGGTTGAAGGGCATCGCCGAGCGGATGGGTGTGACCGACTGACCCGGGCTGAGGACAATCCGACCATGAGATTCCTGCCCGATTGACCCATAGCGGGGCACGCCGCGTGGTCATGGCGTCGTTACGTTCGGCGACAAGCGACCGCGGCGGTGTGTCAATGCCCAGGCTCGACCAGATAGCCGCCGCGGTCCTCACCGGTCGAGGCGCGGCGGTGACCCGAGTCCGACCGCCGCGCCTCCCCAGATATGGGGGCGAGGCGAAATGCAACATCGACCGCGGCGCCCGTGGTGGGCGCCCTGGCTGCGGCACTGCACCTGCGGCGCACCTGAATATCCCTGCCGCAGGATTCGCGGTCTTCAGCAACCGTGGTGGGGGCAGACGAAACGGCCGTCGTGGGAACGGCAGCCGACGCAACGGTTTCCCGTCCTCCAGCCCCGCCACCCGCCGCTGAACGACCCGCCACTGATGACCCGGGGTGCGTGGTGGCGGGCAACCGGACAGTAACAACCCACCCCAAACAACCCACCCCACGACCCCACCGAGCCGACGACGGCCGGATACCTACGGCCGCACCCACCCGCTGATCTGCGACCCCCCCTGCCTCCCCTTTCCCCGATTCGTGGAGCCTTGATGCCCCCACAACCACACCGCCCACGCCCACTCGAACGGCAGGTCTTCCACGGCAGCGACGCCATCCACGCCGGCCTGCTCACCGAACACCAACTACGCAGCCAGGCATGGATCCGACTACTACAAAACATCTACGCCGACGCCCGCCTACCCCAAGACCACACCCTGATGTGCCAGGCCGCCGCCCTACGCCTACCCCAAGGCACCCTCATCGCAGGACCATCCGCAGCAACACTGCTCGGCGTAGCAAACGCCGCCTCATTCAGCGACCCAGTCCACGTCATCGCACCCCCACAGGTGCGAGTCAGCGCACAGCGTCACGTCCGCGTCCACGTCACCCAACCAAGCCCCGACGACACCCAACCCGGCGGCGACCCACCACACACCACCCCAGCCCGAACCGCCTGGGACACCGCGATGTGGCTACCCACCACCGACGCGGTGGCCATCGTGGACACCATGCTTCGCCAAGGGTTCGTCACCCGCCACGACCTAGACCAACAGCTAGCCAAACACCAACGCCGACGTGGCAGCAAACGCGCCCGCCTCGTGTTCGAGACCGCCGACGGCACCCCCACCGACCAGTTCATCTCCTGCCTACGCACACGGCTGATGCTGGCCGGCCTCCCACGCCCGCAACTACGCCACCTACTGCGCCACGACTCCGGACTCGAAGTAATCACGGAGATCGCCTGGCCCGAGCACCACGTCACGATCGAATTCGACACCCGCGCCACGATGCTACTGACCTACCGAGGATGGCTGGTAATACACGCAACACGAGAACGAATCCGCCGCGACTTCCCCGCCGTACTCCACGAAGTACGCCAAGCACTGACCCGACGCGGCGCCCACCTGGACACCCGCTATAACGCAGGTCGAAACGGGGCCCAGCAGCTCCGGCTTGCCGTGCATCCGGTCGCACTGTAGGGAACAAGGCGTGGGCGCCCGTGGGCGCCCACGCCTTGTCATGTCTCGCGATGGTCCTTACTGGACGATGATCCGGACCGAGTCGAAGGCGGGGATCTGGTTGGCCCGCTGCATCATCGGGATCCGGTGCGAGCCGTCACCGGCCCACGAGGCGCACTGCGCGATGCCCTGCTGCGGCAGGCCGGTCACCTGGATGCTGATCACGTCCGGGTTGGCGCCGCCGCCGCCGTCCTCGGTGGCCACGAAGAACGCCGGCACGGGGGCGGGGTCGGGCGCGCCGCGGGTCGTGGACAGCATCCGGCAGGCGGTGTGGAAGTGGCCGCGGACCAGGCCCTCGGCGGTCAGGAAGGAGCTCTCCTTGTAGTAGCCGCCCTGGCCAGCGGCGAGGAACCGGTCGCGGACCAGGTTGCGGGTGCTGACCCGCAGGGTGAACGCCTGGCCGACCCGCACGGTCTGCGGCGCCGAGGTGATCAGCAGGGTGGGGTTCTGGTCCTGGGTGCCGACCTCGCCGAACTCGGTGGTGACGCAGCGCCCGCCGTTCTGGAAGCCGTCGTGCTCGGCCAGTTGGCTGGTGTCGCAGTTGTTGCCCAGAATCTCCGGCGCGGGCGGCGGCTCCGTGCCGGCGTCGGTCGCGCCGGCCGACGGGGTGCCCGAGGCGGTGCCGGTGCCGGGCGCCGGGGTGCAGCCGCGGTTGCGGGCGAACAGCGAGCCGCGGTCGTTGGCGCCGTCCTGGAGGTGGTTGCGGACCTGCCGGCCGTTCTGGATGCCGCCGTTGACCGTGCCCGCGGTGGCGCCCGGGCTGGCCGTGGCGGTGGGCGCGGGCTGGGCTGGCGCGGGAGTGCAGGCGGTGCGCGACCGGGTCCAGGCGTTGTTGCCGCCGCGGGTTCCCGCGTTCGCGAACTGGGCGACCGCCGCGACCGCGCCGAAGGTGGCCAGCGCGGCGATCACGGCAAAGACGCGCTTGTTCCGGTACCGGGCAGCGGAACCGCCGCGTTGTGCCGACCTCTGGTGCATGGCGGGATACCCTTCCCTCTCGTTTCTCTCGTCGGGCGCCGGGACGGCGCCGCCGGGTGGTGCCAGGTGGCGTGCGGGCCGGGGTACGACCGCCGGTTCGCCGCGGGCAGCCGCGCGACCGGTGGAGGTGGTGGGCCGCATCCCGCCATCGCCGCGGAGCCCCGCGATCGCTCGCGGCCTCTCCGGCGACGAACGGCCCGGGCCACCCCGGCCGATCTCGCCGACTCCCCGCACCGGCGGGACCCGAACCGCAGGCGGAGTACGTGCCGACGCCTGTGAATCGGTAAGCCTATTTGCGTTTCCCCAAATTATGAGCGCGCCGGACGCCTGTCAAGCGCCACCCGGAAAATAAGCCACACCACGATCTAACTTAAAGAAGATTTATGTTTCCCGTGAGGTCGCGCCGACTGGCGCAGTCACTCACATATGGGCAGGTCAGAGTGGCTCTAACGAGCGCGCGAGGCCGTCTCGAAAATGGAATTGCGGGAGCATCTTTCCTCAGCCGACACCGCCATTGACGCCCGCCGGGACCGGCTCATTACCGCCTTCTTCTCGCACCGTTTGCGGGCGCCGCTGGCGGGCAATTCCGGCGCCCGCCGTGACGCCGATGAGCAGCATCGCGCCGGCCAGCCACCAGGCGTTGGAACGGCCCGGAGAGGCGGGTGGCGCGGCACCCTGAGGTGGTGCGGCACCCTGGGGCGGTGCGGCGCCGTGCACGTGCCCGGCCACCTCTCCCGGCGCCGGCGGCCGCAGCGCGACCACGAGGGCCGGGCGCTGGCCGCCATCGGCGCCCGTCGTGTACTTCAGCGCGGTGCCGTCCGAGTTGGTCTGGATGACCTGGAAGGCGAGCCGGTCGGTCGCGGGCATGGGGCCCATCTCCAGCGACAGTTCAGCCGAGCCGCCCGGTGGCAACCCCTTGCCCACGGCCGTCCAGGTGACCACCGTCGTGACCTCGGTCTGATCGCCGTGTATGCCCGGGAGCGCGGTCGCCAGGGTGCGGGTCGTCATGGCCGGCGCCCAGTCGGAGACCGACAGCGGGTACACCTCGGCGATCGGCGTCTCCGGGGGCAGCCGCACCTCGACCCGGGTGATCGCGGCCTGCCCGCCCGGGTGGGCGCCCGCCGGGTTGGTGACCTGGAACGTGACCCGGGCGGCACCGCCCTGGACCGCCTCCGGGGGCGTGAGGCCGACATCGGCCAGCGCCGGAGCGGCGGCCACCAGCAGCCCGCCGGCGGCGGCGCAGAGCGTCACCGCGGCGCGGGCGAGCCGGCCGCCACGCCGGCCCCGGAGCGGATACGGGTACCCCATGCCGGGGTGTTCGTAATCGGCGCCCGGTCGGTTCAATCGATCACGAAAAAAGTTCCCGATCCGGTCGCCGGTACGCCTGGATCCCGGCGGCCGGGCAGGGGCCCACCCGCCACGGCGCAGCGCCGACCGGTCCCCCATCCCGTTGGTGACCACGCGCACCCACGGCCCGGCGGTCACCATCGACGGCAGAGCAGCAGCGCGACGCCCGCGGCGGTGAGCACCACCGCGGTGATCGCGCCGAGCAGCCAGCCGCCGAGCGCGGTCAGCGCCACGGGCAGGGTCCACAGCACGACGCTCACCGTCAGCAGCATCCGGTAGGCCCTCGGCCGCGCCGGTCCACCCATCGCCATGGCGAACTCCGGGTCGGTGTCGCGCAGGTGCCGGGCGATCTCGTCGAGTCGGCGCTGGTCCGCTCTGCTCAGCATGGCTGCCCCTCCCTCGGCGGGCCCGCTCTCCTCGCGCGGGGTCCGCCCGGCTGGTACCCGTTCCCCGCCGCCGCCAAGCACGCCCGGGCGGGCCAGTTCCGCCCGCTCACCCGCCGTCACCCTGCGCCGCCCGGAAAACACAATCATGATGATCAATATTTATAGTTCTCTATGTTTTTGCTACTCTGCGGACCATGACTCCCGCCCGCCTCTCCGGCACCGTTCTGTCCCTGTACCGCACCGTCGTCGGACTGCTGTTCGCCTGCCACGGGATCGCCTCGTTGTTCGGTGTACTCGGCGGCAACCGCGGCAGCGGCCACGCGATACCCGCCGGCACCTGGCCCGGCTGGTACGCCGCGGTGATCCAACTCGTCGCCGGCGTCCTGGTCCTGATCGGCCTGGGCACCCGGTTCGCGGCGCTGGTCGCGTCCGGCTCGATGGCGTACGCGTACTTCACCGTGCACCAGCCCGGCGGGCTGCTGCCGCTGACCAACGGCGGCGAGTCGGCGGCGCTGTTCTGCTGGGCATTCCTCGCGATCGCGACGCTCGGCGCCGGCCGGTGGTCGCTGGACGCGCTGCTGTCCCGGCGCACCGAACCCGCCCGCCAGTTGGCCACCGACCACGCCTGATCCGCGCGCAAGCAGGTCGGCACCCGCGGACAGCGCGCCGAACCCGCCCGCCAGTTGGCCACCACGCCTGATCCGCGCGTGCGTAGCAGCACCCGCGGACAGACCGACATCCGCAGGGCGGCAAAGGACCCCTCGTCCAGCCCGGAACGAGGGGTCCTCCGCGCCCGCGCCGCGGCCGTGGTCAGATCCCCGGGACCACGGTGCGCACGGGCGGTCGGGCGGGCCGGGGCGGGGCCGTCCGTCCGCCCCTGATCCGGACCGGCGCCCAGCGGACCGGGGAGCCGTTCCCCCGGTACCACCGGGCGGGCCCCGCGCCCCGGTACCCACCCGCGAGGACGGCAGCGCCACCTGCGCGTCCTCCGTCGTTGGGCGCCGCCTACTTGCGCGCGCCGGCCTGGGTCAGCGTCTGCTTCAGCGCGTCGTACGCCGGCTTCGGCTGGAAGTTTCCGTCCAGCAGGTTCGCCTCGCCCTGCCCGGCGAAGACGCCGGGCACCCACGAGTACTTGTCGGTGTAGCCCCACACCGTGTACGAGATGCAGCCGCGCGCCAGCAGGCAGGCGGTGAGCAGCGAGTTGTACGCGTACGCCTGGGAGGTCGACTCGGTGGCGTCCACCGGCAGCGTGATCCGCACGTCCACCTCGGTCAGCGCGGTCTTCAGGCCGAGCTGGCCGAACCGGTTGAGGTTGGCCTGCACGTCGGCCGGGAACGAGTACCGCACGTCGAGGTGGCCCTGGATCCCGAAGCCCCGCACCGGCACGCCCTGCTTCAGCAGGTCCTTGATCAGGTTGTAGTACGCGGTGCTCTTGTCGTTGATGCCCTCGACGTTGTAGTCGTTCAGGAACAGGATCGCCTTCGGGTCCGCCTGGTGGGCCCAGCGGAACGCGTCCGCGATGTAGCCGGGGCCGAGCTTCTGCAGCCAGAACGTGCTGCGCAGCTGGCCGCTGTCGTCGATCACCTCGTTGGCCACGTCCCAGGCCCAGATCCGGCCCTTGAAGTGCCGCATCTGGGTGGCGATGTGCTCCTTCAGGATCGCCCGCAGTTCCGCTGTGGAGAAGTTGCCGTCGGTCAGCCAGGACGGGTTCTGGTTGTGCCAGATGAGCGTGTGGCCGCGGACGAGCTGGTCGTGCGCCCGCGCGTAGTCCACGAGCGCGTCCGCCTGCTCCCACGTGTAGACGCCGCGCTGCGGCTCGACCGACTCCCACTTCATCGCGTTCTCCGGGGTGACCGTGTTGAACTCCTGGCCGACCAGCCGCTCGTACAGCGCGTCGTTCTTGAGGGCGTTGACGTCGACCGCGGTGCCGATGCGAACGCCCGTGGCGGCGGCCACGGTGCGCAGCGGCCGGTCGGCCGGGGCGGGAGGTTTCGCGCTGGCGGCGGGGGTGGCCGCCGCCGGCGCGGACCCGTGGGGATCGGCATCCGCGGTCGCCGAGCAGCCGAGGGTGGCCAGGAGGATGGCGGCCAGCGCACCGGCGGGGGCGAGGCGGCGCACGTTCATGGGCGTTCCCTTCGCGCGCTGCGGATACCGGAGGAGGACGCGACCGGCGGCGGTTCGCCGCGCCGGAGGCGCCCAGCCAGCGGCTGGACCCGGACAAGTTTCCGGAACACTTCCGTAACTTGTTGGGAACGCTAGGGCCGACCCGGGATGCCGTCAACCCCCATCGGTGGGGCAAGATAGGCGCAGGACGACGGGGGTCTGCCGGCGCCGGAGCGTTCCGGAACTTCCGGCCACCCGCCGGCGCGAGGATTGAAGGAGACGGTTACGTGGCCGAGGATGAGGGACGCAGGGTCACCATCACCGCGATAGCGCGCGAGGCCGGCGTCTCCGTGCCGACCGTGTCGCGGGTCCTCAACGGCCGCTCAGACGTGGCGCCGTCGACCCGCGAGCGGGTCGAGGAACTGCTGCGCACGCACGGGTACCGGCGCCGCGCCACCCGCTCCCGGGTCAGCTCCAGCCTGATCGACCTGGTCTTCAACGACCTGGACAGCCCGTGGGCCGTCGAGATCATCCGCGGCGTGGAGGAGATGGCGCACTCGGCCGGCGTGGGCACCGTGGTCTCCGCGATCCACCGGCGCAGCACGTCCGCCCGGCAGTGGCTGCAGAACCTGCGCGCCCGGGCCACCGACGGGGTCATCTACGTCAACTCCGACCTGACCCCGCCGCTGCACGCCGAACTGCGCCGGCTGAACATCCCGATGGTCATGGTGGACCCGGCCGGGGTGCCGGCCATCGACGTGCCCACGATCGGCGCCACCAACTGGGCCGGCGGGCTGGCCGCCACCGAGCACCTGCTCTCCCTCGGCCACCGCCGGATCGGCTTCATCTCCGGGCCGAAGCGCCTGCTGTGCAGCCGGGCCCGGCTCGACGGGTACCGGGCCGGCCTGGAGGCCGTCGGCATCGAGGTGGTGGACGAACTGCTCCAGCCCGGGGACTTCTACCACGAGTCCGGCTACGCGGGCGCCACCGCGCTGCTGGCCCTGAAGAACCCGCCCACCGCGATCTTCGCGGCCAGCGACCAGATGGCCTTCGGCGTGTACGAGGGCCTGCGCCGACAGGGCCTGCGGGTGCCGGACGACATCAGCGTCATCGGCTTCGACGACCTGCCGGAGGCGCGCTGGGCGTCCCCGCCGCTGACCACGATCCGCCAGCCGCTGGCCGAGATGGGCCTGCTGGCGGCCCGCACGGTGCTCCGCCTGGCCCAGGGCGAGGAGATCGAGACCCCGCGGGTCGAACTGGCGACCGAGTTGGTGGTGCGGCACAGCACCGCACCGCTAGGTTGATTTCCGGGAGCCTTCCGGAAGTTTGTGGACGCGCCGCCCACCCCGCCAACGCGGACGCGTACGGGCCGGGTATGGCCGCCGCCGTGCCGGGTGGTCAGCCCCGGCTACCGCTCCGGATGCCGGCCAGACGCTCCACGGTGGACCGTGTGTCGGCCAGCGTGACGGGCGGCGGCTCGCCGGCCAGCAGGGCGGCGTGGACGGCGGTGAGCTGAGCGGCGAGGCCGGTACGCGGGTCGTCGGCCGGGGCGAACCGCTCCGGGAAGGCACCCGCGAACACCCCACCCGCCCCGCGGCCCGGCCCGGTCGCCGCCGCGATGGCGTCCAGGTCGGCGAGGCTGAGGGCGGTCGGGTGGTGGCTGAGGACCGCCCGGCCCCGCGCGATGCAGGCGACGGCCTGCTCCCGGTGCAGGGCGGGCGGTGAGCACAGCGCGACCAGGTCGGAGCACTCCGCCTCGAGCAGGGTGGGCAGGTCGTAGTACAGGTTGGGGACCGCCCAGCGCTCGCCGAAGGCGCGCAGCCGGGACGGCACGGGGTCGACCGCCGCGACGATGCGCAGCACCCCCCGGGTGGCGGCGACGCCCCGGGCGTGTGCTGCCGCGGTCCCGCCGGCGCCGACGACGGCGACCTCCAGGACCAGGGTGGTCATCGCAGGGACACCCCCGCGGTGAACGTCCGGCGGTGGTCGACGCGGCGCTCGGCGCCGGTCAACCGGACCGGCAGGGCGTGCCGCACGTCGGCGCTGGACCCGGCGAGACGCAGTTCGATGTCGCCGGGCTCCACGACCCGGTGGCCGGCCACGCCGATGAACGAGGTGAGATCGGCGTGCACGGCGAACTCCACCCGGCGGGACTCGCCGGGCTCCAACGCCAGCCGGGAGTACCCGATGAGCCGGGTCACCGGCCGGGTCACCTGCGCGACCGGGTCGTGCAGGTACACCTGGACCACCTCGGCCCCGGCCCGGTCGCCGGCGTTGCGCACGGTCACGCCCACGGTCACGGTGCCGTCGGTGGGGATCTCGGTGGCGTCGGCGCTCGCGCCCGCCCACTCGAAGGTGGTGTACGACAGGCCGTGGCCGAACGGGTAGAGCGCGGACGGGTCGAGGTTGCTGACCTCGGTCCGCTGCCCGAGTGCCGGCGCGAGGTAGGTGGCCGGCTGGCCACCGCTCTGCCGGGGGATGCCGACGGGCAGCCGGCCGGACGGGCAGACCCGGCCGGTGAGCACGCCAGCGACCGCGGGGCCGCCCTCCTCGCCGGGGAAGAACGCCTGCACGAGGCCGGCGAGCCGGTCGGCGTAGGCGCCCAGCGCGTAGGTGCGGCCGGAGAACAGGACGGCGACGACGGGCGTGCCGGTTTCCAGCAGCGCCTCCAGGAGCTGGCCCTGCAAGCCCGGCAGGGCGAGGTCGGGGGCGTCGCAGCCCTCGCCGGAGGTGCCGCCGCCGAACAGGCCGGCCCGGTCACCGAGCACGGCCACGCAGACATCCGCCGCCCGGGCGGCGGCGACCGCCTCGGCGATGCCCGCGCTGTCCGGACCGTCCACGGTGCAGCCCGGGGCGGTGGTGAGGGTGGCGCCGGTCGCCTCCCGGCGCAGCGCCTGGAGCAGGGACGGGATCTCCAGCCCGAGCGGCAGCCCGGGGTGGCTGCTGGCCTGGTGCCGGGGGAACGAGTAGCAGCCGAGCATCGCGTCGGCGTCGTCGGCGAGCGGGCCGACCACCGCGACCCGGGCGTCCGGGCGCAGCGGCAGGGTGCCGTCGTTGACGACCAGCACCACCGACTCCTCCGCCACCTGGCGGGCCAGCGCGCGGGCCGCCGGCGGGTCCAGGTCGATCGGCTCGTCGCCGGCCGGCGGCTCGGGCGAGAAGCCCGGGTCGAGCAGGCCCAGCTCGCACTTCTGCAGCAGGACCCGGCGGGCGGCCCGGTCGACGAGCGACTCGGGCACGTCGCCGGCTCGGATGGCGGCGAGCAGCGGCGCGCCGAAGCAGTACATGGAGGGCAGTTCCACGTCGATGCCGGCGGCCAGCGCCAGCCGGGCGGCGGCGCCCCGGTCGGCGGCCACGTGGTGGTTGCGCTCCAGGAACGCGATCGCGAAGTAGTCCGAGACGACGGTGCCGGTGAAGCCCCAGGTGTCCCGCAGGATGCCGGTGAACAGCTCCGGGTCGGCGGCCGGGGGCAGCCCGTCGATCTCCGCGTAGGAGTTCATGACCGAACCGGCGCCCGCGGCGATCGCCATCTCGAACGGTGGGAGCAGCACGTCGTGCAGTTCCCGGCGGCCGATCCCGGTCGGGGCGTGGTTGCGGCCGGCGCGGGAGGCCGAGTACCCGATGAAGTGCTTGAGGGTGGCGATGATGCCGGTGGACTGGAGGCCGCGCACGTAGGCGGTGCCGACCGTGCCGACCAGGTAGGGGTCCTCGCCGATGGTCTCCTCGATGCGGCCCCAGCGCAGGTCGCGGGCGACGTCGAGGACGGGGGCCAGGCCCTGGTGCACGCCGACCGAGCGCATCGCGCCGCCGATCTGGGCGGCCATCCGCTCGATCAGCTCCGGGTCGAAGCTGGCGCCCCAGGCGAGCGGGACCGGGTAGATGGTGGCCTGCCAGGTGGTGAAGCCGGCCAGGCACTCCTCGTGGGCGAGCGCCGGGATGCCGAACCGGCCCGCCGCGATGACTTCCCGCTGGAGCCGGGCCAGGCCGCGGGCGCCCTCCCCCGGAGGCACCGGCGCGGTGCCGAACGGGCGGGTGAGCTGGCCCAGGCCGGCCGGGATGACCTCGGCCCAGTCCACGTCCTCCATCAGCTCGTCCTGCTGGGGCGCGACCTCGCCCTCGCCGTCCGCGCCGCCGACCCAGACCGAGTACAGCTGGGCGACCTTCTCCTCCACGGTCATGCGGGACAGCAGGTCCTCGACCCGCTCGGCGGCCGGCCGGCCGCGGTCCCGCCAGGGGGCGTGTCCGTCCGCCTCCGGGCCACCGGGCGCGGTCAGCACGGTGGGCCGGTCTGGGCCGGGCAAGGGTGGCACCGCTCCCGAACCGTCACGGATGTGGGCGTCGCCGCTCACGTGCAGCCTCCTGTCCTGGGGCAAGCTCTGCCGGGCGCGAGCGTGGCCGCGGTGCGCGACCGGCGCTTGAACTCGGTGTAGGACCTGTTTTCGACGACTTTCCGGAGGGTTTTCGGGGCCGCCGGTCGCGCCAAGGTCACACCAAAGTAACGCCTGGACCTGATAAGCGGTAGGTCTTGGATCGGGTCAAAACGCGACCGTAGCGTCACCGGGCCGGAAAGAAGTACCGGCAGATTACCGGAACATACAATGGTCGATGCAGTCACCGGCCGGACAGCCGGGTGCCGGCGCACCCGGATCGCATCGTATTGATGTCAGACGATCCCGGGGAACCCGTGCGGCCGCGCCGCCACCGCGCCGGTCAGTCCCGATTTGCCCTGACTGGTCGCCCCCGATGGGGGGTGACGCAGTGCGCCGCCCAGGCGTCTAGCACACCGGCCAGCCGAACCGGCCGGGATGGCCGGACGAGGGCCCGTCACGGGGGATGACCAGGCATCGAAGGGTGCTCGGTCGAGGGCTGGACGAGGCGCCCGGGGACGGTCGAGACTGATGTGTCACTGGTTGTCCCGGGCGGCGGCGGACTCTTGATCGGTGGAGCGTGGAATGGCAGAGCCGGTCCTGGCGGTCGACCTCGGCACGGCCCGCACGGCCGTGGCCCTGGTGGCCGGCGGGCGGGCCACCGTCCTGCGCGAGCCGGGCGGCGGCGGCTTCACCCGCTCCGCCGCCGTCTGCCTGACGCCCGTCGGTCTCGTCTCCGGCGCCGAGGCGGAGCGGCAACGCCGGGGGCAGCCGGGCGGCTACGCCGCCAACCCGCGGCGGGCCCTGGACACCGGGGCACCACTGCGGCTGACCGCGGCCCGCGGCGAGGCGGCCGTGAGCGGCGTGGCGGCGCTGGCCGCGGCGCTCGAACCGCTCCGGGCGGAGGCCGAGCAGGCCGCCGGCGAGCCGGTCCACCGGCTCACGCTCACCGTGCCGGCCACCTACGAGCCGGGGGACCCCCGCCGCGAGGCGCTGGTCGCGGCGGGCGAGGCGGCCGGGCTGCCCGACGTCGAGTTGATCGACTCCTCGTTCGCCGCCGCCCTGGACACCGACCTGGTCGACCCCGGCCGGGACGCCCTGGTGCTGGTCTGCGACCTCGGCGTCACCTGGTCCACGACGCTGCTCGGGCTGGCCGGCGGCGGCGCGCGGATCCTGGGGCGGCGCTCCTCTCCGGACGGCCGGGACCTGGCGGAGGTGCTTCTCGACCGGCTGCACACGCACGCCCGGTCGTGGCTGGAGCCGCAGGTCGCCGCCGGAGGGGAGGACGCCCGGCGGGCCCAGCAGGACGCGCGGGCCGTGGTCGACACGCTGATCGCGGCCGTGGCCGACGAGCCGGCGGCCGAGGGGTCGCCGAGCCCGGCCGTCCCGCCCTACCGGCTCACCCGGGAGGACTTCGACGCGGTGATCGAGCCCGCGCTGCGCGGCCTGCTGGAGGACTGCCGGTCGGTGGTGGCCGGGGCGGGCGCGATCCTCGGGGACGTGACGGCGCTGGTGCTCGCCGGCGGCTGGTCCCGGGCGCCGCTGGTCGAGCCGATGCTGGCCAACGGGTTGGGCCGGCCGATGCGCCGGGCGAACCCGGTGCGCGGCGCGGCCCGCTGGGCACTGGACCAGCCGGCCCGGCGGGTGGCCGCCGAGCAGCCCGGCTGGCGGGTGGCGCCGCTGACCTGGTCGATACCGGGCGGCGGGGGCCGGCTGCTGCGCTGGCTGGTCGAGGAGAACCACCCGCACGAGGCGGGCACGCCGCTCGCGCTGGTACGCACCGGCGACGACCGGGTGGTGGAGGTGACCGCCGCCGAGCCGGGGCGGGTCCTCGCCCACCGGATTCCGGCCGGCGGGCTGGTCGGCCCGACCCTGGCGGTCGCCGCCGCGCGCGACCCGGCCGCCCTCCTGGCCGACCCGCCACCCCAGGTGTCCGAGGTCGGGACCGACGGTGAGTGGCTGCTCACCCCGCAGCGGCGCGTCCTGCTCGAGTGCGTCGACGGGGGTCGTGTGGTGACCGCCCGGGCGGTGCCGGACGGTGCCCCGCTCGGCGAGGTACGCCCGGCGCTGGTCGGGCCGCCCCTCGGCGGCCGGCTGTTCGTCGACCCGGAGGGCCGGCCCGCGCTGCTCGCCTGGGAGCCGACCGGCGCGCTGCACCTGTACGACCTGGGCTCCGCCCGGCTCACCAACACCTTCGGCGAGCCGGAGCCGCCCGGCACGGTGCTGGTCAACGAGCAACTGTGGCGGGTGGCGGTGGCGAGCGTGGGGCGCGGCGTCGGCCGGTACCGGCGCGGCACCGTGACCATCTGGGACCTGGCCAGCGGCGCCCCGGTGGACCGGCTGTCCGACGAGTCCTGGATGCACAGGCACCCGGGGTACGCGCAGCGCAGCACCCGAGACGCCTTCACGGCCACCGCGGTCGCCCCGGACGGGCTGCGGGCGACGACGCGGCCGGCGGCCGGCGGAGTGGCGGTGACGCTGACCGAACGCGACACGGAGGTGTTCCGCACCGAACAGGCCGACGCGACCGGCGCCTCGGTGGCGTTCACCGAGGACGGCCGGCACCTGCTGGCCCGCTGGACCGCGCCGGGGCACAGCCGCGTCACGGTGTGGGTGGTCTGATGGCGGCGGCGCTCGTGGTCGACCTCGGCGCGGCATGCGCGCGGGCGGCGGTGTTCGACAGCGGGGACGCCTGGCTGGTGCCGGACCCGGCGGACGGCTCCGGCCAGTGGCCGGCCGCCGCGTACCTGGACCCGGCCGAGGGCCTGGCCTTCGGCGCGCTGGCCGAGCGGCACCGCCCGGCGGAGCCGGCCAACTACGCCGGCCGTTTCGTCCGCACCCTCGACAGTGACGCGCCCGTCACGCTCGGCGACCACCGGTACCGCCCGGTGGACCTGGTGGCCGGGCTGCTGGCCGCGATCGGCGCGGCGGCGCGGCGGCGGCACGGCGGGGTGGTCGACCGGCTGCTGCTCACCGTCCCGGTCAGCTACACCGGCGCCGACCCGCGCCGGGAGTGGCTGATCGCGGCCGGCGAGGCGGCCGGCTTCGGGGTGGTGGAACTGCTGGCCGAGCCGCTCGCGGCGGCGCACGCGCCCGGCTCCGGTCCGGCGCTGCCGTCCGGCAGCCGGCTGCTGGTGTACGGGCTGGGCGCCTCGGGTTTCTCCACCGCCCTGGTGGAACTGGACCGGCACGGGCACCGGGTGCTCGCCCAGGCGGGGATCGACGGGCTGGGCGGCGACCCGCTGGACGCGCTGATCGCCGAGCACATCCGGGCCAGCGCGCAGCCGTGGCGGGAAACCGCGCTCACCGGCGCCTCGGCGGCCGACGCCACCCGGCTCGACCGGGCCGTGACGGACCTCGCCCGGCAGGTCCGGGAGGGACTGAGCGACGGGCCGGTGGTCGAGCGGAGCCTGCTGCCGGACACCCCGCCGTACCGGCTGACCGCCGACGAGTTCGCCGCGCTGGCCGAGCCGCTGCTGCGCCGCACGGTCGAGTGTGCGGAGCAGGTGCTGGCCGAGGCCGGCGCGGCGCCGGACGAGGTGCTGCCGGTCGGCGGCGCGACCCGGATGCCGCTGGTCACCCGGCTGCTGGCCGGCGCGTTCCACCGCCCCGTGCGCCGGTTCCCGGAGCCGGAGCTCGCGGTGGTCCGCGGCGCGGTCGGCTGGCTGCCCCGCAGCGGGCCCCGCGTGATCGCGGCGGAGACGCCCGGCGGCCGGACCGTGCCGCTAGCGTTCCCGATCCCCGGCGGCGGGGGAACCCTGGTCCGCTGGCTGGTCGAGCCGGGCGAGCCGTACGGGGCGGGGCACCCGCTCGCCCGGGTCCGGCTGCCCGGCGGCGCGCTGTGGGACCTGGTCGCCGCCGCCCCCGGGGCGGTGGACCGGTTCCTGGTCGGCCCCGGCACCCCGGTCGCGGCGGGCGAATGGCTGGCGGTGGTCCGCGCCTGAGAATCCGCCCGGCGGCCACGCCGGCGGTGGTACGAAACGTGGGAATCCGCTCGCGGCGGCTCACCCCCCGGGGTTACCTTCGCCGCATGATCGCGCTGCGGGAGGTGATGACCGACGCCGACTACCACGCCTGGCGGCAGATCCGCCTGGCCGTGGCGCCGGACGGCGCGGTGCCCTCGGTGGCCCGGCTGCGGGCCGGCGCCGCACCGGAGCGCCTGCTGCTGCTCGCCACGCTGGACGGTGAGGTGGTCGGCGCGGGGATGGTCGGGCCGTCCGATCAGGCCGGTCGGGCGGCGGTGACGCCGCGGGTGCTGCCCCACGCGCGGCGCCGTGGCGTCGGCGGTGCCCTGCTGTACGGGCTGGCCGCGCACGCCACCGAGCAGGGCTTCCCGCTCGCGCTCGGGCACACGGACGACGCGGTGGGCGTCGCGTTCGGCGCCCGGTTCGGCTTCGTGGAGGTCGAACGGCAGGCGGAACAGGTCCGCCCGGTCGGCGTCGAGCGCTCGCCGGCGCTCCCGGCGGGCGTATGGATCGTCTCCGTCGCCGAGCAGCCCCACCGCTGGCCCGAGGCGTACGAGTCGGTCGCCCGGGGCGCGCTCGCGGGGCTGCCCGGCCAACCGCCCGTGACGCCCGCCCAGTGGCAGCGGGAGTGGCTCACCGACCCGGCCGCGATGTTCGTCGCGCTGGCCGGGGACGGGGTGATCGGCTGCGCCGGCCTGCTCACCCGCGCCGGCCACCCGGAGCGAGCGGAGCACGGCCTCACCGCTGTCCGTCCGCAGTGGCGCCGCCGGGGCGTGGCGACCGCCCTGACCCGGCACACGCTCGCCTGGGCCGCCCGCAACGGCGTCCGCGAGGTCGTCGCGCGCACCCGGCGGGGCGGCGAGGACCTGCGCCGGCTCAACGAACGGCTCGGCTACGCGTACCGCGCCCAGAGCATCGCCCTCCAGGCGCCCCTGCCGCTGTGAGCTCACCACCCGGCCTCCACTCCGGCCCCCACAGGCGCTCGGCCATCTTCCGGTCACGCCGGGCAAGAGCCTGCCGAACTTCCCGCACGACCCTCGGGATGTCGCGCCGCACCCGCTCGAGAGGTACGTGAACCACGATCCAGCCGGCCACGGTCAACGCCGCCGTCTGGCGCATGTCATACACGACCGCCACTCGCTGATCGGGCCACGCCATCTCCACCCGCAGCTCCAGGCCGCTGGGGTACGCCACCACGTAACCGACTGCCGGTCGCGGAACATCGGCCAGGACCAGCAGCGCCCGCAGCCGTGACCCGAGCGGGTGGCCGCCGGCCTCGTCGGCGATGCCGAACGCGATCCGGCAGCGTCTGCTGCCCCGCCGGCCGTTGTGCCGCACGAGCAGCGCGTCCAGGTCCGCGCGGGCGACGATTCCGCTGTGGAGCATCGCGTCGAGGATCGGCACCGAGTCGGCGGGCGAGAGCCAACGGGCGACATCCCAGGCGGCGCGGATGGCAGTGGTGCACGGCGGCTCGGCGTGCAGGAGCACCTCGTCGTAGCACATCTCCCCGACGTGCACCCGCAACCTGCTCTGCGCACTGACCCGAACGGACGGTGGCGACACGACGTGCACCGGGTCGTTGAACCCCGCCGCCACGGTGACTCCGTGAAGGACGGCCGCTGACGGCCCTGCGGCTACCGCCCCTTTCGGGAGGCGAAGCGCCGCCGCCCGGCACATCAACCGGTGATCCTGCTCCAACCGCGCATCCGCGTACACGTCCTGGAGCAGCCGGACCCACGCCCGGCTCCGCAGTTGATGCTCGGTCAACAAACCGGCGCGGATCGCCTCGGTACCGCGGAAGACCCGGAACTCAAGCACTTTGGGACGCAGCGGTCGCGGTGGCACAGGAACCCTCCATGGTCGGGCGGGGTGAACAGTTCTTGGTTCCACAACGGTCAGTGGGATGAGCCGAACCTGTGATTTCCTGAGTGGCCCGGCGCCGGCCGGTCAGGCGATGTCAACGCTCAGGGTGCATTTGGCGTCAGTCGGATCTCGGCGAACAACCGGTCCCACGTACAGGCTGGCTGATCCATGACTGTACGGAAATGTCCCGCCGGTGCATTGACGGTGCACTTTCGGACCCACACATGCGGTTACCATGGCGACAAGCGCCGCAGTCCGGGAAGGGCGTTGCGATGACCACCGTGGTGATGTGGACCGGCTGGGAGGCCAACGCTCTGCGTAAGGCGTTGCGAATGAGCGTGACCGACTTCGCCGAGCACCTGGGGGCCGCGCGGCGCACGGTCGCCACATGGAGCAGCCGAGGTCGGGGCGTCCAGCTACGTGCCGATATGCAGGCCGCGCTGGACACCGTGCTGATGCGGGCCGCACCGGAGGTCAAGGAACGCTTCGAGAAGCTCATGGCAGCGGGTGGCGGCGGCGCATCCGCGGTTCTCGCAATCTCCGGCTCCGCCACGATCCCGGGGCCAGCGGTCGATACTGGCGAGGGCACTCTCGGCGGTCCTGACCAGGATGGTGACATGCGGCGCAGGGGTCTTCTCGCGGGAGCGATGCTGCGCGGCGTTGCTGTCCTTCCTGCGGTCACGCACCTACTCGACGTGCTGGTGTCAGCAGGGCATCCGGCCGCCGGGCCGGGCACGACGCCTCCTTCCCGGCTATGCCTGGCCAAGGGAGTCGCCGCTGCGAAGGCCGACTATCAGGCGTGCCGTTACAAGCAGGTCCTCGACCGGCTCGTGGTACTGCTTCCCGATCTAGCCCTGGCGAGATCGGAAAGCGGCGGCGACGAGCGGGAACAGCTGGCTACGCTGGCCGCGGATCTCTATCATGTCGTGGGCAGTGTGCTTCTGAAGGTCGGCGATCAAGCGATGGCACTCGTCGCGGCCGAACGCAGCCGCCACTGCGGGCTCGCCAGCGAGGACCCGGTGGCGGTGGGCACCAGTGCCCGGATCATGACCCATGCGCTGATGGCGAACGGCCACGCCCGTCGTGCCTTGCACCTCGCGCAGGCCGCAGCCAACGACCTGGATCGGGCTACCCGGCTCAGTTCCGTAGACGCGGTCGCCGTGTACGGGGCGCTGATGCTGCGCGGCGCGATCGCAGCCGCGAGGGCAGATGACCGGGACGCCGCTGCCACGATGCTGGACGAGGCATCGCGAACCGCCACCAGGCTGGGGTACGACGGCAACGATCGCTGGACCGCATTCGGTCCGGGCAACGTGCTGCTACATCGGGTCAATGTGGCCCTCACGCTCGGCGACGCGGGCGGCGCGATCTCCCTCGCCCGCCAGATCCAGCTCGACAAGATCACACTCGCCGAGCGCAAGGCGGCGCTGTTCGTTGACGTAGCGCAGGCGTACACGCAATGGGGCCGCCACGAGGAGGGGCTATCGG
The DNA here is from genome assembly GCF_018397995.1 of Rhizomonospora bruguierae. Classification (GTDB taxonomy): domain Bacteria; phylum Actinomycetota; class Actinomycetes; order Mycobacteriales; family Micromonosporaceae; genus Rhizomonospora; species Rhizomonospora bruguierae. The sequence goes on from NZ_BBQH01000081.1 coordinate 55,297, forward strand.
CGCTGAGGACGGCGTACCGCGTAGCGCCGGAGGAGATCCGCCACCGGCCGGCTGCGCGGAAGATCGTTGGTGACCTCGCTGTTCTCTCCCGAGGCGGGGTACGAGCCGAGGTCACCACCTTCGCCGCCGCGGCAGGAATCCGCCTGTGAGCGACGGGCACCTGCAGATCGTCGTGTGCGGCGCCGGCCCCGCCTCCGACGTCGCCCGGCTGATCGTGGTGGCTCGCGAGGCATCGTGGACGATGGCGGTCACCGCCACGGCGAGCGCGGCGAACTTCATCGACATACCGGCGATCGAGCGGCTCACCGGGAACCCCGTGCGCACCTCGTATCAGACTGTTGGGAGGGGCCGGCGGGTTCCAACGTGGGTCGACGCACTGATCATTGCCCCGGCCACGTACAACACGGTGAACAAGATAGCCCTGGGCATCGCCGACAGTTACCCGTTGACCTCGATCGCCGAATTGATCGGACGCAACGTTCCCACCGTGGTGGTGCCGTTCGTCAACGCGGCCCTGGCCGCGCGGGCACCCTTCCAACACGCGGTGGCCACGCTCCGGCAAGAGGGGGTACGGGTCCTGCTCGGTCCGGACGACGGATGGGAACCACACCCGCCAGGCGGCGGAGCCGAGCGCCAAGCGGTGTTTCCCTGGGCGACGGCGTTCCGCACCGCAGCTCAGACGGCGCACCGGAGCGTGGACCAGTAGCACCCGGGCCGATTCCGGCCGCGCACCACGCCCGCCCAGTCAGCCTCACGTGTTGATCAAGGACGTTCCACCCGTTGTTGATCTTTTCTGGCGGGTCGATCAGCGACGGGCATTGTGGCGATCCGACGCGGCGGTCGGGTTCCTCCAACGGTTCGCTAGCGGGAAGGCGGCACGCCGTCAATCCCGCGGCTGCGTGTCGGGCGGCCGGAGCGAGCCGATGACCGCGATGGTGTGGCCGGTGCGGGGGCACTCCCAGACCGGCGACCTGCCCGAAAGCGCTGGCCGGAGCGGGTGCGAGCCGGGATGCTCGGAACACTCCGGCCACGTCGCCGGTAGGCCCTGGCGGCTCAGCGACTCCACGGTCCAGTCCTGCACCTGGTCTGCCACCTGGACAATCTGTTCTTGCCGGCTGAGGGTTTTCGGAACCTGCAGTTGGATCGCGAATCCGTGCTCGTCGTCATGGAGCGAGAGCGCATCATGCATCGGGTCGGAGAACAGGGGGACGTCAAAGCGGAGCCGCACCAGGGATGTCGCCATGAGGTCCCTGGCGACAGGGTGGAAGGCGTCAGGCATTTCGATGTCCACCGCGTGCTCCCCCTAGATGATTAGGTCAATGCGTCAGCCGCAGGACTTGTTTCGCCATCTACCGCTACCTTACGTTATGCAGCTCGCCCCAGACGTGCAAGCTTCCGGCGCCGGTATTGCCGTTGACGCGTACGGTGAAGTAGAAGTAGTCGCCATAAGTGATTAGGTCGTTGTCGTCAACCGGCTTGAAGGTTCCGTGGAATTGGTAGTCCTTCGATACGACGTGCGGGGCCCGCCGAGACATGGCGGTGTAGTTGCGCCACCAATCCATACCCTGCTCTGTCACGGTGCTCGTGATGATGGACTGCACGGACGAGCTTATTCTGAACCCCCACGGAGCAGTGGTCCCGCCGCAAGCGTGTTGGTAGGTGAAGTAGCCGTTGGCGTCACTCCATCCATAGGGTGTGGGCATCAGTTCCGGCAGCTGGGAAGTCCAAGGTAAGGCGACCAGTAATGATGTCGCTGCCACTTGTGTACGTCAGATGGACAGGTTCGGTGGCCTTTGGTCCCGCCATTGCAGGGATAGGCATGGCCAGGCTAATGGCGGCCGCCAGAATCATGAATGTTGCTGCTCTTCGCACGGACTGCCTCCCCTTCTCGATAAGGCACATACAGCACCACCCACGGTTGGTCGGTGTTGGCCTCTACCGCCTTGACCATCAGCGAGTGATCGACGCTGTCGAAGAACTTTTGGATGTCCAAATCGACCGCCCAATCGTACTCCCAGCAGCGTTTTCGGCATGTGCCTACCGCGTCCAACGCGGAGCGCCGTGGCCGGTAGCCATACGAGTCCCGATGGAACATCGGTTCCACCCATTTCTCCAACTCCATGGCAACCACCGTTTACGCAATCCGATCAGCCACGGTCGGCACGCCCAGGATTCTTACCCCGCCATGCGATTTCGGTATCTCCACCGCCTTCACCGGGGGTGGGAAGTAGCCGCCCGAGGACATCCTATTCCAGATCCGGTACAGATTACTCTCCAGATCGGCTTCGAACTTCTCTATCGAGCACCCATCCACACCCGGCGCACCCTGATTGGCCTTGACTCTCAGGTACGCTTCCCATACGAGCCGCTTCGAGATCACAAACGGCTTTCCCGGCGACTTCAGCTCGCCCACTCGATCCCTCCCAGAATCTTCTGGTTGCCCGAACGAACTCACCTCGAATGGTCCAGCCCCTTCGCTCCCCCTCCATTACAGAGGGTTCCTCACTACTATGAGCCGGTCCGAATGCCAACCCCGCGACAGTACTCAACGTCTTACGGTTTCTGCCGCTTGGCGCACTCCTTCTCGCCGCCGCTCCCCAGCGGTGGCAGTATCGGGGCTGGCCTTCCCACGTTCCACGTGAAAGCAGCAAACCGGGCTCGCGTCGCCTACATGCCGGGCACCGCCTGGCCAGTAACCGGGTATCCGCCAGACTCATCCTGGAGCCTCGTGCACGCCCCAGTTCTGATGCCACCTAAAACTAATTTCGACACTTCAGCAGCGATTCGCTTGCGCTCGCCTTCCCGATTCCCACCTGACGCCTCTCACGGCGCCTTTTCCTCATCGCTCACCACGCCGGTCTTCAGCCAACGCAGCATGAGGCGGTTTGACACCACCCCCCGAAGGGCGATGCCGAAGGGCCACAATCCTTCATCTCCCACGCAGCAGCACATCGATCGAGGTCTCCTACCTACATCCCAGCCTCTCCCTCTGCGCGCGTGGCACACACACGATCCGAGTCTTGTCCGGATGTAACTCCAGTCCGACCTCGGCCATCCTGGTCCGCAGCGCGGCCAGGACCATTCTCGCCTCCGCCAGCGTGCGGCAGTGGATCACCGCATCGTCGGCGTAACGCTCGAACGGGCAGCCGGGGAACACCCGGCCCATCCACATGTCGAACGCGTAGTGCAAGAACAGGTTCGCCAGGACAGGCGACACCGCAGA
>NZ_BBQH01000082.1 GCF_018397995.1 Rhizomonospora bruguierae
TCGTGAGGTGCTCGGTTTCGAAGCCACCACCACCCTCGACGAGATGCTCGACGAGGTCATCCCATGGGTCACCCAAGCCGTGCGCGACGGACGGCTGTGAGCGACCACCCATGACGGCCGTCACCGCACAGCCACCGCCCACCCCGGCCGATGCCCCCGCTGAGCCGGGCTGGCGCGCGCGGCTGCGCGGTGGCGGCGCCGCCCTCTTCCCCACCGCCGAGCCGGCCGCCCGCCCCGGGTGGCGCGCCATCGCCCTCGCGCTGGCCGCCGCGGCCGCCGGGACCGCGATCAGCCTGGCCCGCCAGCCCGGCGCCGGCGCCCTGGACACCGTCTGGGCCGAGGACGGCCAGGTCTTCCTCGGCCAGGCCGTCGACAACGGACCGCTGCCCGCCCTCGGCACCTCCTACGCCGGCTACTACCACGTGGTACCGCGCCTGGTGGCCGGCCTGGCGTCGCTGGCGCCCGCCGGCGCCGCCGCGGCGGTCCTGGCGGTGACCGCGGCCCTGCTGGTAGCGGCCACCGCCGTCCTGGTCCACACCGCCAGCGGGGCGCACCTGCGCAGCCCCCTGGCCCGCACGCTCGCCGCCGCGGTGGTCGTGGTCGTCCCGCTGGCCCAGGACGAGCTGCCGAACTCCATCGCCAACCTGCACTGGTACGGCCTGTACGCGCTGTTCTGGATGCTCGTCTGGACCCCGCGCGGCCGCGCCGGCCGGGTCCTCGCCGGGGCGGTGGTGCTCGCGGTCGCGGCCAGCGACATCCTCACCCTCGTCTTCGTCCCGCTCGCCCTCGCCCGGGTGCTGCGCCGCACCCCGCAGGGGCGCCGGGACCGCTACGGGAGCACCCTCGCCGGGCTGCTCGGCGCCGGCCTGGCCCTCCAGGTGGCCGGCCTCGCCAGCGGCTCCAGCTCGCGCCAGCTCACCCCCGACCCGGTGCTCGCCGCCTCCGGCTTCGTCCTGCGGGCGGTACCCGGCGCGCTGATCGGCGAACGCTGGCTCGGCACCGGCGTCGACGCCCGCTGGCTGGCGCTGGCCGGGCTGGCCTGGCTGCTGGTGGCCGGCGCGGTGCTGGCCGCGGTGCTGCGGCTGACCCGCCCGCACGGCGTCCTGGCCGCCGTCGCCGGCCTGCACGCGGCCGCCCTGTACGCGCTACCGGTCCTGCTGAGCGGCACCGCCACCTTCCGGTACGCGGCGGCGCCCGCGATGCTCGTCGTGACCGCGTTGGCGGCCCTGCTCCGCCCCGGCACCGGCACCCGCGGCCGGCTCCCGCTGTACGCGCTGGCCGCCCTGCTGGCGCTGGTCTGCGCGGTCAACCTCCGGGTGGACAACCCGCGCGCCCACGGCCCCCGCTGGAGCACCGAACTGGACCGCGCCCGGGTCGCGTGCGCGAACGGTGCCGAGCGGGTCGCGCTGCCGATCCCGCCGGCCGGCGAGGACGCGTGGCGCGCGAACCTCCCCTGTGACTACGTGACCGGTTAGGAGCGTTCCCGGAGCACGCCGTCCGTCTCGGCGTACTCCTCGCCGGTGCGCGGGCACACGAACACGCCGTCACCCTTGCTCGACAGTGGCACGCCGGCCCGGCCGACCCAGCCGACGCGGCGCGCCGGTACGCCCACGACCAGGGCGAAGTCCGGCACGTCGCGGACCACCACGGCGCCGGCGGCGACCAGCGCCCAGCGGCCGACGGTCACCGGGGCGACGCACACCGCGCGGGCTCCGACGCTGGCGCCCGCGCCGATCGTGACGCCCACGGCGGTCCAGTCGTCGGCGGTCTTCGGCCGGCCCTCGGGGGTGACCGCGCGCGGGTACTCGTCGTTGGTCAGCACCGCGGCGGGGCCGATGAACACGCCATCGCCGAGCCGGGCCGGCTCGTACACCAGCGCGTAGTTCTGGAGCTTGACGTTGTCGCCGAGGCGCACCCCCGGGCCCACGTACGCGCCCCGGCCGATGGTGCAGTTCGCGCCCACCGTGGCGCCCTCGCGGATCTGCGCCAGGTGCCAGACGGTGGTGCCGGGGCCGATCTCGGCCCGCCCGTCCACATCGGCGCTGGCCGTCACCCGGGCGTCGCTGCTCATGCCGTCACCTCGCTGCCGCTCGGCGGTGGCATTCGCCGAACACGAGCCACCGATGCGCTCGCTGGCGCTCGCTCATGGGCGTTCGTCCTTCCGCCATCTCCAGTCGGGAGCACGGTAGGTGGCCGGTAGTCCGGCGCCAACCGGCCGAAGGTACCGCCTTGGGCGCTGGCTCTGCCGGATTTCCGTCACTGATCTGTGGCGTCACTACCAGCGGAGATAACTTTTCGGCGCGGTCGAGGATCCGCACGCACTCCCGCGCGCCCCTCGCCCAGGCGCCCGTTCAGCGAAACGAGGATCATGAGCGCACTGCCCGCCGCGCCCGCCGGCCCGCCCGCCGAGGAACCCATCGGCGTGGCCGTCGTGGGGGCCGGCTACTGGGGTCCGAACCTGGTCCGCAACTTCCAGGGCTCGCCGAGCTTCCGCCTGCACTGGCTGTGCGACCTGGACCGCTCCCAGGCCGAGCGGGTGCTGGGCGGCTACTCCACCGTCGCGGTCACCGACGACCTGGCCGAGGTGCTGGCCGACCCGCGGGTCGGCGCGGTCGCGGTCGCCACCCCGGCCGGCACCCACCTGGACGTCGCGGCGGCCGCCCTGCGCGCGGGCAAGCACGTGCTGGTCGAGAAGCCGCTCGCGGCGACGTACGCGGACGGGCGCGAGCTGGCCGGCGAGGCGGACGCCCGGGGGCTGACCCTGATGTGCGACCACACCTACTGCTACACCCCCGCCGTGCTGCGCATCCGCGAACTGGTGCGCGGCGGTGACCTGGGCGAGGTGCAGTTCCTGGACTCGGTCCGGATCAACCTGGGGCTGGTGCAGCGGGACATCGACGTGATGTGGGACCTAGCCCCGCACGACCTGTCCATCCTGGACTTCGTGCTGCCGGACGGGGTCCGCCCGGTGGCCGTGGCGGCGCACGGCGCGGACGCGATCGGCGCCGGCCGCTCCTGCGTGGCCTACCTCACGCTGCGGCTGAGCAACGGCGGGCTGGCGCACATCCACGTGAACTGGCTCTCCCCGGTCAAGGTGCGGACCACCATCATCGGCGGGTCCAAGCGCACGCTGGTCTGGGACGACCTGAACCCGGCGCAGCGGCTGTCGGTCTTCGACCGGGGCGTGGACGTGGCCGCGCCGGAGGAACTGGGCGCGGACGAGCGCCAGCAGATGCTGATCTCGTACCGCAGCGGCGACATGGTGGCCCCGGCGCTGCCCGAGCGGGAGGCGCTGCGCACCATGGTCGAGGAGTTCGCGACGGCGATCCGCAGCGGCCGCCCGGCGCTGACCGACGGCCGGTCCGGGCTGCGCGTGCTCGCCGTGCTGGAGGCCGCCTCGCGCAGCCTGGCCGAGGGTGGCGTGATGATCGAACTGGGAGAGGACGACCGATGACGGCTGGGGTGCCCATCGCCGGGGCGCGGGCGCTGGTGACCGGCGGGGCCGGCACGATCGGCTCGCACGTGGTGGACCTGCTGGTGGCGGGCGGCGCGGCCGAGGTCGTGGTGCTGGACAACTTCGTCCGCGGCCGGCGCGCCAACCTGGACCGGGCGCTGGCCTCGGGCCGGGTCGAGCTGGTCGAGGGCGACATCCGGAACGTGGAGCTGGTGCACCGGGCCAGCGACGGCAAGGATCTCGTCTTCCACCTGGCCGCGATCCGGATCACGCAGTGCGCCGAGGAGCCCCGGCTGGCCAACGAGGTGCTGGTCGACGGCACGTTCAACGTGGTCGAGGCGGCGGTCGCGGGCGGTGTGCGGAAGCTGATCGCCTCCTCGTCCGCGTCGGTGTACGGGCTGGCGGAGCAGTTCCCGACGCCGGAGCGGCACCACCCGTACGACAACGACACGTTCTACGGGGCGGCCAAGGCGTTCAACGAGGGCATGCTGCGCAGCTTCCACGCGATGCACGGGCTGGACTACGTGGCGCTGCGCTACTTCAACGTGTACGGGCCGCGGATGGACATCCACGGCCTCTACACCGAGGTCCTGATCCGCTGGATGGAGCGGATCGAGGCGGGCACGCCGCCGCTGATCCTCGGTGACGGGTTGCAGACCATGGACTTCGTGCACGTGGCCGACATCGCCCGGGCGAACATCCTGGCCGCCGAGGCGGACGCCACCGACGAGGTGTTCAACGTGGCCAGCGGCGTGGAGACCAGCCTGAGGGAGCTGGCCGAGGCGCTGAGCAAGGTGATGGAGTTCGACGCGCCACCGGTGCACGGCCCGGCCCGCGCGGTCAACGGCGTGACCCGCCGGCTGGCCGAGGTGGAGCACGCGGCCCACCGGCTCGGCTTCCGGGCCGAGATCGGGCTGCACGAGGGCCTGGAGGGCCTGGTCCGGTGGTGGCGGGCCGCGCGGGCGGCCGGGGTCACCGAGGGGCTCGTCAACGAGGCGCCGGCTACCGGGCAGGCGCGGAGCGAGCTCGCGGGGAGCGCGGTCGCGACCGAAGGGTCGGCTCGGTGACGGCGGTCGAGCGGCGCATCCCGGTGATGCAGCCGATGCTGGGCGAGGAGGAGGCGCGCGCCGCCGCCGAGGCGGTGCTCTCCGGCTGGGTGGCGCAGGGCCCCCGGGTGGCGGAGTTCGAGCGCCGGTTCGCCGCGGCGGTCGGCGCCGGGCACGGCGTGGCGGTCAGTTCCTGCACCACCGGGCTGCACCTGGCGCTGGTCCTGCTCGGGGTCGGCCCGGGCGACGAGGTCGTCGTGCCGTCGTTCTCGTTCATCGCGACCGCCAACGCGGTCCGGTACTGCGGGGCCACGCCGATCTTCGCCGACGTGGAACTGACCACGGGCAACGTGACCGTCGAGACGGTCGACGCGGTGCGCACCCCGCGCACCCGGGCGGTCATCGCGGTGCACCAGGGCGGCGTCCCGTTCGATGTGCGGGCGCTGCGGGCGGCGGCCGACGGCTGGGGCGTGGCCCTGGTCGAGGACGCCGCCTGCGCGGCCGGGTCGACCGCGTACGGCGCCCCGGTGGGCGCGGGGGCGGCGGTGGCGGCCTGGTCGTTCCACCCCCGGAAGGTCATCACGACCGGCGAGGGCGGCATGGTGACCGTGGACCGCGAGGAGTGGGCGGTGCGCGGGCGGCGGCTGCGCGAACACGGCATGAACGTCTCCGCGGCGGACCGGCACGCCAGCGCCCAGCCCGTGCTGGAGGCGTACCTGGAGACCGGGTTCAACTACCGGATGACCGACATCCAGGCGGCGGTGGGGCTGGTCCAGTTGGGCCGGCTGGCCGGGCTGGTGGCGCAGCGCCGCGACCTGGCCGCCCGGTACCAGGCGCTGCTGGCCGACGTGCCGGGCGCCGTCCCGGTGCGCGATCCGGCGTACGGGCGGACGAACTTCCAGTCGTTCTGGGTGCTGCTCACCGACGAGTTCGGCGCGGGGCGGGACGAGGCGTTGAGCACGCTCGCCGCGGCCGGCGTCTCGGCCCGCCGGGGCATCATGGCGGCCCACCTCGAACCGGCGTACGCCGAGGCGCACCCGCCGGCGCTGCCGGTCACCGAGCGGCTGACCCGCAACTCCCTGATCCTGCCCCTGCACCACAACCTGACCGGGGACGACCAGGACCGGATCGTCGGCGTGCTGCGTGCGCTGTCCAGCCGAGCGCCGGGCCGGTGAGGCGCGACCTCGTCATCGTCGGCGCGGGCGGCTTCGCCCGGGAGACGGCCGCCGCCGTTCGCGCCACCGATCGCTGGAACCTGCTCGGCTTCCTGGACGACGACCCGGCGCTGCCCGGGACCGTCCGTGGTGGAGTGCCGATCCTCGGCGGGACCGCCGACGTGCCACCCGGCGCAGCGGTCGTGGTCTGCGTCGGCAACCCCCGCGCGTTCGACGTGCGGACCGGGCTGGTGCGGCGGCTGGCCCTGCCCACCGACCGGTACGCCACGATCGTGCACCCGGCCGCCTCGGTGCCGGCCGGCTGCGTACTCGGCCCCGGCACCGTGCTGCTGGCCGGCGCGGTGCTGACCGCCGACGTGGCGGTCGGTGCGCACGTGGCGGTGATGCCGCAGGCGGTCCTGACCCACGACGACGTGGTCGGCGACTTCGCCACGGTCGCGTCCGGCGTGCGGCTCGGTGGGGGTGTCCGGATCGGGTCCGGCGCCTACCTCGGCGCCGGCTGCCTGGTCCGCGAGTCCGTCGCCGTCGGCGAGTACGCCCAGGTGGGCATGGGCGCGGTGGTGCTGCGCGACGTGCCGCCGGGCCAGGTCTGGGTGGGCAACCCGGCGCGGTACCTCAGGGATGTGAAGTGAGCAGGGAGAGGCACATGTCGAAGATTCCGCTCGTCGACCTGGCCGCGGCGCACGCCGAGGTGGCCGAGGAGGTCGAGGCCGGGTTCAAGCGGGTCATCGCGGACACCGCGTTCGTCGGGGGCGCCGAGGTGGCGGCGTTCGAGGCCGAGTACGCCGGGTTCACCGGCGTGCCGCACGTCGTCGGCGTGGCCAACGGCACCGACGCGCTGGAGCTGGCGCTGCGCGCGGTCGGCGTCGGGCCGGGCGGCGAGGTGGTGCTGCCGGCGAACACGTTCGTCGCGACCGCGGAGGCGGTGGCCCGGGCGGGCGCGCGGACCGTCCTGGTGGACTGCGACCCGCAGACGTACCTGATCGACACCGCCGCCGCGCTCGCCGCGATCACCCCGGCGACCCGGGCGCTCGCCCCGGTGCACCTGTACGGGCAGCTCGCGCCGGTCGAGGCCCTGCGCGCCGGCACGGACCTGCCGATCGTGGAGGACGGCGCCCAGTCGCAGGGCGCGACCCGCCACGGCCGGCAGGCCGGCACCGGCGGGATCGTCGCCACCAGCTTCTACCCGGGCAAGAACCTCGGCGCGTACGGCGACGCCGGCGCGGTCGCCAGCGCGGACGCGGGCCTGGCCCGGACCGTGCGCACGCTGGCCAGCCACGGCGGCCTGGCGAAGTACATGCACGAGCTGATCGGCATGAACAGCCGGCTGGACGGGCTCCAGGCGGTCGTGCTGCGGGCCAAGCTGGCCCGGCTGGCCCGGGCGAACGCCGCCCGGCGGGCCGCCGCCGCCCGGTACGACACGCTGCTGGCCGGCCTGGACGTGGTTCGCCCGGTGACCCTGGCCGGCAACGAGCACGTCTGGCACCTGTACGTGGTGCGGATCCCCGGCGACGGCACGCCGGCCCGCCGGGACGAGGTACTCGGCAGGCTCAACGCCGCCGGCATCGGCGCCGGCATCCACTACCCGTACCCGGTGCACCTGACGCCCGCGTTCGCCGGCCTCGGGTACGGCAGGGGCGCGTTCCCGCACGCCGAGCGCGCCGCCACCGAGATCCTCTCGCTGCCGATCTACCCGCAGATCACCCCCGCGCAGCAGGAGCGGGTGGTGACCGAACTGGCCACCGCGCTGCGATAAGGCATGTACGTCTCGCTCCGCGACCGGCCGGGCGGCGAAGCCACCGGGGCCGCGCCGAAGGCGGCCCGCCGGGTCGCCACGACGGTCGTCCTGCTGGGCGTCGTCAGCCTGCTGACCGACGTCTCGTCGGAGATGGTCGCCTCGGTCCTGCCGCTGTACCTGACCGCCCAGGTGGGCCTCACGATGGCCGCGTACGGCCTGCTCGACGGGGTCTACCAGGGGGTCAGCGCGGCGGTGCGGATCGCCGGCGGCTACGCCGGCGACCGGGGCCGGCACCCGAAGTGGGTGGCCGTCTTCGGGTACGGGGTGTCGGCGCTGAGCCGGATCGCGATGCTGCCGGTGCACGGCTTCGCCACGATCACCGCGGTCATCACCGCGGACCGGCTCGGCAAGGGCCTGCGGACCGCGCCCCGGGACGCGCTGATCGCCGACGCGTCCGACCCGGCCACACTGGGCCGCTCCTTCGGCGTGCACCGCACCCTGGACACGATCGGCGCCGCGATCGGCCCGCTGGTCGCGTTCGGGCTGCTGCTGGCCGTGCCGGCCGGCTACAACTCGATCTTCGTGGTGTCGTTCGCGGTGGCCCTGGCCGGCGTGGCCGTGCTGGTGCTGTTCGTGCCGAACCGGCGCACCGGCGCGGCGGGCCGGGGCCCCGGGCTGCGCACCCTGCTGCGGGAGGCCACCGGCCCCCGGCTGCGCCGGCCGCTGTTCGCCGCCGGGCTGCTCGGCGTCCTGACCGTCGGCGACGGGTTCCTGTACCTGTCGCTCCAGGAGCGGGACGCGTTCGCCTCGCTCTACTTCCCGCTGCTGTACGTGGGCACGAACGTGGCGTACCTGGCGCTGGCCGTCCCGTTCGGCCGGCTCGCGGACCGGATCGGCAAGGCGACCGTCCTGGTCGGCGGGCACGTCGCGCTGCTGGTCGGGTACCTGCTGGCGGCGCGCCCGGCCGGCGGGCTGCTCTTCACGGTGCTCGTCCTGCTGCTGCTCGGCACCTTCTACGCGGCCACCGACGGCGTCCTGCCGGCGCTGGTGAGCCGGCTCGTCACCGCGCAGGCGCGGGGCACCGGGATCGCCGCCGCGCAGACGGTGGTGGCGGTGGCCCGCTTCGCCGCCGCGTTCGGCTTCGGCGCACTGTGGGACGCCACCGGGCGCGGCACCGCCCTGCTCGTGGTCGCGGGCCTGCTCGCCGGGGCGATTCCGCTGGCCTACGCCCTGCTCAGGGGCGTGGATGCGAGACTTGCCGGGTGAGTCTGCGCGCCCGGGTCGCCGCCCTCGTGGCGATCGTGCTGATCGCGTCCGCCGGCGCCACGGGGTACGTCCTGTATGAGCGGCACCGGCAGGAGCGGGCCCGCGCGTCCGCGCCGCCGGTCGCCACCCTCGCCGACGCGAACGCCGTGGTCGCCGAGCCGCACCTGGTCTTCCGCAGCACCGCCCTGGGTACCGGCTACGGCGAGGTCGCGGTGGTGCCGCTCAGCGACCCGGCCGGCCCGCGGGCGTTCACCGGCGCCAGTTGCGAGCGGGTCTACGCCACCGCCGACCAGACCGTCTGCCTGAGCGCGGAGCGCGGCCTGGTCACCACCTACCGCGCGGCGCTGCTGGACCGGGCCTGGGCGCCCAGCCGGGAGTTGCCGCTGACCGGCCTGCCCAGCCGGGCCCGCCTCTCCCGGGACGGCTCGCTGGTGGCCACCACCACGTTCGTGTACGGCGACTCGTACACCAACCCCGGGCAGTTCTCCACCCGCACGATCGTCACCCGCGCCCGGGGCGAGGTCGTCGGCGACATCGAGAGCTTCACACTGATCGTGGACGGGCGCACCGTGACCGCCGTGGACCGGAACTTCTGGGGCGTCACGTTCGCCGACGACGACACGTTCTACGCCACCGCCGCCTCGGGCAGGAAGACCTGGCTGGTCCGGGGCAGCCTCTCCGCCCGCACCGCGACGGCGCTGCGCGAGGACGTGGAATGCCCGTCCCTGTCCCCCGACAAGACCCGGATCGCCTTCAAGAAGCACGGCGACCTGCCGCACGGGCAGTGGCGCCTGGCCGTCTACGACCTGGCCACCGGCAGGGAGACCGTGCTGGCCGAGACGCACAGCGTCGACGACCAGGCCGAGTGGCTGGACGACGCCAACGTCCTGTATGGACTGCCACGCACCGCCGGCAACGGCGTGGCCACCAGCGACGTGTGGGTCACCCCGGCGGACGGCTCCGGCACCCCCCGGGTCTTCGTCCAGAACGCCTGGTCCCCCGCCGTCGTGCGCTGACCCCGCCCGGCAGGTCAGCCGTACACCTCGTCCTCGATGGTCGCCACGGTGACCCGCTGCGCGTCCTCCCACGACCGGCCCCGCACGCTGGCCGCGATGTCGGCCGGCGCCGCGCCCGCGGCGATGGCCTCGTCCAGCGCGTCCGCCAACCCCAGCGGGGTGGGCGTCGCCCACCGCACGTACGGGTTGTCCAAGCAGGCGCGGGCGTACGCCGACTGCCCGGTGACCGGGATCGCCCCGCAGGCCAGCATCTCGTCCGGCACCAGCGACACGTTCGTGAACGACAGCGCAATGCCCGCCACGCAGGTGTTGTACAACTCGGCCAGGCGCGCCGGTGGCAGGCTGCCGTGCCGGGTCGCCACGAACGGCACCTCCGCGGCGGGGTCGCCGAACAGGTGGATCCGGTAGTCGGGGTGCCGGCGGTGGAACTCGCCGAGCGCCATCGCGCCGACGGCGAAGCCGCGGCGGGCCACGTCCGGCCGGGCGTAGAAGACCACGTTGCGCCGGTCGCCGGCGCCGCCGGCCAGCCGGTAGACCGAGGTGTCGACGCCGAACTCGGCGACGGCCGCCGCGACGCCGAACTCGGCCCGGAGGATCTCGGCGATCATCCCGCCGACCGTGATGGCCCGGAAGCCGAATCGGTAGGTGTCCTCGGCCAACACGTGCTCGGAGCCCTGGGGGTAGAAGAAGGGCTCGTAGTCCTGGATGAAGTACAGCCGCCGGGTGGGCAGGTCCCGGCGCGAGGCCAGGACGTGCGCGGTGGGCCAGGCGGAGGCGACGTACGCGTCGAGCGGGGCGAGGCCAGCGTCCACCGAACGCACCTCGGCCCGCATCTCGGGCCAGCCCTGGCGGATGACCGCCTCGTGCCGGGCGAGGTCACCGCCGAACCGGTCGTACAGGTACAGCACGCAGGTGTGCCCGGCCGCCTCGGCGGCGGCGACCATCCGGAACAACGTGGTGTGACCACCGCTGCCCGGTGCCGGCGGGGTGCAGATCCACCCGATGGTCAACGGCGTGCCGCGCGCCGGCCGCCGGGCCGGCACCGCGAGCCGGAGATCCCGCGAGTCGGCCACGTCGGCGAAGGCGAGCGGGAACTCCAGCGCCGCGCTGCCGAGCCGCCGGTACGCCACCCGGGCCACCCGCCGCGCGAGCCCCCGCGCGCCGTCGCGGCGCAGCACGCGCAGCGCCTCCCCTGAGCTCCTCATGGGCTACCTCTCCCGCTCGTGGTCAGATGCTGAGGATGCCGAACCGGCGTGCCAGGCGCAGCGACCGGTCGAACACGGCCAGCCCGACCGCGAAGGCGACCACGCAGAACGCGACGAGGATGCCGGTCGCCACCAGGGGCGACATCGCGTCGGCCGGCGGGTCGGCCATCAGCAGTTGCCGCTCGGCGCTGATGACGTAGTAGTGCGGCACCAGATAACTGGCCCAGCGGATCCAGCCGGGCAGCACGCTCACCGCGAACAGGGTGCCGCCCAGCACGCCCGCGGCCAGGCTGTACAGCATGATGACCGGCTCGCCGCGTTTGAACAGGATGAGGAAGCTGGCCGCGAACGTGCCCACCGCGTTGCAGGCGGCGATGCCGAGGAACAGCACCAGCAGCGCCGCCGGGATCGACGCCGCCTCGATCGGCGCCCCGAGCAGGCAGCCGGTGCCCACCATGACGCAGGCCAGCACCGCGCCGGTGATGCTGCGCCAGATGTTCATCGCCACCGGGATCAGCGCCCACGGCACCGGCTCCACCAGGTACGTCTCCAGCGTGCCGCGCTCCTGCGCGAACTGGAGCCGCTGGGTCAGCCCGGTCAGCGCGTCCTGCAACCCCGCGGTGACCGCCGCGCCGATCAGGATCAGCATGAACTGCTGGTCGCTGAAGGCGAAGAAGCTGCTCTGGAAGTAGTAGAGCAGCACCGGGAACACCACCGCGACGTACCGCAGGATCGTCGAGGCCGGGAACATCCGCTCCTCGACCAGGTCGATCCGGATGTAGGCGCCGAGCGTGTCCAGCACCTTGCGGCGGAACGCCCGGTCGCGCACCGCGGACGGGTAGGCCGGCTCGGCGCCGGTGGCCAGGGTGGTGGGCGCGCTCATCGGGTTCCGCTTCCCGCGAGGTCGCCGCCCCGCGTGTAGACCTGCGCGATCAGGTCGCGCAACGGCATGGGGATCTCGCGCACGTGCGCCAGCGCGGCGGTGTGGCTCCCGAGGCCGGCGAGCACCCGGCCGACCGGGTTCCGGCCGTGCGGGCGGCAGCGCACCGCGGCGCCCTCCGCCGTCACCGTCAGCCCCTGCGCGACGAGTTCCGCCGCGACCCGCCCGGCCACCTCCGGGTCGGTGAAGACGAGTTCGAGCTGCGGGCGCTCCCACCGGTCGCGCAGGCTGTCCAGGTCGCCGTGGTACTTGACCCGGCCGGACTCCATGAGCAGCGCCTGCGACCGCAGCGCCTCGATCTCCTCCAGCCGGTGCGACGAGATCAGCACCGCCAGCCGCTCCCGCTCGACCAGTCCCATGATCAGCGTGAGCAACTCGTGCGCGGCGATCGGGTCCACCGCGCCGGTCGGTTCGTCGAGGATCAGCGCCCGCGGGCCGGGCAGCAGCGCCCGGGCCAGCCGCAGCCGCGCCTTCATCCCGGCGGACAGGCCCGCGACGACCGACTCGGTCTGCGCGGTCAGGTTCACCTGGGCCAGCACGTGCGGGATGCGCTCGACCAACTCGTGCTTGCGCATGCCCTGCAACCGCCCGTGCAGCAGCAGGTTCTCCCGGGCGGTCGCCCGCATCAGCAGGCTGCGGTCCTCCGCCGGCATCCAGCCGACCACCTGGCGGATCCGCTCCGAGTCGGTGCCGACGTCGAGGCCGAGCACGCTGCCGCGGCCCCCGCTCGCGTCCGTGAGGCCGACAATGATCCGGAACATCGACGTCTTGCCGGCGCCGTTGGGGCCGACCACGGCGCAGATCTCGCCCGCGCGGACCACGAGGTCCACGCCGTCCAGCGCGCGCACCGGCTCGGTGATGTGCGTCCGGGCGAAGAGCCGCATCCACCGGGGCGTCGGCTCGTACAGCTTGGTCAGGCCGGCCAGGACGATGACGTCCTCGCCGGTCCGCACGGTCCCCGTCACATCGACCACCCTCGCCCGAAAATCCCGTCGCGGCGGAACTGCCGCCACCGCACCTTGTCCATCAGCGCGCCGGCCGCCCGGCTGACGTCGCCGGCCACCCCGGCCCGCCCGCCCCGCGCCAGTTCGCGCCGGGTTGCCCGCTCCTGCGCGTCCAATGCCGCCCCCGCCATCGCGCTCAGCCGCCCCACCGCCGGCAGGGCCACGCCGTCCTCGGCGAAGAACGTCTCGAAGGTCCGCCGCCGCTCGGCGATGTCCTTCAGGGCGCCGGCGAACCGCTCCGAGGTGTGCATGTTCTCGCCGTGCACCCGGTACAACGCCTGGTCGGCGCCGTTGACCCGGCCCACGCCGGCCCGCGCCGCCGCCCGCAGCCAGAGGAAGAAGTCGGCCGCGTGCGGCATCCGGGCGTCGTACCCCACCAGTTCGGTCATCAGGCCGGTGCGCAGCACCACCTCGGGGGTGGCGACCGGGTTGCGCCCGCGCCGGCAGATCAGCTCCAGCCACCGCTCCCCCGGCCACACCGACCAGGAGCGGACCCGCGTGCGCAGCCGCGGGCGGCTGGCACCGAACACCGGCGAGAAGCCGTAAACGAGGCCCACCTCGGGGTGGTGCTCCATCAGCGCGGTGGCCCGGGCCAGCGACCCCGGGGTGAGCAGGTCGTCGGCGGAGAGCAGCACCACATACTCGCCCTTGGCCAGCGCCAGGCCCTCGTTGTAGGTGGCGATGTGCCCCCGGTTCGCCTGGTGCGCGATCACCCGCACCCGCGGGTCAGCCGCGGCCAGGTCGTGCGCCACCCGGGCGCTGCCGTCCGGCGACGCGTCGTCGATGACCAGCACGTCCACCTCGACGGCGTCCTGGTCCAGCACGCTCGCCACGCACTCCGGCAGGTAGTGCCCGTAGTTGTAGCAGGGCACCACCACGGAGACCGTGGGCCGGGTGGCCAGCGGCCTGGGCGCGACCCGCCCACTCATGCCGGCCGCCCCGGACCTTCCGTATACCTGTCGCTCATCGCCCCGGCTCCTCCCCATGTCCACGCGGGCGTCGGACCCGCCGGGCCGGCCGGCGATCGCGCACTGGCCGGCCCGCGGGCTCGCTGTCAGCTGTTCGGCTCAAACACGACATCGACCCAGTAGTTGTGGTTCGACGTGTTGCTCGGGAAGGTGCCCGGAGCCTCGTACGTGTACATCGCCCCCGTCGGCGGGACATGCAGCGGGGGGTTGTGCAACGCCCCGGCGGCGAACGTGTTCGCGGTCACCGCATACCCGCCGTTAGGCGCGCGGTAGGAGGCGACGTACTCGGTGTTCGCCAGCAGGTCGATCGGCGCGGTGAAGGTGAGCGTCTGCCACCCGGTAGCAGTCTCGCCCTCGAAGGTGCCGCTGGCCAGCAACTGTCCGCCAGCCGTCCATAGCGAACCGACGTGCGTGCCGGTGTTCGCGCCGCCCTTGTAGAACCGGATCCCGGTGACCTTCCCGGCGACCTCGGCGTGGAAGCGGACGCCCACCTCCACCGGACTGGTGTCGTCCCAACTGGCCGTGGCCGGGGCGGCCGAGTCGTCGAAGATCGACACGACCGGCGGGAAGGTCACGGTCGGCGTCGGCGTCGGCGATGGCGATTCGGTCTCCGTCGGCGACGGCGTCGGCGAAACCGTGGGACTGGGCGAGGTGGACGGGGTCGGCAGCGGCGGCGTACCCGCGCCGGAGTAGAACAGCGGATCCACCCAGTAGTTGGACGACTGGAAGCTCTGCGTCGGGAACGTGCTCTGCGCGGCGTAGCCGTACACGCCGTTGGCACCCGACGGTGCGCTCAGCGGCCCGTTCGTCCAGGTCGCGTCGAAGAAGTCGGTGTCGTAGGAGTAGTTGCCGTTGGGCGCGAAGTACGACGCCACGTACGTGGTGCCGGCCGTCACCTGCACCGGCGGGGTGAACGCGGCCACCTGCCATCCGCCACCGCTGGAGGCCGGGAACGTCGCCTGCGCCAGCCGGGTGCCGTCGGGGCGCCAGAGGCTGCCCGTGTGCGTACCCGTGTTGCCGGGGCCCTGGTAGAACCGCACGCCCACCACGTAACCGTCAACGACCGGGGTGAACTTCACGCCCAACTCCGCCGACTGGGGGTCGTCCGACGTGGCGTTCCCGGGTACCGCGTCCGTGGCGAACAGCTTCGTCAGGGTCGCGTCCACGTCCGTGGTGAAGGTCCAGGTGTACGGCGCGTCCAGCGAGTGCCCGTCGGTGTCCCGCGCCTGGACGGTCGCCGTGTACGTCTGCGCGGCGGCGAGCGGCTCGGCGGGCGTGAACGTGACCGTCCGGGTGGCGCCGTCGTAGCCGACCGAGCCGGCGACGGTCGCGTCGGTGCCGTCCGTCAGGGTGAACTCGATGCTCTCGGTGTTCAGCGCCTTGGAGAACGCCGCCTGCGGCCGCACCGCGGCGCTCACGCCGTTCGCCTCGTCCAGCGGGGAGACGGAGATGACGCTCGGCGGCGTGTTGGCGCTGGCCTGGAAGGTCACGTCCACGTAGTAGTTGGTGTCCCGGTACCACTGGTCGGGCAGCCCGCTGCCGTACCGGTAGAGCCCGTTGCCCGACGCGGCGGTCGACCGCTTCACGGTCAGCGGGTTGACGTCCAGGTCGCCGTAGCTGAACTGGAGCGGGTCGCCGGCGTAGCCGCCGCGCGGCGCGTAGTACGAGGCGATGTACGTGGTGCCGGCGCCGACCGCCAGCGGGCTGGAGAAGGTGAGCGTCTGCCATCCCGAGGCGGTTTCGTTCGCGAACGTGCCGGTCTTCAGCCGGGTTCCCCCGGGCGACCAGACGCTGCCCGTGTGGGTACCCGTGTTGCCCGGCCCCTTGTAGAACCGGACGCCCGTGATCAGCCCGTCCACCTGGGGCACGAACGCCACGCCCAGCTCCACCGGCTGGTCGTCGTTGATGGCCGGCACCTGCGGGACCCGGGCGCCGAACATCGTGCTCGGGCCGGTCAGGGTGAGCGTGCGGGGCGCGCTGGCGGGGCCGATGTTCGCGCTGTCGTCCACCGCGCGGGCGAGCACCGTCTGGCTGCCGAGCCCGTTGGTGTAGAAGCTGTACGACCAGGTCGACGTGCCGTTCGCCGGGTGCCAGGTGGCGCCGCCATCGGTGGAGACCTCCACCGCCGCCACCCGGCCGCCGGTGTCGGTCGCGGTGCCCTGAACGGTCACCTGGCCGCCGTTGACGACGCCGGCGCCGTTCGCCGGGGCGGTGATCGTGACGGTGGGCGCCGTCGAGTCGGTCGACGGGGTCGCCGCGACCAGCGTGCTCATCCGGGTCGCGGGCTGGGCGCCCATGTCGGCGAACAGGTTCACGGTCATCTGCTGCAGGCGCGAGTCGGCCGGGTCGGTCAGCCCGTCGTGGTTGGCGTCCAGGCTCCAGGCGAACTGGATCGTGCCGGCGGAGAACACCAGCGCACCGCTCGCGGCCCGGTACAGGGTCATGTGGTGGGTCGTCGTGCCCGGGCTGACCGTGTTGCCGAAGTCGCGCAGGTACTCGGGGGTGCTGCCGGTCGTCGTCGACAGGCGGATCAGGCCCGCCGGGCGGAAGCCGTTGTCGATGTCCTCGTCCGACTCGTACCCGACCGTGTGCTGCGCCAGCGTCATCGTCTGGCCGGCCGACTGGTTCGCCACCGTCGTGTTGCGCCAGATCCGCAGCTTGCCCTGCTCCGCCGGGACCTGGATGGGTAGGTCGTCGTGGTTGGCCATGTAGATCGTGCCGGTCAACGCGTTCTCCGGGGCGCCGCCGCCGGTCGCCGGCGGGGTGAACCGGGGGTCCCGGAACGTACCGGTCCACTCGCCGGTCGGGTCGATGTGATCGTCCGCCCAGGTCTCCTTGTAGCAGACCAGCGTCCGGTACGGGGTGCCGGTGCCGTCCTGGCTGTTCTCCCAGCGGGTCCGCCAGTAGACCTCGTTGCCGCTGAAGAAGGCGAGGCTCACGCCCGCGTCCCGGGCCGCCTCCACGTTGGCCCGCTGCTGGCCGGACCAGTACTCGTCGTGGCCGACCGACAGGAATACCTTGTGGTTGGTCAGCAGGCCGCCGCGGCGGTCGGTGTCGATGCCGCTGAGGTAGCTGACGTCGTACCCGTTGCGCTCCAGGAACCGGATCATCGGGTATTCGTTGCTGAACAGGAAGTCGCGGCCGTTGCCGACGTCACGGGTGGCGAACGGCCGGTTGTAGCTCAGCTTGTAGGCGCGGCCGTTGGCGGCGCCGGTGTAGAAGCTGGAGCCGCCGAACGTGTTGTACGCCTGCCAGGTGGTGTCGGACGTCTGGTAAATCAGGTCGGAGTGGCTGGCGTCATTGCGCACGACGAACGGGATGTGGCTGTCGCCATCGCCGGTGTCCCGCTTCAACCGGGCGATGTAGACGCCCGACACGGAGGTCGACGGCACCGCCCACTGTGCGGATACCGCCCACCCGCCACAGTCGAAGATTTCGGTGGTGGGGTCGGTCACGCAACTGCTCGTGCTGTTCGCCGGGCGGGGCGAGATGGGCGTGACCGTGGTGATCAGGCGGGCGCCGGCGCCGTTGTAGTAGCCGAGCCGGTAAATCTCGATCTTGTACGAGGCGTTCGCCGTCACCTTGAAGTGCACGGTCTCGCCCACGTTGACGCTCATCTCGGCGGCGAAGCCCTGCAGGTCCTCGTCGCCGGAGCCGGTGATGTTCCACTCCGACTCGGGCGTGCCGGCCTTGGTGTTCTCGCAAGCGATCACCTGGACCGGCGCGGCACACGGGTCGGCCGCGGCGGCCCGCGCCGCGGGCAGCGCGACCGCGCCGCTGAGGGCCACCGCGACGAGCGCCACCGCGGCCGTGGCGCGGCGGTTCAGCAGCAGCCCACCGACCCCGACACGCGGCCGGCGACCCCCGGACACCCGTCCGGCCTGCACTCTGTTCACGAGACGCCCCCCACACACGCATCACGGCCAGGAATGATCACCCCCGCGATCACGGTGACGCTATACAAGCCGCGAAGTACCGACAATGAATCGTCCACCCGGGATGCCGCGCGAACTGGACGGCGACGGCTCAACCTTTTGGTTGGAGGGTGCCCGACCCGCGGAAAATGCAGTCCTGTTTCCGACACCTGGCGACTCAGTCAGCGAACCAGCGGGGCGTCGACGTGCGCACCGTCCGCGCGGGATGGGTGAAACGCCACACCGTGCCGCAGAAACCGGTCATCAGGGCCAGGGTAGTGGAAAAGGTGGTGAAGCTGAGCGAGTCGAAGGTCGCCGCGCCGACGACCGCGATCAGCTGGGCGGCGATCAGGGCGGCGCACAGGTGCCGCCCCTCCCGGTCGGACCGGCGCAGCGCGATGATCGCCAGCACGACCGCGGTGATGTGCAGCACGGCGAGGGCCGCGACGCCGACCATGCCGTTGCTCAGCGCGAGGGCCAACCACTGATTGTCGAGGATCTGATACTGCGGCGCGATCCAGGTACCCGTGCCGCGCCCCAGCCACGGCCGCTGGGCGAAGTAGTAACCCACCAGGCCGTACCGCTCCGTCCGCGCCTGGATGCTGGAATCCTCCTGCGCGTTGGTGAACATGTCCCGCAGGGTGCCGAGCAGGCCGGGCCGCCCGACCATCAGCAGCGCGCCGAGCACGGCGGCGAACCCGAGCACGTTGTACCGCAACCGCCAGCCCCACACCGGAACCATCACCGCGACGGCGACCAGCAGCGCGAGAATCCCGGTCCGGGACAGCGCGACCGGCACCGCCGCGGCGATCACGAGCGAGGCGAAAATGAAGAACCGGCGGCGTTTGGGGGTCGGCGAGAAAATGGCGAAATGGATGGCGAGCGGCAGCGTCATCGCCATCACGGTGCTGAATTCGATGTAATGCGTCGCGGTGCTCGCGACCCGGAAGAAGTCACCGGCGCCGCGGGCGGCGAAGTCGGGCACCCAGCCCTTCGCCTGTAGCCCGGGGACCATGAGGTACTCGGTCAGGTCGACCTTGGTGGTGAACTGGATGAGCCCGACCAGGGCCATGAACAGCGCGCAGAGGACCATCACCCGCAGCACGCCGCGCAGCCGCTCCCAGTTCGGGATACCGTCGGCCGCGGTGAGGATCACCCCGGTGAACACGGCGACGCTCATCATCGCGCGGTCGGCGCCGTTGGCCTCGATCTCGTTCAGCCCGCGCAGGAACCCGACGGCGTAGGAGATCAACACGGACAGCCCGTAGATGAGCACCGCCCACCGGATCGGCTGCGGGCCCACCATCACCAGTCGCGGGTTGAGCCGGGCCAGCACCCACCAGAACCACAGCAGCATGCCGACCAGCAGCGCCGGCCGCCCGATGTCGGTCATGCCGGGCAGGATGAGGCTGGCCGGAATCAGGTCCAGCAGGCAGATCATCGCGCTGAGCAGCACCGCGGCGTCGATGCGCGTGTACCGGCGCCGGGTGACGTACGTGCGCTCCCGAATCAGCGATGGTTCCAGGTCGGCCAGGTGCACCGCCCGGGCGGTCAACGGCGGGCTCTCCCGTTCGGGGGCGTGTTCCAGTCCTCGTTGTGGGACAGCGGCAGGATCACCGTGGCGTCCGACGGGATCATGGACAGGACGCTGGTGTCGTCGGCGGCGTCCTCCCGCCTGGCCGGCGCGACCGGGGCGTTCACCCCCGGTACCCGCTGCCCCGGGGCAACCGGCTCGCCGCCGCGGTAGTCGACCCGCCCGTCACCGCCCCGCCCGGGGACCCGGGCGGCCGCCTGCCGCCTGGTCGGCGGCTCCTCCTGGGCCGCGCCGCCCGGAATCGTCGGCACCAGCACCTGGCTCTGGCCGACCGCCCCGCCCGCCTTGGCCACCCGCGCGTACCCGATTTCCTCCGGTGCCGGCCCGCTGTCGGCGGCCTTCGGGTCGTCCCCGTCCGGGTCGGCTCCGCCCGCGGGATCGTTCCGCCGGCGGGCCCGCTTGCGCAGCCACGCGTCGGTGGCGATGGTCACTCCGGCGCTCAGCAGCACGCCGGCGCCGGCCACCGCGACCAGCGCGCGCTTGACCTTGGACGAGCTCTCACTGAGGTTGTCACCGAGATCCAGCCGCTGCGTGACGATCAGATCCTGCCGCGCCACGTTGTACTTGGCCTGCAGCGCGTTGACGTTCTCGTCGAGCAGCCGCACCAGTTCCTGGGCCGTGTCGCCGGCCTGTTCCGGCGAGTCGCCGATCACCTCGATCTTGACGATCGGCAGCTGGCCCTCCATCTTCAGCGTGAAGTTCTCGCTGTACCCCTTCGCCTTGAGCTGCTTGAGCACGGTGGAGTCGGAGACCGTGATCGTGGCGGCGCCGCTCAGCGAGCCCAGTCCCATGGACAACCACGGGTTGCGCGGCGTGGGCGGCTGCTCGCCCGGCTTCGCCTCGGGCGCGGTCGGCGGCACCAGTTGCACGTAGCTGGTCGCCACGTAGTCGGGCCGCACCGTCACCGCGACGGAGGCCGCCCCGGCAAGGGAGAGCAGCAGCAGCGGGACCGCGACGTACCACCGCCGGAACAACAGCTTCGTCAGGTCCCAGAAGTCCACTTTTGTCCTCTCGTGGGCGAACCCATCGCGCATGCTGACGACCGACGATGAGGTGAAGCATCCACAAGGCTAGGAAAGTGGCCCGTCGCCGTGCAATCGCCCCAGGTAGAGGATGACCTGACCGGATGGTGGCCGGCCAGTCAACATCCCGACATCCACCACCGGGCCAACCGGACAATGAGGACGCAGCGAACGGATCGCCGCGGGTTCAGGCGTTCCCGGCGTTCCGCCGCGTCGGGTGGTCGACGGCGTCCCGCTGGGCCGGGCCGGCGACCGGCACGTCCGCGAAGGCGGCCACCGTGCGGTCCGCGTACGCCGAGGCGTCGCCGTACTCCATCGGGCCGTCCCATTCGCGCGGCAGCGGTACCGGCACCGCCGGCGCCACCCGGCGAACCACCTCGTCGAGCACCGTCTCGGCGTCGCCGACCCAGAGATGCTTCGCGCGCGGGACGCCCACCACCTCGGCCTGGGCGATCGCGGTGAACCGCTCGCGGGCCTCGGCCGGACGCAGGTAGTCGTCGAATTCGGGCACCAGGGCGGTGACCGGCTTGCCGGAGTCGTTCCACACCGCCAGGTCGGCCCCGGTGGCGAACCGCAGCGCCGGCGAGAGCAGGATCGCGCCGGTCACGCCCGGGTCGCAGCCGTACTTCAGCGCCAGGTCGGTGCCGAACGACCAGCCGAGCAGCCACCGGGCGGGCAGTTCGGCGAACTCCGCGTACTCGATCGCCGCGGCCACGTCGAACCGCTCGCCGACCGCCTGGCCGAACGCGCCCTCGCTGGTCCCGCGGACGCTGCCGGTGCCCCGGGTGTTGAAGCGCAGCACCGCCACATCCGCCAGCGCGGGCAGCCGCCACGCCGCCTTGCGGAACACGTGGCTGTCCATCATGCCGCCGTGGGTGGGCAGCGGGTGCAGGCAGATCAGGGTGGCGACCGGGGGCCGGCCCGCCGGCGGCAGGGCCAGTTCGCCGACGAGCGTCAACCCGTCGGCGGTGTGCAGTTCGATGTCCTCCCGCCGGCCGGGCAGGATCGAGTTGGCGCGGATGAGGGTGCTCACCGCACCATCCTCCCCGCTACCAGTACCGGCTCGTCGGGCGGCGGCGGTCCCGTGACCGCCAACACCCGCTGTGCCAGTGCCGCCGGTCGGTGGCGTCGCCCCGCCCGTCCGCGGGCCACGCGACCACGTGCGCGACGCCCGGCGCTACCTCCTGCTGGCACCCGGGGCAGCGGTACGTCTTGACGGACGCCTTGCCGGGGATGGCGCGCACCAACCACTCCCCGTCCGACCACGCCTGGACCGCCTGGACGCCGCGCCGGGCCAGGTCCTGGTCGAGCGGCTGGCCAGCGTCGTCACGGCGGTTCCGGCGGGGCATTCCCCAAGAGTACGTCCGTACGGTGAACGGTGTCGGATGTCGGACCCGGGGTGCGGCCGTTTCGGCGGCCGGCGGCCTCGTTCGCCTCACTACGATCGGCGGACCGGCCCGGCGCGCGGACCGGCGCCGGTGCCACCGCCCGCGACCGGAAGGCTCCCGATGGACCGCGCCACCCGCAAGAAGACGCTGCTCGGCGCGGGCGTCGCCGCCGCCCTGGCGGTCGGCGTGCTGGCCCTGACCCTCCCCGGTGAAGCCGCCGCACCGGAAGGCGCCACGGCCACGGGCACTCCGGCGGCCCCCGCCGGCGCCACCCCGGAGGGCGCACCGCCCTCGCGCAAGCTGCACCTGCCGGATACGGGCGAGTTCACGCCGAGGTACTACGCGAAGTGGTCCAACGGCCTGCCCGCGGACCCCGGCTTCTTCCCGATCGCGGTCTGGCTCCAGGACCCGCGGCGGGAGCGGAACGGCAGGGTGAACGCGGCGAACTACCGCGCGGCGGGCTTCACCGTCTTCGCCGGCCAGTGGGACTTCCCCGAGCGGGAGGACGCGAACGACCGCCTGGCGACGATCCGCGAGCACGGCATGTACCTGTTCGCGGCCGGCGGCACCACCCGGCAGGCGGCGCAGGCGCGCGAGTTGCCCGCCGCGAAGGCGCTGGCCGGCCTGCACCTCGGCGACGAGCAGGACATGAGCACCGACCCGCGGCACATCACCCCGGAGGAGGTCGACTCGCTCGCGATGGAGCTGCACCGCACCGACTCCACCCGCCCCGTCTACAACAACTGGGGCAAGGCATTCGCCCGCTACCCGTGGGTCGGGGGCCACGACGACGCGGCCGGCCTCAGGCGGTACTGCGCGAACGTCGACATCTCGTCCGCCGACTTCTACGCCGCCACCGACGGCTACGAGCCGGCCGGGACGCACACCCCCGCGCACTACGGCAAGATCATCGACAACCTGCGCCACCTCTGCGGCCCCGCCAAGCCCGCCTGGGGCTTCGTCGAGACCGGCCACCCGTTCAAGGACAACCCCGGCACCTGGCCGCCCTACTCGACGGACGGCACGATCACACCGGAGACCGTCGAGTACGCGGTCTGGAGCATGCTGGCGCACGGCGCGAACGGCATCGTGTACTTCGCGCACGACTTCCACCCCGACGGCTTCACCGAGGACGGCCTGTTCGACCACCCGGAGACGCTGGCCGTGGTCACCCGGGTCAACGCGGAACTCAAGCGGCTGGCCCCGATCCTGAACGCGCAGCGCCAGCCGGCCGGCCTCACGGTCACCGACGCGGACGCGGTCCTGCGCGCCAACGCCGACGGCCACTACGTGGTGGCCGCCGAGAACTCCGGCCAGAAGCGGAGCGCCACCTTCCGGGTGGCCGCCGCGGCCGGCAAGCGGGTCGAGGTGGTCGGCGAGAACCGCACCGTCCCCGCCGACGCCGAGGGCAGGTGGCGGGACGACTTCACGCCGTGGGGCCACCACGTCTACCGGATCGCCCCCTGACCCCTACCGCCGCATGTGGTCCCGGAACCCGCGCCCGGTCTTGCGCCCCAGGTAGCCCGCCGTGACCAGCTGCTCCAGCAGCGGCGCGGGCGCGAGGCCGGGTTCGCGCACGTCCAGGTACAACGCCCGCTGGATCGCCAGCGCCACGTCCAGCCCGACCGAATCCAGCAGGTCGAACGGGCCCATCGGGTACCCGCAGCCCAGCCTCATCGCGTTGTCGATGTCGTCCGCGGTCGCGTACGACGCCTCGAGCATCTTCACCGCGTCGTTCAGGTACGGGAACAGCAGGGCGTTCACCACGAACCCGGACCGGTCGGCGCAGGTCACGCCGGTCCTGCCGAGCGCCGCCACCACGGCCCGCGCGGTGGCCACCGTCTCCGGCGACGTGCGGATCGTGCGCACCACCTCGACCAGCCCCATCCGCGACCCCGGGTTGGGGAAGTGCAGCCCGACCACGTCCGCCGGCCGCCCGGTCGCCATCGCGCACTCGATCACCGGCAGGCTGGCGGTGGTCGTGGCCAGCACCACGCCCGGCTTGCAGATCTCGTCCAGGCTGGCGAACAGCGCCCGCTTGACCGGAAGCTCCTCCACCACCGCCTCGATCACCAGGTCCGCGTCCGCCAGGTGCTCCGGCACGGCGGACCAGGTGACCCGCCCCAGCGCCGCGTCCCGCTCCGCCTCGGTGGCCCGGCCACGCACCACCCCCTCGGTCAGCGACGCCTGCACCGCCCCGAGCAGTTTCTGGGACCGCTCCGCGCCGCGGCTCACCGAGACGACCTCGTACCCGGCGCGGGCGACGGCCTCCACGATGCCGGCGGCCATCGTCCCGGAGCCCACCACGCCGACCTTCGCGATCGGCCGGGCTCCCTCGGCGCCCGCGGCCGCCCCGCTCAGCCCATCGGGGACCACCTGCGACGAGCCCGGCTTCGCGTACGTGTAGAAGCCGCGCCCGGACTTGCGCCCCAGCAGCCCCGCCGTCACCATCTGCCTGATCAGCGGCACCGGGGCGTGCCGCCGGTCCCGCCCGCCGCGCCGGTACATCGTGTCGAGGATCTCGTACGCGGTGTCCAGGCCGATCAGGTCCAGGAGCTGGAGCGGCCCCATCGGCAGCCCACACCCGAGTTTCATCGCGGCGTCGATGTCCTCGCGGCTGGCGTACCTCGCCTCGTACATCGCTGCCGCTTGGTTGAGGTACCCGAACAGCAGCGCGTTCGCGATGAACCCCGCCCGGTCATTGATCGTCACGTCGACCTTGCCGAGCCGCGCGCACAGCGCCTCCACGTCGGCGACCACGTCGTCCGCGGTCACCACCGTGCGGATGACCTCGACGAGCTTCATCACCGGCGCCGGGTTGAAGAAGTGGACGCCGATCACCTGATGCGGCCGGCGGGTGGCGACCGACACCTCGGTGACCGACAGCGAGGACGTGTTGGTCGCCAGGATCGCCTCGGGCTTCGCCACCCGGTCCAGCTCCGCGAAAATCGACCGCTTCAGCGCCAGCAGTTCCGGCACCGCCTCGACGATCAGGTCGGCGTCGGCCAGCGCCGGCAGCCCCACCGCGAAGGTGACCCGGCCGAGCAGGGCGTCCCGCTCGTGCACGCTGAGCTTGCCCTTCGCCACCGCGCGATCCGTCGAGCCGGCGAGGACCGCCCGGCCGCGCTCCAGTGCCGCGTCGGTCACCTCGACCGCGACGACGTCCAGCCCGTTGCGGGCGAACACCTCGACGATCCCGGCACCCATCGTCCCCAGACCGATCACGCCGACGGTCCTGATCTCGCGCGCCACGCCGCCTCCCTCACTCCGGTTACCAGACGGTACCCAAGCCAGGGCCCGGTGCTTGACCCCCACGGCGGATGGCACCCACGCCCCAAAAACCTCCGCGCCGACCTTGAACCCGGTGCTCCGGGTTCAAGGTCGGCGCGCGGTGGTGCCGTGTATTACCGGTTACCCGCGCGGGCGGGCCCCCGTCGACGATCCGACCAGGCTCGGCGTGCGCAGAACCGGACCGTTGCCGGCGCGGATGCCCGCGCCCGCGGTCGCCGTGGCGCCGCTCGACGGGTACAGGTCGAACGCGCCCGCCACGTCGATGACGACATCAGTCGTGCCGTACGCGTTGTAGACGTTGAACGCGTACGCATCATTGATCTCGGTCAGCACCCCGTTCGGGATGGTCTGGCCCTTGGCCGGGTTCAGGTTGCTGGCCGTGGGCCGCGGGGCGCCGGCCGGCCACACCGTCAGGTAGGTGCCGGAGGTCGGCTTGACCGCGGTCACGTTCAAGGCGAGGCCGAAGGTGTCCACGTTGACGATGGCCGCCGGCGCCGTGATCTTCGCGGTCTTGCCCGCGCCGAGCGCGGCCGGGGCGCCGAGCTTGCTCCGGGTGTCCGCGATGCGGGTCGGGGTGATCGGGCGGAACCGCAGGCCGTACCCCGGCGCGTCGTGGTAGAAGCCGACGACGTCGACGACGACATGCGTGGCACCGGCCGAGTTGTAGATGCCGATCGACGGGTCACCCGCGCAGACCGGGTCCTGGCACGGCGCGACCGGAACCACGGCCAGGTTCGGCACGATCTTGCCCGCGGTGAAGTTCAGCGTGGACGCGGTGGGCATCACGTCGCCGCCGTCC
Organism: Rhizomonospora bruguierae; assembly: GCF_018397995.1. Classification (GTDB taxonomy): domain Bacteria; phylum Actinomycetota; class Actinomycetes; order Mycobacteriales; family Micromonosporaceae; genus Rhizomonospora; species Rhizomonospora bruguierae. The sequence continues at coordinate 25,821 of NZ_BBQH01000082.1, forward strand.
CAGACGGTCAGGAAGCCGGACTTCGTGGGGGACACCGCGGTGATGTTCACGGCGAGCGCCGTGATGTACGGCTCCCAGTCGCCAGCCTCCACCCCCAGGGTGATCATCCAACCGCCGAGCAGGGGGCCCTGCCCATCCTCACGGGTGTCCATCAGGCGCTGCGGGGCAACCGGCATGTATTGACCGCCGACACCGTAGGCGTTCGGCACGTCGGTGGTGGGCCCGGCGTAGAAGCCGGAAACATCCGCGATCACGTGGGTGCTGCCGGCGAAGTTGTAGACGTCCACCTGGCCGTTGGTGCCGAGCGGGACGGTGACGAAGTTCGCGCCCGTCCAGCCCTTCTCGAAGTTGAGGTTGGACGCCGTGGGCCGACTCTTACCGGTCGGGTAGACGGTGAGGTAGCCAGCGCTGGTCGGCTGCGTGACGGTCACGTTGAGCACAACGGCCGACACGCCGGCGGCCGGGACGCCCCCGCGCCCGGCGACCTTCAGGTGCACCACGCCGCCCGGGCCGATGGGCGCCTTCGCCGCGCCGTTGCCCGAGCGGGTGTCCAGGATGCGCGAGGGCGTGACCGGGTAGTAGGTGCCCTCGGCGTTCTGGAATGCTGCCGCGGCCTGCGGCGCCGCCGGCACAACCGCGTGGGCTGCCGGTACGGCGATGACGAACGATGCGGACAGTGCGACCGCGGTGGCGGTCGCTCCGCGAAGAGCGCGCACGACTGAGTCCCCCGTACGTAGGTGGGAAGGGATTGACCGAGGCGCCAACGTATGAGAGGCAGCCTCGTTCGGTCAATCAACCTTTCGGTCTTTCAGGGAACGTAGCACATTCCATAGTAGAGATTCGTCCGAATCGGTCATCGGGGAGGCGTCACCAGCCGTGTGATGACGACTACCTGCGGCGGCACCAGAATCGCAGGCTCCCGCCACATCACCGGACCGAGGAACAATCCCGAGCGCCCGACACGCGTCTCGAACGTACCCGTCACGTCGACGACGAGATCGGTGGTGCCATTCTCGTTGTAGACGTTGAATGAGCCGCCCGAGCCGATGTCCACCAGCACCCCATTCGAGACCGTCTGACCCTTGACGGCGTTGAGGTTGCTCATCGTGGGTCGCGGGTAGTTCGAGTAGCCGTCCGGCCACAGCGTCAGCCAAGTGTTGGCGGTGGGCTTGACCGCCGTCACGTTGAGCGCCAGCGCAGCCGTAGATGCCGATGGATGGCAGCCCGGCGCAGGGCAGGTGCGCGGGGCACGGCCGGACCGGTACCGCGCCGGTCTGCGCGTCCGTGCTGAACTCGTGCACGATCACCCCACCGCCGGCGATTACGCAGCCAGCACCGGCGGAGTCGCCCATGAAGATGCCGGCGTGCGTGTCGTCCGGGTCCCCCAGCGCGTCGTATCGGCGGCCAAGGTCGAACGCGGCGCCGACCGGCGGTATCAGGTAGAGATCCAGTCCGGGCAGCCCGGACTGCCGGGCGTGCACCCTGATGCCGGCCGCCCCGTACCGGAACGCCGTGATGGTGGCCGCGCCCCGCTCGAACACCGTGTTGGCGTGGGGCCACACCGGCGAGCCGTCGGCGAACACCCACCGTTGACCTCCCCCATCACTGATGTGCCAGAGATCCACAAAAGTACGAACGCCGCTGCGGCCGGCCCATCGCCCGCCCAGATTTCTCCACTATGGAATGTTCTACCGGATGACACCCACGGTCGGGGGGTCGGATAACGTCCGGTTCATGACCACCCCGCTCCATCGGGCCAACCGGTCCGCGCGGGCCGAACTGGCCGCGCTCGCCGCCGCCATCGGCTCCCCGTCGCCCGGCCTGCGCGCCGCCGTGGACCAGGAGGCGGCGACCCTCCGCGACAGCTACCGGTCCGACCGCGGCCCGCTGACGCCCGCGGTGCTCGCCGGGTATGCGCAGGGCCTGCGGGAGGCGGCGAACGAGCGCGGGTGGCGGCCGCCGGCGGGGCCGGTGGATGGCACGCGGGCGGACTGGGTGACGGTCCGGTTGCTGGCGGTCTGCGCCCTCGCGGAGACGCTCGCGTAGCCCCCGACCGGCCCGGGTCCGACCGCCGCGCCAGCGCAGGCCCGCCGCCGCCGGCCCGGGGCCCGACCGCCGCGCCGGTGCGGGCCCGACCGCCGCCAGCGCGGATCCGGCCGCCGCCGATGCGGTGATCACCTGGCACCGATCTTTACCGGCGAGTAAGTTGCCGGGTATGACGGCCGTTGAGACCCCGGGCGCACCACGGATCGTCGGGGGCGAACTGGTGTCGACCAACCCGGTGACCGGGCGGGAGGTGGGCCGATTCCCGGTGGCCGGCCCGGGGGAGGTGGCCGCCGCGGTGCGCGCCGCCGAGCGGGCCGCCGCCTGGTGGGCGGGCCTGGGCTTCGGCGGCCGGCGGGAGCGGTTGCTGCGGTGGCGGGCGCGGATCGCGCGGCGGATCACCGAACTGGCCGAACTCGAACGGGCCGAGGGCGGCAAGCCGGTCGTGGACGCCGTGGTGGAGATCCTGGCCGCGGTCGAGCACATCGACTGGACCGCCCGGCACGCGCGCCGGGTGCTGGGCCCGCGCCGGGTACGCGGCCGGCTGACGCTGGCCGAGCACGCCGCCCACCTGGCGTACGAGCCGTACGGCGTGGTGGGCGTCATCGGTCCGTGGAACTACCCGGTGCTGACCCCGATCGGCTCCATCGCGAGCGCCCTCGCCGCCGGCAACGCGGTCGTGCACAAGCCCAGCGAGTACACGCCCGCCGTGGGCCGCTGGCTGGTCGAGTCGTTCGCCGAGGTGGTACCGGAGGAGCCGGTGCTCCAGGCGGTCTACGGCCTGGGCGAGACGGGCGCGGCGCTGTGCCGGTCCGGGGTGGGCAAGCTGGCGTTCACCGGGTCCACCGCGACCGGCAGGCGGGTCATGGCGGCCTGCGCCGAGTCGCTGACCCCGGTCCTGATCGAGGCCGGCGGCAAGGACGCCATGATCGTGGACGCGGACGCCGACCTCGACGCGGCCGCGGAGGCGTGCGTGTGGGGCGCCCTGACCAACGCCGGCCAGACCTGCATCGGCATCGAGCGGGTGTACGCGGTCGCCCCGGTGTACGACGCGTTCGTCGGCAAGGTGGTCGAGCGCGCCGCCCGGCTGACGGTCGGCGCGGAGGGGGAGATCGGCCCGATCACCATGCCGGCGCAGATCGAGGTGATCCGCCGCCACATCGACGACGCCCTGGCCAGCGGCGGTCGCGCGGTACTCGGCGGCCCGGCGGCCGTGCGGCCCCCGTTCGTCCACCCCACCGTGCTGGTGGACGTCCCCGAGGAGTCCGCCGCCGTCCGCGAGGAGACCTTCGGGCCCACGCTCACCATCGCCAAGGTCGCGGACGCGGAGGAGGCGGTCGTCCGGGCCAACGCCGGCCCCTACGGCCTGGGCGGCTCGGTGTTCGGCCGGCGCCGCGCCATGGCGATCGCCCGCCGCCTGCGCACCGGGGCGGCCGCGGTGAACTCCACGCTGACCTTCATCGGCATGGGGTCGCTGCCGTTCGGTGGGGTGGGCGACTCCGGCTTCGGCCGCATCCACGGCCCGGACGGCCTGCGCGAGTTCGCCCACGCCAAGGCCATCACCCGCCGGCGGGCGCCGTCCCCGCTCCCCGCGATGACCTTCAACCGCGGCCCGCGGGACACCGCCCGCCTGGTGAAGATCGCCAAGCTCCGCTACGGGCGCGCCCCGCGCTGAGCCGCGCTCAGAACAGGGTCAGTTCGTCCCGCTCGACGCCGCGCAACGCGTCGTAGTCCACGTAGACGCAGCGGATGCCGCGGTCCTCGGCCAGCGTGCGGGCCTGCGGGACGATCTGCTGCGCGGCCAGGATCCCGGCCACCGGCGCCAGCAGCGGGTCCCGGTTCATCAGCTCCAGGTACCGGGTGAGCTGCTCCACCGCGTCGATGGTGGCCCGCCGCTTGACCTCGATGGCCACGCTCGCGCCGCCGTCCCGGCACAGCAGGTCGACCGGGCCGATCGCGGTCATGTACTCGCGCCGGACCAGCGTGAAGTTCTCCCCGAACACCGTCGGCGTGGCGGCCAGCAGTTCCTGCAGGTGCGCCTCGACGCCGTCCTTGACCAGGCCGGGGTCCACGCCCAACTCGTACGAGGTGTCCTGGAAGATCTCCTCCAGCGTGATCCGCAACTCCTCGCCGGCCTTGTTCACCACCCGCCAGACGCCGGGCGCCTCCTCGATCCGGCAGGGCGGGCTCATCCAGTTCAGCGGCTTGTACGCCCGGTCGTCGGCGTGGATCGAGACCGAACCGTCCGCCTTGACCATCACCAGCCGGGTGGCCGGCGGCAGGTGCGCCGAGAGCCGTCCGACGTAGTCCACCGAGCACCGCGCAATCACCAACCGCACCCGGGCAGCCTAGCGAAACGAGCGAAACCGGCCCGGACCGCACCGCCGGGCGGTGCTGGCGAGCGGCTGCCATGCTGGGACACGTGCTCGAAGCGCTCACCGGAACCGGGCTCGCCGCATCGGCGGGCCTCAACGCGTACATCCCGCTGCTGCTGATGGGTGTGCTCGCCCGGTTCACCGGCCTGATCGACCTGCCGGGCGGCTGGACCTGGCTGGGCAACGGGTGGGTGCTGGGCATCCTGGCGGTGCTGCTGGCGATCGAGGTGGTGGCCGACAAGGTCCCCGTGGTGGACCACGTCAACGACGTGGTGCAGACGGTGGTCCGCCCGACCGCCGGCGGCCTGGCGTTCGGCGCGGGTTCGGCCGCGCAGACCGTGACGGTGTCGGACCCGGGTTCGTTCTTCGCCAGCCACGAGTGGATCCCGGTGGCGACCGGGGTGGTGATCGCGCTGTGCGTGCACGGGGTGAAGGCGGCCGCCCGCCCGATCATCAACACGGCCACGGTCGGCTTCGGCGCGCCGGTGGCCAGCACCGCCGAGGACGCCACGAGCATCGTCATGTCGGTGGTCGCGATCGTGCTGCCGGTGCTGGTGCTGCTGTTCGGCGCCGGCCTGGTGCTGTTCGCGGTGTGGCTGATCGGCCGCCGCCGGGACCGCCGCCGGGAACGCGCCGCCGCGCGGGCCGCCGGTTTCCGGGTGTGAAGCGTCGAGCGGCATGATGTCGCCATGGACGATGAGCCGGCGATCGTCGCCAGGAACCTGCGCAAGTCGTACGGCGGGGTGGCCGCGGTCGACGGGGTCGACCTGACGGTCCGCCGCGGCGAGGTCTTCGCGCTGCTCGGACCGAACGGCGCCGGCAAGACCACCACCGTGGAGATCCTCGAGGGGTACCGCCGCCGGGACGCCGGTGAGGTCAGCGTGCTCGGCACCGACCCGGCGCGGGCGGACGCGGCGTGGCGCGCCCGGATCGGCATCGTGCTGCAGAGCACCGGGGAGTTCGAGGATCTCACGGTCCGCGAGGTGGTGCACCACTTCGCCGGCTTCTACCCCGCGCCGTACCCGCCGGACGACGTCATCGCGCAGGTCGGCCTGGCCGGCAAGGCGAACGCCCGCACGCACGGCCTCTCCGGCGGGCAGCGGCGCCGCCTGGACGTCGCCCTCGGCATCATCGGCCGCCCCGAACTGCTGTTCCTGGACGAGCCGACCACCGGCTTCGACCCCGAGGCGCGCGTCGAATTCTGGGACCTGATCCGGGGACTCATCGCGCTCGGCACGACCATCGTGCTGACCACGCACTACCTGGACGAGGCGGAGGCGCTGGCCGACCGCATCGCCGTCATCGCCGGCGGCCGGGTGGCGGCGGTCGCGTCCCCGGCCGACCTGGGCGGGCGCCGGAACGCGCCGGCCACGGTCGCCTGGCGCAGCCCGGAGGGCGAGCCGCGGTCCGAGCAGACCGCGACGCCGACCGCGCTGGTGGCCGAGTTGTCGGCGCGCCTGGGCGGCGAGATCCCGGGCCTGACCGTCACCCGGCCCACGCTGGAGGACGTCTACCTCACCATGATCGGATCGGGAGGCCGGGCATGACCGCCGCCACCACGCTGGCCCGGCGCCAGGGCGCGCTGGAGATCAAGCAGTTCCTGCGCAGCCGCGAGTCGGTGGTGTTCACGATGGCCTTCCCGGTCATCATGATCTTCATCTTCGCCTCGATCTTCAAGGGCGACATCGGCGGCGGGGTGCGCTTCACCCAGTACTTCGTGACCGGGATGATCGCCACCGGCCTGCTGTCGGTCGGCTTCCAGAGTCTCGCCATCCAGATCCCCATCGAGCGGGACCGCGGCGTGCTCAAGCGCCTGCGGGGCACGCCGGTGCCGAAGTGGGTCTACTTCGCCGGCAAGACCGTCATGGTGCTCGCGATCGGCGTGGCCGAGACGGCGCTGCTGCTCGCGGTGGCGGCGCTGTTCTTCGACCTGACCCTGCCCCGCACCGCGGACCGGTGGGTGACGTTCGCCTGGGTGAGCGTCCTGGGAATCACGGCGTGCACCCTGTGCGGCATCGCGTTCTCGTCGGTGGCGCGCACCGGGCGGGGTGCGTCCGCCGTGGTCACGCCGGTGGCCCTGGTCCTCCAGTTCATCTCGGGCGTCTTCTTCGTGTTCACCGACCTGCCGGGGTGGATGCAGCAGGTGGCGGCGCTGTTCCCGCTGAAGTGGATGTGTCAGGGCCTGCGTGCGGTCTTCCTGCCCGACAGCTTCGCCGGCCTGGAGCCGGGCGGCTCGTGGGAGCTGGGCAAGGTGGCGATGGTGCTCGGCGCCTGGTGCGTGATCGGCCTGGTGCTGTGCCTGACCACCTTCCGCTGGACCAGCAGGCGCGACGGCTAACCGACCCGCGGCGTCCCGGCACCGCGATCCTCAGCCCGCTCGGCGGCCGGAGGCGCGGCCTGGGCGGGCACCGACGCCGCGGCGGAATCGGACGCCCCCGCGGCCCCGGACGCCGCGACGGTGCCGGACGCCGCGGGCCCGGACGCCGCCGTGGGGCCGGACCCCGCGGCGGGGCCGAATCCCCCGCCGGGGCCGGACGCCGTGGCGGGGCGGCCCCAGCCCGACGCCGGGTTCCAGCGGGGCGAGCGCAGCCGCGCCTCGGCGAGCAGGATCACCATGACGTAGCCGAGGGCCGCCGGCCACAGCTTCGGCGACCGCAGCACCACGTCCCGCAGCCAGGACGACCGGGACGAGGTCGCCACCGGGTCGGTGACCACGCCGTACGACCGCCCGTGCGCGCTCTGCCACGCGAAGTACTGCTTGTTGCCGGCCCGGGCCCGGGCGACGCGGCGGACCAGGTCACCGAGGCGGCGCGGCGCCGGCACCCGCACCACCGCGTCGATCTGCCGCTTCTCGCCGGTGCGCAGCATGCCGTCGAGGAACATGTCGTCCGCGATGAGGTCGGGGAACTCGGCGAAGCGGGCCCGCCCCTCGGCGGAGAGCGCGATGCAGCCGCGGCCGAACAGGCGGCCGACGAAGACCGGCAGCCGGGCGTTGATCGCGTAGTAGGCGCGGACCGGCCACGAGCTCCCGTCAAGGTCCACTTCGGCCCGTGGTACCGCGGCGTGCACGCCGGGCTCCTCCAACGCGGCGCCGAGCGCCCGGATCAGGGTGGGGTCGGCGGCGATGTCCGCGTCCAGGTACACCCGCGGGCCGGCCACGACCGCGTCGGCGGCGTTCATCGCGGCGGTCTTGGAGGCGACCGGCACGTCCACGACCGTGACGCCGTAGGCGTGCGCCACCTCGGCGGTGTTGTCGCTGCACCCGTTGGGAGCGACCACGATGCGCAGGTCCGGACCGGCGTCGGGCGATTGCGCCAATTCGCGCAGTACGCGGCCGATGCCGGCCTCCTCGTTGTACGCCGGAATGATGACAGAGAGCTGCATAATCCACCCACGTCGCTATTGCGCACCGACCCGGGCAAGTCTGCTGGGCTCGGCCCACAACGCACATTGGACTATCGGCCAGGCTATTCGACGGGTAGACGACAGAAGGACGACCCGTTGCGGCGAGCGACGGAAACCGTTGTCCCGACTAGGTTTTGCGGCGTGCGGGAGCAAACGCAGCAATCCGTGACCACGCGGCGACGCACTGTCGTCCTGAGTGGAGTCCGGTTCGACGGCCTCACCGAACGTGAGGTCATCGACACGGTGCTGGACTCACTGGCGGCCCGGCGCGGCGGGCGAATAGTTACCCCCAATGTGGACATTCTTCGCCGCGCCATGCGCAGTGCGGAGGCGCGCGAACACATCGAGTCAGCTTCGCTGGTCATGGCGGACGGGGCGCCGCTGATCTGGGCGGCGAGAGTAGCCGGTCAACCACTCCCCGCACGGGTTCCCGGCTCCGACCTCATCTGGAGCATCTCCGGCGCGCTCGCCGGCAAGGGGTACTCGGTGTACCTGCTCGGCGGCGAGCCCGGAACGTCCGAGGTCGCCGCCGCGGCACTGGCCGAGCGTTACCCGGGCATCGCGATCGCGGGGCACTCCAGTCCCCCGTTCGGGTTCGACACGCACAGCGACCAGTACGACGCGGTCTGTGCGGAGGTGATCGCCGCCCGGCCCGACTTCGTCTACGTTGGACTCGGCTTCCCCAAGCAGGAACGGGTGATAGCCCGGCTGCGCGGCGCCCTGCCCGGGGCGTGGTTCATGGGCTGCGGCGCGGCGATCGGCTTCGTGGCCGGCACGTACCGCCGCGCGCCGCGCTGGATGCAGCGCACCGGGCTGGAGTGGGTGCACCGGCTCGCCCTGGAGCCCGGCCGGCTGGTGCGCCGGTACCTGATCGAGGACGCGCCGTTCGCCGCGCGGCTGCTCGCCGGCAGCGCGCTCGCCCGCCTGCGGAAGGGATCACGCGCGTGACCGGCCGACCGACGGCGTCCGTCATCATCGTCTCGTACAACACCCGCGAGCTGACCCTGCGCTGCCTGGACGCCCTGCACTCCGGCCGCACCGGCGCCGTGGACTTCGACATCATCGTGGTCGACAACGCCTCGCACGACGGCTCCGCCGACGCGATCGCGCAGCACCACCCGTCGGTCACGCTGATGCGCCTGGCCGAGAACGTGGGCTGGGGGCGCGGCGCCAACCGCGGCGCGATGGCCAGCGACGCCGACTACCTGCTGCTGCTCAACCCGGACACGGTGCCGGTCGGCGACGTGGTCGCCGACCTGGTCACCTTCGCCCACCGGCACCCCGAACACCGGCTGTACACCGGGCGCACACTGCGCGCCGACGGCACCGACGACGGCTACTCCTGCTGGGGGCTGCCCTCGCTGTGGAGCTGCTTCACGTACGCGTCCGGACTGTCCACCATAGTCAAGAACAAGCGGTGGGCGAACCCCGAGGGCCTGCCCGGGTACGACCGACACACGGTCCGCGAGGTGCCGGCCATCTCCGGCTGCCTGATGATGGTCGAGCGCGCCTTGTTCGTCGAGCTGGGCGGCTTCGACCCGCGGTTCTTCCTCTACTCCGAGGACATGGACCTCAGCCGGCGCGCCCGCGACCTGGGCGCCCGCCCGGTGCTGCACCCGGACGCGGCGGTCGTGCACGTCGTCGGCGCCTCGTCCAGCTCGGTCGGGCAGCGCGTGAAGATCCTGCGCGGCAAGTCCACGTACCTGCGCCGGCACTTCTCCCCCGCCCGCGCCCGGCTGGGCAGGGCGCTACTCGCCGCCGGGGTCGGATTGCGGGCGCTCGCCTCGGCGGCGGGCGCCGGCCGCCCCGGCGTGGACTGGCCGGCGATCTGGCGCGAGCGGCACACCTGGCTGGCCGGCTGGCCGCCGGTGGACGAGCCCCGGCCCGCGCCCGCGATCCCGGCGCGGCGGGCCGCTCAGTACGAGTAGAAGCCCTGGCCGGACTTGCGGCCCAGGTCGCCCGCGGCGGCCATGCGCTGGAGCAGTTCCGGCGGGAAGAACTTGGCGTCCGCGGTGTCGGTGTAGATGTTGCGGGTGGCGTGCAGGAGCACGTCGACGCCGGTGAGGTCGGTGGTGGCCAGCGGCCCCATCGCGTGGCCGAAGCCGAGCTTGCACGCCGTGTCCAGGTCCTCCGGGGTGACCACCCCGGACTCGACCAGCCGGACCGCCTCCACGACCAGCGCCGAGATCAGCCGGGTGGTCACGAAGCCGGCGATGTCCCGGTTCACGACGATGCAGGTCTTGCCGATCCCCTCGGCGAACGCCCGTGCGGTGGCCAGCGTCGCGTCGCTGGTCTTGAAGCCCCGGACCAGCTCGCACAGGGCCATCATCGGCACCGGCGAGAAGAAGTGGGTGCCGACCACGGACTCGGGCCGGCCGGTCGCCGCCGCGATCTGGGTGACCGGGATGGCCGAGGTGTTGGTGGCCAGCACCGCGTCGGGCCCGCAGATCCGGTCGAGGGCGCGGAAGACGTCCTGCTTCGCGTCGAGGCGCTCGAAGACGGCCTCGACGACGAGGTCCGCGTCGGCGGCCGCGTCCAGCTCCGTGGTGCCGGTGATCCGGGCGACCGCGGCGGCGGCGTCCTCCTCGGAGATCTTCTCCTTGCGCACGAACCGGTCCAGCGAGGTGCGGATGCCACGGATGCCGCGGTCCACCGTCTGCTGCTCCAGGTCCCGCAGCGTGACCGTCCACCCGGCCTGCGCCGCGACCTGCGCGATGCCCGACCCCATCAATCCCGCACCGATGACTGCCAACCGACCGGCCATGGCGGACACCCTACCTAAACGCCGGTTCAGAACGAGAAGGCGGGCTCCTCCGGCGCGGTCTCCCGCTCGATCGACACGCCCAGCCCGAGCAGGTCGGCGACGAACGTCGGGTAGCCGCGGTCGATGTGGTGCACGTGGCTGACCTCGGTGACCCCGTCCGCGCACAGCCCGGCGATCACCAGGCCGGCACCGGCGCGGATGTCGGTGGCCCGGACCGGCGCGCTGGACAGCCGCTCCCGGCCCCGGACCACCGCGTGGTGGCCGTCGGTGCGGATGTCCGCGCCGAGCCGGGCCATCTCGTTCACGAACATGAACCGGCCGTCGAAGATGTTCTCGGTGACCAGGGACGCCCCCTCGCTCACCGACGCCAGCCCGATCGCCATCGGCAGCAGGTCGGTGGGGAAGCCGGGGAACGGCAGCGTGACGATGTCCACGGCGGCGGGGCGGCGGTCCATCCGGACCCGGAACGAGTCGGTGCCGGTCTCCACGGTGGTGCCCGCCGAGACGAGCTTGTCCAGCGCGATGTCGAGGAACAGCGGGTTGAGCCCGGTCACCGTGACGTCGCCCCGGGTCATCGCCGCGCCGAACGCCCACGTCCCGCCGACGATCCGGTCGCCGACCGTCGCATGCCGGACCGGCCGCAGTTCGTCCACGCCCTCGATCCGCAGCGTGGACGTGCCGGCGCCGTCGATCCGGGCGCCCATGTCGGTGAGCATCCCGCAGATGTCGACGATCTCCGGCTCCCGGGCGGCGTTGTCGATCTCGGTGGTGCCGTTGGCCAGGACCGCCGCCATCAGCAGGTTCTCGGTGGCGCCCACGCTCGGGAAGTCCAGCCAGATGGTGGCGCCCCGGAGCCCGGACGGCGCCGAGGCGATCACGAAGCCGTGCTCGCCGGTGATGTCCGCGCCCATCCGGGACAGCCCGCCGACGTGCATGTCCAGGCCGCGGGAGCCGATGGCGTCGCCACCCGGGTGCGCCACCCGCACGTACCCGCACCGCGCCAGCAGCGGCCCCAGCACACAGATGGACGCGCGCAGCCGCCGCACCAGGTCGTAGTCGGCCTCGCTGCCCGGCTCCGCCGGGACGTCGACCGCCACCTCGTCGCCGGAGAACGCCACCGAGCAGCCGAGCCGGCGCAGCACCTCCCCCATGATCGCTATATCGGTGATCCGGGGGATGTTCGAGATCACGCTCTCCCCCGGCGCCAGCAGGGCCGCCGCCATCAGCTTCAGCGCGGAGTTCTTCGCGCCCACCACCCCGACCTCGCCGGCCAGGCGGGCGCCGCCGTCAACCCGGATCACGTCCACGCCCGCCATCGTAGGCGGACCGGGTCCGTACGCTGGCGGCATGGCCGTGCACCTGAACCGCATCTACACCCGGGCCGGCGACGCCGGCACCACCCGCCTCACCAACAACGAGAAGGTCAGCAAGACGGACCCGCGGATCGCCGCCTACGCCGACGTGGACGAGTGCAACGCGGCGATCGGCGTGGCACTGGCCCTGGGCGATCTGCCGGAGGGCGTGCGGGCCGTGCTGGAACTGGTCCAGAACGACCTGTTCGACGTCGGCGCCGACCTGAGCAACCCGGTCACGCCCGACCCGCCGTACCAACCCCTGCGGGTGACCGAGGAGTACGTCACGCGGATCGAGGGGTGGTGCGACCGGTACAACGAGGACCTGCCGAAACTCGACTCGTTCGTGCTGCCCGGCGGTACCCGTGGGGCGGCGCTGCTGCACGTGGCGCGCACGGTCGCCCGGCGGGCGGAGCGCAGCGCATGGGTGCTGATCGAGCACGACCCGGAGCGTACCCAGCCGCTGGCCGCCAGGTACCTCAACCGCCTCTCCGACCTGCTGTTCATCCTCGCCCGGGTGGCGAACCCGCAGGGCGACGTGCTGTGGCAGCCCGGCGGGAACCGGTGAGCCCGACCGCGGGCGCCCTGCACCACGTGGAGGTGTGGGTACCGGACCTCGCGGGGGCGCGGCACTCCTGGGGCTGGCTGCTCGCCGAACTCGGCTGGCAGCCGTTCCAGGACTGGGCGAACGGCTGCTCCTGGCGCCAGGGCGAGACGTACATCGTGGTCGAGCAGTCGCCGGCCCTGGCCGGTCGGGTCCACGAACGGCTCGCCCCCGGCGTGAACCACCTCGCGTTCCACGCCGGCCCGCCGGCCCGGGTGGACGCCCTGGTGGCGGTGGCACCGGGGTACGGGTGGTCGCTGATGTTCGAGGACCGCCACCCGTACGCGGGCGGCCCCGGCGTGTACGCGGCGTACCTGGAGGACGCGTACGGCTACGAGGTGGAACTGGTGGCGGAGGGGCTTCCGGAGCCCTCCTGACCCCTCCGGCGCGCCTACCGCCGGGCGGTCTCGCGGGTCACCGGGTGGCCAAACGCGAGACCGCCCCGGGCGGGGCGGCCTCGATCCAGGAGAGGAAGCCGGTGACCGTGGAGCGCGCCATGGCGATCTCGACCGGTGAGTTCTGGGCGAGACAGCGCAGGATCACCCAGTCGTCGGGGAGGGCGAACTTCTCCGGGCCGGTGGGTTCACGCCGGCTCTGCACCACCAGCCCATTGCGGGACAGCACCCGGCGGGGCCGGATGGCCAGGCTGAACATGCGGTACCAGCGGAGGTCGTCGCCGTCGAAGCGGGCGAACCCGGGCGACCAGCCGCGACCGCTGACCATCGTCGACAGGCGGATGGTGAGCTTGATGGTGCCGCCCGCGCGGGCGACCCAGGCCCGGCGGGCGAACAGCGCCGCCAGGACGGCGAGCACGACCAGGATGCCGACGGCGACCCATTCGAAGATCTCCACCGGCATGGGCGGTCAGTGGCTCGCGGCCGGGCTGGTGGGCTGGGCCGGGGTGGCCTGCTCGGCGAGGACGGTGACCTTCGCGGTGGTGACCGAGAGGAAGCCGCCGCTCACGTCGTAGGTGAGCTGCTCGCCACCGGCGCGCTTGATCCGCACCTGGCTGTCGTCGGCGAGCTGACCGAGAAGCTGCTCGTGGCCGGGGAGCACGCCGAGCTCGCCCTCCGTGGTCCGGGCGACGAGCATGTCCGCCTCACCGGTCCAGATCTTCTCCTCGACGGCTACCAGCTCCACCTGAAGCGTGTTCGCCACGTTGTGCACACCTCGCCCGCTATGGCCGTACCCGGGGGCACGGCAGGGATCTTCAGAGTCTAGAAGGTGCGGCGACCCCCGCCCACGGCGGATGACCAACCGCGACGCACACCACACCGCCGGGAGGGGCGGGTGCGGTGTGCCGGTGCGCGAGGGCCGCGCCGGCCAGCACCGGCGCGGCCCCGTCGAGGTCGAGCTGCTGTCGGGAGGACGACTAGTCCTCCTTCATCAGCTCCTTGGCCTTGCGCTCCAGGTCCTCCAGGCCACCGCACATGAAGAAGGCCTGCTCGGGGAAGTGGTCGTACTCGCCCTCGCTGATCTTCTTGAACGCCTCGATCGTCTCCTTGACCGGGACGAAGGAGCCCGGGATGCCGGTGAAGACCTCGGCGGCGTAGGTGTTCTGGGACAGGAAGCGCTCGATCCGGCGGGCCCGGCCCACCGTGATCTTGTCGTCCTCGGAGAGCTCCTCCATGCCGAGGATGGCGATGATGTCCTGCAGGTCGCGGTAGCGCTGCAGGATCCGCTTCACCTCGGAGGCGACCGTGTAGTGCTCCGCGCCGACGTACTCCGGGGCGAGAATCCGGGACGAGGACGCCAGCGGGTCCACCGCCGGGTAGATGCCCTTGTCGGAGATCGACCGCTCCAGGTTCGTGGTCGCGTCCAGGTGGGCGAACGTGGTCGCCGGGGCGGGGTCGGTGTAGTCGTCCGCCGGCACGTAGATCGCCTGCATGGAGGTGATGGCCTGGCCGCGGACGGAGGTGATCCGCTCCTGCAGCTCGCCCATCTCGTCCGCCAGGGTCGGCTGGTAGCCCACCGCGCTCGGCATGCGCCCGAGCAGCGTGGAGACCTCCGAGCCGGCCTGGGTGAACCGGAAGATGTTGTCGATGAACAGCAGCACCTCCTGGCGCTGCACGTCGCGGAAGTACTCCGCCATGGTCAGCGCGGACAGCGCGACCCGCAGCCGGGTGCCCGGCGGCTCGTCCATCTGGCCGTAGACCAGCGCCGTCTTGTCGATGACGCCGGACTCGGTCATCTCGTGGATCAGGTCGTTGCCCTCGCGGGTGCGCTCGCCCACGCCGGCGAACACCGAGGTGCCACCGAAGTTGTTGGCCACCCGGATGATCATCTCCTGGATGAGCACCGTCTTGCCCACGCCCGCGCCGCCGAACAGGCCGATCTTGCCGCCCTTGACGTACGGGGCGAGCAGGTCCAGAACCTTGATGCCGGTCTCCAGCATCTCGGTCTTGGGCTCCAGGTCGGCGAACGCCGGCGCCTTGCGGTGGATCGGCCAGCGGTCCGCGACCTCGAGCTTCTCCCCCTCCTTGAGGTTGAGGCAGTCCCCGATCGCGTTGAACACGTGACCCTTGGTGCCATCGCCCACCGGGACGGTGATCGGTGAGCCGCTGTCGGTCACCTCGGCGCCGCGGATCAGGCCGTCGGTCGGCTGCATGGAGATCGCCCGGATCATGTTGTCGCCCAGGTGCTGGGCGACCTCAAGGGTCAGGGTCCGCGTCCCGCCGGACAGCTCCACCGGAACCGTCAGCGCGTTGAAGATCTCCGGCATGGCGTCGCGCGGGAACTCGGCGTCGACGACCGGGCCGATAACCCGCACGACCCGGCCGGTTCCGGTCTTGGTCTCTACGTCAGCAACAGTCATCACAATTCACTTCCCGCCGCCGCCAGCGCGTTCACGCCGCCGACGATCTCACTGATCTCCTGGGTGATACTGGCCTGGCGGGCCGAGTTCATCTGCCGGGTGTAGTTGCCGATCATCTCTTCCGCGTTGTCGGTGGCGCTCTTCATCGCCCGCCGGCGGGCGGCCGACTCGCTGGCCGCCGACTCCAGCAGCGCGGCGTAGATGCGGGTGTTGATGTACTTCGGCAACAGGGCCTCGAGCAGCGCCTCCGGCTCCGGCTCGAACTCGTACGCCGGCAACGGCTCCTTCGCCTCCGTGCGCGGCCGCTCCTCGACCACCAGCGGCGCGAAGATCCGGCTCGTCGGCATCTGCGTCATCAGCGACTTGAACTCGGTGTAGACGATGAACAACTCGTCCACGCCGGGCGTGCCGTCCGGATTGCCGTGCGCGTCGTCCGCCCCGGCGGTGAACGCCTGGATCAGCGTGTCACCGACCGCGCGGGCGTCGGAGAAGGTGGGCTGCTCGGAGAAGCCCGTCCAGCTCCCGGTGATCTCCCGCCCGCGGAACCGGTAGAAGGTCACGCCCTTGCGGCCGATGACGTAGAGCACCGGCTCCTTGCCGTCCTCGCGGAGCCGCGCGATGAGCGACTCGGCCGTCCGGATGGCGTTGGAGCTGTACCCGCCGGCCAGGCCGCGGTCGCTCGTGATCACCAGGACACCGGAGCGGCGCACCGGGTTCCGGGGGGTGAGCAGCGGGTGATCCACGCTGGCGTTGCTGGCCAGCGCGGTCAGCACCCCCGTGATCGCGTTCGCGTACGGCAGCGACGCCGCCACCCGCGCCTGCGCCTTGGCGATGCGGCTGGTCGCGACCAGCTCCATCGCCTTGGTGATCTTCTTCATCGACTTGGCGGAGCGGATCTTCTGCCGCAGTACGCGTACCTGTCCAGCCATGGCGGGCTACCGCTTCTCGGCCGGCGGCGCCGTATACCGCGTGACCGTTTCCTGGTCGTGCTCGCCCTCGGCCGCCTCCGCCTCCGGCTCGTTGATCCGCACGGTGTTGTCCTGGGCGAGGAACATCTGCTTGAACTGGCCGACCGCGTTGTCCAGGCCGCCGATCACGTCGTCGTCCCAGTTCTCCGCGGCGACGCTCTCCAGCAGGTTGCGGTGCGAGTGGCGCAGGTACTCCAGGAACTCCCGCTCGAAGCGCGGCACCTCGGCCACCGGAACGTCGTCCAGCTTGCCCTCGGTGCCGGCCCAGATCGAGATGACCTCCTCCTCGACCGGGTACGGCGAGTAGTTCGACTGCTTGAGCAGCTCCACCAGGCGGGCGCCCCGCTCGAGCTGGTTGCGGGAGGCGCGGTCCAGGTCCGAGGCGAACGCCGCGAACGCCTCCAGCTCCCGGTACTGCGCCAGGTCCAGGCGCAGCCGGCCGGCGACCTTACGCAGCGGCTTGACCTGCGCCGCGCCGCCGACCCGGGAGACCGAGGTACCGACGTTGATCGCCGGCCGGACGCCCTGGTTGAACAGCTCGGTCTCCAGGAAGATCTGCCCGTCGGTGATCGAGATGACGTTGGTCGGGATGAACGCGGAGATGTCGTTGCCCTTGGTCTCGATGATCGGCAGGCCGGTCATCGAGCCGCCGCCCATCTCGTCGGAGAGCTTCGCGCACCGCTCCAGCAGCCGGGAGTGCAGGTAGAACACGTCGCCCGGGTACGCCTCGCGGCCCGGCGGGCGGCGCAGCAGCAGCGACACCGCGCGGTACGCCTCGGCCTGCTTGGTCAGGTCGTCGAAGACGATCAGCACGTGCTTGCCGGCGTACATCCAGTGCTGGCCGATGGCCGAGCCGGAGTAGGGCGCCAGGTACTTGAAGCCGGCCGGGTCGGACGCCGGGGAGGCGACGATGGTGGTGTACTCCATCGCCCCGTGCTCCTCAAGGGTGCCCTTGACCGACGCGATCGTGGAGGCCTTCTGGCCGATCGCCACGTAGATGCAGCGCACCTGCTTCTTCGGGTCCCCGGACTCCCAGTTCGCCCGCTGGTTCAGGATGGCGTCCAGCGCGATCGTGGTCTTGCCGGTGCGGCGGTCACCGATGATCAGCTGGCGCTGGCCACGGCCGATCGCGGTCATCGCGTCCACGGCCTTGATGCCCGTCTGGAGGGCCTCGGTGACGCTCTGCCGCGCCATCACGTTCGGCGCCTGGAGCTCCAGCTCCCGGTACCCCTCGTTGGCGATCTCGCCCTGGCCGTCCAGCGGCTCGCCCAGCGGGTTCACCACCCGGCCGAGGAAGGCGTCACCGACCGGCACGGAGAGCACCCGGCCGGTCCGCTTGACCTGCTGCCCCTCCTCGATGCCCTCGAACGGGCCGAGGATGACGACACCGATCTCGCGGACGTCCAGGTTCAGCGCCACGCCGAGCGTGCCGTCCTCGAACTCCAGCAGCTCGTTGGCCATCGTCGAGGGCAGGCCCTCGACGTGCGCGATGCCGTCACCGGCGTCGGTGACGGTGCCGACCTCCTCGCGGGAGGTCTCCGGCGTGTACGAGGAGACGTAGCGCTCCAGCGCGCCCCGGATCTCCTCGGTCGAGATGGTCAGCTCGGCCATCTGTGCGTCCTCTTTATCTTCAGCGTCGGTAGACGAAGGCGGGTACGGCGGCGTCGCGCGCCGGGCGAGCCGCGCGGCTCAGCGCCCGGTCAGCGCGTGACGGGTCTCGTTGAGGCGGCGGAGGATCGTACCGTCGTACAGGTCCGAGCCCACCCGGACGCTCATACCGCCCAGAACGCGGGGCTCCACCGAAACCTTGACGGAGACCTCCCTACGGTACAACTCGGACAGCTTGGCGCCCAGCCGCTGCTCGTCCCCGTCGCTGATGGGCGCCGCCACGGTGACGTAGGCGATCTGCCGGTCCCGCCGCTCGGCGGCCAGCTCGACCAGCCGGCTCAGCCCACCGGTGACGCTGCGACCCCCGAACCCCGCGAGGGCCACCTGCACCAGCCGCACCGTGACCGGCAGCGCCTTGCCCTCGAGCAGCTCCCGGACCAGCGTCATCCGCTGGTCCACCGGGGTGGTGGAGTCGCCGAGCGCCCCGGCCAGCGCCGGGTTGGCGTCCGCCACGTGGCCGAACCGGAACAGCTCGTCCTCGACCTCGGCCAGCTCGCCGACCGAGTCCGCGCCGGCGAGCAGCGCCTCCACGCCCAGCCGCTCGGCCGCGTCCAGCAGCTCGGACGGGGCCGAGAAGCGGCCGGACACCAGCGTGGCCAGCAGCTCCACCGCGGTGTCGCTGACCTTGCCGGACAGCAGCGTACGCAGCAGCCCGGCCCGCTCGTCGGCGGCCCGGGACGGGTCGACCAGCGCCCGGCGCAGCCGGGGCTCGCGGCCCAGCATGACGGCCGCCGCGAGGATCTCGTCGGCCGCGGTGCCGACCGTGGCGGCGTCGGCGCGCCCGAGCACCTCGTTGAGGCGCTCCGCCGCGGCGGCGTACGCCTCGCGGCCGGCCCCGCCGGGCATCAGCGGGCCCCCGAGCTCTGCGGGGCGGCGTGCTCAAGCTCGCTGATGAACCGCTCCACCGTGCCCCGCCGACGGGCCTCGTCGGCCAGGGCCTCGCCGACGATCCGGGAGGCCAGCTCCACCGCCAGGCCGCCGACCTCGCCGCGCAGCTCGCGCACGATGCTCTGCCGCTCGGCGGTCAGCTGCTCGCGGCCGGCCGCGATGACCCGGTCGGACTCCTCGCGGGCCTTCGCCAGCACGTCCGCCCGGATGCTCTCGGCGTCCGCCCGGGCCTGGTCCCGGATGCCCGCCGCCTCGGTGCGTGCCTCGGCCAGCTGCGCCTTGTACTGCTCCAGCAGCTGGTTCGCCTCGGCCTGCGCCGCCTCGGCGCGCTTGATCCCGCCCTCGATCGCCTCGACCCGAGCCTGGAACGTCTGCTCCATCCGCGGGAAGACGAACTTCATCAGCACGAAGCAGAGGACGGCGAAGGCGATGAGGCCGATCACCATCTCCTGCCAGATGGGGAAGACGGGGTTGTGCCCGCCCTCGGCGGCGTAGTTCACCATGCAAACCTCCGGTGGTCTTCCGGGCGGGCCCTACTTGGCCCAGACGAAGCCGAACGCGATGCCCAGCAGCGCGAGCGCCTCGACCAGGACGAAGCCCAGGAAGAGGTAGGTGCGGGTCAGACCGACCGACTCCGGCTGGCGGGCGGTGGCCTGGATGTACGCGGCGAAGACGAGCCCGATACCGATGCCCGGGCCGATGGCGGCCAGGCCGTAACCGATCGCGGCGAGGCTGCCCGTGACCGCGGCGAGATCCGTCATTTCATTCCTCCTGTTATCGCGTGTGAGGACGCCTCACACGGACGTCTGACTACTTACTGGGGCGCTGGGTCTACTGGGTCCACAGTGCGACGCGGCCTCAGTGGTCCGTGGCGATCGAGGTCTGCACGTAGACCGCGGTCAGCAGGGTGAACACGTACGCCTGGAGCACCGCGACCAGCAGCTCGAACAGGGTCAGGATGATCGCCATCAGCCAGGCGAACGGCGACATCGCCTTGATGAAGAAGTTGTCCGAGGCGAGCAGGACGAAGCCGCTCAGCGTGAACACCAGCAGGATGATGTGGCCGGCGAACATGTTCGCGAACAACCGCAGCGCGAGCGTGAACGGCCGCAGCACCAGGTTGGAGAAGAACTCCAGCGGGATCAGCAGCGGGTAGAGCACCTTCGGTGCCGGCGGCATGGTCTGCGACTTGAGGTAGCGCCAGAACCCGTGCTTCTTGATGCCCGCGGCGTTGTAGAGCACGTACGAGATGATCGCCAGGAACGCCGGGAACGCGATGTGCGACATCGGCGAGATCTGAATGAACGGGATGATCCCGAAGATGTTGGTGAGCAGGATGAAGCTGAACAGCGTCGCCAGGTAGGGCGCGAACCGCACGCCCTCGTGCCCGATGATCTCCTTGGCGACGTTGTCCCGGGCGAACCCGTACACCGACTCGGCCATCCACTGCCCGCGGGTGGGCACCAGCTTCGGCTTGCGGTAGGCCAGCAGGAAGAACGCGATCAGGGCCGCGACCGCGAGCCAGATCAGCACGGTGAACTTGGTGACCCACGGGGAGTTGGCCTCCCCCCACGGGTAGATCGCGGGCAGGAAGAAGTCTTCCACGCTGGGCGGGAAGGGCAGATCGTCCTTGGCCAGGACGGTCAACTGCTCGATCACCGCGCTGCTCCTCCTCTACCCCTACGCCCCGAACCGCTTGATCACCAGGTAGATGCCGCCGGCCACACCGACGACGATCCCCACCCCGGTGGTGATCCCACCGGTGTGCAACCAGCGATCCACGAGCCAGCCAGCGGACCCCCACACCGCCATACCCGACAACAGGTACCCGAGTGCGGTCCAAGCGGTGTTGTTTGGATCGCCAGCGGGAGGGGGCGGGGGCTTCTGGTCACCGGCCATGTCGAGGGGAAAGATAGCAGCCGGCTTTCAGGTGCAGAGACTCACCCCCCACGCAGCTCTGCTGCGCGGGTATCGGGCAGAATGGAGTCGTCTGTGCGCACACGCTACTCCCCTTTGCCTCCGTCGTGCAGGGACGAATAGCGGACAATCACCCGATCTGAGCTACGGATTCCCCGAGTGGCAGAACTTCGGCGGTTACCGAACCGCCGGGCGGTGGTTCCCCTGGGTGACCGGTGCGCCGGCTACAGGTCCACGTAGGGGATCCGCGCGGTCCACGTCCACCACGCCTGCGTGGTGATCCACACCAGCACCGCGGCGATCAGCCCCACGCCCATCGGCTTCAGCCCGGCCCAGTCGCTCGCGGCGATGCCCGCCATCACCACGCCGATCAGCGTGAACTTCAGCGCGTACGTCATCAGGCCCACCGGCAGCAGCATCCGCCGGTCCAGCCCGTCCGCCCACGCCATGACCAGTGTGGACGCGGCGTAGCTGGCGGCCACCAGGAGCACGCCCGCGGCGACGCCGGCCGCGCCGGACAGGCCGGCCAGCACGCCGCCCACGGCCGCGCCCGCCACCAGCAGCACGGCCGAGGCGACCAGCCCCGGCCGCAGCAGGCGGCGCCACGGGCTCGTCACGGCGTGACCCCTACGTCCACCGTGTGGGTGGCACGGGGATACCGCGCGCGGGGATACCGGGCGCGCGGGGCAGAGAACTTGGCGGCCAGTGCCGACACCTCCTCGGTCAGGCCCGGCAAGCGTAGCCGTAGCCCCCGCGGCCCGACCGCCGCGCCCACGCCGCCGTGCCACGGGCCACGGGCCGCGCGGATCGAACGCCTAGACGGAGTCCGGGAGCAGGAGGGCGGCGAACGGGCGGACGGTGTCCTCGATCTCGTCGGCGACCCGGCTGAAACACTGGTCGCCGCGGCCCCACGGGTCGTCCAGGTCGTCGGCGGGCTCGGGCGGCTCGTCGCCGCGGGCGGCGTTCACGGCGGCGACCAGCGCCGAGCCGCGGGCGTACAGCGCGTCGGGGGTCGGGGACGCGGGTGGCAGGGCGGCCGGGTCGATCGCGGACAGCAGCCGGCCGAACTCGCCGAGCACGAAGGTCCGGTCGACGGCGTCGGGACGCAGGGCGACGACGTACTCCTGCTGGTCCGACGTGGCGGTGAGGATGAGTTCGGCGGCGTCGATGTGCTCGGACCGCAGCTTGCGGGCCTGGAAGCCGCCGTCCGCACCGCCGCGGGCTCGGACCTGACGGGCGGCGGGCGGGTTCATCTCCTCGCCGGCGTGCCAGCCGCCGGTGCCGGCGCTGTGACTGTGCAGCAGTTCGTCGGCGAGCGCCGTCGGCGGCGCGGCGCCGGCCGGCACGGCGGCGACGCGCTGGCGGATGGCGGCGGCCAGCAGGCGCTCGGCCATCGGGGACCGGCAGATGTTGCCCATGCACACGTGCAGCACCGTGAACGGCGGCAACTCAGCCCTCCTGACCGGCGGGGATGATGTCCGGCGCGACCTCGAGCAGCTTCTCGATCGGGATGGCGCCGTCGCGCAGGACCCGGGGCACGGCGCCGGTGACGTCCAGGATCGTGCTGGGTACCGGTTCCGGGGTGGGTCCGGCCTCCAGGTAGACGCGGACCGCGTAGCCGAGCTGGTCGCGGGCCTCGTCGGCGGTGGTGGCCGGCGGCTGCTTGGTCTTGTTGGCGGAGGAGACGGCCATCGGGCCGGTCTCGCGCAGCACCTCCAGGGCGACCGGATGCAGCGGCATCCGGACGGCGACCGTGCCGTCGGTGGCGCCGAGATCCCAGCGCAGGGTCGGCGCGTGCTCCACGACGAGCGTGAGCGCGCCCGGCCAGAACGCCTCGACCAGGTCCCGGGCCACCCGGGGCAGGGTGAGGACCAGGCCGTCGAGGGTGTGCCGGGAGCCGACCAGCACCGGCGGCGGGTTCTGCCGGCCCTTGGCGTTGAGCAGCCCCTGTACCGCGTGCGGGACGAACGCGTCGGCGCCGATGCCGTAGAGCGTGTCGGTGGGCATGACGACAAGCTCGCCGGACTTGACCGCGTCGATGGCCGCGGCGATGCCCCGGTCACGCTCGGCGACGTTGCGACAGTCGTAGAGCATCACGCGTGCAGTCTGCCACGCGCGCACCGGTTCACTCCGGCAGCACCCGGCGCGCGGTGGCGAACCGGGGCCGCCCGGCCAGATCGGGGTGGTCGGTGACGTCCGCGTAGCGGCCGTCCGCGCGCAGCAGTTCGGGAACGGCGAGCCCGTGGCTGTCGTCGTGCTCGATCGCCAGGCCGCCGCCGGGGCGCAGCAGGGTCGCGGCCCGGGCCACCACGCCGCGGATCACCGCCAGTCCGTCCGGGCCGCCGAACACCGCCTCCGCCGGGTCGTGGTCGGCCACTTCCGGGGGTACGGGCGAAGCGTCGGGGACGTACGGCGGGTTGCAGAGGACCAGGTCCACCCGGCCGTCCAGATCGGCGAGCACCCCCGGGTCGGTGGCGTCCCCCCCGACCACCGCGACCCGGGTGCCCGCCGCGTTGCGGCGCAGCCAGGCCAGCGCCGCGGGCGAACGCTCGACGGCGTACACGACCGCGCCGGGCAGTTCGTCGGCGACGGCGAGCGCGATGGCGCCGGAGCCGCTGCACAGGTCCACGACCGTGGGCGCCGCGCCGGCCGCGGCCAGCGCCCAGCCGACCAGCGCCTCGGTCTCCGGCCGGGGCACGAACACGCCCGGCCCGACCGCGAGGTCCAGGTGCCGGAAGCCGACGGTACCGGTGAGGTGCTGCACCGGGACCCGGCCGGCGCGGGCGGTGACCAGGGCGGCGAGCCGGTCGGCCTGCTCGGCGGTGAGGTCGCCGGCGACCAGCAACCGGCCGCGCGGCACGCCGAGCACGTGCGCGACCAGCAGCGCGGCGTCCGCCCGGGGCGAGTCCACCCCGGCGGCGGCCAACACGCGGGCGGACCAACCGAGCGCCTGGCCCGCGCGGGCGGGCGGCTTACCTGGCACCGGTGACTTTTCGACCGAGTGGGACACGCTCACCATCATGGAGCGTGCCGCATGGCGACGCACCACCGGAGGGCCGTGTCCCGACGGCACCCGCGCCCGGGCGGCGCGGCCCGCGTGCTCAGCGCCGGGGCGGCGGGAGCTCAGCGCCGGGGGCGGCGCGGCCACGGAGGGCTCAGCGCCGGGCCGCGGGGCCACGGGGGCTGAGCCCTCCGGGCCGGGCTCAGCGCCGGGTCAACTCGGTTTCGCCGCTCAGCCGGGCCTGCCGGTCGGCCTCGCCCAGCGCGTCCAGCACCCCGTCCAGGTCGCCGGCGAGCGCCAGGTCCAGGTTGTACGCGGTGTAGCCGATCCGGTGATCGGTGATCCGGTTCTGCGGGAAGTTGTACGTGCGGATCCGCTCGGACCGGTCCACCGTGCGCACCTGCGCCTTGCGCGCGTCGGCGGCGGCCGCGGCGGCCTCCTCCTCGGCCAACTGGGCGAGCTTGGCGCGCAGCATCCGCATGGCCCGGTCCTTGTTCTGCAACTGGGAGCGCTCGTTCTGGCAGGAGACCACGATCCCGGTCGGCACGTGGGTGATCCGCACCGCCGAGTCGGTGGTGTTGACCGACTGGCCGCCCGGGCCGGACGAGCGGAACACGTCCACCCGCAGGTCGCCCGGGTCGATCTCGATCTCGGTCTCCTCGGCCTCCGGGGTGACCAGCACGCCCGCCGCCGAGGTGTGGATGCGCCCCTGTGACTCGGTCACCGGCACCCGCTGGACCCGGTGCACGCCGCCCTCCCACTTCAGGCGGGACCAGACGCCGTTGCCGCCCTCGGGCACCCCCCGGGTCTTGATCGCCACGGCGACGTCCTTGACCCCGCCCAGGTCGGACTCCTGGTCGTCCAGCACCTCGACCACCCAGCCGTGCCGCTCGGCGTACCGGGAGTACATGCGCAGCAGGTCCCCGGCGAACAGGGCCGACTCCTCGCCGCCCTCGCCCGCCTTGATCTCCAGGATCACGTCCTTGCCGTCGTTGGGGTCCCGCGGGATGAGCAGTTCGGCGAGGCGCTCCTCCAGCGCGGGAAGCGCGGCGGCCAGGCCCTCCGCCTCGGCGGCGAACGACGGCTCCTCGGCGGCCAGTTCACGCGCGGCGACCAGGTCGGCGCGGGCCTGGTTCAGTTCGGCGCTGGCCTTGTGGATCGGGGTCAGCTCGGCGAACCGGCGGCCGACCCGGCGGGCGGCCGCCTGATCGGCGTGGATGGCCGGGTCCGCCAGTCGCCGCTCCAGCTCGGCGTACTCGTCGAGCAGCGCCGCGAGGCGGCCGGAGCCCTCCATGGTCTCGGCGCTCATCGATCCTCCAGGGGTGTGCCGGCGGTGCGTGAACATGCGAACGGCGCCCGCCGCGCGGCCGGGGTGGCCGGGTCGGGCGCCGTCGGTGAAGCTACTTGTTGCCGGACTTGCGGGCCTGCGCCTTGGCGTACTTCTGCTGGAACTTGGCGACCCGGCCGGCGGTGTCGAGCACGCGCTGCTTGCCGGTGTAGAACGGGTGGCACTCGCTGCACGTCTCGGCGTGGATGACGCCGTTCTTGGCGGTGCTGCGGGTGGTGAAGGTGTGACCGCAGGCGCACGTCACCTCGGTGACGACGTACTCCGGGTGGATGCCAGACTTCATGGGGCCGCTGATCCTCTCTCGGGCCGGTCGCCGGGTCGCCCCCGGGCTCGGGGACGTGAACCGGAACCTGTGCGGTGTACCAGTGTAGTGAACCGCCGTCTGCAACGTCGCGCCCCCCGGGCGTCATTCCCGGGTCGGGGCGGGGCGACCCGTCCGGCCCAGCTCCAGGGCCTCCGCGTCCAGGAGGAAGTTCGGCCGCAGGTCCATCTCGTCGTAGTACCGGTGGAAGACCGGGGTGAGGCCGCCGGAGACGGGCGGGACGATCCACGTCCAGTCGGCGGGCACCCGGCGCCCGTACCGCTCCTCCCGCTCGACGTGCTTGAGGAACCGCCGGGACTCCGTGTGGTGGTCGCTGATCCGCACGCCGGCGCGGTCGAACGACCACAGCACCGCGCGGTTCACCTCGACCAGCGCCCGGTCCCGCCACAGGCTTTCCTCGTGCGAGGTGTCCAGGCCGAACAGCCGCGCCACGACCGGCAGCAGGTTGTACCGGTCCGCGTCGGCGAGGTTGCGCGCGCCGATCTCGGTACCCATGTACCAGCCGTTGAACGGCGCCAGCGGGTAGTCGATCCCGCCGATCGACAGCCGCATGTTGGCGATCGCCGGTACCGCGTGCCAGCGCAGGCCCAGCTCGGCGAAGCCGTCGTGTTCCGGGTGTGCCAGCGGCACCTCCAGCACCGCGTGCTCCGGCAGGTCGTACAGGCGGACGCCCTCCTCGGGCGTCTCGATCGCCAGCGGCAGCACGTCGAACGCCTCGCCCTTGCCGCGCCAGCCCAGGTCGCGCATGGACTCGGTGAACTCCACGTACCGCGGGTCGCCGACCACCCGCCCGTCGCCGGTGCGGTACCCCGCGTACCGGATGAGCTGCTCGTTCCAGATCCGCGCGTACGGCCGACCCGGCACCGCCGGCGCGAACACGGAGATGACCGGGCGGATCGGCACCGCTGCGCGGCCGGGACGCGCCTCGCCGGCCGCGGTCGTCAGGTGCTGGACGAGCAGCGAGAAGATCTGGGCGCTGCCCCGCACGTGGCGCCGGTCCAGGACGGTGAGGCTCTGCCAGTAGAGGCGGCCGATGCACCGGCTGGAGTTGCGCCAGGCGAGCTTCGCGCCGTAGGTCAGTTCGGCGGGCGTGTGGTCGTAGGTGCCGGTCGCGGCGATCCGGGCGCGGACGTCGGCCAGCCGCGGC
The DNA here is from genome assembly GCF_018397995.1 of Rhizomonospora bruguierae. GTDB lineage: Bacteria > Actinomycetota > Actinomycetes > Mycobacteriales > Micromonosporaceae > Rhizomonospora > Rhizomonospora bruguierae. Next base: position 52,438 of record NZ_BBQH01000082.1, read on the forward strand.
TCGACCGGGCCGAAGTGCGGGTTCTCGGCGTGGCAGCGGCGGAGGAACTCCTCGGCCTCGGCCGGGTCGACCGGTGTGGTCGGGTCCCACTCGACGGGTGGTTGCTGCCGGTAGCCCGGTACCGCCGTCAATCTGCACCTCCGCGCGCTGTCCACTTCAGCCGGTCAGCAGAATGTCGCACACGGTATCGGGCGGCGGAAGGGGTGCAAATCGCGCATGACACGCTTATGCCTCATCGTCGATACGACAAGGGGGCGCGGAACGGACCGCGTGTGCGATCCGTGCCGCGCCCCTTGACAGCGAGCCGTACCCGGTTACTCGCCGGGCGTCGTCTTCGCGATGTTCATCAGGAACTCGATGTTCGTCCGGGTCTGCTTCAGGCGGTCCAGCAGCAGATCCAGGGCGGCCTGCGAGTCCAGCGAATGCAGCACCTTGCGCAGCTTGTGGACGATCGCGAGCTCCTCCGGC
>NZ_BBQH01000083.1 GCF_018397995.1 Rhizomonospora bruguierae
CCGGCAGGCGGGTAGCCCGCCGGGCCGACTGCCGGTTGCCCCGCCGGGCCGAACGGCGGCAAGCCCGCCGGGCCGACCGGCGGTTGGCCCGGGGCCCCGACGGGCGGTCGGCCGGGTGCTCCGAGAGGGGGCTGGCCCGGCGCGGGCGGCTGGCCCGGCGCGGCGACCGGCTGCCCCGGCATGGGGGCAGCGGGGCCGCCGGCGGGGCCACCAGCAGGGCCACCGTCTGGGCCGGCTTGGCCGTTCGGCCCGCGGGGCGTGACCGTCGGCCATGCCTGCGGGCGGTCCCCGCGCACCGGGTTCGCCGGCTCGGCGGGCGCACCCGGCTGGACGTTGGCCCCGCCCGCGGGCGGGGTGGTGGGGCCGCCGACCACGTAGAGGGTGCGGTCCTCGCCGGGAGTGTTCGCGCCGGGGGATGCCGGGCGCGCTGGCGATCCGGGCACGGAGGCCTTACCCAGCGGTGGCGGGTCGAGATCCTCCGGCGGCCAGAACGGTTCGTCCGCCGACGGTGCCCCGCTGCCGGGCACGTAGACGCGGTCGGCGTACGGGTCCTCCACGGCGTCCTCCTCCCCCTAAAGATTGAGCTGTGGGCCTGCTAGCACCATTGCACAGCCGCTCATCCCACGTATACCGCCCACGCTCCGGGCTCCGTCCACCACGATCTTTTCCGGCTCATCGACCCGGCGACGCCGTCGTCCAGGATGGGCACCTCGCCGTCCCGGGGCACGATCGCGACGGCCCGGCCGCCGGCCCGGCGCACCTGCATGGCGACCTTCTTCCGGACCAGCAGTGATCGTCGCGCCACCGGGACCGCCACGGCGACCTCGACCCGGCCGTCGGCGGGATCGGCGGAGGTGAGCAGCGGCATCCCGGCGCCACCGATGTACCCGCCCGCGTTCGCCACGACGCACGCCACGATCGGGTCCTCCCCGGCGCTGAGCACCTTGCCGTCCACCTCCACCCGGGCCCGCCAGGGTACGGCCTGGCCGCCCTCGTCGGTGCCGCCGACGAGGGCACCGTCCAGGGTGACCGAGCCGGCGTCGTTGCGGAGCAGGTCGAGCCGGCGCACCGTGCCGCCGAGCACGGCCGCCGCGACCTCCTCCGGCCTCCGCGGCAGCCCCAACTGGGTCGCCAGCCCGGCGACGGGAGCGGCGTTGGCGGGGTCCAGCGGGAGGACGCCGATGGGTGGCAGGTCCGGCACGGTCCGCGCGGATGGCAGGTCGGCCGGGCGGCGGCTGGGCGGCGGCGCGTACCGGCGGACCAGGCGGCGGACGACGGCGCGCACCTGGCCGTCGGCGGCCGCGGCGACGACCAGCCGGGCCTCGCCGTCGGCGTCCGGCCAGGTCAGGCCGTCCGGGCGCGGCGGTGCGTCGAAGCGGGCGATGACCTCGTCGATGGCCGCGTCCGAGTCGGCGGTGACCGTCTCCACCCGCGCGCCGGCGGCGGTCAGCGCGTCCGCGCAAGCCAGTACCGGTACCCGGGGCCGGCAGCCGGGTGTGCCGGAGCCGTCCAGGGTGAGAAGTACCACGTCGTACACCGGCCGGGCCTCCCGCCACGTTCCTGTCCGCGTTCGCGGTCTTGTTAGCCTGACACCTCGGGCTCGCCAACTGGTCGCCACCGGGCACCTGAGCCCCCAGTTAAGGCGGGATGGAGATGCCAGCGATCGTGCTCCTTGGCGCCCAGTGGGGCGATGAGGGCAAGGGCAAGGTTACCGACCTGTTGGGGGAGCGGGTCGACTACGTGGTCCGGTACTCGGGCGGGAACAACGCCGGGCACACGGTGATCACGCCGGACGGGCAGAAGTACGCCCTGCACCTGATGCCCTCGGGCGCGCTGTCGCCCACCGCGATGATCGTGATCGGCAATGGCGTGGTGGTGGACCCGAAGGTGCTGCTCGCCGAGATCGACGGGCTGAACGAGCGCGGCGTGGACACGTCCCGCCTGCGGATCTCGGGGGACGCGCACCTGATCATGCCGCACCATCGGGCGCTGGACCGGGTGGTCGAGCGCTACCTCGGCTCGGCCCGGATCGGCACCACCGGGCGCGGCATCGGCCCGGCGTACGGGGACAAGGTGGCCCGCATGGGCATCCGGGTCCAGGACCTGCTCGACCCGGGGATCCTGCGCCAGAAGCTGGAGCTGGTGCTCCGCGAGAAGAACCAGATGCTGTTCAAGGTCTACAACCGCAAGGCGCTGGACGTGGACGCGGTGGTGGCCGAGTACCTGGAGTACGCGGAGCGGCTGCGCCCGTACATCGCCGAGACCCGGGCGATGCTGTGGGACGCGCTGGACCGGGGCGAGACGGTCCTGATGGAGGGCGCCCAGGCCACCATGCTGGACATGGACCACGGGACGTATCCGTTCGTCACCTCGTCCAACCCGACCTCGGGCGGCGCCTGCGTGGGTACCGGGGTGCCGCCGACGAGCATCACGCGGGTGATCGGGGTCAGCAAGGCGTACACGACCCGGGTCGGTTCCGGCCCGTTCCCGACCGAGCTGTTCGACGACGCGGGGCAGCATCTGCGCAAGATCGGCGGAGAGTACGGCGTGACCACCGGCCGGGAGCGGCGCTGCGGCTGGTTCGACGCGGTGGTGGCCCGGTACGCGGCCCGGCTGAACGGGATCACCGACCTGGTGGTCACCAAGCTGGACGTGCTGAGCGGCTTCGAGAAGGTGCCGATCTGCGTGGCGTACGAGATCGACGGGCGCCGGGTCGACGACATGCCGATGAGCCAGACGGCGTTCCACCACGCCCGCCCGGTGTACGAGGAGCTGGACGGCTGGTGGGAGGACATCGGCAAGGTTCGCTCGTTCGAGGAGTTGCCGGCCGCGGCGCAGCGGTACGTGGAGCGGATCGAGCAGCTGTGCGGCACCCGGGTGAGCGTGATCGGCGTCGGGCCGGGGCGCGAGGAGAACGTGGTCCGGCACGACCTGCTCGGCGGCTGACCCAAGGGCTGGGACGCGGTTATCCACACCCTGTGGATGGATGTCCACAGGGTAGCCTGGGCGCTCGTGCGCGTACTTCTAGTCGGCACCGGGGGGCGGGAGCATGCGCTCGCGCTCGGCCTGGCCGCGGACCCCGCCGTCACCCAGCTGATCGCCGCCCCGGGCAACCCCGGCATGGCCGCCATCGCCGACCTGCGCGAGGTCGTGCCCACCGACCCGGCGTCGGTCGCCGCGCTGGCCGTGGAGGCCGGTGCCGACCTGGTCGTCATCGGCCCGGAGGCGCCGCTGGTGGCGGGCGTCGCGGACGCCGTGCGGGCCAAGGGCATCGCCTGCTTCGGACCCTCGGCGCAGGCGGCGCGGCTGGAGGGCTCGAAGGCGTTCGCCAAGGACGTGATGGCCGCCGCCGGGGTGCCCACCGCCCGCTCGTACACCTGCGCGACGCCGGTGGAGTCGGACCGGGCGCTGGCCGAGTTCGGCCCGCCGTACGTGGTTAAGGACGACGGCCTGGCCGCCGGCAAGGGCGTCGTGGTGACCGGGGACCTGGCCGAAGCGCGCGCGCACGCCGCCGCCTGCGGGCGGGTGGTGATCGAGGAGTACCTGGCCGGGCCCGAGGTGTCGCTGTTCGTGGTGACCGACGGCGAGGCGGCGGTGCCGCTGCTGCCGGCGCAGGACTTCAAGCGCGCCGGTGACGGCGACACCGGCCCGAACACCGGCGGCATGGGCGCCTACGCGCCGCTGCCGTGGGCGCCGCCGGGGCTGGTGGACGAGGTGATGGCGAGCGTCGCGCACCCCACGCTCGCGGAGATGCGCCGCCGGGGCACCCCGTTCGCGGGCCTGCTCTACATCGGGTTGGCGATGACCGCGGCCGGCCCCCGGGTGGTCGAGTTCAACGCGCGCTTCGGGGACCCGGAGACCCAGGTCGTGCTGGCGCTGCTGGAGACGCCGCTGGCCGGGCTCCTGCACGCCGCCGCCACCGGCACCCTGGGTGCCCACCCGCCGCTGCGCTGGCGCCCCGGTTCGGCGGTCACGGTCGTGCTGGCCAGCCAGGGGTACCCGGAGACGGCGCGCACCGGGGACGTGATCGTCGGCGCCGAGCGCCCCGGGATCATCCACGCCGGTACCGCGCGCCGCCCGGCCGATGATGCGGTCGTCTCGTCCGGTGGGCGGGTGCTGTGCGCCACGGCCACCGGTCCGGACCTGGCCGCCGCCCGGGACGCCGCGTACGCGCTGCTCACCGGGGTGGAGTTGACCGGTGCGCAGCACCGTTCGGACATCGCGCTCTCCGCCGTGCGGGGCGAGGTGGGCCTGCCCGGGTAGCCCGGGCGGCGGGCGGTACCCGGTGGGCGAGCCGTCGTCCGGTCCGCGTGGCACGAACAGGGGAGCGCGCGCGGCGGGCCGCGTTCCTACCGTGTGAGGGGACACCGCGCCGGCCGAGAGGGAACCCGATGACTCGCCAGTCCCCGAGACGAGTGATCCTGCTGTCGGCCGCCACGGTGGCGGCTCTCGCGCTGGCCGGCTGCGGCGGCGGTGACGAACCGTCCTCCGCGGCCGTGCCGGCGCCGCCGGTCACTCCGGCGCCGACGACCCCGGCCCCGACCGCGCCGGATCCCACGCCCGCGGCGACCGCCGCCAAGACCAAGAGCGGCACCCCGCGCCCGCCCGCCGGCCAGCAGCCCGCCGGGCCGGCGATCGTCTACTTCCGGGTCGCGACGCCGCCGGTCTGCCCCGGCGCCGAGAATCCGGCGGGCCGGCAGGTGACGGTCGAGTGGAAGGTCACCGGCGCCTCCACCGTGACGATCTCGATCGACGGGCCGGGGATCTTCGACACCTACCCGATGGCCAAGGGCACCGCGACGCTGCCGTTCCCCTGTTCCGGGTCGGCCGGCGACAAGCAGCAGCACACCTTCATGCTGGCGACCGCCGGCGAGATGCCCCGGATCACCAAGAGCATCACGGTGAGCGCGACGGTCAACCAGGGCTGAGAGTCATTCCGGGCGCGGGCGGCGGACCACCACGAAAGCCGCGCGGGCTCCCGGCGCTCGGGAGCCCGCTACGGCGTCGCGGGGCTCACCGGATCGGCATTCCGGAGATGGCCCGGGACACGACCAGGCGTTGGATCTCGGAGGTCCCCTCGAAGATGGTGTAGATCTTGGCGTCCCGGTACCAGCGCTCCACCGGGTGCTCCCGCAGGAACCCGGCACCGCCGAGAATCTGCACCGCCTTCTCGGTCACCGCCACCGCCACCTCGCCGGCCTTCAGCTTGGACATGGAGCCCTCGCCGGCCGCGAACGGCCGGTTGTTGCGCCCCATCCAGGCGGCCCGCCAGACCAGCAGCCGGGCGGCGTCGATCTCCATCCGCATGTCGGCCAGCGCGAAGGCGATCGCCTGGTTGGCGATGATCGGCCGGCCGAACTGCTCGCGTCCCTTGGCGTACTCCAGGGCGTACTCGTACGCCGCCCGCGCGATGCCCAGCGCCTGCGCCCCGACCGTCGGCCGGGTCAGCTCGAACGTGCGCATCGCCGCCTGCCCGGCCGCCTTCCGCCCCTGCCGTGCCCGGTCCAGGCGCGCGAGCAGGGCCTCCCGGCCGCCGAGCAGGCAGCGTCCCGGCACGCGGACGTCGTCCAGAAACACGTCCGCGGTGTGCGAGGCGCGCAGGCCCAACTTCTTCAACTTCCTGGTACCGACGAGGCCGGGTGTGCCGGGCGGCACCACGAAGGCGGCCTGCCCCCGGGAGCCCAGTTCCGGGTCGACCACGGCCGTGACGACGTGCACGTCGGCGATGCCGCCGTTGGTCGCGTACGCCTTCTGGCCGTTGAGGACCCACTCGTCCGTCGCCTCGTCGTACACGGCGCGGGTGCGCATGGCGCCCACGTCCGAGCCGGCCTCCGGTTCGGTGCTGCAGAACGCGCCCACCTTCGGCGTGGACGCGTCACCGAAGCACTGGGGCACCCACTCCACCAGCTGCTCCGGCTGGCCCGAGCCGTAGATCGCGGCGACCGCCAGCGAGGTGCCAAAGATGGACATCGCGATGCCGGCGTCGCCCCAGAACAGTTCCTCGTTCACCAGCGGCATCGACAGGCCCGTCGGGTCGGCCCAGCAGTTGGCGAGGAACTCGAAGCCGTACAGCCCGATCTTCGCCGCCTCCTGGATCAGCGGCCAGGGCGTCTCCTCGCGCTCGTCCCACTCCGCCGCGGCGGGGCGCACCGTGTCGGCGGCGAAGCCGTGTACCCACTCCCGCAGGTCGCGTTGCTCCTCGGACAGGTCGAGGGAGAACTCCGGCATGGCGGCGTCAGGCCTTCGGCATGTCGAACAGGTTGGCGATGTTCGCGGCCAGGCCCAGGTCGCCCTTGGCCTTGAGCTTGCCGGTCATGAACATCATCACCGGGTTGCCGTCGCCGCTGATCACCTTCAGGAACTCGACCGGGCCCATGGTCAGCGTGAGCCGGGGCTCGTCCTGCGGGGGCTTGCGGGTGGTGCAGGTGCCGTCCGCGACGACCACCTCGTAGGTGTCCGAACCGCCGTCCGCGCGACCGGTGATGGTCCAGTGCACCACGGCGTTGGTCGACCCCGCCCGGTCCGGCCGGAACAGCGACGGCATCCGGTCGAACACCGTGTCCAGGATCCGCTCGCGCAGGTCGCCGGACATGACCTCCTTGATCTGGGCGTCCGGTGTCGTCTTTACCAGCTTGGCGAACTGCTGGGGCCCCACCGACGCGAAGGTGGCCGGGTCGAATTCGGTCATCGCTCACTCCCCACGTACTGCTGTCAACTTACTCGCGCGTAACCTTACGCGTGAGTAGGTATGCTCGCAACCATGGCGGCAGCAGCCGGTCCGGCACCCAGTTTCAAGCGCCTCCCCCGCGCCGTGCGCGAGCGGCAGATGCTCGACGCCGCGGTCCGCGTCTTCGCCCGCCGCGGCTTCCACGCCGCGAGCATGGACGAGATCGCCGAGGACGCCGGCATCTCCAAGCCCATGGTGTACGCCTACCTCGGCACCAAGGACGAACTGTTCCTGGCCTGCCTGCACCGCGAGGGCACCCGGATCATGGAGGCGCTGGTCGCCGTGGTGCGCCCCGACCTGCCACCGGACGAGCAGATGTGGCGTGGCCTGCGGGCGTTCTTCCGCTACGTCGGGCAGAACCGCGACGGCTGGGTCGTCCTCTTCCGGCAGGCCCGCGGCCGTTCCCGGGCCGCCGGCGCCCTGGCCGAGATGCGCGCCCGCATCATCGAGATCGTCACCGGCATGCTCGGCCGTGCGGTGCCCGTCGACGGCCGCCCCGTGCGCCCGAACGACCTCACGGCGGTGGCGTACGCGCTGGTCGGCGCGGCGGAGTCGATGGCGGACCGACTGGCCAGCGACCCGGCGGCCGACCCGGACAGGACCGCCGCCCGGATGATGAACATCGCCTGGCTGGGCGCCGCCCAACTGCTCGCCGGCTCCGTCTGGCGCCCCGACCAGCCCTGACGCGACAGCGACCGGAGGCGGTGCCGCCGGTGGTATCAGGCGCCTACGTGATCGAGCCGGTCAGGTGGGGCCTGCCGGAGCGGGCGTCGTGCAGCGTGAACCCGGTGCCGTTCCACCCGAACGAAACCGTGCCGGGCAGGAACACCGGGAGCTTGAACGCGACGTCCACCGTGTACGCCGCCGGGAGGCGGCCGGCCAGCGCCGCGAGGCAGCGGGCCTTGCTCCACATGCCGTGGGCGATCGGGCGGGGGAAGCCGAAGAGCCGGGCGCCGAGCCGCGAGGTGTGGATCGGGTTGTGGTCGCCGGAGACGCGGGCGTAGTCCGTACCGACGCGCCGGGTCGGGCGCCAGACGGCGGAGCCGGGTGGCGGGGTCGGGCGGTCGGCCGAGGTGCGAGAGCCGCCCGGGCCGCCCGAGCGGCGCAGGTACGTGGAGACGCCCGCCCAGACGACCTCCCCCGCCACGCTGGCCGTGGCGACGATGTCGAACTGGTGACCCCGGTCGTGGGGGCGCAGATCGGCGGCGCGGACGGCGAGGTCCAGCCGCTCGCCGGCGTCGATCGGGCGACGGACGGTGATCCGGTTCGCGACGTGGACCAGGCCGATGACCGGGAACGGGAAGCTCGGCGCGGCCATCATGCGCATGGCGAGCGGGAACGCGAGCACGTGCGGGTAGGTGGCGGGTAGGGCATCGGTCAGCCCGAAGCCGCACACCCGGTCGTACTCGGCCAGGTGCGCCCGGTCGACGGTCACGCCCTCCCGGGTCAGGGTGGCCGCCGGCAGCGATGACGGGCGGCGCAGCGGGAGCATGCCGATGACGGCGTGCCGGTAGACCGACATGTCAGGCCCCCAGCAGGCTCTGGCCGCAGACCCGCACCACGTTGCCGGTGACGCCGCCAGAGCCGGGTGAGGCGAACCAGGCAATGGTCTCGGCCACGTCCACCGGCCGGCCGCCCTGCGCCAGGCTGTTCATGCGGCGGCCGGCCTCGCGCAGCGCGAGCGGCATCTTCGCGGTCATCCTGGTCTCGATGAACCCGGGCGCCACGGCGTTGACGGTGATGTTCCGGTCGGCGAGCAGCGGCGCCATCGACCGGACCAGGCCGATCACGCCGGCCTTGCTGGTGGCGTAGTTGGTCTGGCCGCGGTTGCCGGCGATGCCCGCGATGGAGGCCACCCCGACGATCCGGCCACCGGTGCGGATCAGGCCCCGGTCGACCAGTTCGTCGTTGATCCGCTCCTGGCTGGACAGGTTCACGTCGAGCACCCGATCCCAGCGATCGGGGTCCATCCGGCCGATGGTCTTGTCCCGGGTGATGCCGGCGTTGTGCACCACCACGTCCACGCCGCCGTGCCGGGTGCGCAGGTACTCGGCCAGCCGGGCGGGCGCGTCGCCGGCGGTCAGGTCCAGTTGGAGGGTCTCGCCCTTGATGTCGTTGGCGACCTCGGCGAGCGACTCCCCGGCGGCGGGCACGTCGAGGGCGATGACGCGCGCGCCGTCGCGGGCCAGGACTTGGGCGATGGCCGCCCCGATGCCGCGGGCGGCGCCGGTGACCAGGGCGACCCTGCCGGCCAGCGGCCGCTCCCAGTCCTCCGGCGGCGTGACCTCGCCCGGTCCGATGCGGATGACCTGGCCGGAGACGTACGCCGAGCGGGCCGAGAGCAGGAACCGCAGGGTGGACTCGATGCCGGCCTCGGCGCCCGGGGTGACGTACCCGAGTTGGGCGGTGGCGCCGCGGCCGAACTCCTTGCCGATGCTGCGGGTCAGGCCCTCCAGGGCGCGCTGCGCGGTCGCCTCGCGCGGGTTCTCGCAGCTCTCGGGCGGGGTGCCGAGGACCACGACCCGACCGCTGGGCCGCAGCGCGCGGGCCCGCGGGTGGAAGAAGTCGTACAGGGCGCGCAGGCCGGTGGAGTCGACGATGCCGGTGGCGTCGAAGACCAGCCCGCCGAGCGGCGCCTCGTCGCCGAGCGGGACCCCGGCGGCGGTCAGCAGCTCGCGGACCGGGTCGGCCAGCCGACCGTGCGGGGCGCCGTCGACCAGCACGGGCGCCTCGACGAGCGGCTGGCCGGGGCGGTACCGGCGCAGGCGGGGCGGATTCGGCAGCCCGAGCCGCTTGACCACGGCCTTGCCGATCCCGGAATGGGCGAAGCTCGCGTACCTGTCGGCCATGCGAGTAGCCTACTCGCGAGTAGGTTAGTGGCAACACATCGGGAGGAAGCCGTGCGCCGCGTCGCCATCGTCGGGGGCAACCGCATCCCGTTCGCCCGCTCCAACGGCCGGTACGCCCGGGCGTCCAACCAGGACATGCTGACCGCCGCCCTGGACGGGCTGGTCGCCCGGTACGGGCTGGCCGGCGAGCGGCTCGGCGAGGTGGCCGCGGGCGCGGTGCTCAAGCACGCGCGGGACTTCAACCTGACCCGCGAGGTGGTGCTCGGCTCCCGGCTCGACCCGCATACCCCCGCGTACGACGTCCAGCAGGCGTGCGGCACCGGGCTGGAGGCGGCGATCCTGGTCGCCAACAAGATCGCACTGGGTCAGCTGGACGCCGGGATCGCCGGCGGCGTGGACACCACGTCGGACGCTCCGCTCGCGCTGAACGAGGAGCTGCGCCGCACCCTGCTGGAGATCAACTCGGCCCGCTCGCTGGGTGCCCGTCTGCGCGCGGCCGCGAGGCTGCGCCCGACCCAGCCGTTCCGGCCGGAACTGCCGCGCAACGCCGAGCCGCGCACGGGGCTGTCGATGGGGGAGCACGCCGCCCGTACCGCCGTGCGGTGGGGCATCGACCGGGCGGCGCAGGACGAGTTGGCCCTGCGGTCCCACCAGCGGCTGGCCGCGGCGTACGAGCGCGGCTTCTTCGACGACCTGATGACCCCCTACCTGGGGCTGGCCCGGGACCAGAACCTGCGCCCGGACACGTCGCTGTCGAAGCTGGCCGAGCTCAAGCCGGTGTACGGGACCCGCGGGCCGGACGCCGAGCGGGCCACGATGACGGCCGGCAACTCCACCCCGCTGACCGACGGTGCCTCCGTGGTGCTGCTCGCCTCCGAGGAGTGGGCGGCGGAGCGCAACCTGCCGGTGCTGGCCTGGTTCGTGGACGCCCAGACCGCCGCCGTCGACTTCGTGCACGGCGACGAGGGGCTGTTGATGGCGCCCGCGTACGCGGTGCCCCGGCTGCTGGCCCGGCGCGGGCTGACGCTGGCGGACTTCGACTACTACGAGATCCACGAGGCGTTCGCGTCGCAGGTGCTGGCGACGCTGGCGGCCTGGGAGTCGCCCGAGTTCTGCGCGGACCGGCTGGGCCTGGCCGGCCCGCTCGGCTCGATCGACTCGGTGAAGCTGAACGTCACCGGCTCGTCGCTGGCCGCCGGGCACCCGTTCGCGGCGACCGGCGGCCGGATCGTCGCCACGCTCGCCAAGCTCCTGAACGAGAAGGGGTCGGGGCGCGGGCTCATCTCCATCTGCGCCGCCGGCGGGCAGGGCGTGGTGGCGATCCTGGAGCGCTGAGGCGCGACCCGTGGCACCCAACTCCCCAATAACTCTTTGACAGTGGGGGCGACGCGCCCCTAAGCTCCCCAACATGTCTTTGGGAGATGAGCTGGCGGACGCCACCGGCCAGCTGCGGATGCTCGCGCACCCGATCCGGATACGCATCCTGTCCCTGCTGACCGGGGCCGCGATGACCGCCGCCGAGGTGGCGCGCGAGCTGGACCTGACGCACGCCAACGCCAGCTACCACCTGCGCCAACTCCTCGCCCACGGGGTCATCGAGATCGCCGGCGAGGAGCAGATCCGGGGCGGCGTCGCCAAGCGCTACCGGTACCGGGTGGAGCAGGGGCCCGTCCGTGTCCGGGCGCCGCACTCCCCGACCGACGCGAGCGAAGCGGGACGGCGCATGATGATCGCCGCCGTGGCGGCCGAGCTGCGCCGCCGCGCCGAGCGGGAACGGTTCGCCCCCGGATCCATCCTCGCCGACGCCGAACTGTGGGTCGAGCAGGCCGCCTGGGAGCGGTTCCGCGAGCGGGTCCAGGACGCCGCCCTCGACCTGCACCGGGCGGCCCGGCCGCCGCGCACCCAAGGCACCGCCCACGTCAGCGCCACCATCGTCGCCTTCCGAATGGAGACCGGAGCATGAGCGACACCTTCGCCCCGCTGCGCCACGCACCGTTCCGCAACCTCGCCATCGGCACCTTCGTCACCCGGCTCGGCAACGGCGTGGCGCCGATCGCGCTCGCCTTCGCCGTCCTGGACCTCACCGGCTCGGTCCGGGACCTGGGCCTGGTGGTCGGCGCCCGGTCCCTGTGCAACGTGCTGTTCCTGCTCTACGGCGGGGTCATCGCGGACCGGTTGCCCCGCCACCGGGTGATCCTGCTGACCGGTGTGATGGCGGCCGTCACCCAGGGTGCCGTGGCGACGCTGGTGCTCACCCACACGGCGAGCATCGGGACGCTGATGGCGCTCGGGGCGGTCAACGGCATCGTCACCGCGTTCGAACTGCCCGCCGCGTCCGCGCTGATCCCGCAGACGCTGCCGGCGGGCCTGCTCCAGCAGGCGAACGCGCTCAACCGGTTCGGGATCAACGGCGCGATGATCGGCGGTGCCTCGCTCGGCGGCATCCTGGTGGCGGCGGTCGGACCCGGCTGGGGTCTGGCCGCGGACGCGGCCACGTTCGCCCTCGGCGCCGCGCTGTTCGCCCGGATCCGGCTGACCGCCCCGGCCGAGCGCCCCCGCGCCCGGGGCAACCCGCTCGGCGAACTGCGCGTGGGCTGGACCGAATTCCGCTCCCGGACCTGGCTCTGGGTGGTTGTGGTGGCCTTCACCTTCATGAACGCCGCCTGGGTCGGCGCGGTGGGCGTGGTCGGGCCGTCCCTGGCGGACGCCTCGATCGGCCGCGGCGCCTGGGGCGTGGTGCTCGCCGGGCAGACCGCCGGCATGCTGGTCGGCGCGCTGGTGGCGATGCGGCTGCGGATCCGCCGGCTGCTGTTCGTCGGCTGCGCCTGCATGCTGGGTTGGGTGCCGTTCCTGGTCGCGCTGGCCGAGGCGCCGGTGTTGGTGGTGCTGCTGCCGGCGGCGTTCCTCGGCGGGCTCGCCGTCGAGCAGTTCGGGGTCGCCTGGGAGACCACCATGCAGCGGCACATCCCCGCCGACAAGCTGGCCCGGGTCTACTCGTACGACATGCTCGGCTCGTTCATCGCGATCCCGCTCGGCCAGGTCGTCGCCGGACCGGTCGCGCTGGCGGCCGGCGACGCGGCGGCGGTGCTGGGCGCGGCCGGGATCGTGCTGGCCGGAACGCTGTTCATGCTCGCCAGCCGGGACGTGCGCCAGCTGGTCATCGAGCCGGCCCCGGCCCCGGAACCGCCCGCCGCCGCGCCGGCCGACCCGGAGGCCACGGGAGAGCCCGCGGCATCCGAGGCCGCGGCGCCGCGCTGATCCGCTCGCGGGCGGCGGGCGGGTCGGCGGCAGAATGGGGTACGTGCCGAACCCGATCCCGAACGTGCTCGCCGCCCGCTACGCCTCCGCCGAGCTGGCCGCCCTCTGGTCCCCCGAGGAGAAGGTACGCGCCGAGCGCCGGCTCTGGCTCGCGGTGCTGCGCGCCCAGCGCGACCTCGGCGTCCCGGTGCCCGACGGGGTCATCGAGGCGTACGAGTCGGTGCTGGACCGGGTCGACCTGGCCGCGATCGCCGAGCGCGAGCGGGTCACCCGGCACGACGTCAAGGCACGGATCGAGGAGTTCTCCGCCCTCGCCGGCCACGAGCACGTCCACAAGGGGATGACCTCCCGCGACCTCACCGAGAACGTCGAGCAGCTGCAGATCCGCGCCTCGCTCGAGCTGGTCCGGGACCGGGTCGTCGCCACCCTGGCCCGGCTGGCCCGGCTGGCCGTCGAGCACTCCGAGCTGGTCATGGCCGGCCGCTCGCACAACGTGCCGGCCCAGGCCACCACGCTCGGCAAGCGCTTCGCCAGCGCCGCCGAGGAACTGCTCATCGGGTACGAGCGCCTGGCCGACCTGATCGCCCGGTACCCGCTGCGCGGGGTCAAGGGGCCGGTCGGCACCGCCGCCGACCAGCTCGACCTGTTCGACGGGGACCCGGCGAAGGTCGCCGACCTGGAGCGCCGGGTCGCCGCGCACCTGGGCTTCCAGCGGGTGCTGGACAGCGTCGGCCAGGTCTACCCCCGCTCGCTGGACTTCGACGTGGTCGCCGCGCTCGCCCAGGCCGCCGCCGCCCCGTCCTCGCTGGCCACCACGATCCGGCTGATGGTCGGCCAGGAACTCGTGACCGAGGGGTTCCGCCCCGGCCAGGTGGGCTCCAGCGCGATGCCGCACAAGATGAACACCCGCTCCAGCGAGCGGGTCAACGGCCTGGCCGTGGTCATCCGGGGGTACCTGTCGATGGTCGGCGAGCTGGCCGGCGACCAGTGGAACGAGGGCGACGTCTCCTGTTCGGTGGTGCGCCGGGTCGCCCTGCCGGACGCGTTCTTCGCCGCCGACGGCCTGTTCCAGACGTTCCTCACCGTGCTGGACGAGTTCGGCGCCTACCCCGCGGTGATCGGCCGCGAACTGGACCGGTACCTGCCGTTCCTGGCCACCACGAAGATCCTGGTGGCGGCGGTCCGCCGGGGCGTGGGGCGGGAGGTCGCGCACGAGGTCATCAAGGAGCACGCGGTGGCCGTCGCGCTGGCCATGCGGGAGAAGGGCGTCGCCGAGAACGACCTGTTCGACCGGCTGGCCGCCGACGGCCGGCTCGGCCTGACCCGCCCGGAGATCGACGCGCTGGTCGCGGACCGGTCCGCCTTCGTCGGTGCCGCCCCCGCCCAGGTGGCCGCCGTGGCGCAGCGGGTCGCGTCGGTGGTCGCGGCCCACCCCGAGGCGGCCGCGTACACCCCGGCCCCGATCCTCTGAGTCCCTTCGGTCAGGCGGCCGGCAGGGCCGGTTGCTCGCGTTCGCGCTCCCGGCGCTCGTGCTCCTGGCGTTCCCGGTCCCGGCGCTCCTGCTCGCGGTGCCGGTCCTGCTCCTCCCGCTCGACCGCGGCCCGGTCGGCGATGACCACGGCGGTGCCGTAGGCGCAGATCTCCACCCAGGCGGTGGTGACCTCGCGGTGGTCGAACCGCATGGCGACCACCGCGTTGGCGCCCTTCTTCTGGGCGCCGGTGATCATGTTGTCCACCGCCTCCTGGCGCCAGCGGGCCAGGACCTCGGCGATGGCGGGGTTCGGGTCGCCCCAGAGGGTGCGGACGCCCTCGGTGAACGGGTTGTAGGTCCGGGCGCAGATGCCGATCACCTGGCCGACCACCCGGCGGATCAGGTACCCGGGCAGCTCGTCGGTCGTGACCACCAGCATGGACCGAGCGTAAGTGGCCGCGCGACGCGCCGTAGTGGATGCCGAGTCGCCCATTTGTGCGGTTTGATGGTGGATGCCGACCATCCGGGGGAGCGGCGGCCCGGCCGATCCGGCGCGCCTTACCGGATTCGATCACCCGTATCCGATGTCAACGGAGTGTCGCCTGTCCGATACTTGCCGGTGCCGTTTCGGCGGGGAAGCTCCGCAGTTCCGCTGGTCGGCGGGGTACCCGGCCAGCCCGGCCATCGACCCAACGGCCGGATCCCGCCGTTCGCCCGGTAGTCTGGGCCGCGCTTGGACCGTTGCGCCAGTGCCGGCGCGGCGGGCGTCAACTGTCGCGTCAGGGGCGGTGCGCGACATGCACCGGAATCACAGAGCGGGAGTACCTTCAGTGGCTCGCGTCGTCGTAGACGTCATGCTCAAGCCCGAAATCCTCGACCCGCAGGGCCAGGCGGTCGCCAACGCGCTGCCGCGCCTCGGTGTGACCGACGTTACCTCGGTCCGCATCGGTCGTCGAGTGGAGATCGAGTTCGCCGGCGAGCCGGACCTGGACCGGGCCCGGGAGATCGCCGACAAGTTGCTGGCCAACCCCGTCATCGAGGACTTTGAGATCCATCTGGAGTCGCCGGAGGGTTCGGGGGAGCCCGTTCCGGCCGTCAACGGCGCGGGGGAGCCGTCGTGAGGATCGGAGTCGTCACCTTCCCCGGGTCGCTGGACGACACCGACGCGTCCCGCGCGGTGCGCATCGCCGGCGCCGAGGCGGTCCGGCTGTGGCACGCCGACAAGCGGCTGCCCATGATCGACGCGGTCGTGCTGCCCGGCGGCTTCTCGTACGGGGACTACCTGCGCTGTGGGGCGATCGCCCGGTTCGCCCCGATCATGGACGCGGTGGTCGACGCCGCCCGCGGCGGGATGCCGGTGCTCGGCATCTGCAACGGCTTCCAGGTGCTCTGCGAGGCCCACCTGCTGCCCGGCGCGCTCACCCGCAACCAGCACCTGCGCTTCCGCAACCACGACCAGGCCCTGCGGGTGGAGAACGCCGCCGCGTGGACCAACGCGTACGAGCCGGGCCAGCAGGTCGTGATCCCGGTCAAGCACGGCGAGGGCTGCTACGTGGCCGACGAGCGCACCCTCGACGAGTTGGAGGCGACCGGCCGGGTCGCGTTCCGGTACCTGGGCGGGAACCCGAACGGGTCCCGGCGGGACATCGCCGGCATCACCAACGAGGCGGGCAACGTGCTCGGCCTCATGCCGCACCCGGAGCACGCCGTCGAGGCCCTGACCGGCCCGTCCACGGACGGTCTCGGCGTGTTCACCTCGGTCCTGAAGCACCTCGCGGGAGCACCCTCATGAGCACCACCGACCAGGTGGCGCCGCCGGTCACCGGCGACGCGTGGAAGCACGCGCCGGACACCGTCGAGGCGGCCCGCGCGAACCCGGACGAACTCCAGCCGCACCTCGAGTTGGGGCTGCGCGACGACGAGTACGAGCGGATCAAGCAGATCCTCGGCCGCCGGCCCACCCAGTCCGAGCTGGCCATGTACTCGATCATGTGGAGCGAGCACTGCTCGTACAAGTCGAGCAAGGTGCATCTACGCCAGTTCAGCGAGAAGGCCCCGCCGAGCGAGCGGATGCTCGCCGGGATCGGGGAGAACGCGGGCGTCGTCCGGATCTCCGACACGCTCGCCGTGACGTTCAAGGTGGAGTCGCACAACCACCCCAGCTACGTGGAGCCGTACCAGGGCGCCGCGACCGGCGTCGGCGGGATCGTGCGGGACATCCTGGCGATGGGCGCCCGCCCGGTCGCCGTGATGGACCCGCTGCGCTTCGGCGCCGCCGACCACCCCGACACCGCCCGGGTGCTGCCCGGCGTGGTCGCCGGCGTGGGCGGGTACGGCAACTGCCTCGGCCTGCCCAACATCGGCGGCGAGGTCGTCTTCGACCCGTGCTACCAGGGCAACCCGCTGGTCAACGCGCTCTGCCTGGGCGTGCTGCCGGCGGACCGGCTGCAGAACAAGGCCGCGGCCGGCCCCGGCAACGTGGTCGTGCTGCTCGGCGCGAAGACCGGCCGGGACGGCATCGGCGGCGTCTCCGTGCTGGCCAGCGCCACGTTCGACGACGAAAGCCAGCAGCGCCGACCGTCCGTGCAGGTCGGCGACCCGTTCACGGAAAAGCTGCTGATCGAGGCGTGCCTCGAGCTGTACGACGCGAACCTGGTGGTCGGCATCCAGGACCTCGGCGGCGCCGGCCTGACCTGCGCGCTGACCGAGACCGCCGCCGCGGCCGGCACCGGCATGCGGGTCTGGCTGGAGCGGGTGCCGCTGCGCGAGCCGTCGATGGAGCCGCACGAGATCCTGGCGAGCGAGTCGCAGGAGCGGATGCTGCTGATCGTCACCCCCGAGCGGCTGGACGCCGTGCTCCAGGTCGCCGCCAAGTGGGGCGTGCTGGCCACCGCGATCGGCGAGGTCACCCCCGCCCAGCCGGACGGGCAGCCCGGCCGGCTGCTCATCACCTGGAACGGGTACCCGGTGGCGGACGTGCCGCCCGGTTCGCTCGCCGACGACGGGCCGGTCTACGCCCGGCCGATGCGCGAGCCGGCGGACCTGATCCTGCTCCAGGCCGACCGGGCCGAGACCCTGCCCCGCCCGGCCACGCCCGAGGCGCTGCGGGAGACGCTGCTGCGCATGATCGGGTCGCCGAACCTGTGCGACAAGACCTGGGTCACCGAGCAGTACGACCGGTACGTGCTGGGCAACACGGTCCTCGCCCAGCCGGAGGATGCGGGCGTGATCCGGATCGACGAGCGGACCAACCTGGGGGTGGCCCTCTCGGTCGACGGCAACGGCCGGTACGCCCGGCTGGACCCGTACACGGGCGCCAAACTGGCGCTGGCCGAGTCCTACCGGAACGTGATCGTGACCGGCGCGGCACCGGTCGCCGTCACCAACTGCCTCAACTTCGGCTCCCCGGAGGACCCGGGGGTCATGTGGCAGTTCGCGGAGGCGGTGCGCGGGCTCGCGGACGGCTGCGCCGAACTGGGCATCCCGGTCACCGGCGGCAACGTCAGCTTCTACAACCAGACCGGCGCGGCGGCGATCCACCCCACGCCGGTCGTGGGCGTGCTCGGCGTCCTGGAGGACGTCACCCAGCGGGTGCCGATGGGCTTCCACCGCGACGGCGACGTGATCATCGTCCTGGGCGAGACCCGGGCCGAGCTGTCCGGCTCGGAGTGGGCCTGGGTCACCCACGGCCACCTCGGCGGCGTACCCCCGCAGGTGGACCTGGCCCGGGAGAAGCTGCTCGCCGGCGTGCTGGCCGACGCGATCAAGGTGGGCTTCATCAGCTCCGCCCACGATGTCTCCGAGGGCGGCATCGCGCAGGTTCTGGTCGAGTCCTGCCTGCGGCGTGGCGTCGGCGCCCGGGTCGCGCTGCCGCCCCGGTTCGCCGTCGGCGCCATGCCGTTCCTGTACCTGTTCTCGGAGTCCGCGGGCCGGGCGGTGGTGGCGGTGCCACGCGGCCAGGAGAAGGCGTTCACCGCGCTCTGCGACGAGCGTGGCCTGCCCTGGAGCGCGATCGGCGTGGTCGACGCCACCGGCGGCGAGCTGGAGATCCGTGGGCAGTTCACGATCGGCCTGGACGAGCTGCGCGGGGCGTACAGCCGCACGCTGCCGGACCTGTTCGGTGCCGCGGCGGCCACGCCGACCCCGGTCCCGGTCGGGGCGGAGTCCGAGCCGGTGACCGAACTGGCCGCCGAGCCGGCGGCGCAGGAAACCGCCCCGCGCGACGACGGCGACGGCTGACCGGGGAAGGTTCGGCGACGGCGGTGACTCCCTCGGTCTTCGCCCAGCCCGGCAGCGGCGCGCGCTTCGACTGGGGGCTGGGCGGCGCCGCCGAGCTGGGCCGGGTGTGTGCGGTGCTGGTGGTGGTGGACGTGCTCTCGTTCACCACCTCCGTAGACGTGGCCGTCGCCAGGGGCATGCGTGTACACCCATTCCCCTGGGGTGAGCAGGCCGCCGAGTACGCCCGCCGGATCGGTGCGGCCGTCGCAACCGGCCGGCGGCGGGTCACCGAACGGCAGCCGTGGTCGCTGTCGCCGGCCGTGCTGAGAGCCGCGCCGGCCGTCCCGGATCTCGTCCTGCCCTCACCGAACGGCTCCGCCATCTGCGCCGCCGCGGGCGCCACCGGGGTACCGGTCGTCGCCGGCTGCCTGCGCAACGCCCGCGCCGTTGCGGCGTGGCTGCTCGCCGAGGGGTACGGGACCGTGGACGCCCCGATCGGCGTGGTGGCGGCCGGGGAGCGCTGGCCGGACCGGACCCTGCGGCCGAGCGTGGAGGATCTCCTCGGCGCCGCCGCCGTCCTGGATGCCCTCTCCGGGGTGCCGGGCGGGCTTTCCGTGGAGGCAGCGGTGGCGCTGGCCGCCTACGCCGCCATCCCCGACGTGTCGTCCGCGGTGCGCGGCTGCGCCTCGGGGCGCGAACTCATCGAGGCGGGCTTCCCCGAGGACGTCGAGATGGCCGTGGCCAGGAACGCCTCCGAGGGTGTCCCCGTCCTGCGCAACGGCACGTTCACGCGCGCCTTCTGACGCCCGCGCCGGCTTTGGGTCGCGCCGCCCGTCAGACGTCGCGGACTGTCTGTCAATGGCGCCCGGCGCGAATCGCGCCGGGCGCCAGCCCGCCGGCCGTCCGCTCACATGGAGCGTCAGTCGTCGAGCCAGTCGACCGTGCGGCGGCCACCGCCGCCACCGCCCGGTGGCGCCGGCGGCGGCGGGGCCGCGTGCCGCGACGAGCGGGTGTTTTGCTGGTCGTCCTCGTAGTAGCCGCCCTGGTCGGCGCCGCCCCGGGGGGCGTAGCCGCCACCGGCGTGCGGGTCCTCGTAGCCGCCGCGCTGGGGCGGGACGCGGTCGTAGTCGTCGGCGGCCTGGCCGTACCCGCCGCCGCCCTGCTCGTAGCCGCCGCGGTCGTACCCGCCCCGGTCGTAGCCCCCGCGGTCGTAACCGCCCTGGTCGTACCCGCCGCCGCTACCGCTGGCGGTCGGGGCCTGGTAGCCGCCGCCGGCGGCGCCGTAGCCGCCCGCGCCGGGCTCCTGGTAGCCGCCGCCACCACCGGCAACGCCGCCGTAGCCGCCGCCCTGGGCGTCGTAGCCCTCGGCGTAGCCACCGCGCTGGTCGTAGCCCTGCTCCTGGTAGCCGCCGCCCTCCGGAACCGCGCCGTGCCCGTAGCCCGGCTCGGCGCCGCCGTAGCCGCCGCGCTGGTCGTACCCGCCCTGCCCGGCGCCGTAGCCCTCGCTGCCGCCGTAGCCGCCACCGTCACCGCCGGCCGGTTGGCCGTAACCGGGGCCGGGGCCGCCGCGGTCGTAACGCCCGGTGGGCTCGTCGTACTGCTCCGTACCGCCGGCCCGGGTGTCGTACCCCCCGGCGCCAGCGGATGGGTAGTCACCGCGACCGCCGTAGCCGTCCCCGGCCCGCGGCGCGCCGTACTGGCCGCCGCCGTATGCGCCAGCGCCGGAGGCGGGGTTGTTGGGGTATGCGCCAGCGCCGGTGGCTGGGCCGCCGCCGTACGCGCCGCCGCCCGAGGCCGGGTTGTTGCCGTATGCGCCGGCGCCTGAGGCCGGGCCGGCGCCGTATGCACCGGCGCCCGCGCCGCCGTAGCCGGTGGCTCCCGCGCCGCCCCGGTATCCCGGGTCGGGCTCGTCGGACCAGCCGCCCACCTGGGTGGGCGCGCCATAGTCCGGCGCGCCCTGCCCCGGCCGCATGGGCGGGGCGCCGTACGGGTCCGGGAACTCGTCGTCGACGGCGGGGCGCAGCATCGTCGTGGGCGCGTCCGCCAGGGCCGCGTTGCGGGCCGCCATGGTGGGGTCCGGCCGGGCGACCCGGGTCGCGTCGTCCCCGCCCCGGTACCCGCCCCGGCTGTTCGGCACCGGGGCTCCCGCCGTGGGCACGGGCTCGTCCGGGTCGCCGTCCTCGCGGCGGCGCCGCACCATCAGCAGCACGATCGCGCCGATGCCCAGCGCGACCAGCAGGCCGCCCAGGATGATCAGCAGCAGGGAGAGGAAGCCGCCGCCGCTGTCCTGGTTGTTCGCGGCCGGTGCCTGCGCGACGCCGGTCTCCTCGGCGGCCTCTTCCTCGGTGGGCTCGTCGGTCGGCACCTCGACGGTCGCCTCGGCGGTCGGGGTGGCGCTCGGGGCGGCGTCGGCCCGCATGACGACGCGTACGTTCCGGGAAGCCTGGCCGGCCTGCACGTTGATCGACTTGGTGGGCGTGGACCACCCGGACTTCTGCGCGGTGATCTGGATCTCACCGGGCGTGATCGGCTTGCCGGCCGAGCCGGTGAACTTGAACGAGCCGCTCTCGTTGGTGTTGGTGGTGTACGCGTGGTTGTCGGAGTCGAGGATGCCGACCAGCGCGCCACCGATGCCGTCGCCGGTGGCGAGGTCGGCCACCTTGCCGGAGATCTCGGCGACCGTGCTCGGCGCGTCCGGCCCCTGCACCGTCATGTTCCGGCTGTCCGAGCCCTGGTCGGTACCGCCGAGGATCCCGCCCGGCGCGCTCGCCGTGACCTGCACCTGGCCGCGCTTGGTCTGGCCCTGCGCAACGTTGCCGGCCTTGAGCGTGACGGTGAACTCGGCCCGGTCGCCCGGCTCGATCCGTTGCGACGGAGAGCAGTCGCCCGAGCAGCTCAGGCCGTCGAACACACGGACCTGGATGGTGAAGTTCGCCGGTGGGCCCTCGGTGTTCCGGTTGACGATGCTGTATTTCATCGTCGCCTGCTCACCGGAGCGCAGGGAGGCGTTCGTCAACGAGTCGATGTTGACGTCGGGGTTCACGGCCAAGGCCGCCCTGGGTAGTGCCACGAGCGATCCTGCGGCCAACACCGCGACCACCCCGGCGCGAAGCATCCAGGTTCGTCGGTGTGTTGTCACGTCCACCGCCCTCCGGTCTGCCACCCTGTGTCTGCCACCCGCTGTGTGCATACACCGTCGGCCACTATGCCTTGTCCGGGTGCCTCGGCGCGACCCAGGGCCGGGGTCAAACATGTCCCGGGCGGGTCGTATCGTCCCGGCGTGTCCTCTGCGCACAGTAAGTCCGCCGCGGTCGCGGCCGTCCTGACCGCGATTGACGCGGGTGCGGAGCCGGAGCGGGCGGCCCTGCGTGACGCGGTGCGCGAGTTGCTGCGGGGGCTGGTGGCGAAGGCGCCCGGCCGTTCGGTGGAGGTGCGGGTTCCGCCGTTCGGGGCGGTGCAGTGCGTCGCGGGCCCCCGGCACACCCGGGGGACTCCGCCGAACGTGGTGGAGTGCGCTCCGGTGACGTGGGTGATGCTGGCCACCGGGCGGCTGGAGTGGCGGTCCGCCGTCGAACAGGGGAGGATCAGAGCTAGCGGCACGCGCGCCGACATTTCCGATTACATCCCGATCTAGCGATAGCCCTCGATCACTTTCGGCATCCGAAACGTGGCTCTCAGTAAGGTCTGGCCACTCGCGTACACTGTGGCGGACAACGCACCGATCAGCACGAGGAGCGGCAGGTGCCCCGAGGCGACGGCCGGTTGAGCCACGACCTCGACCCCCAACGGCCCGGCCCGCAAGACGCTTGCGGAGTGTTCGGCGTGTGGGCCCCGGGGGAAGAGGTCTCCAAGCTCACCTACTTCGGCCTGTACGCGTTGCAGCACCGCGGCCAGGAGGCCGCGGGCATCGCGGTCAGCGATGGATCGGGCGTGGTGGTCTACAAGGATCTGGGCCTGGTCGCCCAGGTGTTCGACGAGCCGACCCTGGCCAGCCTGCGTGGTCACCTCGCGATCGGGCACACCCGCTACTCCACCACCGGCGGCTCGACCTGGGAGAACGCGCAGCCGACGATCCGGGCCACCCCGGCCGGCACCACGATCGCCCTCGCGCACAACGGCAACCTCGTCAACACCGCGGAACTCGCCCGTACCGTCGCCGAGTGGGGCTTGGACGTGGCCGGCTCGACCTCCGACACCGCGCTGGTCACCGCCCTGCTCGCGGGCCGGCCGGACCTGTCGGTGGAGGCCGCCGCGCTGGAGGTGCTGCCCACGCTGCGGGGCGCCTTCAGCTTCGTCTTCATGGACGAGACCACCCTCTACGCGGCCCGTGACCCGCACGGCGTGCGCCCGCTGGTCCTCGGCCGGCTGGAGCGCGGCTGGGTGGTGGCGAGCGAGACCGCCGCGCTGGACATCGTCGGCGCGAGCGTGGTCCGCGAGGTGGAGCCCGGCGAGTTGATCGCGGTGGACGAGGACGGCCTGCGCTCGGCCCGGTTCGCGGCGCCGGAGCCGAAGGGCTGCCTGTTCGAGTACGTCTACCTGGCCCGGCCGGACACGACGATCGCCGGCCGCAACATGTACGCCGCCCGGGTGGAGATCGGCCGCCGATTGGCCCGCGAGCACCCGGCCGAGGCGGATCTGGTCATCGGCGTGCCGGAGTCCGGCATCCCGGCGGCGATCGGCTACGCGGAGGAGTCCGGCATCACCTACGGCGCCGGGCTGACGAAGAACGCGTACGTCGGGCGCACGTTCATCCAGCCGTCGCAGACGATCCGGCAGCTCGGGGTGCGGCTGAAGCTGAACCCGCTGCGGGAGAACGTGCGCGGCAAGCGGCTGGTGGTGGTGGACGACACGATCGTGCGCGGCAACACCCAGCGCGCGATCGTACGGATGCTGCGCGAGGCCGGTGCGCTGGAGGTGCACGTGCGCATCTCGGCGCCGCCGGTGACCTGGCCGTGCTTCTACGGCATCGACTTCCCCACCCGCGCCGAGCTGATCGCCAACGGCCTGGACGTCGACGGCATCCGGCGCTCGATCGGCGCGGACTCGCTCGGCTACGTGTCGCTGCCGGGGCTGATCGCGGCCTCCGAGCAGCCCCGCAGCCGGCTGTGCACGGCGTGTTTCGACGGCGAGTACCCCATCGGGTTGCCCGCCGGGCATCTGATCGGTAAGCACGTACTCGAGGGCGTGGAGCGGCGGGTGACGGCCGACCGGCCCGAGCGGGGGGAGCACCAGGCGGACGCCGAACCGGTGGCCGCCGGGGCGACCGGTGGCGATCCGTCCCACCGGGCCTAGCACGACCGCCGGACACCGTCCGGCACACCCACCGCGGTCGACACCGCGGCCTCACAAAGGGGAGAACCGTGACGCACGTGACCGAGCGCAGCGCCGGTGGCATCGGCCGCCGGGAGGACAGCGACCGCCAGCCGTGGCAGGTGGGCAACGGGCGCACGGCTCGCCAGCGCACCGTCACGTACGCCGACGCGGGTGTGTCGATCCACGCGGGGGAGCAGGCGGTGTCGCTGTTGAAGTCGAAGGTTCACCGGACGATGCGCCCCGAGGTGATGGGCGACATCGGCGGCTTCGCCGGCCTGTTCCGGCTGGACATCGCCAAGTACCGCAACCCGATCCTCGCCTCGTCGACCGACGGGGTGGGCACCAAGCTGGTCATCGCGCAGCAGATGGACATCCACGACACCGTCGGGATCGATCTGGTCGCGATGGTGGCGGACGACCTGGTCGCCTGCGGGGCCGAGCCGCTGTTCCTGCTGGACTACATCGCCTGCGGCGAGGTGGTGCCGGAGAAGGTCGCGGAGATCGGCGCGGGCATCGCGGACGGCTGCCGGTACGCGGGCTGCGCCCTGCTGGGCGGGGAGACCGCGGAGCACCCGGGGGTGCTGCGCCCGCACGAGTACGACCTGTCGGCGACCGGCGTCGGGGTGGTCGAGGAGAGCGCCCTGCTCGGCCGGGACCGGGTCGAGGTCGGCGACGTGGTGATCGCGATGCGCTCGTCCGGCCTGCACTCGAACGGGTACTCGCTGGTCCGGCACGTGCTGCTGGGCGCCGGCCGGATGCGGCTGGACACCGTGATCGAGGAGTTCGGCCGCCAGCGCACCCTCGGCGAGGAGCTGCTCAGCCCTACCAAGATCTACGCGAAGGACTGCCTGGACCTGATCGTCGAGTGCGAGGTGCGCGCGTTGGCGCACGTCACCGGCGGTGGGATCCCGGGCAACCTGGTCCGGGTGCTGCCGGAGCACGTGGACGCGGTCGTCAACCGGGCCACCTGGAAGCCGCAGCCGATTTTCGACCTGGTGCAGAGCAAGGGCCGGATCGAGAGCCCGGAGATGGAGTCCACGTTCAACATGGGCGTGGGCATGTTCGCGATCGTCTCGGCCACGGACGCGGACCGGGCGCTGGCGTTCCTCACCGGCCGGGGCGTGGACGCCTGGCAGGCCGGCGAGATCGTCGACGGTTCGGGCAACGTGCTGATGGTCGGCCAGCACACCCGGGGTTGACCGATCGTCCGCCGCGGCTTCACCCGGGTGGACGGTTCCCCCTAGCCTGTCTAGGCACACCTGACGGCAGAGGGGGAGTTCGTGGTCGGCCCGCAGCGCGGTTCGGGCGGCATGCGTGGCATCGCCGCCGTGCCCGGGTACGTGGTCATGCAGCCCACCACCCTCTGCAACCTGGACTGTTCCTACTGTTACCTGCCGTTCCGGGCCGCGGACCGGCGGATGGGGGTGCCGGTCGCCGAGGCGGTGGCGGCGGCCGTCGAGGGCTGGGCCCGGGCGGGACGGTTCTCGGTCGTGTGGCACGGCGGCGAGCCAATGGCGGCGGGCCGGGAGCACCTGGCGTCGCTGCTCGCCCCGTTCGACCCCGCGGTCGAGCATCACGTGCAGACGAACGCCACGCTGATCGATGACGACTGGTGCGAGTTCTTCGCCCGGCATGCCGTGCGGGTCAGCGTGAGCGTGGACGGCCCGGAACGGCGCAACGGTGCCCGGGTGACCCGGGGCGGCCGTCCGGCCTACCAGCGCGTCCTGAGGGGCGTGGCGGCCCTGCGCCGGCACGGCATACCCTTCTCCGCCCTCTGCGTGGTCTCCGAGCCGTCCCCGGGGCTCGCCGCCGAGCTGTACGGGTACTTCCTCGACCTGGGCGTCGAGGTGCTCGGCATCAACATCGAGGAGCGGGAGGGCGTGAACCTTCGGGACAACCGCCACCCGGCCGAGGCGGTGAGCGGGTTCTGGGCCGAGCTGACCGCGGCCTGGCGCCGCGACCCCCGGGTGCACGTCCGGGAGATCGAGTGGACCCTGCGGTACGCGGCCGCGGTGCTCGACGGCACGGCCGGCGAGTTGCTGCCCCGCCAACTGGACCCGATCCCGACGGTCGGGTATGACGGCTCGGTGGTGCTGCTCTCGCCCGAGTTGGCCGGCTTCACCGACGCCCGGTACGGCGACTTCACCAGCGGCAATGTGTTGACGACCCCGCTCGCCGAGATCCTTGCCGGCGCCGCCGCCGGCCCGGGCTGGATCGGCGAGTTCCTGCGCGGCGTGCAGGCGTGCCGGCGCGGCTGCCCGTACTTCGACTTCTGCGGGGGCGCGCATGCTGCCAACCGCTACTTCGAGCATGGGCGTTTTGACGGTACGGAGACTGATCACTGCCGCAACAGCAAGATGCGCCTACTGGAGGGAGTGCTGGACCATGCCAGAGACCACGGGGCCGCAGTCGTCGGCCGACCCGGTCGGTGATCGGGTGCGGGCGGCGGCACCAGGGCTGGTGGCGCTGCTCGCCGAGGCGGAGGAGGCGCGTCGGCTGCGGGTCGAGGCGGCGGGCGCTGACGGCGGCTCGGCCGTCTGTGCCTGGAACCACTTCGAGAACATCCCGACGTTCTACAACTGGAACAACCGTCCCCGTTGATGAGCCACGCAGTGAGCACGCGCGGATGCGCGTGCTCACTGCTTACGTGGAATCAGACCGGATCAGCGACGGGGGGACGCCCAGGCGTCGTCGTCGTCCTCTTCGTCGTCCTCGTAGTCGCGGTCTGTCGCGTCCGTGAGGTCATCGCTGGACTTCCCCCCGCCTGCGGCTAGCTCGCGCTGCAAGGCGGCGAGGTCGGTGTTCGGGGAGTGGTACTTCAACTCCCGCGCCACCTTCGTCTGCTTGGCCTTAGCTCGGCCGCGCCCCATGGCTCGACCCCCTCGCACAGAAACGGGGCAGCCCGAAGGCGGGCCCCGATGACGTCAGGCATCTCTCGTGCGGTCTACGGTACATGGGGACCACGCGATTCGGCACCTCGGGTTACCCCGGTGCGTCGCGAGTCGCATCCTCGCGCCCCCACATACCGTGTGTAAGGGGTGCGTTACGCAATCACCCCTGACCGGTCACACTCTGATGGTACGCAGCCGACCGACCTCGACCATCCGCCTTTCCGCCATCCGGTCCGCGGCGACCGCGGGCGGGATACCCTCCGCGTCCGCCTGGGCCAGGATCCGCTTCGTGGTCTCGTAGATCCCGGTCGCCCGCAGCTTGGCCCGCTCGAAGGAGAACCCCTCGATCTCGTCGGCCACCTGGATCACCCCGCCGGCGTTCACCACGTAGTCCGGCGCGTACAGCACGCCCCGCTCGGCGAGCGCCTTCTCGACCCCCGGGTGCGCCAACTGGTTGTTCGCCGCGCCGGCGACCACCTGGGCGCGCAGCACCTGGACCGTCCCGTCGTCCAGCGCGCCGCCCAGCGCGCACGGCGCGTACACGTCGATGTCCGAGCGGACCAGTTCCGCCGCGTCCGCCACCAGATCCACCTGGGGGTGGGTGCGCCGCAACCAGTCCAGCGCGCGCTCGCTGACGTCCGTGGCGACCACCGACGCGCCGTCCTCCAGCAGGTGCCCGGTCAGGTGCTTGCCGACCTTGCCCAGCCCGGCGACGCCCACGCGGCGCCCGCGCAGCGACGGCACGCCCCACCGGTGCTCCACGGCCGCCCGCATGCCCTGGTAGACGCCCCAGGCGGTGAGCACCGACGAGTCGCCCGCGCCGCCGTGCTCGACGCTGCGGCCGGTCACATACCGGGTCTCCCGGGCCACCGTGTCCATATCCGGCACGTAGGTGCCGACGTCGCACGCCGTGTAGTACCGGCCGCCCAGCGACTGGACGAACCGCCCATACGCGCGCAGCAGCGCCTCAGACTTGATCTTCTCCGGGTCGCCCCAGATCACCGCCTTGCCGCCGCCCAGGTCCAGGCCGGCCACGGCGTTCTTGTACGCCATGCCGCGGGAGAGTTCCAGCACGTCGTGCAGGGCCTCCTCCTCGCTGGCGTACGGGAAGAAGCGGGTGCCGCCCAGGGCGGGGCCGAGGGCGGTGGAGTAGATCGCGATGATGGCCCGCAGGCCGGTGGCCCGGTCCTGGCAGAACACGACCTGCTCGTGCGGGGTGTCGCTGGCGAATACGCCCATGGCTGGCTCCAAGCATCGATGTGTGCCCTTGTGGGGCGGACGGGGCCGGCGAGGGTGAGCCGGCTTCCTCGAAGCCTAGTGACATCGACGGGCGCCCGGAGGCGCTAGATCGGCGGGGCTGGCGCGCCGATCGGGCACGCCGACCGCGACCGGGGGTACCTTTTCGTGGGAGGATCGCGCCGTGCCGTCGCTGTTCGCGTCATACCTGCGGGTGTACGAACCGTTGACCGCGTTCGACCGGGAGCGCCAGGTGTTCTGGCGGCGGTACGTGCGGGAGGGGCGCGCGATCGCGCCCGGTGAGGGGCCGGTGCGCCAGCGCACCACCGTCATGGAGGCGCTGGGCGCGGGCTGGAGCCGCCTGCCCGACCTGCCGGACGAGGCCTACGTCCTGGAGTCCGACGACACGCTGCTGGTCTGCCCGTGGAACCTGCGGGTGCGGGTGGCCGAGGCGGCCCTGTCCGCCCGGGACGGCGTGCCGAGTGTGCTCGCCGACGCGTTCGTCCCGCCCTCGCTCGCCGGGCAGGCCCGGGCCATCGTCGACGACTGGCGCAGCGGCGCACGGGTGCTGGAGCAGGGCGTGCCCCGGGTGCACGAGCAGATCGCCACCTGGGGCGTGCCGCTGCGCTGGTTCGTCTTCATCGACCCGACCGAGCGCGAACTGACCCTCGACGACGGCCGGCGCCGGACGCTGCGGTACCGCACCGAGATCTCCAAGTCCCGCCGGCGCGCCCACCGCGCGGTCTCGGTGCTGCGCAAGTCGGTGGGCGACGTGCCGATCACGCAGGCGGTCGAGGAGGGTGCCCGCTGGTTGGAGGAGTTCCACCCGCGTTCGGTGGTCGAGCTGGACTACGGGGGCCTGGTCGATTTGCTCCCGGCGGACACCCTGGCCGCCGACGATTCGCCGCAACTGGTCGCCGCCGGGCTCCAGGGATTGGCGCGCGGCGATGCGGAGGGGGCCACCGAGGCGTACGAGCGGCTGGTCGCCCGGTGGCGGGCGGTGCAGCTGCTGGAGCGCTGCAACTAACGACAACGGCCGATGAACCGGGTCCATGGGCACGCTCCCAACGCGAAAGGGACTCGTAATTGCGTCTTCACCGACCGTGATTTACTGTCCGAATATGGACACTTCTGGCACAAAAAAAATGGAAAAATCGGTCATTCATCATCCGACTATCCAGCGACGTTCGGCCGTTCGGCCCATGTCGGACATCGGGGACTAGCCGGACCATGAGAAACGCGTCGGCCGGCGGGACCCCGGCCGATGTCATGAGTACCTGTGGAGGAGTGACCGATGGCATCGCGTACGCACGAACCCGAGCCGCTGTTGACACCGGCCGAGGTTGCGTCGATGTTCCGAGTCGACCCGAAGACCGTGACCCGGTGGGCTAAGGCGGGCAAGCTTAGCGCAATCCGCACCCTGGGTGGGCATCGGCGCTACCGGGAATCGGAGGTGCGAGCCCTGCTCCAGGGCCAGATCCCGCAGCAGCGGCAGGGGGACTAGCGGCTGTTGCGCCACCACAACCGCCGGCCGTACCAAGGCGAGGGTCACCGCGACCCTCGCCTTCGTGTATCACCACCGGCTGCTCCCGGCCGGGGCGGCGTAGCGTGCGGGCATGAATCAACCGCGGATCGGGGACGTGTTCGGCGAACTCCTGCGTGACGAGTTGGCCGTGCGGACCGGCGTGGGTCCGCGGCCGCTGGCCGGCGGCCGGCTGCCCCGACCGATTGTCGAGATCATCGAGCGGGACGACGGACTGATCAACGGCGCGCCGGCGGCGCACTACCTGGCGGGGCCCGAGGACTGGCCGGACCACGACCACCGGGCGCTGGCGCGGGTACGCGGGCGGATCCTCGACGTCGGCGTCGGCGGCGGGCGGATCGCCCTGGAGTTGCAGGGGCGCGGGCACGACGTGACCGGGCTGGACATCTCCCCCGGCGCGCTGGAGGTGGCCCGGCGATGGGGCGTGCGCCGGCTGGTACGGGGCACGGTGGACGAGCACGCCGGCGCGGGCCAGCGGTACGACACGTTCCTGCTGCTCGGCAACAACCTGGGACTCATCGAGGGGCGGGAGCGGGCACCCGGCTTCCTGGCGGCGCTGGCCCGGATGGCCGCGCCCGGCGCGCAGGTGATCGCCCACGGCAGCAACCCGTACGGCACGACCGATCCGGTGCACGTCAACTACCACGAGCGGAACCGGCGCCGGGGCCGGCTGGGCGGCCAGTTGCGCCTGCGGCTGCGGTACCGGGACGCGGCCACCGAGTGGTTCGACTACCTGGTGTGCTCGCCGGAGGAGCTGACCGGGCTGGTGGGGGG
The DNA here is from genome assembly GCF_018397995.1 of Rhizomonospora bruguierae. Lineage (GTDB taxonomy): Bacteria > Actinomycetota > Actinomycetes > Mycobacteriales > Micromonosporaceae > Rhizomonospora > Rhizomonospora bruguierae. Next base: position 30,281 of record NZ_BBQH01000083.1, read on the forward strand.
CACCCCGTGGCGGCTGGCGGACGTGGACGACGCGGACCGCCCGTACTACCTGGCGACCCTGCGGTTGCGGGCGGACGACTGAGGCCCGGCAGGGGGTACATCGCCGCGACCGCCTGAGCCGGGCACCCGCGACTGGCAACATGACCTGCTGTGGCGCCCCGATCCGCTGCGGGGGCCCGCCACGTCGCGTCCGCGGGCGGAAGGACCAGGCATGTTCGGTACCCTCGCGCGCGGGGTCGTCCGCGCCCGGTGGTTCGTGATCCTCGCCTGGCTGGTGGCGGCCGCGGCCGTCATCCTGACCGCGCCCAGCTTCTCCTCGGTCACCCAGTCCGACCAGTCCGCCTTCCTGCCCGCCTCCGCGGAGTCGGTCCGCGCCGCGCGGCTGGCGAGCGAGGCGTTCCCGAGCGACAACGGCGCGTCCGCGGTGGTCGTGGTGCAGCGGCGGGACGGCCGGCCGCTCACCGAGGCGGACGCGTCGTCCCTGATCGACGTGGCGGGGCGGCTGAACCAGAGCAAGCCGGCGACGCTGCGTGGCGTGGCCTTCGACCCGGCGCAGAACGTCGCGCAGAACCGGTCGGTGGCGCTGCTCAGCGCCCAGTTCACCGGCTCACCCGAGGAGCCGGCGGTGACCGACGCGGTCCGGGCGCTGCGGACGCGGGCGCGGGACGCGCTGGCCGGCACGGCGCTCACCGCCGGGGTCACCGGCCAGGCCGCGATCGTGGTGGACAACAAGGAGTCGTTCGCGGGCGCGGAGAAGGTCGTCACCATCGCCACGGTCGTGCTGATCGTCGTCCTGCTCCTGCTGATCTTCCGCAGCCCGCTCGCCGCGCTGCTGCCCCTGCTCTCGGTCGGGCTGGTGTTCGGGCTGTCGACCTCGGTGATCGCGGCGGTCGCCACGGTGCTGCACTTCCAGGTCGGTCAGGAGGTCACCACGCTGCTCACCGTGGTGCTGTTCGGCATCGGCACCGACTACATCCTGTTCCTGCTGTTCCGGTACCGGGAGCGGTTGCGTGCCGGGGACAGCCCGCGGGAGGCGGTGGTGGCGGCGGTCGAGCGGGTCGGTGAGGCCATCGCCTCGGCGGCGTTCGCGGTGATCGCCGCGTTCGGGGCGCTGGCCCTGGCGCTGCTGGGCTTCTTCAGCACCCTCGGCCCGTCCCTGGCGATCGCCGTCGCGGTGATGCTGCTGGCCGCGCTGACCCTGGTACCCGCGATCGTGGCGGTGCTGGGCCCGCGCGTCTTCTGGCCGTCGCGGTCGTGGCGGCGGGCCCCGCGCGGCCGCGGCTTCCCGGCGCTCGGCCGGTTCGTGGGCCGCCGTCCCGGGCCGGTGCTGCTGGGCACGCTGGTGCTGCTCGGGGCGCTGGCGGCCGGCGTTGCCGAGTTCAGCCCCGACTACGACCCCATCGACCAGTTGCCGCCCGGCACCGAGTCCACGGTCGCGTTCAAGGACCTTCAGCGCGGCTTCCCGGCGGGCGCGCTGCAACCCACCGAGGTCTACGTGCGGGCGGACCGGCCGGTGACCGAGGCGGAGATCGGCGAACTGGTGGGCGCGCTGCGCTCGGTACCGGGGGTGGCGACCCCGCTGCCGCCGAGGGCGACCGCGGACGGCCGGACCGTCTCCGTGCCCCTGATCCTCCAGGGGGCGCCGTTCGCCGCGTCCTCGCTGGATCTGGTCTCCGGACCGCTGCGGTCCACCGCCCGCGGCGCCGCGCCGGCCGGGTCGCTGGTGCTGGTCGGCGGGCAGACGATGGCGTTCGCCGACATCCGCGCCACCACCGACCGGGACTTCTCGCTGATCTTCCCGGTCGCGGGTGCGCTGTTCGTGGTGATCCTCGCGTTGCTGCTGCGGGCCGCGCTGGCGCCGCTGTACCTGGTCGCGGTGGTGGTGCTCGGCTTCGCCGCCACGCTCGGCGCCTCGGTGTGGGTGTTCCAGGGCGCGCTCGGGCACGCCGGGCTCTCCTACCTGATCCCGATCGTGCTGTACCTGTTCGTCACCGCGATCGGCACCGACTACAACATCCTGATGACCGCGCGACTGCGCGAGGAGGTCCGGGCCGGCCGGTCGTCCCGGGAGGCGGCGACGCTGGCGATCGCCCACGCGGGTCCGTCCATCGCCGCGGCGGCGGTGATCCTGGCCGGCACGTTCGGCGCCCTGCTGATCTCCGGGGTGCCGTTCTTCGTCCAGATCGGCTTCGCGGTCACGCTGGGCATCCTGCTGGTCGCGTTCGTGGTCTCGATCCTGCTCGTGCCGGCGCTGACCGCGATCGCCGGCCGGGCGGCCTGGTGGCCGGGGCGGGTGCGGCCCGCCGGCCCGCCGGCCGGGCCGGGTGCGCCGGCCCCCGGATCGTGAACACGCGTCCCACCGATCGTGACAGCGGGTGGGAAACGGTGCACGGTAGGCGACCTTCGCTTGTAGCTTCGAGGCATGGGAGTCGGTCGACGCCTGGGTAACCTCCTCGGCAGCGCCGGCGTCCTGGCCGCGGTCGCGTCGATCGCGTTCGGTCTCCCCGCGGTCGACCGGGCGATACCGGCCGGTCGCCCGGTGCCCGCCGGCGAGCCGTACGAGATCGGCGGCGGGGTCACGCTGGTACCGCCGGCGGGGGCGCTGCTCGACGTGACCAAGAGCCGCCCGGGCCCCGACCGTGGCACGGCGCTGTTCCTGATCGGTGCGGTCCGGTGCGCCGTCGTCGCCGCGCCGTTCACCGGCACGCTGGAGGAGGCCGCCGCCCGGCTCCGTGACAAGATCACGGCGACCCGGGGGTACCAGGTCACCGGGCGGGAGGCCGACGTGCGCACGCAGAGCGGGCTGGTGGGGCGGCAGGGCGGCTACACGGCGCCCGGGCGCGGCGGCCGGTACGCGGTCTACCTGGCCGGACCCGTGGTCGTCGAGGTCACGATCAGCGGCACCGACCTGGAGTTACGCGACGTGCTGCGGACGATCGAGGAGAGCATCACCACGATCGCCCGCACCGGCACCCCGTCCCCCGCCCGGGCGGGGCCATGAGCGCCGACACTGCGGTCCGGCCGGCGCCGGCAACCGGTCGCCGGGTACCGGTGCACCTGCCCGCGTTCTGGCTGCTGCTGGTGCTGCTCGCGGCCGGGGCCGCCAAGGTCACCCTGCTGCTGCACGGCCTGTTCGCCCGGTACCCGGCCGCCACGGTCACCGCCGTGGCGCTGTTCGCCCTGTACGCCGTCCCGTTCTGGCTGTTCGTCACCGCGCTGGACTACCTGGAGCGGGAACCGCCGCTGCTGCTGGCGGCGGCGTTCGCCTGGGGCGCCCTGGTCGCCACGGCCGCCGCGATCCCCGGCGCGACCGCCGCGCACAACCTGGTCGCGAAGCTCACCTCGCCCCGGTACGCCGCCGCGTGGGGTTCCGCCGTCGTCGGACCCACCGTGGAGGAGGTGCTCAAGGCCCTCGGCATCGTCGTCATCGTGCTGGTCGCCCGCGCGCAGGTGAACAGCGTGCTGGACGGCGTCGTCTACGGCGCCCTGGTCGGCCTGGGCTTCCAGGTCGTCGAGAACATCGTGTACGCGGTGAACGCCGTTGCCCTGGCCGGCAACGGCGACCGGGTCGGCCCGGTGGTCGCCACGTTCTTCCTGCGCGGGTTCCTCGCGGGGCTGTGGAGCCACGCGCTGTTCGGCGCGCTGGCCGGCGCCGGCATCGGGTACGCGGTGATCAGTGCCCGGCGGCGGCGGAGCACCCGGATCGCGGTCGCGGCGCTGGCGCTCTGCGGCGCCTGGCTCTGCCACTTCGTGTGGAACTCGCCGGTGCTCGTCGACGGCGTCGGCTGGGGCCCGTACGGCGTGCTGCTGGTGCTGCTGCTCAAGGGTGTGCCGCCGCTGGTCGGGATCCTGCTGCTGGTGCGCGTGGCGCGGGAGCGGGAGGCCGACTACTACGCCGCGCACCTGGCCGAGCTGGACGACCCCGAGATCAGTACCGAGGGCGAGCGGCGCGCCCTGAGCGTGGGAAAGCTGCGCAGCGACGCCCGTCAGTACGCATACACCAGCGCGGGCCTGCGCGCCGGGCACGCCGTGCGGCGCCTGCAACGGGCGCAGGCGCGGCTGGCCGTCGAGCTGAGCCGGGCGCACGACTGCGCCGATGCCGGCTGCGCCGATGCCGCGTGTACGGAGGGCGCGCAGGGCTGCCGCTCCCCGTGGGTGGACCGATGGCGGGCCGAGGTGCTGGACCAGCGGGCCCGGCTGCGGGTCCTGGGGCACCCGGAAGCCGTCCCGCCGCAGCCCCGCCCGCGCGACTGGCGTCGCTGGGCGGGGCCGGCGGCCGGTGCGCTCGCCCTGCTGCTCGCCTGGGCGGCGATCCGGGCGTTGGGCGGCTCGTAGCTACGCGGTGGCCGGCGGGTGGCCGCCGTCGCCGTCGACGACCGCGTCCGGGGTGCCGTCCTCGTCCCGGTCGACCATGGTGACGTCCACCTTGCCGTCCCCGTCCGTGTCGAACTGGAACAGGTCCGGCTTGCCGTCCCCGTCCGTGTCCGCCACCCAGACGTCGGGCCGGCCGTCGTCGTTGGCGTCCATGGCGATCAGGTCCACGCGCTCGTTGCCGCGCGTCTCGACGGTCTCCTGCGGGTCGGTCATCACTGCTCCTGTCGAAGGGGTCCGGTCCGGCGTTCACCGTAAGGCCCCCGCACCATCAGCGCGACCCGCCGGCGCCGCCGCGCACGCTGCGCAACGCGCCGCTCAACGCATGGTGTACGGGTTGGTCGCCGCGTCGAGATAGGTGACGGTGTCCAGTGCGCCGTCGCCGTCGGTGTCCCGGATCACCAGGTCCCGGTCGCCGTCGCCGTCGGTGTCCTTGACCACCTCGTCCGGGCGGCCGTCGTGGTTGGTGTCCCGCACCCACGTGTCGGGTCGGCCGTCGTGGTTCGTGTCCAGGATCAGCGAGTCCACGATGCCGTCGTGGTTCGTGTCCAGCGCCACGTAGTCGATCATCCCGTCGCCGTTGCGGTCGGCGAGCACCCGGTCCACCCGGCCGTCGTCGTCGAGATCCTGGAGCACCGTGTCGAGCCGGCCGTCGTGGTTGGAGTCCACATAGGTCAGCTCGGCGATCCCGTCGTGGTCGAGGTCGCGCGCCACCACGTCCGCGTACCCGTCGTGGTTTGTGTCCTGCACCGAGACCAGCGAGCCGTCCGGGTACCGCTCGACGATCACGGTGGGCTCGTGCCCGTACCCCGGCCCCGTGGCGGCGCCGAAGCCGTCGTGCTCGATCGGGGTGTCGCCGGTGGGGTCGTCCAGAAGCGGGATGCCGTCGCTCATTGTGGGTTCCTCTCGCCGGAGCCGTCCGTGGCTGTCGTCTGTCACCGGCGACGCTACGGCCCGGCACCCGCTCAGGGGATCCCGGAAACGTGCCACTGCCCGCGCCGGGTCAGTGCTGGAGGCTGATACCGGCCCTGGTGAGCGCCTTGATGACCTGGGCGGACTCGGCGAAGCCGATCACCAGGACGGCGTCCGGCCCCCAGTCCTTGATGTCCCCGGCGGCGCTGAAGAAGTCGAGCGGTGTCTTCGAGTCCTCGGGCGGGGTGTAGGTGACCTGCTTGATCTGGTCCGGGGTGATGCCCACGTTGCCCAGCTCGCTGGCCACGTTCGCCTGCAGACCCTTGCCGTAGTCGTCGTCCCGCGCCACGATCGTGATCTTGCGGACGCCGTCCCGCATCATCACGTCCGCCAGCGCCTTGCCCTGCAAATTGTCCGAGGGCGCGGTGCGGAAGTAGAGGCCGTCGTCCTGCGCCGTGCTGAGGAACGCGGCGGTGTTACACGGCGAGAACAACACCACGCCGGCCGCGACCGTCTGGTCCAGCACCGCCTTGCTGATGCTCGACGCGCCCGCCCCGATCAGCACGTGCACACCCTCGTCGATCTGCCGGCTGACGGTCGCCCGGGCCACCTCCGGGTTGGTCCCGTCGTCGCCCGGCAGCCAGACCACCTTCTCGCCGAGCACCCCGCCCGCGGCGTTGATCTCCTTGATCGCCAGTTCGGCGGCGGTGGACATCGGCGGGTACATCAGGGACAGGTCCCCGGTCTGCGGCAACAGCCCGCCGATCTTCAGCGGGGCGCCGCTCCGCCCCGGGCTGCCTTTCGCCGGCGCGGGACCCTTCCCGCCCGCGGCGCCCGCCGCGTCCCCGGCGCCGAGGAACTCCGTCTTGCCGTCGTCCAGCCTGTCGTCACGGCCGAAGTGCAGCGTGGCGTACGTGGCAGTGGACGGCTCCCCGGCCGGCGTGAACCCGGCCCGGGTCAGCGACACGCCCCGGTACTCGATGTCCCGGCCCGCCCGCGCCAGGGTCAGGCACTGCGCGACCGCGTCGCAGCGCTCGCCGCCCTGGGTCACGCCGTTGATGTACTTGGCGATCTGCGGCGGCTTCGTCGTACCCGCCAGCTGCGCGGCCAGCGCGCTGATCACCACGGCGTCGTACGACTCGCCCGCGTACGTGTAGTCGTTGAGGTCCGGCCGCACCTGGTGCAGCCGGTGCTTGAAGTCCTCGGAAAGCTGGGTCATGGGCGTGGTGCCCTTCATGCCCGCCAGCGTCCCCGGCTCCTCCTTGAATTCCTCACCGAAGGAGTTGCTCATGTTACCGTCGGTTCCGTACAGCCGGACCTGGGTCGGTGTGGACGTATCCCCCGCCGCCTTGTCGCCGCCGCAGCCGGTCAGCGCCGCTACCAGCGCCGCGCAGGCGGCGATCGCCAGACCACGCGAAACTCGCATGGCTCCTCCCTCCCCAAAGGTCCGGCTGGCAATGTAGCGCGCCCGCAGGCCAACGCGCGAAACCGGCCGGTAGGCTCGCGGCCGTGGAGGGCTTCCCGGAGGGGCTCGGCGGGCTGGGCGGCCTGGCCGAACGCATGCGGATCACGCTGGTGGAGGCGGCGCCCGAGCGGGTCGTCGGCACCATGCCCGTGGCGGGCAACACCCAGCCGTACGGCCTGCTCCACGGCGGTGCCTCCTGCGTCCTGGCCGAAACCCTGGGCTCCGTCGGCGCCGCCCTGCACGGCGCCACCATCGGCCGCCCGGCCGCCCTCGGCGTCGACATCAACGCGACGCACCACCGCGCGCTGCGCACCGGCACCGTCACCGGCGTCGCCACACCGGTGCACCTCGGTGGCAGCGTCGCCACGTACGACATCGTCATCACCGACCCGGACGGCAACCGCGTCTGCACCGCCCGCCTGACCTGCCTCCTCCGCTCGCCCTGACCCGGGCAACCGCGGCGGCGCCGTCCGCGCTGCGCGGGTTGCCGGGTGGGCATACGCTGCGGCACGTGAGCGATCCGATGCGCGACGCCGCCGACGACGCGGTGCAGGTGCTGGCCAGCGCCCTCGACGGCGACACCGACGCGGTCGCCGGTGCCTTCGACGCCGTGGTCAGCCGCGCCGGGATGGTCGGCGCCTACGACGTCGCCTGGGCCCTCGCCGCCACCATGGTCGGGGAGAACGTGCCCTCCCGCGGCATCTGGACGCTCGACTTCCCCGGCATCGACGACGCCGGGTACGGGCACCGCTGGGTCGCCCGCTTCGTCAGCGCCTACGCGAACGCGGATGCGTCCACCGGCGCGGCACTGTTCGGCGCGGCGCTGGAGGACGGCCAGCTTTCCGAGTGCCTGCTCACCCTCGCCGGCTCCGCCGTCGCCACCCTCCGCCACCGAGCCGACTAACCCACCGGCCACCACTCCCGGCGATCTTCTCGCCGGGGCCGGCCCGCCGGGCAGGCGGTGACGAGGTCACATAAAAGCAAAACGTCCACCGGCGTTTCCGCTGGTGGACGCTGCGATAGCCCGGCGAAAGGCTATGTGGCCAGGGGCGGGGTCGAACCGCCGACCTTCCGATTTTCAGTCGGACGCTCGTACCAACTGAGCTACCTGGCCAGAGCGGTCCTGACGGGACTTGAACCCGCGACCTCCGCCTTGACAGGGCGGCGAGCACTCCAACTGCTCCACAGGACCTCGCTCACCGTTCCGGTCGAGACCGGAACCGTGCCCCCAACGGGATTCGAACCCGTGCTACCGCCTTGAAAGGGCGGCGTCCTGGGCCGCTAGACGATGAGGGCGGCCCCGCCATCATCGCACACGGCACATCAGGTGCTGTAACCAGGTGCGGTCAGGCGGCTGAGCTCCCATCCGGCCCCGCCGGAGGCCTGGCAAGCATACGCGATCCACCGGATGCGACCAAACGGGTTCCCTGGCCGTGGCGGCTCATCGCATCGGTACCAGGGAGAACTGCTTCTTGAGGGTGGGGATGATGGTGCGGCAGGCGGTGATGGTGGCGCTGCGGTCGCCGCCGCCGTCGTGCATGAGGACGATCGAGCCGCGGTGGGTGTTGCGCAGGACCCGGTCGGTGATGGTCTTGGCGGGGGGCCGGCGCCAGTCGTTCGGGTCGACGCTCCAGCCGAGCGGGGTCATGCCGAGGCTCTTGGCGACCGAGACGACGTTGGGGGTCCACATCCCGCCGGGCTGGCGGTAGTAGCGGATGGTGGCGCCGGGGACCGCGCGGCGGATGGCCGCGTTGGTGCGGGCGAGGTTGGCTTCGATGGTGCCGACCGACTTGGTGCCGAGCTTGAGTTCGTGGTGCCAGCTGTGGTTGCACAGGGTGTGGCCCTCCCGCGCGATCTGGGCGACCAGGTGCGGGTACTTCTGGACCTCGGTGCCGATCAGGCAGAACGTGGCCTTGATCCCCTGGGCGCGGAGCAGGGCGAGCAGTTGCGGGGTGTAGGGGCTGGGGCCGTCGTCGAAGGTGAGGGCGACGTTCTGGCCCGCGCTCTTCTTGACCCCGGCGACGGGGCCGATGGTGCTGCCGCCGGGGCGGGTGGCGACCGGCGGTGTGTCGGTCGCCGGCTGTTTCGGTGGCGCGGTCGGCGTCGTGGTCGGGTCGGCCGTCGGCGCCGCGGTAGGGCCGGCGGCGGCGATGGTCTGTGCCGGGGTGCAGGCGGTGATCCGCCCACCCAGCAGCAGGGCGAGGGCGACGATGCCGGCCACGACGACCGACTTCGGAACCCGTCGAGGCGTCATGGCGCGTGCTCCCGGTGGTGGGTTGTGCTCGGGCCGGTCACATACCCTAGCCCATGCCACCTAGTGATTTTTCGCCCATATGGTGGAGAAGCGGACTAATTCGGGAAGAGTAAGCTGAACGTCACACACCGCAACCGTGCCGGCCCGAGTCGTCGGTCAGCCCGACCGTGCCCACAGTGGGCCGCTGACCCCGGCCAGCCACGGTGCGTAGGCGTCCGGCTCCGCGGCCAGGTCGCGGCGCAGGTCGGCCGGGTCGACCCAGCGCACATCGGCGACCTCGGCCGGGTCCGGGCGCAGGGCCAGATCCTCGGGTACGCGGCCGACCAGCACGTGATCGAACTCATGCTCGACCCGCCCGGTGGCCGGGTCGGTCGCGCGGTACCGGTACACGGCGATGGGGTGCAGTTCGACCCCGGTGACGCCCAGCTCCTCGACGAGGCGGTGCCCGGCGGCGTCAACCGGAGTCTGCCCCGGAGCCGGGTGGCCGCAGCAGGCGTTGGCCCAGCGCAGCGGGAAGCGGGTCTTGACCTCCGCGCGCCGCTGGAGCAGCAGCCGCCCGGCCGGGTCCACGAGTTGGACCGAGAACGCCCGGTGCAGCCGGCCCGGCTCCCGGTGTGCCTCCTCGACGGTCAGCGTGCCGCAGGCCCGGCCGGCGTCGTCCACCAACTCGACGAGGTGCTGCTCGCGGCCGGTCACCGCAGCGCTCCGGTCACCCGCGCGGCGGCCAGCTTGCCGGAGATCAGCACCATCGGTACGCCGACGCCGGGCTGGGTCCCGGAGCCGACGAACACCACATTGGACAGTGTGGGGTGCAGGTTGCGCGGGCGGAACGGTCCCGTCTGGGCCAGCGTGTGCGCGGCGGCGAACGGGGTGCCGGCGGCCAGGCCGAGGTCCGCCCACCGGGCCGGGGTGACCACGTCGCGCACCTCGACGCCGGCGCCGAACCCGGTGTAGCCGCGCTCCTCCAGGGTCCGCAGGAGGGAATCCGCGTACCGGCTGGGCAGGTCGCCGCGCCAGTCGAGCGGGGCGCGTTCCAGGTTGGGGACGGGCGCGAGCACGAAGTACGTGTGCCGACCGGGCGGGGCCACCGACGGGTCGGTGCGGCTCGGGTTCGTGACCAGCAGGGACGGGTCGCTCATCAGTTCGCCCCGGCGGATCACCTGGTCGAACGTGGTGCGCCAGGCCCGGCCGAAGTGGATGTTGTGGTGCGCGATCCTCGAGTACCCCCGGGTCGAGCCGACGTGCAGCACCACGCAGGACGGCGAGTACCGCACCCGGCGCGGCTGCTGGCCCAGCAGGTCCCGGTAGGCCACGGGCAGGTCGGGGTTGAGCACCACCGCGTCGGCCAGGATGCGCTCGCCGTCCTCGGTCACCACGGCGGTGGCCCGGCCGGCGGCGGTCTCCACGTGGGCGGCGGGCGTGCCGTAACGGATCGTCACGCCGTGCTTCTCGGCCGCGCCGGCCAGCGCCCGGGGCACCGCGTGCACGCCGCCGCGCGGGAACCAGACGCCGGCCACCGCGTCCAGGTAGGCGATCACGGCGTACAGGGCCAGCGCGTCGTGCGGGGCCAGCCCCGCGTACATCGCCTGGAAGGAGAAGATCCGGCGGGTGCGCGGGTCCCGGAAGAATTGATTGATCTTGGTTTGCAGGCGGCGGAAGCCGCCGGCGGCTAGCAGCCGCAGCAGGTTGGCGGTGAGCAGGTCGCGGGGCGAGTCGAGGTTGCGCTCGATGAAGTCGCGGCGCTCCAGCCGCCACAGGGCGCGGGCGTGGTCCACGAAGCGCAGGTAACCGTCCGCCTCGCGGGCACCGCAGACCCGGGAGATCTCCGCCGCCATCCGGACGGTGTCGGTGATCACGTCGAGCGTGGAGCCGTCCGGGTAGTGCGCCCGGTAGGCCGGGTCCAGTTGGGTCAGGTCCAGCCAGTCTCCCAGCTCCTCGCCGACCGCGCCGAGCGCCTCGGCGATCAGTTCCGGCATCGTGAGCACGGTCGGCCCGGTGTCGAACTCGTACCCCTCCAGGGCCAGCCGGCCGGCGCGGCCGCCCGGTACCGGCTCGCGCTCCAGCACCGTGACCCGGCGCCCCGCCGCGGCCAGGTGCAGCGCGGCGGCCAGGCCGCCCAGACCCGCCCCGACGATCACCACCCGCTCGGTGGGTCCGCTCACCGTCCGCATCCCGCCTCCTTCGGCCGTCCGCCGCGGCCGCGCCTCCATCATGATGGCCGGCGGCCGGCTCACGACCACCACCCGGTGGCGGTGACGGCACGTGCGGTGACGCGTCCCGCGCGGCGGGCGGATCGGCGCGGCGCGCCAGGTCGCCGGCCCGTTCGGTCGATGATGCGCTCCGACCGGTGCGGCGCGGCGGGTCTCGGGCCGAGGTCGCCCGGGCGCGCGATCCACCCCCGCCCTTCGCGGGACGCATCAGCGGCGTCCCGGGCCTGCTCTCCGGCGCCGCGGTTCGCCGCGGGAGAGCAGGCCCGGGTACTGTCCGGCCACGTGTGCGCACCCGAGGCGCAGCCGCCCGGTCGCGCCGATCGGTGCGTCGAGTCGCCGGAGGGGGCGGGAGTGGAGACGAGCCTCGCCGCCGCCTACGAGCGTTGCCGCCGGCTGCACCGGCGCCACGGCCGGACGTACTACCTGGCCACCAGTCTGCTGCCGGCGTGGAAGCGGCGGCACGTGCACGCCCTCTACGGCTTCACCCGGTACACCGACGAGATCGTGGACGAGCTGGGCGGCCGGCCCGCCGCGGTGCGCGCCACCCGGCTCCGGCTCTGGCGCGACCGCTTCCTGGGCGGGCTGGCCGGGGCGCCGGTCGACGACCCGCTGCTGCCGGCCGTGCTGCACACCATCGCGATCTTCGACCTGGACCCGGCGGACTTCACCCGGTTCCTGGACAGCATGGCGATGGACCTCACGGTCACCGGCTACGACACGTACGCCGACCTGCTGGCCTACATGGAGGGTTCGGCGGCGGCGATCGGCACGATGATGCTGCCGGTCCTCGGCGCCCGCGACCCGGCGGCCGCCCGCGAGCCGGCCCGCCAGCTGGGCCTGGCGTTCCAGCTCACCAACTTCATCCGGGACGTGGCGGAGGACCTCGACCGGGGCCGGGTCTACCTGCCGCGGGAGGACCTCGACCGGTTCGGCGTCCGCCGGGACGACCTGGCCGCCGGTTCGCCCCGGGTCAGCGAACTCATCCGGTACGAGGTGAGCCGCGCCCAGGCGCACTACGCGGCCGCGGCCGGGGGCATCCCGCTGCTGGAACCCGCGTCCCAGGCGTGCATGCGCGCCGCGTACCACCTGTACGGGGGCATCCTGGACGAGGTGGCGGCCCGGGGGTACGACGTCTTCGCCGCCCGCGCCACCGTCCCGAACCGGCGCCGGCTCGCCGTGGCCCTGCGTTCGCTGGCCACCCGCGCCGGCGCACCGGTGCGGCTGCCCGGTCCGCCGCCGGCGGCGCGGCGCGCGGCGTGACAGGCTTACGGGCGTGGCTGTCGAGGCGGATGTCGTCGTTCTGGGCCTGGGCGTCGGCGGCGAGGAGGTGGCCGGGAAGCTGGCCGCCGCCGGGCTGTCCGTGGTGGGCATCGAGCACCGGTTGGTCGGCGGCGAGTGCCCGTATTGGGGCTGCGTCCCGAGCAAGATGATGATCCGCGCGGCGAACCTCCTGGCCGAGGCGCGGCGGATCGAGGGGATGGCCGGCCGGGCGGACGTCCGCCCGGACTGGTCGCCGGTGGCGAAGCGGATCCGGGAGGAGGCCACCGACGACTGGGACGACGCGGCCGCCGTGAAGCGGTTCACGGACCGGGGCGGGCGCTTCGTGCGCGGGTACGGGCGGCTGGTCGCGCCCGGCGTGGTGGCGGTCGGCGATGACGAGTTCCGGGCCCGGCGCGGCATCGTCATCGGCACCGGTACCGCACCCCGCATCCCCGCACTCGACGGGCTCGCCGGCACGCCCTACTGGACCAACCGGGAGGCGCTGGAGGTCGAGGAACCGCCCGATTCGCTGCTGATCCTCGGCGGCGGAGCCATCGGGCTCGAACTGGCGCAGGTGTACGCCCGGTTCGGCGTGCGGGTGACCGTCATCGAGCCGTCCGGCCGGCTGCTGGGGATGGAGGAGCCGGAGTCGTCGGCGGTGGTGACCCGGGCGCTGGAGGCCGACGGGGTCACGGTGCGGACCGGCACCACGGCACAGCGCGTCGAGTACGCGAACGAGTTCCGCCTGACGGTGGCCGGCGGCGAACTGCTCAGCGCCGCGGCGCTGCTGGTCGCCACCGGCCGGCAGGCGAAGCTGGACGACCTGGGCCTGGAGACGGTGGGGCTGGACCCATCGGCCCGGTTCATCGCCACCGACGAGCGGATGCGCGCCGCCGACGGGGTGTGGGCGGTCGGCGACGTGACCGGGAAGGGCGCGTTCACGCACGTCGCCATGTACCAGGCGGGCATCGTCATCCGCGACGTCCTCGGCCGGCCGGGCCCGCCGGCCGGGTACCACGCGCTGCCCCGGGTCACCTTCACCGACCCCGAGATCGGCGCGGTCGGGCTGACCGAGCGGCAGGCCCGGGAGGCCGGGCTGACCGTCCGGGTCGGCTTCACCGAGTTGGCCGACTCCAGCCGCGGCTGGATCCACAAGGCGGGCAACGACGGGTTCATCAAGGTGATCGCGGACGCGGACCGCGGCGTGCTGGTGGGCGCGACCTCCGCCGGACCGGCCGGCGGCGAGGTGCTCGCCGGGCTGCTCGTGGCGGTCCACGCCGAGGTGCCGGTGGAGCGCCTGGCCAGCATGATCTACCCGTATCCGACCTTCCACCGGGCCATCGAGGCGGCGCTGGCGGACCTCGGCTAGGAGAAGACGGTCAGCCGTTTGCGCAGCGACGGCGGGATCGGGAAGTCGGCGGGCAGCCGGCCGGCGGCGGCCGAGACGAACTCCTCCCGGCCGAGCCGCACCCGGTCCTCGCCCTGGCGGGCGACGACCGCGTCGCCGTCCGGGCCGATCGTGACGTCGTCCCGGCCCGCCTCGCGCAGCGCGACGCAGGCGAACTGGAACATCCATGCGAGCCGCTCGGCCCGCTCCTCGTCGGTGATCGGGGCGCCGGCGTCCTCCGCGTGGATGGACAGTTCGGTGGCGAGGTAGTACGTCTGTAAGCCGAGCGGGTAGCCGCCGACGGAGGTGTCGATCTCGGCGTCCGCGCCGCGCTCGCGCAGCCGGCGCCGGTTCTCGGCGGACAGTTCCCGCCACTCGGCGAGCAGTTGCGCCGGGGTGCGCCCCGCGCGCTGGCGCACGCCCCAGGCGTTGAAGTCGTCCATGCCGCGCCCCTCGGCCCGCCCCATCAGGTCGGCAACCGTACCGTCCAGGCCCGCGCGGGTGTAGTCCTCCACCGCCAGCAGGTGCGCCAGCAGGTCGCGCCGGTCCCAGCCGGCGCACCGGGTGGGCACCCCCCAGTCGGCGTCGGACAGCCCGCCGTAGAACCGGTCGATGCGGGCCGCTTCGGCGTCGAGCAGGTCAAACGGATCGATTTCCTCCATGGTTCCCATCCTGACAGGCGGGTACGGATGTCGGCGAGATGAGCATTGATAGATAACTTGCGCAAGCGCGTCCGGCCGGCCGGTGAAACACTGTGCCGGTGAGTGAGCCGGTGCTGCTGGTGGTGGACGCGGCGAACGTGGTCGGCTCGGTGCCGGACGGGTGGTGGCGGGATCGCGCCGGTGCCGCCCGCCGGCTGCGCGACGCGCTCGCCCCGGTCGCCGAGCACGGCCTGCCGGAGCTGCCGCCGCCGCTGGAGGTCGTGCTGGTCGTCGAGGGCCGGGCCCGCGGCCTGGAATCCATCCCGGGGGTACGCGTGGAGTCCGCGGCCGGCTCGGGCGACGACGCGATCGTGGCGCTGGCCGCGGCCCGGGACGCCGGCCGCGAGTGCGTGGTGGCGACCGCCGACCGGGGCCTGCGCGAGCGGGTCCTGACCACCGGGGCCCGGGTGATCGGTCCCCGCTCCGTGCCCCGCACGCCCTGACGCGCCCCGGCTAGGAGCGCGGAAGGATGCCCGACACGTCGATTTCTCCGTCGTAGCAGACCCAGGCCAGCCAGGCGGCGGGCGTCATCGTGCCGGCCTGGGCAACGGTCCGCGGGTCGGTGCCGCGCTCCGCCAATAGAGCGAGCCGCCTCGCCCACTCCGAGCGCACCTCGTCGGTTGCCCCCGCCGGTTCCACCCGGGCCAGCCGATGGGCGAGTTTCCGCAGTTCACGCCGGTGAGCCCGGTGCCGCGGGAGATCGACCCCCGGGTGCGGCGCGGCGCGGCGTCGCACGGCGTCGAGCCGCACCGCCAGGACGACGATCACCAGGAGAATGATCGCGGTCACCGGCGCCCAGAACGCCACCTGTTCCGCCGAGAACCCCCGAGAGTCGGAGGCGCCGGCGAGAACGCGAAGCATCAACAACACGGCGACGAGTCCACCGACGATCACGGTGACGGTCGTGCCGTAACCCGCCGCCTCTTCCCGCACCGGCAGGAACAACAGCGGAACGAGGCACAGCAGCGCGACGACCGCGGCCGGCGCGGCGACGGCCACCGCCAGCTCCGGGTCGAGATAGGCGTTCTTCCTTCCCGGTGGCCCGAACATCACGGCGGTTACCAGACCGGCGAGCAGGCCGACGCCGAGGAGGCTGCCCCACAGGGCCAACCAGACGGCCACCCGGGGAGGTCGCGACGGCTCCGTCGGGGAGGATCCTGCCCGATCTGTGGTGGTGCGGTGAGCGGCCGGAGCGAGCAGGCGCTGCCGCTCGTGATGCAGGCCCAGCAACGGGGCGAACAGGGCCCGCCGCATCTCGTGATCCGGGCGCAGGGCCTTCGCCGCGGCCTGTGCGACGGCGATCACATCGCGGTCGGATCCGTGGAGCCGGATGACCCCCTTCATGCCCCCACCGGTGCCTCGCGCTCAGTTATCGCGGTGGATCGCATGCAGGACATCCTCCATCTGGCGCACGGGCAGGCCGTCATCGCGTCGCTCGCCGCGCCGCGGCCGGCTTGAAAAGTACAGAACGGCGGCACCCGCGCACAGGATGGGCCCGAGGGACAATCCCGCGGGTGCGATGCCCTCGCTCATCGGGACGCCGAAGAATCCCTGCACGACCGAGGCGACGATCAACGCGGCCCCCACGGCTCCGATGATCAGTGCCGGGACGCGGTAGGGGCGGATCCGTCGCTTGCGAGACATGCGCGCACAGTACGACCCCTCGCCAACCCGCGGCCGCGGCCGCTCCCGGCCGCACGCGCTAGCGCGCCGGGGCGAACGCCTCCAGGGCGGCCTCGGCCCGGCGCATCGACTCGGCCGGGTCCGCCGACGGGGAGCCGATCTCCGGGTCGAAGTTGAGGTCGACGAACAGTTCGGTGATGCCGCACCCGGCCAGCCGCCCGAAGTCGTCGCGGATCTCCGCCGGCGACCCGGTCAGGGGCTCGCGGTCCACCGCGCCGGCCGGCCGGACCCGCACCGAGCCGCGGCAGACCATCCGCAGGTCGTCCGGGTTCCGGCCGGCGGACTCCGCCGCCTCGCGGACCGTCCGCACCTGGTCTCCGATCGCGGCCAGGTCGGGGCCGCTGCCGCAGACCCAGCCGTCGGCCAGCCGGCCGGCCCGGCGCAGCGCGGCCGGCACCCCGCCACCCAGCAGGATCGGCGGGTGCGGGCGCTGGACCGGCTTGGGTCGGGCCGACATGCGCGGTACCCGATAGAACTCGCCGGTGTGCTCGACCGGCTCGTCCGTCCACAGTGTCTTGAGCACCGCGACGTACTCCTCGGACCGCCGCCCCCGCCGGGCCATCGCCATGCCGGTCGCGGCGAACTCCTCGGGCGACCAGCCGATGCCCAGGCCGGCGTCGAGCCGGCCGCCGGAGATCAGATCGAGCGTGGCGAACTGCTTGGCGAGCAGCACGGGCGGCAGGAACGGGGCGTTGACCACCGCCACCCCGAGCCGGACCCGGGAGGTCTGCCCGGCCAGGTACGCGAGCGTCACCAGCGGGTCGGTGACGCTGCGGTACTGCTCGCCCCACGCGCCGTCGACCGGCGAGAGCAACCGCTGGAACGCCCAGAGGGAGGCGTAGCCCAACTCCTCGGCCCGCCGTGCCACCCGCGTCATCGCCAGCGGGGTGGCCCAGGAACCCGACACGGGTACCGCGAATCCGATATCCACCCGGCGCACCGTACCGCCGCCCCGGTGGCCGAAGCGGCTGGTAGCTGCGCATCTACCCGGGCCGGGCGTACGCTTTGTCGCGGGTTGGCCTGAGAGGGGCGGGTGGGATGAGCGGCGAGCGTGCGGCGCCGGTCGGCGACCACGCGGCGCTGCCCCCGGTGCCGCCCGCCGCCCGCGGGGCCGGCGATGTTTGACGCCTCCCCGGACCTGTCGCCGCTGCTCCTGGTGGTCTCGTTCGGCCGCGCCCAGGTGCGCAGCACCCGGCACGCGGTGGCCCGCGCGGTCGCCGCCGCCGGCCTGACCGGCACCCGGGCGGACGACTTCGTGCTCGCCGTGAACGAGTTGATCACGAACGCGGTCCGGCACGCCGGCGGGCGGGGCCGGTTGCTGCTCGGGCTGGCCGGCAGCGCCATCGCCTGCGACATCATCGACACCGGCGGTGGCATCCCGGCCAGCCGGCTCCGCCGGCATGAACTGCCGGCGGAGTTCGCGGTCGGTGGCCGGGGCATCTGGCTCGCCCGGCACCTGTGCGACCTCTTCCAGGTCGAGACGGGCCCGCACGGCACCACGATCCGGGTGGCCGTCGCCCTCCCGTCGGGCGTGCCGGGCGTCGGCTAACCGGCCACCCGCGTCAGGTGCGCCAGCGTGCTGGCATGGTCGCCGGGCGGCAGGTCCAGCGGCAGCCCGTGGGTCAGCAGCACGGCGCCGTGGTACTCCGCGCCCGTCGCCTCGTCCCGGTACCGGGCGGCCGGCTCCAGACCGGCCAGGCGCAGCGGCGTGGGCCGGTGACCGAACGCCGGGCTCACCCGGTACGCGAAGACCACCGTCGCCGAGCCGTCGGCGGCCACGTACTGCACCGCCGCCGGGGGTGGCCCGCCCGGCGCCCGCAGCCGGTACTGGAGTCCATGTTGGACGACCGGCCGGATCGCCTTGTACCGCGCGATCAGCTCACGCGCCCGGGCCAGCTCGCCGGCGGTCCACTCGGGAAGGTTGCCGCCGACGCCGAGCACCCCGGTCATCGCCACGTGGAACCGGAAGTCCAGCGGCACCCGGCGGCCGTTGAGGAAGTTCGGGCTGTCGGTGACCCAGGCCGCCATCACCGCCGCCGGGTAGATCTGGCTGAAGCCGTGCTGGATGCTCAGCCGGTCCACCGCGTCGGTGTTGTCGGAGGTCCACACCTCGTCGGTGCGGGTCAGGATCGCCGGGTCGACCCGGCCGCCGCCGCCCGCGCAGGACTCCACGCGCAGGTGCGGGTGGTCGGCCCGGAGCCGGTCGAGGATGCCGTACAGGTTCTCCACGTACGCCACCCACAGCCGGTCCGGGTCGCCGTCGCCCGCGCCGGGCCAGCCCGCCTCCGTGAACGGCCGGTTCATGTCCCACTTCAGGAAGTCGATCTCGTTGTCCCGGACCAGCCGGTCCAGCCACTCGTGCGTCCACGCCGCCACGTCGTCCCGGGCCAGGTTCAGCACCAGTTGGTTGCGCAGTTCGGTGCGGCGCCGGTTCGGCTCGTGCAGCACCCAGTCGGGGTGCTCGGCGTACAGGCCGCTCGCCGGGTTCACCATCTCCGGCTCGACCCACAGGCCGAACCGCATGCCGAGCCGGTGCACCTCGTCCACGAGCGGCTTGAGCCCGCGCGGGAACCGGTCCGGGTTGACCACCCAGTCACCGAGCCCGGCCGCGTCGTCCAACCGCCGGCCGAACCAGCCGTCGTCCACCACGAACAGTTCCACGCCGAGCGCGGCGGCCGCGGCGGCCAGGCGTAGCTGGTTCTCCTCGGTGACGTCGAAGGTGGTGGCCTCCCACGAGTTGTAGAGGACCGGCCGCAACTCCTCCGGGTGCGGCAGGCGGGCGCGCAGGTACCCGTGCCAGGCCCGGCTCGCCGCGCCGAAGCCGCCCGCCGTCCACAGTCCGGCCAGCACCGGCGTGCGCAGCACCCCGCCCGGCGCCAGCCGTAGCGAGACCCCGTCGTGCCCGTACCCGCCGGTCAGGCCCACCTCGTCGGTGGGGGTGCGGGCCAGGGTGATCCGCCAACTGCCGCTCCACGCCAGCGCGGCGCTCCACACCTCGCCGCGCCGCTCGTCCGCGTCCCCGGCGTCGATCATCACCCACGGGTTGGCGTGCTGGCTCGTGATGCCCCGGCGGCTGGTCAGCGTCGTCTCGCCGCGCGGCAACTCGACCCGCTCCAGCCGCGTCTCGCCGGCCCAGTGCCCGGTGACGTGGCTGAGCCGGTACCCGTCCCGCCGGGGCAGCGGCCACGCGGCCGAGTCGGCGCGCAGCACCGCGATCGGCCCCTCGGTACCGGTGTGGCGCAGCGTCGTCCACCGCTCGATCACGTCGCTGCCGGCGGCGGCCCGGTAGTGCAGGGTCACCTCCAGCGGGTAGTGCGAGTCGGCCAGCCGGACCCGCAACTCCTCGCCGTCGATGTCGTGGCCGGCGTACCCCAGTTCCAGCGCTCGGGCGTCGTCGGCGAACCGCACCAGCAGCCCGGCGACCCCGAAGTAGCTGCCGCCCAACGCCGCCAGTTCACCCGCGCCCGGCCACGGCGGGTCGAAGAACGCCTCGTGGACGACCTCCGGCACGGGCACGGTTGCGGCCTGCTCCAGCGTCAGCGGCCCGCCCCAGTGCACGTGGCGCAGCTCCGCCCCCGCCCGGCGCAGCGCGTACGAGCCGCCCGGTGTACTGATCAGGAACGTGCCCGTGGCGGCGTCGAAATCGACCGGCATGCACCCGAGCCTACGGGCCCCGGTGCCGGCCCCCGCGAACCTTCTTACCGGCCCTTGGCGAACTCGACGAATTCACGAAACTGGTCGCGGGTGACCAGGAGGACGCCGCCTTCGGGATTCTTGGAGTCGCGGATGGCCACCTGTCGGCCGATCTCAGCGACCTCGACGCAGTCGCCGGACCCGTTGCTGCGGGTGGCCTTGCGCCACTTGGCGTTGGTCAAGTCCGTCATGACGTCAGATACTCCTCGGTGATCTTGCTG
Organism: Rhizomonospora bruguierae; assembly: GCF_018397995.1. Classification (GTDB taxonomy): domain Bacteria; phylum Actinomycetota; class Actinomycetes; order Mycobacteriales; family Micromonosporaceae; genus Rhizomonospora; species Rhizomonospora bruguierae. The sequence goes on from NZ_BBQH01000083.1 coordinate 50,438, forward strand.
ATGAAGATGAGGGATTCTCGGGGATCCAGGCTTCTGGTGAGCAGGTCGGCCCAGATCGCTTCGTAGGTGCTCACCTCGGTGGGCTTGTCCAGATAGAGCGATCCGGTGGGCTTGTCGCTGTGCACGGTGGTTGGCTCGGATCGCCGGCCGTTGCGCGGAAAATCCAGGATACAAAACCCGCCGGCGACGGCGGCCCGGTGCAAACCGGCGGAGTGGGGCAGGACTCGCAAATCCACCGCTTCGGTTTGCGCCACGCGCATCATGTGCCGAAGCTGCTCGGCCATCGCCTCCCGGTCGGAGAGGGGGCGCCGCAGGACGGTCTCGCTGATCACGATGTCCAGCTTCGGTGCGGGTGGCGTGGTGCGGGTCAAGAGCCGTTGTCGGTCGCGTTTCAACCTGACCTTGGCCTCGACCTCGGGTGGGCTGAGGTGCGGCTCCTCAATGGCCAGGATCTCACGCGTGTACGCCTCGGTGTGCAGCAGGCCGGGCACCAGCTCGGGGTCGTACTTGCGCAGCCGGCTCGCGGCAGTCTCCAGCCCGACGTACAGCTCGAACCAGGGTGGGATGGACTCCCCGTAGGCGTGCCACCATCCCCTGGCCTGGGTCTCGGCGGCCAGGCCGGTCAGGACCTCGGCCATCTCCGTGGAGGCTCCGTAGAGCTGGCACATGGCCTGCACGTCGAGCTTGCGGATCGGTCTGGAGCCGGCGCCGCTCTCCAACCGCCAGAGCTTCTGGACGGACCATTCCAGAGCGACCCCGGCCTGCTCCAGGGTGATCCCCGACTCCTGGCGTAGCTCCCGCAGGTACCTTCCGAGTTGCCGCCGAGGAACGGTCGATCCCGCCTCCGTGGTCACCCTCTCGCCCCCGTTCGCAATGG
>NZ_BBQH01000084.1 GCF_018397995.1 Rhizomonospora bruguierae
GCTCCGGATCCATCCCGTTGACCGACTCCAGGTCGACGAGCGGCGCGTACCTCTCGTTGCCGCGCTTCTGCCGGCTGGTACCGGCCACCACGTCGCCGCGGCGCAGCGCGTGCCGCTTCACGTGCGTCATCGATACGTACACGTCCTCCGGACCGGGTGCGTAGCCGGTCACGCGCAGGAACGCGTGGTTGTCGGTCACGTCCAGCACGCCCGAGACGGGCCGCCGGACGTCGTCCTCGGTCACCGGTGGCGCCGCGGCGCCGGTCGGGCGCGGGTTCGCCGGCCGGGTGGCACTGCGGCGGCGCCGGGTACGTGGCTTCTCCGCCACCGTTGTTTGGCTCATCGATTGTCCCTTCTGGACGGGGAAAATACGCCGAACCGGGCCCGATACGAGGGCGGGTTCGCGAAAGCGGCGGGCCGGATCGACCGCGCCGGAAAACGTCGGTTGTCGGGCTACTCGAACCGGGGCGGTGCGTGACGGATGGGACCGTCGATACGTACGAGACGGAAGCAGCGCCGCGGGGGAGCGCGACCACCCCGGGGGGCAAGATCACTTGCCGGCAACCACAGGGCTGACCGGCCAACCGTAGCGCACAAACCGGGCATCGGCAAGCCACCCGCGCACGGTCATCCGCCCCGCCGGACGGACCCTAGGCTCGGCACATGATTCGAGACGCGTATCTCGAGGCCGCGACCGCCGCCGCGACCCTCCTCCGCGACCCGGCCGTATCGGCCGCCTGGAACGAACCGAGCGCCCTCACCGGTTTCACCGTCGGCGGCCTCTCCGCCCACCTGGCCCGCCAGGTCTCCTTCGTCCCGCTGACGCTCGCCACCCCGCTCCCCGACCAGTCGGCGCCCATCTCGCTGCTGGCGTACTACGCCCAGGCCGCCTGGGTGGAGGCCGGCCCGGACGACGCCCCGAACGTCGGCATCCGCGACGCGGGCGAGAAGCTGGCGGAGCCCGGCATCGAACCGCTCCTCGCCCGCCTGGACGCCGAGCTCGCCGACCTGCGGGAAACCCTGCGGGTCGAGCCCGCCGACCGCCTGGTCCAGATCATGCCGGCGGACCGCACGCTCACCTTCGACGATTTCCTCCTCGGCCGCACCATGGAACTCGTCGTCCACTCGGACGACCTCGCGGTCAGCGTCCAGCTGCCGACGCCCCCGCTGCCCGCCACGGTCGTCGAACCCGTCGTCGACCTGCTGACCCGCATCGCCATGCGGCGCCGGGGCAGCGTGGCGATGGTCCGGGCACTGTCCCGCGCGGAGCGCGCACCGGCCACGATTTCCGCCTTCTGACCCGGGAAAACGGGGCGGCTCCGATCGGGCGAGCGGCACAACCCGTACGGGCGCAGAGCACCCGGGCCTCGCACCCTCGATCGCGCACTCGCCGCGCGTGGCGCATTCGGGATCTTGGTACTGATTCCGCCAGAAAACGGCCGATCCGAGCCAAGATTCACGGCGCGGGGGCCGGGCGGAGCAGGCTCGGCGGAGCAGGGCCGGCGGAGCGGGAGGGCAAAGCAGGCCGGGCGGAGCGGGGGGCGGATGGGGAACGATTCGGGGCGTCGCTAGCGCTGACTGGTCGCCGCTGCCCGGGGCGCGCGGATGCGCGCGTCCGAGCGCGGCGGGTCACCGGGCCGGGACGGTGGCGCACCGACCTTCGGGGGCGACTGCACCTGCACGGCGATCAGGTCGCGGGTCACGAGGACGGGGGTCGCCGCACCGGCCGGGGCGTGTGCGGGGAACGGCGCCGCCGCCACCGCCAGGCCCGCGGCGAGGGCCAGCATGGCGGAGGCGAGGCCGTACCGGACGATCTTGTTCGAGCCAGTGAACCTCATGGCTACCAGCAAACTCTCCGGGCGTTCCCGGCACACTCCCGACCGCTAGAGACTTCTGGGTAGTGCTAGCCCCCCTGTGACGGGTACTGGTCCACGCCAAGGATCCGACGCGGGGCAGCCCCGACAAAGGCGGACTCTGGGGGCCGGAAACCGCACCCCGTCCCGCGCGCACCGACCGAACCGCTGCGGGCGAAGTGCGGCGCCCGAATGAGAGCCGTAACGGCCCGCGTTACACCCACCTCGACCTTCGGCCCTTCCGAGGGGTGCCACAACTCCAAGATCGTCCTGGGTGCCACCGGCACGGGCGTCCGCAGAACGGGCCACATCCGGAGCAGGGGTGCCACCGGACACACAGGAATCATCCGCCCAACGCGCGGCGGGGTGCGCCTCGTGGCCGGCCGGAGGCGGGATACGGGCCTAAGCTGTCCGCGTGGCGAGAGGGGCGCAAGCGGAGCAGATCGCCCGGCCGGTCGGGCGGGAGGAGCCACCGCACCAACCCCGGGCGCGGGGGCACGGCGGCTGGCAGCGGCAGGTACCTCGGATCTTCGCCACGCTGCTGCGGGTGACCGCCGCGGTGTGCGCGATGGCGGCCATCGGCGGCGCCTTCCGGCCGCGCTTCCAGCCGGTCCGCGCGACCATCGACGCGACAGTCCTGCCGGCACCGCAGAACCTCGGGTACGCCCTGTTCCTGGTCATTCTGGCGGCGGCGGTGAGCCGGCGGAAGCGGGTGGCGTGGCGGATCCTGGTCGCGTACCTCACGCTGCAGGGCGTCGGCGGCGCCCTGAGCGTGTGGGCGTTGATCCAGCCGTACCTGTTCCTCGACGCGGACCGGGACGACCGGTTCCTCAAGTACGGGTACATCAGCGTGCCGGTGAGCCTCCTGGTGACCGCCCTGGCGCTGACGACGCTGATCATCGCGCGGCGGGAGTTCCACGCGAAGGTGCAGCGGGCGAGCTTCTGGAAGGCGACCGCCACCCTGGTCGGGCTGCTCGGCGGCGGGTTGCTGGTCGGCTGGGCGCTGGTGCGCGCGTTCCCCGGCGAGGTGCCCTCGGACCAGCGGCTGCCGTACGCGGTCAACCGGGTGTTCGGCGGCGCCTTCACGATGGACTGGACCCGCGGCGGTGAGGCGCCCGGCTGGGTCAACCTGCTGCTCGGCCTGTTCGGCGCGGTGGCCCTGTTCGCGGCGGTGCTGGCGCTGTTCCGGGCGCAGCGGGCGGCGGCGGTGCTGCCGCCGGAGGACGAGCGGCGCATCCGGGGCCTGCTGGCCGAGCACGGCGACCGGGATTCGCTCGGGTACTTCGCGACCCGGCGGGACAAGCTCACCGTCTTCTCCCCCTCGGGCAAGGCGGCCCTGACCTACCGGCCGGTGGTGGGCGTGAGCCTGGCCAGCGGCGATCCGCTCGGGGACCCGGAGGCGTGGGGCCCGGCGATCGAGGCGTGGCTGACGGTGACCCGGGAGTTCGCCTGGACGCCCGCGGTGATGGGCGCCAGCGAGGCCGGCGCGACCGCGTACCGGCGGGCCGGCCTGCACGTGCTGGAGATCGGCGACGAGGCGGTCCTCAACGTGCGCGAGTTCGGCCTGGACGGGCGGGACATGCGCCCGGTCCGCCAGGCGGTGAACCGGGTGGAGCGGGCCGGGTACACGTGCCGGATCCGGCGCCACGCGGAGATCTCGGCGGCCGAGATGGCGAACATCATCTCGCTGGCGGACCGGTGGCGCGACACCGAGACCGAGCGGGGCTTCTCGATGGCGCTGGGTCGGCTGGGCGACCCGGCGGACGGCGACTGCGTGCTGGTCGAGGCGATCGACGCGGCGGGGCGCGAGGCGGCGCTGCTGTCGTTCACGCCCTGGGGCCGCACCGGCATCTCGTTGGACCTGATGCGGCGGGACCGGGCGGCCGACAACGGCCTGATGGAGTTCATGGTGGCGGCGCTGATGCGGCAGGCGCCGGCGCTCGGCGTGGAGCGGGTGTCGCTGAACTTCGCGGTGTTCCGCTCGGCGTTCGAGGAGGGCGCCCGGATCGGCGCGGGCCCGGTGCTGCGCGCCTGGCGGGGGCTGCTGCTGTTCCTGTCGCACTGGTGGCAGTTGGAGTCGCTGTACCGGTCGAACGTGAAGTACCGGCCGCACTGGGAGCCGCGGTTCCTGTGCTTCCGGGAGCGGCGCGAGTTGGTGAAGATCGCGGTCGGCTCCGCGATCGCCGAGGGCTTCCTGTCGGTGCCCAGCCTGCCGAAGCTGTTCCGCCGGGGTCGCACCGAGGCCGGCCGGCCGGTCCCGGTGGTCACCCACCCCGAGCCGATCACCGTCGAGCCGGCGGCCGCCGTGCCGGCGCTCGCGGCGGCGCCCACCCCGCCGCTGCCGGGCGCGGCCGTCGCGCCGGCGGCGCCGCCGGAGCAGGTCCGGGTGCGCCTGGAGAAGCTCGCCCGGATCCGCGCCGCCGGCATCGACCCGTACCCGGTGTGCTTCCCCCGCACCGACCACTGTGGAGAAATTGCGGCCCGCCACCCCGACCTGCCGCCGGATACCCGCACCGGCGAACGGGTCACCGCGGCGGGGCGGGTGATCCTGCTGCGCGACCACGGCCGGCTCAGTTTCGCCACCATCCGGGACTGGACCGGCGACCTCCAGGTCATGGTCTCCGCCAAGGACGCCGGGGACGAGGCGTTCCAGCGCTGGCGGTCCGATGTGGACCTCGGTGATCACGTCGGCGTGACCGGCGAGGTGGTCACCTCGCACCGGGGCGAGCTGTCCATACTCGCCACAGAGTGGACGATGACCGCGAAGTGCCTCCAGCCGCTGCCGGACAAGCACCGCGGGCTCACCGACCCGGAGGCGCGGGTCCGGCAGCGGTACCTGGACCTGGCGGTCAGCCCCGCCGCGCGGGCGCTGCTGACGGCCCGCAGCGCGGCCGTGCACAGCCTCCGCGCGTCGCTGACCGGGCGCGGGTTCATCGAGGTGGAGACGCCCATCCTGCAACCGGTGCACGGCGGCGCCAACGCCCGGCCGTTCCGCACCCACAGCAACGCCTACGACCTTCCCCTGTACCTGCGGATCGCCCCCGAGCTGTACCTGAAACGGCTGGCGGTCGGCGGGGTGGAGCGGGTCTTCGAGCTGGGCCGGACGTTCCGCAACGAGGGCGTGTCGGTCAAGCACAACCCGGAGTTCACGATCCTCGAGGCGTACCAGGCGTACGCGGACTACCGCACGATGATGACGCTCACCCGGGAGCTGATCCAGGCGGCGGCGACCGCGGTGCACGGCGCGCCGCTGGTGCGGCACGGCGACGCCGAGTACGACGTGTCCGGGCGGTGGCCCGCGATGACGGTGAACGCGGCGCTCTCCGACGCGCTCGGCGAGGAGGTCAGCGCCGACACCGGCGTCGAGCACCTGCGCGAGCTCGCCGACCGGGCCGGGGTGCCCTGGAATCCGGCGTGGGGGCGCGGCGCGCTCGTCCTGGAGCTGTACGAGCGCCTGGTCGAGGAGCGGACCAAGGTCCCGACCTTCTACCTCGACTTCCCCACCGACGTCTCCCCGCTGACCCGGCAGCACCGGTCCGACCAGCGGCTGGCCGAGCGCTGGGACCTGGTCGCGTTCGGCACCGAGCTGGGCACCGCGTACTCGGAGCTGGTCGACCCGGTGGAGCAGCGGCGGCGGCTGACCGAGCAGTCGCTGCTCGCGGCCGGCGGCGACCCGGAGGCGATGGAGCTGGACGAGGACTTCCTGCACGCGCTCGGCTACGCGATGCCCCCGACCGGGGGCCTGGGCATCGGCGTGGACCGGGTGGTGATGCTCATCACCGGGCGCGGCATCCGGGAGACGCTCCCGTTCCCACTGGTACGTCCGGCATCATCCGGATAAATCCGACTCACCGGCGGCACGGGGGCACTCCTAGAGTTGCGGGCATGATCGCCACTGCCGAGCGGGCCCGGATCGCCGTCTCCGCCGCCTTCATCGCCAACGGCCTCGGCATGGCGTCCTGGATCTCCCGCATCCCGGCGGTCCGCGACGCGCTGTCGCTGACCCCGGCCCAACTCGGCCTGCTGCTGCTCTGCCTGTCCGGCGGGGCGGTCACGGCGCTGCCGCTGTCCGGGCCGGTGGTGCACCGCTTCGGCCCGGCGCGCGCCGTCGTCGGCGGGGTCGTGCTCTACGTGATCGGGTTGGTGGTGCTGGCGGCCGGCGTCGCGCTCGGCCTTCCGCTGCCGGCCGGCGCCGGGCTGCTGCTGGTCGGCATGGGCACCAGCACCTGGGATGTGGCGATCAACGTGGAGGGGGCCGACGTCGAGCGCCGGCTCGCCCGCCCGCTCATGCCGCGCCTGCATGCCGGCTTCAGCATCGGTACCGTCGCGGGCGCGCTGCTCGGCGCCGGGGCGGCCGCGATCGGGGTACCCCCGGCGGCCCAGTTCCTGGGCACGGCCGCGCTGCTGCTGGCGAGCATGCTGGTCGTTGTCCGAAGCTTCCTGCCGCTGCCGGCGCGGGAGGGCGGCGAACGGCGCGCCTCCGGGGTGCTGCGCGCCTGGCGGGAGCCGCGCACCCTGCTGATCGGCGTGCTGGTGCTGGCCTTCGCGTTCACCGAGGGCACGGCCAACGACTGGCTGACCGTCGCCTTCGTGGACGGCTACCGCAGCAGCGACACGGTCGGCGCGCTCGGGTACGGCGTGTTCGTCGCGGCGATGACCGCCGCCCGGGTGGTCGGCAGCGCGGCGGTCGCGCGGTACGGCCGGGTGGCGGCGCTGCGCGGCTCGGCGGTCCTGGCCGGCGTGGGGTTGGTCCTGGTGATGCTGCACGTCGGGCTGCCCCTGGCGATGGCCGGCGCGCTGCTCTGGGGTGCCGGCGCCGCGCTGGGCTTCCCGGTGGGCATGAGCGCCGGCGCGGACGACCCGGAGCACGCCGCGGTGAACGTCTCCGTGGTCAGTTCCCTCGGGTACACGGCGTTCCTCGCCGGCCCGCCGCTGATCGGCTTCCTGGCCGGGCACGTCGGCATCCTGCCCTCGCTGGTCGTGGTGGTCGCGGCGCTGCTCCTGGGCCTGCTGGTGGCGGGCGCCTCGCGGCCGCCCGTACCGGCCGTCAGCCACACCGCCGAAAGCAGCGGCCGGACCGAGAGCCGGCCCCGCCGGGGCCACCTCCACCGAGACCAGCCCCGCCGGAAGCAGCCCGACCGAGGGCTGACCCCGCCGTCCACCCCTTGACAGGTCCCCACCCGGCCCCGTAGACCAGCCTGACCTTCGCCGCGCTCGCCGATCCGACCCGCCGCTCGATGGTGGAGCGGCTGGCGCTCGGCGCGCTCACCGTCAACGAGCTGGCCGAGCCGTTCGCCGTGACCCAGCAGGCGATCTCCAAGCACCTGAAGGTACTCGAACGCGCCGGCCTGGTCACCCGGACCCGCGCCGCGCAGTCCCGCCCCTGCGCGCTCGACGCCCCCCGCCTCGACGACGCGGTGGACTGGATCAGCCGGAACCGGCGGCTCCGGGCCGAACGGTACGACCGGCTGGACGCGCACCTGGCGGAGATCCAGCGCGGCCGGCGGCCGTGACCGCGGGCGAGTTCACCTACCGGCGGGTCCACGACGCCCCGCGCCAGCTGCTGTTCGACTGCCTGACCGGGCCGGAGCACCTGACCCGCAGATCCACGACGTCTCCCCGGCTGCGCTGGCCCCCGTCCTGGCCGGGTTCCTTTCCGGGGACTGATTGGCACAGGCGTTCGAACGCGCGTAGGGTCGCGACATGAGCGACCTGGCGTATCAGCCCTCGATGCTCGACCCGGCCCTGCTCGGCCACGGGCCCGAGCGCCCGAACCTCGGCCCGCTCGCCGGCGGACTGCGCCGGCACCGGCTCATCCGCGGCGCCTGGGTCGACCACCTGCCCGGCTGGGTGCGCGGCTCGGACCAGGTCCTTGAGACGCTGCTGCGCGGCGTGGAGTGGCGCGCCGAGCGGCGCCGGATGTACGACGGCGAGGTCGCGGTGCCCCGCCTGCTGCGCTGGTACGGCCGCGGCGAGGCGCTGCCGCACGAGACCCTGACCGAGGCGCGCGAGCGGCTCACCCGCCACTACGCCGCGGAGCTGGGTGAGCCGTTCGTCACCGCCGGCATGTGCCTGTACCGGGACGGGCGGGACAGCGTCGCCTGGCACGGGGATACGCACGGCCGCTCGTCCCGCATCGACACCATGGTCGCGATCGTGTCCTTCGGCTCCCCGCGCGCCCTGCTGTTACGCCCGCGCGGCGGCGGCGAAAGCCTGCGCTTCCCGCTCGGCCACGGCGATCTGATCGTCATGGGCGGCTCCTGCCAGCGCACCTGGGAGCACAGCGTGCCGAAGACGGCCCGCCCGGTCGGTCCCCGGGTCAGCGTTCAGTTCCGCCCGATCGGCGTCGCCTGACCGCCGCCTCCGGCCCGCCGCGCCCCGCACGGCCACCGTCCCGCCGGCGTCAGCGACCCGCCATCGCCGGTTCGCGCATCGCCGCGAAGTCCAGCAGCGCCTGGTTCACCTCGGGCGCGTGGGTCCACGGGATCGCGTGCGGCGCCCCCTCGAGCGCGATCAGCCGGCTCCCCGGCAGAGCCGCCTGGAGTCGCTGCCCGGTGAGCGGGAACGGGAGTACCCGGTCCTCGGTGCCCTGGATGATCAGGGAGGGCACGTCGATCCGGGAAACGTCGGCCCGGAAGTCGGTCAGCCAGGTCCCCGGGCTCGCCAGGGTGGCGATCGGCGAGGCCATCGTGGCGATGTTCCAGTTCATCCGGAACGCCTCCTCGCTGACCCGCTTGCCCATGTTCTGGTCCCAGCTGAAGAAGTCCTTCAGGAACGCCGTCTGGTACGCCGGCCGGTCGTTGGCGATCGTGGTCATGAAGCCGTCGAACATCCGCTTGTCCAGCCCGTCCGGGTTGTCCGCCGTCTTCATCAGGAACGGCGGGATCGGCGCGATGAACACCGCCTTGCTGATCCGGGCGGAGCCGTACCGGCTCAGGTACCGGGCGACCTCCCCGGTGCCCATCGAGTGGCCCACCAGGATCGCGTCCCGCAGGTCCAGCTCGGTCATGATCGTGTGCAGGTCGGCGGCGAACGTGTCGTAGTCGTACCCGTTCGCCGGCTGCCCCGAATTCCCGAAGCCGCGCCGGTCGTACGCGATCGTCCGGTAGCCGGCCATGAGCAGCGCCGGCACCTGCTTCTCCCACTCGGCGGAACTCAGTGGGAAGCCGTGGATCAGCACGACCGGTGTGCCGACCCCATGGTCCTCGTAGTACAGGTCGATCGGGCCGGAGTTCTCCACGCCCACGGTGATGTACGGCACGAGCTTCTCCTCACGCTGGTCGGTTCGGCCCCAGCGTCCGGCGGTCAGGGGTGAGCCCGGTTCACCGGAATCGGGTGAGCGGTCGGTGATACCCGGTGCACGGCGTGCCCCCGCCCCTCACCGAGCATCAGGCGGCGCGGGCGGTCTGCCACTGCAACGAGGCCGGCGGGCGGGCCGGACCGGCCTGCGCGCGTACGGGCGCGACGGCGGAACCGTACTGCTCCTGCCAGGCGGCGATGGCAGCGGTGCACGCCTCCCGGCGCAGGCTCCGCGCGGCCTCGGCGGCGTCCTCGGCGACCCGCCACGCCGCCCGCTCCCGAGCCGCGGCGGACCGGTACGCGCCCAGCGTGGTGTCCCGCACCACCTTCCGCAGGTGGATCTCCTGCACGACCGGGTGGCGGCGCGGGTCCCAGCCGTCGCGGTGCGCCAGGGCATCGCTGAGCTGCAGAATGGACAGTTCCCGCCGCCAGCACGCCGCCATCGCGGCCCGCCGCAGGTACCGCTCCCGGTCGACGAACTCGGCCGGCGTGCGGGGCGTCCGCGGCACGGGCAGCGCGGTCGTGGCCAGCACTCGGCGTGCCGCCGCGTCCGCCTTCTGGTACGCCTCCCACGCGTGCCCGGCCTCGCCGTGCGCCGTGGACCACTCCCCCCGGCGCCGCACCGCGATCGCCGCTGACCGGTCCGCGGCCACCGCCACCTCCGCCGCGAACCGGCTGGCCTCCACCGCCGAAGCGCGCGGGCGCCACCCCCGCGGCTGCTTCGCCGGCCTCGGCGCCCGGTCGCGCCGGGCGATCTGCGGTAGCGCGACGGTGGCTTCCCTGCCCCATTGGGCCGGCACGGCCGCCGGGTGGGGCGTCGTTCCCGCGGCCGGCCCCTCGGGGTCCTCGGCGTCGCTGGGTGGCTGGCCGGTGCGGCGAAGGGTGGCGACGAGAGTGATGAGCGCGGGCACCAGCAACGCCAGCCAGATGCCGGCGGCCCGGGGAATGTCGAGCAGGAACGTGTTCAGCACCATCTGCATGATCAACACCTCTGGGGTGGACGAGGCGAGTGGGTTAACCGGCCGCGCCCAGCGACGCGGCGGTGAGAGGAGTGCGACCCATCGGGCCGGCACGCGGTGAATCTTTCGGTCGCCGCTGACGGCGGCGCGCCTTGGGCCGCATCGCGACCGGTACCGCGCGACCGTGCCGGACGGCGGTACGGCGGCGCGGCGGGCCGGCGGTGTGCCAGCGGCGCGGTGTCAGCGGTGCGGCGGGGCGCGCAGGCCGACCGGCGCGGCGCTCCGGCCGGCCGCGAGGTCGCCGGCCGCCGAGCGCCAGGCGAACGACCGCGCCACCAGAAGATCAACGGGCCGGGCGCCCGCCGGGAGGGCGACTCCGGCGAAACCAGCGCGAGCCGCCCGACCGTCGCCGGCGAACCCGGCGTCGGCACCCACGGCCGCCACTCGCAAGAGATTGGCGCCGGTGGTGGCCACGCGCACGGCGCCGGCAGCGTAGTCGGCCAGCCGCACGACATCGACGCCGTCCGCGGCCTCTCGCACGACGCCGGCACCGGCGGGAGCCGCCGGTGCGCCGCCCGCGGCGAGCGCTCCGTCCCCAGTGGATATGGATGCGGCGCGCTCGGTGGCGATCGACACCGCGGACGGGTGCTGCGTCGCCGGGGCCGGGTCGCCCTGGGACACGGGGGCGCCGGCCGTGGCCATCAGGCCGCCGACCCCGACCGCGAGCGCCGCGATTCCGGTCAGGACCTGGAGGGATCGGCGCACGATCCACCGCATCATGCGGAGGAGCGCGTCACCGGTCACCCCGCCAACCTACTCCGCGCCGCAACCACTCGCATCCCCCGGTGAGCAACGCCACCGATTTCTGTCCACTTTAGACGAAAAGCGATCATGCATATCGGACCGGTGCCGGCGTTAGGCCGGTGTGGAGCCACCGTCCAGCCGGACCAGTTCGTCGATGCTCCGGTCGGGCCGCAGGCCGCGCCACGCCGGGTGGCGCAGCCGGCCGTCCGGGGTCCAGGTGCGGAACATCACCTCGCCGACGAGGCTCGGCTCCACCCAGTGCGCCGTGCGCGCGTGCTCCCGCGGCACGCCTTCGAGGGCCGGCGTGAGCCGGGCCAGGCGGCCCAGGCGCTGGCCGAGGTCGCGCAGCATCGCCCGGGTGAAGCCGGTGCCGACGTGCCCCACGTAGCGCAGGCACCCCTGCGCGTCCGGCAGCCCCAGCAGCAGCGAGCCGACCTGCCCCGCCCGCCCGCCGGACCCCGGCTTCCAGCCGCCGACCGCGACCTCCACCGTCCGGTTCAGCGGCGTCTTGACCCACGACGGCGAGCGCCGCCCCGGCTCGTACGGGGAGGTCAACCGCTTGGCGACGACCCCCTCCAGCCCCAGTTCGACCGCGGCGGCCATCACGTCCGCGCCATTGCCCTGCCACCACGGCGGCACGGGTTCGGGCAGGTCCAGCGCCTCCAGGCGGGTACGCCGCTGCGTGTACGGGCGGCCGACCAGCAGCCGGCCGTCCTCGGCGAGCAGGTCGAACGCGTACAGCCGGACGGGTACCGCGGCGCGCAGCGCGGGCGACGGGCTGCGCTGGTGGATGCGCTGCTGGAGGCGGCTGAAGCTGGGCACGCCGGACGCGGTCAGCGCCACGATCTCCCCGTCGAGGACGAGCCGGGCGGCCCGCAGCGCGCCGGTCAGCGAGCACAGTTCGGGGTACGAGGCGGTCACGTCGCGGTTGTTGCGGCTGAGGATGCGCAGCGAGCCGCGGTCCACCTCGACGATGGCCCGCACGCCGTCCCACTTGAACTCGAAACCCCAGCCCGGGCCGGTCGGCATCGGGCCCGGCGTCGCCAGCATCGGCGCCAGGCCCGCCATGGTCTGATCCTTTACGCGGGACCGGCGCCGCCGCCGGAATATCGACCATTACGGTGCCCCTACGCGGCTCGGTGCCCCTACGGCTGGCCCAGGCTTTTGCGCCCTCGCCGCGGATCGGCGCGCCGCCCACGCGGACGGTGGACCTGCCCGCCGGCACGGATGAGCGACCCGGGCCCGTTTCAACCGTCGAAGGTCAGCGACACCACACGCGTAGCACCGATGAGTTTCCGACGCGGAAGAGGTCTACCCGTTATGACCGCCCACGTGCTTGAGACCCCCGAGGTCGACCTCGCCTACGACGTCCACGGCCCGCTGCCGACCGCCGGCGGCCGCCCACCGCTGGTCATGATCGGCCAGCCCATGGACGCCAGCGGCTTCGGCGCGTTGGCATCGCACTTCACCGACCGCACGGTCGTCACCTACGACCCGCGCGGCCTCGGCCGCAGCAGCCGCAAGGACGGACGGATCGACCACTCGCCGGAAACCCAGGCCGGGGACGTGCACGCCGTCATCGCGGCGCTCGGCGCGGGCCCGGTCGAGATGTTCGCGAGCAGCGGCGGTGCCGTGACCGCGCTCGCCCTCGTGGCGGCGTACCCCGACGACGTGACCACCCTGGTCGCGCACGAGCCGCCGCTCATTCCGGTGCTCCCGGACGCGCAGGCCGCCGAACACGCCCGGGCCCGGGTGCGGGACGCGTACGAGGAGAAGGGCGCGGGCGCCGGCATGGCGGCCTTCATCGCGATGACGTCGTGGCCGGGCGAATTCACCGACGACTACTTCGCCCAACCCGCGCCGGACCTCGCCGCGTTCGGCATGCCGGCCGGGGATGACGGATCCCGTGACGATCCCCTGCTCTCCGACCGGTCCTGGGCGGTCAGCAGCTACCGACCGGACGTCGATGCCCTCACCACGGCGGGGACCCGGGTGGTGATCGCGGTGGGCGAGGAGTCGCGGGACGTCTTTACCGGACGCACCGCGGTGGCGACGGCCAGGCTGCTCGGTCAACAGGCGACGGTGTTCCCGAGTCATCACGGCGGCTTCCTCGGCGGCGAGTTCGGCTACGCCGGGCAGCCTGCGGCCTTCGCCCGCAAGCTCCGCGAGGTCCTCGACAGCGCCGGATGACGATCGCCCCCATTGACGCCTGAGCCCGGGGCGTGGTGATCAGTCGAGCAGACCCGCATCCCGGACGATCATTGCGGCCGAGACGCGGTTGTCGACGCCGAGCTTGGCGAAGATGCGGGCGACCGTGGCCTTGACGGTGGCGAGGCTCAGGTAGAGCTGCTTGCCGATCTCGAGGTTGGTGAGCCCCCGGGCGAGCGCGACGGCGACCTCCCGTTCCCGCGGCGACAGGTCCGCGACCGCGGCCGGGATCCGGGGGTCGACGTCGCCGTGCCCGGTGGCGGCGGCGATGACGGTGGCGGTCACCGCCGGGGACAGCACCGGGTCGCCGCGGTGCACGGCCTTGATCGCGTTGATCATCTCCGGTGGGTCGGCGTCCTTGAGGAGGAAGCCGTGCGCCCCGAGCCGCAGCGCCCGCAGCACGTGGTCGTCGGTGTTGAAGGTGGTGAGCACGATCGCCCGGGGCGGTGAAGCCAGCCGGGCGAGGTGCTCCAGCACGACGAGCCCGTCCACGCGGGGCATGCGGATGTCGAGCAGGACGATGTCGGGCCCGGCCTCGCGGATGACCCGCAGAGCGTTGTCGCCGTCGTCGGCTTCGCCGACGATGCCCAGTTCGGCGTCGGCACCCAGGATCAGCCGGAGCCCGGTACGCACCAGTGGGTCGTCGTCGACGACCACGATCCTGATCACCGGGCCCTCCGTGGGATGCGCACCGTGAGGGCGAACTGGTTGTGCTCCATCGTGGACGTGATGGTGCCGCCGAGCATCTCGGCCCGTTCGGTGATGCCGATCAGGCCGAGTCCGGCGCCGCTCGGATCGGGGATCGCGGGCCCGCCGACCGGATTGCTGACCGTGAGCACCAGGTCTTCGTTCGCGCCGTCGGCGATACTCACCTCGACCGGCGCGTCGGGGGCGTGCTTGCGGGCGTTGGTCAGGCATTCCTGCACGATCCGGTACGCCGAGCGGCTGACCTGCGACGGGAGGTCGGCCAGGCCCGTCGCGTTCAGGTCGAGCCGGACCCGGGTGCCGCTCTCCCGCACCTCGGCGACGAGGACGGGTAGCTCGCGAAGGGTCGGCTGCGGCGGCTCGGGGGCGGCCCGGCCGTCCCGCAATCGCGTCAGGACCACCCGCAGCTCATCGAGGGCCTGCCTGGCGTTGCGCTGGATGACCCGCGCCGTCTCCCGGGCGGTCGGGGTGTCAAGGTCGTCGACGTAGGCGAGCGCCCCGGCGTGCATGGCCACCAGGGAGAGGCGGTGGGCCAGCACGTCGTGCATTTCGCGGGCGATCCGTTCGCGTTCCCGCAGGCGTGTCCGCTCGATCCGGGCGTGGTCGGCGTCGCGGCGGGCGGCCCGTGCGTCGTCGCGCCACGCCTGCTCGCCGGCGATGCTCCTCGACAACCAGCCGATCAAGGTCGCCACGACCAGCCCACCGATCCCGATGGTCGACTCGACCGTGGCGGCACCATCCCACTCGGTGCGGTAGGGCCCGGCGAGCAACTGCATGATTTTCGCCAGGATCAGCCATCCGCCCGACAGGAGGACGATCGGCGACGTGCCGTGGCGCCTGGCGCTCGTCGCCTGGGCGACGAACGCGGCGCCGATGCTCGCCGGGCCGAGGAACAGGCAGCAACCGACGAGCACCACGCAGGGGTGAACGAACCTGTGCCGCAGCGCCAGGGCACCGATCCCGGCGAGGCCGGCGGCCGCCACCGTCAGCGGCATGTGCCACGGCCGGTGGGCCGGAGCCAGGAAGGCGGCCAGGTAATACAGCCAGAACAGCACCGCCACGGCCCACCCGAGGGCCGGGGCCGGCGGCGCCAGGTGGCGCAGGGCCATCAGGCGACTGCACGCGGGGGCCGTCATCCCGCCAGCCTACGAAAGGCGCGAGGTCAACCCGGCGACCAATGGCCTGTTCGGGTAGCCGATCGGCTCGTTTCCCGCTCGGGTCGGGAGCCTGCCGGACCCGCCGGCTGAGCCGATCGCCCGCAGCGCCGGCCACCCTCGGGACGCTGGAATGCATGCATGATCGTCTTCGACGGGCTGACCAAGCGTTACGGGACGGCGACGGCCCTTGACCGGGTCTCCTTCACGGCCCCGGCCGGAACCATCACCGGACTGCTGGGGCCGAACGGCGCCGGCAAGTCCACCACCCTGCGGATCCTGCTCGGCTTGGCCAGGGCCGATTCCGGCCGCGCCAGCATCGCCGATCGCCGCTACCCCGAGCTTGCGAACCCCGCGCTGCTGGCGGGCAGCCTCCTCGACGCCGACTGCTTCCACCCTGGGCGCACGGCCAAGGAGTCACTGCGGCTGGCCTGCCTCACGATCGGGCTCCCGCTCGCTCGGGTGACCGAGGTCCTCGACGAGGTAGGGCTGTCCGCGAAGGAGTCCCGGCGGCGGGTGCGCACGTTCTCGCTCGGCATGCGGCAGCGGCTCGGGTTGGCACTGGCGCTGCTGGGTCGACCGGCCGCGCTGATCCTCGACGAGCCGGCCAACGGTCTCGACCCCCACGCCCAACGGTGGCTGGCCGACCTGCTGCGCGCCGAGGCCGCGCGCGGATGCGCGGTGCTGCTCTCCAGTCATCAACTGGCGGAGGTGGAGCAACTGGCGGACCGGCTGGTGCTCATCGACGGCGGGCGGGTGCTCGCCGACGACACTCCCGACCGGCTGCGCGCCGAGTACGGAAGCGTCGCCCGGTTCTACTTCGCCCGCACCGCCGGAAGAGACCACACCGCCTGACGAACGACCACCCCGGAGGGAACCGCAAGCATGAACGCAGACCGCAGCAATCGACCAGCGTCCCTGGCAATGCTGACGATGGTCGAACTCCGCAAGCTCGTCGACACCCCGGCCGGCATCACGATCTGCCTGGTGGCCACCGTCCTGGCCGGGATCTTCGGCGGCGGGGCGGCGCTCTACCGGCAGCCGGCCACCATCGGCGACATCGCGCTGCTGGCCGGAGTGCCGGCAGGCACCCTCGTTCCGGTTCTGGCGATCCTGCTGGTGACCGCCGAACGCACCCACCGCACCGCGCTGACCACCTACGCCCTGACGCCGCGGCGCCACCGCATCCTGGCCGCCAAGGCCGGCGCGGCCATAGCCGTATCGGCGGCGGTCACGCCACTGGCCCTGCTGGCCGCGGTCGTCATCGGACCCGTCGGGTCGCTCGCCACCGGCGACCCGACGGTATGGTCCGTCGATGCCGGGGCCCTCAGCAGGTTTACTATCATCAATGTCATCCTGGCGTTGACCGGCTATGCCCTCGCCCTGGCGATCGGCAACGCACCGGCACCGATCGTCATCGTGCTGATCTGGCCCATGCTGGAGAGCATGCTGCGCACCGCCAGCCCCGCGCTGGACGCGATCGTGCGCTGGCTCGACGTCGCGGCCATCACCGAAGACGCCGGCCGCGCCGCCACAGCCCTCGCCTTCTGGGTGGCACTGCCCGCCCTGATCGGGTTGCGCCGAGCGCTACGAGCAGAGGTGCGATGAACACCTGACAACGCCTCGGTCAACCCGGTCCGGCCGGCCAGCATCCGCAGCAACACCGCATCGACGTGTGACACCCCACCCGTTCCGGCCGCGGTGACCCGCGGATCCTTCGGCCACGCCGTCAACCGCACCGTGGAAGTGCCCCCCGGTTAGCGATCCTCGTAGCCGCCGCAATCACAAGTTTCCCCTGCTAGAGAGGCACTTCCGGCTATCTATCCACCGGAAGATATCACGGGTTGATGATCACCATGAATCATCCGGCAGTCCGAGATTACGAGATGCTCCCGCGCGCCGGCCCCATTGGGCCATGATCAGCAACATGAGCCGCCGGTTGACCGGCGAGTGCACCCGGACCCGGCCCGGCGGCGTCCGCAAATCGGGCGAACCATCCAATGTCTAGATTAGATGCCACTCACTCGGAACCTTACTTCCCTCCGACTTTGCGGTGCCCGTTCTCCGGCTGGTGGGTTGCCCCATCGACGTCTATGCGTTACGGTAACACGCCAACAGTTGTCCTTCGCATCGCGAATCGCAGATGTGCGTCACGAGAGCAGGATGTCGCTGGTGGAGTATTCGGTTCAGTTGCCCTTCTCGACCATAAAAGCCGAGCAGGTTCTGCCATATGCGTCGCTGGTGGAATGGACCGGTGCCCGTCGGCTATGGCAAGGGCAGACCTTCACGGTCGAGCCGCACCAGGCCTTCACCTTTCTGGCTGGCACCGGCACCCGTATCCCGGTCGGGCTCGGGGTGACGCTGATGCCACTGCGGCACCCATTCGAGGCCGCGATCCAGGCCGCCTCAATGGCGCGGATCATCGGCCAGGATCTGACCATCGGTTATGGGCCCGGAGGCCGCAACTTTCAGGCTATGCTGCGCGCGGCCCCCTATCGCAGCCCGCTGACCGCCACCCGGGAGTACGTGCAGATCGTCAAGGGCCTGCTGGCCGGCGGATTGGTGGAGTTCGTCGGCGAGTATTTCACCTGCCATGGCGCCGTGTCGTCCACGCCGGTGCCCCGGGTGGAGGTCGCCATGGGGGTGCTGCGGGAGCGGATGGCCACGCTGGCCGGCCAGGTCGCGGACGCGGCCATCACCTGGCTGACACCGGCACAGTACCTGCGGGACACCGTGGTTCCAGCGCTGCGGGCGGGGGCCGCCGAGGCAGGGCGACGGCCGCCGCGGTTGGTCGCGATAGTCCCGCTCGCGCTGTCCCGGCCAGGCCGGACAGCGTCCGAGCTGGCGCTGGCCAGCAATGCCGCACATTTGCAGGCACCGCATTACCAGGACATGTTGCGCAAGGCCGGGGTGGACGTGGCCAAGGGGCACGCACCGGAGCAGGCCGCCGGTGCCGTGGTCAATGCCGGCGCCTTCCTGTACGGCGATGCCGACTTCCTGGTGCGCGGCCTGAAGGAGTACGAGGCCGCGGGTGTGGATGAGGTAGTGCTGAACCTCACCGGGGTCTACAACTCTGCGGGGCCGGCAAAAACGCTGGCCGAACTCAAGCTTCTACTGAAAACGGTTGGCGTGCTGTGACATTCGAATTCAAGTGATCGTCTCGATGGCGGGGGAAGGATGAGGCCGTGAAAGGTACCGCGAGGTTGATCCGGGTATGGGGATCCGGGCAATTAGGCACCGACATCCTTGAGCCGGGCGAGTCCTTGCCTCATGACGGTGCGCTGACGGTTGTGCTGGAGCGGGCAGCGGATGTTGATCGTGCCCGGGATACCGGACTGATCGGCGCACAGACTCGAGTATTCGTCCCCGGCGTCTGCGACAGTTCCGACGGGCCGGTCATGCTCGGGTATGACGGCTCCCTCAGCGATCCGGGCTACGACGTGCAGATCGGTACCCAGTTCTTCCTGCAGACGCAGGATTACGGTACGAGTGAATACCTATCGCTGATCGGCGCCACGCTGATAAGAGTGGTCGACGAACACGACTTCACCGCGTTCCTCAATGATGCCGACACCGCTTACACCGAGGGCAGTTTCGCAGACTTTGTGACGCATCCGATGGTCCGGGTGTGTGATGCTGCCGCACTGGGTGCGATCGCTGCGGACGACGGCCCGCGGCTGCGGCTGTACGTCGGCGCGGAGGGCACCATCTCGATTTCGCCTGCCGGCGCTCCGCTGGGCGAACTGGGCGATGACCTGGTGACGCTCGTGGCCGCATTCGACAAGATCAACGGTGAATCGACGCGCCCGTGCGCGGTCGCGCTGGCCGGTGTCGTGCCCGAGGCCAGCCGGGTGGCGGGCCTGAAGGAACGGCCCTGGATTGCCCGCTACCACGGGGCGGTCGCGGCCATTCGGGGCCTGCGCGCCCGCGAGATCACCGACGGGCGGGATGTCCGGGTGTCCGGGTTCGGGGGCCGGTTCGCGCCGGATCTTCAGGACGCGGAAGCCCAGTGGGACCTGGGTCAGGAAGATGCCCCGCTGCTGTGTCGCGTCAACGGCGAGGACTACCTGTACAGCGCGGCCTCCGAGCGGGTCTTCCGGGTGCCGGCCCAGACGAGCCTCCAGGTGGAGGCACTGCTGGCGTACGGGTCGCCGGAGCAGGCCGCGGCCGCCGGGAGTACCGGGCAGTTGACTCGGATCAGCGACTACTTCGAGTCC
The DNA here is from genome assembly GCF_018397995.1 of Rhizomonospora bruguierae. GTDB lineage: Bacteria > Actinomycetota > Actinomycetes > Mycobacteriales > Micromonosporaceae > Rhizomonospora > Rhizomonospora bruguierae. The sequence goes on from NZ_BBQH01000084.1 coordinate 19,200, forward strand.
GTCGGCGTCCCACTCTGCGGGTGACCTGGTGACCTTCGCACAGACCGACGCGTCTACCGAGCCCGTCGCTCCGGACACCCTGCCGGGCAGTCTGGGGGCTGTCGTCGCTGCCCTCGGGGAGCGAGCCGTCATACACCACCTGTACGGCGAACGCGGTGCCCGTGTCTACCACGACTCCACCCACCTCGACGCGAGCGAGATCCGTGTCATGCGACGGGTTCTGCGGCGGCATGACGGGCCGGTACTGGAACTTGCGGCGGGCTCGGGCCGGCTGACGGTGCCGCTTCTGCGGATGGGCCGCGAGGTCACCGCCATCGAGCTGAACCCGTCCATGATCGACCTACTGCACGAACACGTCGGGGATCTGCCCGAACAGCTGCGCCGGCGGTTGACCGTGCACTGCGGTGACATGAGCGACTTCGACCTGCGGGCCAGGTTCGCGGTCGTGGTACTCGGCGCGGCCTCCATCTCGATCCTCGACGAGGACGGCCGGGCCCGGATGTTCGCCGCTGTCCGCCGGCATCTGGCGCCGGGCGGGGTGCTGCTGTTCAGCATCGTCATCCCGGGCGGCGGCCAGGCCGGTGCCGCGCCGGGGCCGGCCGCGGACGACATCGATACGGATGTGGTCATGGACGTCACCGGCGCATCCGGGAAGCGGTACCGGGTCCACGAGTACCGGGCGGCCGGAGCGGTGGAGCGGCTGGTCGGTGTCTACCCGCTACCGGGCGACGGCGACCCTGTTTCCGGCACCGGGCCGGTTCCGGTGTGCGTAGGGCTGCATCGGGTGTTGTCCCTGGAATCGATGCAGGCCGAGGTCCACCGGGCCGGGTTGGTGACGCGTGAGCAGCACGCGTACACCTACGCGGCCCAGGGGCTGTCCGAGGTGTTCCTCGAGGTCGGGGAAGCGCCGTGAGTGCTCTTTGGCCGGCCCTGCTCCCGCCGAGCCGGCACGGCGACGACGACCGTTGTGTGGTGGCGGCCGACGGCGTCCACCTGACCATGAAGGATGGCCGGCGGCTCCTGTGCGGTACCAGCGGCCTTTGGAATGTGAACCTGGGATACGGGAACGCGGCCATCGCCGACGCCATCGCCGGGGCGCTGCGCGAGGCCTCCTACCTCGGCATCTTCCGCTACGAGAATGAGTTGGCCCGGCAGGCCGCCGACGTGTTGGTGGAACTCGCTGGAGCGCGGCACTTCTCCCGCGTGCAGTTCACCACCTCGGGCGGATCGGCAAACGATCTGGTGATGAAGCTGGTCCGCCAGTACCACGCCCTCCGCGGCCAGACACACCGCCGGCTGATCGTCGGGCTTGCCGAGGGCTACCACGGCCTGACCTTCGGCAGTTTCGCCCTGACCAGCGACAGCCTGGGCCAGCAGATATATGGCGTGGACCGCTCCCTGGTGCGGCACGTACCCCCCAACGACATCCGCGCCCTGGAAGGTCTTCTCGAACGGCAACCGGAGCGGGTCGCCGCCGTCGTTGTCGAACCGTTGCTGGGCACCGGCGCGGTGCCGCTGCGGGCCGGCTACCTGGACGCCGTCGGCGAGCTCCGGGATCGGTACGGGTTCTTGCTGGTGGCCGACGAGGTCGCCACCGGGTTCGGCCGGCTCGGGGAGCAGTTCGCCTCCCGGGCCTGGCGGAAGGCACCCGATGTGCTGATCACCTCCAAGGGCCTGACCAACGGCACCACGCCGGCCGCGGCCGTGCTGGTCACCGACGAGGTGTTCGACCCGTTCCGCCGGGCCGACGCACTGCTGGCGCATGCGGAGACCCAGGCGGGCACGGCGACCACCGCCGCCGCGATCCTGGCGACCGCGGGCGAGATGGCCCGGCTGGACGCGATTGCCGCGGCGCGCCGGCTGGGGTCGCTGCTCGACCGGGAGTTGGCGGAGCTCGTCGCGGCCGAGCCGTTGGTGGCGTCCGTCTCCGGGGCCGGCTGCTTCCGGGCACTCCGGCTGCTCACCACGGACGGCCGCCCGCTGCCCCAACACGAGGTCGGCAATGTCGTGGACGCGGTGCGGACGGCGGGTGCGGTGGTGCATCCCGGCCCGCAGGGCATCCAACTCATCCCGGCGCTGACCTACACCGAGCGGCAGCTCGGTGAGCTGCTCACGGCCGTCCGGAACGGCCTGGCCCGGTATGCCGAGCATCGCGTCGAGGCGGTCTCATGTCGACAGTGACCGCCAGCCCCTCGGCCGGGGCGGTGACCGGCGCACCGGAGACCGCCGTATACGCCAGCCTGCACGCCTGGGCCTGCTGGGTGCGGGACTTGCCGTCATCCGGGCGTACCCACCTGCTGGTGGACGAGGCGGTGAGTGGAGCGCCGATCGAGCGGCACGTCCGGCAGGTACTCGACGGCCACGGGCTCAGGGTGACCCGTCACGTGGTGGACAGCCCGGCCGGGCTGGCTGAGCTCCGGCAGGAAAGTGACGTCATCGGCGATGATCCGATGATCGCGGTGGGTGGTGGGCGGGTCATCGACCGGGCCAAGCTACTCACCCTGCTCTCCGCGGACGCGCACGCCGAGAAACGGTTGTCCACCGCGCACCGCTGCGGCTTTATCGTGCTGCCGGGCGGCACCCGACGCCGGGGGGCGTTGGCGGTCGTGCCGACCACCTTGGGCACGGGGGCGGAGGTCAGCCGCAGTGCCTGCATCCAGGTCCACGGCCGCAAGCGGCTGGTATTCGGTGACGGGCTGCGCCCGGACAGCGCGGTGCACACGCCTGCGGCCACCGACACGCTGCCCGATGACCTGGTTGCCGAGGGTGTCCTGGAGGCCCTGCTGCGGCTGGCTTCGTGCTATGTCGGCAGCCTGACGGATCTACCGCGGCAGGACGCGCTGGTGCGGGAGCACGCCCAACGGTTGGTCGAACTCGGTGACCGGGTGCTGGCGGCCCGCGTCGCGGGGAGGCGCACGCCCGGGGAGGTCAGGACGGACGCCGCCCGGATCAGCGCGGAATCCCACTCCGACGCCGTTCTGGCCGGCCGCGACCCGTTCTGCGACATCACCTGGCCGCTGGCAAATGAGCTGTCGATGGCTGCGGGAAGCCGCAAACTGACCGCGCTGGCCGCCATCACACCCCCGGTGTGGCGACGCATCTCGGCGGGAGACCGGCGGCTGGGATGTGCCCGCCGGCTGGCGGGGTTGTGGGCGGTGTTGCGTGCCGCCTCCGCGGGCGCCGTGGCCGACGACCCTGCCTCCGGCCTGCGCGCCCTGATGGACCGGTGGCGGATCAGCCGCGCGCTGCCAGCCAGTCCGAATAGGACTGTGGATCCGGGGGACACGGCCACGCGGCTGGCGGACAGTGCCGTCCACGCCTGGGGGGCCGGCCTTCCGATGCTTAGAGGCTTGTCGGTGACGGAGACCTCGGAGTTGTACTCCGAGGCGCTTGACCAGATCACCGACGAGAATGCCGAACCGACCCGGGAGAGGAGGTGAATCAAATGATCGAGAACGAGGAGCCGACCCAGTGTGAGCCGACCGTCGCCAACGACGAGGACGCCCCGTTGGAGCTGGGCATCCAGATGCTGGAGACGGCAGACGCGCCGTTCTGGGCGACCGGAGCCGGTGTGCTGGTCAGCGCGACCATCGTGGCGAGCGTGGCCTACACGTAAACCGCCGAGCCGTCCCCGACCGGACATCACCCGCTAAGGAGGTGAAACACATGGAGACCAAGGAGTTCCCGACCGCCACGGCCGCCGTCCTGGACGAGCAGCCGCTGGAGTTGGAGATGCAGGAGCTGGAGCCGATGGACGCCCCAGGCTTCTGGACCGGCGTCGGCATCGGTGCGGCGCTTTCCTCCGCGACAGTCGCGGCAGCTGCGTACACCTGATCCACAGTGGTTGCCGTGCCGTCCTACGTGGCGGCACGGCAACCACTGCCGTCACGTCGATGCGCACCCGAGGGAAAGAGCACGCACGGTGACCCAGATGACGAACCCGCCGCATACGGTCGATGCCGCTACCCTGCCCGCGCGCCCCCGACTGGCGGCCGACGTGTCGCTGCATCCCCCGCGCGCCGAGGGCGGCCCGTGGGTGCTGGAACGGGATGGTCGGCAGTACTTCCGGGTCAAGCCCGACCTGGCCCGGCTGGCCGAGTTGCTCACCGGCGACTACGACGTCGACGAACTGCTGGGGCTGCTCGGCCCGCGCTGGTCCGAGAGTGCCGTCCTCGGTGGGATCGCCCGGCTGCAGCAGATGAATCTGATCGATGACGGTGAACGGCACAGCTTTTCCGCCCGCCGTTTCCAGCTGGTACCGCCGATGACCGTGCAGCTTTCGGTGGTGGACCCGAGCCGCGTACTTCCCCGGATCGCACCGGCCGTCCGCGCGCTGACCCGGCGTCCGGTGCTGGTGATCCTGGGTGCGCTGATAGCGGGCGGACTGCTCGCCCTCGGCCTCGCCGCCGGCGATGTGCGGCGGCTGATCAGTACTCCGATTCCGGCCGGCGTGCTGGCGCTCGTGATCGTCGGTGGCTTCCTGGGCACGGTCGTCCACGAGTTCGCCCACGCCGCGACGCTCGCGCATTACGGCGGCCGCCCGCATCGGATGGGCGTGATGCTGTTCTACCTGCTCCCCTCGTTCTTCTGCGACGTCTCCGACGGCTGGCTGTTGCCTAACCGGATGCAGCGGGTGCGGGTCGCGCTGGCCGGCATCTTCGCGCAACTGGTCTTCGCCGGGACAGCCGGTATCACCGGGGTGTTGCTGCCCGCCGGGCCGGTCCGCGATGCGCTGCTGCTCCTCACCGCGGTCACGTATCTGGCCGCGATAATCAACCTGCTGCCGTTCGTCAAGCTGGACGGCTACCTGGCCCTGATGGCGTGGTGCGACACCCCGAATCTGCGCGCGCATGCGATAGCGGACGCCCGGAACTTCCTGGCCGTGGCGTTGTACGGTGCCCGCCGCCACCGCACACTGCGGGGCCGCTGGATTGTGCCCTACGGGTTGGTCTGCATGGCGTTCCCGCTGTATCTGGTCGGCGGCGTGGCGTTCAACTTGTGGAGCCAGACGATGCTGGGCGTCGGGGTCATCGGCGCGCTGCTGGTGCTGGCCCTCCTCGGCGGCCTGGTCTTCGCGGTGCTGGCCGGGTTCGCCCGCATCCTGCGCGCCGCCCGGACCGGCGGCGCACGGTTGCCGCGGATGATCGCCGTGAGCCTGCTGGTGGTCGCTGGCCTGGCGGCCGGGCTGCAGTTCATCAAGGTGCCCGAGGCGGTGCCGGCCTACTACCGCACCACGGGCGGCGAGTTGCAACTGCTGGTCGCGACATCGGCCGGTGCCGACGCGCTATCGCCGGGAATGGCGGTAGAACTGCGGAGCGACGGCGTGGTGCACCGGCAGCTGGTGGGCGCCGCGACGATCACCGGCGGCGAGCCGGGCAGCGCCTCCGTCCCACTGTCCGGACTGCTGCCGCTAACCCTGGAGACGGGGCTCACCGTCGAGGTCACCGTCTACCCGATGGCCGCGGCCGCACCGCCGCGCCTGCCGGCCGGGACCGCACGGGTCCGGCTCGGGGACCGGCCAGTGTGGGCATGGCTGTACGCCCGGTATGTCGCACCGGTGACGGGATTCTAGGACGGGCGGGAGATCGCGACGATGACAATGATTGCTCACCTGCAATGCTGCCCGCCCGGAACGCCGTTCTTCGATATGCCGGACCGGGACGCCGGGCGGTACGAGCTCTCCGACGCGCCGGTGCCCGCCGGCTGGCAACGCACCACCGATCCCGACTGGGTGGGGGTGATGCCGCCGGCGCCGCTGCCCCCGCAGGGCTGGAAGATTCACGTCAGCGCGACCCCGGCGACCAGCGACGACGTGCTCCGGATCTGCTGGGATCGGTGCCTCGCCGCCGGGGTCGGCTTCAAGTTCCTCAAGAGCCGCGAGGTGCTGTTCCTGCGGTCCGGCAAGTACGGCGACCGCACCGCAAGCGGCAAGTTCATCACCATCTACCCGCGCGACGACGCCGAAGCGGCCCGGCTGCTGGATGACCTGGACCCGCTACTGCGCGGGATGCCCGGCCCGACGATTCTCAGTGACCTGCGCTGGCGGGCCGGCCCGCTGCACGTGCGGTACGGCGGGTTTGTGCGGCGGGAGACCCGGGATGCGTCCGGCCGGCGCGTGCTGGCGATCGAACGGCCCGACGGCACGCTGGTGCCGGACGAGCGTCGCCCCGGCTTCCACGTCCCCGACTGGGTCGTGCTGCCCCCATTTCTGGCCACCGCCGTCGAAGAGCGGGGCCGCGGCCGGCTCACCGATTTCCCGTACCGGCCCACCCGGGCTCTGCATTTCTCGAACGGTGGCGGTGTCTACCGTGGTGTGGGCACCGCCGGTGCGCCCGTGCTGCTCAAGGAGGCCCGGCCGCTGGCCGGGATCGATGGGGCCGGGGAGGACGCGGTAGCCCGGCTCAAGCGTGAACACACCGCCCTCCAACAGCTTTCGGGCATGCCGGGTATCCCCCGGCTGATCGACTATCGCAAGGGCCACGAGCACTGGTTCCTGGTCCGCGAGGAGATCGACGGGACCCCGCTGAGCGTGTGGACCGCCACCCACAACCCGCTCCTCGGGGCGGATACCGACGTCGCGCGGTACACCGCCGACGCGCTGTCCGTGCTCGCTGAGGTACAGGACGGTGTCGCGGCCATGCATGAGCGCGGCCTGGCCTACCGCGACCTGCACCCGGGGAACATCCTCATGCGGTCGGATGGCAGCTTGGCGTTCATCGACCTGGAGGCCGCCCGGCCGCTGACGGACGACGAGGCGCAGACGATGGGCGCACCGGGGTACATGGCGCCGCCGGAGTTCCGGGGAGCCAGCGTGGACCGGTACGCGCTGGGCGTTCTCGCCCTGGACCTGTTCGTGCCGCTGGCGGGGCTTCTGCGGTGGAGCCCCGGCAAGGCGGCGGAGATCCTGGAGTTGGTGCGGCGGCACTTCCCGGTGCCGTCGGACTATGCCGACCGGGTGCAGCGCCTGCTTGCCAGCCCGGGTGGTGCGGTATCGCCGGCACCACCCACGGGTGCCGGGCCCTTCGGCGTCTCGGTCCCGCGGGAGGACTGGGCCGACGCTGTGAAGGTTCCCGTACTCACCGAGCGGCTCACGCGCGGCCTGCTATCCACCGCGACACCGGACCGCGCTGACCGGCTCTACCCCGGCGACGCCGCGCAGATCTGGGATCCGGCCGGCGGCCTGAGCTTCTTCCACGGCGCGGCCGGTGTGCTCTGGACGCTGGCTACCTCGGGACGGGGTGCCCCGGCCGGCCACGCCGAGTGGTTCCGTACGGCCGTGGACCAGACCCGCTGGGAGCGCTGCGGCCTCGGCGACGGCGCGGCGGGCGTGGCGCTGGCGCAGCACGCGATGGGCGAGACCGAACGCGCTGAGCGCACCCTGCGCCGGGCGGTGGAACTCGGGCAGGACACCGCATCTGGCCGGCTCGCGGACGGGCTGTCCGGCCTCGGGCTGGTGCTGCTGGAACTGGCCGCCACCGACCCGGCGGCGGACAGCGCCGAGCGGTGGATCCAGGAGGCCGAGCGCCTGGTGCCCGCGGTTTCCCGGTGGGTCCCGGATCAGCGGGACATGCGCTGGGGGCCGGGACTCCTGGGCGGCACCACCGGGCCGGCCCTGTTCTTGCTGCGGCTGCACGCGGCCACCGGCGGTGCCGGGTTGCTCGACCTGGCGGAGCGGGCGGTGCGCGCCGACCTCATCGGCTGGGGCTGGGACCCGCAGGAGACCAGCAGCGCCGGGCTGCCGGCCGCGCTGTCCCGCACCCCACACCTGGCCGGGGCCGCGGGTACCGCCCTGGTGCTGCAGGAACTCCTGCGGTTGCGGCCGGACGCCGAACTGGCGGCCGTACTGGCGGCGCTCCGCGCTGCCTGCGCGGCCCCGTTCGCGACCGAAGCCGGCCTGCTGTACGGCCGGGCCGGCCTCATCCTCGCGCTGGACGCCCTCGGCGTCGACCGTGCCGTCATCGACTCACACATCCGTGACCTGCGCGTGCACAGCGTGCTGCGGGACGGCGAGCTACTGGTCGCCGGGCGGTACTCGCTGCGAGCCAGCGGGGACCTGGCTACCGGCGCCGCAGGCGTGCTGCTTGCGCTGGACGCCGCGGTGGGCGCCGGGGCGGTGGCCCGGCTGCCGTTCCTACCACCCCCGCCGGGACACCGCCCCGGCTGCGCCGCACAGGCAGAGGCAGAGGTAGAACGGAGCATCGCATGAACGCCACCCCCGCGCTCCAGGCACGCGCCCTGACCAAGCGGTTCGCCGGCCGGACGGTGGTTGACGGCCTGGACTTCGCGGTCCGGCCGGGCACGATAACCGGGTTTCTCGGCGCCAACGGCGCAGGTAAGTCGACCACCATGCGGCTGTTCATGGGATTGGACCGGCCGACCGCGGGCGCTGCGCTGATCGGTGGGCAGCGCATCGACCAGTGGCCGGTACCGGGCAAGAAGATCGGCGCGGCACTGAGCAACCGGTGTGCCCACCCGGGCCGCACCGCACTGGACAGCCTGCGCTGGATCGCGCTGCTCCTGGGCCTCCCGGAGCGCCGGTGCCACGAAGAACTGGACCGGGTCGGCCTGGGCGATGCCGCTCGCCGGCGTACGGGAGAGTTCTCTTTCGGCATGCGGCAGCGGCTGGCGCTAGCGCAGGCGATGCTCGGCGATCCCGAGATTCTCCTCCTCGACGAACCGATGAACGGCCTGGACCCACAGGGCATCGACTGGTTGCGCGAGTTGTTGACCGGGCTGCGCGAACGCGGCCGGACGGTGCTGATGGCCAGCCACCTGCTGCGCGAGATCGAGGACCTCGTTGACGATCTGGTCATCATCGACCAGGGGCGGATCGTGGGCACGGGCAGCGTGCGCGAGTTCCTCGACCGGTTCGAGCGAGAGACCGTGACGGTGCGCTGTGAGGACGTGCACACCCTGGTCGGTGCCGTCCTCGCGGCCGGCGGGCAGTTGCTCGGGGCCGCTCGCGGAGACCGGGTTTCGATCGTTGGGCTTGCCGCCCGCGAGATCGGCCGGCTGGCCCGCGACCGCGGTCTGTCCATCGAGGAGATGACCACCGAACGCCGGCTTGAGACGGCCTATCACGCGGCCACCGGTGGCGAGGTTCCCGGGCGGCCGGCGCCGGAGGAGGTTCGGTCATGATCCCGATGTCGAGGGTGGTTGCCGCAGAGGTATTCAAGCTGTGCAGCATCAGGTCCTACCGGTGGGCGGTACCGGCCTCGGCGCTGGCCGTCGTCATCGCGGCAGCGGTGATGGCGGCGGTGCGCCCAGGGGGCGGCGGTGGCGTCTGGGACCCGGACCCGGTGGCTCTCCCGCTGGAGTACTTCGCGTACGTCATGATGGTCATCGGTGCGCTGACGGTGACCGCCGACCTGTCCTCTGGCACTGCCGCCGTCACCGAGTCGCTGGTGCCGTGGCGTTCCCGGCTGGTCTATGCCAAGTATCTCGCCGCCGGCGGTCTCGCCGTTGTCGCCGCCCTGGTGGTCGGCGTGCTGGTGGTGGCAGCGGACTGGCTGGGTTCCGGAGCGTCCGCGACCACGGTCTTCTCCCCGGCGGCGATGGGTGTGGTGCTGGCCGGTTTGGGCGCGGTGTGCCTGGCCGCCGTCCTCGGCGTGGCGACCGGGGTCCTGGTGCGGTCGACGGCCGCCGCGGTGTCCCTGCTGCTGCTCTGGTCGTTCCTGGTGGAGACCGTGCTGATCTTCGTGATCCCGGAACGGGTCGGCGCGTACCTGCCCTTCAAGACCATCGGCGGTAGCCGGGTACTGATGGAGCAGATCGGCGCGGGCACCGGTCTGGCCGTGTTCGCGCTCTACACCGCGCTGGCCGTCGGGCTGGCAGCCCTCGTCCGATCCCGCCGCGATGCCGCAGTCGCCTGAGGTCCGGAGGACTTGATGACAACACTGCTCACGCAGCGGCCGGCATCGCTGGCGGCCCGGCTGACCGCCAGCGTGTGTTCGGCCGGCAAGGTCAGCCCCGGACTGGATGGCTACCGGTCTGCGCTTCGGCACGACGCCGATCGCATGTGGACACGGACCACGGTCAAGCCGCTGGCGGAACTGCGTGACTGGTCCAGGACCGCCGGGCGGTCGGCGATCGCGCATCGCAGCGGGGGGTTCTTCGCCGTGATCGGGGCCCGGATGACCATGTCCGGCCCGGGCCGTACCCAGACCTGGGACCAGCCGATCATCTCCCAGCCCGAGGTCGGACTGCTGGGCATCATCGCCCACGAGTTCGACGGCGTCCTGCACTTCCTCATGCAGAACAAGGCCGAGCCCGGCAACCGCAACGGGATCCAGTTGTCCCCGACGGTGCAGGCCACCCGCAGCAACTTCACCCGGGTGCACGGAGGTAGTGCGATCCCGTACCTGCACCACTTCCTCGACCCCGCGGCGCCGGCCTTCCGCACGCTGACCGACGTCCGGCAGTCCGAGCACGGCAGTTGGTTCCTGCGCAAGCGCAACCGTGACGTGGTCATCGAGGTGATCGACGACATCGAGGTGCGGGACGGCTTCCACTGGCTGACTCTCGGCCAGATCGCCGAGTTGATGCAGGTCGATGACATGGTCAACATGGAGACGCGGTCGGTGCTGTCCTGCCTGCCGTGGTTCCGCACCGCGGAGCCGCAGGCGGCCGGGGACCCGGCCGGTTTCCGCGCCGCCCTGGACCGGTCCTGCGACAGTGTATGGGGCAGCGCGCACAGCGACACCGAGATCGCTAGCTGGATCACCCGGGCCCGCTCCGAGCACCAGGTATCGGTCGAGCGTGTCCCGCTCCACCGGCTGTCCGGATGGACCGACGGCCCGGACCGGGTGGCCCGGAACGATGGCCGCTACTTCGAGGTGGTCGGCGTTGACGTCGAGGCCGGTGGCCGGGAGGTGCGCACCTGGGACCAGCCGATGGTCTCGGCCGGTGACAACGGCGTGGTCGCCCTCGTCGTACGCCAATTCGACGGGGTGCTGCACGTGCTGCTGCAGCTACGCGCCGAGGGTGGCAGCGCCGACGGTCCGGAGATCGCTCCCACCGTCCAGTGCAACCCGGCCAACTACCTGGCCGACGGGCCCGACGGCGACCGCCGGCCGGTGCTGCTCGACCGCGTGCTGTCCGCGCCAGCCGGGCAGATCCGGTACGACACGATGCTCTCCGACGAGGGCGGCCGGTTCTTCCGGATCTCGCATCGGCACCTGATCGTCGAGGCCGACGACATTGACGCGCCGCCGGGATTCCGCTGGCTGACCGTGCACCAGATCGCCCGGCTGCTACAGCACAGCGGCTACCTCAATGTCCAGGCCCGCAGCCTGATGGCCTGCCTGCAGTCCCTGCTCGCCGAGGCTCCATGATGGCCGCCGGGCGGGCCCGGGTCGCGGTGCTGGGTGCGTCCGGCCACCTCGGGGCTGCGGTTGTGGCGGCGCTCGCCCGACTCCCCGTCGACCTGCGGTTGGTCGGGCGTGACCCGGCGCGGCTGTCGGTGTCCGGCCATGAGTGGTGTTCGCTGAGCCTGGACCGGCCGGAGGCGGTTGCCGACGCGGTGCAGGACTGCTCCGTGGTGCTGCACCTGGTCGCCGATCTGTCTGGCACCGGGTCGTGGCGCGGGGTCGGCGGGCGCGGAGCGGGAGAGACCGTCGACACGATGGTGCTGCGAGCCCTGCTGGACCTTGCGGACCGCCCGGGGGCCCGGCCGCGTGGCTTGGTTTACGCCTCGACGGCCGCGCTCAATGTGCCCTGCGGCCCGACCGGCCGCTCCGGCTATGAGCAGGTCAAGCGCGCCGGCGAGGAGTTGGTGCTATCGGGCACGGCCCGCGGGCTGCTACGCGGCAGTTGCCTGCGATTGCCGACGCTGTACGGCGTGGCGGCGGGCGATCCGGCGGGCCGTGCCGGGCGTGGGGCCGTGCGGGCCCTGGCCCGGCAGGCCCTGGATGGGGGGCCCGTGACGGTCTGGGGGAACGGCCGGAACCTGCGCAACCTCCTGCATGTCGACGACGCCGGCGCGGCGTTCGCGGCAGCGGTGTCGCATCTGGACCTGCTGGCGGGCCGCACCTGGGATGTCGGGGCGGAACAGAGCATCCCGCTGCGCGAGTTGGCCTGCCACATCGTCACGCGGGTCGCCGCGGTCGCCGGCCAGGATCCGGTCGCGGTGAGCTGCGCCGCACCGCCAGCCGCGGCGGCCAGTCACGACCTGGCCGACGCGGTCGTGGATGCCGGGCCATTCCGGCGGTGCACCGGGTGGTCGCCGGCCCGCGAACTCACCCGAGCCCTGGACCACATGATCAGTACGTTGGCGGCGACACGGGAGCTGGGAGATCTGCGATGAGTATTGGTGTCTGGGGGTACCTGGGCGAGTACGAACAGGAGCGGGACGACCTGCTGGACGCGGTGGACACCGTGTTCCGCTCGGGTCAACTGGTGCTGGGCGCCAGCGTGGAGGGCTTCGAGGCAGAGTTCGCCGGGTACCACAACGTGGACGCCTGCGTGTCCGTGGACAACGGGACCAACGCGATTGTGCTCGCACTTCGCGCCCTCGGGATCGAGGCGGGCGATGAGGTGATCACCGTCTCGAACACCGCGGCCCCCACGGTGATCGCCATCGACGCGGTCGGCGCGCGGCCGGTTTTCGTCGACGTGGACCCCGATACCTATCTGATGGACGTCGACCAGGTGGAGGCTGCCATCACGCCGCGGTCCAGGGCCATCCTGCCGGTGCACCTGTACGGGCAGAGCGTGCGGATGGAGCCGCTACTCGCGATCGCACGACGCCACGATCTGGCCGTGCTGGAGGATTGCGCGCAGGCACACGGCGCACGGCACCACGGACGGATAGTCGGCAGCTTCGGTGATGCGGCGGCGTTCTCGTTCTACCCGACGAAGGTGCTCGGCGCGTACGGAGACGGCGGTGCGGTGCTCACCGGTAGCCGGTCCACTGCCGCCCGGCTGCGGCGGCTGCGGTACTACGGCATGGAGGATCGCTACTATGTCGTGCAGACGCCCGGGCACAACTGCCGCCTGGACGCGGTTCAGGCAGAGATTCTGCGGCGCAAGCTGATCCGGCTGGACAGCTACATCAAGCGGCGCCGCGAGATCGCCGACCGCTACCGGGAGGGGCTCGCCGGGACGGGTCTGGTGCTGCCCGCCGTCGCCGACGGCAACGAGCACGTCTACTACCTGTATGTGGTGCGGCACCCGGACCGGGAGCGCATCATGGCGAGCGCCAGCGCGGCGGGCATTCACCTCAACGTCAGCTACCGCTGGCCGGTGCATACCATGTCCGGCTTCGCGCACCTGGAGTACGGCCCGGGCTCGCTCCCGGTCACCGAGCGACTGGCCGATGAGATCTTCTCGCTGCCGATGTACCCGTCGCTGACCGAGATCGCCCAGGAGCGGGTGATCGACGCACTGGTGCGGGCGCTGTGATCGTGCCGGGGCGAGGGTCAGCCCTGCCGGGTCGGGTCGGTGCCGGTGATCGCGTGCAGGGCCGCGAGGTGACCGCGGTAGGCCGCCTGCCCGGCGCCCGTGAGGGAGAGCCAGATGCGGCGCGAGTCCACCGGGTCGCGCTGCTGGGATACATAACCGGCGTCCAGCAGCACGTGTACCTGCTTGCTCAATGCGGAAGCGGACAGTCCGACGTTGTTTTGCAGGACGGAAAACTCGACCTCGGCGGCGGCGGACAGGGCCGCGCACACCCGCAGCCGGCCCGCCGAGTGGATGATCCGATTGAATCCGTCCGGTTCGCTCACACCGGGCTCCGGCGACGAAGCGCACCGGCGACCAGAACCACGGCCGCCGCGACGACCGCGCCGACCGGCACAATCCAGAGGTGGCCCGTCAGCCGGTGGAGCACGATCGCTGCGGCAGCGACCAGGACACCGGGCACGATCGCGGTGAGCGGGCCCGCGGTGCCGGCGGATCCGATCACCCCGGCCTGCCGGGCGGCGAGCAGATGCACCGCCAGGAGACCGATCACGACCGCCACCAGGAACCAGATCGCCCGGTGACCCAGCATCGACAGCGGCACGGCAGCCGCTACCAGGGCCGCGCTGACGGGGATCTGCCAGCGGGGCGGTGCGGCCTGCCTGGTGGTGGCGGCGCTGCGGTCGGCCAGCGTCAGCGCCTCCTGCGCGGCGGCGGGGTCCGGCCGGCCGGTCTCGTTCCCCGGTCCTTCAGTTTCCATGTTGGCAACTATATGGGGCGGCGCCGCTGGCCGGCAAGGGCGGCTCAGCGGATGGTGAAGTCGTCGTGGTAGCCGACCTTGGCCAGCTCGATCCTGCCGTCGGGCAGCACCCAGTAGTGCAGCCGCCGCGCCGCCGCGGTGCGCACCTGCAGGCTCGCACGGTAGGCGCGAGCGCCGTCGTGCCTGGTGCGCTGCGCGGAGCCGCCGCCGTCGGCGGACCGCAGCGCATGCACCTGCAGGCCGGATCGGTCGGCAGCCCGGCCGGAGACCACCTCCGCGCAGACCTGCATCACCCGTTCCCGGCTCACGCCTTCCAGATTGTCGAGCGAGGCCGCGAAGTCGGGCCCGATCACCGGCTCGCGCCAGGGGTAGCGCGCGCGGTCCGCCTTACTCGTCTGGCGCAGCCAACTCGACCGGATGGCGGCTCGCAGCCGGTCCGACTCCGGGACCAGGGCCGCGAGCTCCGCGTCCAGCCGCCGCGCCCGGGTGCGTTGGCGCTTGGCCTCCACGTTCGCCCGGCGCAGGGCCTCGGCGCTCCGGCGCGCATCCTCACCCGCCGAGCGCGCCTGCTCGGCGAGCCGGTCTTGTTCACGTACCGCGTCGGCCAGCATGCCTCGCAGCCGGTGGATCTCGACCCGCGCGGCGTCCAGGGCCTGCTGGCTGGAGCCGCTGACGCGCTCGTACTCCTGCTCGACCGACCGCAGTGCCCGGTCGTGCAGTTCGATCAGGTCCACCTCCAGTTCGTGCCGCAGCTCGGCCGCCTGGGCGCGCAGCTTCACCAGCCGGCGCTCGGTGTCGCCCAGCAGATCTTCGGTGCGGCGGTGCATGTACGCCGCCCGCCGGACCGCGTCCTCAAGCCGGTCCAGCTCGGTGAACTCCTCGGCCGGATCCCCCGGGGACACGGTCGCGGCGCGGCCGGTGCGCTCCCAGGCCAGCACGGCCGGATCCGACTCGGCCAGGTCCGGCAGTTCGACGGCGGGTGTGGGTGGCGCCAGCCAGGGCGGGCCGTCCGGGAGCAGGGCGGCGGCCACGGCCGGCCCCGCGCCCACGCCCCGCAGGGTCAGCCTGACCGTCTGGCCATCGGTGTCCAGCAGCCGCGCGTCCACGAGATCGCCCACTGCCAGCCGTTTGTCGGGGTGCCCGACCCATTCGTCGGCGAGTTCGCTGACCGGGACCAGCCCGGTCAAGCCGGGAAGCACATCGACGACCGCGCCGAGCCGGTGCAGCCGCCACACCCGGCAACGCAGGACGGTGCCAGCGGGGTAGCCCTCGCTCAGTCTCCGACGGACATCCGGCTCGAACGGCAGCAGCGAGCCCTGGCCCGGCAGTCCCTGTGCCGGCTCCTTCAGCACCAGCACGCGGACCGGCTGCCCGGGCCGCAGGACCCGGTCGGCGGCAAGGCCGTGGGTGTTGGACTCCTCGCGCGCGACGATCACGGTGCCGCCGCCGGCCAGCCGCAGCGTCGCGGCGTTCTCGTCTGCGGTGGCCACCACGGCCGCGCGCTCCTGCCGGGGCCTGCGGTCCAGCGCGGCGCGCACCCATTCGGCGACCAGCGCGGGATCTCGGTCGGCGTCCAGAAGCAGCAGTGGATGGCCGCCGGACCCGGCCTCCGGTGCCGGCCACCAGATCCGGACGGCGTCGCCGTATACGTCCAGGCCAGCGGGCAGGCGATGTTTGAGCTCCCAGGTCGCCTCGCCGGTGACCACCGTGCGCACCAGCGCGGCTCCGTCCGCCGCACGATCCAGCAGATCCGGTGGTATCAGGGGCGTTTCACGATCAGCAGCCATGCAGACGACCAGCAACGGGACGCTGCGGGCGTGATCCAGCACCTCCTCGGCGAGCCCGGCTGCGGCGGCCCGCGAGCGGATGGGGTCCTCCATACCGGGCATCATACGGAAACCGCCGAGATACTTGAGCAGTTGGCAACTATCTGCCATGCTTCTTCCACCATGGACTTCGATCTGCTGCGGGGTGTGGGCTGATGCTGGACGTTGTGGCGCTGCTGGACCCCGCGGCCGGTCTGGTCACCAGCGCACAGGTCGTACCGCCCGCGGCGGGCGAAAGCCCATTCTGGCGATACGCCCTGGAACTGGACTGCGGACATCACAGCATGACGCGGGACCGCGGTGAGCTGGACCCCTGCGTCGCGGGGGCATGTGCGTCAACGCGGACACGTGCCGTGGTGCGGGCCGCGGGAGAAGCGGTCGAGCGGTTGGCACTGCACGCCGTCGCCGATCTTTCGGTCACCGCCACCGAACTCGGCGACAAGGCGCTGCGCTATTGGGATCCGGCCGTCGCCCTGGCGGATCCGCCCGGACCCGAGCGGTCGCTGCGCTGGTTTACCGCCACCAGGCTCCTCGACGGCTCTCCGCGGTTCGTGCCGGACGGCCTGGTGGTGTACCCGGCCGGCGGCGGGCAGGCCGGATTCGACCCCGGACCCTCAGGGGCCGCGTCCGGAGTTGGGTACTGGCCGGCGCTGCACAGCGCTCTGCTGGAGACGGTCGAGCGCGACGCCGTGATCGTCGGATGGGCACGGCAGCAACGGCTTTGGCGGGTCGACGTGGACGCGGAGCTGGCGGCGGCGCCGGCCGACCCGGAATGGGCGGAGCTGCGCCGGTCTGTCGGCCTGGTCCGCAGGGTCGGGCTGGACGTGCTGTTCGCCCGGATTCCGCTGGCGCTGCCCGGCCTGACCTGCGTCGTGGGCGGTGTCCGGGGCGCCGGCCGGTTCCATCCGCTGATCTCCCTGGGGGCCAAGGTGTCCTGGCACCCGGCCGCCGCCCTCTACGGCGCCCTGCACGAAAGCATGCAGCTGTACCCCGCGCTGCTGCACTTCGAGACCCCTGACGACCACCGGGAAGTCGTGGTCACCGAATCCGACCGGATGCGATTCCTGGCCTCCGCCTCCGGCCCACCGGCGCTGTCGGGGTGGCTCGATGACGCGGTGCCCCACCAGGTGCCGGCGACACCCGGCGAACCCGAGGCGGAGGGCATCCAGGCACAGACGGAGATCCTGGTCGCCAGGCTGTTGGCGGACGGGCTCGACCCCTACCTGGTCGATCTAAGTTCGCAGCTGCCCCCGCGGGTGCGGGCGCTGGGCTGGTCCGCGGTCAAGGTCGTTCCGGTCGGCTACCAGCCGCTGCGGATCGACGAGCGCATGACCTCGGGTTGGCACCGTGGACGGCTGGCGAGCCTGGAGGTCCGCACCGGATCCACCGCGCGCTGTGACCCGCAGGATCCCTGCCCGCTCCCACACCCGCTGCCCTGACCGCTCCCGTATCGACTGGCCGACGCCACCGGCGAACCCGATTACCCGGGAGGGCCCCGGGGGCCGAGCGAAAGAACAGGTACTCGATGCTACGGATCGACGGACTCCATAAGACCTACGGCGGCGACAAGGCCGCACTCGACAGCGTGTCCTTCAGCGTCGGCGCCGGCGAGATCTTCGGCTTCATCGGACCCAACGGCGCCGGAAAGTCAACGACCATGCGGATCCTGATGGGCGTGCTCGAACCCACCTCCGGCAGCATTACGTGGAATGGCCGGCCGATCGACCGGGGCGTGCGGCGCACCTTCGGGTATATGCCGGAAGAACGCGGGCTATACCAGAAGATGAAGGTCCGCGAGCAGATCCGCTGGTTCGGCCGGCTGTACGGGTTGGTGGCGGCGGAGTCCCGCCGTGAAACCGACGCGCTGATCGACCGGCTGAACCTCGGCGCATTCAGCGAAAAGGAAGTGCAGGCACTCTCGCTGGGCAATCAACAGCGGGTGCAACTGGCCGTAGCGCTGGTCCACCGGCCCCGGCTCCTCGTCCTGGACGAGCCGTTCTCCGGCCTCGACCCGGGCGGCGTCGACGACCTGGCCGCCCTGCTGCGGGAACGGCGGGACGACGGCGTCTCCATCATCTTCTCCAGTCATCAGCTCGAACTGGTCGAGCGGATGATCGACGCCCTGGGCATCATCGACCAGGGCCGCATGATCGCGACGGGGACCGTGGACGAGCTACAAGAGCGAAATGGCCGACGGCTGCGGGTGGCGCTGCGCGACGCGAAGCCGGGCTGGACCGGCCGGGTGCCGGGCCGGGTATTCGATGCCCGGGGCGGCGAGTACCTGATCGACGCTGCCGGCAGCACCCCCCGCGATGTCCTGGTCGCCCTCATGCGCGAGGGCGACGTGGAGCAGTTCGGCTGGGACCGGCCGCAACTCGTGGAGATCTTCCGGGAGATGGTCGCATGAACGGCGTGCTGATGGTCGGCTGGCGCGAGCTCGCGTTGCAGTTGCGGTCCAAGGGATTCCTCATCGGGGCGCTGGCCTCGGTGGTGATTGTTGTTGCGGCAGTTGCCATCCCGACGATCGTCGGGCGGGACAGCACCTACCGGATCGGGCTGGTCGGTCGGTCGAGCCAGGTGCTGGCCGCCCCGATCCAGTCCCTCGCCGACGGATCCGGCGTGCAGGTGCACCTCTCGTCGCCGGCCGACGAGTCCGCGGCCCGGGCCGCACTGTCCGATGGCGACCTGGACGCGGTGGTCATCGACGACGCGCGGTTGCTCGCCGACGGTCCGGCGGACCGCATGCTCGCCGGGCTGATCCAGGGCGCACACCAGGCGGTTCACCTGGGTGGCCGGCTCGCCGAGCTGGGCCTGTCCGATGGGCAGATCGAGAGCACGCTGCGGGTGGCGCCGTTGTCGGAGGTGTCGGTCGCCAACGGCGACGGCTACGAGGGAACCCGGCAGGCGATGGTAATGATGATCATGTTGGTGCTGCTGTTCCTGTTCATGACAGCGCCGCTCGGCGTCGCCGCCGGAGTCGTCGAGGAGAAGAGCAGCCGAATCGTCGAGAGCCTGTTCATCGCATTACGCCCGTGGCAGCTGCTGACCGGAAAGCTGTTCGCCTTCGGGCTTCTCGGATTGATCCAGTTGACGGTTGTCGTGGCCGCCGGGCTCGGCACCGCCCTCTCGGTCGGACTGGCCGACGACCTGCCGCCGGGTATGCCGGGGATTATCGGAATAACCTACGTGGCCTACGTCTTCGGGTTCCTGCTCTATGGCGCGATGGCCGCGGCCCTCGGCTCGCTGGTCGCCCGGCAGGAGGAGACCAACAGCGCCCTGGGACCGGTGACGGCGGCCGTCGTACTCAGCTACCTGGCCGCATTCGTGGTGAGCTCCCAGCCCGGGCTGGCGATCACGGACGTGCTCACCATCCTCCCGCCGGTCTCCACCTTCGCCCTGCCGGTACAGATCGCCTCCGGCCAGGCCGCTGCCTGGCAGGTGGTCGCCGGGCTCGCGCTACTGGTGCTGGCCATCATCGCGGTGATCGTGCTGGGTGCCCGCATCTTCGAGCGTTCGGTGCTGCGAACCGGTGGCCGCATCAAAATCCTGGAAGCGATCAAGGGGTGATGAGACATGGTTGAACGTCATGCATCCGGCGGTGAACTCGCCCCGGCACACGTGTTCGTTGGCCCCACCCTGCCCGCACCGGAGGTCCGTGCCGCGTTGCCCAACGCGGTCGTTCACCCGCCGGTAGCGCACGGCGACCTTCTGGGACTGGACGTCGGCGCCGGCGACGTGGTGGTGATCATCGACGGGTACTACCACCAGCGGGCACCGGTGCGGCACAAGGAGATCCTCGACCTGCTCGACCGAGGGACCGTGGTGGTCGGCTGCGCGAGCATGGGGGCGCTGCGAGCTGCCGAGCTCCACCCGTACGGCATGATCGGCACCGGCCGGGTCTTCCAGATGTACCGCGACGGCGAGATCGAGGGCGACGACGAGGTCGCGGTCGCCCACCTACAGGGCGACGCCTACGCGGCCCGGAACGCGCCACTGGTCAACGTGCGGCACGCCGTGGCCAGTGCCGTCACGGCGGGCGCACTACATCTCGACGAGGCCGTCGGCCTGGTTGACACGGCGAGGTCCCTGCACTACACCGACCGGTCCTGGCAACTGCTGTACCACACCGCGGCGCAGCAGGTCAGCCAGCGCGCCGCCGACGCGCTGCGCGACCACCTGCGGGAACACCCGCAGGACGGCGACCTCAAGCGCACGGACGCGGCCCGCACGCTGGCGGACCTGGACGCGATCGTCGTCGGTGGCAGCAGGGTGCCACTCGGCCATTGGCAGAACCCGCATGTGTACGGCTGGCTGCCGGAGTTCCGCGGCGACCGCGACGAGGACGGCGACCTGGTCAGCGAAGCCGACCTGCTGCGGCACGAACAGCTCTACGCACCCGGATTCCCGCGCCAGTGGCGGGATTTCGTCATCGCCGAAGCCGCGGCCGCCCCGGGCATCGCCAGCCCCGCAGGCGATGAGGGTGCCGTGGCGCGGGAGGTGCTGGGCCGCGTCGGGGCCTTGCCCGGACTGCGTGGGCCAGGCAACGAACTGCTCACGAGGGCCGAGCGAGCCGGGCTGGACGACACCGAGGTCGCCGTGCGGACCCTGGTGCGCTGCTATCGGCCACCCCGGGGCCTACACGACGTGGTCCACCGAATCTCCGTACCCCCGCGCCGGGCCGCGCAGATCAGGCCGTCAATCCGCCGGGCCCGCGCCCTCAACGACCAGGTGCTGTGGCGGCAGCGGATCCGGCTGGTCGAGCGGCTCTCGACCACCCGGCTGCGCCGGCACCTGGAGAAACTCTGGCAGTTACCGCCGGGCGACGAAGAACTACTGCTTGCCGCGGCCCGCGACCGTGGCCTGGCCACGACAGTCGAGGCGCTGGCAACGGTAAGGCCGTATTTCCTGCGCGACGACAGTGCGGCGGGCGGCTCGATCTCGGATAAGTGGGGTCTCTGAACATGACCGGAACTGCAAGGCCCGTGGCGGGGCCACCGGCCGGTGCGATGGCTGTCGGTTCGGCCAGGCCCGGCACGGCCAAGGCATACGTACAGGGCACCCACCGGGTGCGCCGCCCCGAAGAGACCTGGGAGATCATCCGACCCCGGCTCAGCGACTTCGGGATAACCCGAATCTCGGACGTCACCGGGCTGGACACCCTCGGCATCCCGGTCGCGATGGCCGCCCGGCCGCTGTCCTGGACGCTGTGCGTCTCGCAGGGCAAGGGCCAGACCCTCACCCTGGCAAAGGTTTCCGCGGCGATGGAGTGCATCGAACTCTGGCATGCCGAGCACACGCCGCTGCCACTCGCGCACACCGACACGCCGGCGGATGCTCTCGGCCTGCCGTACCGGATCAGCGAACTCGGCGTCGTACAGGGTCCGTTCCTGTCCGACCGCGCACCGCTGGATTGGGTGAACGCGGTCGGCATGATCTCCGGCAAGCCGGTGCCGGTGCCGCGCGATGCCGTGTTCTTCCCGGACCCCCGCACCCAGCACTGGAGCCCGGCGTCGTTGCGCGCCAACAGCAATGGGCTGGCCTCCGGGAACGTGTGGGAGGAGGCGGCGCTGCACGCGTTGTACGAGATCATCGAGCGAGACGTGCTGTGCCGGCCATCTCTCAGCGACGTCGCCGCGGCGCCCGCCGTGGACCCCCGCTCCATCCCGGACGAGGTGTGCGCCGGCCTGACCCGGTCGGTGCTGGCCGCCGGCGGCCGCATCGCCATCCAGCACCTTCCGAACGCCTTCGGCATCCCCACCTACCGCGCGGTGATCTGGAGCTGGGAGTTCGCCATGCCCTGCGCGGGCTACGGCTCGCACTCCGATCCGCTGGTCGCGGTATCGCGGGCGGTCACCGAGGCAGCACAAGGGCGGCTCGCGGCCATCGTCGGCAGCCGGGACGACCTCGAGGACTACTACGGATATCTCGAGCGGCCGCGGGCGAAAGCCGAATACCTGTCCCATTTCCCGGCACCAGAAGTCACCTTCGCGGCGCAGACACCGGCCCCGGCCGCGAAATTCGAGGACGTCTCCCGGGAACTCAGCTGGTTGGCGGGCGTGGTGTGTGACGTCGTCGGCCAGGAGCCACTGTTGGTGGATCTGACCACCTGTCCCGACCTCGCGGTGGTCAAGGTGGTCGTCCCCGGAGCGGCGTTCCTGGGCAATCGGGTGCACGCCAAGCTCGAACGCCCGGTCTGAGGCGGCATCCGCTGCCCGGTGCACGGGCAGCGGATGCCCGGCTCAATCGACGCGGACCTCCGGCACGTACCGGATCCAGCGCCCGCCGGCCTCCCGGAAGGCGGATTCCTTCGCCAGGATCTCCGTCTCGTGGTTCCATGCGTACAGCAGCGCGTACGGCGCAGGGTCGGCCCGGAAGCCCGCCATCGGCGCCACCGGTATGTGCGTGCCCGGGGTGAGTCGGCCTTGTTTCTCCGGGGTGGTGTCGTACACCGTCTCCACGAGGTCCGGGCCGATACCGCAGAAGTTGTTCACGGTCGCGCTTTTCGCGGTCGCGCCATACCCGACGACCCGCACGCCCTGCTCGCGTAGGCCGGTCAATAGCGTGCGGAGGTCCTCGCGGATGGCGTAAACCTCGCGGGCGAAACGCTCGTACGGCTCGGGGCCGGCTAGCCCGCGGTGCGCCTCCGCATCGAGCAGGGCGGCCACCCGCGCGTCGGCCCGCCGGCGGCCCGGCCGGGCGAGGGTGTATCGCACCTCACCGCCGTGCACCTCGAGCCGTTCCACGTCGACCAGTTCGAAGCCGAAGTTCCGGGCCATCGCCCGCACCGACGTGGCCGAGAAGAAGTAGAAGTGCTCGTCGTAGATCTGGTCGAACGATCGCCGGTCGAGAATGTCGCCGATGTACGGGTCTTCGAACACGAAGATGCCGTCCGGGCGCAGCAGCGCGTCGATTCCGGCGAATATCGAGTCGACGTACGGGATGTGACAGAACGTGTTTGCTGCGTAGATGACGTCCGCACGGCCCTCGGTGGCGGCGATGTCTCGGGCCGTTGACTCCTGGAAAAAGTCATCGCGCACCCGCACGCCGCCGTGCTGTGCCGTGAGTCCGACTCCGCTGGACGGGTCAACACCCAGATGCCGGACACCGGCCGCCGCAACGGTGCGCAGCATAACGCCGTCGTTGCTGCCGATCTCGACGATGAACGGGTCCGCACCACCCAGCTCATGAGCCAGAAAGCGCTCGGCGACCGCGGTGAAATGGGCGGTCATCGTGGTCGAGCCGGAGGAGCGGTACGGGTACTCGGCGTGGAACATGCGCTCCCGCGGGACCTCGTGCAGCAGCTGCGTCATCGAGCAGTCCCGGCAGTTGCCAACCACCAGCGGGAAGGAGAACTCCTGGGCGGTCTCGTCCGGCTTGCGGAAGGCGTCGGACAGGGGCTGCCGGCCGAGATCCAGGAAGGCGGACACGGTCCCACCGCACACCCGGCAGGCCGCCGCGGGTTGTGCCGGCCGTGCAGACGGCTTGGCCACGGTCATGCCTCCTTGCGCCAGTAGGAACCGCAGGCATCGATGGGCCGGATCGGCGTGTCGATAGCGTGCTGACGTCGGTAGTCCGTTACTGCCCGGCGGCAGGCCGGTACCAGCCGGTAGTCGTCAAGGATGAGGAACCCGCCGGGAGACAGCTTCGGGTAGAGGTTGTCCAGCGCGTTGATGGTTGACTCGTACATGTCGCCGTCCAGCCGCAGCACCGCCAGCTGCTCGATGGATGCGGTGGGCAATGTGTCCCGGAAATATCCCTCGAGAAAGTGGACTTGGGAGTCCAGTAGGCCGTACCGCCGGAAGTTTTCCTTCACCTGTTCCAGCGACACGCCGAGCACATCGGTCATTGCATCGAACGGTATTCCGGCATCGTCGGGATAAGATTCGATATCCGCCGGAGGCAGCCCGCGAAAAGAATCGCACACCCACACTGACCGGTCGGTGACTCCATGGGCCTTCAGAATCCCACGCATATAGATCACCGCACCACCGCGCCACACCCCCGTCTCGGCGAGGTCGCCGGGTACGGCATCCGCCAGTACGGTCTCCACACAGGTGCGGATATTGTCCATCCGGCGGGTGCCGATCATCGTGTGCGCGACGGTCGGGAAATCGAAACCATTGGAGCGGCGCTTGGGGTCGAACTCCCGGACCTCACGGTGGCCGGCGATCTCCTCGCGGGTGGCGCCGTCCGGGTAGAGCATGCCCGGATCTTGGTAGATGGAGTTGACCAGCACCTTCTGTAGCAGGTCCAAGTACAGGTCTCTGGCAGCCACGGTGGCCGGTACATCGGCCCGGCCGGCCGTCATCGGGGGGACCGTTGCTGTCACGTCAGTTATTCCTTCCGTTGGGTAGTGCACCGCCGAAGGGTGCGGTGACCTGTTCGACGATGGCGAAAAACCGCGAGTATGCGCGGAGGGTAACGGCCTGATACCGCTCAGCGTGCTCGGTGGTCATGCAATTGATGTCCTGGACCAGTTCGACCCGCCGATCATTGTTGGTGGAGGGCTTGAGCCGTACCGTTACCGGATCCTCCAAGCCCCGATCTGCTTCCTGCGCCTGAGCAAGGGCCGCCGGCACGGCCGCCGTGGCTGCGGAGCGATCCCCGGCGAAGCCGATCGGGAACACAAACTCGACGGTTTCGGCGAGGTGCCGGTACCACTGGAGGCGATCCGAGTGGCCGGCCCTGGCGAGTTCTTCAGCGGCGGCCGGCTGACTCAAGGCGGCGAGCCCCCGGCGGGCGCTCCCGACATCCGGGAACGACGCCAGCACCAGCCCGTGCGCTTTCGGCAATCGCCGATGACGGTTTGCCCAAGCCATGGTCTTGAATACGGTGCGGTGCACGGTTGTGCGGAACCGGGCGCCCAGGTCCGTCATGCGCAGCCACATGTCCCAGTCCTCCAGGCCGTGCGGAGCGACCCGCCAGGGCCCTGCCCGCGTGAGCAACTCGGCCCTGTGTACGGCCTGTGAATTCTCGAAGACCGGATTTATGACCTGGATCTCGGGATGCCAGAACAGGGACGCGGCCGGCCGCTCGGAGATCAAGGCGCCCTCCGCGTCCACCCAGGTGGACCCGGCTGCCGCGATGTCCGCACCATCGTCGAGCAGCGGTAGCAGCGTGGCCAGGTGATCCGGGGCCCATCGGTCGTCATGGTCGATGTAGGCGATGACCTCACCGCTGGCGGCGGCGAGCCCGGCGTTCATCGCCCGCGACGGGTGTCCACTGTGCTCGATCCGGTGCAGCCGTACTCGGTGATCGTCGTTCGATGCCGCGAGCACCGCCGCCTCGGTGTCGTCCGTGCAGCCATCTGAGATCACCAGCATCTCCAGGTCGGCACGGGTCTGGGCCAGGACCGAATCGATGGTGGACCTGATTGCGGCGCTTCGGTTCCAGGTCGGGCAAATCACTGACACGAGAGGCACGGTTTTCGCCCTTCCCTGCGAGCCTTCGAGGTCACCCCTGGCTGATCACGAAGGGGGTGGTCTTGCGATGGTTTCGTAAGGTCCGGATAGGCGAAAGTGCCTGTCAGGTAAGGCAAAAATGGTGATTACGACATCTATCAGGGTCTCTTGCGAGGAGGCACTTCCGACCTGCGTGAGCCTACCGGATAATCGAAGGATGTGCTTGTCTGCGCCGGCGGTGAAGAGGTGGCGACGGCGGCCGGAATGGCCAGGTATTGGCCGATGTGGCCTGTTCGATCGCCACGGCGGGATCGACGTCTACCACATCGAGGGGTTGTGCCCGTAGACTGCGCTGTTCGGGCCGGTCGCCCCGGACACCATCGTGCTGCTGGCGCTGAGTGAAATCAGCGACGCGCGGAGCCGATGAAGCCGGCGACGGAAACCCGCAGGCGTGACGGCCTTGCGTCAGGTACGGGGCGCGGCTGCATGCAGGCTCTCCGCGATCGCGCGGCAGGCCTGGTAATCGGGCAGTAGTCCCGCCGCACGTGCTTCGGCCAGGCTCGCCGCCGTGGTGTCACGCTCCGAGAGCAGGGGCGCCGAGACCGGCCAGGTTATCGCCAACTCCTCGTCGAGGGGGTGCACGGCGCGCGCCGTCGACGGATCGTAGGTGCCCGAACAGAGGTAGCTGACGGTGGCGTCGTCGGTCAGCGCGCAGAACCCGTGCCCGAGGCCCTCGCTGAGGTAGACAGCGCGGCGCTCGACGTCGTCGAGGCGGACCGCCTCCCACTGCCCGAAGGTCGGCGAGCCCACCCGGATGTCCACCACCACATCGACGATCGCCCCTCGTACGCAGGTCACGTATTTGGCCTCGCCGGGCGGGGTGTCGGCGAAGTGGATGCCGCGCACGACACCGCGGGCCGAGACCGAGAGGTTGCCCTGGGCGAGCCGCAGCGGGTGCCCGACCACGGCGGCGAGGTGGTCGAAGCGGTAGCACTCGGTGAACATCCCGCGCGGGTCGACGTGCTGCACCGGCGTGATCTCCCACGCTCCGTCGATGCCTAACGGCCGGATCTTCATTGGCCCGCTTCCCCGTTGTGCAGCGGCCCGGCGCCACCGCCGGGCTCGGCGTGCCCGACCACCGGGCGCCGTTGGTCGGATAGGTGGGAGCCGTAGCCGCATGTGCCCAGCGACCCCGGCCGCTCATCGTCGATGAACCGCGCGCGCCAGACGGCCGCCTCAAGGCACCCGACCTTCACGCCCTGGCGCTCCTCGATGACCCGGACGAACTCGGTGGACTGCATCACCGAGGTGAGGCTACCGGTATCCAGCCACGCCGCACCCCGGTCCAGCACCGTCACGAGCCGTTCCTCCCACTCCCGATAGGTCTCATCGATCGCCGCGATCTCCAGCTCTCCGCACGGGCTGGGTGAGCTGGCCGGCGATGTCGACCACCCGGTTGTCGTAGAAGCAGAGAGCCGGTACGACATAGCGCGTTTTCGGCTTCGCCGGCTTCTCCTCGATCGAGAGCACCCTATCATCCGAGTCGAAGCCCATCACTCCGTACTGATTTGCGGGTGTGCCACCGCGGGTGACCGTCGGTCGCACCCGGGGTTCGCGTGATCCTGGACTGAGCGAACAGGTTCCGGGTGCGGTGGGTGAACATGGGCCACTCCCGGCCACCCCAGGTGAACCCCAAAGTCGCTAGGACTATCTAGGCCCTCGCGCCCTCGTAGCTCAGGGGATAGAGCAACGGTTTCCGGGCGCTGCTCAATCCGGGCTGTGGGCATTCTGCCTGCGGCTTTCTCGTTCCCTCTGTTGGATGCCGGTCGCAACAACGGGTTGCTGTGCTCGCTTGCCAAAGATCAGCAGCCCAGATGGCTCAGTGATCGATGAGCCTCACTTGATGGAAGCGATCTGGGACGAGAGCGAGGTCAGTCTGCTGCCGGGGCGGAAACCTGCCACAGGGCGCTGACTGGTAGGGCGCGGAGTCTGTCGCCGAACGGCAGCGTGGAGGTTCCGGTGTAGAGAACGACGCCGGCGATGAAGTCGTCGCCGAGCCGGTCGGCGAGTCGGCGTAGCCCGCGGAAGTCATTGGGTCCGACGGATGTGGCTGCTTTGACCTCGATTCCGACGACGTGGCCGGATCTGTTCTCGAGCACCGCGTCGACTTCGTACCTGCTCTGGTCGCGGTAGTGGGACAGGTCGGCAAACTGCTCCGACCAGGTGAGCTGACGGGACAGCTCGGACAAGACAAATGCTTCGAGCAGCGGGCCGAACGGGGCGCCCGGCCGGAGCAGCGCCCGGACGTCGGTCGCGATCTCGTTGGCGGCGATGCCCGAGTCGACAAAGATCATTTTTGGAGCGGCGGTGGCGCGGGTGCCCAGGTTGCGGGACCAACCGGGGATCCGCTTGACCAGGAAGATCTCTTCCAGTGCCTGGAGGTAGCGGGCGATCGTCGGCCGGCTCAGCCCGAGTGCGGATTCGAGGGAGTTGGCGGCAATGATGGTCGCGGATCTGGCCGCGAGCAGGCGTACCAGCTTGCGCAGCTCGCCCTTGTGCTGGATGTCGGACAGCTGCAGGACATCGCGATCGATGAGTGCTTGGACGTACGCGTCGAGGAACCGTTGGCGGCGCCGCGAGTCGGCGCGGGTCGTGGCCTCGGGCAGGCCGCCCCGCACGATTCTGGTCGCGTAGTCGGCGCGGGTAACGTCCGACTCGTGTCGCAGTTCGGGGCCGAGGGCGAAGATGGCGTCGACGAATCCGTCCGGCTCTCCATCGAGTTCGCCTTGGGAGAACGGCCAGAGTTCGACGGTTTCCATCCGGCCGGGCAACGCGTCCGGGGCAGCCACCATGCCGAACAGCCGCGATGATCCGGTGAGCAGATACCGGCCGGGCCGAGGGTCCTCGTCGACGGCTGCCTTGATGGCCAGCAGCAGTTCCGGAGCGCGCTGGATCTCATCAACGACCAGGAGTTCGCCGGAGTCCACGAAGCCGACCGGGTCGGCGATCGCCGCGGCCCGGTCCTGTGTCCGGTCGAGGTCGCGGCGCTCGGCGAGGCGATCGCCGGCGACAATGCGGACCAGGGTGCTCTTACCTGCTTGGCGTGCTCCGCTGACCAGCACGACGCGGGTGTCGGCCAGGGCGGCGTCGACCTGCGCGGCGGCGCGGCGCGGGATCAGGTGCGGTGTGGGCACGTGTGTCAGGATAGCCGATACGGTTTCGATCTGCGAGGGTGTTTGCTTTCGATCTGCGGCGGATCTATGTTCGATACGCGGGCCCTTGGTGGTTCGATCTGCGGCTGATGGTCCGCCGGCTCCCGAACCCGTCACCTGGTTGCGGCCGTGTACAGATCGGCGACAAGTCGATCGAGCAGGCGTTCCTCCATCACCAACACCTTGCGGCAGCGCGTTCCAGAACCCGAGCGCGCCGTCGCCGACGACCAGGACCGGGGCCCGCGGGCCGGGGCGTTGGGACGGCGGCTCTTGCCGCAGCTTGTCGGCGGCCAAGCCCTCGCGGGTGCCGGCGACGATCAGCTCGCGGAGGAACTCGGCGAGGGGCGGCGAAGATTTGGAAGAGCAGCCGGCCGCCGGGGGTGGCCGTGTCGAGGTTCTCGTGCAGCGAGGTGAAGCCGCCGCCGCGGGCTGCGTAGGTCGCCGACAGTGGTGAGCAGGTCTTGCAGGGAGGCGGGAGCGCCGGTCCGGTGCCGGTACGACGAGGATGTCGCCGGGGTGCCTGCTCGCTCTTGGCTCGACCACCGGCGCGGTCGCAGGTGACCTCCTGGGTATCGTCTCCGACGCCATCTTGGTGCCGGTGCTGGCCGGGCTTTCGGTCCTGTCCGATGCTCCTGGCCCGCACCCAAGGACACCGGTACCTCGTCGGACACTGCCACACGCATCAAGCGATCCGCTGGCTCCGCCTCGACCGCGTCAGCCCCGCACACCTGACAACCCAGCCCGCCACTCGTATCCCCATCGAAGCCGCTGGCACACCGCCCACCACCGGCGAACTGTGACGCCACCCGCCATCGCCGACCAGTCCGCACCAGGGTCGACCGACACCAGACCCTCGGCAAGCCCCATCTCCCGGCAACGACTCGCCCACCACCGCCCGCCGAACGCTGGCCCGGCGTCCGCGTCGAGGCTGGGGCCAGCGCTCGAAGCCTCCCGGGGTTGCCGCCGAGGCGCGCTCCTGCCAGCCGGCCGGCGGCTCCGGACCCGGTGGAGCGGGCGGCACAACATGATCTTGCGTGATGTGCGCGGTGTGTGCTCTCCAGCGGATGCCAACCCGAGTGAACCGGTGCCAACACGGGTCATCCCGGCCGACCGGCGGTTGCAAACCGGCGTTCGTGTGCTCGCGGTATGGTCCTGGACTGGGAGGACAGGGGTCCGGGTGACTGGGCGAACGTGGCA
>NZ_BBQH01000085.1 GCF_018397995.1 Rhizomonospora bruguierae
AGGGTGGCGTCCAGGTCGATGACCACCCACCCGGCTAGCAGCCTGCCCGCCACACTCAGCCACGGGAAACCGTCCGGCCAGCGCGCGAGCAACTCCCAGACCCGGGCGCGGACCTTCGCCCTGACCTTGGCGATCCGGCCCAGCCCCGCCGTGTCCAGCTCCGCGAGGGTCCGGCGGACGGTCGCCTCCGACGGCGGCTCCCCGAACACCCCGATCTGATGCGCGAGCAGGCTGACATCGGACATACTCGACGCGCCCAGCACGATCGCGGTCGCCAGACAGACCAGGACCGTGCCCCTGATCCCACCAGCCCGGACCCTTACCCCTGGGCAGCACCGCGTTCAATGCCCCGGTCAACCCGGTCCGGTCCGCGCACCGCCGCAGCAACACCGCGCCTGCGTGACCGACCAGACCTTTACCACCCGCGGCCACCTGCAGCCGCTGATCCCACCCGCTACCCTTACTCACCGGAAAGGTGCACCCGATTCTGCTGTGGACTTGATCTCGACACTCAAATCCTTGCAGGTAGGGTGCATCTTTCCTTCATCGCCCTCGATGAAGCGAATTCCCCTCTGAACGGGGGAGGTCGACCGTCTCCCACCATCTCGGCATCCTGCTGCGTCTGGGGGCAGGCGACGCCACATTCGATCCTTCGGCCGGCGCGGCCACACGGGCGGGTTCGGCTCGCCGGTCCCGCTGGCGGAGTCCGCCTGGCACATCGGCGCGCCCGGCGGCCAGCGGCGGGACTCGACGGCTGCGGCTGGGCGAGAGAAACATCGATGGATAGATGTAGTAATAAAAAATGCTTACATGTACAGTAGGCTGGTGGCCTGCCACGAACCAGCGAGAGGAGCGGTGCGGATGCGAGCCGGTGCTGCCAGCAACGACGGGTGCGCCGTGCGGGTGAGCCCGGGCAACCGTAGCCGCCCGCGGGATCGGCGCGGCGCGGACGGATCGACGGGCCTTGCCGGGACCGTCATTCATGACCGACGCTACTCCGCGTGAACGCGCAAGGACGAACCGGCGCTTATCGTGGACGTGGCCTGCACGGCGCCGTGGTCGAGGAACTCGGCTGCCGCATCGCCGCCGGTGAGCTGGCCGAGGGTCAGACCATCGAGCTGCCCCAATTGGAGACCGAGCTGGATGTCAGCCGCACTGTGCTACGCGAGGCGCTGCGCGTCCTGAAGGAGAAGGGTCTCATCGACGCGCGGCAGAAACGCGGCACCTACGTGCAGCCGCGCGCCCGGTGGCGACTGCTTGACCCCGACGTCATCCGGTGGCAGTTCCAGGGGCGTGAGGACAGGCAGTTCCTCAACGACCTCGCCGAGGTCCGCACCATCATCGAACCGGCCAGTGCCCGGCTGGCGGCGCTGCGCCGGACCGAGGACGACCTGGCCGCCATGACCCGGGCGCTTGCGGCGATGTCCGTCGCGGCGCGCGGGGACGCGGATCCGGTCGAGGCGGACCTCGCGTTCCACCGGGCACTGCTGGCCGCCACGCACAACGAGCTACTCGTGCGTATGGAGGTCGTCCTGCAGGCGGGTCTGGCCGCCCGCGACCGGCTTGTTCACGGTGTGGTGCAGGACGATGACCCCACTCCGGCGCACGCCGCGGTACTCGACGCGATCGGCGACGGCGACCCCGACGCGGCCGCGGCCGCCACGGCCGCGTTGCTCGCCAAGTCAATCAGCGATCTCGACCGTATCCGCTCCGACACCTAGGCCGAACAGGACCCCCATGAAAATCACCTCCGTCGAGACGTTCCTGGTACCGCCCCGGTGGCTGTTCTGCCGGATCGGGACCGACGAGGGACTTGTCGGCTGGGGCGAGCCGATCGTCGAGGGCCGGGCGGCGACCGTGCGCGCGGCCGTCGGCGAACTGTCGGAGCTGCTCGTCGGCACCGACCCGCTGCGCATCGAAGACCACTGGCAGGTACTGACCAAGGGTGCCTTTTACCGGGGCGGCCCCATCCTGTCCAGCGCGGTGGCCGGCATCGACCAGGCGCTGTGGGACATCGCCGGCAAGGCGCGCGACGCGCCGGTCCACGAACTGCTCGGTGGCCCGGTACGCGAGCGGGCCCGCGTCTACTCGTGGGTGGGCGGCGACGAACCGGCCGAGATCGAAGACGCGGTGCGGGCACAGGTCGAGGCCGGATTTACCGCGGTGAAGATGAACGGGTGCGGGCGGCTGCCGACGCTCGCGTCACCGGCGGAGGTCGACGCGGTGGTGCGCCGGGTGGCCGCCGCGCGCGAGGTTCTCGGCCCGCACCGTGATCTCGCCGTCGACTTCCACGGCCGGGTCAGCCTGGCCAACGCCCGCCGCATCCTGCCCCTGCTCGAACCCTTGGCACCGATGTTCGTGGAGGAGCCGCTACTGCCCGACGAGCAGCACCTGCTGCCACAGGTGCTGTCCGCGTCGACCGTGCCGATCGCCACCGGCGAACGCCTGTACTCGCGGTGGGATTTCCGGCCGGTGTTCGAGCACGGTATCGCCGTGGCACAACCGGACCTCAGCCACGCCGGTGGCATCTCCGAGGTACGGCGCATCGGCGCCATGGCGGAGGTGCACGGGGTCGCCCTGGCCCCGCACTGTCCACTCGGGCCGATCGCGCTCGCGGCCAGTTTGCAGATCGCCTTCTCGACGCCCAACTTCCTGATCCAGGAGCAGAGCCTGGGCATCCACTACAACACCGGCAACGAGCTGCTGGACTACCTGGTCGATCCGTCCATCTTCGAATTCGTCGACGGGCAGGTGCGCCGGCCGCGGCGTCCGGGGCTCGGCATCGAGGTCGACGAGGAGGCCGTGCGGCGCGCCGACGAGCGTGGCCATGCCTGGCGCTCACCGGTGTGGCGCCACGACGACGGCTCCTTCGCCGAATGGTGACCACCGTGCCCACCGATTACGACCGCGACCCGGGAGCCGTCCGATGGACCTTTTGACGCAGTTGCGCCGCCACCGCCTACTCGCCGTTGTCCGCGGCGCGGACCCGGCGGCGGCGTTGGCCAGCATCCACGTGCTCGCTGACGAGGGCATCCCACTGGCGGAGGTATCGCTCACCGGCACCGACGCGTTGGCCGTGGTGTCCCGGGCCCGTGCCGAACTCGGGGACCGGATCATTCTCGGCGTGGGCACCGTCGTGTCCGCCGCCGACGCGCAGGCCGCCGCGAACGCCGGCGCAGCCTACCTCGTCACGCCATGCGTCAGCGCGGGCGCGGCGGAGGCGGCCAACCTTGGCCTGCCGGTGGTGGTCGGCGCGTTGACCCCGACCGAGGTGGCCACCGCCGTCGATCTGGGGGCGGCGGCCGTGAAGCTGTTCCCCGCCGAGCTGGGCGGCCCGGCCTACCTGCGGGCACTGCGCGCCCCGTTCCCCAAGGTGCCCTTCGTGCCGTTCGGTGGTGTGCACGCGGCTGCCGCCCGTACCTACCTGGAGGGTGGGGCCGTCGCGGTGGGGGTCGGCTCCCCGCTGCTCGGCGACGCACCCGACGGTGGCGGCCTTGATGAGCTGCGCGCCCGCGCCCGGGGCCTGCTCGCGGCGCTGCCCCCGCTTCCCGAGAGCCGACCGTGAGCGTCGACCTGCTCGCCATCGGTGAGACGATGGCATCCCTGCGCGCCGCGTCGCTGCTGCGCCTCGGCGGTCAGCTCGCCCTCTCGATCGCCGGCGCCGAATCCAACGTCGCCATCGGCGTGGCCCGCCTCGGGCATTCCACCCGGTGGGTCGGTCGCGTCGGCGGCGATGAGCTCGGCCAGCTCGTCCTGCGGACGCTGCGCGCCGAGCGCGTCGACGTCGAACACGTCACGGTGACGCCGGACGCCCTCACCGGGATGCTGCTGTTCGAACGGGGGCCCGGCGGGGCGACCCGAGTCCACTATCGACGGCAGGGCAGCGCGGCCAGCCGCCTCGCCCCCCACGACATCGACACGGCCCTACGGGACGGCATGCGCGTGCTGCACGTCACCGGCATCACGCCGGCCCTCGGCGACGCGCCCGCACAGGCGGTCCGGCATGCCGTCGAGGCGGCCCGCACGGCCGGTGCCACCGTCTGCCTGGACGTCAACTTCCGGGCCAAGTTGTGGGGTCCCGTCGCTGCCCGCCGGTCCTTGCGTCCGCTGCTCACCCACGTCGACGTGCTGGTGGCGTCCGAGGACGAACTGCCGTTGGTATCCGACGGATCGCACGAGGCGGCCCGCGTCGAAGCACTGCTTGCCGGGGGGATTGCCGAGGTCGTCGTCAAGCGTGGCCGGCACGGCGCGTCGGTCTACACAATCGACGGTCGAATCGACCGGCCGGCCGTACCGGTCCCGGTGGTCGACACCGTCGGCGCCGGTGACGCCTTCACCGCGGGCTACCTCTCCGGTCTGCTCGACGGGTTGGACCCGGCGGATCGGATAGAGCGGGCCGGCACCGTCGCGGCCGCCGCCGTCGCCGCGCTCGGCGACTGGGAAGGGCTGCCGACGCGAAGCGAACTCGGCCACATCGGCCACGCGTCGCAGGAGGCCATCAGATGATGAGCGGTATGCGCCCTGGTACGCCTCGGCGTCAATCCGCGCGGTGGGCGGTGAGGGTGAGCCGCCAGGTGACCGCTCCGCCCGACGGGACCTCGGCGGCGTCACCGGGGCCGGCCCCGGCCAGGTCGAAGACCCGGCCGAGCATGGGTTCCACGCCGATGCTGCGGTAGGGCTCGGCGCTGGGCCAGCCGCGCAGGTTCCGCCAGAGCGCGGTGGAACGGGGCTGGTCGTCGCATTCGAGGTGCAGGGTGAGCCGGTCGGTGCCGTCAGCCACCCGCACCCGGGGACAGTCGAGCAGCACCGCCCCGACCGCGGTGCCGTCGTCGGGTCCGAGCCGGTCCAGCGGCAGCCCGGCCGGCGAAGGCCACGACGCGGGCAGCCACCGGCCGTCCGGCGGCCACTGATCAGGGGAGGGCAGCGCACCAGCCTCCGGGTACAGCCGGACCGGGA
The DNA here is from genome assembly GCF_018397995.1 of Rhizomonospora bruguierae. Lineage (GTDB taxonomy): Bacteria > Actinomycetota > Actinomycetes > Mycobacteriales > Micromonosporaceae > Rhizomonospora > Rhizomonospora bruguierae. The sequence goes on from NZ_BBQH01000085.1 coordinate 4,957, forward strand.
TGCCGGCGGGTGCCTCCAGCCGGGCAGCGGGGGAGAGGTCGAGCAGGGCGTGCGCCGCCCACAGGAACCGGTACCCCGGGTCGGCCTGGAGCCGGTAGTCGGCAACCACCACGCCGGAGTCGTCGGTGAGGCGGCGGGTCAGGGTGAAGTCCGGACGCTCGATGGTGGCGGTGCACGCGTCGGAGCTACGCCACCGCCGGGACCAGACCTCCCCGTGGTCGGGCCGGCCCCGCACCGTCGGCAGGCACTCCTCCAGACCGCCCGCGTCAACGAACGGGTCACCGGGGCGTGCCTCGTTCCGGCGGGTGCCCGGCCGCCGCCACAGCCACTCCCGGCCGCCACCGGACAGCGTCGTCCACCGACCACCGTGGACGTCGTCGGAGCCGACGCGAAGCGGCACCCGGTCCTCAGCGGCCGTGCGCACCACGCGTCATCCGTTCTTTCCCCTGATCTTCTTGACGTCCCGCACGGCCTTGTCCAGCAATCCCCGCATCGCGGTCTCGGCGGCTGCGGCGTCCTTCGCCTGGATCGCCTCCACCACCGCCCGGTGGCTCGGTACCGGGTCGTCGTGCGGCTCGCCGCCGTGTACCAGGCGGTCGCGTTCGGCCCGGCCGGTCTCCATGACCACCTCCATGCGCTCCAGCAACTCGTTGTGCGTGGCGGCCAGCAGCGCGCGATGGAAGTTCAGGTCGGCGGCGACGGCGGCGGCGGGACTGCCGTCCACGGCCGCCATCTCGTCCAGCGCGCCGACCAGCGCGGCCAGGTCCTCCTCGCTCGCCCGGCTGGCCGCCAGCCGGGCGGCGGCCGGCTCGACGATGCTGCGCACCTCGTGCAACTGGTCGAGCAGCCGCGGATCGGCGCCCTCGGCGAACTGCCAGCGGATCACGTCAGCGTCGAGGAGGTTCCAGTCCGCGCGGGGCCGCACGAACGTGCCGCGCTTCTGCCGGGCGTCCACGATGCCCTTGGCGGAGAGCACCTTCAGCGCCTCCCGCAGCACGGTGAGGCTGACGTCGAGTTCCGCCTGCAACGCGGTGAGATCCACCGTCGCCCCGGGGGCGATCTCCCCGGCGAGGATGCGGCGTGCGATGACCTCGACGACCTGCCCGTGCAGCCCGCGGCGCGCGTACGTTGCCAATGAGCACCTTCTCGCTCGTCGGTATCGATGTCAGGCCGAGGCCTTGACCGCGGTCCAGCCGCCGTCGACCACCAGGCTCGCGCCGGTGATGTAGCCGGCGTCCGGCGAGGTGAGGAAGGCCACGGCGGCGGCCACCTCGTCCGGGGTGCCGAAGCGTTTCGCCACCGTGCCCGCGACGCTCCGCTGTCGGTCTACTTCGGACACACCGGCCCAGGCGTCGGTGAGGATCGGCCCCGGCAACACGGTGTTCACCCGGACCCGCGGTCCGTACTCGACGGCCAGTTGACGGCCGAGCGAGACCAGGCCGCCCTTGGCCGCGGCGTAGGCGGGCCGGCCGGGCAGGCCCACCAGCGCGTGCACCGACGACACCAGCACCACCGAGCCGTGGCCGGCGCGCAGATCGTCCAGGCAGGCCCGTACCCCGAGAAAGGTGCCGGTGAGGCTGACCGCGAGCTGGTGGTCCCAGGAATCGCGGCTGGTTTCGTGGGCGGGGGCCACCTCGACCGCGTAGGCGTTGCTGACCAGGATGTCGACCGGCCCGAACGCGCGATGCACCGCCGCCACGGCGGCCGCCCAGCTTGCCTCATCGGCAACGTCGGCGATCGCGGGGAGGGCCCGCGCGCCGGTGGCGGCCAGTTCGTCGGCCAGTGGGGCGCAGTCGCGCACGTCCACCAGGCAGACGGCCGCGCCGTCGGCCGCCAGCCGTCGCGCGGTGGCCGCCCCGATGCCGCCGAACGCGCCGGTGACCAGCGCGGTCTTGCCTTCCAGTCGTCGCATGTGCCGTGCCCGCCGCGTCGAAGATCTACTTATTAATTACCAAAACATCTTGGCAGCGGTGGGCGCCGGATGCAACGGTCAGGACGCGGATCCGGTCCCCGGGCTCGTCGCGCGGCGACCGGGAGCGCCGCGCGCACCCTCCGATGCGTGAGGTCGTTGCTGGACGGTCGGCGGCCCGCTTGCGTAACGAATGCGTTACGAGGCTGTCGCGAGGCTCGCTAGATAAATATGATAATACTATATTTGCTTGTCTCAGCGAACCTCCCGAAAGGAAAAGCGCGACATGGCGAAATCGCGACACGGCGCCGCTCGCGCCATGGCGGCCCTCATCATCGGGTCGCTCGGCCTCACGGCATGCTCGTCCGGCCAGGAAGCCACGGACAACCCGGATGTGGGCGGGCAGAAGACCGGCCCGATCACCATCGCCTACCTGCAGAAGCAGGGCGACCAGCAGTACTTCGTGGACGAGGCCGCGGGTGCCACCGACGCCGCCAAGGAACTCGGCGAGGTCAAGGTCTCCGTGGTCAACCTCGGTCTGGACTCGAACAAGGCCATCAGCGAGCTGGACGCGGCCATCGCCCGCGGTGTCGACGGCATCGCCATCGTCGCACCCGATCAGCAGATCGGTCCCCAGGTCATCGACAAGGCGAAGCAGGCCGGCATCCCGTTGGTGGCCTCCGACGACAGCCTCAAGGACGGATCGGGGGCCGAGGCGCCGTTCGTGGGCTTCGACGGCCCGTCCATGGGCCAGGAGGTCGGCAAGAAGGCCGGCGAACTGTACAAGCAGGCCGGCTGGACGGCCGCGGACACCCGCATCATCGCGGCCTGGAAGCAGGACCTCACCGTGTGCACCGACCGGGTGAACGGGGCCAAGGGGGCCTTCACGGAGGCCGCCGGCGGCGACGTTCCGCAGATCATCGAGGTCGGCACCGACAACACTCCCACCGGTGCCCAGGACAAGGCCGGTGCGGTCATCACCGCCAACCAGAACGTCAAGCACTGGGTGGTCTGGGGATGCAACGACGAGAACGTCACCGGCGTCGTGACCGCGCTGCAGAACTCCGGCAAGAAGCCGGCCGACATCATCGGTGTGGGCCTGGGCGCGTACCTGAGCTGCAAGGACTGGAAGGCCGGGCAGCAGACCGGTAACCGGGCCGCGCTGTTCATCGACGGCCGCGAGGTCGGTGCGAGCGCGATCAGGGCGCTGGTCGAATCGATCCGCAGCGGGAATCCGTTGCCCGCCAAGAGCGTCGCCAAGACCACCATGGTCGACGCGACCAACTGGGAGCAGGCCGGGCTGGCGTGCACCTGACGTGCCACCCTCGAACGAACGAAGCACCGCTGCCGGGCTCGGGGGGCCCGGCAGCGGCGGCCAGCACAAGCCCGGCCGGGCGACAACAGCCTGACCTGCCCTGGACGTCCCGCAACCCGTGCGAGGAGCCATGACCACTCCTGCGACAGCACCGCCAGCCGCTGAGGCACTGTGCGTCGAAGCGCTGAGCAAACGCTTCGCCGGCGTGCGGGCGCTCCACGATGTGCACATCGACGTGCGGGCCGGCGAGGTCCTGGCCCTGATGGGCGAGAACGGCGCCGGCAAGTCCACCCTGCTCAAGATCCTCAGCGGCGACTACCAGCCGGACTCGGGGCGGCTGGTCCTCGAGGGCGAGCCCGTCGTGTTCCGCACGCCGGCCGAGGCGCACCGGGCCGGCGTTCGAATCATCTACCAGGAACCGGAAATCGTCCCGCACGTCTCCGTCGCCGAAAACGTCTACATCGGAGCGCTTCCGCGCCGGCGCGGGCGCCTGCTGGACCGCGGGGCGCTGCACGCGCGCGTCCAGGCAGATCTTGAACGTTACGGCTTCGCGCAGGTGCTGCGCCCGGACACCCTGGGCGGCCGGCTGTCCGCCGCGCAGCGGCAACTGGTGGAGATCCTGCGCGCGCTGACCGGCAACGTGCGGGTCATCGCGTTCGACGAGCCGACGTCGTCGCTGTCCGAGCACGAGGTCGACGCGCTCTTCGCGCTCATCCGGCGGCTACGCGACGACGGCGTGGCCATCATCTACGTCTCGCACCGGATGAAGGAGATCTTCCGGATCGCCGACCGGGTCGCCGTGCTCCGCGACGGCCGCCTCGTCGGGCAGCGCGCCGTGGCCGAAACGTCGGAGGACGAACTGGTCCGGATGATGGTCGGACGGGACCTGTCCGCCATGTTCCGCCGCCGGCACACCGGCGCGGCCCGCGACCGCAGCATGCTGTCCGTGCGGAGCCTCACCACCGACGACGTCACCGACATCAGCTTCGACGTCCGGGCCGGCGAGGTGCTCGGCCTCACCGGCCTGGTCGGCGCCGGCAGATCCGAACTGGTCCGCGCCGTGGTGGGAGACCTACCCATCCGCTCCGGTCGGGTCCTCGTCGACGGCGAGCCCGTACGACTGCGCTCCCCACGGGACGCGGTGCGCGTCGGTATCGGTCTGGCCCCGGAAGAGCGCAAGGCCGACGCCCTCATCCTCGAACGGACCGTCCGCGACAACGTCTCTCTCGCGGTGCTGAGCCGGCTCTCCCGCTTCCGCATCGTGCGACGCGGGCGCGAGCGGGACCTGGTCAACCGCTACGTCCGGCAGTTGGACGTGCGCACACCCTCCGTCGAGCAGGAGGTACGCCGGCTCTCCGGCGGCAACCAGCAGAAGGTCGTCCTGGCGCGGTGGCTGGCCCGCCGGCCGAAGGTCCTGATTCTTGACGAGCCGACCCGGGGAATCGACGTCGGGGCGAAGGCCGAGATCTACTCCCTCATCGACGAACTCGCCGCCGAGGGCATCGCCGTGCTGGTCATCTCGTCCGAGCTGCCCGAGATCCTCGGCCTGGCCGACCGCATCATCGTGATGCAGCACGGCCGCATCACCGGCGAACTCACCCACGACGACGCGACCGAGGAACGGATCCTCGCGCTGGCCATGGCCGATCAGCTGACATCCGAAGGAGTTATCCGGTGAGCCAGACCGCCGACCGCATCGCCTCCTCCCCGGCGCCGGACAGCCCCACCCGCGGTTTATCCCTGCGCCGCGCGCTCGACTTCGTCGGCGTGCAGAACGTCAGCCTCCTCATCGCCCTCGGCATCCTCGTCACGATCATCGGGACGCAGGACCCGGTGTTCTTCCAGACCGCGAACATCAAGACGATCGGTACCGCGGTGGCCATCTCCGGCCTGCTCGCCGTGGCGCAGACGGTCGTCATCGTCCTGGGTGCGCTGGACATCTCGGTCGGGTCCCAGGCCGGGCTCGCGTCGGTCGTCTCGGCGATGGCGTTCACCGCCACCTCGGGCAACGCGGCGCTGGGCATCGCCGCCGCGCTGGCGCTGGGGCTCTGCTGCGGCCTCGTCAACGGCGTGGTGATCGTCTTCGGTCGGGTCAACCCCGTCATCGCCACCCTCGCCACGCTGGCGGCGTTCAAGGGCGTGGCGCAGCTGGTCAGCAACGGCCGGGCCCAGGGATACACCGGAGCCGACCCGGTGTTCATCTTCCTCTCCCGCGGCAGCATCGCGGGAATCCCGACCCTTATCTGGGTGTTCGTGCTCGCCGCCGCCGCCGTCCACGTGATGCTCAAGTACACCGACCTCGGGCGCAACATCTACGCGATCGGTGGCAACGACAACGCCGCGCGGCTGTCCGGGATCAACATCAACCGGTACATCCTCGGGGTCTACGCCATGACCGGCCTCATCGCCGCCCTGGCCGGCATTCTCATCACCGCGCGTACCGGGTCCGGCCAGCCGGTGTCCGGCAGCGAGGGCCTCGAACTCGAGGCCATCACCGCCGCGGCGCTCGGCGGGTGCGCGCTCAAGGGCGGCAAGGGAGCCGTCAGCGGGACGATCCTGGCCGTCCTGCTCCTGGGTGTCCTCACCAACGGCATGACCCTGCTGGGTATCAACCCCTTCTGGCAGAACGTCGCCAAGGGCACCCTGCTCGTCGTCGCCGTCGTCATCCAGCAGGTGCGAAGCGGCGAGCGCCGCGTGGGCCTGCCCACGTGACGTTGCCCGCGGTGTGCCAGACGACGGGTATCCATCACACCGCCGTACGATCTGAGGGCAACGCGCACGGGGCGGTGGACGGCGGTCCGGGAGCTCGGTCCCGGTGAAGGAGACGCGGGTGAACACCATCCGGCGACCACGGCGGGGGCGCGGTCTGCACGGCTGGCTGGTCGAGGAGCTTGGCCAGATGCTCGTCAATGGCGGACCCGATGCGGCCGGCGTGCTGGACCCGATCGACATCGGCGACCGGTACGGCGTGTCCCGCAGCGTCGTTCGGGAGGCGCTGCGCGTGTTGGAGGCCAAGGGCCTGGTCACGTCTCGGCCCAATGTGGGAACCCGACTGCGTCCCTTTCCCGAATGGAACCTGTTCGACCAGCAGGTCATCGAGTGGCGCGTACACGGCCCGCAGGCACACGAACAGATGCGGGACCTGTTGGAGGTGCGCACCGCGGTCGAACCGTTCGCTGCCCGCCTCGCCGCGGGGCGGATCAACAGCAGGAAGAAGGAGGCGCTCGAATCCGCGTGCGCGGCGCTGGTGGCCGCGTTCGAGGCGCACGACCTGGGGGCCTTCACCCGGGCCGACATCGAATTGCACTCCGCCCTGCTGGCGGCGAGCGACAACGCCATGATCGCCCAACTCGCCGGGGTGGTGGCCGAGGCGCTCCGGGCCAGGGAGGAGTTGCTGCTGAGCCCGGACACCCTGGCGGCCCGCGCGGTGCACCTGCATGTCGAACTCGTTCGGGCCGTGGTCGCGGGGGACGCGCTCAGCTCGGACGCCCGGATGCGCGACATGCTCGACGAGGTCAGCCACGACCTGGCGGAAAGCCCCGCCGGTAAGGGCACCGAGTAAGCCGCCACCGGCTTGCGGTTGGCTCCATATTCGCAGGCGGCGAATATCTGGCCTCGCGCGGATCGGCCCGGCGCTTTTTGTGCGCGCCGGGCCCATCCGCAGGGTGTGCCTTTCAGGTCAGCCGTTGCAGGTGTCGGTCTTGACCCAGGGGCCGTTCTTGTCGCCCGGCTCCTGGTTGCGGGTCCACCATTGGGCGGTCCAGCGGATTCCATCGTGTACGGCGGTCTGTCCGGTGAGGTAGATGCCCGAGTCGGTCCACGTCCGGGCGGTCGCTTCGGTCGAGCAGCGTATGGTGGCGCCGATTTCGGCCCAGGCCAGCCAGGGTGAGGAGGTCGGCACCTGGTTCTGGGTCCACCATTGGGCCTCGAACAGCCGGTTTTGGTACAGGACCCGGTCACCCTCCTGTCTTGCTGGTAGCCGAAGACCTGGACGTTCGGCATCGATGACCCTCGCCACGAGGTGAAGCCCGCTCCCTCGCCCTCCTGTCGCAATGGTCAGTCGAAGGGGTCTGCTTGTCGGGGGCCGTGGGCCTTGGGTCGGGGCGGGCTCCGGCCGGCCTGTCTGTCTGGCCGCGTCGATCTGGCGGCGCGCGCGGCGACTGCTCGCCGCGTCGGCGCCAGCGGCGGCAAGGCGGCATATCGCCCCGCTAGAGGGCTCATCATGGATAGTCAAGAGCTTGTATGTCAATAGTATTTGCATATTTTATGTGTAGCTGGAGGTCCACCGGGGGGCGCGGCGTGCGCGTCGACCCCGTTCCTCGGTTAGCCCGGTCCTCTGTGGCCGTGCGACCGCCGCCGTCCGCGACTCGCACGGCGGAGGGGGTCCGGCTGACCGGGGCGTCTCGGTGGTCCGGCCGGGTAGGACACGTCTGGCCAGGCATCCGAGATCGTCCCAACGGTCAAGCTAGTAATTAATTATAATTAAATCTTGACTGGCTCGCGCCGCGCCTTCAGGATGTGGGGCAGCCAGGCCGTGTGCCTCCGGCCCGCGACCTGGCCCTGACCACGTACAGCGGAGAGGGCCGGCCCCGCCCCGCTGGCTTTGCACGGCTCTGTCCAGAACGCAGGGAGCTGCGATGAGTCAATCCGGCATGCGTCGGCTTGCGCCAAGAATCCTTTCCGTCACAATGTCGGCCGCGCTCGCGGCGTCCGTCGTCGGCATCGCCGGCCAACCCGCGCTGGCCGCCTCCGGTAGCACCACCGACATCGCCCAGGCGATGGAGAACCGCAAGAACGTCGAGTACGGCGGCGCCGACTGGCGCGACTTCGGTACCACGCGGACATTCACCCGCGTGGAGCTGTCCGCACCCGACCCGCGGACGCCGTCGCTGGAGTACTACAACTGGGACGCCCAGGCGTGGGCGCCACTCTGGACCGCAGAGCAGGCATTCTCCGGCACCAAGACGGTGATCCTGGACCAGCCGCGGCAGGCCAGCAAGATCCGGGTCGTGCCGGACACGGTGCGGATTACCGGGGTCTTCAACGACAGCCCGATCTCGGCAACCACCAGCGTCGACATCACCACCACGGTGGGGGTTCCGCCGACGCTGCCGGCGCACCTCAACGTCAAGCAGGGCAACGGCGGCCGACTGCTGCTCCCGGTCAGCTGGCAGGCGGTGCCGCAGACCCGGTACGAGGCCCCCGGCGGCTACACCGTCACCGGCACCTACTCCGACGGTGGCGTCTCCGGCACGGCGACCGCCACCATCGCGGTCACCAAGGACAAGGGCCTCATCGAGCTCGCCACCCCGTACATGGGCTGGAACCACTGGTACGCCCTGCGGTTCGACGCGACCGCCGCCACCTTCAAGGCGCAGGTGGAGGCGATGGAGAAGAGCGGCCTGACCGATGCCGGGTACGACATCATCTGGATCGATGAGGGCTGGTGGGGTAACACCGACAACAAGACCTACCGCGACGCCGACGGCAACATGGTGCCGGGCCCGAAGTTCGGCGACCCCGGGGCGCTGGCCGACTGGCTGCACGCCCGCGGGCTGAAGTTCGGGATGTACACCGACACCGGTTCGGGCAGCTGCGGCGGCTACTTCGGCTCCGGCGGCGACAACTGGTTCGAGAACTACCGCAAGGACGTGCGGCAGTTCAAGGCCTGGGGCGTCGACGCGATCAAGCTGGACCACTGTGGTGGGCACAACGACGCCGGCCCCTACACCGACACCAACGCGGAGGTGTACGCGGGCTTCTATCAGGCGCTGCGGGCCGAGGACCCGGAGGGCACGATCATCTTCGACACCTGCGAGGCGGGTCAGGAGGCGCCCGGCGACTGGGCGTACAAGATCGCAAACGCCTGGCGGACCGACGGGGACCTCGGTGTGCCCGCACTGGACGACAAGTTCTTCGAGATCTGGGAACGCAACATCAACCGGCAGGCGTCCGGCCCGGGGGAGAAGGGCTGGAACGATCCGGACTATCTCACGATCGACGCCCCCGGCAACGTGATGACGCCGGAGCAGTTCCGTACGTACTTCACGCTGTGGGCGATCTCGGCCGCGCCGCTGATCCTGTCCCAGGACGTGACCAAGCTCAAGCCGCAGAACATCGCCACCCTGACCAATAAGGACATGCTCGCCATCGACCAGGACCCCCTGGGCGTGCAGCCGAGTCTGATCCGCCGGGACGCGAACGGCTTGCAGGTCTGGTCGAAGCCGCTGGCGGCCAAGAACGGCAAGACGCGCGCGGCGGTGACGTTGTTGAACCGCTCCTCCGCCCCGGCCACGTTCGGCTTCCGCTGGGCGGAGGCGGGCCTGAAGAACGTCAGCAAGGTGCACAACGTCTGGGAGAACACCGACGAACCGACCGGTGACGACTATCAGGGTGTGGTCTTCCCGGGCGAGGTCACGGTGGTGGTGGCCGAAGGCGAGGCAACCGACCCGGCCGCCGGCTGGCCCACAATCAACTACGCCCCGCAGTCGCTGATCGTGGCGCCGTCCGGCTCCAACCAGTTCCAGCGGTCGCAGGCCGCGGCCGACTACCGCACGGACACCTACTGGCGACCCAACTTCAACGACCTCGACGGCTCACAATGGATCCAAGCCGACTTCGGCCGGCCCCTGCCGGTCGGCGAGGTCGACATGGTGATGCAGACCAACTTCACCGCCACATCCCAGGTCGAATACTGGGACGGCAAGACGTGGCAGGTCGCGGCCACCGCCGCGTCGCTGAGCGGCACCACCGTCTTCCAGATCGACCCGCCGGTCACCACCACCAAGGTGCGCTGGCGCGCACCCGGTGGCGGCAACCCCCAGGTCAAGGAATTCGAGATCTACCCGCCGGCCAAGAACAACGGCTCGTACGCGAACCTAAGCAAGCCCGTCGCCACACCGAACCCGAACCTGGCGCAGCGGGGCGACGTGCAGTGTTTCGCCTCTTCCGACCGGCCGAACTACGGCTGTGACAAGCTCACCGACGGCATCGTCCAAAAGGGGACCGACCAGGCGGCGGTGACCGGTCCTGGGCGCTGGAACTCCGGCGTCGTGGGCAACAACGAGTACATCGGACTCACCTGGGGCACGCCGGTCCAGGCCGGGGTGGACAAGACGTTACGGCTGTTCTACGGCTCCTGGTGGCACCGCGAGACCCGTTCCGTGGTGGAGTACCGGGCCTCGGAATCCGACGACTGGACGCGGTTGGCGGTGGTCGCGGCGACGCCAGCCGCTGGCGAGGTGCAGGCGCAGGACGTCATGGACTTCGACCTCACCGGCAAGACGGTCAAGCAGGTGCGGGTCAGGTTCACCGAGGTTGTCGCCACCACCGACGGGCCGTGGAGCGGCGCCGCCTACCCGACGTTCTGGGAGATCGAGCTCAACACCACCGCCCAGGGGCCGGTGCCGCTGGTCACCCGGATCACCCCGGTGCAGACCAAGGCCGGGCGGGCACCGGCGATGCCGACCAGGGTCGACGCGCGGTTCTCCGATGGCGAGTGGGCGAAGGCGCCGGTCACCTGGGACGCCATCGACCCGGCGAACTACGCGCGGGCCGGCGAGTTCTTCGCCACCGGCACGGTCGCCGGCACCACGGTGCCGGCGAAGGCCAGGGTGACCGTGCTGAAGCGGCTGTCCACACTGGAGGAGTTGGGCAAGCTCTACGACGCCAACAAGGGCAGGGCGAAGGCGGACTACGCCGCCGGCGGGTGGCCGGCCTTCGCCGAGGCCCTGGCCGGCGCCAAACGGGTGCTGTCGGCCGATCCGGCGCCCGGGCAGTCCGCCATCGTGGCGGCCGGGATCGCGCTGGAGGACGCCGTCGACGCCCTCGCCTACATCAGGGACCTGAAGGAACTGGTCGCTGACGTGGGCTCGCTGGACGCCGGGGACTTCCTGCCCGGGGCCTGGCCGGCCTTCGCCGCGGCGCTGGCCACCGCCCGGTCCGTGCTGGCCAACGCCGACGCCACCACGGTCGAGGTGGACGAGGCGTACGAGGAGTTGCTGACCGCCGCCGACGGGTTGCGGGTGCCCAACCTGGCGGTGGCGCCGCGGGCGACCGCTTCCGCCTCGTCGATCTACAACAGCACCTACGACGCGCCGAAGATCAATGATGGTGACGACACCACCCGCTGGAACGCCACCTCGGCGCAGGGCAACGGCGGCTGGGCCCGGCTGGACTGGGCCGAGCCCGTCGCCGCGAACTGGGCCACCATCGTGCTCTACCAGTGGTCCGGGCGTGCCGAGCTGGCCCACGTGCAGTACCTCAGCGGCGAGGAGTGGAAGACGCTGGCCACTTTCGCCAACAACCCGACCGAGGGGCAGTACCAGTCCCAGGACGTGGTGCAGCTGCCGCTGGGCAATATCGAGTTCTCCAGCCTGCGGGTCATCTACGAGAAGGCCGTGTCCGCCGGCGGCGGCCCCAGCCCGTCCATCTGGGAATTCGAGGTGTACGACTGGCCGGTGCTGAGCGTGCAGCCGGTGCGGCTCGCCACCACGGCTGGCACCGCGGCCACCCTGCCCGCGACGGTGCCCGCCAAGCTGGCCAACCGGCAGACCGCCCCAGCACACGTCACCTGGGACCCGATTCCGGCCGAGAAGTGGCTCGTGCCGGGAACCTTCGAGGCGACCGGGACAATCCCAGGCACCAACCTGCGGGCAACCGCAGAAATCACGGTCAAGCCACTCACCCCGGCCACGGCACCATCCATCACCGGCACCGCCGAGGTCACCGGGCTGCTAACCGCCAACCCCGGCACATGGAAACTCGACGGGCTGACCTTCGACTACCAATGGAATATGGACGGAAAGCCGATCAACGGCGCCACCTCAGCCGACCTACCGGTAACCGCCACACTGGCCGGCAAGCCCGTCACCGTCACCGTCACCGCGACCAAGACCGGACACACGCTCGGTTCGGCAACATCCGAACCGGTCACGGTGAGGGCCGTTCCAGTATGGAACGCCACGAAGGTGTACCAGGAGGGTGACCGGGTCCTGTACCAAAACCGGCTGTTCGAGGCCCAATGGTGGACCCAGAACCAGGTGCCGACCTCCTCACCCTGGCTGGCCTGGGCCGAAATCGGCGCCACCATACGCTGCTCGACCGAAGCGACCGCCCGGACGTGGACCGACTCGGGCATCTACCTCACCGGACAGACCGCCGTACACGATGGAATCCGCTGGACCGCCCAATGGTGGACCCGCAACCAGGAGCCGGGCGACAAGAACGGCCCCTGGGTCAAGACCGACACCTGCAACGGCTGACCTGAAAGGCACACCCTGCGGATGGGCCCGGCGCGCACAAAAAGCGCCGGGCCCATCAGGCCGCCGGTCGAACCGCCACCGGCGGCGGTAGCAGGTCAGCCCCTGCCGTTGCGGACGGCCGGCGCGATGCGCACCTGGCCGAGCCACGGCCCGGTGGCGTACCGGGCGGTGAAGGTCACCGTCACGGTCTGACCGTCGGCGAACCTTCGCAGCCCGCCGAAGCAGTGGTGGCCGTCGTCGGTGATGTCGCAGGAAGGACCACCGCCGGCGCCGCGATAGTCGTAGACCTCGCGGGTCGCCACGGGTACGCCGTCAATCTCGATCCCGTAGATCCCCGACGTCGTGGTCGCCACCGAAAGCGCCAGTTTGGAGCCGTAGCGCCAGACCATCGTCGCGGTCATCCGCTGCTCAGGGTCAGCTGGGTCGCTGTGGACCACCTGGCCACCGGGATCGGTGCCAATCGCGTCGGGCATCGGTTCCTTGAGCTTGTCCGGCCGGGGAGGCATCGGGTACTCCGTGAACGGAACCCGTTCGGCAACCGCGAAGAACACCGTGCCCTGCTTCGGCACGGCGGCCTTGCGGGCCATCTCCTGGGCGCCGGTGACCCGGTAGGCGATCGTGGCCTTCTCCCCGACGACCAGCGCCTCCCCGAGCGGGTTCTGACCCGTCTCGTAGGCGTCCTGATGCAGATCCGCGACGCAGTTCAGCGACGCGTGAGGCGTTCCGCGTGCCGCCACCGCAGCCGCCACTACGACAGGTAGCTGTTGACCAGCACCCGGCGGACGTATGCCTCAGGATCCGCCTCGATCCAGCTCCAGGCGCCCCAGGCACGCACCAGGGCCGTTTGCAGCAGATCCTCTGCGTACGCCCAGTCGCGGGTCAGCAGGTACGCCGTACGCAGCAGTCGATGTGACCGTTGCCGCACGAACTCAGCGAACGACTCGTCCGTTGCCACCGGCTCTCCTCGGGTTGGGGACGCCGTTTGATACCTGCGCGGACCCGCGGATGGTTGCACGCGTCGCGCCGCCGATACTGAGGCTTCGGGGCATGCGTGGTAGCCGTGTGTTCTGCCTGCGCTGTCCGCCCCAGCCCGCCGACGGCGCGTCAGGTCAGTTGGGGCCGTGGGTTACCCGATCAATGGGGCGGGCGTTGCCCGATGCGCCAGCAGTCGAGGGAAGTTGGCTTCTAGGATGCCTGGTGCATGGGCATGTCGGCCAGCCAGACATCGGCCAGGTAGCCGAGGGGAACATCGAGGGCCTGGCTGAGGCAGACCACGGTGCCGAAGGCCGGTGCGGGAAGGCGGCCCGCCTCGATCTTGCGCAGCGTCTCGGGGGAGATGCCGGCCGCCAGGGCCACCTCGACGAGGCCGCGGCCGGCCCGCGCGGCCCGGAGGGCGGCTCCGAGGCGCTGGCCCGCGGCGATCTGGTCGGCGGTGAGTGGTTGGCGAACCATGCCAGCAGGATATCCCTCCGGAGCGCCGCCGCATGGTGGTATAAAAATACCGCACACGGAGAGGGAGGCTGTCGTGATCGAGCTCAAGTCCGCCGAGGAGATCAGCCGGATGGCGGTGGCCGGCCAGTTCGTCGGCGAGCTGCTCGCCGAGCTGAGCGGGGTCGCCGCGGTCGGCGTCAACCTGATGGACCTCGAACACCACGCCCGCCGCCGGATCAAGGAACGCGGTGCCGAGTCCTGCTACTGGGACTACGCCCCCTCGTTCGGCCGCGGCCCGTTCCGCAATGTGCTGTGCCTGTCGGTCAACGACGCGGTGCTGCACGGCCTGCCGCACGACTACGTTTTGCGGGACGGCGACCTGCTCAGCATCGACATGGCGGTCGGCATCGACGGCTGGGCCGCCGACTCCGCGCTGTCCGTCATCGTCGGCACCCCCGACCCGGCCGACCTGAAGCTGATCGAGGCCACCGAGGTCGCCCTGGCGGCCGCCATCACCGCCGCCCAGCCCGGCGGCCGCCTCGGCGACGTCTCCGCCGCGATCGGCGAGGTCGCCCGCTCCTACGGGTACGGCGTCAACCGCGAGTTCGGCGGCCACGGCATCGGGCGCACCATGCACGAGGCCCCGCACGTCGCCAACAACGGCCGCCCCGGCCGCGGCATGAAACTCGAGCCCGGCCTCACCATCGCCATCGAGCCCTGGTTCTGCCGCTCCACCGACAAAATCACGTTCGACAAGGACGGCTGGACGATCCGCTCCGCCGACGGCTCCCGCACCGCTCACTCCGAGCATACGGTCGCCGTCACGCCTTCCGGCCCCCAGATCCTGACCCGCCGCCCCGCTGATGGCGCCACCTCGGCCGATCCCGCCGCTGTCCGCGTACCCGGCAACGAGGTCGCCTGAGCGGCGGTCGTGGGGCCGGCCCGGAGCGTCCGGTTAACGGGGGTGCGGGCATCGCTAGCCGGGCGGAGCGCTCAACGCTGGCCTTCCTCGTGGCCCGCATGATGTTCCCGGCGGTGAGGGGTCGCGGCGGTGACGGTCAGGCCGCGATCGACGAAGCCGATCAGCCACTCGAAGCTCTCGCCGACGTCGGTGTCCAGCTCGAAGCCGCCGGCGGCCTCGAGCACCGCGAAGCCGTGGAACAGGCTCCGTAGCAGTCGCAGCGCGTGCACCGTGTCGGCCGGATCGAGCCGGTATCCGGCCAGCACCGCGGACAGGGAGTCGAGCACCCGGGCTCCGGCCGCCACGATCGGACCGCCCGGCCCGTCAGCGTCGATGCGGATCGTGGCGGCGTACCGCCCCGGGTGCTCGACCACGTAGGTCGGGATCGTGCGCGCCGCGGCCGCGAGCGCCTCCCGCCCGGAACGCCCCTGGAGCGCGGCCCGCAGCGCGTCGTCCAGTTCGGTGAGGGCCAGCACCGCGATCCGCCGGTTGAGGTCGGCCTGGCCGTCGACGTGCTTGTAGAGCGACGGCGCGCGCACCCCGAGCCGCTTGGCCAGCAGGCCCATCGTCACGTTGGCGAGCCCGACCTCGTCCGCGAGGCCGGCGGCGGCGGCGACCACCGCCGCCGGGTCGAGCCCGGTCCTAGGCACGGGCGTTCGCCTTGAGGAACGGCAGCAGCAGCGCCACGGTCTCGTCGGGGAACTGGGTCTGCGGGTAGTGACCCGCGCCCTCGATCACCTCGAGCTTGCCGAGCCCGGCCGGCATCGCCGCCACGATCGCCTCGCCCTCGGCGCGCGGGTCGGCCCAGTCCGGGTCGAGAGAGCCCTCGACGATCAGCGCGGGGCAGCGGACGTTGCCGAGCTGTGCCCCGGCGTCGATCGGCGCGGACCGGCCCATACGCTGCATCGCCTTCATCCGGCCGGGCTCGCCGAGCATGGCTCCCACGCGCCGCAACTGCTCGGCCCAGTCGGCCGGCTTGCGGCCCGGGAAGGCGATGTCGAGGTACCGTCGCCACCACTTCACGCTGCCCAGGGCGGCGGTCATCAGCAGCCGGGCCAGGCCGGTGCGGTGGCGCTTCACCCGCAGGTCGCCGAGGCGGATCGACTGCTTGCGGGTGAACGGCACGAGTTCGACGATGCCCTCGATCAGGTCGGGCGCCTGAGCCGCGGCGATGGTGACCGCGCCGCCCGAGAACGAGTGCCCCACCAGCACGGCCGGGCCGCCGAGGTGCCGCACCAGCGCGATGAGGTCCCCCGCAACGTCGGTGCGGGTGTAGGACGGCCAGGTGGCACTCGACTCGCCGCAGCCCCGCAGGTCGACGGCGGCCACCCGATAGCCGGCCGCGACCAGTTGGGGCACGACGAAGCGGTAGGACGCGCGGCTGTCGCCCATGCCGTGCGCCAGGACGACCAGCGGGCCGGCGCCGGTGACCTCGTACGCGATCGTGCCGTCGCCGACGGTGAGGAACTCGGACATGTCAACCTCCGGGGCTTGGCTAATGCTATTAGCTATAGGCTAATGACATTAGCTGGGCCCGTCAACATGTGCCGGCGAGCCCCACTCCCACGCTCCGCCAGCGACCGCCCGCCACGCCGGTCGAGCGCCGTCCGGCTCGATCCGGTGACACCGCCGCGCCGAGAGCGTGGGGGAGAGGTGGGCGGGAAGGCGCCGCAACCGGCGTGATCCGGTATGCGGTTCGGGGCGCCGCCGGGTCGACGATTGCGGCGGGTGTGCGCTGCCGCAGCGGGGACACGCGCCGCCGCCACGATGGTGCGTAGCGATGAACAACGCGCCGACGCGGGATCGTCTCGGCGGTCATCAGCGTTGCGGCGGGCAGCTACCTGCCGAAGGCCCTCGACCCCCGGACGACCGGCCGATCGCGATCAACGTGGTGAGTAACCCGGCCACCGTGCCCGCGTGGGGGAACGACGTGTTCTCGTTCGTCATGCCCGCCGGCGCGCGCCCGGCCACGCATCCTCCGATCGACTGCCCCTCCGTGGTGGATTGGGCGCACGCCAACGGCGGGGCTGACCGGGAAGCCGCCCGGGTACGCATGGTGGTGCACCGTCAGCCGAGTACGCCACCAAAGTGGACGGCCGACTGCCGCTGTTCGGATTCACCCTCCAAAAAGGAGAAATCGAGGTCTTCGAGCTGACCGCCACCACCAAGGGCACGGTGGAATGGGTCATCGCACTGGCCCTGGTCGTCGGCGGCGAGTCGCAGAGCATCGAGGTAACCAACCACGGCCAACCTTTCCGGACGACCGGCTTCGTCAGCCCGCACGGCTACCGGGTCGAGGCCGGGACGGACCACTGGGTGGAGTGCACCGGAACTCCACCGACCTGCGGCACCACGTCGGTTCCGCCGGTGGAACTACGCTACTCCTGACCCGGCCGGCAGGCGTCGGTCGCGCTCAGCCGGTGTAGAGACGAGCGGAATCCACCAACACGACGTCCGGCTCAGCCGATGCCCGGCGGACCAACTCGTCGGTGAATCCTTCCCCGCTCGCCAGCAGCAGGCGGGCCCGGGTGCCGTCGACCCCGGGCCGGTGGACGAGCAACTCTCGCACGCGCCGCAACCGTTCCAGGTCCGCCTGGGCCAACCGCCGGCCCCACTTCACCTCACCGATCGCGAGCAGCGGACGCGGCCCGTCCCCGAGCGGCGGCTCACCGAGCGCGACGAGATCCAGCTCGTGGCTGGTTCGGGTGGACGGGTCCGTCACGGTCGCGGCGCTGGCCTCCGCGACGATGCCGTCGAGGACCTCGATATCAGCGAAACGGATGGCCCACTGGCGGACGATCTCCTCGAACCGCGGACCGAGGACGGCGCTGGTGTACCGGCGCTTCGAGCGGCGCCAGACATCCCCGCCGCGGCGCTGCTCCAGCGCGGTCCAGGCGGGTCGCATGACGGCCTGGTAGAAGGTGATGAGCGGTTCGGTGATTCGGTAGCTGCTGCGCCCGCTCCGCAGCGGGTCGGGTTCCCGCACCAGCAGGCCGGCGTCCTCCAGCACGGTGAGTGGATGCTGCAGGTCATTCGCCTTGCGTCCGATATAACCGGCGATCCCGCCGCGACTTGCGTTGCCCTCGGCAACGGCCGCGAGTACGGAGTGGTAGAGAGCGGTGTCCCGCAGGTCGGGTCTTCGGCAAGCAGGTAGCGGGCCTCCCGGAACAACGGCCGCGCCGGGTTGAGGACGGCACGCACCACCCAACTGTCGAAGTCCCCCGGGCCACTCGGCACGTCGTCCTGGACGTATTCGCGGCGGTAGGCCGGCGTTCCGCCGACGATGGCGAACACCTTCACGGCCAGTAACGGGTCCTCGATACCCCAGAACGTCGCCGCGGCCCGATAGTCCAGCGGCTGCACCGGAAGCTCCAGCCCGGCCCGGCCACGCAGCGGAGCGGACCCGGCGAGCAGGCCACCCATGAAGGACAGGGCCGATCCGCAGAGCAGCAGACGGGTACGGGAGTGCGTGCGTTCCGGCCGCCGGGGTGTGAGCGCGTGCTGGATGATCGACGGGAGGTCTCTGGCGGCGCGCACGAGATACGGGAACTCGTCGAGGACCACGGTCACCGGGCGCTCCCGCCCCAGGGCGAGCAGCGCATCCACCGCTGAGCCCCAGTCGGCCAGCCGCACCGGTCCCGGTGCGCCCGTGTAGGCGCCGAGCGCCTCGCCGAGCCGCCGGAGCGACTCGGTCGCCGTCGCCTCGGTGGCCCCGAAGTAGAAGCCGCCGCTGGCCCGGGCCAGCTCATAGAGCAGCAGCGTCTTGCCCTGGCGGCGTCGCCCACTGACCACCCCGAGGGTCGCGCCCGGGCGCTCGTCGGCGGCGAAGCGGGTCAACTCCGCCCACTCGACGTCTCGGTCGAAGATCCCCTTCGGCTTGGGTAGTTGAGTCACCTGCGGTCACCGCACTTCATAGAACTACAGTTCTTAGAAGTGTACTTCTACATTTTGTGTCCTGCGGGTCGCTCCCGAGGGTGGTGTCAGGCCGGACGCGGGCGACGATCGGACGGCCGACAGGTCGATGGTTGCGACGATTGCTAGAACGACGTCGACAGTTCCATGATGTTCGCCGCGACGCCGGCCGGGTCGTGCAGCAGGTGAAGGTGGCTCCCCGGCATCGTGTGGACCGGCCAGCCGCGGGCCCGGGCATCCTCCCGCTCGTCGGCGTAGGTGTCACCGAAACTGAGGTATCCCGCGGGGACCGTATCCCACCCGTCGGGCAGGTCCACGCGGGCGGTGAGGTAGTCGAACGGCACGCGTGCCTGCTCCGCCTCCACCCGGGCGCGCGTCTCGGCGTCGGGGAACAACCCGGCCACGGACTCCTCCGGCCACCAGCGCGTCCATGGCGGCAGGCTGGCGTCCGCACCCACGTGATCACGGAGCATGTCCCTCAGGCCGGCCGGTGCCACGGGCACGCTGCCCCTCGCTGGCGGCAACACCGCGTCGACGAAGACGGCGCCGCGCACGGGACGCTTCATCACGAGGGCCGGAACATACAGGCCAGCGTTGCTGTGGGGGACGAGTACCAGGTCGTCCGCGTCGGGGAGCCCGTTCTCGATGGCCGCCAGGACCGTAGCCGGCGAGGATGCCGCGGGGCTGGGCGGCGCGGGCACTGTCACGGCAACCCCGAACTCGGATCGCAGTACCGACGCGACAGGCGCCCACGCCGCCGGACCGAGGAAAGGACTGGGAATCAGCACCGCAGAGATCGCCATGGGGAGTTTCTACATCCACGTCGCCGGGCGGTAACACTCGCCAGTGTGCCGGGGTCAGCGGGAAATCCAGCAGACGAGGCGATCACGGCGGAGTATGCCCGCGTCAAACTCGCGAGTCGATCCACGGGCCGCGATCCGGCCGGTGGCGGGTGGTAGCGTGCGTCGATGCCGCTGCCGTTCCTGCCGGGCCACGACGCAACTGCGGTACCGGCCAGGGGCGACCTGCTGATCGCGGCGACTGTCGATGGGCAGATCATGGTCTTGTCGGACGGTGGCCTGCCGTGCTCGACGGCGCGGGCGCGGTGCGTCGCCTGGTTCGCGCGGACGCATCCCCGAGTTTCGGGAACGCGTGGTCGCCGCTCCTCGGATGAAAACCACACTCCGCCATACAGTTACTACTTGCCGTATTTTGCGTGACCCGCGCAGCGCCGGGCGAGCGCCTCTGGATGCTGTGCGACGGATCGCTGTCCCGATTACAGATGGGCCCTGAACAGGGGAAATGTTGTTCCCGGAGCCCTTGGGAGGGGGCTTCGCGGTTTACGCGATATGAATCAACTTTCGCGATGCCATAGTCTGTCGCGGTGTCTGAACGGCGCACCACGGGTGGAGGCTCCGGTCGCGGCAAGGTGATCGTGGCATGCTGTCGGACCACCACTTCGGTAGGTCCGACCGGCGGAACGCCCTGCACGCCCGGGCACCCGCGACGCGGAACCGGCTGCTAATCCTTATAGGACGGAGATGGTGGTTGTCAGACCTTGGCGCCCATGTCCGGGTCGATGTCGTCATCGTCGCCGGAGCGCAGCCGCCAGATCAGCATGACGAAGCCGACCAGGATCGCCACGAAGCCGATCACCATCGACAGGTTGCCGCCGAGCGGCAGCACCGACGGCTCGATGAACAGCACGAAGCCGGCGACGATCGCCAGCACGCCGATCACCGCGTACTTGGAGATGTGCGGCAGCGGGGGCGGCGGGGGTGGGGTGTACCCCTCGTCGTCGTCCGACTCGGGCAGGTGGGCGCCGAACGTGTCGAGCCCGTCCAGCAGGCTCGGCTCGACCGTGTGGCGCCCGTCGATCAGGCCGGGGGAGGGGCGCCGGGTGCCGGGGTCGTTTCCGGCCCGCTCCGGCTCCGGCGGTTGGGTGCCGTCCGGGCGGTGGATGTCCTCCGCCTCGGGCCAGGGTGTGGCGAGCGTCGGGTCCACCTCGGCGTTGTAGCCGGCGATGATGCGCGCCCAGGCCGCCTCCACGTCCGGCTCGTTGCCGGCCTCCCGGGCAGGGGCCGGCTCCTCGTCGGTCAGCTGGGCCAGGTAGTCGCGGGCGGTGCTGAGGTGGGCGCGGTCGACGTAGAGGCGGTCGGTGGGCGTGGCGGGGATGAAGGTGGTCCGGGTGATGGGGTTGAGGTCGGCGGAGGGTTGCAGGTAGGCGGCGATGCCCCCGGCCGCCAGCACGTCCAGCAGGTGCTCACCCACCCGCGGGTCGACGTCGCCCGCGACGGCGTACTCCGCCGCGTCCAGTCCGTTGTCCCGCCGGCCACGGCGGGCGCCACCCGGTGACACCGCACACTCTCCTCGCTGGCGGGGCGTCGCGGCGGGACCTCCACCCGGCGCCTTGCCGTGGCATGAATCGTGACACGGCGGGGCACCGTTCCGGGAGAGCGTTGTGGCGTGACGCTTGCGGTTCGTAGGCTTTCCCAGGGACGGGCACGCGCGGAGGGACACCGGTTGCTGTACTGGCTGCTCAAGTACATCGTCCTCGGCCCATGGCTGAGGTTGATCTTCTGGCCGAAGGTGGAGGGGCGGGAGAACATCCCCGCGACCGGTCCCGCCATCATCGCCAGCAACCACCTGTCGTTCTCCGACTCGATCTTCATGCCGCTCATGGTGAAGCGGAAAGTCACTTTTGTGGCGAAGGCGGAATACTTCACCGGGCGGGGTCTGAAGGGCTGGCTGACGAAGATGTTCTTCGTCGGCACCGGCACGATCCCGGTCGACCGCGCCGGCGGGCGCGCCGCGCAGGCCGCGCTGGACACCCAGCTACGGGTGCTGCGCGCCGGCGGCCTCGCCGGCATCTACCCGGAGGGCACCCGCTCCCCGGACGGCCGCCTGTACCGCGGCAAGACCGGCGTGGCCCGCCTCGCCCTGGAAAGCGGCGCACCGGTCGTGCCGGTGGTGATGCTCAACGCGGACGAGATCCAGCCGCCGGGGAAGCTGATCCCGAAGGTCAAGCGGGTCCGGATCCGGTTCGGCGCGCCGCTGGACTTCGGCCGGTACGCCGGCATGACGGGGGACCGCTTCGTCGAGCGCGCGATCACCGACGAGATCATGTACGAGCTGATGGAGCTGTCCGGGCGCGAGTACGTGGACGTGTACGCGCAGAAGGCGAAGGCGGCCGCCGCCAGGGCGCAGACCGGGGCCCAGCGCCCCGCCGAGCCCGCCGCCCCGATCGCGGCCTGACCCGCGGGTCCCCCGCCGCCCGAAGCCGGCCCGGCCGCCCGGGGCGTGCGGGGCTCAGGGGGCGAGGTGGAGCAGCGAGAGCACCCGGTTGTGCAGGGCGAACGGGCGGACCTCGACCAGGGCCGCCGTCGCCGCCCGCGCGTCGCCGGCCCGCCCGTACGCGGCGGCCGCCAGCGCCAGGGCCAGCATGCGGTCCGTCACGTCCGGGATGGCCTGGTAGACCTGCGCGGCGGCGGTGTACAGGTCGGCGGCGCGGGCGTGGTCGCCGTCGGCGGCGGCGAGCGCGGCGGTGACCGTGCGCAGCGCGGCCCGGGACCAGGGGGTGTGGTGGGTGACCTCGTCGAGCATGCCGCGGATCTCCAGGGCGGCGTGGCGGCCGGCGAGCGCGGCGGCGTAGGCGGCGGCCGGCGCCCATTCGCCGCTGGCCAGGGCGGGCACCGCGCGCCAGACCTTGGTCAGCTCGGCGAGCAGGCCGGTGGCCTCGCCGTGGCGACCCTGGAGGGCGCGGCAGAGCGCGGCCAGCGCCAGCGCGGTCCAGAGCGGACGGTAGAAGCCGCTCTGTCGGGCGGTGATGACGGTGTCGGCGACGTCGTCGGTCGCGGGCTCGCCGCCGGTGCCGGCGGCCTCGGGCACCGGTTCGCCGCGCAGCAGCCGGATGCAGGAGCGCATGCCGCGGACCTTCATGTCCCAGCGGCCGGTGGCGGTGTCGACGAACGCGTCCGCGGCGGCGAGCATGCGGTCGAAGTCGCCGACGAAGTAGGCCCGCTGCGACTCGGCCGAGAAGTCGGTGGTCAGCCCCGGTGCGCCGGGCAGGGTGTGCACGCCCTCGCTGAACAGCGCCTCGGACTGCTCCCACTCGCCCTCCTCGCGCAGCGCGTACGAGAGGTTCTGCGCGGCCCGGCGCAGGGCGCGCAGGTGGTTCTCCCGGCAGTACTCGAAGATCTTGTGCAGCTCGTCCAGCCCGGAGCGGTCGCCGGCCTTGTACCGGGTGACGGCGATGGTGTTGCGGGCGTGCGCGAGGGTCTCCGGCAGGCCGAGGCGCTCGGCGATGGCGGCGGCGGTGTCGGCCGCCCCGATCGCCTCGTCACGCTCGTAGTTCAACTGGTGCAGCCGGCCCAGTTCGCTGTAGGCGTCGGCCTTTTCGGCGCTGTCCGGCAGCGTGTCGTACAGCCGGACGGCGCGGGTGAGGCTGCTCAGCGCCGCCGGCCGGTCGGTGCGCTTCCAGGCGGCCTGGCCGAGCAGGGTCCAGGCGCGGGCGGCCCGGGCGAGGTCGCCGGCGGCGTGCAGCCGCTCGGCGAGGGCGGCGAGCTGGTCGGCGCCGCCGCCGGAGAGGAAGGCGTCGCTGTCCCGGTAGAAGGCGATCTCGGTGGCCAGCAGTTCCACGCCGAGCCGGCCGACCGGGTCGGCGCCGGCGTCGAAGAGGGCCAGCGCCTTCGCCGCGTGCGCGGCCGCCGTGTCCAGCGCGTTCAGGGCGTACGCCCGCTGCGCCGCCCGGTACAGGGCGTGTCGCGCCGCCGGGGCGTAGCGGGCGGTGTCCACGCCGAGCGTGCGGGCGATCTCGTGGGCGGCCCAGCGGTGGTGGGCCAGCACCTCGGCGAGGTCCGTGTCCCGGCTGCTGGACAGGGCGTCCAGCCAGTCGGCGGTGCGCTCGTGCCGGGCCACCCGCTCGGTGCGCGGCAGCCGCTGGTAGCACACGTCCTGGACGAGCACGTGCCGGAACTGGAACTCGCTCTGCCCGGCCATCTGCGAGTCCGTCTGCTCGTAGACGAACTGGCGCTGCTCCAGCCGGCGCAGCGCCCGCTCGACCGACTCCACCGGGCGGCCGAGGGCGGCGGCCACGGCGCCGGGCCAGAACTGCATGCCCACCACCGCCGCGGCCAGCAGGACCGTCCGGTCGCCGGCCTCCAGCAGGTCCACCCGGTTCGCGATGACCGCGTGCACGCTGTCCGGCATCGGCAGGTCGCGGCCGTCGTCCAGCGACCAGCCACGCAACCCGCCCCGCTCGACGAGCATCCGCACGTACTCCTGGGCGTACAGCGGGTTGCCGTCGGCCAGTTCGACCAGCGAGGCCAGCGCCGCCTCGGTGAAGGTGGACTGCCCGAACAGGTGCGCGAACAGCGACGTGATGCCGGTCGTGCGCAGCGGCGGCAGGGTGATGGTCAGCGAGCCGCCGATGGTGCCGGCCCAGCTCGGGTCCCGGTCGATCAGTTCGGGGCGGGCGGTGCACAGCAGCAGCAGCGGCACGTCCCGGGCGGATGCCCCGAGCACCTCGATGAAGCGCAGCATCGCCTCGTCCGCCCAGTGCAGGTCCTCGAAGACCAGCACCGTGGGGCGGCGGGCGGCGCGGGCGACGAAGAAGCGCCGCCAGGCCGACTTGGCCTCCTCGGCGGGCAGCTTGGTGGCCGGCAGGCCGACCAGCGGGCGTAGCGCCTCGGCCAGCCGTTCGGCCTCGGCCGGGGAGACGATCTCCGCGACCGTGTCGACCAGGCGGCGCTCGGCGGTGGCCGCCGGGTCGGTGTCGAGGATGCCGGCCTCGGCCTTGACGATGTCCGCCAGCGGGGCGAACGTGACGTTCTCGCCGAACGGCGGGCAGTGCCCGGTGCGCCAGGCGACCGGATCGTCGATCAGCCGGTCCGCGTGCCGCAGCAGCTCCCGGACCAGCCGGCTCTTGCCGATGCCGGCCCGGCCGAACACGGTGACCAGCTGCGGCGTGCGGTCGCGCATGGCCCGGTGCAGGGCGTTGACGAGCAGGCTCAGTTCGTGCTCGCGGTCGATCAGCGGGGTGGTGTCGGCCTGCTCGGTCTGCCGCCGCTGCACCGGCGCGACCGCCAGCCACACCTCGGTCGGCGAACTGCGCCCCCGCAGGGTCACCGGCGGCTGCTCCGTGTACCGGATGGCCGTCTTGGTCTGCCCGTACGTGGTGCCGCAGACGAGCACGCCGCCGGGCGGGGCGACGGCCTGCATCCGGGACGCGGTGTTGACCACGTCACCGGCCACGATGGCCTGCCCGCCGTCCCGGGCCGCGGCCACGTCCACCAGCGCCTCGCCGGTCGCCACGCCGACCCGGAAGCGCAGCGCGCCCTGCTCGGTCGGCGCGAACCGGGCCAGCACCCGCTGCAGTTCCAGGCCGGCGCGCACGCAGCGCAGCGCGTCCGTCTCGGTCGCCACCGGCGCGCCGAACAGCGCCATCACCGCGTCGCCGATGTACTTCTCCACCACGCCGCCGTACTGGCCGATGACCCGCCGGGCGGCGGAGAAGAAGTTCTGCTGCATGCCGCGGACCTGTTCCGGGTCCGTCCGCTCCACGTAGGGGGTGGAGTCGATCAGGTCCACGAACAGCACGGAGACCCGGCGCCGGTCCTCCAGGACCGTCGGGCGGGAGCGGTCGGCGTCCGGCTTCGGGGCGCCGCAGCCGGTGCAGAACGCCACGTCGGGGCCGAGTGGTCGGCCGCACTGCGCGCACGCGGAACCGAGCTCGGTGCCACAGCCACCGCAGAAGCGGTCCCCGTCGGCTGCGGTCCGGCCACATCGTGGGCACTGGTCGGAGATGGCCAGTCCCTTCCGGATCGTCGCGGACCCTAACCGGGCGCCCCAACCGTGGCCCCGCCCGACGCTGTCGGACAGCGGACACAGGGGCGCACGCCGAGTATCCCCGCAGGTAAGGCCCGGATGGAATCCGGTTGTTAGGTTGCGGACATCACCGGCCCGGATGTATCAGGCTAGAGTTCCGCCGAATCGACCGATCCGTTCGACGGATCCCGGTTAGCTAGGAGTCACGATGGCGCAGGTCCGGCTCACCAAGGACTGGAAGCAGCACCGCGCGGGGGAGACGGTCGAGGTCGACGCCTCCACGCTGGACATGCTGAAGAAGGAGGGCATCGTCGCCGGCGATGGCGGCCCGGTCATCGGCGGCGGCGGGAAAACCGGCCCGGTCGTCGGCGACGGCTGGGGCGGCGACACCTGATCCTGCCCACCGACCGATCGCCGGGGGCGCGGCGTGGGTGCCCGCCCCGGGCGGCCGGTCCTGCGGCCCGATCGTCCGCCGCCCGGGTTCGGGGGCTCGGCGTTGGGGGCTCGGCGTTGGGGCTCAGCGCTCCGGCATGCCGGCCCGGCGGCGCAGCGCGGCCAGGTCGGTGACCACGATCCGGCGCCCCTCGGTGCGCAGCCAACCCCGGCTGGCGAACGAACCGATCGCCTGGTTCACGCTCTGGCGGGAGCCGCCGGCCATCTCCGCGAGCTGGCTCTGGTTCAGCTCGATAGTGATCATCGGTGCCTGGCTCTCCCCGGCGAGCCGGACCAGCGTCTTGGCGACCCGGCCGGGCAGGTCCAGGAAGACGTGGTCGGCGTTCTGCTCGGTGAGCCGGCGGATGAGCTGCCCGAGCGAGCGCATCACCGCGTCCAGGATCTTCGGGTTGGAGTGCACCAGCTCCATGAAGGCCCCGCGGGACAGTGCCAGCGCGGTGCAGTCCTCGATCGCCTCGGCGGACAGCGACCGCGCCGAACCGTCCAGCAGCGACACCTCGCCGAGGACGTCGGGTGGGCGGACCACGGACAGCACCGCCCGCTCGCCGGTCGGCGCGGTACGGAACACCGCCACCGCGCCGCGCTTGAGCAGGATCAGCGACTCCCCGGGATCGTTCTCCACGAACAGCAGCTGACCCTTGCGGTAGGTGCGCGGCACCGCCGCGGCGATCACCCGCTGCCGCACCTCGGGCTCCAGACCCGCGAACATGTCCACGCCGCTCAGCGCGTCGCCGGGATCCGGCAGGCGACCATCCACCGGACAACCCCTCCCCGGTATTCCACTTCGTCCGGCACCCGGCAGCGCCGGGCCGCGGACCCAGAATCGTGACCGCGGTCGAACTGTAAGCCCGACCGCCGCGGTTCGCGAAACGCACCGAACTGGCGATTCGGGCGTCGCACCGCTCCCCCTACCAGATCATGGCCTGCCTGTCGCGTGCTGTACACCCCCCGCATCGGTTCCGTGACAGTGTCGTGAGTGCGCTCGGGGGACGCTGATACCGGACCCGTCGCCGATGGGGGGCCAGGGCCGGGTCCGGTGCCGGCCGGAGTGGCGCGTAGGACGCGTCTCCGGCCGGCGCCCGCGTGCGGGATACGGCGCCGGAACCGCGACGGGAGCCCGGCGCTCAGGGCGCGCTGGCCCGCAGATGGGCCAGGACCAGTGGGTCGATGCGCCCCGGCACCAGGCGCTCCTCCAGGTTCTCCACCCCGGCCCACTCGGCCAGGTCGGCGTCCAGGTCCGGGCCGCCGGTGGACCCGGCGGCGGCCAGCAGCGCCCGCACCTCCGCCGCGAGCGGGCCGGTCAGGTCCAACAGGGACGCCTCGTCCGGGCGCTCGAACAGCAGGATGTGCAGGTCCAGAAGGCGGGACAGTTCGGCCACCGGCCGCGGGTGATCGTCCACCCGCAGGTCCACGGCCACGTCGCTGGTGCCGCCGTACCCCTTGTCCTTCTCCACCACGTACAGCGCGGCGCTCTGCCGGCCCCGGCGGTCGCCGCCCGCCTCGTCGCCGGCCGCCAGCGCGGCCAGCAGGCGGTGGGCCAGCCGCGGCTCGCCGGTCGACTCCAGCCAGGCCGCCTCCATCGCCCGGATCACGCCCTCGCCGGCCAGGATGTTGCCCTGGATCGCGTACCCGTCGCCGGTCACCCCGCCGGCCCAGTCGTGGCACTGCGGCCCGGTGAAGGTCGCCCCGTCGCCGGTCGGGCCCACCACGCCCACCTGGCGGTGCCCCCGGCCGACGTCCGCGGCGACCAGGCCGGCCACCACGTCGGCCGGGGGCACGCCGGTGCGCAGCAGGGCCAGCGCCTGGGGCTGGTAGGCGAGGTTGGCGAACGCCTGGGTGGCGATCGCGCCCACGCCCGCCTCCGCGGCCGGCACCGCCGCGCCGACGGCGAGGAACTTGCTGGCCACCGCCACGCCCAGGGCGCGGCCGTCCGCGCCGCGGGCGACGATCGAGAACGTCATGCGGGCACCGTATCGGGTACCGGCTGCGATCGGGGCCGGGCCATGGGCGAGGATGGGCCAGATGCCCTACCGATACTTCTACGACTGCGAGTTCATCGAGGACGGTCGCCTGGTGGACCTCGTCTCGATCGGCGTGGTCGACGAGTACGGGCGGGAGTTCTATGCGGTCTCCACCGAGTTCGACGACTCCCGGGCGCTGCCCTGGGTGCGCCGCAACGTGCTGGACAAGCTGCCCTCGCCGGCCGACCCGGCGTGGCGCTCGCGCGAGCGGATTCGGGGCGACCTGTACGAGTTCCTGACCGAGCCGGTCCGGGACCGGCCGGCCGAGAAGATCGAGTTATGGGCCTGGTACGCGGCGTACGACCACGTAGTGCTATGTCAGCTATGGGGTCGGATGCCCGATCTGCCCCGAGAGATCCCCCGGTTTACGAAAGACCTGCGCCAACGCTGGGACGACGTGGGCCGCCCGCCGCTGCCCGAAGCCGCGGCCGCCCGGCACGACGCGCTGGTCGACGCGCGGCACAACCTCGCGCGGTGGCAGGCCATGGGCGGCTGACCCGGCGGTCACCGGGCTGGGCTACAGTGCGCTTGACGGCGGCCCGCCTCGGTCCGGCAACGGCGCTTCTCCCGGGGCATTCTGGGCCTGTCTGACTGACCCGGAAGGGAACAAGCAGATCATGCGAATCGGCGTCCTCACCGGTGGCGGCGACTGCCCCGGACTGAACGCGGTGATCCGTTCGGTGGTGCGCAAGGGCGTGGCCACCTACGGGCACGAGTTCGTGGGTTTCCGGGACGGCTGGCGCGGCCCCCTGGAGGGCAACACCCGCCCGCTCGGCATCGCCGAGGTGCGCGGCATCCTGCCCCGCGGCGGCACCATCCTGGGCTCCTCCCGGACCAATCCGTTCAAGATCGACGGCGGGGTCGAGCGGATCAAGGCCAACCTGGCCGAGCTGGGGATCGACGCGCTGGTCGCGATCGGCGGTGAGGACACCCTCGGCGTCGCCACGAAGCTGGACGAGCTGGGCGTCAAGGTCATCGGCGTGCCGAAGACCATCGACAACGACCTCGACGCCACCGACTACAC
Organism: Rhizomonospora bruguierae; assembly: GCF_018397995.1. GTDB lineage: Bacteria > Actinomycetota > Actinomycetes > Mycobacteriales > Micromonosporaceae > Rhizomonospora > Rhizomonospora bruguierae. Next base: position 34,071 of record NZ_BBQH01000085.1, read on the forward strand.
GTTCGGCTTCGACACCGCGGTCAACATCGCGATGGAGGCGATCGACCGGCTGCACACCACCGCCGAGAGCCACCACCGCACGCTCGTCGTCGAGGTGATGGGCCGGCACGCCGGCTGGATCGCCCTGCACGCCGGGCTGGCCGGCGGCGCCAACGTGATCCTGCTGCCCGAGCGGCAGTTCGACGTGGACCAGGTCGCGGCGTACGTGGAGAAGCGCTTCCAGACCCAGTACGCGCCGATCGTGGTGGTTGCCGAGGGCGCGCAGCCGCTCGACGGCCAGATGGTCCTGCACAACCAGGAGCGGGACGCGTTCGGCCACGTGCGGCTGGGCGGCATCGGCCAGTGGCTGGCCGAGCAGCTGCTGGAGAAGACCGGCAAGGAGGCCCGCACAGTCGTGCTGGGTCACATCCAGCGCGGCGGCACCCCGACCGCGTTCGACCGGGTGCTGGCCACCCGGTTCGGCCTGCACGCGATCGACGCGGTGCACGAGGGTGACTTCGGCAAGATGGTCTCGCTGCGTGGTACCGACATCGTCCGGGTGCCGCTGATCGAGGCGACCCGCGAGCTAAAGACCGTGCCGCTGGAGCGGTACACCGAGGCCGAGGTCTTCTTCGGCAGCTGAGGTTTGTCGATCGGGGGCCGGCCCGCGCCGGCCCCCTTTTCGGGAGGAACCGACAGTGGCGCCTGGCGTGCACGCCGTCGCGGTGATCGGTGCGGGCAAGATCGGCGAGCTGATGCTCTCCGGCCTGCTGCGGGCCGGCTGGCCGACCGACCGGATCCTGGCCACCGCACGCCGCACCGAGCGCGCGGAGGAACTGGTCCAGCGGTACGGCGTGCGGGTGGTGGACAACGTCGCCGCCGTCACCGAGGCCGACGTGCTGGCGATCTCGGTCAAGCCGCAGGACGCCGGCGCCCTGCTGACCGAGGTCGGGCCGAAGGTGCCCGCCGACAAGCTCGTCGTCTCGCTCTGTGCCGGCCTGCCGATCAGCTTCTTCGCCAAGCGGTTGCCGGCGGGAACCCCGGTCGTGCGGGTCATGACCAACACCCCGGCCCTGGTGGACGAGGCGATGACGGCCATTTCCGCCGGCCCGCACGCGACGCCGGAACACCTGGCGCTGGCCGAGGAGATGTTCCGCCCGCTCGGGCGCACCCTGCGGGTACCCGAGTCCCAGCAGGACGCGGTGACCGCGCTCTCCGGCTCCGGCCCCGCGTACTTCTACCTGCTGGTGGAGGCGATGACCGACGCGGGGATCCTGCTCGGCCTACCCCGCCAGGTCGCGCACGACCTGATCGTGCAGACCGCGATCGGCTCCGCGCTCATGCTGCGCGAGTCCGGGGAGCACCCGGTGAAGTTGCGCGAGGCGGTCACCTCACCGGCCGGCACCACCATCGCCGCCATCCGCGAACTGGAGAACCACGGGGTGCGCGCCGCGCTGCTGGCCGCCCTGGAGGCCGCCCGGGACCGCGCGCGCGAACTGGCCGCCCAGAACGCGTGAAAGCCTCCCGCCGTTCGGGCGGCCCGGGTCAGGCCCGTTCACTCATCCGTTCACGCCTTCCGGCGGTGCGGCGTGCCTGGCTACCGTCCTGACACACGGTGGTCGCAGCGGTACGGTCGGGAGGTCCAGCATGCGGCGCTTCGCGGTGGTCCTCGGCGTCCTGGTCGCCTGCCTGTGGGTGGCGCCCCCGGCGTCCGCCTTCGCCCACGACCAGGTGCACAACGTCTACCTGCACGCCGCCCTGGACGTGCTCACCCTCGGGGTCGTCACGGCTCCAATGTGGACCGCGTACTGGTGGGGTGGTGCGCACCGGTGGCTGCTGCCGCTCCTGGTCGCCGCGGTGCAGGTACCCGTCGCCGTGGTCGCGTTCGTGCCGGTCCTGCCCCCGGCCGTGCACGCCTCCGCCCTGGTCGCGGCGCTGGCCCTGACCGCCGCCTCGCTGTACGCCGTGCGCCGTGCCGCGCCTTCCCCCGCGGCCGCGCCGGCACCGGCCGGTGAACCCGGCTGACCGGCCCCGGGGCGGTAGGCCCCGGCCTGGAACCCGCTGCCGGCCGCGCCCGCGGCCGGCGCGCCGTTGTCGGGCCGGGGCCGCTCCCCGCCCCGCCGCTCCCCGCCCCGCCGCTCCCCGCCCCGCCGCTCCCCGCCCCCTCGCCTCGGCGCCGCTTTCCCTGCTTCGACGAGATCTTGGTACGGATCTGTCCCAAAATCGGCGTGTCTTTACCAAGATCTCGCAAATGAGAAGGCGCCACGCGACCGGGGAGGTGGGCGCGCGGGGATGAGTCGGTATCGGGCGCGGAGAGATTGAGGTATTTGCATCTTGACGCGGGGTCGGCGGATCACTAGGGTCCACTGGAAAGTTTGTTAACTATTAACTTGGAGGCCCCCGATGAGGAGATCTCTGCGGCGCGCGCTGTGGGCCGGCGCGGTTGTCGCGCTCGCGGTCGCCGCCGTGCCCGTCGCCTCGGCCATGGCGGCCGGCGGGGTCACCACCGCCTTCGTGGCCACGTCGGACTGGGGGACCGGGCACGAGGTCAAGGTGACCGTCACCAACGGTGGCAGCGGCAGCGTGGACACCTGGCGGGTGGAGTTCGACCTGCCGGCCGGGACGTCGATCAGCAGTTTCTGGGACGCGGACGTGACCCGGGCCGGTGACCACTACGTCGCGACCGCGAAGAGTTGGATGGGCGCGTTGGCGCCAGGTGCCTCGCAGTCCTGGGGGTATATCGGCACCGGGGCGTACCGGGCGCCACTGAACTGCACGGTCAACGGGGGCTCCTGCGGCGGTGGCACAACCCCGCCGACCACGAGGCCGCCGACCGCCACGCCGACCACGAAGCCACCCGCGACACCGCCCACCACGCAGCCGCCGACCACGCAGCCGCCGACCGGTGGCAAGAAGGTCGTCGGGTACTTCACCGAGTGGGGGATCTACGGGCGGAACTACCACGTGAAGAACATCGTGACGAGCGGGTCCGCGGCGAAACTGACCCACATCCTGTACGCGTTCGGCAACACCACCGGCGGCCGGTGCAGCATCGGTGACAGCTACGCCGACTACGACAAGGCGTACTCGGCGGCGGACAGCGTCGACGGCGTCGCGGACACCTGGGACGCGGGCGCCCTGCGCGGCAACTTCGGCCAGCTGCGGCGGCTGAAGAAGATGTACCCGAACATCAGGGTGCTGTGGTCGTTCGGCGGCTGGACCTGGTCCGCCGGGTTCACCCAGGCGGCGGCGAACCCGGCCGCGTTCGCCGACTCCTGCTACAGCCTGGTGAAGGACCCGCGCTGGGCGGACGTGTTCGACGGCATCGACGTGGACTGGGAGTACCCGAACGCGTGCGGCCTGAGCTGTGACAGCAGCGGTGCGGCCGCGTTCCGGAACGTGGTGTCGGCGCTGCGTTCCCGGTTCGGTTCGGGCGCCCTGGTCACGGCGGCCATCACCGCGGACGGCAGCGGCGGCGGCAAGATCGACGCGGCGGACTACGCCGGCGGCGCGCAGTACGTGGACTGGCTGATGCCGATGACGTACGACTACTTCGGCGCGTTCAACGCGCAGGGGCCGACCGCGCCGCACTCGCCGCTGACCTCGTACGCGGGCATCCCGCAGCAGGGCTTCTGGGCGGACGCGGCGATCCAGAAGCTGAAGGGCAAGGGGATCCCGGCGAGCAAGTTGCTGCTCGGCGTCGGCTTCTACGGCCGCGGCTGGACCGGCGTCACGCAGACCGCGCCGGGCGGCACCGCGACCGGGGCGGCGCCCGGCACGTACGAGGCGGGCATCGACGACTACAAGGTCCTGAAGACCCGGTGCCCGGCCACGAACACGATCGCCGGCACCGCGTACGGCAAGTGCGGCAGCGAGTGGTGGAGCTACGACACCCCGTCGACGATCGGCGGGAAGATGAGCTACGCCAACGGTCAGGGCCTGGGCGGCGCGTTCCTCTGGGAGCTGTCCGGCGACACCGCGAACGGTGAGCTGATCTCCGCGGTCCGCGGCGGGCTCGGCTGAGCCACCGGCGAGCAACGAGTGTGTCGGGCGCACTGATCGATCCACCGCACCAGCCCCCCGTCCAGTTCCCGGGACGGGGGGCCGGGGTGCCGGCCGGGATCCGCGCACGCCGTACCCTTGGGGCCATGCCTGCGCAGTGGCACCAGTTCAGGAACCCGGGCCTGGAGATCGCCCGGCCCACCGCCGACCCCGCCGAGTCCGCCGCCCTCGGGCTGGACCGGTGGCGAGACCTGCCCCGCGCCCAGATGCCGCCCTGGCCGGAGCAGGCCAAGGTCGACGAGGTCTGCACGGTGCTGAACACCGTGCCGTCGATCGTGGCCCCGTATGAGGTCATGGAGCTGCGTGAGCGGCTGGCGCTGGTCTGCGAGGGCAAGGCGTTCCTGCTCCAGGGCGGCGACTGCGCGGAGACGTTCGCCGACAACACCGAGAGCCACCTCATGGCCAACGCCCGGACGCTGCTGCAAATGGCGGTCGTGCTGACCTACGGGGCGAGCCTGCCGGTGGTCAAGGTCGCGCGGGTGGCCGGCCAGTTCACCAAGCCGCGCTCGAACGACACCGACGCGCTGGGGCTGCCGGTGTACCGGGGTGACCTGATCAACTCGCTGGAGGCCACCCCGGAGGCGCGGGTCGCCGACCCCCAGCGCATGATCCGCGCGTACGCGAACGCGTCGTCGGCGATGAACATGCTCCGGGCGTACCTGTCCGGCGGCCTGGCGGACCTGCACGCGGTGCACGACTGGAACAAGGGCTTCGTGAAGACCTCGCCGGCCGGTGAGCGGTACGACGCGATCGCCCGCGAGATCGACCGGGCGCTGGCGTTCATCCGCGCCTGCGGGATGACCGAGGACGAGGCGCTGCGCACGGTCACCCTGTACTGCTCGCACGAGGCGCTGGCGCTGGAGTACGACCGGGCGCTGACCCGGATCGCCGGCGGCAAGGCGTTCGGCCTGTCCGGGCACTTCCTGTGGATCGGCGAGCGGACCAAGCAGATCGACGGCGCGCACGTGGACTTCGTGTCCCGGATCGCCAACCCGATCGGCGTCAAGCTGGGCCCCGGCACCACGCCGGAGCTGGCGATCGAGCTGTGCGAGAAGCTCAACCCGGAGAACACCCCGGGCCGGCTCACGCTGATCAGCCGGATGGGCAACACCAGGGTCCGGGACGTGCTGCCGCCGATCGTGGAGAAGGTCACCGCCGCCGGGCACAAGGTGGTCTGGCAGTGCGACCCGATGCACGGCAACACCCACGAGTCGTCGAACGGGTACAAGACCCGGCACTTCGACCGGATCGTGGACGAGGTGCTGGGCTACTTCGAGGTGCACCGGGAGCTGGAGACCCACCCGGGCGGCCTGCACGTCGAGCTGACCGGTGAGGACGTCACCGAGTGCCTGGGCGGCGCCCAGGGCATCGAGGACCTCGACCTGCCCGGCCGGTACGAGACCGCCTGCGACCCGCGGCTGAACACCCAGCAGTCCCTGGAACTGGCGTTCCTGGTGGCGGAGATGCTGCGTGGCTGACGAGCCGGCCGGCTCGGGGGTCACGGACCTGCGTTCGGACACCGTCACCGCGCCCACCCCCGGCATGCGGGCGGCGATGGCCGAGGCGGTCGTCGGCGACGACGTGTACGGCGAGGACCCGACCGTCAACGCGCTCCAGGAGCGGGTCGCGGCGATGTTCGGGCACGAGGCGGCGCTGTTCACCCCGACCGGCTCGATGGCGAACCAGATCGCCCTGCAACTGGTCGCCCCGCGCGCGTCGGAACTGCTCTGCGACGCCGACGCGCACGTGGTGACGTACGAGATCGGCGCGGCGGCGGCGATCGGCGGCATCTCCACCCGCACGTGGGCCGCCGCCGGCGCCGGCATCGACCCGGACGCGATCGCCGCGATGATCCGCCCGGACGGCTACCACGCGGTGCCCACCACCGCCATCGCCGTGGAGCAGACCCACAACCGGGGCGGCGGGGGAGTGATCCCGCTGGGCACGCTGCGCCGGCTGCGCGAGATCTGCGACGCGAACGGGCTGCGCCTGCACTGCGACGGCGCCCGCGTCTGGCACGCCCACGTCGCCGCCGGGGTGCCGCTGATCGAGTACGGGCGGCTGTTCGACACCCTGTCGGTCTGCCTGTCGAAGGGGCTCGGCGCGCCGGTCGGCTCGCTGGTCGTCGGCTCCGCCAAGCGGATCGACGAGGCCCGGGTGCTGCGCAAGCGGATGGGTGGCGGCATGCGGCAGGCCGGGGTGCTCGCGGCGGCCGGGCTGTACGCGCTGGACCACCACGTCGACCGGCTCGCGGAGGACCACGCGAAGGCCGCCCGGCTGGCCGAGGCGCTGGCGCCGTTCGGGATCGTGGCCGGCGCCGACAGCGACACCGTGGGCACGAGCAGCGCCGTGCGTACGAACATCGTGGCGCTGGATCTCGGCAAGGCGTCGATGGACGCCCCGACGCTGGGCGCCCGGGCCCGCGAGCGTGGGGTGCTGGTGTCCGTGCTGGGCCCCCGGGGCGCCCGCCTGGTCACCCACCTGGACGCCTCGGACGAGGCCGTCGACCGCGCCGCCGAGGTGCTGGTGTCGCTGTTCCGCTAGCCGTCGCTCAGCGGCGGTGACGCCGCGGGATGGTGTTGGGCGGTCAACGCCGCCCGCCGCGGCGGCCGGCTCCGGGGCGCGCGGCCAGCCGGCGCAGCGTCGCGATGTCGCTGGCGTGCCCGTGCCACCGCTCCGTCGGCGTCTCCACGATCACCGGGATGCCCGCGGTGACCGGGTGCGTCATCAGCTCGGCGAACGCCGCCTCACCGAGGGTGCCCTTGCCGATCGTCTCGTGCCGGTCCCGCAGCGAGCCGCAGGTGTCCTTCGAGTCGTTCGCGTGGACCAGGTGCAGCCGCTCCCGCCCGACCGTGGCGTCCAGCAGGTCCAGCGCCTCGGTCATGCCGCCCGGCCGGGCGAGGTCGTGGCCGGCCGCCCAGGCGTGGCAGGTGTCCAGGCAGAAGCCGAGCCAGGGGTGGTGGTCCAGGGCGGCCAGGTACGGCTCCAGGTCCTCGATCCGGGACGCCAGCGAGCGCCCGCCGCCCGCGGTCGGCTCCACCAGCAGGCGCGGGCCGCCCGCCGCCGCGGCCGAGTCCAGCAGCGGCAGCAGCACCTCCCGCATGCGGACCAGCGCCGCGTCGGCGTGCGCCTCGTCCACCGCGCTGCCCGCGTGGTATACGACGCCGGCCGCGCCGGTCCGCGCGCCGCGCTCCAGCGCGTGCGCGAGCGTGGCGACCGAGCGCTGCACCGTCAGGGCGGTCGGCGAGCCCAGGTTGACCAGCAGCGAGGCGTGGATGAACGAGGGCACCTTCAGCTCGGCGCAGCCGGAGCGGAACGCCTCGTCCTGCGCCGGGTCGCCGGCCGACAGCGCCCAGCCGCGCGGGTTCGACACGTACACCTGCACGGCCCGCGCCTCGGCGTTGCGGATGTACGGCAGGCCGGCCCGGGCCAGCCCGCCCGCGACGCTGGCGTGCGCACCGACCGGGCGGAGCGCACCGGTCACAGGCACCCGATCGTGACCTGCGAACCCTGCGGGACCTGCGAGTCCGGCCCCGGATCCTGGAACAGCACCGTGCCGTCGGGGTTGCCGCTGACGTTGACCTGGAGTTGCATCCCCTCCAGGGTCTGCTTGGCCTGCTGGCACGGCTGCCCGGTGACCTGCGGGACCACCGTGAGCGGCGGGCCCTTGCTGACCTGGAGGCGCACCTCGGCGCCCTTCTCCACCCCGGCGCCGTTGGTCGGCGACTGGGCGATCACCTGGCCGGCCGGCTTGTCGCTGTCCACCTGCTGCTCGACCACCACCAGGCCGAGCCCCTGTAGTTCGGCCCGGGCCTCGTTGACGTCCTTGCCGATCACGTTCGGCACCGAGATCGGGGCCTTGCCCTTGCTGACCGTGACCACGATCTGGGCGTCCGGCTTCGTCTCGGTGCCCGCCTTCGGGTCGGTCGCCAGCACGTAGCCGGCCGGGATGTCGTCGCTGTACTTGTCCGGGCCGCGCTTGACGACCAGCTTCCTGTCCTGCAACTCCGCCTGGGCGACGGCCCACTCCTTGCCCACCACGTCCGGGGTCGGGAACCGCTCGGGGCCGAGGGAGAGGATCAGCGTGACCGTGGCGCCCTTCAGGATCCGGCTGCCCGCGCCCGGCTCCTGGGTCAGCACCACGTCCTTGGGGACCTGCTCGTCGTACCGGGGGTCGCCGAACTTCACGGCCAGCCCGGCCCGCTCCGCCTTCGCGACCGCGTCGGCCCGGCTCATGGTGGTGAGCTGGGGTGCCGTGGTGTAGCGGCCGATGGCGAACCAGTACCCGCCGACCGCGAGGAGCAGGGCCACGACGACGATCGCGGCGGCGGTCACCGTGCGCCCGCGCGGGGTGCCGACCATCCGCTCCCACAGCGCGACCGCCCGGGCGCCGAAGCCGCCCGCCGGCGGGCTCGGCATGATCCGTGGCCGGCCGTCCTCGTACGGGTAGGTGCGGTACACGTTGCTCTGCGGCTGCTCCGGCAGCCGCGACCAGGACGGCCGCTGCACCGGCTGGATCTGGCGCATGGTGACGGTGGCGTCGGTGGCGGGCGGCACCGAGGTGGGGCGCATGACCGTCGTCATGGCGCTCGCCGTGCCGACATCCTCCCGGACCACCTGCACGTCGGCCAGCAGTGCGCCGGCGTCGGTGGGGCGGGCGCCCGGGTCGCGCCGGGTGGCGCGGGTGACCAGGTCGTCCAGGGCCGGCGACAGGCCCGGCACGAACCGCGACGGCGGCGGGACGTCCCGGTCCACGTGCTGCCAGGCCACCTCGACGGGCTGTTCGCCGTCGTAGGGCACCCGGCCGGTGAGCATCTCGAACAGCACGATGCCGGCGGAGTACACGTCGGTGCGAGCGTCCGCGTGACCGGCGGTGACCAGTTCGGGTGCCACGTAGGCGACGGTGGCCATGAGCTGGCCCGCCTCGTCGGCGCTGGCCTCGACCGCGCGGGCCAGGCCGAAGTCGGCCACCTTCACCACGCCGTCGACCAGGCTGCTGGCGCCGCCGCTGGGCGCCTCGGCGACCAGCACGTTCTCCGGCTTCACGTCCCGGTGGACCAGCCCGGCCCGGTGCGCGGCGGCGACCGCGGCGAGCACCTGCTCGAGGATCGCCAGCGCCTCCACCGGGGTCAGCCGGCCGCGCTCGGCCAGCACCTCGCGCAGCGTCCGGCCGCGCACGTACTCCATGACCAGGTACGGAACGCCGGCGTGTACGCCCTGGTCGTAGACGGCGACCACGTTGGGGTGGGTCAGCCGGGCGATCGTCTTGGCCTCGTCGGTGAAGCGCCGGATGAACTGCGGGTCACCGGCCTGCGCCGGGTGGATGATCTTGAGGGCGACGGTGCGCTCCAGGCGCTCGTCCGACGCCGTGTAGACGGTCGCCATGCCGCCGCGCGCGATGCGCCCCCGGACGCGGTAGCGCCCGTCCACGATCGACCCGATCAGCGGGTCCGCGACCTGAATGTCCATCGGCGTGCAGTCTATGTCTCCTGTGCGGCAATCCGGGTCCAGCGGAAGTTCAGGATGCCACAGGTGCGCGAGGGACCGGTATAGCCGCCGGTCAGGCGCGGTGCCGGCCGGTGTAGGGCCCCGAGCTCCCGGCCGCGACGGTGGCCGGGAACGGTCTCTGGAGCACCTCCTCCGGCGGTTTCCCGGATGGCTCCTGCGGGGCGGTCGCGGACGGGCCCGGCGGCGGGGTGACCGAGGGGGTCGGCGACGAGGTGGGCTCCCCGGTGGGCGCGGTTCCGGACGGCGCCGGGCTGGACTGGGACGGCGTCGGCACCGGTTTGGACCTGGACGGCGCCGGCGTCGGCGACCGGCCGCCGCCGGCCGACCCCGGCCCGGGCGGCGGGGCGACCGCCCGGGGGC
>NZ_BBQH01000086.1 GCF_018397995.1 Rhizomonospora bruguierae
CCCGCGGTCGGCGGGCGACGGCGCCGGCGTCAGCCCGGGGTGACGAAGCCGGACTCGTAGGCGGCGATGACGGCCTGGGTCCGGTCCCGGGCGTTGAGCTTCGCGAGCACGTTGCCGACGTGCGTCTTCACCGTCTCCACACCGAGCACCAGTTCCTCGGCGATCTCCGCGTTGGACCGGCCCGCCGCGACCAGGCGCAGCACCTCCGCCTCCCGGTCGGTCAGCCCGGCGCCGCGCAGCCGGTCGCCGCCCGGCCCCGCGTACGCGCCCGCCAGCCGCCGGATCGCCGCCGGGAACACCAGCGACTCCCCCCGCGCCACGACCCGGATCGCCTCCACCACCTCCGCCGGCCGCGACCGCTTCAGCAGGAAGCCGCTCGCCCCGGCGCGCAGCGCGGCGTACACGTACTCGTCGTTCTCGAACGTGGTGATGACCAGCACCCGCGGCGGCTCGGCCGAGGACGCGAGCAGCAGTTCGGTGGCCCGGATCCCGTCGATGCCCGGCATCCGCACGTCCATCAGCACCACGTCCGGCCGGTACCGCGCGACGAGGTCCGGCACGTCCGCCCCGCTGCCCGCCTCGGCGACCACACCCAGGTCGCCGGCGGCGTCGATGATCGCCCGCAGCCCCACCCGGATCAGTTCGTCGTCGTCGACCACCGCCACCCGTACCGCCACGGGACCCATTCTGCGGCAACCGCCCGGCGACCCCGGCGACCCGTCCCCACCGCACGGTCAGGTGGGCAGGAGGCGCAGGGCGAGCACGGCGATGATGGCGCTGGAGCGCCGCGGTCACGGACAGGCAGTGGCCGGCCCCTGCTGGAGCCGGCCACCGAATTACCGGTACGTCAGACGTTGAAGCCCAGGGCCCGCAACTGGTCCCGGCCGTCGTCGCTGATCTTGTCGGGTCCCCACGGCGGCATCCACACCCAGTTGATGCGGAAGTCGCTGACCACACCGCCGCCCGGGCCGCTGGTCAGCGCCATCCGCGCCTGGTCCTCGATCTCGTCGGTCAGCGGGCAGGCCGCCGACGTGAGCGTCATGTCCAGCGTGGCCACGTTCTCGTCGTCGACGTGCACGCCGTAGAGCAGGCCGAGGTCGACCACGTTGATGCCCAGCTCCGGGTCGACGACGTCCTTCATCGCCTCCTCGACGTCCGCGACGGCCGCCTTGCCACCGCCCGCCGGCGCCGCCTCGCCGGCGGTCACCATCTCCTCGCTCATCGCGCCACCTCCTCACTGCTGGCGTCCACGGCGCGCGCCGTGGCGTCCTTGAAGGCCATCCAGGGCAGCAGGGCGCACTTGACCCGGGCCGGGTAGCGGGCCACCCCGGCGAAGGCCACGCCGTCGCCGAGCACCGCCTCGTCCGGCTCCACCTGCCCGCGGCCGCCCATCAGCTCGACGAACGCCTCGTGCGCCGCCAGCGCATCCGATGTGGACCGCCCGCGCAGCAGCTCGTGCAGCACGCTCGCCGACGCCTGGCTGATCGAGCAGCCCTGCCCGTCGTACGAGATGTCGGACAGCTCGTCGCCGTCCAGGGCGACCCGCACGGTCACCTCGTCCCCGCAGGTGGGGTTGACGTGGTGCGCCTCGCCGGCGAACGGCTCGCGCAGGCCGCGCCCGTGCGGGTGCTTGTAGTGATCCAGGATGATCTCCTGGTAGAGCTGGTCGATCTGCATCAGGCGAACACCTTCCGCACCCGGGCCAGCCCGTCGACCAGCGCGTCCACCTCCGCGAAGGTGGTGTAGAGGTAGAACGACGCGCGGGTCATCGCCGGCACCTCGTACCGCACGCAGAGCGGGCGGGCGCAGTGGTGGCCCACCCGGACCTGCACGCCCAGCGAGTCGAGCACCTGACCGACGTCGTGCGGGTGGATGCCCGGCAGGTCGAACGAGAGGGTGCCGACCCGGCCGACCGCCGTCCGCGGCCCGAACAGCCGCAGCCCGGGCACCGTGGCGAGGGCGTCCAACGCGTACGCCGCCAGCTCCTTCTCGTGCCACTGGATGGCCCGCATGCCGACGCCGCTCAGGTAGTCCACGGCGGCGCCCAGCCCGACCGCCTCGGTGATCGGCGGGGTGCCCGCCTCGAACTTGGCCGGCGCCGGGGCGAACGTGGAGCGCTCCAGCGTCACCGTCTCGATCATCGAGCCGCCGCCGAGGAACGGCGGCAGCGCGGCGAGCAGCTCGGACCGCCCCCACAGCACGCCGATGCCGGTCGGCCCGCACATCTTGTGCCCGGTGAAGGCGAGGAAGTCCGCGTCGATGTCGGTCACGTCCACCGGCAACTGCGGCACCGCCTGCGAGCCGTCGAACAACACCAGCGCGCCCACCTCGCGCGCCCGCTTGGTGACCGCCGAGGTCGGGTTCACCGTGCCGAGCACGTTGGACACCAGGGCGTACGAGACCAGCCGCGTCCGCTCGTTGATCAGCGTGTCCAGGTCGGACAGGTCCAGCCGGCCGGCGTCGGTGACCCGGAACCAGCGCAGCCTGGCGCCGGTCCGTTCGCACAGCAACTGCCACGGCACGATGTTCGAGTGGTGCTCCATCTCGGAGATGACGATCTCGTCCCCGGGCCGGAGCCGGAACCGGGGATCGCCCGCCACGTCGAGCGACGACGACAGGAACCCGTACGCCACCAGGTTGATCGCCTCGGTGGCGTTCTTGACGAACACCACCTCGTCCGGGGTCGGCGCGCCGATGAACGCCGCCACCTTCACCCGGGCACCCTCGTACGCCTCGGTCGCCTCGGTGCCGACCGTGTGCACCGACCGGGAGACGTTGCCGTTGTGCCGCTCCAGGTGCTCCCGCATGGCGTCGATCACCACGCGGGGCTTCTGGCTGGTGTTGCCGCTGTCCAGGTACACCATCCGGTGCCCGTTGACCTCCCGCGCCAGGATCGGGAAGTCGGCGCGTACCCGCTCCACGTCGTAGCGCGGCACGTCGTCGTACTGCGGCATGCCCCGGGGGATGGCGGTGGCTGTCATCGGTGTCTCCCGGCGGTTCAGACCGCGGCCGGGCCGGCGCCGGCCAGGTAGCGCTCGTACCCCTCGGCCTCGAGCCGCTCGGCCAGCTCCGGGCCGCCCTCCTCGACGATCCGGCCGCCCACGAACACGTGCACGAAGTCCGGCTTGATGTAGCGCAGGATCCGGGTGTAGTGGGTGATCAGCAGCAGCCCGGTCTCGCCCGTCGCGCGCACCCGGTTGACCCCCTCGGAGACCACCCGCAGCGCGTCGATGTCCAGGCCGGAGTCGGTCTCGTCGAGGATCGCCACCCGCGGCTTGAGCAGCTCGAGCTGGACGATCTCGTGCCGCTTCTTCTCGCCGCCGGAGAAGCCCTCGTTGACGTTGCGCTGGGCGAACGCCGGGTCCATCTGGAGGCGCTCCATGGCGCCGCGCAGCTCGCCGGCCCAGGTGCGCAGCTTCGGCGCCTGCCCGTCCACCGCCGTCTTCGCGGTACGCAGGAAGTTCGCCACCGACACGCCAGGCACCTCGACCGGGTACTGCATCGCCAGGAACAGCCCGGCGCGGGCCCGCTCGTCGACGGTCATCGCGAGCACGTCCTGGTCGTCCAGCAGCACCGAGCCGCCGGTGATCTCGTACTTCGGGTGCCCCGCGACCGAGTAGGCCAGGGTGGACTTGCCCGAGCCGTTCGGGCCCATGATGGCGTGCGTCTCACCGGACCGGACCGTCAGGTCCACGCCGGTCAGAATCGGCTTCAGCTCGCCGTTGGGCAGCTTCACCGACACCTGGAGGTCGCGGATGGACAGGGTGCTCATCGGGTGACTCCATTGCTCGGGGTAAGGCTGATGTAAACGTCGCCGTCGCGGACCTCGACGGGGTAGACCGGCACCGGCTCGGTCGCCGGCAGCCCGGTCGGCTGGCCGGTGCGCAGGTCGAAGCGGGAACCGTGCAGCCAGCACTCCAGCGTGCAGCCGTCCACCTCGCCCTCGCTGAGCGCCACCGCGGCGTGCGAGCACTCGTCGTAGACGGCGTGGAAGCTGTCGTCGTCGGCGTGCACCAGGGCGACCGGGGTGCCGTCGATCTCGGCGGCGATCACGCCGCCCTTCGGCACGTCCTCGGTCGAGCAGACGCGGATCGTGGCGCTCACCCGCCCGCCCCGGTCAGCCGGGACTCGATCGCGGCGATCAGCCGCTCGCGCAGCTGGACCACCGGGATCCTGTTCAGCAGCTCGGCGAAGAAGCCGCGGACCACGAGCTTGCGCGCCTCCGGCTCCGGGATGCCCCGGGCCATCAGGTAGAACAGCTGCTCGTCGTCGAAGCGGCCGGTCGCCGCCGCGTGCCCGGCGCCGGCCACCTCGCCGGTCTCGATCTCCAGGTTCGGTACCGAGTCCGCGCGGGCGCCGTCGGTCAGTACCAGGTTCCGGTTGATCTCGTACGTGTCGGTGCCGGTCGCCGCGGACCGGATCAGCACGTCGCCGACCCAGACCGTGTGCGTGCCCTCGCCCTGCAGCGCGCCCCGGTACCCGACGTAGCTGCGGCAGTCGGGCACGGTGTGGTCGACCAGTTGGCGGTGCTCCAGGTGCTGCCCGCGCCGGGCCCCGCTCGCGGGGTCCGCCGGCAGCTCGGTGGCGAAGTACAGGCCGAACAGCTCCGCGTCGCCGCCGCGCCCGGTGTACTCGACCGTGGTGAACTGGCGCACCAGGTCACCGCCGAGGGTGACCTGCACGTGGGTGACCTTCGCGTCCCGGCCCAGCCGGAACTTCAGGTGCTGGGCCTGCACCGCGTCCGGCTCCCAGTCGGCGAGCGTGACCAGCACCAGCCGGGCGCCGTCGCCGACCGCCACCTCGACGTTGTCCGCCACGGTGCCCGAGCCGACCTGCTCCAGCACCAGCGTCGCCTCGGCCAGCGCGCCGACCTCGATCCGGGTGTGCCCGAACGCGGTCGCGCCGGCGCCGGGGCCCTTGGTGCGCAGCAGGACCGGCTTGTCCAGCACGGCCTGGCGGGTCACCGAGACCACCAGCGCCTCGCCGAACCGGGCCCGGGCCAGCGCGCTGATCCGGTCGAACGGCACCAGCACCGGGTCGCCGGCCAACTCCTCCCGGCGCACGTGCTCGACCGTGACGAGCGCCGGCACGTCGGCCTGCTCGTGCAACAGCCCGACGGCGCCGGTGCCGTCGCCCGCCACCAGGTCACCCAGGCGCTTGAGCGGGGTGAACCGCCACTCCTCCGCCATCCCGGTCACCGCCGGGAAGTCGGTCACCTCGAACGAGCGCAGCGCCTGCGACTTGGTCTTCGGGGGCGCGAGGGTCTCAGTCGTCATGTCTTCTTCCGTGTCTTGAGCCTTCGGGCGGGGATCAGCGCGGTCAGCCGACCGCGCCCTCCATCTGCAGCTCGATCAGCCGGTTCAGCTCCAGCGCGTACTCCATCGGGAGTTCCTTGGCGATCGGCTCGATGAACCCGCGGACGATCATGGCCATCGCCTCGTCCTCGGTCATGCCCCGGCTCATCAGGTAGAACAGCTGATCCTCGCTGACCTTCGAGACCGTCGCCTCGTGCCCCATGGACACGTCGTCCTCGCGGATATCCACGTACGGGTACGTGTCCGACCGGGAGATCGTGTCCACCAGCAGGGCGTCGCACTTGACCGTGCTGCGGCTGTTGGTGGAGCCCTCCAGCACCTGCACCAGGCCCCGGTACGACGTACGGCCGCCACCCCGGGCGATCGACTTGGAGACGATCGTGCTGGACGTGTGCGGCGCGGCGTGCACCATCTTCGCGCCGGCGTCCTGGTGCTGCCCCTCGCCGGCCATCGCCACCGAGAGCACCTCGCCCTTGGCGTGCTCGCCGGTCATCCAGACCGCCGGGTACTTCATCGTGACCTTGGAGCCGATGTTCCCGTCGATCCACTCCATCGTGGCGCCCTCATGCGCCACCGCCCGCTTGGTGACCAGGTTGTACACGTTGTTCGACCAGTTCTGGATCGTCGTGTACCGGCACCGCGCGTTCTTCTTCACGATGATCTCGACGACCGCGCTGTGCAGCGAGTCGGACGAGTAGATCGGGGCGGTGCAGCCCTCGACGTAGTGCACGTAGGCGCCCTCGTCCACGATGATCAGGGTCCGCTCGAACTGGCCCATGTTCTCCGTGTTGATCCGGAAGTACGCCTGCAGCGGGATCTCCACGTGCACGCCCTTCGGCACGTAGATGAACGACCCACCGGACCACACGGCCGTGTTCAGCGCGGCGAACTTGTTGTCACCCACCGGGATGACCGTGCCGAAGTACTCCTTGAACAGGTCCTCGTGCTCGCGCAGCGCGGTGTCCGTGTCGAGGAAGATGACGCCCTGCTCCTCCAGGTCGTCGCGGATCTTGTGGTAGACCACCTCGGACTCGTACTGGGCGGCCACGCCGGCGATCAGCCGCTGCTTCTCGGCCTCCGGGATGCCCAGCCGGTCGTAGGTGTTCCTGATGTCCTCGGGCAGCTCGTCCCAGCTCGTCGCCTGCTTCTCGGTCGAGCGGACGAAGTACTTGATGTTGTCGAAGTCGATGTCGGTGAGGTCGGCACCCCAGGCCGGCAGCGGCTTGCGCCCGAACAGCCGCAGGCCCTTCAGCCGCAGGTCGAGCATCCACTGCGGCTCGTCCTTCTTCGCCGAGATGTCCCGCACCACGGCCTCGTTGAGGCCCCGGGCCGCGCCGGCGCCGGCGGCGTCCGGATCGGCCCAGCCGTACTCGTACCGGCCGAGCGCGGCGAGGTGCTCCTCCTGGCTGATGGGCGCAACGATCTGGTCGGTCATGTATCTGTCCTCACGGTGGCTGGGTCGCCGGTCCGGTCATTCTTCGCAATGGGCAGTACCCGGCGGGGGTCCGGGATGTACGTGGTGCATACCCCGTCGCCGTGGGCGATGGTCGCCAGGCGCTGCACGTGCGTGCCGATCACCCGGGAGATGACCTCGGTCTCCGCCTCGCACAGCTGGGGGAACTCGGCGGCGACGTGCGCCACCGGGCAGTGGTGCTGGCACAGCTGCCCGCCGGCCGCGATGGCCGACGCGTTGGCAGCGTAACCCTCCGCGGTCAGGGCCGCGGCGAGTGCCTCCGCCCGGGCGATGGGGTTCTCCCCCGCCGCCCGGATCGCCGCCCGGCACCGCTCCTCGAGCGTGGCGACCTGCGCCGCCGCGAACTCGGCGATCGCCGCGTCGCCGCCCCGATCCGCGATCCAGCGCAGCGCCGCGGTGGCGATGTCGTCGTAGAGGTGTGGCAGCGTCTCCCGGGCCGCCTCGGTCAGCGCGAACCGCTTGGCCGGGCGCCCCCGCCCGCGCGGCCCGCGCCGGGGCTGCTCCGACGCCCGGATCAGCCCCTCGGCGAGCAACGCGTCCAGGTGCCGCCGGATTCCGGCCGGGCTGACGCCCAGCTCGCAGGCCAGCTCCGCGGCGGTCGCGGAACCCCACTCCAGCAGCAGCTCGACGACCCGATCCCGGGTCCGCCCGTCGGTCCTGCTCGCGGCGGCCTGGTCGGCGTTTCTGGTCGCGGCGCGCCCGGAGCCGCCGGTCGGCCGGCGGGACGCGGCTGAGGGCACGGCGGCGCCAGCGGCGGCCGATCCGGCCGTCGCGGAGAACAGCGCCGCGTTTTTCACAACGCAAGTGTTACCAATTTCCGGCCACCACCGCAAACGGGTCCCCCGGTGATGCATGCCACCCGGCACGCCGGCACCGCCCACTACGCTGCGTAGGATATGCGCCGTGAGCGTTCTGGACCGCTTCCCGGCAGCCCGCCGCTGGGCGCGCCGCCTCTCCTCGCCCAACGGGCTGCGCGGGCTGGCGCTCGCGTCCCTGATCGCCAACGTGGGCCTGGTCGTGACCGGCGGCGCCGTCCGCCTCACCGACTCCGGGCTCGGCTGCCCCACCTGGCCCCGCTGCACCGCCGACTCGTACACCACCTCCGCCGAGATGGGCGTGCACGGCGTGATCGAGTTCGGCAACCGGACGCTCACCTTCGTCCTCGGCGCGATCGCGCTCGCCGCCCTGGTGGCCACCTGGCGCAGCCGGCCCGACCTACGCACGCTCGCCGCGGCGGTGCTGTTCGGCATCCCCCTACAGGGGGTCATCGGCGGCATCACGGTGCTCACCAACCTCAACCCGTGGGTGGTCGGGCTGCACTTCCTCGGCTCGATCGCGGTCATCACCGCCGCGTACGCGTTCTGGCGCCGCACCGGCCCGACCGCACCGGTCGTGGTGCCGGGACCGCTGCACACCCTCGCCGCCCTGACGGCGGCGGCCAGCGCCGCGGTGATCGCCATCGGTGTGGTGGTCACCGGCAGCGGCCCGCACTCCGGCGACCACGGCGCCAAGCGCAACGGCCTGGACCCCGAGTCCATCTCCCAGTTCCACGCCGACCTGGTCTTCCTGCTGCTGGGGCTCTCCGTGGCGCTGTGGCTCGCGCTGCGCGCCGTGGGCGCGCCGTCCCGCCCCGCCGCCGTCCTGCTGATCGTTGTGCTGGGCCAGGGCGTGCTCGGCTTCGCCCAGTACTTCACCCACCTGCCGATCCTCCTGGTGGGCCTGCACATGTTCGGCGCCTGCCTGGTCTGGCTGGCCACCCTGTCCGCCCTCGCCGCCACCCGCGGCGTTCCGGTCGCCCGCGCGAAGGCGGACGCCCCGGCCAACCGCCGCCAGCCGGCCGAAGCGACCCACTAGCCCGTCGCCCCACGCGTCAGCGGGGGCGAGCGGTGGCCAGGGCGGCGATCGCGGCGGCGAAGCGGTCGGCCGCTCCCGGCGCGAGGGCGAGGAACAGCGACGGCTCGGTCAGCTCCAGCTCAACCAGCACCGGCTCGCCACCCGAGCCGGGTATCAGGTCCACCCGCGCGTAGAGCAGGCGGTCCGGTCCGCCGGGCACGGCCGCCAGGGCCCGCTCCCCGACCGCCAGCTCCGCCGGACGCGCCGTACGGGCGCAGACCTCCTCCGGCACGTACAGGCCCTCGTTCACGCCCAGATGCGGGCCGGTCAGCATCGGCCCCTTACGGATCGCGTGGCTGAACGCCAGCCGGCCCACCGCCGGGTCACGCAGGAAGATCAGCGCGGTCTCGCCGGCGGTGTCCACGGCCCGCAGATACGGCTGGATCATGGTCGTCCGGCCGGCGGCGCCGAGCCGCGCCACGTGCTCCCGGGCCAGCCGCCGGTGCCCCGGGTCGGCCAGGTCGTAGCGGCCCGTGTCCCGGCTGCCCACGCTGACCGCCGGCTTGACCACGTACTCGCCGGCATCGCCGGGCGCCCACGCCTCGCCGGGCGCCACCCACTGCGTGTGCACCGCCGGCACCCCCGCCGCGACCAGCTCACGCAGGTACCGCTTGTCGGTGTTCCAGGCGATGACGGCGGCCGGGTTCGCCAGCCCGTCCACCTTCTCGGCCCACGTCACGAAGGCGTCCCGGCGGGTCGGGTAGTCCCACGGCGAACGGATCACCGTCAGGTCGTAGCTGGTCCAGTCGACCACCGGGTCGCTCCAGACCGCCGCCTCGACGCGCACGCCGAGGTGCGCCAGCGGCGTCAGCAGCAGCCGGTCGTCCGGGTCCAGGTCGGGTAGGGCGGTGCAGGAAACGAGAGCGACCCGGAGTCCCCTCCGGGTCGCTCCTGGATTATCGGTATCTATGGTGTTCGTCCTGAGGTTTCGGTGCTTGCGTTCGATCAGCGTGCTTGCGTTCGATCAGCGTGCCAGAGAGCGCCTGGCCATCGAGCGCCAGAGGTCGTTGCTGGGGCGCATCTGCTCCATCAGTTCGCGCTCCCACTCGTTCTCGACCTCGACGCCCGCGCTCTCGCAGGCCCGCCGGGCCACGTCCGTGTCGTCGGCGAACTGGTCGGCCCAGGCGCCGTCCTGCCCAACGAGGACGATCCGCGCACCCCGCCGGCCCACGTACTCGATGACCGCCTTCGCGCCGCCGTGGCCGGCGGCGAACGACCTGATCCCCGCGACGAGGTCGCTCGGCGGCGGGGCGGGCCGGTCGGCGGTCAGGGTCGAATCGGAACCATCTGCCATGCCCGCAGCGTAAGCAGACGCGAGGTGGCCGGGGGGCCAACTATTCGACATTTGTGACCCCTATTACGGGGACCTTTTAGTGCTCGACCGCCGTTTTCTTGCGGACATATTTGACTAAATCCGGCCCGCTAGCCGCGACAAATCGGACGACCGCGCCGCTCGACGAGCCCGTAACCCGCTCACCGAATACTAGCGGCGTTTCCCTGACAATACGGGGCAAGACGGGCAGATTCCCCCACTCGCCGACGGGCGGCCGACCGCGGTCGGATCAGCCCCAAATCGGCCCATCCGGCTCAACCTGCACGAAAACCCCGCCCGTTGCGTGCAGGCGACGGCGGGGAAGCGGACGGGCAAGCGAGGTATCAGAGCAGGGCGTCGATGGCGATCGCCAGGAACAGGCCGGTCAGGTACGTGATCGACCAGTGGAACAGGCGCATCGGCTTGACCGCTTCGCCGCGCCGGGCCCGGTTGGCGAGGCCGTGGGCCTCCCGGAGCAGGAGCGCGCCCAGCACCACGGCGGCCACGCCATACAGCGGGGTCATGCCGAACGGCCAGAGGACCAGCGAAGCGAGCACCGTCAGCCACGAGTACGCGACGGTTTCGAAGCCGACCCGGCGCATCGAGTGGACCACCGGAAGCATGGGGATGCCGGCGCGGGCGTAGTCCGCCTTGAACTTGACAGCGAGGGCGTAGAAGTGCGGCGGCTGCCACAGGAACACGATGGCGAACAACAGCCACGCCTGGACCGACAGCCCGCCGGTGATCGCCGCCCAGCCGATCAGCACCGGCGCGGCGCCGCAGATGCCGCCCCACACCGTGTTCTGCGGCGTGGTCCGCTTGAGCCACATGGTGTAGACGACGTCGTAGTAGACGATCGCACCGACCGTGAGCGCGGTGGCGAGCGGGTTGGTGAAGGCGGCCATGAGCGCGACCGCGATGCCGCTCAGGGCCAGGCCGAAGACCAGCGCGGCCGGCGGCGAGACGGTGTGCGCCGGCAGGGGGCGGCGGGAGGTGCGCCGCATGACCTGGTCGATGTCCCGGTCGATGTAGCAGTTGAGGGCGCTCGCGCCGCCGGCGGCCAGGGCGCCGCCGATCAGTACGACGATCGCCACCTTCAGCCCGGGCAGCCCGCCGGCGGCGAGCATCATCGCCGGCACCGTGGTGATCAGCAGCAGCTCGACGATCCGCGGCTTGGTCAGAGCGAGGTACGCCCGGAACACCGCCCCCGGCGACCGCACAGCGGCGGGCGGTGCCGGCTGGTCGGATACCGCGACGGCGTCGGTGGGCTGGGTGGCGAGCGTGGTCACCCGGGCCAGAGTACGGCAGCGCGTAGTAGTTCCCGCCGGGGACCGCCGGTTGGTGGCGCGCGCGACACCAACGAGGGTCCCCGCCCGAACCACCGGCCGGCGCCGGGGCGGGACCCTTCGCCGATCTTGGAGTGGCGGTGGGTCTCGGCTTTCGGACTTTTCCAGCGGATCGAGAGCTGCGCCCCGCCCGGTGGCGCCGCTCCGCACCTGATCGTCGATGACCTCGACGCCGCCCGAGGGCGGTGGTTGGCCACGGCTCTGCGCCATCGGGGCGCCTCGTGTCGGCGCCCGAGGTGGGCGACAAAGGCTGCGAACCAGGCCAAGCCGACCGCCACAAGTCCAAGATCGCGAGATCGGGGCGCGGGCCGCGACCGTGGTCGATGCGGCGGGCGCGCGGAGCCGGACTGCGACGCGACCCCGGCGGACGTGTCCTGTGCGACACCCACAACGTTCCGGGCGCGCCTTCCGTACCTACTCGCGGGGGACGCGGACGAAGATCATGTCCCAGCGGTCGGGCATCTCGCAGCCGCATGTGCGGTGCCGCCCGTGGGTAGGGTTCGATAAGAGCAGGACGATATGACAGGCAGGGGGAACAGGACCGCCGTGGACACCGAATTGACTTGGTCCGAGCAGGACCGGCGGGCGGTCGACACCGCCCGGGTGCTCGCCGTCGACGCCGTGGAGAAGGCCGGCAACGGGCATCCCGGCACAGCGATGAGCCTGGCACCGGCGGCGCACCTGCTGTTCCAGCGGGTCATGCGGCACGACCCGGCGGATCCGGCCTGGCCGGGCCGGGACCGGTTCGTGCTCTCCGCGGGCCACTCCAGCCTGACTCTGTACATCCAGCTCTACCTGACCGGGTACGGGCTGAGCCTGGACGACCTGAAGGCGTTGCGGCAGTGGGGTTCGCTGACGCCGGGGCACCCGGAGCACGGGCACACGGCCGGCGTGGAGACCACGACGGGTCCGCTCGGTCAGGGCGTCGGCAACGCGGTCGGCATGGCGATGGCGGCGCGGCGCGAGCGCGGGCTGCTGGACCCGGCGGCGGCGCCCGGCGAGAGCCCGTTCGACCACCACGTCTACGTAATCGCCTCGGACGGTGACCTGGAGGAGGGCATCAGCCACGAGGCGTGCGCGCTCGCCGGGCACCAGCGGCTGGGCAACCTCGTCCTGATCTACGACGACAACGAGATCTCCATCGAGGACGACACCCGCATCGCCAAGAGCGAGGACACCGCCGCCCGCTACGCCGCGTACGGATGGCATGTGCAGACGGTGGACTGGCGCCGGGGCGACGCCGACTCGGGCGCCGAGTACCACGAGGACGCGGCGGCGCTGTACGCGGCGCTGCGGGCGGCGAAGGCGGAAACCGGCCGGCCGTCGTTCATCGCGCTGCGCACGATCATCGGCTGGCCGGCGCCGAACAAGCAGAACACCGGCAAGATCCACGGCTCGGCGCTGGGCGCGGACGAGGTCGCCGCCACGAAGAAGCTCCTCGGCTTCGACCCGACCGCCTCGTTCCCGGTCACCGACGAGGTGCTCGCGCACACGCGGCGGGCGCTGGAGCGGGGCCGGGCCGACCGCGCCGAGTGGCAGCGGGCGTACGACGCCTGGGCGGAGTCCAACCCGGACGGCAAGGCGCTGCACGACCGGCTGTCCACCCGCACGCTGCCGGAGGGCTGGTACGAGGCGCTGCCGGAGTTCCCGGCGGACCCGAAGGGCATCGCCACCCGCGCCGCGTCCGGCAAGGTGCTGAACGCGATCGCGCCGCGCCTGCCGGAGCTGTGGGGCGGCTCGGCGGACCTGGCGGAGAGCAACAACACCACGATCGAGGGCGAGCCGTCGTTCATCCCGGCCGAGTTCGCCACCAAGGCGTTCCCCGGCGACGAGTACGGCCGCACGCTGCACTTCGGCATCCGCGAGCACGCGATGGGCGCCATCCTGAACGGCATCGTGCTGCACGGCGGCACCCGCCCGTACGGCGGCACGTTCCTGGTGTTCAGCGACTACATGCGACCGTCGGTGCGGCTCGCCGCGCTGATGAAGCTGCCGGTCATCTACGTCTGGACGCACGACTCGATCGGCCTCGGCGAGGACGGGCCGACGCACCAGCCGATCGAGCAGCTGACCGCGCTGCGGGCGATCCCGGGGCTGGCCGTGGTCCGGCCGGGGGACGCGAACGAGACGGCGTGGGCGTGGCGGGCCGCCCTGGAGCACACGGACCAGCCCACCGCGCTGGCCCTGACCCGGCAGGCGATCCCCACCTTCGACCGGTCCGGGTTCGCCTCCGCCGAGGGCGTCATGAAGGGCGGGTACACGCTGGTCGACGGCTCGGACGGCAAGCCGCGGGTGATCCTGATCGGCACCGGCTCGGAGCTGCACCTGTGCGTGGCGGCCCGGGAGCGGCTGGAGGCCGAGGGCACCAGCACCCGGGTGGTGTCGATGCCGTGCCGCGAGTGGTTCGACGCGCAGGACCCGGCGTACCGGCAGACGGTGCTGCCGCCCGAGGTGAAGGCGCGGGTCAGCGTCGAGGCGGGCATCGCGATGTCGTGGCGGGACCTGGTCGGCGACGCCGGCGAGAGCGTCTCCATCGAGCACTTCGGGGCCAGCGCGCCGTACCAGGTGCTGTTCGAGCAGTTCGGGTTCACGCCGGACCGGATCGTCGCCGCCGCGCACGCCTCGCTCTCCCGGGTGGGCGCGATCAAGGGCTCCACGACCGGCAACTAGACGCAGGAGAAGAGGAAGAAGGCAGCGATGACCGACCGGCTTGCCGAGCTGTCCGCCGCGGGTGTGGCGATCTGGCTCGATGACCTTTCTCGGCAGCGACTGGTGAGCGGTGGCCTCGACGCGCTGCGCCGCGAGCGGCGCGTCGTGGGGGTCACCACCAACCCGACCATCTTCGCCAAGGCCCTCGCCGACTCCGACACCTACGCCGAGCAGCTGCGCGACCTGGCCGCCCGGGGCGTCACCGTCGAGGAGGCGGTGCGCATGCTCACCACGTACGACGTGCGCTGGGCCTGCGACGTGATGCGCCCGGCGTACGACGCGTCCTCCGGCGTGGACGGGCGGGTCTCGATCGAGGTGGATCCGCGGCTGGCGTACGAGACGGCGCGGACCGTCGCCGAGGCCAGGGCGCTGTGGTGGCTGGTGGACCGGCCGAACCTGTTCATCAAGATCCCGGCGACCCGGCAGGGCCTGCCGGCGATCACCGCGGCGCTCGCCCAGGGGATCAGCGTGAACGTGACGCTGATCTTCTCGTTGGAGCGCTACGAGCAGGTCATGGAGGCGTTCCTGGCCGGCCTGGAGCAGGCGTGGGCCAACGGGCACGACCTGTCCTCGATCGGCTCGGTCGCCTCGTTCTTCGTGTCCCGGGTGGACAGCGAGGTGGACAAGCGCCTGGAGAAGATCGGCTCGGACGAGGCGAAGGCGCTCAGGGGCAGGGCGGCGATCGCCAACGCCCAGCTCGCGTACGAGCGGTACACGAAGGTCTTCTCCACGCCGCGCTGGCAGGCGCTGGCCGGCGCGGGTGCCCACCCGCAGCGGCCGCTGTGGGCGTCCACCTCGACGAAGAACCCCGAGTACCGGGACGTGATGTACGTCGAGGAGCTGGTCGCGCCAGGCGTGGTGAACACCATGCCGGAGCCGACCATCCACGCGTACGCGGAGCACGGCGAGACCCGGGGCGACACGGTCACCCCGGCGTTCGGTCCGGCCCGGGAGCTGCTGGACAAGCTGGCCGGCCTCGGCGTCGACTACGACGACGTGGTGCGGACCCTCGAGGACGAGGGCGTGCAGAAGTTCGAGCAGAGCTGGGTCGAGCTGCTGGACGGGGTGCGCAAGTCCCTGGCGGCGGCCGGCCAAGGGGCGAGCCAGCCGGGCGAGGCCGCCCGGGACAACGCCGGCAAGGCCGAGCAGGCGGGAGGCAACGCATGAGCGACCCGCTGGACGACGTCGCCGCGGCCGCCGGCCTGGCGGTTTTCGGCGCGGCCCGGGTACCCGGCGCCGGGCAGGCCCGGGAGGAGCTGGTCGCCGGCGGCGTGCCGGAGAAGCTGTCCGCCAAGGACCCGACGCTGTGGGGTCCGGCGGCGGAGTCCGAGGCGAAGATCCGGCTGGGCTGGGTGGACACGTTCCGCCGCGGCCGGGAGTTGCTGCCCCAGCTCGCCGAGCTGAAGGCCGAGCTGTCCGACCTGACCCACGTGGTGCTCGCCGGCATGGGCGGCTCGTCGCTGGCCCCCGAGGTCATCACCCGCACCCTGGGCCGGCCGCTGACCGTGCTGGACACCACGGACCCGCACCAGGTCCGCATCGCGCTGGCCGACCGGCTGCTCAGCACGGTCGTCGTGGTGTCCAGCAAGTCGGGGTCCACGGTGGAGACGGACAGCCACCGCCGGGCGTACTGGCAGGCGTTCCTGGACGCGGGCCTGACCGAGGCCGAGGCGGCCCGGCACTTCGTGATCGTGACCGATCCGGGATCGCCGCTGGAAGCCACCGCCCGCGAGATGGGCGCCTACGTGGTGCTGGCCGACCCGGACGTCGGCGGTCGGTACTCGGCGCTGACCGCGTTCGGCCTGGTCCCCGCGGCGCTGGCCGGCGTGGACGTGGCCGAACTGCTGGACCAGGCGGCGGAGCTTTCCGAGGCGCTGACCGCCGAGCAGGGCAACCCGGGGCTGGCGCTGGGTGCGGCGCTCGGCGCGGCCGCGCGGAACGGCCAGGACAAGGTCGCCCTGGTGCCGGACGGCACCGGCATCGTGGGCCTGGGCGACTGGGCGGAGCAGCTCATCGCCGAGTCCACCGGCAAGAACGGCATCGGGATCCTGCCCGTCGTGGTCGAGTCCCCGGACAGCCCCGGCGCCAGCGGTTCGGACGTGCTGACGGTCAGCACCGGCGGTTCGTTGGGGCCGGGTGCGGTGCTGGGTGGGGGTGTCCCGCCGGACGTGGCCGTCAACGGCCCGCTGGGCGCGCAGTTCCTCGCCTGGGAGTACGCGACCGCGGTGGCCGGGCGGGTGCTGGGGATCAACCCGTTCGACCAGCCCAACGTGACCGAGTCCAAGGAGAACACCAACCGGATTCTGGCCGGTGGTGCGCCGGCCGGGACGCCGGCGTTCACGACGGGCGCCGTCGAGGTGTACGGGGCCGGAAGTATCCGCGACGATCTGGCGTCCGCGCTGCGCTGGTTGCTCACGGAGACGGTCGATTCCGGCTATCTTGCGGTCATGGTGTACCTGGACCGCTTCGGCGACGCGGCGGCGGCGGAACTCCGCCCGCTGCTCGCGGCCGCCGCCGGGCGTCCGGTCACGTTCGGCTGGGGCCCGCGGTTCCTGCACTCCACCGGCCAGTACCACAAGGGCGGCCCGCAGGTCGGCACGTTCCTCCAGATCACCGGTGCGGTGACCGGCGACCTGCCCGTGCCGGGCAAGCCGTACTCGTTCGGACAGTTGCAGGCGGCGCAGGCCGCCGGCGACCGCCAGGCCCTGACCGGCCGGCAGCGGCCGGTGCTCCGGCTGCACCTGACCGACCGGGCCGCCGGCCTGGCACAGGTGCTGGCTGCCGCACGCACCCTGTAGGAGACCTTACGTGGCCAACCCGCTGCGCGACCCGCAAGACCGCCGGCTCCCCCGCATCCCGGAGCCGTGCGCGCTGGTGATTTTCGGGGTCACCGGCGACCTGGCCCGCAAGAAGCTGATTCCGGCGATCTACGACCTGGCGAACCGGGGGCTGCTGCCCCCGGGTTTCGTCCTGCTCGGTTTCGCCCGTCGGGACTGGGTCGACGGCGACTTCGAGTCGCTGGCCCGGGAGTCGGCGCAGGCGCACGCCCGCACGCCGTGGCGGGAGGAGGTCTGGGCGCGCATCTCCGCCGAGATCAAGTTCGTGGGCGGCGCGTTCGACGACGACGCCGCCTTCGACCGGCTCGCGCAGACCCTCGACGCGTTGCGGGACAGCCACGGCATCCCGGGCAACGCGGCGTTCTACTTCTCCATCCCGCCGTCCGCGTTCCCGGTGGTGCTCAAGCAACTGGCCCGCACCGGCATGGCGGACAACACCAAGTCCGGCGGGTGGCGCCGGGTGGTGGTGGAGAAGCCGTTCGGCACCGACCTGGCCTCCGCCAAGGCGCTCAACGACCTGGTCGACGACGTGTTCACCGGTCCGGACGTGTTCCGCATCGACCACTACCTGGGCAAGGAGACGGTGCAGAACATCCTGGCGCTGCGCTTCGCCAACGCCCTGTTCGAGCCGGTCTGGAACAACCGCAACGTGGAGCACGTGCAGATCACCATGGCCGAGGACGTGGGCATCGGCAGCCGGGCCGCCTTCTACGACGCCACCGGCACGGCCCGCGACGTGCTCCAGAACCACCTGCTGCAACTGCTCGCGCTGACCGCGATGGAGGAGCCGACCAGCTTCGACGCCGCGGAGATCCGGGCCGAGAAGCTGAAGGTGCTCAGGGCGATCGCGCTGCCCACGGACGTGTCCGCCGACTCGGTGCGCGGCCAGTACCTGCGCGGCTGGGTGGCCGGCGAGCGGGCGTCCGGGTACCTGGAGGAACCCGGCGTGCCGGCGGGGAGCACGACCGAGACGTACGTGGCGGTGAAGCTGGGCATCCAGAACCGTCGCTGGGCGGGGGTGCCGTTCTACATCCGCGCGGGCAAGCGCCTGCCGCGCCGGGTCACCGAGATCGCGATCATCTTCAAGCGGGCGCCGCACCTGCCGTTCAACCCGGCCGACGTGGAGATGCTCGGCAACAACCAACTCGTCGTCCGGGTCCAGCCCGACGAGGGCGTGGTGCTCAAGTTCGGCTCCAAGGTTCCGGGCACCACGATGGAACTGCGCGACATCGCGATGGACTTCCAGTACGGCGAGGCGTTCACCGAGTCCAGCCCGGAGGCGTACGAGCGACTGGTGCTGGACGTGCTGGTCGGCGACCGGACCCTGTTCCCCGACTCGGCGGAGGTGGAGCAGAGCTGGCACGTGGTGGACCCGCTGGAGGAGGCGTGGGCGGGCACCACGCCGGAGCCGTACCGGGCCGGGGAGTGGGGCCCGCGCAAGGCCGACGAGATGCTCGCCCGCGAGGGCCGGGCATGGCGGCGGGCATGACGGGCCGGGCCGCGACGACCGACGGAGAGAATTCATGATCGGGCTCTGGGACACCACGGGCAACGAGGTGGTGAAGGCGCTCGCCGCCGAGCGGCGCAGCGCGGGCGGGGTGGCCAGCGGCATGGCGCTGTCCCTGATCGTGGTCGTGGACGAGAAGCGGGTCCGCGAGGCCGAGGCCGCCGCCACCATAGCGGCCGCGGCGCACCCGTGCCGGCTGCTCATGGTCGTGCGGTCCGATGTAGAGCGGGAGAACAGCCGCCTGGACGCCGAGATCGTGGTGGGCGGCCGGCTGGGCCCCTGCGAGGCGGTCGTCATGCGCATGCACGGCCGGCTGGCGTTGCACGCCGAGTCGGTGGTGCTCCCCCTGTTGGTGCCGGACGTGCCGGTGGTGACATGGTGGCACGGCGAGCCGCCGGAGCAGATCGCCACCGACTTCCTCGGCGTGGTCGCCGACCGCCGGATCACCGACGTCGCGCAGGGCCCCGACCCGATCGCCGCGCTGCGGCTGCGCGCCCAGGACTACGCGCCCGGCGACACCGACCTGGCGTGGACCCGGATCACCCCGTGGCGGACGCTGGTCGCCAGCGCGTTCGACACCGCCGAGGCGAAGATCGTCGGGGCGAAGGTCACGGCGCCCGCCTCGGACCCGACCGCCGCGCTGATGGCCGGGTGGCTCACCGCCCGGCTGGGCGTGCGGCCGGAGTGGGAGCCCACCAGCTACCGGCGGATGCGGGCGGTGGAGTTGCAGAGCGCCAACGGCGACGCGCTCTGCCTGACCCGCGACGACGACACCGCCACGTTCAGCCACACCGGGCACGGCGACCGCAAGCTGCCGCTGGTCCGCCGCCCGCTCGGCGAGGAACTGGCCGAGGAGTTGCGACGGCTGGACGCCGACGTCATCTACTCCAGCGCGCTGAGTGCGGCCACCGGCGTCCGCCGGCTGGACCGGCGGCCGCCCACCCGGGTCCACGTGTGGAAGGACCCGGCGGAGAAGCGCCTGGCCAACGGCGACAACGGCGCGCATGCCGGGCCCAAGGGGTCGGCGGCATGAGCGAGACCAGCGTGGTCGTCCACGCCGACAAGGACGTGCTGGCGCAGGCGGTGGCCGCCCGGTTCATCGTGCGCCTGATCGACGCCCAGGCCGGGCGGGGCACCGCCACCGCGGTGCTGACCGGCGGCCGGGTGGCCGGGGCCGTGTACCGGGCGGTCCGCGACCTGCCCGCCCGGGACGCGGTGGACTGGTCCAGGGTGGACCTGTGGTGGGGCGACGAGCGGTTCCTGCCCGCCGGCCACCCGGACCGCAACGAGACCCAGGCCCGCGAGGCGCTGCTGGACGCGCTGCCGCTGGATCCCGCCCGGGTGCACCCGATGCCCGCGTCCGACGGTCCGGACGGCGACGACGCCGAGGCGGCCGCCGCCCGCTACGCGGCGGAACTGGCCGCCGCGGCCCGCCCCGGCAACGCCACGCTCCCCCACCTCGACGTGCTGCTGCTCGGGGTCGGCGAGGACGGCCACGTCGCCTCGGTGTTCCCGGAGCACCCGGTGGCGTACGAGACCCGTCCGGTCAGCGCCGTGCGCGGCAGCCCGAAGCCGCCACCGGTCCGGATCACGTTGACGCTGCCGACGCTGAACACGGCGGAGGACGTCTGGCTGATCGTGACCGGCAAGGACAAGGCGGCGCCGGTCAGCATGGCACTGGAGGGCGCCGGACCGGTCCAGGTGCCGTGCGCGGGCGTGCACGGCGTGGACCACACGGTCTGGCTCCTGGACCGGGACGCCGCCGAGAACGTCCACCCCCGCTTCCGCAGCCTGCGGTAAATCGGCTGACGGGCGGTCCGGGCGCCGAGTAGCGTCCCGCCGGTGAGCACGATCGTCGAGGCGTTGGTCCCGGCGCGGCTCAGCACCGGGTACCGCTGGCTGCTGGCGTCCTCCTGGGTCACCAACCTCGGCGACGGGATCGCCGTCGCCGCCGGTCCGCTGCTGGTGGCCTCGCTGACCGACGACCCGTTTCTGATCTCGCTGGCGGCCCTGCTGCGCTGGGCGCCACCGCTGGCGTTCGGCCTGTCCGCCGGCGTCCTGTCCGACCGCCTGAACCGCCGCCGCATCATCGCGGTGGCCGACGGCAGCCGGGCGGTGGTGCTGACCCTGCTGGTCGTGGCGCTGCTCACCGGTTCGCTGTCGGTCGTCGTGGCGCTGCTCGGGCTCGGCGTCATCGCCACCGCCGAGGTGTTCGCCGACAACGCCGCCGGCACGCTCGCGCCCATGCTGGTGCACCGGGACGACCTGGCGCTCGCGAATTCCCGGCTGCAGACGGGCTTCATCACGCTGAACCAGTTGGCCGGCCCGCCGATCGGTGCGGCGATCTTCGCCGCCGGCCGGGCCTGGCCGTTCCTGACCGAGGCGGTGCTCACCGCGCTCGGCGTGCTGCTGATCTCCCGGGTCGTCCTGCCGCGGCACGGCCGCGACCCGCAGCGGCGGAGCAGCCTGCGCCGCGACATCGCCGAGGGCTTCCGCTGGACGGCCAACCACGCCGCGGTCCGCACCCTCGCGCTGACCATTCTGATCTTCAATGTCACGTTCGGCGCCGCCTGGTCCATCCTGGTCCTCTACGCCGCCGACCGGCTGCACATGGGCGCGGTCGGCTTCGGCCTGCTGACCACCGCCTCGGCGGTCGGCGGGCTGCTGGGCACCGCCCTCTACGGCCCCATCACCCGGCGGGTCAGCCTCGGCAACATCATGCGGGTGGGCCTCATCATCGAGACGCTCACCCACCTGGCCCTGGCCGTGGTCACCACGCCGTGGATCGCGCTGCTCGTCTTCTTCGTGTTCGGCGCCCACGCGTTCATCTGGGGTACGACCTCCATCACCATCCGCCAGCGCGCGGTACCGGCGGAGTTGCAGGGCCGGGTCGGCAGCGTCAACGTGGTCTGCGTGTACGGGGGCCTGGTGGTCGGGTCGGCGGTCGGCGGCGTGCTGGCGACCCGGTTCGGCGTGACCGCGCCGTTCTGGTTCGCCTTCGGCGGGTCGGCCCTGTTCGTCGTGCTGCTCTGGCGCCAGCTCACCAGCATCGCCCACGCCGACGCCGACCGACCGTCCCCCGCCACCGCCCCGGCCCCCGCCGCTTAGTACGGTACGGCAGCCGCCATGTGCCCCACCCTCGCGACCCGGGCCCCTTCGCTGTACACAAGTCGCCGTAGCATGACGGCGTTGTGCATCCGAGCTCTCGGTAGGGTGATTCGAGTCGGTCGGACGAGCGTGCGATAGGACGTCCGAACAGAGCCGTGCCCCGGGCGGCATGCTAGGCAGAGGCGGACCCGGGGCGTACGGCCCAAAGCTAGCACGAATCCCCCTCGGCGCCCAGTGGAAGACACCGATGAGCGCGCCGTTCTCCGCCTGGATGAGCAAGGCGTTGTCGCTACCACGACTGGACGCCTATGCCCGAGCAGCGAACGGAGACGCCCTGGCTGCCGAGCGTCTCTACTGGTGGAACGTCCAGATCTCGGGGGCATTCTACGGGCCGCTGCACTGCTTGGAGGTCGCACTCCGCAACGCGCTGCACGACGAACTTCGCTCGTCCTATGCCCGGGACGACTGGTGGACCGTGCTTAGCAACAACCGGCACTCGCAGTACGATCGGCGGCTCTGGGTGCCCTGCCTTCACCGGGCGTTTCCGCACTATCGGGGGCGGCGCCGAGACCTGTACGACAACTTGGAGACCATGCGGCTGTTCCGAAACCGGATCATGCACCATGAGCACCGGGGTTCTGAGATAGCCATGCCGGATCCTGACGAGCGCACCTTAATCAGCCGAGCCGAGGTGGCCCATCGGACATCCGCGAGAGGGAAGCGGCCCGGGAGGGCCGCCTCCCTCTCGCGTGCGCTAACGCGTCAGGTTGCCGGCATCATCGTGAAGTCGGCGACATCCTTGGGGGTCAGGCCGGGCTCGAACAGCCCGAGGCCCTGGAGCACCGAGATGACCTTCGCGATCCGGTCCTCGGAGACCGAGCCCATCGGGGCCTGCGAAGAGGTGACGTAGGGCGTCATGGACTTGATCTCGCCGAGCGCCGCCTGCTCCGAGGTCGCCGGCTGCTTGCTGTGCAGGATCTGCGCGGCCTCCTCCGGGTGGTCGATCGTGTACTGGAGTCCCTTGAGGATCGCCCCCCGGAACCGCTTCACCAGGTCCGGGTTAGAGTTGATCATGTTGGTGCTGGTGGCCAGCGCGTTGCCGAGCGGGTCACGCAGGTAGTTGCCGTACGGGATCACCGAGGTGGTTGGCGGCTTCTTCTGCGCGGTCGCCGCGGCCTTGATGGCCGGCTCGCCGATGAGGAACGTGGACAGCGCGTCGACCTTCCCTCCCACCAGGTTCGGCACGAGTTGGGGAATGGCGATGTTCTTGATGTCCACCGACTTCGGGTCCAGGTTCCCGAGCTGGGCGAACGCCGGGAAGAGCAGCTGGTTCACGCTGCCGGTGGCCATGCCGAGGGACTTGCCGGCCAGGTCGGACGGCTGCTTGATGCTCGGGTCCAGCGAGATGATCGAGACCAGCGTCTGCTGGTGGATCACCCCGATGAGCCGGAAGTCATCCGCCTTCTTCTTGCCGGCCGTGATGATCGCGCCGGTGCTGTCCAGCGAGACGAACTGGGCCTGACCGGCGGACAGGGCCTGCAGATTCTTGTCGACCGCCGAGCCGAGCTGGATGTCGACCTCGATGCCGGCCTCGGCGAAGTAGCCCTTCTCCTGCGCCACCCAGGCGTAGGCGTCGCGGCCGGCGGCGTTGAACGCGGTCAGGTAGACCACCTTGGTCGGCTGCCCGTCGCCGCCACCGTCGCCGCTGGCCGGCTTGTCACCGGAGCCGCAGCCGGCAAGAAGGAGGGAAAGCGCGGCAACCGCGACCAGAGTTCGCTTCACTTCGCACTCTCCCGGTTGTAGGGGAAGTCCTGCGCGTCCAAGAATCTCGATCCTTTCGAGAGGGGTTTAGCTCCCGTTCGGGGGTGGAGCAGAGCGGGGCGCAGCCAAGCAGTATCAATGGGTCGATGCGATCATATTCAATGCCTCCCGGGGCCCCGACGGACGGTGGGGGCCGTGGCCGACCGCATCACAACGCCGGATCGTATCCGCTCCTTGCGCTCTGGAACAGCCCAAAGCGCCCACAGATTACGTGACCGACCGCCATGGCCGCAGCCCCCACAAACCATGCCTAAAGCGCCGGGCCCAGGGCAGCCCGAAGCGCCCCGCGTATCCATGGTGGACGACGCGTGGGATCAGCGGTGGACGATCAGATCTCGCCCCGGCGCTGGCGCAGGCGGGCCAGGGCCTCCGCGAGGATCGCGGCCCCGTCGGCCTCGCTGCGCCGCTCCTTCACATACGCCAGGTGGGACTTGTACGGCTCGGCCCGGGCGGCGCCGGGCGGGTTCGCCGCGTCCCGGCCCGCAGGACGGCCGCATCGGGGGCAGTCCCAGGTGGCCGGCGGGGCGGCATCGGCCGCCATCAGGATCTCAACGGAGTGCCCGTTGCCGCACCAGTACGTGATCTCGGCGCGGGGGGCGGGTTCGCAGCGTTCGGTCGGGCGCATGGGCCCGGCGCCGACTCGGCTGCCTCGGATGGCGCTGCCACTTGCCACGGCGTGCTCGCTCCTGTCGCGGAGGGGTGCCGCCGCCGGGGGTCGGCTGGCGGCGCGCGGTGAAGCGGTGCCCGGAAAAGGCACTGCGCGCGACCGAAGTTGCCGGCCGCGCGCAGAGTCTACGACTTGTCGGGTGTGTCGGGTACTACCGGTCAGACCGCGCCGCTCGTGGCCAGCTTCAGCCAGAGACCCAGGCCCACGATGCAGGCAAACCAGACAATACCGACCAGAACGGTGTACCGGTCGAGGTTCTTCTCGGCCACCGACGAGCCGGCCAGACTGGACGTGACCCCGCCGCCGAACATGCTCGACAGGCCGCCACCCTTGCCGCGGTGTAGCAGGATCAGGAGGGTCAGCAGAAAGCTCGTGATGACGAGCAACACGATCAACGTGTACGCGAACGCGATCGACATGATCGGCTTATTCCCTTCGGGGGTCGAGCAACCGCGCCAAGGATAGCGGGTAACTAGCGGGCGATGTGCTCGGGGAATCGGCAGATGGACACGAACTCCTCCGCGTCCAGGCTGGCGCCCCCGATCAGCGCGCCGTCCACGTCCGGCTGGGCCATGATGCCGGCCGCATTGGCCGCCTTCACCGAGCCGCCGTACAGAATGCGCGTCTGCTCCGCCGTGGCGTCGCCGTACCTCTCCGCCAGCAGCGACCGCAGCGCCCCGCAGACCTCCTGGGCGTCCTGCGGGGTGGCCGTCTTGCCGGTGCCGATCGCCCAGACCGGCTCGTAGGCGACGACCACCTGCTGCACCTGCTCGGCCGACAGCTTGGCCAGCGCGGCGGAAAGCTGCTCCCGGCAGTGCGCCACGTGCCCGCCGGCCTCACGCACCTCCAGGCCCTCGCCGACACACAGAATCGGGGAGATCCCGTTCGCCAGCGCCGCCTTGACCTTCGCGTTGACCAACTCGTCGCTCTCGTCGTGGTACGCGCGCCGCTCCGAGTGCCCCACGACCACGTACTGGCAGCCCAGCTTCGCCAGCATCGCGCCGGAGATCTCCCCGGTGTACGCGCCGCTCGCGTGCGCCGAGACGTCCTGGGCGCCGTACCCGATCAGCAGCTTGTCCCCGTCGACCAGGGTCTGCACGCTGCGCAGGTCGGTGAACGGCGGCAACACCACCGCCTCGACGTCGGTGAGCTGCTGCTCGTTCAGGCTGAACGCCAGCTTCTGCACCAGGGCGATCGCCTCAAGGTGGTTGAGGTTCATCTTCCAGTTGCCCGCCATCAGGGGGCGGCGGGCCGGCTTGGGGGCAGCCATCTACTTCTCCAGAGCGGCGAGGCCGGGGAGGGTCTTGCCCTCCAGGTACTCCAGCGACGCGCCGCCGCCGGTCGAGATGTGCCCGAAGCCGGACTCGTCGATGCGAAGCGTCCGCACCGCCGCCGCGGAGTCGCCGCCGCCGACCACGGTGAAGCCGTCCACCTTGGTGATCGCCTCGGCCACGCCCCGGGTGCCGGCCGCGAACGGCGCCAGCTCGAACACGCCCATCGGGCCGTTCCAGAAGACCGTCTTCGCGGTGCTCACCGCCTCGGCGAAGGCGGCGGTGCTGGCCGGGCCGATGTCCAGGCCCAGCCGGTCGGCCGGGATCTGGTCCGCCGGCACCACGGCGTGCTCCGCGTCGGCGGCGAACTCGGTGGCCGCCACCACGTCGGTCGGCAGCAGGATGCGCTCCCCGCCCCGGGCGAGCAGCCCCCGGCAGGTGTCCACCATGTCCTCTTCCAGCAGGGACCTACCGACCTGGTACCCCTGCGCCTTGAGGAACGTGAAGCACATGCCGCCGCCGATGACGAGCCGGTCCACCTTGGGCAGCAGGGACTCGATCACCGCCAGCTTGTCGGAGACCTTCGCCCCGCCGAGCACCACCACATAGGGCGGCTGCGGGGACTCGGTGACCCGCCTGAGCACCTCGACCTCGCGCAGCACCAGGCCGCCGGCGTAGTGCGGCAGCCGGGCCGGCACGTCGTAGACGCTCGCGTGCTTGCGGTGCACCGCGCCGAACGCGTCGTCCACGTACACGTCCGCGAAGGCCGCCAACTGGTCGGCGAACCCGCCCCGCTCGGCGTCGTCCTTGCTGGTCTCCCCCGGGTTGAACCGCAGGTTCTCCAGCAGCAGCACGTCGCCGGGGTTGAGCGCGGCCACCTCGGCGCGGGCCGCGTCGCCGACCGTGTCGGCCGCGAACCGCACCGGCCCGCCGAGCAGCTCGCCCGTGCGGGCGGCGACCGGCGCCAGCGTGTACTTCGGGTCCGGCGCGCCCTTGGGGCGGCCGAGGTGCGACATCACGATCACGGCCGCCCCGGCGTCGCGCAGCGCGCGCAGGGTCGGCAGCACGGCCCGGATCCGGCCGTCGTCGGAGATCACGCCCGGGTTGCTCTTGTCGAACGGGACGTTGAGGTCGGCGCGCACCAGCACACGCCGACCCCGGACGCCCTCGCCGAGCAATTCGTCGAGGGTGCGCATCAGATGCTGGAACCCACCAGCTTGACCAGGTCCACGAGGCGGTTCGAGTAGCCCCACTCGTTGTCGTACCAGCCCAGCACCTTCACCATCCGGTCGCCGATCTTCTTGGTCAGCGGCGCGTCGAAGATGCAGGACGCCGGGTCGGTGACGATGTCGGCCGACACGATCGGGTCCTCGCTGTAGGTCAGGTACCCGCGCAGCGGGCCCTCCGCGGCCGCCTTCACCGCCGCGTTGACCTCCTCCACGCTGGCCTCGCGGGACAGCGTGACGGTCAGGTCGGTGGCCGAGCCGGTCGGCACCGGCACCCGCAGCGCGTACCCGTCCAGCTTGCCCTTCAGCTCCGGCAGCACCAGGCCGATCGCCTTCGCGGCGCCGGTCGAGGTGGGCACGATGTTCAGCGCGGCGGCGCGGGCCCGGCGCAGATCCTTGTGCGGGCCGTCCTGCAGGTTCTGGTCCTGCGTGTACGCGTGGATCGTGGTCATCAGGCCGTGCTCGATGCCGAAGCCGTCGTTGAGCACCTTCGCCATCGGCGCCAGACAGTTCGTGGTGCACGAGGCGTTGGAGATGATCGTGTGCTTGGCCGGGTCGTACGACGACTCGTTCACGCCCATGACCAGCGTGACGTCCTCGTTCTTCGCCGGTGCCGAGATGATGACCTTCTTGGCGCCCGCGTCCACGTGCGCCCTGGCCTTGGCGGCGTCGGTGAAGAAGCCGGTGGACTCGATCACGACGTCGGCGCCCAGGTCGCCCCATGGCAGCTTGCCCGGGTCCCGCTCGGCGAGCGCCTTGAAGGTCTGCCCGCCGACGGTGATCTCGTCCGCGGTCGCCTTCACCTCCTGCGGCAGCCGGCCCAGGATGCTGTCGTACTTGAGCAGGTGCGCCAGCGTGGTGTTGTCGGTCAGATCGTTCACCCCGACCAACTGGACGTCCGCCCCCGAGGCGAGCACCGCCCGGAAGAAGTTGCGGCCGATGCGGCCGAAGCCGTTGATGCCAACCCGGATGGTCACGAGTTCCATCTCCTCGTACTTGGCCGACCCGGACGGTCGGCCGCCGATATGTGTGGGCCGCCGCGCCGCGGTCGGCCGCGGCGTGACGTCCGCTTGCCGGCACCGTCGCCGTACGTCTCGACCCTACTGGAGCAACCCGCGCCCCGCTGCGCCGGGGCGCTCAGCAGGTCAGCATCTCCGGTGTGACGGCCGCCTCAGTGTCCGGGATCCCGAGATCGCGGGCCCGCTTGTCGGCCAGGGCCAGCAGCCGGCGGATCCGCCCGGCGATCGCGTCCTTGGTCAGCGGCGGGTCGGCCAGCGCGCCGAGCTCCTCCAGGGACGCCTGGCGGTGCTCCAGGCGCAGGTGCCCGGCGGAGGTGAGGTGGTTCGGCGCCTCGTCGGCCAGGATCTCCAGCGCCCGGGTGACCCGCGCCGCCGCGGCCACCGCGGCCCGCGCGGAGCGGCGCAGGTTCGCGTCGTCGAAGTTGGCCAGCCGGTTGGCCGTGGCCCGCACCTCGCGGCGCACCCGCCGCTCCTCCCAGGACAGCACGCCGTTGTGCGCGCCCACCCGGGTCAGCAGCGCGGCGATCGCGTCGCCGTCCTTGACCACCACCCGGTCCACGCCCCGCACCTCCCGGGCCTTGGCGGTCAGGCCGATCCGGCGGGCCGCGCCGACCAGCGCCAGCGCGGACTCCGGACCCGGACAGGTGATTTCCATCGCACAGGAGCGGCCCGGCTCGGTCAGCGAGCCGTGCGCCATGAACGCGCCCCGCCACGCCGCCACCGCGCAGCACACGTTCGCCGCGACCACGTGCGGCGGCAGGCCCCGGACCGGGCGGCCGCGCACGTCCAGCAGGCCGGTCTGCCGGGCCAGCGCCTCGCCGTCCTTGACCACCCGCACGATGAAGTGGCTGCCCTTGCGCAGCCCACCCGAGGCCAGCACGTGGATCTCGCTGGGGTACCCGTACACCTCGGACACCTCGCGGCGCAGTCGCCGGGCGACCGCGCCGGTGTCCAGTTCGGCCTCCACGACCACCCGACCGGAGACGATGTGCAGCCCGCCGGCGAACCGCAGCAGCGCCGCCATCTCCGACCGGCGGCAGCAGGGCTTGGCCACATCCACCCGGCTCAGCTCGTCCTTGACCGTCCCGGTCATCGCCATCGTCTGATCACCTCGGAGCCGTCTGCTGTCGTCGTACGTGCTTAACGAGCGGAGCCCAGGACGGGCACCAGCGCCGCACCGAGCGCGACCGGATCGTGCCGGTGCGAGCCGTCGTCGGCACCCACCGAGGCCAATACCAGTCGCGCACCCAGCGATTCTGCCGCACGGGCGACCGGTTCGGGGTCGCCTACCGCTTTCCCGTCCGCGATCACGTCGTCCAGCCGCAGGCCCGGAAGGTACCAGCGGAGCGCGGCGAGATGGTCCGCGAGGGACAGGCCAAGCGTCTCGCTCTCCTCCGCCAGGTTCAGGGTGACCAGCCGCCGGGCCGGGCTGGCCACGATCGCGGCCGCCAGGTCCGGCACCAGCAGGTGCGGTATGACGCTGGTGTACCAGCTTCCCGGGCCGAACACCAGCCAGTCGGCGGTGGCGACCGCGGCGAGCGCCTGCGCGCAGGCGGCCGGGGCCGGGGGCGTGAGCCGCACCTGCTCCACCCGCCCCGGCGTGACGGCCACGTTGTGCTGGCCACGCACGGTCACCACTTCGGCGGGGCGGGTCGGGTCGGCGCCCCGCACGTCCGCCTCGATCGCCAGCGGCTCGGTGGACATCGGCAGCACCCGGCCCACCGCGTTCACCATCCGCCCGGCGTGCTCCAGCGCGCACACCGGGTCCCCGTACAGCTCCATGAGACCCACCAGGACCAGATTCCCCACGGCGTGCCCGACCAGCGGATCCGAGTCGCAGCCGGTGTACCGGTGCTGGAACAGTTCGGCGGTGCGGGCGCTGACCTCGTCGGTACCGGCCAGGGCGGCCAGGGCCTGGCGCAGGTCCCCCGGGGGCAGCGCCTCCCGGTGCTGCCGCAGCCGCCCGCTCGACCCGCCGTCGTCACCGACCGTCACCACCGCGGTGATCTCCAGGTCGAGATCCACCGCCGCCCGGCGCAGCGCCCGCAACCCCGCCGACAGTCCCTTGCCGCCGCCGAACGCCGTGATCCTCACTCGCGCCCCAGATCCCGGTGCTGTGCCGAGGCGGCCAGCCGCTGCTCGCGCAGCACCCGGGCCAGTTCCTCGGCGATCGCCACGCTGCGGTGTTTACCGCCGGTACAGCCGACAGCCACGGTCAGGTACCGTTTGCCCTCCCGCTCGAACCCGGACGCGGTCGCGCCGATCATCCCGGCGTACCCGGCCACGAACTCGTGCGCGCCCGGCTGCCCGAGCACGTAGTCGCTGACCCCGGCCTCCCGGCCGGTGTGCTCCCGTAACTCCGGCACCCAGTACGGATTCGGCAGGAACCGGGCATCGCAGACGAAGTCGGCATCCGGCGGCAGCCCGTACTTGAAGCCGAACGACAGCACGGTGATCCGCAGCCGGCGGGCGTCCTCGCCGCCGAACAGCTCCTCCACCCGGGAGCGCAGCTGGTTCACGTTCAGATGGGTGGTGTCGATCAGCACGTCGGCCTGCTCCCGCGCCTCGGCGAGCAACTTGCGCTCGGCGGCGATCCCGTCGGCGAGCCGGCCATCCCCCTGCAACGGGTGCGACCGGCGGACGCTCTCGAACCGGCGGATCAGCACCTCGTCGTCGGCGTCCACGAACACCACGCGCGGGTGGAAACCGCGCTCCCGCAGCGCCCCCACCGCGCCGGACAGGTCCGTGGAGAACGCGCGGCTGCGCACATCCAGCACCATCGCGGTACGCCGGGCCGCGCCGCCCGCCTGCCCGGCCAGCTCGGCCATGTCCACCATCAGCGCCTGCGGCAGGTTGTCCACCACGTAGTAGCCGACGTTCTCCAGGGCGCGGGCCACCGTGCTGCGCCCGCCACCCGACACACCGGTGACGATCACCAGATCGACGCCGGAGCGGGCGGCCACCGCGTCCGGCACCGAACTGGCCTCGTCCGGCGAGGACCGGTGCCCGTGCGAGGTGCTCTCGGGTTCCACGACGCTGCCCTTCCTGCGGTGATCGGAGAGATCCTAGGGGGTGGAATCGGCCCCGGCCCCGGTTTGTTCCCCACCGTCCCGCTGGAGCGCGGCGACGATCGCCTCCGCGGTGCGCCGGCCGATCCCCGGCACCGTAGCGATCTCCTCCGCACTGGCCGCGGAGAGCCGCTTCACCGAGCCGAAGTGCCGCAGCAGGGCCTTGCGCCGCACCTCCCCCAGGCCGGCGATCGAATCCAGGCCGGATACGATCATCCGCTTCGAGCGCCGCTGCCGGTGGTATGTGATGGCGAAGCGGTGCGCCTCGTCCCGCACCCGTTGCAGCAGGTAGAGCCCCTCGGAAGCGCGCGGCAGGATGACCGGGAAGTCCGCCGAGCCATCCTCCTGGCCGGGCAGCCAGACCTCCTCCAGGCGCTTGGCCAGCCCGCACACCGCGATCTCCGTGATGCCCAGCTCCGCCAGGACCGCGCCGGCCGCGTTCACCTGCGGCTGGCCGCCGTCCACCACGACGAGCTGCGGCGGGTACGCGAACCTGCGCGGCCGGCCGGTCGTCGGGTCGATGCCGGGGCGGTCCGGGTCCGCCGCCGTCTCCTCCCCGATCTCGCCGCTCTCGGCGCGCGCCTCCAGGTACCGGGAGAACCGGCGGCGCAGCACCTCGGAGATGGCCGACACGTCGTCCGTGGCACCGCGGATCGCGAACCGCCGGTACTCGCCCTTGCGCGGCAGCCCGTCCTCGAACACGACCATGCTGGCGACCACGTCGGTGCCCTGGATCTGGGAGATGTCGTAGCACTCGATCCGCAGCGGCGCGGTGTCCATCCCCAGCGCCTCCTCGATCTCCTCGAGGGCCTTGCCGCGGGTGGTCAGGTCACCCGCCCGGCGCAGCTTGTGCCGGGCCAGCGCCTCGGTGGCGTTGCGGGCCACCGTCTCCAGCAGGGCCCGCTTGTCCCCCCTTTGGGGAATTCGCAGCGCCACCCGGCCGCCCCGGCGCTCGCTCAGCCATGCGGCGAGCGCCTCCGAATCCGCCGGGAGCTCCGGCACCAGCAACTCCTTCGGCACGTCCCCCTCGCCGGAGGCGCCGCCGTACACCTGGGAGCAGAAGTGGTGCACCAGGTCGCCGGTGGTCAGCTCCTCGACCTTCTCCACCACCCAGCCGCGCTGGCCCCGGACCCGCCCGCCGCGCACGTGGAAGACCTGCACCGCGGCCTCCAGCGGGTCCTCGGCGAAGGCCACCACGTCCGCGTCGGTGCCGTCGCCGAACACCACGGCCTGCTTCTCCATCGCCCGGCGCAGCGCCACGACGTCGTCCCGCAGCCGGGCCGCGCGCTCGAACTCCAGCGCCTCGGACGCCTCGCGCATCTCCCGCTCCAGCTTGCGGACCATCGTGTCGGTCCGCCCGGCCATGAACGCGCAGAAGTCGTCGACGATCGCCCGGTGCTCCTCGGCGCTGACCGAACCCACGCACGGCGCGGAGCACTTGCCGATGTATCCCAGCAGGCAGGGCCGGCCGATCTGGCCCGCCCGCTTGAACACCCCCGCCGAGCAGGTGCGCGCCGGGAAGACGCGCAGCAGCAGGTCGAGCGTCTCGCGGATCGCCCAGGCGTGCGAGTACGGCCCGAAGTACCGCACGCCCTTGCGCTTGGCCCCGCGCATCACCTGCAGGCGCGGGTACTGCTCGTCCAGCGTCACCGCCAGGTACGGATAGGACTTGTCGTCCCGGTACTTGACGTTGAACCGGGGGTCGTACTCCTTGATCCAGAGGTACTCGAGTTGGAGGGCCTCGACCTCGCTGCCCACCGTCACCCAGTCCACCGAGGCGGCGGTGGTGACCATCTGCTGGGTGCGCTGGTGCAGGTTGACCAGGTCGCCGAAGTACGAACTCAGCCGGCTGCGCAGGCTCTTCGCCTTGCCGACATAGATGACCCGACCGGTCGGGTCGCGGAACCGGTAGACCCCTGGCGCCTCCGGGATGGTGCCCGCCGGCGGGCGGTAGGTAGAGGGGTCAGCCACCCCGCAAGCCTAGTCCGCCCGTCCGACGGTTCCGGGCCGGGCCGCGCGCCCGCGCGGCGGCTAGGCGAGCGTGATCTCGCCGTTCTTCACGTTGACCTTCTTCTTCGCCAGGGCCTTGGTGGCCGGTCCCTTCAGCGGCTCACCGGTCTCGATCGAGAACTTGCTGCCGTGGCAGGCGCAGTTGATCACGCCGTCCGCGACGCTGGTCAACGGGCAGCCCTGGTGCGTGCAGGTGGAGTCGAAGGCCAGGAACTCGCCCTCCTTGGGCTGGGTCACCACGACGCTGGTGGCGGTGAAGATCGCGCCACTGCCGACCTTCACGTCGGCGGCCTTGCCGACCGGGACCGCGCCGTCGCCGCCGGTCGGTGCCCCGGTACCGCTCTGCGCGGGGCCGGTGGGCGGCGCGGTGCCGGGTTCCGCGCTGTTGTCGGTGCCGCACGCCGCGAGCAGCGCGGTCACGCCCACCGCGCCGGTGCCCGTCAGCAGGGCCCGGCGGGTGGCGCCGCCCGCTTCGGGCGTCGCGGACCGCGTTGGCGTCGAATCGGCATCGGTCATGGGAGTCGTCTCCTCGTTGGTCGTCACTCGCTGTTGTCGTGCCACTGCGAAGCGGGGTGTTTGCCCGGATATCGGCCCCTATGCAGTAGACACGGACGCCAGCGGGGAACAGTTCAGCTCAACGAGAGAGTAATCAGAACGGATCATCCCCTCAGGGACGGCCGCTGGGTATCCCCTCCGGCCGGCGGCGCAGCGGCACGTCCATCCCGATCTCGGGCTCCGGCCACGGCGGCAGCGCCGGCGCCGGTTCGAGCAGCAGCTCGTGCAGCTCCGCCGAGCAGGCCGCGACCTCCTTGAGGTGGGCGTTGTGGCCGAACGAGCGGGGCCGCGGGATGTCCACCCGCAGCACCTGGCGCAGCCGCCCCGGCCGCGGGCTGAGCACCGCCACCCGGTCGCCGAGCAGCACCGCCTCCTGGATGGAGTGGGTGACGAACACGATCGTCGTGGCCAACTCCATGTGCACCCGCTGGAGCTGGACCGCCAACTCCTCGCGGGTGAGCGCGTCCAGGGCGGAGAACGGCTCATCCATCAGCATCACCTTCGGGCGCTGGATCAGCGCCCGGCACAGCGCCACCCGCTGCTGCATGCCGCCGGACAGCTCGTGCGGCAGCCGGCGCTCAAAGCCGGCCAGGCCCACCATGTCCAGCAACTGGTGGGCCCGCTCCCGGTGCTCGGCACCGCGCCAGCGGAACACCTCCACCGGCAGCATCACGTTGTCCAGCACCGTGCGCCACGGCAGCAGCGCCGGCCGCTGAAACACCATCGCGATGTCCCGCCGGGGGCGCCGCACCGGCTCGCCGGCCACCCGCACCTCGCCGGCCGAGACCGGCAGCAGCCCGGCCACCAGCCGCAGCAGCGTCGACTTGCCGCAGCCGGAACGGCCGATCACCGCCAGGAACTCGCCGGCGGCGACCGTCAGGTCGATGGCGCGCAGCGCCTCCACCGCACCGTGCCGGCCGGCGAAGGTACGGGACACTCCGGAGATCTCAATCATCTGGGTCGCTCCCGGGTACGGGTGCCGCCGCAGCCAGCGTACGGGCAGCGGCGATGCCGAGTCGATGGGTTCGTGGCCGGGGACCGCTGTGCCGCCATCTCAGCCCGCGATCTGCCGGGCCCACGGCAGCAGCAGCCGCTCGACCAGCGTCACCGCGTAGAACAGCAGCACGCCGAGCAGCGAGAGCACCACGATCGCGGCGAACGCGAGCGCCGTGTCGAAGGACGCGCCGGCCAGCGTGACGACCGAGCCCAGGCCACTGTTCGGGTTCTGTAGTTCGGCGACCGCCTCGCCGATGACGGCCAGCGTGATGGCGAGCTTGAGCCCCACGAACATGTGCGGCAACGCCCACGGCAGGCGCACCTTCAGGTACGCCTGCCACCACGAGGCGGTCAGCGACCGGGCCAGTTCGCCCAGATCGGACGGGGTGGCGGCCAGACCGGCCATGGTGGACACCAGCACCGGCAGCGTGCTGATCGACACCACCATCACGATGTT
The DNA here is from genome assembly GCF_018397995.1 of Rhizomonospora bruguierae. Taxonomy (GTDB): domain Bacteria; phylum Actinomycetota; class Actinomycetes; order Mycobacteriales; family Micromonosporaceae; genus Rhizomonospora; species Rhizomonospora bruguierae. The sequence continues at coordinate 34,592 of NZ_BBQH01000086.1, forward strand.
GAACCTCGGGCCGAAGCCCAGCCAGACCATCAGCAGCGGGGCGAGCGACACCTTCGGCACCGCGTTGAGTGCCAGGAACAGCGGCATGACCGCCCGCTCCAGCGGCCGCGACCAGGACAGCAGCAGCGCGACCGAGAGGCCGAAGGCGGCCGCGATGGCGAAGCCGATCAGCAGCCGGTACAGCGTGTCCCAGGCGGTGTGGGCGAGGTAGTCGCCCTGCTCGCCGAAGACCTGGGCCACCGCGAGCGGCGACGGCAGGAAGATCGGCCGGATCTGGAACAGCGCCACGGCACCCCACCAGACCACGAGCGCCGCGACGATGCCGAGCGCCGGCAGGCCGACGGAAGAGTACCGGGCGCGGGCGGCGCCGCCCGACCGCCCTCGGCGGGCCAGCGGCTCGCCGGACGGCGCCGGTCTGGTAGCGACGCTCATGCCGCTGCGTCGGCCGGTCGCCGGCCGATCGTCGAGAACATGAACTGTGCGCGCACCACCATCCGCGGGTCGTGGGCCAGCCGCTCCAACCGCTCCAGCCGCTCGTCGTCCCAGCCCTCGGCAAGGAACCCGTCCCGCATCTGCGCCACGTTCGCGAGCGTCAGCAGGGCGCCCGGGCTGCCGCCCGGCCACGCCCGGGACGAGATCTCGGTCTGGACGTCCACCAGCCCGGCCGCGGTGAACAGGCCGTGCAACTGGCCGCCCCAGGTCTCCTCGTTGCCGCCGGCGACGAGCAGCCGGCGCAGCGTGAGCTGGTACTGCTCCCACAGGTCGGCCGACTCCCGGTCCGGCGCGTCGAGCACCCACCGGTCGTACGACGTGTCCCAGTCCTCCACGACCAGCGCGCCACCGGGGGCGAGAGCGGCGGCCAGCCGGCGCAGCACCCCCCGCCGGTCGTCGAGGTGGATCAGCACGAGCCGGGCGTGGATCAGGTCCCACGGTCCCTGCGGCACCGGCTCGGCGAGCAGGTCGTGGGCGAGCACCTCGTACCCGCCATCGGCGGTCAGGTGCCGCGGCTTCAGGTCGGTCGCCAGCACCCGCCCGGTCGGTCCGACCCGCGCCGCGAGCCATCGCGCCACGCTGCCGCCACCGGCGCCGACCTCCAGGCACCGCCGGCCGGTCAGGTCGCCGAGCGAGGACAGCCGGTCGAAGGTGACCCCGTCCAGAATGGCGGGCAGGTGGTTGTGCCGGTCGACGGCCGCGGCGTCGTCGTTGTCGAACGCGTACGAGGTCGCGGAAAGGCTCATGGTCGGCTGCTCCCCTGTCGGTCGGGCACGGCGGCGCGAGCGCGCCGCCGTGGGTGTGTCACTGCCGCGGCGGCGTCAACCGGCCAGCCGCCAGCGGTCACCGCTGGCGACGAGCGTGGTCAGCGCCTGCGGCATCAGGCCGGAGTGGTTGGCCGCGGTCATCCGGATGGGCCCGCTCAACCCCTCCAACTGCGCGGACTCGAGCGCCTCGCGCAGCGCCTCCCGGTCGCCGGGGCTCACCCGGTCGGCCGCGTCCACCACCAGTTGGACGGCGTCCGCGGCGAAGGACGCGAACGCGGAGTAGGTGCCGTACCGGGACGCGTAGTCGCGGAACCACGCCTTGCGGGCGGCCTTGGCCGGCGAGGTGGCGATGATGTCGTCGCTGACCAGCGTCGGCGTGAACACCATCAGCGCGCCGGTCACCGCGGAGGCGTTCGGCCCGGTGATGAACAGGTCGTCCGCGGCGGCCGCGTCGAAGAAGATCTGGCCGTGGTACCGCGCGTCCCGCAGGGCCCGGCTCACCTGGTCCGGCAGCGGGGCCAGGGCGATCACGATCACCGCGTCCGGCTTGGAGTCGGCCACCCGGTGGGCCAGCTCGCCGAGGGCCACGTCGTCGTCCCGCAGCGACTCGGAGTCCGTGATATCGATCTTGGCCTTCGCCAGCTCGGTCTCCAGCGCCGCCCGCATCTCGGTGCCGTAACCGTCCTTCGTGGTCAGCAGCGCCACCGACGTGGCCCGCGCCCGCTTCAGCTCGGCGGCCATCAGGGGCGCGTCGTCGGACGCGTTGGGCGCCAGCTTGAACACGTACCGGCGCTGTTCGGCCGGGGCGACGACGGCGCTGGACAGGGCCAGCGAGATGGTCGGCAGCTTCGCCTGGTTCACCGTAGACGAGACGGACGTGACGCACTCCGCGCAGGCGCCCATGATCAGCGCCGAGACGGACCCGTCGGCCGCCAGCGAGGCCACATTGGACGCCGAGGTGTTCTGGTCGGAGCGGTTGTCCCGCACCTCCAGGCGCACCTTGCGCCCGCCGAGCAGGTTCTGCCGGTTCACCTGATCGATCTTGAGTTCCAGCGCGCGCCGGTAGGCCACGCCGAGCGTGGCGCCCGCGCCGGACAGTTCGAGGTCGGCGCCGATGACGATGTCCGGGCCGCCGCCGGAGGCGCCGCCGCCGCCCACCGAGTCGCAGCCGGCCGTGCCGGCGAGGGCGGTGAGCAGCGCGACCGCGCTGGCGACCGCGGCGCGGTACGTCTTCAACTTCTCCTCCGGGGTGGGTACGGATGGACCGTGGCGCCTGACGCCGGCCCTAACGCGCGGGACTGCCGGGAAAGTGACCGGGCGGGGCCCGCCCGCGGTGCGGCAGGGGCCGAGACCGTCACATCGGACTTGTCCGCTGTGGCGCACCCACCTTGCCAAGGGAGTGGGCACCGGTCAAGGCCGCCTATTCCCCGATCTCCCGTTCCGACGGCCGCGCGGTGTAACCCTCGGAAACCCGAACAAGAAGATCATTGCTATACGACAAAGGTCAGGCTTTTTCGACGCCTCGCGTTATGCCTGCTCATACCCCGTGAATTCGATTTCCGTCATGCCCGACGGGCCAACGGTTTCGTGCCGCGTGACCTTTTTCTGCAACCCTGAGGCTTCCTTCCGGGCCCACGGCATGGTGGAATCCCCGTCGTGCCTCACGGCGCCCCCTCGCCCTGCCCCTTGGACGGCGAGGCGCTGCAGACCGCCGGCACCCGTGGACGGAGGACGCACGTTGACCGGTCGGATCCCGTCGCTTACCAGAGCGACGTCAAAGGCCGCACGGCACAATGACCGTGGCCTGCGGCCCTGGCTGCGCGATGCCAGCCTCGGGTCCAAACTCGCATTTGTGCTGGTCATTCCGTTGTTGGCGGTTGCCGGCCTGGCCACGGCGCGACTGGTGGACAGCGGACAGCGCGCCGGCGACGCCGGACTGGTACGTTCGCTGGCCACCCTTTCCTCGAAGGCCTCGGCGCTCTCCCACGAACTGCACCGGGAGCGAATGGCCGCGGCCGACCTGCTCGGCGGCGGCAGCGCGGGGCGCGACCCCAAGCCGTTCAACCAGCAGGTGCAGCGCACCGACTCGGCGGTGACCGCCTACACCGCCCAGCGCGCCAAACTGGGCAGCATCCCGGACCTGGTGCGCGAGCGCGTGACCCGGCTGGACCAGGAGATCACCACGCTCGGCACGCTGCGCCAGGAGGTGCTCGAGGGCAAGGGCATCGGCGCCGCCGAGTCGGTGCTGCGGTACGGCGTGGTCATCGACGAACTGGTGTCCTACCAGGAGTCCGTCGGCCAGATCGCCGGCGACAACGACCTGGCCGAGACCATGCGCGCCGTGGCCGCGCTCAGCAAGACCAAGGCGGAGCTGAGCCGGGCCCAGGCCGTGGCGGTGGTGAGCCTGCGCGCCGGCCAACTCGACGACGAGGACCTCGCGGCGTTCCTGGCCGCGCTCACCGGCCAGCAGGAGGCGCTGCTCCAGTTCAACCTCGCCGCCTCCCCCGAGCAGCGCCGGCTGGTCGAGGGCACGGTCGCCGGCGACGCGCTGGTCCTGGCGGACCAGGCCGAGACGAAGATCCGCCGCTCGGCGAACAAGACCCCGCTGATCACGTCGCAGGACGCGTCCCAGGCCCTCGGCGCGGTCGTCGACCTGGTCCGGTGGGTCCAGCAGCGGCTGGACGACGCCCTCGTGCAGCACGCCAGCGACCTGCGCGACTCGGTGCTGCGCCAGGTCGTCATCGAGTCCGCCGCGGTGCTGCTGCTGCTCGCACTGGCCATCACGCTCGCGCTGCTGCTGGCCCGCAGCCTGGTCCGGTCGCTGAGCCGGCTGCGCGAGGGCGCGCTGACCGTGGCCAACCGGGACCTGCCGGAGACCGTGGCCCGGCTCGGCAACCCCGACGCGCTCGGCGAACACACCCCCGAGCAGATCGCCGCTCAGGTGCGCGACCCGATCCAGCTGCACGGCCGGGACGAAATCGGCCAGGTGGCGCAGGCGTTCAACGTCGTGCACCGGGAGGCGGTCCGGGTCGCCGCCGAGCAGGCCGCCCTGAACACCAGCGTCTCCGCCATGTTCCTCAACCTGGCCCGGCGCAGCCAGTCGCTGGTGGACCGGATGATCGAGCAGCTGGACGACATCGAGCGCGGCGAGGAGGACCCGCAACGGCTGTCCCGGCTGTTCGCCCTGGACCACCTGGCCACCCGGATGCGCCGCAACGACGAGAACCTGCTCGTCCTGGCCGGCGCCGACTCCAGCCCGCCGCGCGACGAGGACGCCCTCGTCGTGGACGTGCTGCGCGCCGCACAGTCCGAAGTGGAGCAGTACGCGCGGATCGAGTTCGGCACCGTCGACACCGACGTGGCCGTGGTCCCCGCGGCCGTCAACGATGTCGTGCGGCTGATCGCCGAGCTGTTCGACAACGCCACCCGGTTCTCCCCGCCCACCGCCGCGGTGGTCGCCGAGGCGCGCCGGGTCGGCGACCACGTCATCATCCAGATCGAGGACCGCGGCCTGGGCATGCCGGCCGACCAGGTCGGCCGGCTCAACGCCCGGCTGGCCGAGCCGCCGGCCGTGGACATCACCGCGTTCCGGATGATGGGCCTGGCCGTGGTGGGCCGGCTCGCCGCCCGCCACCGCATCCGGGTGGAGCTGCGCTGCGAACCGGGCATGGGCACCATGGCGTACGTCACGCTGCCCACCCCGCTGCTGGTCCTGCCCCGCTCGCGGATGCGCGACGGCGCCCCGCTGCGCCCCCGCCCGCCGGTCGCCGAGCTCAGCGCCGGCCCGCGCCGGGAGCTGGGTAGCCAGCCCGCGCAACCGCTGCTGGCCCCGGCGGCCAGCGCCTTCGGCGGCGGCCCCGCGCTGGGCTCCTTCTCCGGGTTCGGCAACGCGACCGTGGCGCACGGCTCGAACGGCAGCGGCACCGCCCGGGACGCGATGGCCCCGGCCGCGTCGTCCGCCCCCCCGCTG
>NZ_BBQH01000087.1 GCF_018397995.1 Rhizomonospora bruguierae
CGCCGCCCGCGCCGCCCGCGCCGCCCGCGCCGCTCGTGTCACGGCGCCGGCAGGGTGGCGGGCAGGAGCGCGGGGAGCAGGTCCGACAGGACGGCCACCCCGTCCCGGCTGAGCACCGACTCAGGGTGGAACTGCACGCCCGCGAAAAACTCTCCCCGCAGCGCGTGCACCGCGCCGTCGCCCGCGTCGCGGGCCAGCCGGACGCGCCCGTACCCGGTCGCCACCTCGTCCTCGTCGGCCAGCGCGGTGAACGTCGAATAGAAGCCCACCCGCCGCGTGCTGCCGAACATCTCCACGTCCCGCTGGAGGCCCTGATAGGGGGCGGTGCGGCGGTGCATCCGCAATCCCAGGTGCGCGGCGAGCACCTGGTGGCCCAGGCAGACGCCGAGCGCCGGGCGGCGGGTGGCCAGCAGATCCCGGACCAGGCGGCGCAGCGCGCGCATCTTGGCGTCCGCCCCGTCCCGCGGATCGCCCGGGCCGGGGCCGACCACCACCAGGTCGAAGCCGGTGAGGTCGCCGATCCCGGTGTACGGGCGCAGCGTCACCCGCGGGCCGAGGGCCCGCAGGACGTGGGCGAGCATGCCGGTGAACGAGTCCTCGGCGTCCACGATGAGCACGTGCCGACCGACGAGCGCGGGCAGGTGCAGCGCGTCCGGCTCGCGCTCCGCCAGCCAGAAGCGGGCCAGATCGGTGTTGCGGGCGGCCAGCGCGGCGGCGATCCGGGGGTCGTCGGCGAGCCGGTCCGGCCGGTCCGCCGGCCGGGCCGGGGCGGCGGGGTGCAGGCCCAGGGCGGTGAGCACGCCGGCCGCCTTGGCGTGGGTCTCGGCGACCTCGCCCGCCGGGGTGCTGTGCCGCACCATCGTGGCGCCGACCGGCACCCGGACCCGGCCGTCCGCGGTCAGTTCGGCGGTGCGGATGAGGATGGCCGAGTCCAGCGACTGCCGCCCCGCCCCGTCGTAGCCGAGCAGGGCGACCGCGCCGGAGTAGTACCGGCGGCCGGTTCCCTCGTGCCGGGCGATGACCCGGCAAGCGTTCTCGATCGGGCTGCCCGTGACGGTCGGGGCGAACATCGTCTCGCGCAGCACGTCCCGCACGTCCAGCGAGCCCCGCCCGGCCAGCAGGTACTCGGTGTGCGTCAGGTGCGCCATCTCCTTCACGTACGGGCCGACGACCTGGCCGCCCCGGTCCGCGACGGTCGCCATCATCTTCAGTTCCTCGTCGAGGACCATGTACAGCTCGTCGGTCTCCTTCCGGTCGGCGAGGAAGCGCAGCAGCGCGTCCGGGTCGGCGCCGGCCGGGCCGTGCCGGTGGGTGCCGCTGATCGGGTTCTTCATGACCAGCCCGTCCTCGACGCTGACCTGCCGCTCCGGGCTCGCGCCGACCAGCGTGCGGCCGCCGGTGTGCACGAGGAACGTCCAGTACGCGCCGCGTTCGCCGACGAGCAGCCGGCGCAGCGCGCGGACCGCCGCGGCCAGCGGCGGTCCGTCGAGGTGGGCGGTGAACGCGCGGTGGATGACGAAGTTGGCGCCCTCGCCGGTGCCGATCTCCTCGGCCAGCACCCGCTCGACGGTCCGGGCGTAGGCGTCGTCGTCGATCTCGAAGCCGCCGCCGGCGGTGGCGATCTCGCCGGCCGGCAGCGCCGACCGGGCGGCCGGCAGCGGCACCCGCTCGGCGGCGTCGATGACCAGGCATTCCAGCGGCAGTCCGTCGTCCACGCAGGCGAAGCCGCGCTCGGAGATCTGCCGGTACGGGATGACGGCCAGGGTGCGGGGGCCGGGGGCGCCCGCGGTGGGCAGCGGCACGGCGCCCAGCCGCCCGACCGGGGCGGCGGTGCCGGTGAAGACCTCCAGGTCGTCGCTGCCCTCGCGGTGCAGCAGCGCGAACGGGCCGGGGTCGGCGCCGGCGGCGATCGTGGTGAGGAGTGTGTCGAGCAGGGTCACGGCGGTCCTTTACGGGCGGGGGCCGCTGGCTCGGCGCCCGGTGCTGCCCGAAGGACTCACGGCGGCCGCCTCATCGGGCGGCCGCGTCGGGAACGTTACGCGCGGGTCGGGTGGGCCGCCGGTCGGGCGGGCCACCAGGAGTTCAAACGCGCGGGCATGCCGACACTCTACAACGGGCACCAGCCCACCGCCGCCCGCACGGGCGATAGCGTGGCGGGCGATGAACGTTCTCGCCCTGGACCTCGGCACCTCGTCGGTGCGCGCCCTGGTGCTCGACGCCGCCGCCGCCCCGGTACCGGGTGCGCTCGCCCGCCGCTCCGCCCTCGTCCAGGTCGACCGGGAGGGCGCCGGCACGCTGGATCCGCGCCGGTACCTCGCCGCGCTGGTCGAGTGCCTGGACGAACTGTCCGCCGCCGGTCGGCTCGCGGGCGTGTCGCTGGTGGCCACCTCGACGCAGTGGCACTCGGTGCTGCCGGTGGACGCCGCGGGCGAGCCGATGAGTCCGGTGCTGACGTGGCTGGACAGCCGCCCGGAGCCGCCGCCCGGCGCGCCCGGCCCGGCCGATCCGGAGGACTTCCACCGCCGCACCGGCGCCTGGCATCACGGTCTGTACTGGACGGTGCGGATCCCGTGGCTCACCGCCCGGTTGGCGGCCACGCCGGCGGGCTTCGTCGGCCTGCCGGAGTTCGTCCTCGGCGCGCTGCTCGGCGCGCCCGTGCCCACGTCGGTCTCGGTCGCCTCCGGCACCGGCCTGCTCGAACTGTCCACGATGGAGTGGGACGCGGAGGCGCGCGCCCTGGCGGGCGTCGACCCGCGGCGGCTGCCCCCGATCGCGCCGCCCGGCTGGCACGGCCGGCTCGCCGCCCGGTTCGCGGCCCGCTGGCCGGAGCTGCGTGACGTCGCGTGGGCGCCCCCGGTCGGGGACGGTGCCGCCTCCAACGCCGGTTCGGGCTGCCTGACCCCGGACCGGGCCGCGGTCACCGTCGGCACGTCGGCCGCGGTGCGGCTGATCCAGCCCGCCCCGGCCGGTGCCGCGCTGCCGCCGCTGCCGCCGGCCCTTTGGCGGTACCGGGTGGACCACGGTCGCATCGTCACCGGCGTCGCCTATTCCAGCGGCGGGAATCTGTACGCCTGGGCGCGGCGGGTGCTGCGGCTGCCGGAGGGCCCGGCGCTGGAGGAGGCGTTGGCGGATATCGATCCGGCGTGCACCCTGCCCGCCGACCCCCGGCTGGCCGGCGACCGGCCGCCCGGCCGCGCCCCCGCCGGCTCCGGCGAACTGCGCGGCATCGGCCTGGCGACCGCCGGGGTGGATCTGCTCGCCGCGCTCCTCAACGGAGTCTGCCGGCGGATCGCCGACGACCTGACTGTGATCGAGTCCACAGTCGATGGGCGGGTGGGGGTGGTGCTCGGCGGCGGCGCGGTGGCCGCCTCCGCGTGGTGGCGGCGGGCATTCCGGTCGGCCCTTGCGCCGCGGCTGGTGACCGACAACGATCAGCCCGAGGTCGGTGCGGTGGGCGCCGCCCGGCTGGCCGCCCGACCGCACGGTCGGCCGGAAATGTAGCCCAAGGTGCCGTTGACACTTCGGCTGATGCTGGTTGGATGGTATGCGCGCCGACGTGCGTGGCTCGTGCGCCCAGGATCGGGCCGGTGGACAGGAAGGGTGGGAGGCGTGGCGGCTGCCGTCCCCGGATCCGAGGGAATGGGCATTGGAGTGAGCCCGCACCGCCGGCGGCGAACCGGTGTACCGGAGCGCGAGGCGTCCACGCCGGCTTCCGGTGAGGACGCGTCGTTCGGCCTCCGGTTGACCGGCGCCCGGAGCGGCACCCCGGCCAGCGTCCCGGGCGGCGGTCCGGCCAGCGCACCACCGCCCGGCCCGGCCCGGCCGCCCCGCTCCCGCCTGCGGGTCCGCGACTGGCGGGTGCCCAACAAGCTGATCGCCGTGCTGCTGGTGCCCTCGCTGGCGTTCCTGGTGCTGGCCGCCATCCAGGTCACCGCGCTGGCCGACGAGGCCCAGACGCTCAACCAGTTCGAGCGGCAGGTCCGGCTGGCCGGGCCGATCACCACACTGGTCCACCAGGTGCAGGACGAGCGGGACACCACCCTCGCCGGCCTCGGCGCCCTCCTGCCGCTGCCCGAGCCGCAGCGGGACACCGGCAAGCTCGGGAACCTGCTCGCCGAGCAGTACACCAATGTGGACGGTGCGATCGCCGACCTGCGCGCCCGGGTCGCCGACGCGCAGCCGGACACGGCGGCCTGGCGGGAGGCGTGGGCGCTGGCCAACAACTGGCTCGGCCAGCTCACCGCCGTCCGCGAGGGGGTCCGCACGAACGCCATCGGCGCGCTCGGCGCCTACGACTACTACGCGCAGCTCGACGACGCGTTGCTGGCCCTGCTCGGCACGCCCTCGCCGGGCAGCGGGCACACCGACCTGATCGAGGCGCAGAACGGCCTGATCGCGATGGGCCGGACCAAGGAGCTGGCCTCGCGGCTGCGGGGCCGGGTCGCGGCGGTCACCGCCGCCCGCCGCTACCAGCCGGGCGACTACGTGGACGTCGCCGACCTGCGCGGCCAGTACGTGCAGGCGCTGGTCAGCTTCCGCGGCAGCTCGCCCACCAACCAGGTGTTCGTCTACGACGACCTGGTGCGCGGCAAGGCGGTGTACGACACCGGCCGGCTCGCCCAGACGCTGGTGGACAGCACCGGTCGCGGCCGGGTCCCGGTCGGCAACGACGAGTGGTGGACCGCCAGCACCACCCAGCAGGATCTGACCCGGCAGGTCGAGCAGCGCCTGGTCAGCCGGGTGACGGACGTGGCCGGGGCGCGCAGTTCGGCGCAGACCCGGCGCACCCTGCTGGCCACCGCCGTGATCCTGGCGGTGCTGGCGCTGGCCCTGCTGACCTCCGTCGCGATCGGCCGGTCGATGGCCGCCTCGCTGCTCCGGCTGCGCCACCAGGCCCTGCGGGTCGCGGACGGCGAGCTGCCGGAGCTGCTCCAGCGGCTGAGTTCGGTGCGCGCCGAGGTCCCCGAGGTGGCGGTGCGGGAGAGCCCGGTCCGCTCCGCGGACGAGATCGGTGAGGTGGCGGAGGCGTTCACGGCCGTGCACCGCAGCGCCGTGCACCTCGCGGTCGAGCAGGCCACCATGCGGCGCAACGTCAACGCGATGTTCGTCAACCTGGCCCGGCGCAGCCAGGTCCTGGTCGAGCGGCAGCTGGAGCTGCTGGACGAGTTGGAGCGTGACGAGCGCGACCCGGACCAGCTGCACAACCTGTTCCGCCTCGACCACCTGGCCGCCCGGATGCGCCGCAACGACGAGAACCTGCTGGTCCTGGCGGGCACCGAGGCCGCCCGCCGGTGGAGCGCCCCGGTGTCGCTGCCCAGCGCGGTGCTCGCCGCGATGGGCGAGATAGAGCAGTACACCCGGGTCCGGCACGACATCGCGGACAACCCCCACGTGGCCGGGCACGCGGTGGCCGACCTCGTCCACCTGCTGGCCGAGCTGCTGGAGAACGCCACCTCGTTCTCCCCGCCGACCACCCCCGTGCTGATCACCGGCCAGCAGACCCGGGTCGGCGGCGCGTTCATCGAGATCGCCGACGAGGGGCTGGGCATGAGCGAGCGCGCCCTCGTCGAGGCCAACGAGGTGCTCGCCGCCCCGCCCGCCGCGGATGTGGCCGCCTCCGAGCGGATGGGCCTGTTCGTGGTCAGCCACATCGCCGCCCGGCACGGCGTCACGGTCCGGCTGCGCGGGGCCGACCCCGGTGTGGTCGCCTCCGTCGAGCTGCCGCCCAACCTGGTCACCCTGGAGCAGCGCCCGGGCGTCGGCCGCGGGGTCGTCCGCCCCGGCATCAGCGCGCTCGCCGCGGCCGTCCTGCCGGCCAGCGCAACCGCCACCGCGCAGATCACCGCGCCGGCCGTGCCCTCGGCGCCCGGCCTGAGCCGGCTGCCGCTGGGCCGTTCCGGGCGCCGCGGCATCGCCGCCGCCGGCGGCGACGACCCCGACGCGCGCAGCGCCTGGTGGTCCCGCAGCGGGCGATCCGGTGCCGGCGCGCGCGGCGGCAACGGCCTCGCCCGGCCCGCGGGCCACGGGTCGCCGCAGGCCGGGTACGGCGCCGCCGCGGCGGGTGGCGGGCACCCCCAGCAGTCGGCCGGCGGCACGCCGATCAGCGGCGTGCCGGTCCCGCCGGCCGCCGGCGGCCAGTTCGCCGGCGCGGCGCCGCCCGCGGTGCCGATCACCGGCGGCACCGCGTCGTCCGGGCTGCCCCTGCGGGTACCCATGGCGCAGCTCCCGCAGGACACCGCCGCGGCCCCCCGCGTGCCGGCGCAGCGGGACGACCCGGACCCCATGGCCATCGGTGGTGTCCTGTCCCGGTTCTACGGCGGCGTACGCCGGGCGGAGGCCGAAGATGCCAGCACGTCAGGACCTGCGCCGTGGCGTGGCGCGGGTAGCGAGGAGGACTAAGCACCCGTGAAAACCTTGAGTCAGCAGGCCCGCGACCTGTCCTGGCTGGTGAGCGCGTTCGCGGAGCGCGTGCCGGGCGTGGCACACGCCGTGGTGGTCTCCTCGGACGGGCTGCTGGTGGCGGTCTCCGACCACCTTCCGCGTGACCACGCCGACAAGCTGGCCGCCGTCACCTCCGGCCTGTACAGCATCACCAACGGCGCGGCGCAGATGTTCGACGGCGACGAGGTGAAGCAGACCGTCGTCGAGATGGGGCGCGGCTTCTTCCTCGTCATGTCCATCCGGGACGGTTCCATCCTGGCCACCCTCGCCGCCGCGGACGCGGACATCGGCGTGGTCGGCTACGAGATGGCGCGGCTGGCCAAGCAGGCCGGCGAGATGCTGACCCCGGCGCTGCGCGCCGAACTACAGCAGGCGCTACCCCGGTAACCCGGTCGCGCCGGGCACGGCGGGACGCGCCACACCGCGTGACCGTGCCCGTCATGACCGGCGTACCGGTGCGCGCGGGTCAGAGGCGGGCGAGTTGGGCGTCCAGGAGACCGCGGATGCCCGCCTCGCGTTCCTCCTGCTCCGGGCCGGCCCAGCCGCGGGTCGCCCCCTCGATCGCCATGATCAGGTACAGGTAGCTGGTGTAGAGGGTGATGCGGCGCCCTTCGGCACCGTCCAGGTCGACCTCCGTGCCGTGCGCGTCCGTGTAGCCGGCCAGCACCTCGGGGGCGTCGGGCAGGTCGCGGAGCAGGGCCAGGCTGACCAGTTCCGCCAGCGGGTCGCCGTAGAAGGCGCGCTCGCCGTCGATCAGCCCGGCCACCTCCCAGCCACCGGACGCGGACGGCGTGACGAACACGTTGCCGTCCCACAGGTCGAAGTGGACCAGGGCGGGGCGGCGCACCTCGTCGAGCGCGTCCGCGTGGCGGCGGAGCAGGGCGGCGATGCGGTCGGGTGGTGCCGGAAGGGTGCTGCCCAGCCGGGCGGCGTCGGCCAGGACGTCGTCGATCATCGCGCCGAAGGCGCCCCGCCAGGTGGTCTGCCAGGTGCGGCTGCCGCGCTGCGGGTACCCGAAGCGGGTGCCGGTGACGCGGTGCGCCCGGCAGGCGATCGTGGTGATCCGGCGCCGGAGGTCGGCCAGCACGGAACCCGCGAGGCCGGCGCCGTTCAGGGGCACCCCGTCGACCCGGCTCATGAACATGAAGTCGCACTCGATGACGGACCGATCATGGTCGGCGTACACCACCTCGGGGACCGGCGTGCCCGCCGGCCCGGCCCGCCGGTAGTACTCGACCTCGGTGCGCAGCAGGTCGACCTCGTGGGTGAGCAGCTTCAGCCCGGGCGGCGGGGAGATCTTGAGGACGAGCGGGCGGTCGTCGACGGTCACCGCGTACACGGCGTTGTAGGAGCCCTCGGTCAGTTCGACCGCGGAGGTGAGCTGACCGCCCGGCCCGAAGGCGCGGGCGGTCAGCGCGTGCAGCTCCGCCGCGGAGGCGCGCCGCTTGGTGCTGCTGCTGCTCAAGCCGGCTCTCCGGGGGATCAGACGGCGTTGTTGGCGATCACCTGACGGTACCAGTGGGCGCTGCGCTTGAAGATCCGCTGCTGGCTGGCGTAGTCCACGTAGATCAGGCCCCAGCGCTGCTCGTAGCCGCACTCCCACTCGAAGTTGTCCAGCAGGGACCACACGTGGTAGCTCTCCAACGGAACGCCGTCGGCGATCGCGCGGTGCGTGGCGGCGAGGTGGTCGCGCAGGAAGGCGACCCGGCTCGGGTCGTCCACGGCGCCGTTGGCGTCGAGCTGGTCCGGGCAGGGCAGCCCGTTCTCGGTGATGGTGAGCGGGATGGCGCCGTAGTCGCGGGTGACCCGGGTCAGGATGTCGTACATGCCGTCCGGGTAGATCTGCTGCCAGAACGCCATCGACGTGGGCCACTTCTGGGTGATCTCGCCGGCGGCGGTCACGTATATCGGTGTGTAGTACTGCACCGCGAGCAGGTCCACCGGCGCCGAGATCAGCTCCAGGTCCCCGTCCTGGATCGCCCGGACCATGGGGCTGCCCGGACCGAGGTCGTCCAGCACGTCCTGCGGGTAGTGGCCGCGCAGGATCGAGTCCAGGTAGAGGCGGTTCTCGTACCCGTCGTACAGCTCGGTGGCGGCGCGGGACTCGGCGCTCTGGTCGGCCGGGTAGCAGGGGTGCAGGTTCAGCGCCGGCCCGATGCGGCTGGCGATGCCGGTGGCGCGCATGGCCCGCACGGCCAGGCCGTGGGCCAGCTGGAGGTGGTGGGCGGCCAGGTAGGCCCGGTCCGCGTCGGCGAAGCCGGGGGCGTGCGAGCCGCGCAGGTAGCCGTTCTGCACGACCGTCTTGGGCTCGTTGACGGTCAGCCAGGTCGGCACCTGGTCGCCGAGGGCCCGGTAGACGAGATCGGCGTAGTCGGCGAACCGGTAGGCGGTGTCGCGGTTCTCCCAGCCGCCGGCGTCGTGCAGCACCTGCGGCAGGTCCCAGTGGAACAGCGTCGCCATCGGCTGGATGTTCCGCTCGTGCAGGCCGTCCACGAGCCGGCGGTAGAAGTCCAGGCCCCGCTGGTTGACCTGGCCGGAGCCGTCGGGCAGCACCCGGGACCAGGAGATCGAGAACCGGTACGAGCGCAGCCCCAACTCCTTCATCAGGTTGAGGTCCTCGACGTACCGGTGGTAGTGGTCGGCCGCCACGTCGCCGGTGTCGCCGTTGGCGACCTTGCCCGGGGTGCGGCTGAACGTGTCCCAGACCGACTCGCCGCGGCCGTCCTCCTTCGACGCGCCCTCGATCTGGTACGCGGAGGTGGCCGCGCCCCAGCCGAAGCCGTCGGGGAAGCGCAGGCCCAGGTGAGGCTCGTGCAGCGGGTCCGGGGTGCGGTGGCCGTCGGCGCCCTCGCCGGAACCGTTGGGCGCGGGGGTGGTCAGCGCCGCCGGGGTGGGGCTGCCGAGGGGCACCGCGGCGGTGGTCGCGGCGAGCACGGGCGCGTGCTCCACCGTCGGCGCGGCGACCGTGGGGGCCGTATCACCACCGGTGGCCGGGCCACCACCGCCGGCGGACGGAGCGCGGTGCAGCTGGTGCCGCCGGTTGTCTACGGCCATATCTCGTTCTCCTCGGAGGGGGTCAGTCGCCTCGAAGCATCGGGAGCGGAGCATTGGGAGCGCTCCCAAGCGTAAGGGTAAGCGTATCCGGGGCGATTGAACAGGGGCGGGGGTGGGTGGATCACCCGACTGGTGGCGAGGGGCCGTTCGGGCTGACGCGACGCGCAGCGGCCCGGACGGGCCGGACATTCCTGGCCCGTCGTTGATGCCAGTGGGTGCCGGGAGAAGGTAGCGTAGGGGCGGGGAGGGCAATCCCCGCCCCTACCGGGTAGTTCACACGCACCGATGCGGGTCTGCCTCCACGGTGGTGCGTGCCGCGCGGGAGCCGGGCCACGCGAGTGGCTCTGCTTCCACCTCCCTTCGACCGGGTAGTGGGTCGGCTGATGGCGGAGTCCGGGCTGGCCCGCCGCCAGTCGCACGGTTCGGACGCTAGCTGCGGTGTCGGTCGCAGCCATGTCCTCCGTGACTTCAACATCCGTCAATGGAAGCGCTCCCATCGACGTTGATGCGACTGTAGCCGGCGTCACGCCGATGTGAAAGACCCAAAATGAGATCGAAACATCGGCGAAACCCCGGCGTGCATCAAAATGACCTTCCGGCGCTGGTCAACCCGGTCGCCAATCATCCTCAGTGGACGGAGGAGCGCTCCCACTTGCCTCGGGAGCGCTCCCATGGAAAACTGTCGAACTAGTCGCAGCCGGGAGCCAGACACTGCGCGCAGGACCGCCGAGGGCATCCGACTTTCCGGACGGCGAGCCTCCTTCCGACACCCCCGACCACAACCCCCTGGTCGGCGTGAACCGCCGCTGATCCCGGTCCGGGACGGGTCCATCCCCTTTTTCCCCCAGGCGCCTTCGTACCCGCGCCCGCTCCACGTACCGCGCCGGAGGCGCTTCGCCGGAGCCGCACGGCTCCGCTCAGGTCCGCGAGGAGTAGCGAGCAGATGAAACTCAGTCCGAGATGGCGCCGGGTGGCCATGCTGGCCGCCGGCGCCCTGGTCGCGGGAGGGATCGCCGCCGCGCCCGGCGGCGTCGCCTTCGCCGCGCCCGGGTGCGACGTGGTCTACTCGACCAACGACTGGCCCGGCGGGTTCACCGCGAACATGACGGTCACCAACAAGGGTGACGCGTGGCAGAACTGGACGGTCAAGTTCACCTTCCCCACGAGCACCCAGCGCGTCGACCAAGGCTGGAACGCGAACTGGACGCAGAGCGGCTCCACCGTGACCGCGACGAACATGTCCTACAACGGGCAGCTCGGCAACGGCCAGTCCACCTCGATCGGCTTCAACGGCGCGTGGAGCGGCAGCAACCCCCCGCCGACCTCCTTCTCGGTGAACGGCACCACCTGCGGGGCCGCCCAGACCAACCAACCGCCCACGGTGGCCCTGACCGTGCCGGCCGGCACCAAGACCGCCCCGGCCGACGTGCCGCTGACCGCCACCGCCAGCGACCCCGACGGCTCGATCACCAAGGTCGAGTTCTACCGCAACGGCATGCTGGTCAACACCGACACGACCGCGCCGTACTCGTACACCCTGACCGCGCTGCCCGCCGGTGACTACACCGTGCAGGCCCGCGCGTACGACAACGGCAACCCGGCGCTGACCGCGATCGACGAGAAGAGCTTCACCGTCGTGGCGCCCAGCGGACCCTCGATCATCGCGGCGCCGACCTCGGTGACCGTGCCCGAGGGCGGCAGCTCCACGGTGAACCTCAAGCTGTCCGCCGCCCCGACGGCGAACGTGCCGGTCACGCTGACCAAGACCGGTGACCCCGACATCACCGTCTCGCCGACCAGCGTCACGCTGACCTCGGCGAACTGGAACACCGGCGTCAACGTGACCGTCTCCGCGGCCCAGGACGCCGACACCACGAACGGCACGGCGACGATCACGGCGAGCGCCACCGGGTACACCTCGGCGACGATCACCGCCACCGAGGCGGACGACGACGGCCCCAGCGGCAGCACGTACACCCAGGAGTTCCTGGAGCTGTACAACAAGCTGAAGGCGCCGGCCAACGGCTACTTCAGCCCGGAGGGCGTGCCGTACCACTCGGTCGAGACGTTCATGGTCGAGGCGCCGGACCACGGTCACGAGACCACGTCCGAGGCGTTCAGCTACTGGCTGTTCCTGGAGGCCCAGTACGGCCGCATCACCAAGAACTGGACGCCGTTCAACAACGCCTGGGCGACGATGGAGAAGTACATCATCCCCAGCGGCTCGGACTACAAGTGGGGCGGCTACAACGCCTCCTCCCCGGCGCAGTACGCCCCGGAGAAGGACTACCCA
Source organism: Rhizomonospora bruguierae (assembly GCF_018397995.1). Lineage (GTDB taxonomy): Bacteria > Actinomycetota > Actinomycetes > Mycobacteriales > Micromonosporaceae > Rhizomonospora > Rhizomonospora bruguierae. Next base: position 11,789 of record NZ_BBQH01000087.1, read on the forward strand.
GACCAGTACCCGGTCGCGTTCGACACGAACGTCAAGACCGGGCAGGACCCGCTCTACAGCGAGCTGACCAGCACCTACGGCAACGGTGACGTCTACGGCATGCACTGGCTGCTGGACGTGGACAACACGTACGGCTTCGGCAAGTGCGGCGACAAGACCACCCGGGTGGCGTACATCAACACCTACCAGCGCGGCCCGCAGGAGTCGGTCTTCGAGACCATCCCGCAGCCGTCCTGCGAAACGTTCGCCTTCGGTGGCCCCAACGGCTACGGTCCGCTGTTCGCCCAGGACTCGAACCCGGCCAAGCAGTGGAAGTTCACCAACGCGCCGGACGCCGACGCACGGGCCGTGCAGGCCGCCTACTGGGCGCTGTCCTGGGCGACCGAGCAGGGCGTGGCGTCGCAGGTCTCGGCCAGCGTGACCAAGGCCGCCAAGATGGGTGACTACCTGCGCTACGCGATGTACGACAAGTACTTCAAGAAGCCCGGCTGCACCTCGCCGAGCTGCGCGGCCGGCACCGGCAAGGACGGCTCCAGCTACCTGCTCTCCTGGTACTACGCCTGGGGCGCGGCGCTGGACGGCGCCTGGAGCTGGCGGATCGGCTCCAGCCACAACCACAGCGGGTACCAGAACCCGATGGCGGCCTGGGCGCTGTCCCAGGTGCCGGAGCTGACCCCGCGGTCGCCGAGCGCCAAGACGGACTGGACCACCAGCCTCAGCCGGCAGATCGAGTTCTACACCTGGCTGCAGTCCTCCGAGGGTGCGATCGCCGGCGGCGCGACCAACAGCTGGGGTGGCTCGTACCAGACCCCGCCGGCCGGCACGCCGACCTTCTACGGGCTGGCGTACGACTGGCAGCCGGTTTACCACGACCCGCCGTCGAACCAGTGGTTCGGCTTCCAGGCGTGGAGCCTGGAGCGCGTCGCGGAGTACTACTACAAGACCGGTGACGCGAAGGCCAAGGCCGTGCTGGACAAGTGGGTCACCTGGGCGCTGGCCAACACCACCGCCAACGGGAGCGCGAACTACCAGATCCCGTCGACCCTCACCTGGACCGGCCAGCCGGGTGGCAACTGGAGCTCGCCGAGCAGCACCGTGAACAACAGCGGCCTGCACGTCACGGTCCAGGACTACACCAACGACGTCGGGGTGGCGGGCGCGTACGCGCGGCTGCTGATCTACTACGGCGTCAAGGCCAACCACGCCCAGGCCAAGGCGACCGCCAAGGGGCTGCTGGACGGCATCCTCCAGCACAAGGACACCAAGGGTGTCTCGGTGCCGGAGACCAAGGCGGACTACAACCGCCTGGACGACCTCTACAGCAGCAGCACCCACCAGGGCCTCTACGTGCCGTCGAACTTCAACGGCAAGATGCCCAACGGTGACGTGATCGCCTCCGGCAAGTCCTTCCTGGACATCCGTTCCTTCTACAAGAGCGACCCGGACTGGTCCAAGGTTCAGTCGTACCTGAACGGCGGCCCCGTCCCGACCTTCAACTACCACCGGTTCTGGGCGCAGACGGACGTCGCACTGGCGCTGGCCGACTACGGCGCCCTGATCGGCTAGGAGGCACCCCACCGCACCACCGCCCGGGCGGGGTCCACCGCCCCGCCCGGGCACCCCTACCAGATGGAAAGGTCCGGCGTGTTCGCGAAGAGACTCGTCACCGTATGGTCAACGGCGTGTTCGTCGACGCGCAGGCGATGGGCCTGAAGGTGATCCGCGCCTGCGGCTGGTCGGCGACCCGGACCCGGACCCGGTCCGGCGCCGGCGCGGCCGCGACGTCCATGTCCCGCAACGGCGCCCGCGCACCGAGCGCCGCCAACCCGGTCGGCTTCACCGGCACCTGCACCGGCAGCGCCGCCGAGCCGACCGCCTTCACCCTCACTGGCGGCGTCCGCGCCGTGAGCTGACCGCGTGGAGGGTGACCCAGACGGCCTGATACCCACGATCAGGCCGAGCAGAAAGTGGTGGGCCGGCCGGCCTGGCCAACGCCCGGCCGGCCCACCACGATACTCCGGGCCCCGGCAGGCCCGGGCCGCCGAAGCCCTGGCGGGGGTGCGGCGGCGGGCGGGCGGTGGCGTTCGGCGCGCCACCGCCCGCCATCTGCCCGCCGGCTTGAGGGCCTCGGTTCCCGGCCCTCGCGGGGGCGTCAGTCGCGGTAGCAGCGCCAGGTGTAGGCGTTGGCCGGGTCCGAGTAGCGGGCCACCGCGTCGGTGCCGTACCGCCACTGGCACGCCGCCCGCATGTTGATCAGCTCCCGGCGGTTGCGGGTGCGGCACTCCCAGTTGTCCTCCGCCGGGTTGGTACCGCTGCGCAGTTGCGCCTCCCGCATGCCACGCTGCGTGTAGCAGTAGGTCATCAGCATCAGCTGAAGTCCGTTGTCATTCGACGGCCCGAGCAGCACCGGCGCCGACGTGGTGGCCGGAGCCGTCGGCGCGGCGGTCGACGGCTTGCGGGGCGGTGCCTTGGTGCGCTTGGGCGCCGGGGGAGCCGCGTTCTCCGTCGGCGCGGCGGTCGGCGCCTCGGTGGTCGCCGGTGCCGGCACCGGCGTTGGTGGCTGCGCCACCACCGCCTCCGGCCTCCCGTCATACCAGGGCAGCCCGGCGTTGGAGACCAGCGGCCACGAGGCGAGCAGCACGACCAGCGCCACCGCGCCGGCCGCCACCAGCCAGCCGTACCGCCGGAACCACGACCGCAGCCCGTCCTCGCCGGACTGCGGGTCGCGCTCCGGCTCGGCCGGCACGTCGAAGTGGATCGCCGCGGTCGGCCCGTCCCACGCCGGCCCGTCGGCGCGCGGCCCCGCTGCGCGCGCTCCGTCCTGGCGCGGCGGCGGAACGCGTGGTCCGTCCGCCCTCGGGCCGTTTGTGCTCGGGCCGCTTGTGCTCGGGCCGTTTGTGCTCGACTCCGTTGTGCTGGGCCCCTTCGTGTTCTGCTTCTTCGCGCTCGGCTCGGTTGTGCTCGGGTCCTTCGCGCTCGGGTCCATTGCGCTCGGGTCCATTGCGCTCGGCTCGGTTGTGCTGGGCCGCTTCGTGCGCTGCCTCGTTGCGCTCGGGCCCTTCGCGCTCGGGTCCGTTGTGCTGGGTCCGTTCGCGCTTGGTCCGTTCGTGCTCGGTCCGTTCGTGCGTGGGTCCTTCGCGCTCGGGTCCTTCGCGCGTGGCTTCTCGGTAGACGGTCCCTCTGGACGCGGCTCGTCGCGCGGGCCGGGTTGGGCTGGGATCCGTGGCAGGACGGCCGTGTCGTCGCCATCCCCGGCGGCGGCCTTCGGGGTGGCGTCCCCGGTGGCTTTCGCGGGCGGGTCGGTGGCCGGCTTCGCCGGGCCGGGCGCAGTCGTGGCGGGCGCAGCCGGGCCGGGCGCAGTCGTGGCGGGCGCAGCCGGGCCGGGCGCAGTTGTGGCGGGCGCAGTTGTGGCGGTGGGGGCCTTCGCGGCCTTGCTGTGCGCGGCTTGCTCGGGAGGGGAGCGCCTCCCCTTCGCCCTCGGGGCCGCGTCGTCGCCGGCCAGGTGGCGCGGGCCGCGGTCCGCCGGTATGGCCGGGGACGGCACCGGCGGCGGCGGTGGCATCGGCGGCAGCGGGGCCACCGGCGCGGGCGGGCGGGCGTCGGGCCGGGCGGGTGGGGCGGCGGCGCGGTCGTTCGGGTCGTCGGCCACCGTAGGCCGGCCTCCTCAGCAGCACAGACAGGTCGAAGTCAACGGAACTCTAGCCACCCCACGGGCCAGCCGGGCTCCCACAAGAAGCCAGGTTCCCGCTCGGCTGGTCGGCCACCAATGACGGCAGATTACCGGGTTTCCGACAGCCGCGGGGGCAGCGGTGGGCGCCGATGGGCGCTACTATCCATCCTGACTGCCCGCTCAGCTTCCCCCGTGGTTGAGCGGGCAGTCTTCTGTTCCGCGCGGGTCCTCATCGAACCGGTCCGGCCTAGCTGGCCAGCCGGAGCAGGGCCGCGGCGCGCGCGGTGTCGTCCCCGACCGCCTCGCCCACGTCGGCGGCCTCCTGCCAGTACCGGCGGGCCTGCTCGGGGCGGTCGACGGCGAGCGCGGCGTCGCCCAGGTACAGCAGGGTGCGCCCGAGGGCGGCGTCCGGGTCGCGCCGCTCGCGCAGCCGGCGGGCCTCGGTGAGCAGGTCGTGCGCCCGGTCGCCGCGCGGCGGGTCCGCACTGACCAGCATGGCGCCCGTGTTGAGCAGGGCGGCGGCCCGGCCCGCCTCGTCGCCGAGGCGCTCGTACTCGGCCAGGGCGGCCCCGCCGGCGTGCGCCGCGTCCAGGTGCTCACCCAGCCGCCACTGGGCGAGGACGAGGTTGGTCAGCGCGGCGGCGTACCCACGCCGCTCGCCGATGCCGTCGAACGTGTTGGCCGCCCGGACCAGGTGGTGGCGGGCCCGCGCGGCGTCGTCCCGGGCCAGGTACGCCGCGCCCAGCCCCAGTTCCGTCAGGCCCTGCCCGGCCCGGTCGGCGGGGGAGCGGTGCCGGCGGGCGCGTTCCAGGTACTCGATGGCCAGGTCGACGTCGCCCTGGTCGAGCAGGGCCAGGCCGAGGTTGGTGCCGGCCTGGCCCTGGCCGCGGCGCGGGCGCTCGGTGACGGCCAGGGTGAGCGCCGCGGTGGCGCCCCGGGGGTCGCCGCGGCGGCGGCGGATCACGCCGATCTCGTTGTGCGCCCAGCCCGCCACCGTGGGTCGGTCGCCCGCCGTGGGGGTGCCGAGGACCGCGACGCAGACCTCCTCCCAGTGCGCGAGATCGTCTTCGTGGGCGTACCACAGGCACAGCGCGGCGGCGAGCCGGAACCACCAGCGGCGCAGCGTGCGCGGCAGCGGGTCGCCGACGCCGGGCGGGCCGGCGGCGTTGACCACCAGCTCGCGCAGCAGGTCGTGGTTGAGGGTGAACCAGTCGTCCGGGTCGTCGTCCAGGTGCAGGCCGGCCGGTCCGGGGACGGCGGCGACGGCCAGCGTGGCGGCCAGCCGCTCGGCCCGGCGGGCCAGGTGCCGGACCAGCCCCGCCTGCGCGCGGACCCGGCGCCGGGCGGGCTCGTCATCGCGCAGATGCAGCCGGGCCAGCGCCGCCAGCAGGGGCCGCACGTGGTAGCGGTCGCCCTCGGCGGAGGCGACGAACGCGCCGGCGGCCAACTCGTCCAGCAACTGGCCCACCTTGCCGACGGGCCAGCGGGTCAGCGCGGCGATCGGTTCCCGGCCCAGCGGGCGGGGTGCCAGCGACAGCAGCCGGAACAGCCGTCGCCCCGGGCGGCTCAGCGCCCGGTAGGCGGAGTCCCGCCGGGTCAGCAGGGCCAGCGCCTCGGCGTACGGGACCGGCAGGTGCGGCGGCGCGACCACCGCGCGGCGCAGGGTGGCCAGCAACTCGTCGGTGCGCCACCCGTGCCGGGCGGACCGGTACCCCAGCGCGCGGACGATGCGCGGCTGCCGCCCGCACAACTCGACCAGTTCGCCGACCGCCGGGTCGGTGCGCGGGTCGGCGCGGCGGGTGCGGCCGATGCCGCCGTCGTGCGCCGCCGCCGCGAACATCTCCACCGCGTCCCGGGCGTCCGGCTCCTCCAGCCAGCGGATCGCCACACCGTCCAAGGTGGTCAGTTGCGGCGAGCCGGCGAACAGCAGCCGGCAACTCGGCGCGGGCGGGAGCAGGGCGCGCACCTGGGCGTCGGAGGCCACATTGTCCAGCACCAGCAGGGTCTGCTTGTCCGCGAGCGCGTGGCGGATGGCGGCGCCGGCCGCCTGGAGATCCTGCCAGCGGGCCGAGCGCGGCGGCGGGGTGCCGAGCTTGCGGCCCAGCGCGCCGAGCACCTGGCGGGGGCTGAGCTGCCGGCCGGCGCCGCGCAGGTCCAGGTACACCGGGCCCTCGTCGAACCGGTCCCGCACCACGTTGGCCGCCTGCACCGCGCAGGTCGAGGTGCCCACGGCGCGGCGCCCCACCACGGCCACCGCGTGCTCGTCCTCCAGCGCCGCGATGATCCAGTCCAGGTCGGCGCGGCGGCCGGTGAAGCCCGACGTGTACGGCAGGTCCGTGGGCACGCCCGGGCTCTGCTCCGGTACCGACTCGGCCGGGTCCGCCGCCCGCTGCTGCTGGGCGAGCCGGCGCCGGCGCCAGTCCAGCAGCGCCAGGCCGCCGCCGCCCAGCGCGGTCATCCCGACGAACGACCAGGTGAGCGCGTTGAGGTTGCTGCCGACCAGGTTCGCCACCACGTTGCTGGCGATGCTGCTGACGAACGAGCCCGCCGCGATGGCCGCGGTCACCACCCACTGCCAGCGCGGCGTGCGCGGGGAACCGCCCGGCGCGCTCACCGGATCGACCCCGAGACCAGGCCGGCGACCACCTGCCGGCGGAACACCACGACCAGCACCAGCGGCAGCGCCGAGGCGATCACCGAGCCGGCCGCGAGCGGCCCGCCGGCGGTGACGAACTGCCGGGCCTGCCCGTACAGCAGCAACCCGAGCGGGGTGGCGTCGGGGCCGCCGAACAGCAACCCCACCACGAAGTCGTTCCACACCTGGACGAACTCCAGCACGCACACCGCCACCACCGCGGGGACCGTGGCCGGCGCGAGCCGCCACAGCACACTCCACTCACGACGGACGGCCAGCCGGGCCTCGCGGACCCGCCGGGGCGGCACGTCCGCGAGCGCGTTGCGCAACAACAGGATCGCGAACGGCACCCCCAGCGCCACGTGCACCAGACCCAGGCCCACAACGCTGCCGGCGAGCCCCACCGCGTCCAGGATCTCCTTGATGGGGCCCGCCACCACCTGCGTCGGCACCACCGCCGAGGCCAGGATGAGCACGCCGGACACCTGCGCGCCGGGCGGCGCCAGCCAGGCCAGGGCGTACGCGGCGAGCAGCGCGACCACGAGCACCACGGCGGTCACCGCCGCGGCCAGCGCCGCCGTCAGCCCCAGCGAACGGCTCAGCTCCGAGCTGGCCAACTCCTCGCGGTACGAGTCCAGGCTCGGCGCCCGGCTCCACCAGCCGGAGGCGGCGGCGTCCAAACGGGTGTGCAGCGACGTGGCGATCAGCACGACCAGCGGGATGAGCCAGAGCACGGCGGCGAGCGGCGGCACGATCCGCCGCAGCCGGCCCGGGCGGGGACGCTCGGCGGACGGCGCCGGGCTCCGGGTGGCGGGCTCGGGTGGCGGCCACGCCTGCCGGGAGAACCAGGCCGCGCCGAGCATCCCGAGCGCGACCGCGGCCAGCCACACCACACCCAGGGCGGCCGACTGCCCCCGGGTCGTGCCGCCGGTCTGCCACACCCGCACGGCAAGCACCGACGCGTCGTCCACGGCGGAGCCCGGAGCCATCATGAGGATCAGGTCGAAGGTGCGGGCGGTGGCGAGCGCGACCAGCGCGAAGACGATGGCGACCGTGCGGCGCAGCAGCGGGCGCCAGGTGCCGTCGAGGAACACGTCCCGGCGGGTGCCGCCGTGCGCCCGCACCGCGTCGGCCAGGCCGGTGGGCACCAGGTCCAGCGCCGCCCGGAACACCAACACGGCCAGCCCCACCCAGGCCCAGACGAACGCCGACATCAGCGCCACGGTGATCAGCCGGGGACCGAGCCAGGACGGTACCGCGTCGGGGTCGGCACCGACCAGCCGGAACACGGCGGCGACCAGCGCGGTGAGCGTGCCCCGCCGCGGCTCCGGGTCGTAGAGCAGGTGGAACGCCACGCCCGTCACCACCAGCGGCAGCGCGATCGGGGCGACCAGCACCAGGGTCACCCAGCGCCCGCCGGGCGCCCGCCGGGTGGCGGCGGCCAGCACGTACCCGAGCAGCGTCACGATCGACGGGACCACGACCGCCCACAGCAGCGTGCGACCCACCACCGCCCAGGCGCCCTCGGCGTTCAGGGCGGCGTGGAAGTGCGCGGTACCGACCCAGCCATTCTCATCCGTGACGCTGGCCAGCACGGTCCGCAGCACCGGCCAGAGCACCAGCGACACGAGCAGCACCGCCGCCGGCAGCAGCAACAGCGACGCGACCCCGGCGGTCGGGTACGCGCGGCCCCGGCGCGGCGGTCCGATGTCGTCCAGCAGGACCGCCTCGCCGAGCAGCGCCGTCGGCCGGTGCCGGTGTTCCCGGCTCATCGCCCGGCTTCCCGGATCGCCGCCGCCGCCCGCTCCATCCGCTCGACCGCCCGGCTGACCGCCGCCTCGCGGGCCCACCGGTTGACCGTCACGTCGGCGAAGAAGTCCTGCAGGATCTGCCAGCTGCCCTGCCCGTCCGCCCCGGTCAACGCGCCGGGCAGCCGGTCGGACAGGTCGAAGCGAACCTCCTCCTCGGAGGTCAGCTGGGACGCGAGCTCGGCCGCCAGCGGGGTCGGGTACCGGTGGGTGTCGACGAACCGGTTCGGCGACAGGTACCCGCCGGCGGCGACCCACGGGCGGAATGCCTCCGCGGTCACCAGCCAGTTCACCAGTTGGCGCCCCGCGACCGAACCCCTGAACACCACCGCGGCGTCGCCGCCGACCACCAGCGGCAACCGCACCGGCTCCTCCGCGGTGCCGGTTGGGCGGCCGGGGAAACGGAACGGCTCCGCCGCCGCGGCCCGCGGCCGGTACCGCTCGACCACGCTGGCCACGAAGTCGCCCTCGAACACCATCGCCGCCTGCCGGGTGGCGGTGACCTGGAGAACCGACTCCTCGTTCTGGGTCAGCAGCGCGCGGCGGCCACCCCCGGGGAACACGTCCGGCGTGGCCCACAGCTCGGCCAGGTCCGTGAACGCCTGTCGGACCCGCCCGTCCGTCCATGGCCGCTCGCCGCGCGCCAACTGGTCGTACTCGTCCGCGGAAAGCAGCACCGCCAGCCGGTTCTCCAGCCAGTCGGTGAGCACCCAGCCGTCCGCGGCGCCGATCGCGAGCGGCCGCGGCCCGGTCGCCGCCGCGAGGTCGCGGACCAGGGTGACGAAGCCGGGCCAGTCCTGCGGCGGGCTGGGCAGCGTGCCGGGCACCCGCCAGATCAGCGACTTGTGCGCCGCCTTCACCCACACCCCGTGCAGCGCGCCGTCCGCGTACAACAACTGCGCCCAGCGCGGCGTGAACGCGCTGGCCAACGCGTCGTCGAGCGGCTCGAGCCAGCCGGCCCGCGAGTAGTCGGCGACCAGACCCGGCCGGGACAGGACCGCCACATCCGGCGTGGTCCCGGCGGCCCGCCGGGCCTGCAGCAGGGCATCAATGTTGTCGCCCGCGCTGATCACCTCGACCGGCTGCCCGTACCCGCGCAGCACCCGCCGGAACAGCTCCAGTTCCCGCCCGCTCCACACCACCATGACCTGCACGCCCCGGTTGCCCGGCCCGCAGGCGCCCAACGCCGTGGCCGCCGTGGCCATCCCGGCCGCCCGGAGCACCGTGCGCCGCGTCGCCCTCACGACTGCGGCCCCGCCGTGGTCGCCTGCTGCTGCCGGGCCGGCGAGACCGGCGTGACCGCCCGGTCGAGCTGCGCGGCCAGCGCCGCGGAGCCCGTGCACACCAGCACGGCCGGGTCGAGCGCGGCCGGCGAGGTCGCCCGGTCCAGCATCTCCCGCAGGCTCTCCGCACCGTCGCCGCCGTCGGGCAGGTCCACGATGAGCACCTCGGGCAGGCACGCCACGGCGCGCGCCACCGCCGCCCGTAATCGCTGCCCCGCCGAGAGCTGATGCGGCCGCAGGTGCAGCGTCGGCACCAGCTCCAGTCGCTCGGTCAGCGATGTCACCCACGACTGCGCCAGCCCGTGCACCCGCTCCCGCCGCCGCAGCCCGTACTCCACGTTCTGCGCCACCGTCAGGTGCGGCAGCAGCGCCCCGCCGCACGGCACGTACCCGATCTGCCGCCGCACCGGAGGATCGCCGGTGACATCCCGATCGCCGACCAGAATCCGCCCGCTCGCCGGCCGGCTGAGCCCGACCAACGTCCGCGCGGTGGCGGTACCGACCTCGACCGGGCCCAGCAGCGCGACCCGCTCCCCGGAGCGCATCCGCAACGGCACGCCGGCACGGCCGCCGGGCGGCACGGCGACCACAAGATCGACCAGGCTCAGCGTCGCCGTCACCTCCCCGGATCCGCAGAACCGTAACCGGACCGCTACAGTCGCGCAACCCCGCCACGCGGCGTCGCCGGTCCGTCCATAGTGGCGCAGCCACGCGGGCCCGCGGTCACGCGCCCCGGCCTCCGGCCCCGGCAGGGCAGGTAATGCCGCCGCGCCACTCTGCTCTGCTCCCCAGGAGGAAACACTGAGCGGCCCATTGGCATCGTGGTACCGGCACGCCGATTTTTGGCCTGTCATGTCCCGGTAGATGTGTCAAGGCGGTGTCCCGGTACTTGTGTCATGGGGTTGGGGGGCCACGCCCAGGGCGACCACCAGGTCCCCCTCGTACAGCGGGAGGAACACCGCGACCCGCAGGGCGTACTGGGCCGTCCAGACGAGGCTGCCGCGGCCGTAGGCGCGCGGCAGGTCCGGGTCACGCCGCCAGCGGGTGCGCTGGCCGAGGACGATGCCGACGATCACGCCGAGCAGTGGCCACCGGATGGCGGTGCTGACCGCGAACAGCAGCGCGCTCGCCGCGTTCGCGAACAGTTGTAGCAGGAAGAAGTCGGCGGCGCGGCCGGTGCGCAGGGCGATCAGCGCCGCCACGCACACGCCGATCAGGCCGATCAGTACCGCGCGGGGGCGGTCGGCCCGGTACAGCCGCCACGCCGCCACGGCCAGGCCGACCGCCAGCGCCGTGACCGCGCCGGCGAGCACCGAACGGCCGGACGCCAGCCAGCCCGCGACGAAGCCGAGCGGGGGCAGGCTGGCGTCCACCGCGCCGCGCCGCCCGCCGAGCAGGTCGGCCAGGGACTCCTGCGCCGTCACCTGCTTCGTCTCCCGCTCCCTCAATCGGGAAGCGTATCCGGGTGGGATCGGGCGTAGCGGGACTGCTTACGGCATGAGGAGTCCCCAGTAGAGCGCCCAGGGTAGGAACACGACCGCGGCAGTGAGCGGGGGTGCGAGCCGCAGGGCGGCGCCGGTCCGACGGTGAGTGCGCCACCAGGCCACGGCGGTGGCGACGGCCGTGGCGACCGTGCCGGCCGAAAGCGCTTGCAGCACAAGCCAGGGAACCGTACGGCCGAGGACGATTGGGCCGATTGCGGTCTCGTTCGACAGCAGCAGGACGCCGGTGTAGCCGAGCCACCCCGGTACGGCGGTCAAGCCGGCGGCTACCAGCCACCGGGCCGGGCGGGCGGCCGGCGGGGTCTGGCGTCGCCCCGCGAGCCGGCGGATGAACCCGGTCAGCGGGTAGCCCGCGAAGCCCGCCACCATGATCCCCAGCGCGGCCAGTTGGGCCGCCGGCGACTCATACCACGGTAGGGGCGGCATCGGGCTGGTGGTTGTCTCCTGCGCCGGTGGGGGATCGGCACGGGGGGCCGGCGGGGCGTCGGCCAAGGCTTGGACCCATGATCCGATCAGGTCGACGTAACCCGGCGCGAACCGCCCCGCGGGCGTGATCCAGTTGTGGACGGCGAAGCCGCCCTCCGTGGCCAGGTAACCGGCGTGGTCACCGTCCCGGAGCACGCGCAGGGTGTAGCTGGGGTTGCCGGCCCGGCCGAGGGCGTCGGCGAAGATCGCCATGCTCTCGGCCGGCGGGCTGACCGTGTCGCGCTCGCCCCAGATCGCCAGTACGGATTGGTGCAGCCGCCTCAGCACGAGTACCGGGTCGTAGTCCGCCTCGGGGAACCATCCGGCGCCGGTCATGAGCCGCACGATGGTGGCCGGATAGACGCGCGCCATCGAGCCGGAGGCACCCGCTTCGCGTAGCCGGTTGGCCTTGCCCCACGCCTCCTGCCGCGCCGGCGGGACCCCGCTGGCCCCCACGGTGATCACGAAGGCGACCTCGTCGGAGGCGGCCGCGGCCAGGGGCGCGACCCAGCCCCCCTCGCTGAGGCCCCACAGGCCGACCCGCACCGGATCGATGCCCTCGCGGGTGCGCAGCAGCCGGACGGCGGCCAGCGCGTCGTCCGCCAGCCGCGCGTACGACCGGTCCACCAGGGAGTAGCCATCGGTCCGCTTGTCATAGATCAGCGTGACGATGCCGGTCCGCGCGAACGCCTCGGCCTCCTGGCGCAGCCACTCGCGCGGGCCTGGTCCTCCGCCGTGGACCAGCACCATGCCCGGTCGCGGCGGGTGCTCGCCGGCCGGCGCCACGACGGTGCCGTGGAGCACTGTGCCGTCGCTGCTGGAGAAGGAGACGTCGGTCGCGACCAGATCGCCGGCGGGCGCGGCGTACGCCGGAACCGTGGCCAGGACGGGCACCCCGGCCGCGGCGAGGGTGACGAGGGCGAGGCTGATCGTGCGAAGGCGGCTGGCCACCGCGGACGGTTGTCTCGTTGCGTCGTTCATGCGGCGAGCGTCGGCCGCGGCGGCCCTGGCGTCGCTGGTGCTAACACCCGAACTGTGGATGGTGGGCTTTTCCCTACCCGCGACGTCAACCAGACTACGGAGGTGTCCACCCGAACCACTGCCGGAATGACCGGTCGGCTCCGGCTACTGGGCAGCGCCGTCGCCCAGCGGCTGCGGTTGCTCGGCTGGGCGTGCGTGCTGGCGGCGCTGAGTCTGGCCGGGCTCGGGTTGCTGGCCCTGATCCTGGTGGCGTTGCCGCTGCTGGCTGTGTTTCCGGCCGGCGTCTGGCTCCTCCTGTCCGCGCTGCGGCTCGTCCGCGGCTTCGCTGACGCCAACCGGTGGGTCATCGGTAGCACGCTGCATGACGGGCGCCCGCTCGGTTACGGCTCCGCCGCCTTCGACCCCGGTGGCCTCCGGGCGCTGGCGAGCCTTCCCCCAGCGCAGTCCCCGCAGCCGTCCGGGGGCCGGTGGCGCCAACTACGCACGCTCGCTGGCGAGTCCGCCACCCGGCGGGATCTGGCCTGGCTACTGCTCACCAGCCCGGCCGGGCTCGTCGTGGCGTTCGTCGTGGGCGTGTCGCCGGCCGTGTGCCTGCACTTTGCGTCGCTGCCGGTGGTACGCCCGGCGCAGTCCGGGGTATGGACGGTCAACAGTGCGTTCATCGGAATCCCGATCGGTCTGGTCGGCCTGGTGCTGTGGTGGTGGGCGGCGCCACCGGTCCTGCACGGCTACGCGCTGCTCTCCCGCCGGCTGCTGGGATCCGCGGCGACCGCCGCCCTCACCACCCAGGTCCGGCGGTTGGTAGCGGCTCGCTCAGCGCCGGTGAGCCCCGCAGCGGCCGCGCCGGCCCGGCAAGCCCGGCTGGAGAGCCTGACCCCGCGGGAGCGGGAGGTGCTGGCGCTGGTCGCGGAGGGCCGCACCAACGCGGCCATCGCCGCCCGCCTCTACATCAGCGAAAAGGCCGTCGACAAGCACATCACGAGCATGTTCCGTAAGCTCGACCTGACCAACTCGGCCGAGGACAACCGCCGCGTCCTGGCGGCGCTTTCCTACCTCCGCGACTGAGCGCGGACGCACCGCCGCGCCCGGTTCGCGGCGTTCCCCGCACGCGGGGGGCCGGCAGGCCGTTTCCACCCGGGCCAGGCGTTCAGGATTTCTCCCGGTGGCGCTGCCAGCGCAGCGGGCCGGGATGCAGCGACCAGACGACCCGCCGCCACCAGGAGCGCTGCCCACGCAACCGCTCCGCGTAGTCCACGGCCCGCTCGGCCGCCGTCCGCGCGTCGTCGAGTTCGGTGGCGTCCGGGGCGAACGCGGCCGCGTTGACCAGATCCGCCAGTTCGCCGACGCCGGGCACCGCCGGCCGCACCGCCAACCCGACAGCGCCGCCTCCTGGCCCGCCGCCGATCCGGCCGCCGCTGCTCGGGCCGCCTCCCACGGGTGACCCGGCGGCGTCGCGGCCGTCGCGCGCGTTACGACCGCCGCCCACTTCGCTGCCGCCGCCCGTTGTGTTGCTGGCGGCCTTGCGGCGGCCCCGGAGGGGGCCGTCTGGGCCGCTGGTGTTGTCGCCGGACTCGCCCGGGGTCGGCTCGCCGGCCGCCACGGCGGCGGCGTGCTCCGCCACCTCCGTCGCGGACATGTGCGGGTTGGCGGGCCGGCCGGCCAGGCGCAGCGCGTCGGTCAGTTCGAGCCACGCCCCCGCGACGCGCTCCGCCGGCGGTCCCTCCTCCAACCGGCGCCTGCGCAGCGTCCGCCGCAGCGTGACCATGGTCACCGCGAACGCCACCAGCAGCAGGACCAGTAGCACGCCGCCCCCGGCGCCCACGACCACACCGGTCGGCACCCCGCCGGCGCCGGCGCTCGCCGCGTCGTCCGCCGCCGGGGCGGTGGTCATCGGTGGCACCGTGCCGGTCGGCGCCTCGGTCGGCGGGGGAGTGGACTCCTCCGGCTTCGGCCGGAAGTCCTCCTCGACCGGGCGGGGTGTCGCGTTCGGCTGGGGCAGCGGGTCGAACGCCACCCAGCCAAGATCCTGGAACAGCACCTCCGGCCAGGCGTACCCGTCGCCGCCGCGTACCACGGTCGAGCCTGGTCGGGTGCGGAAGCCGACGATGATCCGGGTGGGCAGGCCGGTGAGCCGGGCGAGCAGCGCGAACGACGCCGCGAACTGCTCGGAGGTGCCCTTCTGGCCGCCGCCGTTGGCCGGTCCGAACAGGAAGAAGCCCAGGTTCGGGTACGCGTGCCCGCTGGGCGCGTCGCTGACCAGCCGGTAGTGCTCGGCGAGAAACTGCTCGATCGCCGTGGCCCGGTCGTACGGGGCGCCGTGGTCGGCGTTGAGTTGCTGGGCGAGGCGCTGGACCTGCTCGGGTACCCCCGGGCCGACCGCCAGCATCCGCTGCGCGGCGGGGCCGGCGGGTACGTCGGCGAGCGGCAGCAGGTTCACGTCCGGTACGCGGTCGACGGAGGTCACCTCGTACCGCAGGCCCGGGGTCAGCCCCTCCGGCCGGATCAGCGTCCCGCTCGCCTGGTCGTAGGCCACTCGCGCGCCGTCCACCTGTGTCGGGGTGGCCGCGGCGGGCAGCAGCCGCCCGGACAGGTCCCCGATCGTGATCTCCTGGCGCAGCGGGCGGCCGGGCGTGCCCCCGGTTCCGTCGCTGGTCGGCGGCGGCAGCACCCGCCCGGCGGACCGGTACGTCGCCCCGACCCGCCAGGTCACGCCGTCGTAGTCGGACAGCACGGCCAGGCGGATCGCCGTGCCGTCCGCTGGGGGAGCCCCGTCGATGGACACGTTCAGCAGTTCCTGCTGCGGCGCGAGCGCCCAACCGGAGATGCGGCTCAGCGGGTTCTCGTCGAGGGTGTCGAGGCGTGGCGGGGTCACGTACTGGCGCGGGTCGACGGGGCGGGTGTCGATGCGGGCGGCGATCTGCGGCGCCAGCGCGACGGTGGTGCCCGCCACGGCCGCCAGCGCCAGCGTGCCGCCCGCGAACCCGCGTAACCGCAGCGCCGCCGGCGCGTCCCTTGTGGACTTCCCGCGCCTGCCGCCGACGGCGAGCCCGAGCGCCGCCAGCGCCGCATAGCCGAGCGTGACGGTCAGGGCGGGTTCGGCGTTCGGCCCCACCAGGTACAGCGCCCCGGCGAACAGGAGTGTCGGCGCCGCGTACCCGAGCAGCACCCGCCGGGCCCGGATCGCGATCTCCGTCGCGGCCAGCCCGGCGAGCCAGGCCGCGGCCACGGGTATCAGCACCGTGTCCGGCTGCGGCTGCACCGGGATCATGGCGGTGAGCAGCCGCGGGATGCCGTTGGCCACCGCGTCCGCGGTGAGGTCCCGCAGCGTCCCGGGTAGCTCGGCGCGGCGGGCGGCCACGCTGATCGCCCACAGTGTGTAGCCGGCCATCGCGAGCACGGACACCGGCGCGACCAGCCAGTTCGGCAGCCGCCGGGCCGTCGCGCCAAGCCCGACCGAACCGGCCGCCGCGCCCAGCAGCAGCCAGGTCAGCAGGCTGTCCGCGTAGATCCGGCTGAGCAGCACGCCGGACGCCGCCACCATCGCGATCAGCACCGCCGGCAGCACGATGGCGCGGGCCATTCCCGCCGGCCTCACCACGCGCGCACGCCGTCCCACTCGGCCGCGAACTGCGCGCCGTCCGCGGCGTCGATCACGACCACGCCCGCCCCGCCCGGCGTCGAGCCGTCCGCGCCGAACACGCCGACCACTACCGACGAGTACGCGGGGCGCAGCGCGCCGACCGTGCCGAGGTCGTCGCGCCCGAGCGGGCCGGTGAGGAAGACCACGGTGTCGCCGACCCGTTGGTGCCGTAGCCGGTCGGTGGCGACCCGCAGGGACTCCGCCGGGGTCTGCGCGGGTTGCCCCGGGGGCGTGAGGTCGGCCTCGGCGAGCAGGTCGAGGAACCCGGCCGTGGCCTGGGCGCGCCCGCCCGTCCCGCCGGCCGCCGCCCCGGAGACCAAATGCAGCGTGATCGGCAGGTCCTCCCGCACCGCTGCCGCCACCACGGACGCCGCCGCCTCGCACGCCGACTCGAACGTCTCGACCACCCCGTCGGCCGGGCGCGGGTAGGCGGCGGCCCGGTCGTCGAGCAGCACCACGATGCTCGGCAGGCTGGTGTCCACGTGCTCGCGCACCATCAGCTCACCGACCCGCGCGCTGGTGCGCCAGTGCACGTGCCGCAGTTCGTCGCCGACCACGTATGGCCGCAGCGAGTCGAACGTGATCGATCCGTGCGGCACCTTGTCGACCAGGCCGTCGAGGCTGCGCGTCGCGCCGGCCGGCACCGCGGAAAGCTGGTGGATGCGCGGGTGCACCCAGACCTGCGCGGTGCCGCCCTGGCTGCGCGCCATCGTGACCAGCCCCAGCGGGTCGCGCCGGCTGACCCGCAGCGGCCCGATCGGCACCACGCCCCGCCGGCTCGTGGGCACCGGGTAGTTCACCACCGTGTCCCGCTTCGGGCGCAGACGCAGCAGCGGGACGGGCACGGTGGCCCGCCCGCACCGGTCCTCGGCGATCATCGTGGCGGCGCGGAACCGGCTCGTGTTGTGCACGGTCAGCGTCACGGTGCTCGACTCGCCACGCCCGACGCGGTCGGGGTCCGCCAGCCGCGACACGGACAGGCTCGGCCGCCAGCCGGTGTAGGCGAGCGCGCAGAGGACCGCCACGATCGCGGCGCAGCCGAGTACGGCCAGCTCCGCGTAGCCGAACGCGTACCCGGTGACGAGGCCGGCGACGCCGGCGACGAGCAGCCCGATCCCGCGCGAGGTGACCTTCATCCCGTCACCTCGTCACCACCGGCGCCGCCGGGCGCGGCCGCGTTGCGGTGCGTGGCCGTGCTGCGGTCGGTGGTTGCGCTGTGGGCGGTGGCCGTGCTGCGGTCGGTGGTTGCGCTGTGGGCGGTGGTTGCGCTGCTGGCGGTGGTCACGCTATGCGCGGTGGTGGTGCGGTGGGCGGTGGGCGTAGCGCCGGGGGCGGTTGTGTTGCGGGGTGCGGCCACGCCGGCGGCGGCGGTCGCGTTACGGTTGGCCGCCGCGCTGCGGGCGGTGTGCTTCGCAGCGCCCGTACGCCGCGAACTCAGCGCATCAGCCACCGTGGGCATGGGCGGTGCCGTTCGCGTGACCCGGCCCGGCCGCCCCGTAGCCGCCGCCGCTCTGGTACACCGGCGCCGACGCGCGGCCGGCCGTGTTGGCCTGCCCGCTCGCCTGCGCCGGCGGCGCGGGGGGCGCGCCGCCGGGCGTCGCCCCGCGGGTCGGGCGGGAACCGTGACTCCCGGCGGTGGGTGGGGTGACCGCCCCACCCGCGCCCTGCCCGTGCTGGCCGGGCGGCAGCGGCACCGGTACGGACTCGACCGCCTCGCGGAGCACGTCCGCCGCCGCGAGCCCGCGCAGTTGGGCGTCGGGGGAGAGCAGGATGCGGTGCGCGAACACCGGCTCCAGCAGCGCCTTGAAGTCCTCCGGCAGCACGAATGCCCGGCCGTCGATGAGCGCGTACGCCTGCGCGGCCCGGGTCAGCGCGATGACGCCGCGCGGGCTGACCCCGATGCGCACCTGCGGGTGCTCGCGGGTGGACGTGGCCAGCCGGACGGCGTACGCGTACAGCGGGTCGGCGATGTGGACCCGCTGCACCAGCCGGATGGCCTCGCCGACGGTCGCCGTGTCGGTGACCGGCTCGAGTTGGTCGGGGGACCGGACCGCCGCACCGCGCAGCACCTCCACCTCGACGGCCTCGTCGGGGTAGCCGACGGACAGCTTCATCAGGAACCGGTCGAGTTGGGCCTCCGGCAGCCGGTACGTGCCGTCCATCTCGACCGGGTTCTGCGTGGCGACCACGAGGAACGGCCGGGGCACGGCGTGCCGCACACCGTCCACGGTCACGAAGCGCTCCTCCATGACCTCCAGCAGCGCGGACTGCGTCTTCGGCGACGCCCGGTTGATCTCGTCCGCGATGACGATGTTCGCGAACACCGGACCGGGGTGAAACTCGAAGCCCCGGTTCGCCTGGTTGAAGATCGTGACGCCGGTGACGTCGGCGGGGAGCAGGTCCGGCGTGAACTGGATGCGCCGCCACTGCCCCCGCACCGACGCCGCCATCGCCCGCGCCAGTGTGGTCTTGCCGACTCCTGGAACGTCCTCCAGCAGCACGTGCCCCTGGGCGAACAGCGCCGTGAGCGCCAACCGGACCACCGCCGGCTTGCCGAGCACGATCGAGCCGATGCTGTCGGCCAGGTGCCCGGCGAGGCCGGCGAAGCCCTGCATGTGCCCGCGGGTCAGCGGTTCGGTGCCCATGCCCATGTTCACGTCCGGTGGTGCTCCTCGCTGGAGAACGGGTTCAGCACTTGGGCAGCGCGCCGGGATCATCCCCGCCGTCGAGGTTGAACCATGCCCATGGCGTGTAGTACTGCCCGTTGTTCGCCTTGATCTTGATCCAGGTGGTGCTCCGCTTTTCGTGGTTGTAGATGTACGCGTACACCTCGTCGCCGCCGTCGTACCGGCACACCGCGTCGTACTTCTGCCCGTGGTTGGTCTTGCCGACCTGCCCCGAGTACAGCTGCTTCGGGTCGCTCTGCAATTCCAGCGCGTTGCGCTGGTCGTTGCACCAGGCGGCCTGGGCGGGGTCGGTGCTGCTGGTGTAGCAGTAGGCCGTGCCCTGGAGCGTTTTCGTGGCCTGGGCCTTGGACGTGGTGGCGTTGCCGGCCGCGTTGCTCGCCGTGACGGTGAAGGTGTACGACGTGCTCGCCAGCAGCCCGGTCACCCGGATGCTGGTGCAGCCGCCGGTCACGGTCGCCCCGCCGAAGCCGCTGACCGAGCACGTGGTGGTGCCGCGTCCGGCGTCGACGGTCAGCGCCAGCGTCACGGACGTGTAGTCGGTGGCCGACACGCTCACCTGGTTGATGACCGGCGGCGCGACGGTGCGGGCGGTGGCGGTCGCCGGCGCGCTCTCGCCGGCTTCGTTGACCGCCCGGACCGTGACCTGGACGTTCTGCCCGTCGCCCAGCCCGGACAGCTCCACCGACGTGCCGCCGGTGACGTCCTGGCTCTTCCCGCCCGCTGTCACCACGTACTTCGTGATGGGGCGGCCGTTCTCGGCCGGCGGCGACCAGGCGACCCGCACCGCGCCCTGCTTGTCGGCCACCGTGGTGGCATCCAGCCCGGCCGGCGCCTCCGGCACCGTGAACGGCACCACGCTCTCGCTGATCGGGGACGACTCCGAGCCGGCGCCAATGTCGTTGATTGCCACCACGGTGAACGCGTACTGGCTGCCGTACTCCAGGTCGCCCTTGCGCGTGATCAGTTCGGTGCCGGTGGCCTCGCCCACGGGTGCGCTGGCCCCCGCCGAGACCGCCGTCACCGCGTACTTGCTGATCTTGTGACCCTGGCCGTTGGCGGCCGGCCACGACACGGTGACGGTGCCGTCCTTGTTGGCCACCGCGGTGACGCTGGTCGGCGCGTCCGGCACCTCGGACGTGGGCACCACCGGGTTGCTGGTCCGCTTCGGGCCGGCGCCCTTGGCGTTGACCGCGTGCACGGTGAACCGGTACGTCTCGCCGTTGGTCAGCTCCGTGACGTCCAGCGATCGCTGGTCGGCGCCCACGTCCCAGGTCTTGCCGGCGCCCTCCACCACGTACTTGCTGATCGGCGAACCGTTCTCCGCCGCCGGACGCCAACTCACCCGCGCCTGCGCGTTCCCGGCCGCGGCGGTGACGCTGCGCGGCGCCCCGGGCGGGCCCACCTGCGGCTTGCTCGGCGGTGGCGGCGGCGGGGGAACGGGCGGCGGGTCCCCACCGAGGATGTCGTTGGCGTACTTGTCGACCGTCTTCACGTGGTGCTTCTCATCGACGACCCGGGCGGTCGCCGAGTTCGGGGCGTTGATGAACAGGTGGTTCTCCCGGACCTCCAGTTCGAGCGGCCCGTTCGCCCCCTTCACCGAGATGGTCTCGACGAGCTTGCCGGACGGGTCCAGCACGTACACCGTGCCGGTCGCGTCGTCCGGGCAGTAGAACCGCCCGGCCCAGGCCACCGCCGGCCGCAGTTGTGGCCCGTCGCCGGGCACCCGGAAGTCGTGCACCTGGTCGCCCTGCACCACGTACACGTGCCGGTTGTCCACCACGGTCACCGGCACTTCGGCGCCGTTGGTGCGGTTCGGGAGCGTCCCGGGCGAGGTCAGCGGCAGGGTCACCGGCACCTGCCGGTCCCCGCGCACCGTGGTCAGCACGTTGACGGTGCGGTCCAGCACGGCCACACCGTCGTCGAGCGCCGACAGCGCCAGGTCGTGGCTGGGCGGCGCGACCGCGTGGGTGCGCACCTGGCGCGGGCTCAGCGACCCGCCCACCCCGCCGGACCCGTCAGTAGGCGGCAGCGGCGCCGCCGTGACCGCCGATACGGTGCCCTCGCCGGGCAGGGCGATCCACAGCCGCCCCTCGCCGTCGAAGGTGCCCCCGGCGATGCCCGGGGGGTAGCGGATCGGCTCGCCGATCGGCTGGAGCGAGCGCGGGTCCAACTGCCGCACGATGCCCTGCACCGCGTCGATGACGAAGGCCGCCTCGTCGTGCAGCGCGACCGAGACACCGATGCCGGGGGTGGTCGAGCTGGTGGCGGTGATCTGCAGCGTCGCCGGATCCAGCGCGCTGACCTGCCCCGTGTTCAGGTCGCGCAGCAGCAGGAACTGGTCGGTCTGGGTGACCTGCATGGCGTGCGCCTGCGCACCCGCCACCTTCAGGCGGGTGTCCACCCGCCCGGTGGTCCCGTTGACCCGTGCCACCTCGCCCCGTGCGGAACTCCACAGCCAGGCCGCGGCGTCGTAGTTGGCCATCGCGTGGTCGGCCGTGCCGATGCCCAACGCGGTCAACCCCATCGCCGCCACCAGTGACGCCACCACGGCGGCGGTGACCAGCCAGCCCCGCCCCCGTCGCCGCGTCGCCGGCGGCTTCCCGGCGCCGTTTTCCTCCACGTTGACCGCGCTCGTGTCCACCACAGCCGGTCGCCCTCCCACCCGATTCGGCGCCCGGTGGGTCTCTGTCGGCGTTCCTCCCCCCGAGCCGCGTGCCATCATATGGCCTGCGCAACAGCCGTGGGTACCCGTGCGCCTACCCTGTGGACAACTCCCCGATCACGCACTGACCTGCCCGTTCAGGGCGTCGCCGACCCCGTCGCGCCACCCGACGAGCGGTGCGTGCACACGGTGTCCGACTTCGCCAACTCGGTGGTCGAATAGAGCGCGGTCACCGTGAAGCAGTAGTCCAGCTCCGGGTGCAACGCGTTGACCCGGTAGCTGGTCGCGCCCGGATCCAATTGCGCCATCAACCTCGGCTGCTCGCCCTGGCGCCCCCCGGTCACCACGAACGGCACCCGCCCATCCGCCGGGTCCACCCAGGTAAGACTCACCACGTCGCCCTCTTCCGAGAGCCGCAGTTGCCCCGGCGGCGCGGCCGTCACCGTCCCATCGGACGTCGATGGCTCGTCACCGGGCGGCGTCGTGGACCTGTCGTCGCCGAGCACCGCCACCCCGGCCAGGATCGCCGCAACAACGGCCGCCACCGCCGCCACGCTCGCCGCGACGGTCGCCGTCCGTCCCCGTTTGCCACCCGTCTTATACCCGGACGGAGGCGCCCCAACAGCACCGGCCGGCTGGCCGCCTCCGAGGGTTCGGGTCGCGCCCTGCTCGCGTCCAAGAGCCGGGTATTCGTGCTGAAACCCGATGGACCCGAAGGTGCCCGACTGCGGGCCAACCACCGGCGGCATGGCGGCCGACTGTGGGCCGGGCGGCGCCATCCCTGCTGATGTTGCCGGCGGGGCGCTCGGCGCTGGCATCGCCCCTGCTGATGTCGCCGGCGGGGCGCCTGGCGGTGGCATCGTGCCCGCTGGCGTGGCGGGTGGGGCGCTCGGTGGTGGCATCGTGCCCGCTGGCGTGGCGGGTGGGGCGCTCGGTGGTGGCATCATCCCCGCTGGCGTGGCGGGCGGGGCGCTTGATGGTGGCATCGTCCCTGCTGAGATGGCCTCTGTTGGAGCCAGCGGAGTGGCCGAGCCATCCTCGCCGAGGTAGGCCCGCGCCTCCCGCACCATCCAGTGCCCCGCCCCCAGCACCGCCGACCCGGCCGCGGCCACCCGCCCGAAGTTCCGCCGCGCCTCGTGCCGGTTCCCCAACTCCTCGGCCACCGAGCCAAGATCGAACGACATCGCCAGCAGCGTCGGCTCGCCCTCGCCGAACCGCCGCAACCCCGCCGCGAGCGCCTCCTCCAACACCCGCCGGGCCCCGGCCGGATCATCCATGTCCCGGTGCACCCCGGCAAGCAGATGCGCCGCCAGCAGCACCTCCGGATGATCCTCGCCGTACGCCGGCCGAAAGGACTCCAGGGCGCGCTCCAACAACGCCCGCGCCCCGTTCAGATCACCCCCGGCACGAAGCCGGCGGGCATTCTGCGCGACCGCGGCAAGCTGACTCGGCGAAGACACCCCGCCATGCTGCCGCCCAACCCCCGCGAACGCCACCCCGACCCGCCGGATGCCGTGTGCATGATCGTCACCGGCCATGTAGAGTTACGGGCCGTGCGACCCCTGGGACGGCCGGCACCTCGTGCTGACGGCCAGGTACAGTCGTACATGCAGGTCCGGGTGGCGGAATGGCAGACGCGCTAGCTTGAGGTGCTAGTGCCCGTATAGGGCGTGGGGGTTCAAGTCCCCCCTCGGACACGTACAGTTACCCCACAGTAATCAGCGTCAGGCTTAGCCTCGACGCTGATCTTGTTTTGACCGGGGTCGTAGGTGAGAGCGAGCCGTAGCTCGCGGTAGACGTTGCTTTTATCCTCGCTGCGGGCGTCGCGCAGGGTGTTGCGGATGTCATCGAAGCTGCCGATGAGGCGTCGGATGTCCTCCTCGGCAAGGTGACGGGGAGCCGGTTCTTGTGCTGCTTTGTCGCGTTGAGCGATGGCGGCGGCGCGTTGGGCGTTGACCTCGGCCATCCATGCGGCGACGGTGGCGGGGTCGCCTCCGGCGTCTGCGATGGCGCGGTACTGGGCGAGTTTGGCGTCGCACGTGGCAATGATCTTGTTCGCGGCGGTGATCGCTGGCGCGACGCTGTTGGGTCCAGCGGCGGGTTGGGCGGCCTGGAGTCGTTGGATCGTGTCGGTCAGTCGGTGCGGGGCGAAGGCTTTGAGGAGCCAGTTGTCGAGTGCCGGGACGATGTCTCGTTCCGCGACGTAGACGTTGCGGGGGTGTTGGACGTGGTTAGCGAGGGCGTACTCGTTGGGGTAGCGGCACCGGTAGTAGGCGGACTCGTGTGCCTGGTGGCTTTGCATTTTGCGTCCGCACAGCCCACAGAGCATGAGTCCGCGAAGCACATAGTGGCGACGCACCTTCTGTAGCCGATTGCCGGTGCGGCCTCGGCCGCCGGCCGCCATGATCGTTTGCGCTAGCTCGAAGTCGTTGACGGTGACGAGCGGTGGATGGGCGATCGTGTCGGACCACACCCAGGAGTCCTTGTCGTTCCAGCGCATCCGGGTTTCGTAGCCGAGTGCGACGTCATTGACGTCGAGGAGTACCTCGTCCTTGCGCTGTTTGTTCCACACCTGCCGCCCGGTGTAGCGGGGGTTGGACAAGATGTTCTTGACGGCGCTCTTGGCCCAGCCTTCGCCGGTGCGATGCGGGTTGCGGGCGGGGTCGGCGGCTGACGGGGACGGGATTCCGTCGCGGGTAAGCGCCTCAGCAATGGCGAAGTAACCGTAGTTGGCGAGGTACATGGCAAAGATACGCCGGACGACGGGCGCAGTGGTCGGGTCGGGCTCCAGCTTGTGTAGACGGCGGCCGTCGGCGGCCTTGGCCGGGTTTGGATGCGGTCCGGCGTCGGCAAGGCGGTACCCATAGGGCGGGCGTCCACCGAGGAACCGGCCCTCGATCTTCGCCTGCGAGGACATCGCCGTCCGGACGCGGACCTTCACACGGGTCCGCTCGCCCTTGGACATGCCGCCGAACACGCTCATGATCAGGTCATGGGCTTCGGACTCGGGGTCGATCGCGCCGCCGACCTCGGGCACCCATAGGCCGACGCCGTAGTGCGAGAAGACGGGCATGGTGAGGCTGTACTGGTTGCCGTAGAACGCGCGTTGGGGCTCGCCGATTACCACCGCGTCGAACCCACGGTTCGGGTCAGCGAGGGCGTCGAGCAGCCTTGCGGCGTGGGGCCGCCGCTTCCATGGCAGGGAACGGGACAAGCCGATGTCGAAGAATTCGGCGACGATGATGCCACCGGCGGGTTCGATGAGACCGGTAGCGCGGGTGATCTGCCAGTTCCTTGACGCCACGGGGTCTTGCTGATCCTCCGTGGAGACGCGGCCGTAGAACGCGAACCGCTGGTACTCGTGTTGGGCGAGTAGTGCGGTGGCGGTGTCTTCGATGCGGGGTATGTCGATGGTCACCGAACGTGTGCCTTCCGGGGTGTAGGGGTACGCGTCCGCCGGCCGCGCAAGGGATTGGGTGGCCGGCGGACGCGCTGTTGCACGGATTCACGCATTTCGGTATGAAGTGATCAAGCGTCGGCGGACTCAACCGGATCCTGACGACGAGTGGCCGTCGAGCGCTGCA
>NZ_BBQH01000088.1 GCF_018397995.1 Rhizomonospora bruguierae
CCAGCCCGTCCGACGATGGAGGCATGGAGGAGTTCGACGAGCTCAAGCCCAGCCGGCGCCGCAACAACTCGTTCTCAGCCCGCAACAACTCGTTCTCAGCCCGCAACAACTCGTTGTCCGCTCGCAGCCGCTCAACCTCGGCCCGCCGCTCAGCGACCACCGCCACGAGCTGCCCCACCGAGTCAAGCTACGAGTCCGGCTGCACAACCAAGATCATGCCAGCCACAGCCACCACAGTAGACGACGACCCAACTCAGCCGATCATCTCAAGCTGAATACGTACTACGCGTGGGCAGCTTCTTGTAGCGTCCCTGCGCCCGGTGGTCCGGCGGTAATCACCGGGCAGCCCCAAGCGCTACGGGGCCGCCGGACGTAGTTCGATGCGGCCAGAGAAGGCGGTCTGAACGATTGCCGCCTCGAACACGTTGCGCTCGCCGGGCACCACGTCGACTCGCGCGCTTCGCTCTTCAGCTGGCCGATACCGACAACGACGCTGTGCATGCCGGCGGGAGGGAGCACCTCGACCGTCGCTCCGGCCTTCAGCTTTCCGCTTTCCTTGCCGTCGACCATGACTTTGAGCGAGCGGGAGGCTCCGCCGAGCCCGGCGTGTGGCCGGGTCACCGCGGTCGCGCCGTGTCCGGCCGGGACCTCCAGCGGACCCTGGTCAGCCCGTCGGGCAGCGCGTTCACGTTGTAGGCGACCGGCGGCCTGGTGCAGACGTTCTGGGTGAGCGCGACGGGCGCAGCGTGATCGGTAACGACATCGGGTCGGGGCGGCCCCGCCTGCGGTGGACGTGCCGGGTGCATGGCTAGGGGGATGGCCGTCCGGATGCACCATGACCAGGGCGTGCAGGGGCGTTGGTACGAGAAGGTAATCATGGTCGGACTGGGTCTGCCTCGGCTTCCTGTGGTCGGTGACCCAGCTCGGCAGGAGATTGATTGCCCGGGCCGGAAACCATCGCAGATCTCGGGCGGTTTGCCCTGGTCCGCGCGCGTCCGGCAGTATTCCGGCGTGACCGTGGAGCAGGCATCCGAGGGATTCTGGCGGCGATACAGGTGGGCGGTCGCGGGCGCGGCCACCGGGCTGGCGGCCGTGGTCGGGACCGCGCTGGTGGTCCAGGCCGCGGCCGCACCCGCGTGTGCCGCCCCACCGGTCGGCGGCGTCGCGCACTCCGGCAAGGCGACCTTCTACACGCTGACCGCGGAGGGCGGGAACTGCTCGTATCCCGGGCCGCCGGCGGACGGCCTGTTCGTCGCGCTCGGGCCGAGCGAGTACGGCGCGGCGGCGGCCTGCGGCGGGTACCTCGAC
This sequence comes from Rhizomonospora bruguierae, assembly GCF_018397995.1. Classification (GTDB taxonomy): domain Bacteria; phylum Actinomycetota; class Actinomycetes; order Mycobacteriales; family Micromonosporaceae; genus Rhizomonospora; species Rhizomonospora bruguierae. Next base: position 1,309 of record NZ_BBQH01000088.1, read on the forward strand.
GTGACCGGGCCCAAGGGCAAGGTCCGCGTGAAGGTCACCGACCAGTGCCCGGAGTGCGAGCCCGGCCACATCGACCTGAGCGCCAAGGCGTTCGCGAAGATCGCCGACCCGGTCCAGGGCATCGTGCCGGTGACCTACCGCGCCGTGGTCGACCCGCCGGTGCCCGGCCCGATCAGCTTCCGGGTCAAGGAGGGCGCGTCGCGGTACTGGTTCGCGGTGCTGGTCGACAACCACGCCAACCCGCTGTCTACAGTAGAGATCAACAGCGGCGGCGGCGCGTTCCGCAAGCTCCAGCGGGCCGACTACAACTACTGGCTCGCCGAGAGCGGCGCGGGCGCCGGCCCGTTCACCATCCGGATCACCGATGTCCACGGCTACCGGGCCACCGCCGGCGGCGTCACGCTCACGCCCGGCAAGGTCCAGAAGACCAAGGTGTACGCGGGTTCCACCGCACCCAAAAGCAGCGCCGCGTCCACGCCCACGAGCGCTAAGCCGTCCCCGACGGCGGCGGCGTCCCCCACGCTGATCCCGGCAGCCACGCCGCCGCCCGCCGTCCGGGACGAGGGGGCGGGGGCGGGGGCGGCACCGACCACCGTGGTCATTACGCCGCCCCCGCCGGGGTGTGGCTGACTAGCTGAGCCGGCAGGCCGACCCGTTCACGGTGACCGAGGCCGGCTTCCCGTTGCTGCTGTTCCAGCTGCCGAGGAAGCCGAAGCTCTGCGACTGCCCGGCCGCGATGGTGCCGTTGTAGTCGACGTTCTTCGCGGTGACCGTCGCGCCGGACTGGGTGGCCGTGGCCCCCCAGATCTGGCTGATCGTCTGCCCGTTCGGGAACTGCCAGACCGCGGTCCAGCCGTTGATCGTCCCGGTGCCGCCGTTGGTGATCGTCACCTCGGCCTGGAAGCCGCCCTGCCACTGGTTGGTGATCGCGTACGTCACCGCGCAGCTTCCGCCCGGCTGCCCGGTCGGGCTGCTGGTCGGGGTGCTCGTCGGGCGGGTCGTCGGGGTGCCGGTCGGGGTGGCGGTGGGCGTCGCCGTCGGCGCGCCGGTCGGGGTGGCGGTGGGCGTCGGCGAGGTGCCGCCGCCGACCCGGTCCGCGTAGAGGACGCCCCGCCCGTTGGTGCCCAGGTAGACCCGGCCGTAGACGCGCGGGTCACCGGTCAGCGCGTCGCCGGCGTTGCCGTACTGGTGCTTGTCGTCGTTGATCCGCACCCAGCCGATGCCCTGGTTGTCCGAGCGGAACACGCCCGCCTGGCCGTCGACCGTGCCGAACAGGTACAGCGCCAGGTAGGTCTGCCCGGGCGCGGCCTTGCCGAAGCCGACGTTGACCGCGTCGCTCACCGCGGAGATCTTGCTGAAGCTGGCGCCCGAGTTGGTCGAGTGGTACAGGCCGGTGCTGCCGGCCAGCCAGATGTCGCCCTCGCGGCCCGGCATCGCCTTGAACTTGGCGTCGCTGGGCAGCCCGCTGGCCGCGGTCGCGGTGAAGCTCTGCCCGCCGTTGGTGCTCACGTAGAACGTGCTGCCGGACAGCGCGTAGAACTTCTGCGGGTTCACCCGGTCGGACTCGACCGTCGCGTTCGCCGGCACCCCGGCGGACGTCTGCCACGAGTTGCCGTAGCCGACCGAGTAGACCACCTGGATGCCGGCGTCGCCCGGCGCCCAGACGAACCGGCTGCCGTCGGCGGACGCGGCGATGGTGCCGCCCTCGTTCACGCCGCCCGGCTCGCCGCCCTGGAACCAGTTGGCGCCGCCGTCGGTGGAGAATGCCGCGTGGCTGTCGTTGGGGCGGTCCGAGTCGGTGAAGTTGCCCGCCCGGACCATGATGCTCGGGTTCAACTCGGCGTAGTCCAGGCTGGTGGTGCTGGTGAAGTAGGGCTGCTGGAACATCAGCGGGGGCACCGCATCCAGGTTCGTGTGCCGGAAGCCGCCGATGTCGCCCAGGCCGCTGACCAGCGAGGCGCCGGACGGCGGGCTGATCAGGTCCAGGACCGCGGTCTCCTCCAGGCCCTTCACCATCGGGGTGATGGCGAACTGGCCGCCGGTGTCCCAGTTCTTCAGGTTGGTGGTGCCGTAGATGGTCGCGCCGGTGCCGTACATCATCCGGTTGCCGTTGAACGGGTCGATCTCCAGCGACTCGTTCATCCAGCCCAGCTTCGGCGTGACCTCCGGCGGCTGCGGGTTCGCGCCGAGCGTCAGCCACGGCACCGAGCTGACGTTCATCGTGTACCGGAAGCTGCGGCTCGGGTAGCTGGTCCAGTCCCAGACCTGGGTCCAGGTGGCGCCGCCGTCGGTGCTGCGGAAGAAGATCGCGTCCGGCCACCAGGAGATCTGCGTGGCCACCATGATCGTGTTCGGGTTCTGCCGGTCGATGGTCAACCCGCTGTACCCGTAGTACTGGTCGCCGTTGGACGACGGGACCGGGCTGATCTGGGTCCAGGCGCCGGTCTGGGTGTTGTACTTCCACACGTCGCCGTGGCCGCCGTCGTACGGGCCGCCGGTGTCGCTGGTGGCGATGTAGAGCACGTGGTTGACCGGGTCCAGCACGCCCTTGTGGGCGATGTACCCGGTCGGCTGCCCGGCGATCCGCGTCCAGGACGTGCCGCCGTTGGTGCTGCGGTACACGGTGTTCTGCTTGTCCGCGACGCCGACGTAGATGCCCTGCGTGGTGTTGCCCGCCGTGCCGGTGCTCTTGTCGAACGTCACCCAGGCGATGCCCTGGTTGTCCCCGAGGTACGCGTCGCCCGGGCTCTGGATGTAGTTGCCGGCGTTCGGGAAGTTCGTCACCTGGGACCAGGTGGCACCGTAGTCGGTGCTGCGCCACAGTCCCTTACCGCTGGGCGCGGCGAAGTACAGGACGCTGTTGCGGTTGGGGTCGATCGCCAGGCGCTCGCCCATGCCCCGGCCGGGCATGTTGCCGCCGAGCTTGAACGGCAGCGGGGTGGTCTGCCAGGTGTCGCCCTTGTCCGTGGAGCGCAGGATCGCCCCGTTGTTGGGATCCCACGAATTGGTGTACATGCCGACCGCGGCGTACACCCGGTTGGTCTGCACCGGGTCGGTGGCGATGCTGACCACCCCGTTGTAGCCCCAGTTCTTCGCGCCGACCCAGTCCAGCAGCGGGGTCCACGACTGGGTGCTCTGGTTCCAGCGGTACGCGCCGCCGATGTCGGTCCGGGCGTAGATGAGGTTCTGCTCGGTCTGGTTGAACACGATGCCCGGTACGAACCCACCGCCGTCGATCCGTACGTTCTTCCAGGTGTACGTGTCCGCGGCCACGGCGGCGGCGACGGGGGCCTGGGTGGCGGCGTTGGCCACCGCCACTCCCGTGCCCGCGGCCACGACCGCGGCGACGGCCAAGGCACCGACCAGCTTGCGACGCATGTATTGCCTCCAAAGGCGTGCAGGGGTGAGAGAGGGTGCGTGAGCTGCCCTTGACTCCGGCACCCGTGCGCGTGGTCGCCCGCGTCGGCCCGATCCAGAGATTCACATGCACGTATCCGTGGTGTCAATAGTTTGGAACCCAGACAAACTTCGGTAGACAGGTGCCCGGCCCCGGGGGACGCCCCGGATACGCCCGGGTCGGATATGGCGGACCCCGAGCCATAAATGGGAGAGAAACCCGAAGGGGGAGACATCATGGACGGACGCCGGCCGCTGGCCGGCCGCCCTGCCCGAAAGGGCCGCGCATGGCATTGCGGACCCGCAACCCCGGCGCGGCATCGAACAGCGCGTTGATCGTCAACTCCGGAAGCCGGTGCCGCCGCACCAGCGCCTCAAGACCGATCCACCACCGGCGCGGTTCGCGCAGGTGAATCTGGAGCTTGCGCTTGACCTCGTCGATCTCTTCGAGCACCCGGCACTCGGAGCCGTCGAGGGTGGGTGTCCCTAACGTCCTATCCTTCATACGCCTGGGACGCACGCGAGATCGAACCATGTGGTGCGGGAGAGGGGACTTGAACCCCTACGCCCTCGCGGACACCAGGACCTAAACCTGGCGCGTCTGCCATTCCGCCACTCCCGCGCAGCCGCGCGCCGGCCATACCGGCCGGGTAACCCGGCGTTCAGTCTATGCCGAGGTCGCGGCGCAGCTTCGCGACGTGCCCCGTCGCCTTCACGTTGTACAGGGCGCGATCGACGCGGCCCTGCTCGTCGATGACGAACGTGGACCGGATCACACCGGTGACCGTCTTGCCGTACATCTGCTTCTCGCCGTAGGCGCCGTACGCGGTGAGCACCGACCGGTCCGGGTCGGAGACGAGCGGGAACGTGAGCGCGTCCCGCTCGCGGAACTGGGCGAGCTTGGCCGGCTTGTCCGGGGAGATGCCGACCACCTCGTAGCCGGCGGCCTGGAGCGAGGCGAGCGAGTCGCGGAAGTCGCACGCCTGGGTGGTGCAGCCCGGGGTCATCGCGGCCGGGTAGGCGTACAGGACGACGCGCTTGCCGCGCAGCTCCTTCAGGGCCAACGTGTCGCCGGTGTCGGTGGTGAGGGTGAAATCCGGTGCCTCGTCGCCGGGCGCCAGCCGCACGGGTTCGTTCATGCGATCACCCTACGCGGGTAACAGCCGGGTCACACGGCCGGAGTAGGGTCGTTGTTCCGGCGGGGTGGCGACGACGGTCCCGGTCGGCGCCGCTCCTCCGTATGCCCGCCCGCATCCGTGCTGCCGCCCGCATCCGTGTGCCCGTCCGCATTGCCGTGCGGACCGCTCCCGCCCGAACGCTCGCCAGGGTGCGGGGCGCGGTCGCGCCGCAGGCGGAGGGCGCCCCCGACGGCGATCCCCGCACCGGCGGCGATTACCACGAGCACCAGCGCCCGCGCGAGCGAGGCGTCCCAGGGGGCGGGGGCGACCGACCGTCCGAAGACCGCCGCGTTGGTCAGGCCGGCGAAGACCGCCAGGCAGGCGCCGGCCAGGGCGAGCGCGAAGTCGGCGGCGGGCCGGCGGGCGAGGACGTACCCGGCCGCGGCCAGCGCGGCGAGGCCGGTGACCACCGGCCAGATCTGGGTGGCGAACAGCCCCCAGGCGATGCCCGCGCCGGTGCACCCGGCGTCGATGCTGCGCCCGACCGCGTACGTGATCGCCGCCGCGCCGCCGAGGGCCGACATCGCCGCCGGGATGGCCGCCCGGGCGGCCGGGGGGAGGGGCGCCAGACCCAGCCCGGCGAGCGCAGCCGCAGCGAGCAGCACACCCGCCCACCACAGGGACGCCTGGGGCGGGGGCAGCCAGTCCAGCGTGCCCTTGATCTCCATCGGGGTGACGCCGTCCCGCAGCGGTACCGACCACTCCTGTACCCGGTGCGGCCGGTTCGGGGCGGCGCGGACGTTCGGCGGGTCGGCCGAGTTCATCCAGTTGGCCCGGTGGTCGTGCCAGCGCACGCTCGGACCGTCACCCGTGCGGCGCCACTGCGGCGGGGCGGTCGGGTCCGCCGCCGGCGGCAGCGGGGTGTCGCCGGCCAGCGTGAGGTTCAGGTAGGTGGCGGGGGAGTGCACGTTCTCGTACACGCCGTCGGGCCGCAGTTCCAGGTACGGCTCGCCGGAGTAGCCGAGCACCTCGATGGTGCGGCCGCTGCGGTTGGTCAGTTCCAGGCGGGCGCCGGCCTCGATGGTCCGCACCGTGAGCCCCGGCAGCGCCGGGGTGATCCCCGTGACGGCGGTGCGGTAGTTCGTCGCGTCCGGCGCGTCGGCGCCGTGCGCCTGCGCCGGGCCGGCCAGGGCCAGGGCCAGGGCCACTCCGGCCAGGGCCGCGCCCGCCCACCGCCGGGGTGTCACCGCCCCGCCGTGGGGGAGCCGGCGGGCGGCGAGTCGGCGGGCGGCGAGTCGGCGGGCGGGGAGTCGGCCGGCGGAGCGTCGGCCGTGGGGGAGCCGGCCGTGGGGGCGCCGGCGGTGCCGGAGGCCGCATCCACGGCCGCGATGATCCCCTGCGGGCTCAGGTCGGTGACCTGCTTGCCGTTCACGCGCACCGTCGGCGTGCCCGTGACGTTGTTGGCCGCCGCCGCGTCCGTCACCCGCTCGGTCCACGACCGGTACTTTCCGTTGCGCACGCAGGTGCCGAACTTCCCGGGGTCCAGCCCCAGGTCGGTGCCGATGCTGATCAGCTGGTCGTCCGGCAGGCCGGCCGAGTTCTCCGGCGGCTGGTGGAGGTACAGCGCCCGCGCGTACTCGCGGAACTTGCCCTCCTCCGCCGCGCAGCCGGACGCGGCCGACGACCGGGTCGAGTACTCGGTGCTGGAGAAGCGGTTGAGGAAGGCCACCGGGTGCTGGACGATCTGGATCCGGTTCTGGGCCACCAGCTGGTCGAGCGTCGGGCCGCTGACCACCTCGAACTGCTTGCAGACCGGGCACTGGAAGTCCTCGTAGATGTGCACCTGCACCGGACCCGAGCCGACGCCGATGCCGGTGCCGTCCGCGACCGACCCCGGCGGCGGGCTGACCGGGGCCGCGCCCTTGTTCCGCTGGGTGCCGTAGAGGCCCCAGCCGGTCAGCGCCGCGATGATCAGTACGGCGATCCCGGCCACCGTGGTCCACAGAGCGACCCGCCGCCGGCGCTCCCGGGCCAGTTGCGCCCGCACCGCCTTCGCGGCCTGCCTGCGCTGCCGATCGCGATTGGTCATGCCGCTGTCTCCACCAGGGGTCGGTTCAGTAATGCGTCAACGGACCACCGGGTCACCGGCCGGACCAGCAGGAACCCGGCCAGTACCAGGAAGCTCAGGTCGCGCAGCAGTTCGCTCAGGTACTGCGGGCGCTGGCCGGCGGCGAGCGCCCCGCCGCCGCCGAAGCAGCCGCAGTCGATCGCCAGCCCGCGGGCCCAGGCGGACGCGATACCCGCGATGAAGATCAGCAGCAGCGCCGCGGAGACCCCGGCGACCAGCCGGGTCGCCAGGCCGGCCAGCAGCAGCAGGCCCAGTGCGATCTCCACGAGCGGAAGCGCGGCACCCACCACCTTCGCCACCTCGTACGGCATCACCTGGTACGCGTTGACCGCCCGGCCGGAGGCGGCCAGGTCGGTGACCTTGCTGGCCCCGGCGATCAGCCAGACCGCGGCGAGGCCCAGTCGTACGGCGGTACCCAGCCAGGGCAGGGCGACACGCCACCGAGAAGTGTCCATCGCTAGTTAGACGACCCCCGTACCCGGCTAGTTCCTGTGAGTTAGCTGGCCATCGCCTCGGAGAGCGCGTCCACCAGGTCGGCGCGGGCGCGGGCCACCCGGGAGCGGATGGTGCCCACCGGCACGCCCTCCACCTCGGCCGCCTCGGCGTAGGACAGCCCGAGGAGCTGGGTGAGCGCGAACGCCACCCGTCGCTCCTCCGGTAGGTGGCGCAACAGGTCGGCGGCGCCGAGGTGGCCGGCCGGATCCGGGTGGGGAACGGCGGTGTGTGCGTCCGCGGTCAGCCGGCCCTCCAGCCGGCGGCGGCGGATCACCGTGCGCAGGTGGTCGGCGCAGGCGCGACGGGCGATGCCGAGCAGCCAGGTGCGCACGGTCGAGCGCCCCTCGAAGCCGGCCAGCGCCCGGAACGCCCGCAGGTACGTCTCCTGGGTGAGGTCGTCCGCCGTTTCCGCGTCGACCAGGGCGGCCGCGAACCGCCACACGTCGCCCTGGGTGGCCCGCACGAACGCCGCCTGCGCCGCCGGGTCGCCGGAGCGGGCCGCGAGTGCCGACGCGGTCGCCTCATCCGGGTCGCCGGGGTAGCGCTGAGTGGGGGTCACGGGGTCACAGCGTACGCGCCGGCGATCGCCGGGAACCATCGGCCGCCATCCACCGACTATCTGGCATGACGTGCGACGAGGTGCGCGCAAGGCTGTTCGGGGCGCCGCCGCCGCGGCGGCCCGGCCGGCGGTCGCCCGAGCCGGTGGCGGAACGGACGCCGGTTCGGGGACAATGACGAACGTGAATGCGACGAGAAGAGGGCGCCTCGCCGCCGCGCTCGCGGGGCTGGCCCTGGGCGCTCTGGCCACCCTGTTCGCCCCGCCCGCGCCGGCCAGCGCGCACGCCGCCCTGCTGCGCACCAGTCCCGCGCAGGGCAGCGTGGTCAGCGCCCCGCCCGCCCAGATCGTGCTGACCTTCAGCGAGCCGGTCGAAGCGGTCCCCGACAAGGTGAAGGTGATCGGCCCGGACGGCAAGCCCGTCGACCAGGGCGAACCCGTCGTCACCGGCTCCGACCTGAGCATCGCGGTGCGCGCCGACACCCGCGGCACCTACCTGGTCAGCTACCGCGTGATCTCCGCCGACAGCCACCCCGTCGCCGGCGGCTTCACCTACTCCGTGGGCGCGCCCTCCGAACCGCCCACCGCCGACGTCTCCCCGGACGTCGACCCGGTGATCAAGGCCGCGATCCCCACCTTCAAGTACCTCGGGTACGGGGGCCTCGTGCTGGTCGTCGGCCCCGTCCTGGTACTGGCGATGCTGTGGCCGCAGCGGCTGTCCCGGCGCGGCCCCGCCCGGCTGATCTGGGCCGGGTTGGGGCTGGTCGCCCTCAGCGCCGTCGGCGGGCTGCTGCTGCAAGCCCCGTACGCCACCGGAGCCAAGGTCACCGACCTGAGCGGGGCCGCCCTCAGCGACGTGCTGGCCAGCCAGTTCGGTACCGCGCACCTGGTCCGTCTGGGCGTGCTGGCCGCCTCGGTCTTCCTGCTCCGCCCGCTGATCAACGGCACCCAGGGCAAGGCCGACTACGCCCTCCTGGCGATCCTTGGCGTGCTCGGGCTGGGCACCTGGCCGCTGGCCGGGCACCCGGCCGCGTCCCCGCTGCCGGCGGTCTCCGTCGTCGTGGACGCGGTCCACCTCGCCGCCATGGCGGTGTGGCTCGGCGGGCTGGTGATGCTCGGCGGCTTCCTCCTCCGCCAGGCCAACGAGCGGGAACTCGGCGCCATCCTCCCGGTGTGGTCCCGCTGGGCCACCGCCGCCGTCATCAACCTGTTCCTCGCCGGCGTCGTCAACGCGCTCATCGAGGTGAACAGCGTCAAGGCGCTCATCGACACCGGGTACGGGCAGCTCATCCTCGCCAAGACGGGGCTGTTCGCGCTGGTCATGGCGGTCGCCTGGTACTCGCGGCGGCTGGTCATCCGCCGCGAGGGCGCCCGCCTGCGCCCCGCCGTGTGGGTCGAACTGGGCATCACCGCGATCGTGTTGGCGCTCTCCGCCAACCTCGTACAGACCACCCCGGCCCGCACCGCCGAGACCAACGCCAGCACGCCCGCCCAGTCGGATTACGTCACCGGCACCCTCAACTCGGACCTCTACCAGTTGCAGTTTGACGTGGACCCCGCGCGGGTGGGCAACAACACGATCCACCTGTTCGCGTACGACTCGGTGGGCAACCCGAAGAAGGTCGTCGAGTGGAAGGCCACCGCCGCCCTTTCCACCGCCGGGGTCGAGCCGATCACGGTCCCGATGCTGCGCATCACCGACAACCACGCGATCGGCGACATCCAGCTTCCCGCCGCTGGCCAGTGGGAGATGCGTTTCACACTCCGCACGTCCGACATCGACCAGGCGACGGTGAGTACCACCGTCACCATCCGCTAAGGAGACCTCACGTGTCCCGTCTGCCCCGACTGCTCCTGCTCACCCTGGGCGTCACCACAGCCGGCGTGCTGGCCCTCGCCGCGCCGGCCGCGGCGCACGTCACGGTGAACCCGAGCGAGGCGACCCAGGGCAAGTACGCCCGCCTTGCCTTCCGGGTGCCGACGGAGAGCGATACCGCCTCCACCACCAAGGTGGAGGTGACCTTCCCCACCGACGCCGGCCTCAAGTCGGTCTCCACCATGCCGGTGCCCGGCTGGACCGCCACCACGGAGCGCAGCGACAACACCGTCTCGAAGATCACCTGGACCGCCGACGCCAACGCCGTCATCAAGCCCGGCCAGTTCCAGGAGTTCCCCGTCTCCGTCGGCCCGCTCCCGACCAACACCGACCGCCTCATCTTCAAGGCACTCCAGACCTACTCGGACGGCACCGTGGTCCGCTGGATCGAGGATCCGGGCGCCACCGAGCCTGAGCACCCCGCCCCGGTCCTGACCCTGGCCAAGGCCGCGGCGGCCACCACCCCGACCGAGGCCGCGGCCGCCCCGGTCGCCTCGACGTCGACCACGGAGGGCTCCAACACGGGCGTGTGGCTCGGCGCCCTGGGCCTGATCGCCGGCCTGGCCGGCCTCGCCCTCGGCACCCTCGCCTTCCTCCGCACCCGCCAACTCCGAACCCCCGCCGCGTAACCCACCCTCCCGCCCGTGGCCGCCGCATCACGGCGGCCACGGGCGCCCTTCTGTCGGCCGTGCCGCGAGCGCCCTTCTGCGTCGCCCGAGGGGCAGCCCGCGGGCGAGATCTTGGTACGACGCGCCGCATTTCTGGCCAGATGGGTACCAAGATCTCCCACCCCGGAGGCCGCGGCGGTGGCGACACGGCGCCGGTACGGCGGGCGGCTACCGCCGGGCGGCCGACACGGTCGGGCGGCGGCTGCCCGGTAAGGGGTGGTGTTTCCTAAAAGGAAGCAGATCGGCGGATTAGGGCGCCTCGCCTGCGGGCCGCTGCCGGTCCAGCTGGCGGATGCGGCGCGAATTCCGGTTCGGGGGGCGGCGAGCGGGTAACCGCCAAGCCGGCGCGTCAGCGGAGCCCGTACGGGTCGGCGGAGCGCCCCGGGGTGGCCTTCCGCGCGGGGGGTGCGGAAGACCACACCACCGGGGGACGGTGATTCCGACAATTAGCCCCGTACCGCCGCCGGAGATAGACCTGTCTATTACGGGTCGGAGCTGATATATACCGGCATTTCGGCGCGTTCCTCCCGGAGCGTGCGGATCGGCAGGAACGCGAGCAGCGCCAGCGACAGCAGCACGTACGCGTTGCGGGTGATCAGATCCTGTGGGCTGGCGGTGGGGATCGGCTTGGGCCCGTAGTCCAGGAACGAGACCACGCCGAACGCGATGCAGGCGAACAGGGCCAGCGCGCCGAGCCCCATCGTCCAGCGCCAGCGTTGCCGCCGCACGCCCGTCATGCCGGCCGGACCGGTGAACGCGGCGTCCGCCATGACCAGGAGCGCGGGCACGAACCAGTACAGGTGGTGTGGCCAGGTGATCGGGCTGATGAGCGCGCCGACCAGGCCGGTGAGGGTGAGCGCCGCGATCTCGTCGCACTGGCGGAAGGCGCGGGTGGCGCGCCAGAGGCCGTAGGCGGCGACGGTGCCGGCCAGCAGCAGCCAGATGAGCCGGTTCGGCTGACCGGGCGTCACGATCCGGCTGAGCATGCCCATCAGCGACTGGTTGCCGGTGTAATCGGTGCGCCCGACGCGGTCGGTGTCCCAGAGCGCGGAGGTCCAGTAGTCCCAGGAATCGCTGGGCGCGACCGCGGCGGCGAGCAAGGTCGCGGCGGCGGCCGCCACGGCGGCGGTGGCGGCGGCCCGGACCCGGCGGGTGACCAGCAGATAGACGATGAAGATGCCGGGGAACAGCTTGAGCGCGGTGGCCAGCCCGATGCCGACGCCGGCCCACCGGGCGCCGCGCGGCACGCCGATGAGCAGGTCCGCGAGAATCAACACGACCAGCAGCATGTTGATCTGGCCGAAGGTGATCGTCTCCCGGGTGGGCTCGATCAGGAAGACCAGGGGGACCGCCAGGCCGGCGACGAACCAGCGCGGCCAGCCGTGCCGGTCGGCCAGCGGGCGGATCAGCCACCAGGTGGTCACCGCCACCGCGACGACCGTACCGATCGTGAACAGCACGATGGTCAGCCAGATCGGCAGACCGGCGAACGGGCGCAGGATCAGCGCGGCGAAGGGCGGGTACGTGAAGTACAACTCGCCCTGGACCCGGTCGGACTGGGCGTACGCGTAGAGATCGTTGCCGTCCGCCCACCAGCGCATGGCGGCGATGTAGATGCGCAGGTCGAAGAAGTCGTGCCGGTTGCCGTAGGCCCACAGGGCGATCAGCACGCCGACGCAGACGGCCACCACCATCGCGACCGGGCGGGCCTGCGGGTGCCGGTAGAGCGGACGCCACGGTGGCCGGACCGGCCGGGCAGCGGTGGATGCTTCCGGTGCCGGCGTATCGGGCGTCGCCGATGCGGGATCGGGCCGGGAGGGCATGGGCGCCACCCTAGTCGGCGCGCCGCGCCAGCGTCGTACTTCGACGCGGTGTCGTCGCCAAGCCGTACGCTGTCCGGGTGGCTGATCTTCTTGTCTGGGTCGACTGTGAGATGACCGGTCTTGATCTCGCCAGCGACGCCTTGATCGAGGTCGCGGCCCTGGTCACCGGCCCGGACCTGCGCGTGCTCGGGGACGGTGTGGACGTCGTGATCCACGCCGAGGAGGCGGTGCTGGCCGGGATGCCGGATGTGGTGCGCGACATGCACGCCCGGTCCGGGCTGACGGACGAGGCGCGCAAGTCCGCGGTCACCGTCGCCGAGGCCGAAGACATGATCATGGATTACATCGCCACCTACGTGCGGGAACCAAGGACCGCGCCCCTCTGCGGAAACTCCATCGCCACCGATCGCGGCTTCCTCGCCCGGGACATGCCCCGGCTGGACGCCCACTTGCACTATCGCATGATCGACGTCTCCTCCATCAAAGAGCTGTGCCGTCGGTGGTACCCGCGGGTGTACTTCGGCCAACCTCAGAAGGGACTCGCGCACCGGGCGCTGGCCGACATCCGGGAGAGCATCCGCGAGCTGGAGTACTACCGGCGGACCCTGTTCGTCCCGCTGCCCGGCCCGGACGTGGAGCAGGCCAAGGCGATCGCGGCCGCGCTGATCGCCGAAACGGACTGAGCCGCCGCGCCCGGCCCGCCGACCCGACGCGCGCCCGGGGTGGCCCGGAACCCGCTCGACGGGGGAGGCCGGGTTGTGGCTATCATTGGTCGGCACGCTGGCCGACTCGAAATGATCGGCCCGCGGGTTCTTGGTGGCTGTAGCTCAGTTGGTAGAGCACCGGGTTGTGGTCCCGGGTGTCGGGGGTTCAAGTCCCCTCAGTCACCCCAGGCGAAACGGTGAAGGGCCGGTACCCCCGAAACGGGTACCGGCCCTTCACCGTTGATCGGGGCCCTGGTCAGGACTCCATCGGCGTCGGCGGGACGATCGCCTTCACGCCCTCCTCGAGCGGCAGGGCGCTGCCCTTGGCGAAGGTGCTGAACGACACGTTCCAGTCGGTCCAGCCGTCGCCGTCGGCGAGCTTGCGGGTGGTGCCCTTGACCGTGATCGGGTCGCCCATCTTGGTGACCCCGAACAGCCACTCCGCCTGGCTCATCGACATGTTCACGCAGCCGTGCGACACGTTCGTGCGCCCCTGCGACGACACCGACCAGGGCGCTGCGTGGATGAACTGCCCGCCCCAGGTCAGCCGCTGGGCGAAGTCGATCGGGGTCCGGTACCCATCCTCGGGCCCCAACTCGTCGTACGTGTCGAAGATCGTGTGCCGCAGCTTCTGAATGATGACCATCGTGCCGCTGGAGGACGGGGTGCTCGGCTTGCCCAGGCTGATCGGGATGCTCCGGAGGACCTTCCCGTCCTTCTTGACGGTCATGTGCTTGGTCTTGTTCTCGACCGTCATGATCAGCTCAGAACCGATCTTGACGTCGACCGTCAGGTCGTTCCGGCCGAAGTAGCCGTCGCCCAGCGCCAGGCCGCCGGTCGCGATCCGGTACGAGATCTTGGTGTTGGCCTTCCAGTACTTCTCCGGACGGAACCGCACCTCGGTGCCGCTGGCCCACCGCCAGATCCCCGTCACCGGCTCGTCCGCGGTCACCCACATGCGCTTCTGCACGTCGTCCCGGTAGCTCTTCGGAATCGACCGGCTGAACCTGATGATGATCGGCATCGCGACGCCGACCACCTGGTTCTCCCCGAGGAAGCTGGACACCGAGATCGTCTTGCTCGGCTTGGCCATCGTGGTGAACGTGCTCGTGGCGGTGTTGGTCTGGCCGTCCGCCGCGGTCGCCGTGACGGTCGCCGTGTAGGTGGCCCCATACTTGAGCTGCTTCGCCGGCACCCACACGCCGGCCGTGTCGTCGGCACCCTGCCGCAGGCCGCCCTTCACCGCCGCGCCGGCGGCGTCCTTCACCTCGATCGTGGCCTTGTCGGCCAGTTCCGACGAGTAGCTGATCTCGACCGCGGTGGAGACCTTGTTCTCCTCCGCGCCGGGAACGCTGACCATCGCCGTCACCTGCGGGCCGGTCGGGGACGGCGTGCCCCCCTGGCCGCCGGTGCCGCCGGAACCGCCCTGCCACCTACCGCCGCCCGAGCCGCCGCCGCTGCACCCGGTGAGCAAGGTCAGCCCGAGGGCCACCGCCACACCGAACCCCACGGCGCCGCGCAGCGTGCCGCCCCGCCGGGTACCCGTGACTCTCTCGCCTCGAGGCATGACTCCCTCACCGTCTCGATCCCGCAACAATGGTGCCCTAAAGACGCGCGACGGCAGGTACCGGTTGTATGTCGGTGACACAACACTGCGGACACCGCGACCCGCCATCGAGGTATCTATCAGCCCGGCTTGCGCCGGTTGAGCCTGTTCTGCGCCGCCTGAGTCGGCTTCCCGCGCGGCCATGGTCTCCCGGGCGCCCTGGTCAGCCGGCGGCGGCCAACTCGGCCGGCACCGGCAGCGCACTGCCTTTGACGAACTCCGCCCACGACTGGTTCCACGCCGTCCAGCCGTCGCCCGCCGCAAGCTTGCGTTCGGTGCCGAGCACGGTGATCGGATCGCCCACCCTGGTCCGCTCGAACAGCCACCGGGCGTTGCTGGGGGACACATTGACACAGCCGTGCGACACGTTCCGGCGCCCCTGCGAGCCCACCGACCACGGTGCCGAGTGGATGTACTGCCCACTCCAGGTGATCCGCTGGGCGAAGTCGATCTCCGTCCGGTACCCCTCCCGCGGGCCCAGTTCGGCGTACGTGTCGAAGACCGTGGACGCCTTCTTCTCCATCACCACCATGGTCCCGCTGCTGGACGGGGTGCTCCTCTTGCCGAGGCTCACCGGCACGGTGCGGATCACCCTGCCATCCTGGTAGACGCTCATCACCTTCGTCCGGTTGTCCACTTTCATCTCGAACGCGCGCCCGATCGTCGCCGTCGCCCCCCGGTCACGATCCCCGTACCGTCCGCCACCGGTCGGGTGGCCGCCCACCGCGATCCGCACCGTCACCTTCGTACCCGGCTGCCAGTACACCGGCGGCCGGTAGTACGCCTGGGTCCCGTTCGCCACCCACGACCAGGCGCCCGGTTGCGACGGCGTGCTCGTCACGAACATCCGCCGCTGCACCTCGGCCCGATCCTTGTTGGCGATCCCCGGATGGAACTCGACCACGACCGGCATCGCCACCCCGTACGTGTGCCCGTCGAACAGGTACAGCCCGGTGTCCGTCCGCCGCCCCGGCTCCTTCATCGTCCGGAACGTCGTGGTCTGCGTCATGGTCTGCCCACCACCCGCGGCGGTCACCGTCGCCGTGTACACCCGGTCGTACTTCAGTGGGCTGCGCGGCACCCACGCGGACCCGTCCTCCCGCAGGCTGCCCGCCACCGCCTTGCCGGCACTGTCCCGCAGCGTGACAGTGCTCACCGAGCCGCCGGTCACCCGGGTACCGATCTCCGCGCTGACCGGCAGGTTCTTCGCGTTCACCGCCGGCGTGACGGCCAGGGTGAGCGGCGGTACCGTGGTCGGCGCGGTGCTGGGTGTAGCGGTCGGTGACGGGCCACCCGGGGGCGCCGCCCTTTCGCCGCCGTCGCTACAGCCCGCGACCGCCGCACAGACCGCCGCCGCCAGAATCGCCGCAGCCCACGCCCGCCCCACCCTGCTCATCCCACCCCGCCGCTCCCCGGGTCTCACCGCCCCGGTACGTGTCCCAGGACATGGTGCCCTACGCGTGCGCACGGGTGGGTTGGGTGGTGCTGGTGATCTCCGCTTCAACGCCGGTCACGGCGGTTTCGATGAGCCCGACGACGGTGTCGAAAGCCGAGACGGCCAGCCCCGGAACCCGTTGGGGAGCGGGCTAAGGGCCGTGCTATCGTTTCCGACGTTGTCAGCGAGCGCCGCTAGCTCAACTGGCAGAGCAGCGGACTCTTAATCCGCGGGTTCGGGGTTCGAGTCCCTGGCGGCGCACTACGGTTGACCTGGGCGTTCTCCCTTTCGGGAGAGACGCCCATTGTCATTTTCAGCCCGTGGGGGACCGAAGGGGGACCGGCAGTCCCCGTAGCGACCCGGCTACCGACCGTACGTGGCACGAGCGCTGCTGTGCGTTCGGCCGCCTCCTGGGCCAGGCGCGGGGAGACGCTGGTGTAGGTGTCCCGGGTCAACGTGCTGGTGGAATGGCCGAGCAACTCCTGCACCACCTTGATGTCGACCTCGGCCTCCAGGGCGAGGGTTGCGGCGCCATGGCGCAGGTCGTGCAGCCGGATCGGCGGAAGCCCCGCGGCGGCGACCAGGTCGTTGAAGTGTTGGGTGACCTCGGCGGGGTGCAGCTCGGTGCCGTCCTCGTGAGTAAAGATGCGCCGCGAGTTGAACCAGGCGGCGCCCAGAGCCAGCCGCTCCTCGATCTGCCGCTTATGCCACGCATCCAGGACCGCGAGGGTCTGCTTGTCCAAGGCGACGACTCGGTCGCCGGCGTCGCTCTTGGGCTTTCCGGCCTCGACTTCCCAGCCGAGTTGAACGAGCTGTTCGCCGACCGTGAGCGCGCTGGCTGTGCGGTTCAGGTCGGTCCACCGCACGCCGCATGCCTCGCCCCGCCGCAGCCCCCGGTAGGCGATGAGGTGGTAGAGCGGGTACAGCCGGTCCTCGCTGATGAAATCGAGGAAGCGTCCGGTCTGCTCCGCCGTCCAGACCATGACGGGTGACGGGGCGCTCGCTGTCGTCGAGGTGGTTGATCTCCACCGTGAGCCGCGCGACCGCCGCAAGGTCACTCCGCTGTCGGGCGGCATTGAGTTCATCGACAGCAGCGTTGCGCCGTGCCCGGTTCTCTCGCCATGCGGCGACGTGCTCCTCGGTCCAGACCATGGCCTTGGGTCGCTTACCCGATTCCAGTTCGACGAACGCCGCATGGTTGACCGTGATCAGCTGCTCCTGCTTGATCGCCCGGTTGAGGGCCGCCCGCAGCGTCGCACGAATGCGCTGCTTCGTGGCGGCGCTGACGATGCGTCTGCCCTTGACGGCGGCTCGCTGCTCGGCGTCGGCGCAGGCCCACGCGGCTCGAATGAACTCGTTGTCGGCATCGATCGCATCGAACATGGCGGCGATGTGCACGACGCGGAGGCGATCGATGGGAAGGTGTCCGAGGTGTGGCTTGAGATACAGCCTGATATGCGCCTCGTAGGACCGGCGGGTGCTCTTGCGGATCTTGCGGCGGCTGGTTAGCCACTCGTCAAGCCACTGTCCGACGGTCATGGTGGCGTTGAGCGCCTGGCCGGTGGCGTACCTGCGGCGCATCTCGTCGTAGTCAGGCAGCGCACCGCGGGCCTTGAGCGCCTTCTCGACCGCGACAAGCAGATCCTGCCGGGCCTGGTCGCCGACGGGACCAGGCGCCGGAATCGCCATCAGTAGTTCAATCTGCCGCCGTAGCGTCTCGGCCTCCGTCTGCGTGGCGTATCCACCACGCTTTAGAACCTTGCGCCGCGCTCCATCCACTACCGGCACCTCCACACGGAAGTACCACTGGCCGTGTCGCGGGTTCCATGAGCCGTCCTTCCGGCGCAGGAACCGACACCTCGCTTCGAGGTCCTTGCCGCTGTCGTCGCGGCAGCGGCACCGCTTGTAGGTCGATCCCTTCACACCAGATCCTTTCTGATCTAGGTACCAAAATTCGGTACCTAGTGAGGGTACCGCGATGAATCCGCGTGCGGATAGAGTCGGCTTCGCCGCTTCATATGGCAGGGTCTTGGTGACAGATCGGGGACCGGCTGCCGTGAGGAGTTGTGGATGCCGCGGCGACGCGCTGCTGACCCGGCGTTGCCGCCGTTACCGGAGCGGGAACGGCGGGATCAGCAGGTGAAGATCCGGCTAACGGCGACCGAGATCGGGCAGCTGTCGCGATTGCGACCCGACCTTGCGCCGTCGGGGATCGTCGCGCTGATCGTCGAGGACGTTCTTGCCGGCCGGTACCGCCCGAACTGGGCGGCGCCGGTCAAGGACAGCCAAGATCGTGAGCCGTAGAGCGACGGGCCGATGAACCGTGAAAGCCGCGCCCCATCACGTCGCTTCGAGTAGCTGAAGGATCGCGGGTACGGGCACGACGTACCGACGGCCGATCCGTAGCACCTTGACGGGGAATGCATCTGCGCGAGCGAGCTCGTACGCCTTCGTGCGGCCGATCCCCAAGATCGCGGCGGCTGTCTCGATGTCGGTAGTCATGCCCAAGGCCCATACCGCTTCTTGCGTCCACAGCATCGGCGAAGATCGGTCCCGTGGGTGTGTGGCCTCTGCCCTGGACCCGCCCACTGTCACCACCTCCTAACATCCTTGCGATGCCGGCTGAGCCACCGACTCGGCGGCTTGTTCAGAGCCCGGTAGATTCGGG
The DNA here is from genome assembly GCF_018397995.1 of Rhizomonospora bruguierae. GTDB lineage: Bacteria > Actinomycetota > Actinomycetes > Mycobacteriales > Micromonosporaceae > Rhizomonospora > Rhizomonospora bruguierae. The sequence goes on from NZ_BBQH01000088.1 coordinate 19,782, forward strand.
ATGTCGTCGTCGCGCCGTCTGTGGCAGGTAGCGGCCGGTGCGTTGAGCGGCTCCGCTGTCCTGCCCCACGGGCCACAGTGTGGCCGCTGGGCCGATGTGGTCCTGTGCGGCGCCGGCCAGCGCCGCCCGCAGCGGCATCGCTGACGCGCGTGGACCCGGGCGGGTGCGGCCGCTGCTCGTGGCGCGGGCATCGCCGGGTCTGGGATGTGGCCGCCGTAGTCGCCGTCCGGCGTTCCGTGTGACTACTCATCGGTGGCCGCCTCGATGCTGAAGATCAGCAGGTCGGTGTGCGGGTACGTGGTCCCCCTACGGCCGCGTCCTGTCCGGGGGCGGCTTGCCGGCCGGCTGCTCCGGCGGCCACGTCCCGTTTCGCCGGTGGACGGGGGCGTGGCCGCGCCAGGGTCGAGGACGGCCACGTGCTGGACGGCGCGCAGTCCGGCCGTGGCCGCGACACCAGCCAGCGCGCGGAGGTGTCCGATCCGCTGGCCGGCCTCGACGCTGACGACGATCACGAGGCAGCCGGTGGTGCCCAGCAGTGATCGGCAGGCGCGCAGCAGCCAGTGCGGGTTGACCGCGGGGCGCGGCCAGTGCAGCACAATCAGGTCGATGTCGCCGGCGGCGTGGCCCATGGCGGCCAGGTGTTGGGCGCCGTCGAGCGCGTGGTGACGTCGCCCGGTCGCCGCTGCGGTGGTGGCGAGGGCGATGTCGTCGTCGATGTCGAGCACGACGTCGCCGACCTGCGTGCGGTCACGCAGCAGAAGCCGAGCCAGTTCCGGAGAGAGGTAGCCGGGCCGCTGCGCGCGTGGGACGAGCCACACGGCGGGCTGGGTGTCACTCGGGTTGGCAGGCCGGGTGGGCTCGTTGCCGGTGGGTTCGGGGCGGGTCTGATCGTGGTGTCGGTCCATGGCGGGGTTCGGCTCCCGCGCTGGCCGGTCACGCATGCGCCCAGGAAATGCACCCGATCGGGCTCACAAATTACTGGACCATGCCGTGGTGTGAGTTCGGGTGATAGCCCGGCAGGCGTAGGCGGCGCCGAGGCTGTCAATGGTCAGGACGACGAAGGCCTGCGGCTTGTCGTCTCTGGGGTGGGCGGACAGCAGGTTGGCTCTGGCGCAAGCTTCGTTATTGCGTGACGGAGCGTCGCGGTCAGGACTGCTGGATCATGGGCCTGCGGTGAAGTGGGTTGCTGGCATGCTGGCTCACGGGCTATCTGCTCGAAGCAAGCGCTGCGATGAGGATCGCGCAGGGGTTGCCGGGCTCCCAGCCGGGTAGGGGCTCAATGGTGTCGATGTGGATGAAGCCGCGCGTTGTCCAGAACCTGTAGGTTGCGGCGTAGGGCGGGTAGCCCGCGCTCGGGTCCAGTGTCTTGACTTCCACAACCGTCGTGCCGCTGTCGCGGAGCTTGTCGAGTATGTGCGCGATGAGGGTGGTGCCGATACCTTGATTACGTCGGTTTGGTGCGATCGCGGCCCAGAGGATCTCGGCGGCGGCTGGAGTGCGTCGCGCCACGATGGCGAAGCCGCAGACCGAGCTACCTTCCGTAATGACCCACGAGTCGTGGATGACGAGGTCATGGCGGATCTTGTCGCAAACCTCCGAGGTGAAGAAGTCAGGTAGGCCAGCGATGATGTCTTCGCACGCCTGGGCGTCGTCAGCGCGGCCAGCCCGTACCTGCCACCCGGTCGATCCAGTCACGGTGGTGATTCTCCATACCTCCGTCAAGCAGGGAAGGCAATTAACGCCGCCACGCATAGAAATGTCCACATTTGGATGGGGTCTTGTGTGCGTTCTGTGCTTGTTCCTCGGCGGTGTCATTCTTGGATGATCAGGTGGGGGTGGCGAGGACCTCGCGCAAGCGGCGGGTGGACACGCCCAGCCGGGCGGCGACCTCGGTACGGGACAGGTGTGGTTCGGCGGCGATGATCTGCTGAGCGAGTTGGCGGGTGGCGGCGGTGGGCCGGCGGCGACGCGCAGGTTGTGCTCGTGGGCGGTCGGTGCGGCGGCCACGGTCGACTGCGGTGGCGGCCGCTTCCGCCGCCGGAACATCTGACCGGCTCCGCTGCGGAACTTCGGCTCGAAGTTCCGGCGGAAGGTCAATGCTTCCGGCCGGCGGAACAACGGCGAGCGGCGTAACTACAGCGACGGGCCGATCCGGCGACGCCGCGCTCAGCGAGCGCGCTGGGGCGGTGGGTAGGCCGGCTGCCTCCCGATGCCCCCTGTCGTGCGCGGGCGTCGCGGTGCCGGTCGGCCCGGTACCGATGGGACGCCGACGGTGGGCAGCGGCTGGTGGTTGCCTATCGAGATGCGCCGAGGGCTTCGCGGGGGCGGAGCGGGCAGGTGCCGGCGATGGCGGAACCTGCACCGGTACGTGCTCGAATGATGGGCCGGCGGCCACACCTTCCGCCGGCGGCTGCATCTGGGCGGTGGACGAGGGCGGAACTTCGGCAGCGGCGGGGACTGGCGGCCGGGCCAGCATCTCCACGACCAGTAGTAGGGCCACCGCCGGCCAGGCGGCCACGATGCGGGCGCCGATGCTGGAGTGGGCAGCGGCGATGTTAGCCGCCACAGACGCGAGCACCCCGGCGGCGAAGGCGAGCCGGGCGATCGGGCGTACCCGGTGGTTGCGGCGCTTGTCGTCGACCATGACCACGCTGGCCACCACGAGCATGCCGTCGACGCTGAATGGCAGCGCGTACGCGACCTCCGGTCGCTCACCGAAGTTCAACGCGACGTGGACCATGTGCGAGTACGACGACCACGCCGCGATCGCAGTGACGGCGCCTGCCGAGACGTTGCGTACCGCCCTGGTTCCGCCCGCCATCGTCGACCTCCCTGCCGTCCAGCCGTGCGAGACCTGGTGTCTGGCGGTTGTCGGCGGGGCTGGGCTCTCGTGAGCCTCGGCGCAGGTCCACCGGGGATCCGCCAAGGTCACGGTATGTGAGTCGGTGTGAGAGGCGCGCCGTTCCAGGACTCACATGAAGTCACACGGAATCACACAGGCGAGCCGGTGTCCTGATCACAATGCACGGTGCGGCGATGGTCGTCGCGCGAAGCCGGGCGCGGGAACCACAGCGCCGCCCTCATCTGCCTTGCCTACGCCGCGTCGACGTCCTCGTCGCCTGCTGCGCACAAGACCGCGTACCAGGCCCAGACAACCGGCGAGGCTGCGGCAGCCGCTCGAACGGATGGGATCCCCAGCAATCAGTTGCCGCGCTAGCCCTGCATTCCGCACGTGGCTGATCGTGGGCGGGTTTCGGCGTGGCGGGTTCGTCACGAGCGGGGTCGGTGGCAGCGTGCCGGGCTGTGAGAGAGCGTGCGCGGTACGGCTCGTTGCCGTCGGTGGAGAAGGCGTTGGGGTCGTTGCCGGTGGTCGCGGCGTTCGCTGCCCGCCTTCGGATTCGTGACGTCATCGATGGGTTGTGTCCGGTGGATGACCGGTCGGAACTGACGCATGGCCAGGTGATCGAGGCGTTGGTCGCGAACCGGTTGACCTCGCCGGAGCCCCTCGTACGGGTGCAGGGGTGGGCGGGTGGGTACGCGGTCGAGGAGGTGTTCGGGGTGCGTCCGGAGCAGCTCAATGACGACCGGGTCGGCCGGGCGTTGGATGCGATCGCTGCGCGGGTGGACTCGATCGTCGGGTCGGTCGGTGCGGCTGCGATCGAGGGGTTCGGTATCGACGTGTCCCGCATTCACTGGGATATGACCTCGATGTCGATGTACGGCGAGTATGAGCAGGTCGACGAGATGTACGCGGCGCCGAAGTTCGGGCATCCGAAAGACCGGCGGCCGGACTTGAAGCAGGTCCAGGCGGGGCTTGCGGTGGCCGCGGACGGCGGGGTGCCGATCTTCCACCGGGCCTACGAGGGGGTGTCAGATGGTCTGTGTAAGGAGATCCTCTTGAGTTGAAGGAGGACACATGACCGTGACTGACGATCAACGTGATGCTCATCCGCTCGGTGTGCAGCCGTCGGGTAGCGGGCCGGGGACGGCGCGTGTGGTGATCAATGAGATGATCGATGCTGGGTTGCTCGATGATGTGATGGCCCGGGCGGACGCCGGCGAGTTGCGGTTGACCGGGGAGGGTGGCTTCCTGCCGGAGATGATCAAGGCAGTCCTCGAACGGGGGCTGGCGGCGGAGCTGACCGGTCATCTGGGCTATGAGAAGGGCGATCCGGTCGGGTGGGGTAGCCCGAACTCGCGTAACGGGTCGAGTCCGAAGACCCTCGCGACCGAGGTCGGGGACGTGCCCCTGGCGGTGCCGCGGGACCGGGCCGGCAGCTTCGAGCCGCGGCTGGTGCCCAAGGGCGTCCGCCGGGTCGGTGGCCTGGACGACATGATCGTCTCGTTGTATGCGGGTGGGATGACGGTCCGTGACATCGGGCATCACCTCGGGCGCACGCTGGGTACCGAGTTGTCCCACGAGACCATCTCGAAGATCACCGACGGGGTCCTCGATGAGGTCAAGGCCTGGCGGGCCCGGCCCTTGGAGGAGATCTACCCGATCGTCTACCTGGACGCTCTGGTGGTGAAGGTCCGCGACGGGCACCAGGTGCGTAACCGGGCCGCGCACATCGCGGTCGGGGTGGACCTGGACGGGGTCAAGCACGTGCTCGGGATCTGGGTCCAGGCGGCCGAGGGGGCGAAGTTCTGGGCCGGGGTCTGCGCCGAGCTGCGTAACCGTGGGGTGCGGGACGTGCTGATCGTGTGCTGTGACGGGCTGACCGGCTTCCCCGAGGCCGTGGAGGCGACCTGGCCGCAGACGACGGTGCAGACCTGCACGGTGCACCTGATCAGGGCGGCGATGCGGTTCGTGTCCTATCAGGACCGCAAGAAGGTCGCCGTGGCGCTGCGGCCGATCTACACCGCCCCGACGGTGGAGGCCGCGGAGGCCGAGCTGCTCGCGTTCGCTGATTCTGATCTCGGCCGCCGGTATCCGGCGGCGGCCGCGACCTGGGAGAACGCGTGGGAGCGGTTCATCCCGTTCCTGGCGTTCCCACCGGAACTCCGCAAGATCATCTATACGACGAATGCGATCGAGAGTCTGAACTACCAACTCCGGAAGATCATTAAGAATCGGGGGCACTTCCCGAACGACGACGCGGTGATCAAGCTGCTGTGGCTGGCCATCCGCGACATCGAGGACAAACGCGCCCGGCAACGCGCCAAAGAGCAGGGTGCACCCCGCAACCAGCGCAAGGCCCCCGGCCGGCTCGTCGAAGGCGCTACCGTGCACGGCTGGAAAGCCGCCCTCGGCGCCCTCGCCCTGACCTACCCCGACCGCCTCGGCCCCTACCTCACCTGAACCCGAACCCAGCACGAACGGAACCCACCGTGACCGACTGGAAGAACCACCACCCGCCGCACGACCACCCTGACTTCGACGCCTACCTCGACAGCCTCACCGAGGACGACATCGCCGCCCTCAACGGCGCCATCCTCTACACCAACGAACCGGCCGATTCCGCCCGCTACCGCCAGCACCCAGGCGCCGAAACGGCGCCCGACAACGACCTCACCCATCAATAAATTCAGATCAACTTACACAGACATCTTGACAAGCTCGCCTACGACGGCGGCGCGGGCGAGGTCGCCCAGGTCATCCCGATGGTGAAAGCGTTACAGCAGATCGCCACGACCCGCCGGCTGTTGATCGTCGGCGACTCGAAGCTGGTCTCCTACGACAACCTGAGCAAGATGCACGGCGACGACGTGAGCTTCGTAGCGCCGGCGTCGAAGGTGTACGTGCCGGCCGAGGCGCTGGCCGGTCTGGACCTGACCCAGGCCAGCCGGGTCGACTACGTCGCCGCACGTGACCGGGGCAAAGACCCCGCCAAGCTGGGGACGTGGCACGTGTACGAGGACACCATGACCTTGACCGGCCCGCGCAAGAAGGATCCGGTGCTGACCTTGCGCCGGGTGTTCGTGCACTCCAGCGCCCGGGCGCAGGCCGCAGCCACCGCCCGGGCCAAGAAGCTCGACCGGGCCACCGACGACCTGGACCGGCTGACCCGCGGCCTTGGTTCCCGGCACTATCCGGATGCCGCCGCGGTCGAGGCCCGCCTGGCGGTGATCGGCAAGACCCGCCGCGTCGGCGCCTACCTACGCACGACCACCGGCACCTGCCCGGACACCGGGAAACCCACCCTGACCTGGCACTTCGACCAGCAGACGATCGATGCCGAAGCGGCCACCGACGGCTGGTACGCGCTGCTGACCAACCTGGACCCCGACGAGGCCGACGCCGTCCAGGTCCTGCTGCACTACAAGGGACAGGAAGCCGTCGAACGCCGCTACTCCGCGTTCAAGGGCCCCCTCGCCGTCGCCGCGATCTACCTGAAGAACAACCGCCGGATCACCGCCATGATCACCGTGGTCTGCCTCGCGCTGCTCATCTTCAGCCTGATCGAACGCCAGGTCAGACACGCTCTGGCCGCCCTGGGCCGGACCACCATCGCCGGTCTCTACGCCGGCCGGCCCGCCGTCCCGACCACCCGACTGATCTTCCAAGCCCTCGCCGGCATGAGACTCATCCCCGCGACCAGCGGCGACCCACACACCATCCCTCAACCCACACCCTTGCAACTCGAAATCCTCGACCTGCTCGACGTCAATCCGCTGGAATGGTGCTGACGATCGCCGACATGCGGAATGCAGGGCTAGCCGTTGTGAGTTCGTACGAGCGCCAGGCGCTGGTACACGGTTGCTCGTACCCGGGCAGCGAGTTTGGCATGCAGTTGTGGCTGGTCGAGTGGGATGTAGATGCCGAGCCAGCCGATCAATCTGAGCATCTGCACGAGGTCTGCGTCGTAGGTAACCGCGACCTTCAAGTCGGGCCAGGCGAAATCGACCAGTAGGGGTTGTCCGCCGAACGGCGGGCGTATCCGACAGTGCAGCTGGGGTGCGGGTAGGCCGTCTTCGGTCAGTAGGACGCGAAGTTGCGACTGTAGAGTCGATCTGGACCAGGGGTTGGTCATCGCGAACGCTGTCCGTGCGCGGCGTGCCCCGCGTATCCCGGTGCGGTTGCGGCAGATTGCGGCCAGGTCCGCTGTGTCGAGGAGCTGGTAGTGCAGCATCGCGTCCAGAACGGGGACGGCGGCGATCGGCGGTAGCCAGAGGGCGATGTCCCATGCGGCTTGCAGGACTCCGGTACAGGGCACGGGATGGCCGAGGACGGGCACGGTGGTGATGTCGTAGGCCGAGTCCTGGCGTACGTGTACGGCCAGGCCGCGGCGTGCCGGTACCCGGATCGTGGGTGGAGTGATCACGTGGACGCGGGCGTCGGGTTGGGTCGCCTCGCCGCCTTGTGCTTCAAAGCTGTCGTGTCCGGTGGGGATGTGCCGGTCGGCGACGCTGCCGGCGCCTGGGTCGGTTGTGTCCGTGCCGAGGGGATCGGGGTGTTTGGTGGCGTGCAGGCAGGCTGCGGAGGGCCCGGCGATCACCGCGCCGATGGGAAGGCGCAGCGTGACCGCGAGGCATTGCAGGGCGTGGCTGCGGCGTAGGGCCGCGTCGGCGTAGACGTCCTGGCTGAGGCGTATCCAGGCGTGACTGCGAAGCTGGTGTTCAGTCAGCAGCCCTCGCGCGATGGCGTGGGAGCCGCGGAACACCTGGCCTTGAAGCTGATGGGGGCGATATGCCGCCGGGGGCACCGGGGTTCCTCTCTCGTACGATGCGGGTTTTCGGGAACAGGTTTATGGCCGAGCGGCTACGGCGGTGGCGCCGCGGCTGGCACCGCCGGGCCGATGGCTACCGCGCCCGCTCATGCAAGCTTCCTGATCGCGTGCAGGCCGGGGGCCGTCCAGCCATCGCGCACGCTGTGGAGCATGACGACCAGCACATCAGCTCTATCCGACGCCGCCGCATGGCTGATCATTTTTGGGCCGTCCTTCGCTTCGGCATGCGGCGAAGTTACGGCTATCTACGGCAGGGAGAACGAACTGGCAGTTCGGGTGAACTCCCCATTCGGGGGCCTCAAACGAACTGTAGGCGTTCGGCGAGTTCGCTTACCTGACGCCGGAACGTGGGCCGAACGCGCCTCTGAAGACTGCCGACCAGCTCCCGGGCCAGCGCGCTCCGCTTGAGATCCTCTGGGGCAAGGTCTTCCAGGTTGAGCAAATGGAGCAGCACCGCTGCGTCGTCGCGGCGAAGGTCGTGGCAGCGAGCCACCTCCAGCGTGAACGTGAAGCGCCGTTCACGACTGGGAACGCGGCTCGTGTCGATCTGGTCGGCTAGGGCAAGGCCCTTTGCCGCCTCCCCGGCGAGCATCTCGATGCTCAACGCATGCATATGGACGTTAGCCGGCCCGAAAACCGTCCATTGCACGTTACGTTCCCCCACCTGCTTGGCCAGGGGCGCCGCTCGCTGCTCTAGCCTCTGCCTGGCATGCCACCAACGTCCGCAACGTGCGTCCGAGACAGCAGCAACAAGCTCCAAGGCGCCTTCAACGGCCCTGGCTTGCAGCTCTACGGTCGAGGGACGCCTGCGGAGCTGCTCGATGGCCAGAAGGGCGACTTCCTTAGCCTCCTCCACTGAATCCGCGTCGCGGTGCGACAACAGGACATGGCCAAGGTTCCACTTCGCTGCGGAAACCCGAACGGGGTCATCGGCCTCTTCGGCGGCACGGAGGGCGCGGTCGGCGGCCATGAGCGACAGGTCCAGACGGCCCGTCCGGCGACAGTACGAACGCAGCAAACCGTACATATCTGCCGCTACCTGCAACACCTCCCGCCTGGCCTTGGCATCATCGCCACCGCTCCGCCGAGCGCGCTCCACATCGACGACCAGGGAGGGCAGTGTCTCGGCGGCCTCGCTGAAGCGCCATTTCGAGGATTGCCAGATCCGCCAGGCATGCTCGAGACGGGTACGCAGCTGAGCCGGGGTGGGCGGTTCCACCCCGCTGGGCCGTGGACCACAGCCCATGAGCGCCCGCACGACTTCCGCCTCGGCCCCATCGGGCGGAAGGTCGCTATCTACGTGATCCTCAGACAGGAGGCTGGCGAGCGGCACACCGAGTTCGGCCGCGAGGCGGGCCAACACGTCGGCCGAAGGGACCTTCTGCCCTGCCTCGATCTGCTGGAGGTACCGCTCACTGATGCCACACAACCCAGCGACGGCGGCCTGGGATCGGTTGCCGTTCTTGCGCCGGTAGTGCCTCACTCTCCGGCCGATGGCGAACGGCGCGCTTCCCATACCGCCCCCTTCAAGCGGATCCCGTACCGTCAGCGTAGAACGGCGCGGGTGGTGTCCACAAAGCGCCTTTGGTACATAGAGACTGTGGTCGAGGGATCGATGAAGGTCTGGGGGCACCATGGCGCAGCTCGTCCTGTGGGACATCGACCACACCTTGATCGACACTCGGGGCGTCGGCCGCGAACTGTCGGCAGCTGCGTTTCTCCGGACGACCGGCCAACCGATGCGCGAACAAGCCAAAATCGACGGTATCGCCGAACCGGTCATCTTCCGGGAAACCGCCAAACTTCACGGCCTGACCACGAACCGGTCGGACTTCGAACGCTTCGCCCAGGCCCTCACCGAGGAGCATCTGCGCCGCATCGCAGACCTACGGGACCGCGGACGGGCTCTGCCCGGGGCCGCTGCCGCGATCAACGCGCTCGCCGCTCATGGAGTCCGGCAGACAGTCGTTTCCGGAAACATTCGCCCTGTCGCAGAGATCAAACTCCGCACGTTCGGCCTGGACCAGCACATCCGCTGGGAGTTCGGCGCCTACGGCGAGGATGACGACACTCGCGCTAACCTGGTGCGCATCTGCCTCCAGCGCGCCAACACTGCTGCCAATGCGGCGACCCTCATCGGAGACACACCGGCAGACGTGGCAGCAGCGCATGCGAACGGCGTACACGTCATCGCGATCGCATCGGGCCGCAGTAGCGAGGCAGACCTCCGCGATGCCGGCGCCGACGTAGTGTTGCCCGACTTGATCAACACCGACCTCATCCTCAAGCTCGTACGCGACGATATCCAATCGTAAATCGGTGTGTCGTTGCTGCGTCAGCAGGTAACGATCGTCGATGCTGCTGCGATGCAGGTGATCTCAGCGCCCCGTGCGCAGTGGATCCACCCGTTGACCGGGCTTCAACCCAGGGTCTTTGCGTAGTCGATTGAGGTGCGTCTGACCTGGCCGTACGTGGTGTCGTCCCTGCCTCGACCGACTCCGCGCCCGCTGGCGGTGAGACGTTTGGCCTGTTGGCGGCCTTGGCGCGGGTGCCTGATCCGCGTGACCCACGTGGTGTCCGGTATCCCTTCGCGAGTGTGCTCGCGGTCGCGGTGTGCGCGGTGATGGCCGGAGCGGCCACGTTCGCCGCGATTGCCGACTGGGTCGACGATCTCGATGCGCCGGCGTGGGGCCGGCTCGGGTTCACCGGCCGGGTGCCGGTGCTGACCACGGTGTGGCGGCTGCTGGTCCGCGTCGACGCCGAGACGTTGACGGCGATCCTGGCTGACTGGCTGTGCTCGCGGGTGTCGGCGCCGCCACCGGTGCGGCGGGTCATCGCTGTTGACGGCAAGGTGCTGCGGGGTGCGGTCCTGCCCGAGGGGCGGGTCCACCTGCTGTCGGCCTACGACACATCGACCGGTGTGGTGCTGGCGCAGGTCCAGGTCGCGGCGAAGTCGAATGAGATTCCGGCGTTCGCGCCGCTGCTGGAGCAGGTCGCGGCCCGGTTGGGTGGCCTGGCGGGATGGTGATCGTCGCGGACGCGCTGCATACGCAGGTCGCCCACGCCCGGGCTGTCGCTGCTGCCGGCGGGCACCTGTATGTGTCGGTCAAAGCCAACCAGCCGACGTTGTTCGCCCAGCTCAAGCGCCTACCGTGGGCAGACGTGCCGGTCGGGGACCAACACCGCGACGCCGGGCACGCTCGTCGTGAGACCCGTACCGTCAAGGCGTTGACCGTGCAGACTCCCGGTGGCATCGGCTTCCCTCACGCCCAGCAGGCCGTCCGGATCACCCGCACCCGCACGGTGGCAGGCAAGCGGACACGGGAGACGGTCTATCTGGTGGCGTCACTGCCCGCCGCTCACGCCCAACCCGCTGACCTGCAGGAATGGGCACGCCTGGAATGGCATATCGAGAACCGGCTGCACTGGGTCCGCGATGTGACCTTCCACGAGGACACCCACCGGGCCCGCACCGGTAACGGACCCGCCGTGGCAGCGGTCCTGCGCAACACCGCGATCGGATTCCATTGCGGCAACGGCGAGACCAACGTCGCCAGAGCCACCCGCCGCGCCAACCGCCGCCCCCACGAACTCATCACCACCGTGACCAGCAGTTACCCAACTATGCAATGACCCTGGCTTCAACCTGCACAGTTCCGCCGGCTGGTGCATCTGGTCGCTCAGCGCGGCCGGGACGCGATCGCGGACGGGCGCCGCGGTCGGCAGTGGGTATTGGACCTGCCGGACCGGGTACTGCTGGTCGCCGTGCATTGGCGCACGAACTTGACGATGCGCCAGATCGGGCCGCTGTTCGGGATCTCCCACTCGGCCGCGCACCGGGTCATCGACAGTCTCGGACCCTTGCTGGCACTGGCACCGGTCCAGCGCCGGCAGGTGGACCAGGTCACCATCGTCGACGGCACCCTGATCCCGACCCGCGACCACCGTTTGGCCGCCCGATCGAAGAACTACCGCTACAGCACCAATCTCCAGATCGCCATCGACGCGAAGGCCGAACTCGTCTGCCCGTTTCGTCCAGCGTGTCGAGGTCGAGGACGATCCTGTAGTCATTTCCGGTGCCCGTCCGCCACGTCCCGCGGTCGTCCATACAACCTCGCGCCTCTGCCGTGGGGCCTTGGCGCAGAGGCGCGATTACCTGAGCTTCTCCACGGCTGCCACGAATAGGCGCCTCCTCAGATCATCGAACCTTTGGTGCTCAGGGCGAACGCCACTAGAGTCTTGCAGGACGTAATCCTGAAAGCTGCCCATGCCGCCTTGATACAAAGTCAAAATCTCCCGGATCACTGACCGCTGTCGCTCTTCATCCTCGCCCGCATACCGAAGGTCGCTTGCTATACGCTCCAGGATTCGCGACACGGAGTCACCAGGAGGTGACATTGCGGCAAGTTTTGACAATTCGAGCAGAATGCCTCGAATTTGATCCGGACTCATTTCAGCGGCCACGATGACACCACCTCCACTCCAGGGATCTCCCAAGGCTTTACTACCACAATCTGGTTGGTGCCTCCCATGTACCAGCCACCTTGATCGGCTACTTTACCGGTGTACACTACCGTTCCCCTAGGGATCAGAACCCCATACCCGGTGTCAAGTGGCGCCTTTTGCCCACCAGGCCACACCGGTGGAATTGCCTTGTCGATACGAGTCTGCACCACGCTAACCGGCCGCCCAGCAGAGAACCACTGACCGAGCGGCATGCCAGCCACACCGGCTCGATAGAGGACTGTATCTTGAGCGAGGACGGTGGGCGTATGCCTGGCACCAGCGAAGGTGAGTGCCATTTCGGGCGGAAGGGCTAGGGCTGCTGCGGGGGTCATTGCAGTGTCGGCGAGTAGTCTGGGAAGTGTACCTGCCGCCCTAGAGGCGCTAAGCGCTGGAGCGCCGATGAGAAGCGCTAAAGCAATTATGTCATTAAGGCCTCGGAGAATGCAGGTGACCGATCGGGAACACGCATAGTCCTCCAGGTAAGGATAAACATTGCTGCAATCCAGATAGCTTGCGCACTCCATTACCGGCGACCCAGCATAACACGGCCGGGCTAGGCACATTACTTGGTGGTTAGGGTTGAATTCATGGTAGACCGGCTTCGGAGCCGGCGGGAGCTTGCATATGAAGGGATTAAGGCAGAGCGACTCCAAGCCTGTGTGGAAAACTGTTTTGCCTCGCCCTCCGGGATGTGGGAGGTGGTTGGTCTTCTTGCCGGTGCCTTTCTTGGCGTGGCCGAACTGGTCGTCGAGGTCGGGGTCTTTCGCCCACAGGCCGCTGGGGTCGGAGCTGGTGACCGGCGAGTTGTTGGCGTAGGCGTAGCCGTTCCACTGCTGGGGATCGGCGAGGTCTTGGATGGGGTCGACGGAGATGAATCGGCCAATGGTGGGGTCGTATTCGCGGGCGCCGAGGTGGGTCAGCCCTGTGTTGTCTTTGGTGCCGCCGACGAAGCCTTTGTCCATGGCGTTGGGCCATGCGCCGCTGGTAGCGCCCCGTGCCGCACCGAAGGGGGTTGTT
>NZ_BBQH01000089.1 GCF_018397995.1 Rhizomonospora bruguierae
GGGCGGGGTGGGGGTGGTCATGTGGTCACCAGTTGGGGGCGGCGGACGAGGATGGCTAGGAGGGGGGCGCCGAGCAGGGCGGTGATGATGCCGGCGGGGACCTCTCCGGGTGGGGCGACGAGCCGGCCGACGATGTCGGCGGTGAGCAGCAGGGCCGGGCCGAGCAGTCCGGCGACCAGCAGGGTCCACCGGTGGTCGGCGCCGACCAGGGCCCGGGCCAGGTGCGGCACGGCCAGCCCGACGAAGGCGATCGGTCCGGCGGCGGCCACGGCGGCGCCGGTGAGCAGCACGCCCGCGAAGCCGGCGCCGAGGCGGACCAGGGCGATCCGATGACCGAGACCGCGCGCGATGTCGTCGCCGAGGGCGAGTGCGTCGAGGCCCCGGGCGACCAGGGCGGCCAGCACCACCCCGGCGAGGACGAACGGGAGCACCTGACCGGCGACGCCGACGTCCCGGCCGGTGAGGCCGCCGACCACCCAGAACCGGTATTCCTCGAAGGTGCGCGTGTCCATGCTGAGCAGCGCGTACACGATGGCACCGAGGCTGGCGTCGAGGGCCGCGCCGACCAGTGCGAGGGTGACCGGGCTGGCGCCCTCGCGGGCGCGGTTGGCGACGGCGAAGACCAGCAGGCCGGCCAGCAGCGCGCCGGCGACACCGAACCAGACGTACCCGGTGAGGGTTCCGACGCCGAAGACGGCGATGGCCAGCACCACGCCGACGGACGCTCCGGCACTGACCCCGAGGATGCGCGGCTCGGCGAGGGGGTTGCGGGTGACCGCCTGGAAGAGCACCCCGGCGACGGCCAGGGCGAGCCCGACCACCAGCCCCAGGGCGGTACGCGGCAGCCGCAGCTCGCGGACGATCGTGCTGGCGTCGCCGCCGTCCGGGGCGGTGAGCGCGGCCCACACCGCGTCGACGGGGAGCGGGCGGCTGCCGAGCGCCAGGCTGGCCAGCAGCGCGGCAGTGAGCAGGAGCGCCGCCGCCAGGGTGACCGCGAGGCGGCGCCGAACGCCTCGGCGGCCGGGGGCGTCAGCCCGGGCGGGCCGGACGGCGACGGTGGTCACGAAACTCCCGCCCTCTCAGGTTAGGTTCGCCTTACCTTAGCTGATACGGGTTAGGTGAGCCTAACTTGGGATCGACAACCCTGACGGGTTGCACCTCCAGCAGGGGGAGACGCGAGGCTGGGGGCATGAACGGCGAGACGCTCTACTCGATCGGCGAACTGGCTCGGCGTACCGGGCTGACCGTCAAGACCATCCGGTTCTACGCCGACCGCGGGATCGTGCCGCCGACCGACCGCGGCCCGACCGGCCACCGCCGCTACGGCCTCGACGCCGTGGCCCGCCTGGACCTGGTACGCACGCTGCGTGACCTCGGACTGGATTTGTCGACGATCCACGGGATCGTGGACCGGGAGCTTTCGCTGCCCGAGGTCGCCGCAGCACACGCGGAGGCGCTGGCAGCGCAGATCCGGGTACTGCGCCTACGGCGTGCCGTGCTGGTGGCGGTGGCCCGACGCGGGTCCACACCCGAGGAGATGGAGCTCATGCACAAGCTGGCCAGGCTCTCCGGCGACGAGCGTCGCCGCCTGATCGACGATTTCCTCGACACCGTCTTCGCCGGCCTGGCGGGCCACCCGGCGTTCGCGGGAATCAGGCGCTCGCTCACCCCCGAACTCCCCGACAACCCCGACACCGAACAGGTCGAGGCGTGGGTGGAGCTGGCCGAGCTTTCCCAGGATCCGGACTTCCGCGCCAGCCTGCGGCAGGTGGCGGAGCAGCACGCGGCGGACCAGGCCGACGCGCCGGTCGTCCGCCGGGATGCGGTCGCGTTGGTCCGGGACCAGGTCGGGCCAGCTCTGGCCGCCGGCGTCGACCCGGTCTCGCCCGGAGCCGACGAGGTCGTCGCCGCGGTCACCGACCGGTACGCGCGACTCTGCGACCTCCCCGACGACGTCGACCTGCGGCGGCGGCTGCTGGAGCGGCTGGAATCCGCGAACGACCCTCGCCGCGAGCGCTACCTGCACCTGCTCTCGGTGATCAACGGCTGGTCCACGGACGAGAGCCTGGCACCGGTCCTCGACTGGTCGATCCGCGCCCTGCGGGCTCGAACCCCTGATACCGCGCCCGCCGCCAGTTCGCCGAGGCGCTGCGGGCGCCGCCCCTTACAACATTGCCCTAGGGCTTCTTGGTCGCCAGCTTCTTCACACTTGAGTCAAGTTTTCGTGCAGCGAAGTGACGTTCGAGTATTAGGACGACTGCCCTCCCGTCCGCCACCAACCCAGGCAGCCAAGCAGACCAGGGCCCGGGCGACAGGGTCGTACCTTATTAGCGAGAAGGGCTCGTTCTGCCTTGGACTTGGCAAAATAATGGAAATAGAGGACACTCCGAGTGCGGGTTCGCCTCGGACAGCATGAAGGCTTGACATGTCGCTGAAATGGCAATCCGGTGCTGGCGAATGAGCCTTTCCCCGCAAGGATTTGATCATCATCAGTGATCATGTGGTTCCGGCGGCTCGAAGTGCAGTAGCGTGAGGACCACTGCGGGGCCACATCACCGGCGACTCGACGCCTGAGGCCGCTATCGGCCGCAGTCGGTATTCCGCCTTCCGGGCAGCGGACCGCCGCTCTATGCAGTGCGACGGTCCGCCGGTCGTTTCGGCGCGGAGACGGACACCGGTACCCGCCGCCACTCAAGGTCTTTCCTACCGCCCGCGTTCCGGGCGATGCTCGGGCTGGGGTCTGCTCGTCAGCCGACGCCCGGCAGTGGTCCGGGTCAGCAGAGGTTGACGCCAGCGAAACGCCGCGGCACGATGGCGACCGTCGAGGTCGCCGTCGCGCCCGGGTTGAGAGTCTGGCAACCGCCATCGACGCCGAAGTCCCAGACGATGTACGCGTTGAGCCGGTAGCCGCAGTCGTTACGCATCCACGCCGTCTGCGTGATCGTGCCGCTGTTGACACCGCGTGAGACGCAGCCAGGAGCGGCCGCGGCGTAAGCGGGTGCGGCTAGCACTGTCGCACCGAGCCCTACGCTCATCGCTGCGGCGGCAGCGCCTTTCTTGAGCACCGAATTTACCATATTTCTCTCCCCTCGTGATTGGCGGCGCCCCTGCCAGTGATTCCGGAATCCTGTCTGGACGCACCGTGAGACTAGTGACGTTGATCAGTGACCAGCAAGGCCTGTCGGTGCGAAATCGGATGTAACGTGGATGCATCGATGTTGGTCATGACGCTTTACTTTGCCCAAGCCGATCAATGTTGCCCGAGGTAGTGATGCAAGCGGGGGTCGCCGAGACCACGGACGAATTCCAGATTGTGACGTGCATCACCCTCTGGAGTGGAACCATCGATTCGTCCACAGCCGACGAGGAGGTGTGATGGCCGAGAACCCGGAGACTGACGCGGACGCCTCCCTCGTGCGTGCCGTCCGCGATGGCGACCGGCGGGCGTGCGAGGAGCTCTACCGCCGGTACGCTCCCTGGCTCCGGGCCCGCCTGCGGCGGCGCTGCGCCGACAGCGCGCTACTCGACGACATGGTGCAGGACGTGTTCATCGCGGTCTGGACCGGCGCGGCCCGGGGCGACGAGATCCGCGACGTGCCGGGCTGGCTCTGGCGGATCGGGGAGCGGACTCTGTTCGACCTGCAGCGCAAGCAAGGCGCGCGGCAGCGGCTCCAGCGGTTGTTGCAGCTGGAGCGGTTCCGTTCCGAGCAGTCGGCAGAGGACGCCGTGCTGGCTGGAGTGCCTTCCGCCGACCTCGCCGCAGCGCTCAAGCGCCTCTCGCCCGAGCATCGCCAGGTGATCGACGCCAGGGTGGTGCGGGGCATGACCATGGAGCAGATCTCGGCCCGCCTGGGAATCCCCGTGGGGACGGTGAAGACGCGCGTCATGCGCGCCCGGCGACTGCTCCGCGAGGAGCTCTCATGGCCTGGCACGAGGAGAAGGTGACGGAATGACGACACAGCAGGTATCCGTAGACCATCCCTCCCGAGGGACGCTTCGGGCGTACGCCGGGACGGAACTGGCGGGCGCGCGGCTCGAGTCCGTCGACCACCACGTCGCCGAGTGCCGGGAGTGCATCGTCACGCTGGCCGAACTGACCGACACCGCCGAGCTGGCCCGGGGCTGGGCCCGCCTGGACCGGAGCCTGGACGAACCGCGGCCCGGTCGGTTCGAGCGCCTGCTGCGACTGCTCGGGCTCCACGAGGACCTAGCGCGGATCGCCGCGACCACGCCGGCGCTGCACGCCTCCTGGCTCGGCACGGCCGCGTTCATCATGGTCGGTGCGCTGCTGATTACGCGCTACGCCCCGGCGGACGTGGCCGGCCTGGCGTTCCTGACGACGTTCCCGGTGTTGCCCGTGGTGGGCGCGGCTCTGTCCTTCGGGCCCAGCCTCGACCCAACGTACGAGTTGACGCTCGTCTCACCAATCGGTCGCTTCCCGATCATCCTGCTCCGTACGCTCTCGGTGTTGATCACATTGATCGGCATCGCCGGGCTGGGCAGTCTCGCCATGCCGCAGCAGGGCCTCGCGGCAGTCGCCTGGATGGCCCCTTCGCTCGCCTTGACCCTGGTCACTATCGCGCTCACGGTCAAGTTGGAACCGCGGGTCGCCGGGGCGTGCACCGCCGCGGCCTGGGCTGTCTGCGTCATCGCCACCAGCAACTCGGACGGCACGTCGGTGCTCCTCACCGTCGAGGGGCAGTTGGCCGTGGCGGGCTTGGTCGTGGTGGCCGGCGCCGCGGTGGTCCGCCTGCGGCGGTACTTCGATCTGCTTACTCCCATCGATTTCCCCTCGCTGGCCCGGGCCACCCCGTGACCGGCGCCGTCCAGCTTGATGAGTCAAGGAGTTCCTGGATGCCTTCAGCCACCGTCGCCGTCACCGGCCTGATCCGGCGCTACGGGCGGCACATCGCGCTCGACCAGGTGTCGCTCGGCCTGACAAAGGGCGTCACCGGCCTGCTCGGTCCGAACGGCGCGGGCAAGACCACCCTGCTGCGGATCCTGGCCACCGCGTTGTCGCCGGACCAGGGCACCATCGACATGCTCGGGATCGACCCGCTGACCGCCAAGGGCAGGCTGGAGGCCAGACGCGTGCTCGGTTACCTCCCGCAGCATCCCGGCTTCCACCCTGGCTTCACCGCGTTCGAGTTCATTGACTACGTGGGCATACTGCGCCGGATCACCAATCGGGCGCAACGGCACGACGAGACGCGCCGCGTGCTGGACGCGGTCGGCCTGTCGGACGTGCGCGGCAAGAAGATCAAGACGCTGTCCGGAGGCATGCGGCAGCGGGTCGCGCTCGCCGCGGCGATCGTCGGTGATCCGCAGTTCCTCATCCTGGACGAGCCGACCGTGGGCCTCGATCCGAACCAGCGGCTGCGCTTCCGGGAGTTGATCGCGGAACTCGGCGAGGACCATGTCGTGCTGCTGTCCACCCACCAGACCGAGGACGTCGGCGCGCTCTGCCAGCACGTCGTCGTGCTGGCCGGCGGAACGGTCCGATTCGACGGCACGCCGGCGGATCTCAGCGCCTACGCGGCCGGCCGCGTCTGGCACAGCGCGCAGAAGGACCCGAACGCAGTCGCCGGCTGGCGTACCGGGCAGGGCACGGTCCACAACATCGGCAGTCCACCGCCCGGTGCCACCCTCCTGGAACCCACTCTGGAGGACGGCTACCTGTTGCTGCTCGACGGCGACCCGGCCCTGAAGGAGGTAGCATGACGACCGCGCTGACCATGACGGTATCCCCACCGCCCATCACCGGCGGACCGGCAACCCGGAGGGGTGCCACGGTCACCGTCCTCACACTGGCCCGCGCCGAGTCCTGGCGGTTACTCCGGCACCCGGCGATCCTGGTGGGGCTGCTGCTCACCGCAGCGCCGTGGGTCTATGAATGGCTCAGCGGAGGGCTGGCCACCCGGTATCCAGTCCTACACGACGAGGACCGCTTCGTGCAGCTGCCGATGCTGCTGCTCGCGGCCGGCACGCTGCTCGCCGCCAACCTTGCCGTGCTGCGGGTCCAGCGCGACAAAATGGTGGCCTTCTACTCGGTCCAGCTGACGACCACCGCGCAGCGTACCGTCGCGCACCTGCTGTCGTTGCTGAGCCTCGCGATCCTGGCCGGTGCTGTCGTGGCGCTGCGTCTGGTCTGGCTGGCGGCCGCGCCCGGCGCGATCGGGCGTGTCTCGGTCCTGGAAGCGGTCACCCCCCCGCTCGTCGTCCTGCTGGCCGGCGTAGTCGGGTTGTTCCTCGCGCGGCTCACCACCGCGCTGGTGGCCGCGCCGCTGACTATCGTCGCGCTCGCGATGCTGGTTCTCTTCAGCGCCGTCGGCCCGCAGTGGAGCCGTTGGGTGGGGCCCATCGCGTTCGAGGACGAGACGGTCGGCTCGCTCCCACCGCACCTGATGTACCGCCCGGTGGTCTGGCATCTGGTCTACCTCGCGGCGCTGCTCGCGGCGCTCGCCTTAGTCACCGTCGGGCTCAGCGGCGCGCGCTGGTCGTTGACCGCGCCCGCGGCCGTCGTCGCCGCGGTGGTCGTGGCCGTCACCGGAGCGCTGCAGAACTCCCCGGTGCCGGACCACATTGTCGACGCGCGGTCGCAGGCGGCCACCCGCCCGGCGGACGAACAGGTATGCAGAGATGTCGACAGCGTCAGGTTCTGTGCGTTCCCCCCTTACGAGCAGCGCTCGGAACAATGGGCGGCGGTCACCCGGGGAATTCTGCGGTGGGCGCCGGAGCAGGTCGCCGACGCGTCGTACGTGGTCCGCCAGCGGATCTTCCTCAAGTCCTCCGCTGAACTGACCGACCCGGTGCCGGTCGAAGACTGGCGGGCGGACGACGCGGCGGCCGGAACACCGGAATCCGTCCCGGTGAGCACGGTCTGGGGCGACCGTGAGGGGTACAGCGAGATCCAGATGATCCAGTTCTCCGGTGCTTTCGCGAACCGTGCGGTTACCGGCTCCGCCGCCGCGATCTACGACAACGCCGTCATCTGCGGTGCCCGCGGCCTGCTGATCCTCTGGCTCGGAGCGCAGGCCACCCAAGAGACCGAGAACGCGTACCGGCAGAGCCTCGAACACTCGTACGGGGGAAGCGTCGTGATGGCGGTGCTCACCTCAGCTTCCGGCCCGTCGTTCCCGCGGGAGACCGCCGATCTGGTGAGGGATCTGCTGGACCGCCCGGTGGGCGAGGTCGGCGCGCAGATGCGGCAGAACTGGCAGAAGCTGGCCGACCCTGCTACCGGGCTCGCCGAGGGGGCGCAGCTGCTCGGGATGCGAGCCCCCGCCGGCCGGGCGAGCGGGTTGCGTTGCTGACCGAACCCCGGCTGGCATTGATGCTGGCCCCGCACCTGCTGCGATCCACCAACCGGGTGGCGATCGCCGGCGGCGTCGCCGTGGCGCTCGCCTTCAGCTGGATCCCGCTTGCCGCCGGCATTGGACTGGAACTGGCCGACGCCGCCACGATGCTGCGCTTCGCGCTGTTCGGCATGGTCATCGGCCTGGCATTCGTCCTGGACGACCCGGCCACGTCCACCATCGCGACGTTGCCCACCCCCCGGTATGTCCTCGTGGTGCTGCGGCTGGCGCCGGTCACCGTGCTCGCGGCGGCGGTGTGGGTGGTCGCCTGGCTGGGCTGCCGGCTCGCTCTCGACCCGCAGGTGCGGCCGCTGCTGCCGCTGGGCGGCCTGCTTCTGGAAGGGCTCGCGCTGCTCGCCGTGGCATTCTGGCTGGCCGGGACGCGCTGGGGCAACGACGCCGCACGGGGTGGTGTGCTTGCCGCCCCGGCCGTGGTGCTCCTGCTGATCGCCGCGGCGCTGCTGCCCGAGTCTGCGGCCGTCTTCCCGCCGCCGGGCACCGATCGCTGGGACGACTCACGGCTGGTGTGGGGAGTGATGCTGGCTGTCGGCCTGGCCGGGCTCACCTGGATGAGTCACGAACCAACGCCACGCTCCCGTCCCGCGGCGACATCTGTTTCCTCCGACAAGGAAAGGGTCAAGAATTGAACGGCATCGAGGACCCCGGGCGAATCGATGGTTCCCGCCGAGCCGCGCCGGCCGGTCTACCGGCGCCCTGGGAGCGGCGGGCCATGGCGGCACTGATCGACATGGCCCTCTCTCTCGGCCTGCCCCTGCTCATCACAGCGGCGTTCTGGGCGATGTTCGTCGGAAGCTACGAGACCGTCACCGACACCTCGGGTGCCCAGCAGTCCGCCGGCCTGGGCGGTGGCTCCTCTCCGGCAGGCCTGGGCGTCGTCATCGCCGGCTCGGTGGTGGGCTTGGCCGTCAGCGCGTGGCTGGCGTACCGACAGGGCGTGTCCGGCCAGACGCCCGGCAAGCGGGCGCTGCGCCTGGTGACCGTCAGAACAGATGGCGGCTTCTTGGGCGGTGCTGGGGGCCTGCGGCGCTGGGCGGTTCAGCTGGTGAACATCCTGCCGCTCGGCGTCGGCTATCTCCGGCCGCTGTGGAACGACGAGCGGCAGACGTGGGCCGACCAGTTCGTCGGCTCCACGGTGGTCGATGCCCGGCGCTGACGCCCCGAACACAGCCAGCGGGCCGGTGACGCCGCACCCGCTGCGGATGCGAACGCGACCACGAGGAATGCCCTGGCCCCGCGGGGAAACCAGGGCATTGCTCGTATGGGTCAGACGTTGGACCGGCAGCTGACCTGACGGTTCTACGCGGGTGCGGACTGGTCAGCGATCATCCGACAACGCACCGATCGGCCAGAATAACGACCAGCGGCTGCGGTTAGCCCTTTTCGACCTATTTGCTCCCCTACGCTGAGGGCATGCGATTCGACCAGCACACCGTGGTCCTCCTGGTGCGCCCCGACGACCCGCCGGAGCTGCCCCGGGACGCGGCCGACCGGTTGCAGGACGCGCACCTGGCCCACCAGGCCGGGCTGGTGGAGCAGGGCGCAGTCCTCGCCGCCGGCCCGTTCCTCGGCGGCGACGACGAGCGGATCCGCGGCCTCGCCGTGTTGTCGGTGGACCCGCAGATGGCCCGCGAACTCTACGCCAACGACCCGGCCGTGAGCTCCGGACAGCTGGTCGCCCGGGTGATGAGCTGGATGGTGCCGGAGGGCGTGCTCCGGTTCGAGTCGGTGCCGGTGCCCACCTCCATGCTGGAGATGGCGTCCGGGGACTGATCAGTCCTCCGCGGCCTGGCGGCTACCCGGCACCACCGGCATCGGCCACACCCCGGTACGCGGCACGGCCGGCACCTGCACCTGGTGGTCCGACCAGACGTACGTCTCGGGCAGCAGGTCGGCCAGCGGAACCACGCGCAGCGCGTCCATCGGGCCGACGATCACCCTGATCGACGGGAAGTAGTCGAAGAGCACCTGCCGGCAGCGACCGCACGGCGAAAGGACACCCCGGCCCCGGTCCCCCACCGCGACGATGGTCTCCAGCTCGCCGGCGCCCTGCGTGGCGGCGGCCCCGATCGCCACCACCTCGGCGCACGGGCCGCCGGTGAAGTGGTAGACGTTCACGCCGGTGAAGACCCGGCCGTCGGTGGTCCGCACGGCGGCGGCGACAGTGTGGTTGTCACTGCGGCAGCGCAGCTTGGCCACGGCCGTGGCGGCCTGCACCAGCGCCCGGTCGGTGTCCCGCATGATCATCACGTCCCGTCGTCGACCTCGGTCGGCGGCCACTCTAGTCCGGGCGGTAACCCGGGCGCGCTCCGACGCGCGGCTGCCTATTCTTGGCGACGACATGCAGAATCCAGCCGTACCCGCCGCACCCGAGACCGTCCGCGACCTGCACCGCCGTCTCGCCCCCCTGATGTTCCGCGACCAGCGCCGGCTCCAGCGGCAGCTGGACGGGGTCCGGAAGCTGCGGGATCCGCAGCGGCGCGACTCGGCGCTCGCCGAGATCGCCACCGAGGTGACCCGGGCCGAGGCCCGGCTGGCGAGCCGGCGGGCCGCCGTGCCGACGATCACGTATCCGCCGCAGCTGCCGGTGAGCGAGCGCCGGGACGACATCGCCGCCGCCATCCGCGACCACCAGGTGGTGATCGTGGCCGGCGAGACCGGCTCCGGCAAGACCACCCAGCTGCCCAAGATCTGCCTGGAGCTGGGTCGCGGCATCAACGGGCTGATCGGGCACACCCAGCCCCGCCGACTCGCCGCGCGGACGGTGGCGGACCGGATCGCCGAGGAGCTCGGCACCGAGCTGGGCGACGTGGTCGGCTACAAGGTGCGCTTCACCGACCAGGTCAGCGAGAACAGCCTGGTCAAGCTGATGACCGACGGCATCCTGCTGGCCGAGTTGCAGACCGACCGGATGCTGCGCCAGTACGACACGTTGATCATCGACGAGGCGCACGAACGCAGCCTCAACATCGACTTCATCCTCGGCTACCTCAGGCAGCTCCTCCCCCGTCGACCCGACCTCAAGGTGATCATCACCTCGGCGACCATCGAGACCGACCGGTTCGCCCGGCACTTCGCCGACGCCGAGGGCAACCCGGCACCCGTCGTCGAGGTGTCCGGGCGGACGTACCCGGTCGAGGTGCGCCACCGGCCGCTGGTCGAGGTGACCGAGGCCGAGGAGCAGGACGAGGCCGACGAGGAGAACGTCCGCGACCAGATCCAGGCCATCGGCGACGCCGTCGAGGAGCTGGCCGCCGAGGGACCCGGCGACATCCTGGTCTTCCTCAGCGGTGAGCGGGAGATCCGGGACACCGCGGAGGCCCTCGGCAAGCTGGTGGAGAAGAAACGGTCCCTGCTGGGCACCGAGATCCTCCCGCTGTACGCCCGGCTCTCCACCGCCGAGCAGCACCGGGTCTTCGCCCCGCACACCGGGCGCCGGGTGGTGCTCGCCACCAACGTCGCGGAGACCTCGCTGACCGTCCCCGGCATCAGGTACGTGGTGGACCCGGGCACCGCCCGGATCTCCCGCTACTCCAGCCGCCTCAAGGTGCAGCGGCTGCCGATCGAGCCGGTGTCGCAGGCCTCGGCCAACCAGCGCAAGGGACGCTGCGGTCGTACCTCGGACGGCATCTGCATCCGCCTCTACGACGAGGAGGACTTCGAGGCCCGGCCCGAGTTCACCGACCCGGAGATCCTTCGCACCAACCTGGCCTCGGTCATCCTGCAGATGACCTCGATCGGGCTCGGCGACATCGCCGCGTTCCCGTTCATCGACCCGCCGGACCGGCGCAACGTCACCGACGGGGTCAACCTCCTGCACGAACTGGGCGCGCTCGACCCGGCCGAGACCGACCCGGCGAAGCGGCTCACCCCGCTGGGCCGGCGGCTGGCCCAGCTCCCGGTCGACCCGCGGCTGGCCCGGATGGTCATCGAGGGCGAGCGCAACGGCTGCGCCACCGAGGTGGTCGTGATCGCCGCCGCGCTCTCCATCCAGGACCCGCGGGAACGGCCCGCCGACAAGCAGGCCCAGGCCGATCAGGCGCACGCCCGGTTCGCCGACAAGGAGTCGGACTTCGTCGCGTACCTCAACCTCTGGCGGCACCTGCGCGAGCAGCAGCGCGCCCTGTCCTCCAGCGCGTTCCGCCGGATGTGCAAGGCGGAATACCTCAACTACCTGCGGGTCCGCGAGTGGCAGGACATCGTCAGCCAGCTGCGCCAGGTGCTGCGTACCCCGGAACCGGGCGACGGGCGGCGGGGCCGGCGCGGCAGCCCGGTGGCCAACACGGACGGCGGCGGCCGGCGCGGAGCCGGCGCGGACCTGCCGGAGGAGATCGACACCCCGAAGGTGCACCAGTCCCTGCTGCCCGGGCTGCTGTCCCACCTCGGGCTCAAGGACGCCCAGAAGCACGAATACCTCGGCGCGCGGGGGGCGAAGTTCGTGATCTTCCCCGGCTCGGCGCTGTTCAAGAAGCCGCCGCGCTGGGTGATGGCCGCCGAACTGGTGGAGACCTCCCGGCTCTGGGGCCGGGTCGCCGGCCGGGTCGAGCCCGAGTGGGTCGAGCCGCTCGCCCAGCACCTGGTCAAACGCAGCTACAGCGAGCCGCACTGGGAGAAGAAGCAGGCCGCGGTGATGGCCTACGAGAAGGTCACCCTGTACGGCATCCCGATCGTCACCTCCCGCAAGGTCAACTTCGGCCGGATCGACCCGGCGCTGAGCCGGGAGCTGTTCATCCGGCACGCCCTGGTCGAGGGCGACTGGCAGACCCACCACCAGTTCTGGCAGGACAACCAGAAGCTGCTCACCGAGGTGGAGGAGCTGGAGAACCGGGCCCGCCGGCGGGACATCCTGGTCGACGACGAGACCATCTTCCAGTTCTACGACCAGCGGATCCCGGCCGACGTGGTCTCCGGCCGGCACTTCGACGCCTGGTGGAAGAAGACCCGCCGGGAGCAGCCCGACCTGCTTACCTTCACCCGCGATCTGCTGGTCAACTCCGGTCGCGGCGGGGTGGCCGAGGCCGACTATCCGGACGAGTGGCGCACCGACGCGGTGACCCTCCCGCTCACCTACACCTTCGACCCGGGCACCCCCACCGACGGGGTCACCGTCGACATTCCGCTGCCGCTGCTCAACCAGGTGCCGGCGGAGAGCTTCGACTGGCAGGTGCCCGGGCTGCGCGAGGAGCTGGTGATCGCGCTGATCCGGTCGCTGCCGAAGGCGATCCGGCGCAACTTCGTGCCGGTGCCCGACTACGCCCGGGCGGCCCTGGCCGCGATCACCCCGGGCGAGGAGCCGCTGCTGGACGCGCTCACCCGGCAGCTGCGCCGGATGACCGGGGTGACCGTCCCGCCGGACGCCTGGGACCTGGGCAAACTGCCGCCGCACCTGCGGGTCAGCTTCCGGGTGCTCGGCGAGGACGACAAGCCGGTCGCCGAGGGCAAGGACCTGCCGGCCCTGCAACGCCAACTCCGCCAGGAGGTACGCCAGGTCGTCGCGGCCGCCGCCCCGGACGTGGCCCGGACCGGGCTCACCGAGTGGAGCCTGGACATCCTGCCGCGCACCATCGAGCAGGTCCGCGCCGGATATGCGGTGACGGCGTACCCGGCCCTGGTCGACGAGGGCGCCACGGTCGGGGTGAAGGTGCTCGACTCCCCGGCCGAGCAGGAGGCCGCGCACTGGGCCGGCACCCGGCGGCTGCTCCGGCTGACCCTGCCGTCGCCGGCGAAGTTCCTCCAGGGGCGGCTGTCCAACGAGGCCAAGCTGGCGCTGTCCCGCAACCCGCACGGCGGGGTGCCGGCGTTGATCGAGGACGCCACGGGCGCGGCGATCGACCGGCTGATGGCCGACGCGGGTGGTCCGGCCTGGGACGCCGACGGCTTCGCCGCGCTGCGCGACAGGGTCCGCGCCGACCTGGTCGACACCGTGGTCGAGGTGATGGGCCGGGTCCGGCAGGTGCTGGCCGCCGCGTACGCGGTGGAGCAGCGGCTCGGCGCGACGAAGAACCTGGCCGTGGTGGCCGCCCTGGCCGACATCCGCAGCCAGCTCGGCGGCCTGGTGCACCAGGGCTTCATCACCGAGGCCGGGTACGCCCGCCTGCCCGACCTGCTGCGCTACCTCACCGCGATCGAGCGCCGGCTGGACCGGCTGGCCGGGAATCCGCAACGGGACAAGCAGCAGCAGGACCGGATCGCCGCGGTGCAGCGGGAGTATCAGGACATGCTGAACGCCCTGCCACCCGCGAAGCGGCAGTCGACGGCGGTCCGGCAGATCCGCTGGATGATCGAGGAGCTGCGGGTGAATGTCTTCGCCCAGGCGCTGGGCACCCCGTACCCGGTCTCCGAGCAGCGCATCTATCGGGCGATGGACGACGCCGAGGGCCGGTGAGTCCGCGCACGTCACCCGTTCGGGCGGGTGTGGCGTGCGACGTGACCCGTAGGGCCTCCCGGATCTCGTGACGGTTGCGCGCACCGCCGAGGGGCCGGTTGATCGCGACCAGGTATGGCAAGCGTCGGGCGTCGAGGTAGTCCAGGACTGGGTACGAGGCGGGCAGCCGGGTGGTGTCGACCAGCACCACGGCACCGACGGCGCCGGCGCACAGCTGGTCCCACATCCACCACCAACGCCGCTGGTCAGGGATGGTGCGCAGGACGAGGGTGACACCGCTGGGCAGCGTGACGGAGCCGATCTCCCACACGCTGCCCGGCGCGCCTGCCAGCACCGCGTGCCCGTGGCTGGCGGCCCGAAGGAAGCAGGTCTTGCCTGCTCCCGGCCCGCCGGCCACCAGGACCGTGACCACCGAGGCTCGGTCGCCGGTCGCGCTGGTGTCCCTGTCCACGCTCATCACCGCCCGCACGCGAGTCAGCCGGCTGTACGCGGCCCTGGCTTGACCTGCTCACCGATCCGGTTCGCGAGCGCCGCCAGTTCGTAGGCGACCTGGGACGGGTCGCAGTCGGTGCGGGCCAGGGCCGCCAGCGAGGACCCGTCGGGCACCTGCTGTACGACCAAAATACCATCGATCATCATCAACATTTGGAACTGCACGCCGCCGGCCTCCAGCAGGTCGGTGCCGGCACGCGCCAGACTGACCAGACCGGACACGATCGCGGCGAGCTGGTCCCCCCGGTTCACGTCCAGACCGGCGGTGCTGGCCAACAGCAGGCCGTCGCCGGACACCGCGATGACGTGGGCCACGGCCGGAATCTGCCTGGCCAGACCGTCCAGAACTGCCGACAGTTGGGGATTGCGGGGTGTGGCAGTGGTGACGCTCATCAGCGTTCTCCTGTCAAGAGGGGAGGGGTAGTCGAGAGCGGAGGGGTAACCGACGCGGCCCGCAGACCGCGCAACGTGCCGGCAACCTGCGCCCGGATCGCCGCAGGATCGATCGGCGCGGCCGGCTCGGAACCGGTGCGCTGCGTCGGCAACCCACCCGGCACCACATGCGCCTGCGGGCGGCGCCGAGGCAGACCAGACACGGTGCGTCCGTCAGTCGCCGGCTCCGCGGTAGATGCCGCCGCCTGCCAGCCCGCGTCGGCCGCCGTCCGGAACCCGCCACTGTTGTTGCTCTCTGGCCACAGCCACGGTGACCGGGCAGCGACCTCGCGGAACACCGGCGTGTCCGCCGGCCGAGGGCTGCCCGCAGGCAACGGGAGCGGTCCCCGCTCACGGCGCACCAGCGGCAACTCCATCGTCGCGTCAGGCAGCGGTCGCGCCACCGCCGGAGACGGACCGGTCGGGCCGGTCCAGCCGGTACCGGTCAACGGCGCCGGCAGGGCCAAGGGCGGTGCTGGGGCCGGGGGCGGTGCTGGGGCCGGGGGCGGTGCTGGGGCAGGCGCGGGCTGGACCCGTCGCTGGACCTGGCTCGGCACGACAATCTCGCGTACATGAACTCGGGTCACATACTCGGCCGGCACCCTCACCTCGGCCGTGATGCCGGTCGGCCTGGTCCTGTCCAGGCGCACGCGTACCCCGAACTCGTGCGCAAGGCGAGAGATCACGACCAGACCCATCTGGTCGGTAACCGCGACATCCACCTCCGAGTCCGCCAACAAACGGTTCGCGCGCTCCAACTGCTCGGCGGCTAACCCGAGACCGGCGTCCACGACGAGGACCCGCACGTCACGCCCGGACCACACCGCGGACACCCGCACCTGATCCGCGGAAAACCGGGTCGCGTTGTCCAACAGCTCAGCCAGGATGGACTTGACCGCATCGACAGCGCGGGCATCGATCTCCACCTCAACCAACCGCTCCACGCCGATCCGCGCGAAACCTTCGGTTTCCGACAACGCCGCGTTCACCAGGTCAGCGAGCTCTACCGGCTGCCGCTGCGTTTGGCCTGGGCCGCCACCGGCGACGATCAGCAGGTTGGACCCGAACCGACGCAGCCGAGTCGCCTGCTGGTCAGCGGTGAACACCTTCGCCAGCCGGTCTGGATCCTCCTCATCCCGCTCCAGCAGGTCGATGCTGCCCAGCAGTTGCTCCGTCAGCGCCTGCACCCGCCGCCCGATTGAGGTGATCATCGAGCTCACCTGGGCACGGCCCCGCGCCTGATCCACCGTCGCGTCCACCGCAGCGCGCAGGACAGCGTTGAACGCGTCCGCGACCCGGCCCACCTCATCCCGGCCGACGACCGGAACCGCTACCCCACCAGCGCCCTTGGCCAACTGTTGCGCCACGGCAGGGTCCGATGTCGCCCGCAGACGTCCCACCAAGCCCGGTAGTTCCGCCTCCGTGATTTGCCGCGCGCCCTGCTCCAGCCGGGACAGCTGACCGACCAGCGACCGTGCCACCCGCAAGGCGGTGAGCACAGCGACGGCCAGCATCACCAACAGCACACCGGCCTGTACCGCAGCTGCGCGGACCTGCTCCATCCACAGGTCATCGGCGGCGGCACCGATGGCAGTGTTTACCGCCGCCTGTACCTGGGCCAGCAGGTCCGCCCGGGTGGTCATCACCCGACTCCACTGCTCAGCACCACCCGGCAGCCGTACCGGCTCGTACACACCGGTGCCCGACACCGCCCCGTCCAGCCGCACGCCGGCCAGCACGTCCGGGCCGGTCAACGTCCGACCCAACAGCGCCGCCCAGGCCGGCCGCGCCAAGGCGTCGAACTCGCGCAACGCCTCATCCTGGCCCGCCCGCGCCGCAACAACCTCGGCGTGCAGAGCCGGTGTCAGCCGGCGTGCTGCCAGCGCCTGCAACACCGCCACCTGCTGCTGGCCTACCGCCTCACGAGCCCGCGACAACGTCGCCGATGCCCGTATCTCATCCGCGAGCAGGGGGGTTACTCCACTCTGCGCCACCGCCGGCAGCAGGTCATCCAGGTCGGCGACGACCCCGCGATAACCGAAGGCCACCGCCGACAACGACACCAACCCATCACCACGCACCCGCTGCCGCTGCGATCCCACCTCCGCCAAGCCGGCGTCCACCCTGGCCAGCACCACCCGTACCGACTCCGGGAGCGAATCGAGCCCGTCACGCTGATCGTGGAACCGCGATACCGCTTCATCCGTCTCCTGGACCGCGCGCTCGAAGTCAGCAGGGGTGACCGTTGAGCCCGGCAACAGCAGACTCACGGCGGTGATGCGCTCCGCCTGCAACCGCTGCGTCACCTCCGCTGCGGCTGCCGAAGCGACGAACATGCCTCCGGCGCGTCGCGCCGCCCCAGCCTCTCCAACCGAGGACCAGAGACCGAACCCTGTCGAGAGCATCGCGGCCAGGGCAGTCGGCACCACAATCAACGCCGCCTTAACCCGCACAGGCATATCCGCCAGCCGCCGCGCCCGCACAGAGGAGCCCTGCCTAGCCGTGCTGTCCAAACCCACCATCCCTGTCGTTGTGCCGCTGACAACGGGCGGCCGCAAGCCGCTACGGAAGCGCCTCACGCCGGTCGCCGCTCAACAGCTGTACTGGAGGCTGAAGCCGGCCCTCCGCACGCGCGGCACCAGCCGCTTGATCTCTTCCTCACGAGCCAGCCAGCCGCGCCGCCGAGGACCAGCCCGATCAGGAAGACATCCCGTCCCGGCACCTTGCCTCCAGATAACAGCACGTGATCCCTGAATAACAGCGCGCCGCAGATGGACGCATGTGGCATCCATGTCGCATCGATGTGCGTGAGCTGCACCGGCTGGTCGGGCAGGTATCCTGTCCCAACAGGCGAGGAGATCGGGGAATCGTGCGGAAGCGTCCCATGCTCATCCAGCGTCGCAAGACCGTCGGCTACACCCAGGAAAAGCTCGCGGAGGAGCTTGGTGTCGATCGGACAACCGTGGTCCGATGGGAACGTGCCGAGTCGCAGCCGCAGCCGTGGCAACGCCCCAAGCTCGCCGAGCTGCTCCGAATCTCTGCCGAGGAACTTCACGACATCCTGCTCGAAGTCTCGGACCTGCCCTCCCGAGGCGCAGGCACAGACACCACCAGCAAGCCCGAAGGCGCCCTCCAGGTCGCTCCCGATAACCCGGGCATGACGGACCAGGAGGCAACGGCTCATCGCCAGCCGGTCGCCCACCCGCCCGCACCCACAGCAAGCGTCCGGCTTGAACGGGCCATCGCAGACGCCTACGATCTCGTCGGACTAAGGCAGATCCTGGAGGGCTGCCGCCTCAACGTGGCTGTAGCGGATATATGGGCATTAGCTCACCCCAAGGAACAATTGGTTCACCTTCTCGTCGACCGAGCGGCGACGCAGGGATGGCTGCCCACCCTGGTGGAGAATCTCCGACAAGACACGGCGTGTCAGACGCTGCGAATCGCGGCGGATGCCTTCCTAACGGAAGACAAAGGCATCCCGCCTATCATCCTGGTCCCGCCCCTGGAGCCCACCATGGTCCACCGCCCCAACGATTTCGAGACACTGATCGCTGCGCTGGCGGAAGCCACGGCACCAGATGCCACCAGACTCGTCGCCATCTACGGTCCTGGTGGGTTCGGTAAGACAACCTGGGTCACGCAGGCATGCCATGACGCACGCGTTCGAGAACTCTTCTCTGAGATCCTCTGGGTGGAAACCGGCGAACAGTGCACGCCTGGCCGTCTGGTGCAGTTGATCTCTGACCTCTGCGTGCATCTGGGCGGCACGCGCCCAGCGTTCGCCGACCCTGAGCAGGCCGGCTTTCACCTGGCTCGGATGCTCGGCGAACGACGTGCCTTGCTTGTGATCGACAACGTCTGGTCTGCCGCCGACCTCGCCCCGTTCCTCCTCGGAGGACCGGCCTGCGTCCGCCTCGTCACGACTCGGAACGTCCGGGTATGCCCCTCGCAAACCAGACTACTGCGCCTCGGACCGATGTCCCCAACCGAGATCCGCGAACTACTCAGTCGCAGCGTGCCTTATCTAGGGCAGCAGGAGACCGTGCGTCTCGCTAGCCTTTGTGGTGGGTGGCCTTTACTTGCGACGGTTGTCGGCTCCAACCTCAGTCAGGACATCGCGGCTGGCGCATCCCCCAGCCGCGCAGTGAGCGAAGCCGGAGAAATCTTGCGGACGCACGGACCACGGGCGTTCGACGTCTCGGATGCCGACCAGCGGCGGAACGCAATAGGGCAGGCCATTACCTCCAGCCTCAGGAGCCTGGAGGAGAACGTTAGGATAGGTGGTGCCTCATCCCTTAGCGACCGCTATCTCTCGCTCGCGATCTTCCCCGCCGCGACGCCAATTCCGCTACGGGTGCTGTCATTGTGGTGGGAGCAGGCCCACGGATGGCCGCCTTCCGCTACACGGCAGTTTTGCCGGGTGCTCGCGGACCGCTCGCTCATCGACACCTACCTCGCCGATCAAGATGTGATCTTCCTACACGATGTCTTCCGTGCGTATGTCCGTCACCTGGTCGGCGACAACTGGTCTCCGCTGCATCGGTCCCTCGTCGACGCCTATCGCTCCGGCAATGCCGGCTGGGACGACTTGTCACCCGATCACGAATACATGTGGCGAAATCTGTCATTCCACATGCACGAAGCCGAACTTCACCTGGAGCTCATCCAGGTGCTCTCCGATTCCGCGTTCCTCATCAAGAAGGCCGCGACGTTCGGACACGACTCGCTGGCTGCCGATCATGCGATCATAAATGCCATCGCTGCACGCTTCCCTGCCGGCCAGTCCGGCCATAAGGCCTGGCTTGTGGCATCTACGCTCGCAAGCGAGGCTTACCTGCTGCATGGTCTGCATTTAAGGAGCGACATCGCGCTTACGTTGCTCGCAACGTTCCTACGCTCCGCCAACGAGCCAACAGTCGTGGATGAACTTCGACGCATTGGCGCGGAAAGCGGCTTCGAAATCGATTGGGCCACCAGCGATCAGGACGAGGCCGATGTTAGCCATGTCGGTGCCATCACGGGAGTGGCCGTGCACGGCAGCGTGGCTGTTACCTGCGGCGAGGATGGCACAGTTCGCATGTGGGACCTTGCGGCTCGGCAACACATCCGAAGCTACCGAGGGCATACGGGATGGGTCTTCGCCACGGCGATATCGGGCGACGGTGAAATCATCGCTTCAGGTGGCGACGACGGAATGGTCCGGCTTTGGCGGCGGCATACCGGCGAGCCGATCGCCGTACTGGTCGCGCATACCCGTCGAATTCGTAGCCTTGTGTTCGCTCACACCGGCAGTCTACTTGCCTCCGGTGGAGAGGATGGCAAGGTCTGCCTCTGGGACACCGAGCGCAAGCGACTGCTCCGAACGTTGGACACTCCTGGTGTTCCCGTTTGGTCCGTGGCGCTTGGATGTGCCGACTCCATAGCCGCTGTAGCAGGGGAGGATGAGTTCCTCCGTCTGTACGACCTTCACACAGGCCGGCTGCTTGACGAGAAGGTAGCGCACCGAGATTGGATCAGGTCCGTGGCCTTCGCAACCGCCACGCCGCTCCTCGTCTCCGGATCTGGCGACCGTACCGTGCGGCTGTGGAATGTAGAGGGCAGCCAGCTCACGCTACTCCGAGCGATCAACGCCCAACCATCCCGGCCTCGTTGCGTGGCCTTGTCAGCACGGGCTGATCTCATTCTGGCAGCGGGGGAAGATGCGACGGTGCGCGCCTACGGATCTGCCGGACTGGTAGGCGAGACCCGCGCGGACGCAGGTGTCGACTGGATCCGAACGATTGCGATGACGCCAGGTGGAGGCGTTATCGCTGGCTGTGAAGACGGCGCGCTACGGACCTGGGATGGGGTAAGCGCTGGCCGGCTAGCCGTTCTAGGCGACGGCACCATCACAGCTTGGTCTGCAGCGTTCGCCGATAGCGGCCGCCTCGCCCTTCTTGGCAGGAGTAACGGGGTGATCGAGGTTAGGGAAAGTGCCTCATCGGACCTCGTCCGAACCCTACAATCCGGCACGGGCCGCGTGTGGTCTATAGCGGCCGGAGCAAACTACGTCGCCGCGGCTTGTGGGGACGGGACTGTCCGGGTTCTTGCCTTGGACGGTCAGCGGTCTTTGGAATTGAACGAGAACGAACAGCGCACATGGGCCGTGGCCGTCGATCGGACCGACGCGCGAGTGGCGGCCGCGTCGAGTGACGGTGTCGTACGGGTATGGGATTTGCGGTCCGGCCGCATGATGTGGGATCGGAAGGCCCATTCGGGTCGAATTCGCTCGATAGCTTTCGACGCCACCGGGGACCACCTCGTCACGGGCGGCGGGGAGGGAACTGTCTGCGTTTGGCAGATCTCGACCGACACCAAGGTTTGCGAGTTCACCAACCCAGGCGGCTGGGTACGGACTGTAGCCATCGATGCCCCTGGAGCGCGGGTCGCGGTGGGGTCCGGTCTCGGGGACATCTATATACGCGATCTGGCCGAGGAGCAGTTTATCGCCCACCTGCCAGGCCACAGCGGACGCGTCCTGATGCTCGGCTTCGCCTCGACCACGGACCAGATCGTGTCGGCTGCTGCTGACGGAACTGTCCGGTCGTGGTCGGAAGCCGAGCAGCGACAGAGTGCGGAGATACGAGTCGATGCCTCGCTTCATTGCGCCGCCTTCAGCAGCGACAGTGGGCGCTTGATCGCCGCCAGCGCTGGGGGGGCCGTGGCGATGTCGACCCACAGTCAGTAGACCACAGGATAGGAGGCGACAAGAATGCATACCCCACTCCTTCGACCAGCCCCGAACAGCCCTTCGGCTGGGCAGCTTGAGATCGCGAAAGCACCCGAGCATTCGGCGATCGCCAGCAATGTGCCCGGATCTTTTGCCTGGCATGTCTTCCGGGAACGCCACCCCAAGCTTGTCTCCCAAATACGGCGGGCTCACCCCTACCTGCCCTTCCAACATCAGGCGCTGGAAGGCCTGATTGAGGAGACGCTGACGGGGCGGATCAGCCGACTTCCGCGATCAGCCTACGACTTCGCGGCATGGGACGCCTGGGGCGGCGACTACTTTGGGCAACGATGGCAGGATGTACCCTTTCTCTGGGCTGAAGGCTACTTCTACCGCCGATTACTTGAGGCGATCGGCTTCTTTGCATCGGGCCCATGGTTCTGGGTCGATCCATTTGATTTTCTCAAGGCTGCGGAACTGCAGGACCCCGCGCTTGACCACGAGTTGGCCGCGCTCGACGAACTTCAGCACCTGCCACCTGACCAGCGTGCCGAGGCGCTTCTGCTGGCATCGTTGTGGGGCAACCGGGCCGACCTCGGATTCCGGATCGGAAAGGCGAGCACCGCCGAGCAGCCCACGCGGGCCGCGAACCTAATCGCCGATGACAGCGCCGCTGTCTGGTCGACCCTGGCCAGCGGTGAGACTCGCAGGGTGTGCATTGTCGCAGACAACGCTGGGCGGGAGTTGCTGTCTGACCTGGCCTTCCTGGATTACCTCATCCAGGCAGGGCTCGTGTCCGAGGTTGCACTGCATCTCAAGCCGCATCCCTACTATGTCTCCGACGCGGTCACCGCTGACCTTGTCGGATGCCTCCGGCGTCTCGCTGCTGCCAGCGGAAGCGCGGCCGACATCGCGGGCAGGATATGGCAGCTCTTGGCCGACGGTCGCGTCACCGTGTACACGCACTGGTTCTACTGCGCGCCGTTGTCCTTCCACCATATGCCGCTCGACCTCGCGAGCGAGTTCGAGTCAGCGTCGCTGACCATCATGAAGGGCGACCTGAACTATCGACGCTTGGTGGGCGACTGCGACTGGCCATCGACCACACCCTTCGTCGAGGCTGCCAGCTACTTTCCTGGTCCGGTCGTCACATTACGCACCCTCAAGTCGGACGTTGTCGTTGGCATCGACAGCCGGACACTGTCTGCGCTCGACGCGTCCAGAGAGCCTTGGCGTACAAGCGGGACCCATGGTCTAGTGCAGGCACGCCTATAGCAGCAAGCGGCGACTGACCCGAGGCGAAGGATGAACGAGGAGATAGTCGTCTCTTCGATGGTGTCCAACCCCCTAGGCGAGTAGTCCCGATGGCAGGGGTCGATGTCTGGCATAAGAGAAGCGTGCAGATGGTCATCGCCCGACACCCTCGACACCCTCGTGACCGCACTCTACAGCAAGATCGATAGCTTCCAATGCTGTGGGCGATCGAGTAATTCCCCCGGGCTGCGGTCACGCAATTCCCCCGGTGCTGGCCCTGTGGGTTGACTGTACTTCTCTACTTCGGGTTCTTGGTGGACTGGGGGACGGCGCGTCCGGGGCGCTTGTTGGGTCGGTAGCTGGGGCCGTTCATGAAGACTTGGTGGCTGGTGTTGATGAGCCTGTCGAGGAGGGACTCGGCGACGACGGGGTTCGGGAACAGCGGATACCAGTCTGGTGGGTTTCGGTTGGAGGTGGTGATCAGTGACCGGCCGGTTTGGGCGCGTTCGGAGATCAGTTCGTAGAGGTCGTCGGCCTGCTGCGGGGTGTATTCGCGTATCGCGAAGTCGTCGAGGATCAGCAGGTGGGGTCGGGTGAGCTCGGCGAGGCGTTTGGGCCAGGTGCGGTCGGCGTGGCCGCCGGCGAGGTGGGCCAGGACGCGGCTGGTTTTGTAGAAGCGGACTTCGGCGCCTTGTCGGATGGCGAGGTGTCCGAGGGCTTGCGCGACATGGGTTTTCCCGACACCGACCGGGCCGTGTAGCAGGACTGACTCGCCGCTGTGTAGCCATCGGAGGGCGGCGAGGTCGCGGATCTGCGCGGCGGGCAGTTTCGGGCTGGCGGCGAAGTCGAAGCCTTCCAGGGTGGTCTGCTCGTCGAAGTGGGCGCGGCGCAGCCGCCGGTGTATGGACATGGTGTCCCGGCGGGTGATCTCGTCCTGGCAGAGGACTTGGAGGAAGTCGAGGTGGCCGAGTTCGCCGGCGTGGGCTTGGGTGAGGCGGGCGTCGAGGGTTTCCAGCATGCCGGACAGCTTCAGCGTGCGGAGGTTGGCGTGCAGGGCGGTGTCGATGACGGTCATGGTTGCTCCTGGTAGATGAGAGTGAACAGGGCTTGTTGCACGCGGATCAGGTCGACGCCGCGGGTCACGGGCGGGTAGCCGTGGCGGGCGAGGACGGCGGCGATGTCGAGGGCCAGTCCGATGGTGAACCGATCGTCGGCGCGGCTGTCGGGCCGGTGGATCGGGTAGGCGGGAACGTCGGCGCTCATCAGGCAACGCCCTCGCCGTCGTGGCCGGGTAGCGGGTAGACGTTGTCGAACAGGGCGGCTGGGCCGTGCAGGTGCGCGGCGGCGCCGCCGTCGCCGGTCGTTGGTGGTGGTGGGTCGGCCTCCGCGCCTGCGGCGAGGATGCCCTTGATCGTGCGGTAGGAGGGGTCGCCGGCGGTGATGGCCTTGGCGCAGGCCAGCTCCAGCCGGGCGGGGCCGTGCTTGTCGGCCAGGCCGAGCACGCCCTGGGCCGAGCGCAGCCGGAACAAGGCACCGACCTCCAGCAGCGCCGCGATGACCGCGGTGCAGGCGGGGCCGATCTCGCCGGCCCGTCGCCGGCACCAGGTCGGAGTGTGCATCGCGAAGGCGATCTTCTCCGGCGGGTAGTGCGACATGTCGGTGCGTTTGCCGTTGCCGGCGCGGGCGTGCGTGGCCACGAGCTGCCCATCGTGGAACAGCTGGACGGTGGTCCAGGTCTGGCGGGCGTCGAGGCGCTGTCCGATCAGCCGCCACGGCACCGAGTACAACGCCTTGCCGACTTTGACGTGGATGTCCGGGCCGACCTTGCCGGTCGACCACGTCGCGAGGACGAACGGCCGTGCCGGCAACGGTCCCAGCGCGTCGGCCTCGACAGCTGCGAACACGCCCGCCGGGGCGGCGCCGTCAAGGGGCCGGCAGGCCCGTTGCCCGGCCACGTTCCGGCACCAGTCCACCGCGGCGGCCTGCATCTGGGCCAGGGAGGTGAACTGCCGGCCCCGCCAGAACGAGTCCCGCACATACGGCATCGGCCGCTCCACCCGCGGCTTGTCGCGAGGCTTACGCACCCGGGCCGGGTCGACCAGCAGCCCGTAGTGCTCGGCCAGCTCCGCATACGCGCGGTTGAGCTTCGGGTCGTACAGGTCGGCGCGTTCCACCCCGGTGGCCAGGTTGTCCGGCACGATACGTTCCGGGACACCGCCGAAGAATCGGAAGGCTTCCACGTGCGCCTCGGTCCACGCGCGTTGGTCCATCCTCAGCACCGGACGCACGAACATGTGCCGTGAGTGCGACAGCACCATCACGAACGCCCACACCGTGACCCGCCTGCCGGTGCCCGGGTCGGTCCACATGCCGAGGCGGCCGTAGTCGACCTGCGCCTCGTGCCCCGCAGGCGGGGTGTCACCCAGCACCCGCACCTGCGCCCGGCGGGTCTCCTCGGGCAGGTTCGCCCGCACCCACCGGCGCAACGACGCCACCGACGCGTCCAAGCCGCGCTCGTCGCGCAGCCGCTGGTGGATCGTCGCCGCCGTCACGTCGGCCTGCAACTGCTCAGCGATGTAGTCGCGGTGCACCTCGATGGACGGCCAGGTCACCTGCCGCAGCCGGGTGTCCACCAACTCCGGGAACCAGCCCCGCACCAACTGCGCCCACTCATCCTGGCCACGCGCCGGCCCACCCGGCACCATCCCGGCCGCGACCGCCGGCGCCGTGTACTTACGGATCGTCTTGCGATCCACGCCCAGGCTGGCCGCCAGCTCATGCTGCGACCGGCCCGCATACCAATGCACCAGAATCTCAACGATATCGATCACGTAGAAACTTCTCCTCGCCATCGGCGCCCCCACCCTCGGATGGAGGCAGACTGCTTGCCTACGAGGACCAGACCCCGACGCCACGCACGTGCTCCCCTGGGGGAATTCCGTGACCGAGTGGGGGAATTACGTGATCGAAACCCCGTCAGATGGGGGAATTACGTGATCGCCGACATGAGCCTGACCGGCACGCAGATGCTGCTCAGAGCGTGCGAGTCCTACACCGAATGGGTCCTCACCTGGGGTATGGACTGCGCCCCCGGTCTCAGTCAGGACCCGGGCTGCAAGACCAACGCGCTGGCTGCGCGGATGCAGCTGCTGCTGCTTCCAGCCGGGCCCAGCATCGGCAGCATCCTGGTGGTCGTCGTGGGCTTGGTCGTGCTCGTGGCGAGCATCGTGCAGGCGATGCTGCTGCTGTTCCGCGACGGCGCCATCATCATTCTCGCCGGGATGCTGCAACTCGCCGCCAGCGGTAGCTTCACCGCCGCCACGTCCAACTGGTTGCGGCGGGTGCTCGGCTGGCTGCTCGCGATGGTTTTCTACAAACCGTTCGCCGCCACCAGCTACGCAGTCGCGTTCATGCTCATCGGCGATCCACAGAACCGGGACATTTCGACGTGGTT
This sequence comes from Rhizomonospora bruguierae, assembly GCF_018397995.1. GTDB lineage: Bacteria > Actinomycetota > Actinomycetes > Mycobacteriales > Micromonosporaceae > Rhizomonospora > Rhizomonospora bruguierae. The sequence continues at coordinate 26,103 of NZ_BBQH01000089.1, forward strand.
CACCGGTGCCGGGATGCTCGGCATGACGCTTGTCGCGTTGCCGGCCATGATGCGCTTCTTTAACTGGACCGTCGGTGCTGTTCAGCAGGCTGGCAACTCGTCGGGCATGTTGGCTGCTGCGGGCGCCGCTGGGCTCCACGCGATCGCGTCGAACCGCGGCTCATCCGGCATGTCGGCGACGGACTACGCCCGCGACATGGACCGCCGCTACCCGCCGCAGTCCGGCGGCAGCGGCGACAGCGGGTCGGGCACGCCTCGGCCGACCCCACCGGTGTTCAACGGCCCCTCCCCCACTGCCGCCCCGTCGGCGGGCACCGCGACGACAACCACCGCGAGCGCCTCAGCTGGTAGCGCTACGACGGCGACGACCGCCGGCAGCAGCGCGGCGGCGGGTGCGGGCGCTGGTGCCGCAGGCGCCGGCGCGGTCGGAGCGTCCGCCGCCGCAGGTCCTGCCGCGCCTGTCGTCGCCGGTGTCGTTGTCGGCGCCCAAGTTGCGGGGGCGGCGGTCAAGTCCGCGGCTAGCACCGCGTCCCGTTCCACGGAAGCCGGGTGATCGGGATGACTGCGAAGGCTCAGACCGAGGAGACGCGCACCTACGGCAGTTGGCGTCGCGCGCGACCGCTGGGCATGTTCGGGCTCGGCTTCGGCCAGACGATGGTGGTGCTCGCGGCGATGACCGTCGCGCTGATCACGGTGTCGATAAGTCTGACCGCTCTCGCGGTGGTCGGCCCCGTCTGCCTGATCATCGTCGTCGGCAACGTCGCCCAGTGGGACGGTGTGTCGCTCGCGCAGGCGCTCGTGCAGCGCTTCCGCTGGGTCACCGGTTCCAGCCGTGGTCGAACGAGCTTCCGCGGCGGCGTGATGTCGGCCGAGGAGCACGCCTGGCAATTGCCGGGCGTGCTCGCCCCGACCGTGCTGTTGTCCGTAGATGACGGCCACGGCGGCACGTACGGCGTGGTGTGGCATCGCCGGCTCGGGACCATGACCATCACCCTGCGCTGCGCGGCGCAGTCGACCTGGCTGGCTGACCCGGAGGCGGCAACCGCATGGGTGTCGAACTGGGGCGGCTGGCTGGCCGGTCTCGGTCACGTGCCGATCGTGCGGTGGGTCGCGATCACGGTGGACACCGCTCCGGATTCCGGTACCCGGCTGGCTGATTACATCACTGGTCGGTTGGCGCCGGATGGACCAGCGGCGGCAGTGCGACTGATCCAGCAGCTTGTCGCCGCCGCACCACAGGCCGCCGCAGACGTACAAACGACCGTGTCGATCACTTTCGATCCGACTGCGTCGCCGGCCCGCCCCAAGACGGTGCAGGATTGTCTCGCGGAGGTCGACCGCGCCCTGCCCGGTTTGCAGGACTCGCTAGCCGGGTGCGGGTTGACGGTGCTTGGCCGGGCGACGGCCACGCAGATCGCCGGAATCGTCCGGCACAGCTTCGACCCGACCAGTCGAGGCGACGTGACCCGGCTGCTTGGCGCCGCGCCGGACGCGGCAGCCGAACTGTTGGATTGGAGCAACGCCGGCCCGGTTGCCGCGCAAGAGCACCCCGACCGCTACGAGCATGACGGCGCCACCAGCGTGACCTGGGCGTGGCACGAGGCACCCCGGCAGCCGGTCACACATCACGTGCTCGCCCGGCTGCTCGCCCCTGGCGACCATCCGAAACGGGTCACCCTCCTGTACCGGCCTCTCACCGCTACACAAGCCGCTGGCGAAGTCGAACGGCAGGTCAACGCGGCCCAGTTCCGGTCCGCCTACCGGCGGGCCCGCAAGCTCGATCCGACCGCCCGTGACATCGCCGACCACGAACAGGCCGCCCAGGCAGCTCGGGAAGAAGCGCTCGGCGCAGGTGTTGGCCTGATCAGCCTGTGGGTGACTACCACGGTGCTCGATCCGGCCGACCTGGGCCGAGCCGTCGCGGATGTGGAAAGCCGCGCGGAGACCTGCAAGGTGCGGCTTCGCCGTCTGTGGCGCTCCCAGGCGGCCGGGTTCGCCGTCACGCTGCCGGCCGGGATTTGCCCGCCGGTGCTGGCCCAGCACTGGCCGAACTGATCTTCCTCTTCCAGGAGCACTCGAAATGACATTCGCAGATATTGACGTGTCCGCGTTCGGCCCCATCCCCCCGGCCTGGGGATGGCGTCGACCGGGTGCCGGCCGAGCCGTCCACGTGACGACCGGCACCGAATACCAGGCCACGACCGTGCAGGCCGCCGGCCTGTACCCGTTCACTGCCGGCAGCGGCGCCCCCCTGCTGGGAGTACCGATCGGCCGGCATCAGCTCTGGGGCGAGTCCGTGCTGCTCGACCCGTTCGAGTGGCTCAATGCCGGATTGATCACCAATACTGGTCTCTTCGTGCTCGGCCAGCCGGGCGCCGGCAAGTCCGCGCTGGCCAAGCGCCTGGTCATGGGAATGGCCGCCACCGGCACCCAGATCCTGATCCTGGGTGACACGAAACCGGACTACACCCGCGTGGTGCAGCACCTTGATGGCCAGGTCATTCGGGTCGGCAGGGGCCTGGACCGGATCAACCCTCTCGACGCCGGTCCGCTCGGCACCGTGCTGTCTCAGATGAGGGGAGCGGACGCCGATCAGCTTCGCCTGGAGGTGCGCGGGCGGCGGCTGACCCTGCTCATTGCCCTGTGCACGCTCGTGCGCGACGGCGGGCGGGTCAGCAACACCGAGGAGGTCGTCCTCGGCAGGGTGGTCGACCTGCTTGCCGAGCGGCGCACCGGGGATCCGGTGATCCCCGATGTGCTCGCGGTGCTTGATCAGGGACCGGACACTATCCGCGCCGCGGCGCGGGCTACGTCGCTGGCCGACTACCGCCGCCGGATCGACGATCTGGTCGCCACCCTCCGCCTGTTGTGCGAGGGCACGCTCGCCGGCGTCTTCGACGCGCCGACCTCTACCCCGATCGACTTGTCCGCCAAGGCAGTCAGCCTCGACATCTCCCGGGTGGCCGCCGCAGGCGACAAGTTGGTCGCCGCCGCGATGTTGTCGACCTGGAGTTACGGGTATGCCGTCATCGACGCTGCCGCCGTGCTCGCCGATCAGGGCCTTGCCCCCCGGCGACGACACCTCGCGATCATGGACGAGCTGTGGCGAGCGCTACGGGGAGCGCCAGGTTTGGTCGAGCCTGCAGACGCGCTCACCCGGCTGTCGCGCAACCTCGGCGTCGCACAGATCATGCTCACCCACTCGCTCGACGACCTGGATGCGCTCGCCAGCGACGAGGACCGAGCCAAGGGGCGCGGCATGGCCGAGCGGTGCGCCATCAAGGTTCTGGCCGCGCTGCCCGGCCGAGAGCTGGACCGGATTAACCAGATGGTCCGTCTGTCCGGGCCCGAACGGGACATGGTCGCTTCCTGGGCAGCTCCGGAAGCCTTGGTGCCCGGCGCAACCCATCCCGGTCGAGGGAAGTACCTCGTCAAGACCGGCGAGCGGGCTGGAATGCCCGTCGCGCTGCACCTGCTCGGTGAGGAACTGGCGCTCTACGACACCGACGCGGCCGTACGGGCGGGTAGCCGATGAGCAGCATCCGCAGCCAGCAGCCGATCTATCCGCGTGGTAGCGCGGGTGGATACCCCCTAGCGCCGTGGCTGATCCTGGGGGCCTGCGCCGCCGCCACAGCCTTGACCTGGTTGGCGTGGCTCGCCGGACGCCTCGCCGCCCTCGCGTCCGGACGCCCCTGGACCGGCCCACCCTTCGGCTGGGACTTCACGAAAAGCTTGCTCGATCAGAACTGGCAGCAGCTGTGGCCCGGCGTACCACCGCAACTGGTAGCGCTCATCTACGCGTTGCTGCTCACCACGACGGTGGTGCCCGGCTTCTGGGCGTGGGCATGGTGGCAGGCCCGCCGCCCGCGGGCCGGAGACCCACTGCCATCCCTCGCCCGCACCCGCGACGTCGACGAACTCATCGGCACGACCGCGCTTCAGCGGGCACAGCGGCTACGGCCGAGCCTCGCCGGACGTGCGCCCAAGCAGGTGCCAGCCACCGCGATCGGTATCGCGCTCGGACGACTCGTCAGCGGGGGCCGCCGCCGCGGACCGGTACTCCGGTCCAGTTGGGAAGACGTGCTCCTCGCCGTGATGGCGCCCCGGGCCGGCAAGACAACCAGCCTCGCCGTGCCCCCGATCCTTGACGCACCGGGACCGGTACTCGCCACCAGCAACCGCTCCGACCTGTGGGCCGCCACCACCCGAGCCCGCGAGCGGGTCGGACGGGTCTGGACGTTCGACCCACAGCGGGTAACCCGCCAACCCCAAACCCTCTGGTGGAACCCCCTGGCCACCATCAACGGTGTTGAGGAAGCCGCACGGCTGGCCGAGCATTTCATCCAGGAAATCCGCGGCGTCGGCTCCTCCGATCCGTTCTGGCCACTAGCCGCCGGGGACCTGCTCACCTGTCTCTTTCTCGCCGCCGCTAACTCTGGCGGCACGCTCACGGACGTGCAAGCGTGGCTGTCCGACGTGACCAGCCGCGAGCCAGTCACGCTGCTGCGGGCCGCCGGGTACCCCCAGGCCGCCCGGTCGCTCGCCGGTCGTCAAGGCGGCGCTGCGGAAACCAGAGACGGCGTCTACGAGACCGCGCGCACGGCCGCCCGGTGCCTGTCTGATCCGGAAATCATGGCCTGGGTGACACCGCCGACCAGCGCAATGGACCGGCTCGACGTGACCAGGTTCCCTGGCTCCCGCGACACCCTCTACCTGCTTAGCAAGGAAGGTGCGGGAGCCGCCGCTCCCCTGGTCGCCGCACTTACCGACGCCGTGTTCCGCACCGCGGTCGTCCATGCCGAAGCCGCCGGCGGCCGTATCGACCCGCCGGTCCTGGCGGTGCTGGACGAGGCAGCCAATATCTGCAAGATCGCCGATCTGCCCCAGCTCTACAGCCACCTTGGTGGTAGAGGAATTATCCCGATCACCATCATCCAGAACATCGCTCAAGGCCAGGGCGTGTGGGGCGAACGCGGGATGACGGCCTTGTGGAGCGCCGCCACCGTCAAGCTCATCGGCGCCGGGCTCGACGACGCCCGCCACGCCGAGGACATCTCCCGCCTGATCGGCGACCACGATGTCGCGACAACCTCGATCAACCGTGACGGCAACGGCCACACCAGCTACTCCACCAGCGCCCAACGACGCCGAATCCTCGAGCCAGGTGACCTACGCGCCCTAAAGCGGGGGCGGGCAATCCTGCTCGCAACCGGAGCCCGAGCCGCCATGATCGACCTGATGCCGTGGTACAGCGGCGAACACGCCGGCATCATCGGCGCCGACACCACCGCCAGCGTGGATGCCATCACCCGGACCGCCCGAGCCGAGCTCGCCGCCGATCACCTCAATCCGCCGGTTTCGGACGCTGCGGGCTCCACCGACCGCGGAGATCTGTCATGAGCAGCCATTCTCCCCTGCCGACAGACCTGCGCTGGGTCGAGGCGATGCTCGCCGACCTGCAACGGCAGATCGACGAGCTTGCCGGTGAGCTGCGGGCACTCTCCCACCTCGTTGACGTTCACACCCTCGCATCGCCGCAGGCTCAGGGCGCGGGCACCGTTCCGCCTGCAAAGCCACGGGAGGCCACCGACGATGCCTGGTGAACGGCAGGCCCCACCGCCGGAACGCCTCTACGCGGCCAACGCCGCTGCCGCCCAGTTCTACGCCAGCAGGCTGCCCGTCTCACGCAAGGCAGCCCACTACCTGCACAGCCACGGCATC
>NZ_BBQH01000090.1 GCF_018397995.1 Rhizomonospora bruguierae
CCGGCGGGTGCTGGCCGTGTTCCTCCACGCTGCCGCGCTCGCCGGTCACCGTATGTCGGACGTGGCCGGGTGGGTCGCCGACCCCGACACCGGGCGTGCGGCGATCCTCGCCGCGTTGACCGGCTCGCCGCAGGCACGCCAGATGGTCCACGCGGCCCGCCAAGCGCTGGACATGACGACCCGTACTCGCGACGGCGTCATGCTCGCGATCGCGCCCGCGCTGGCGTGGACGACGCTGCCGACCGCTGCCGCGACCGGCGACCCCGACCCGGCCGAACACGCGTTCACCGTCGCGGACCTGACCGACCGTGCCGGGGCGCTGTATCTGCTCGGCGACGACGACGGGACGGTCGGCCCGCTGACCGCCGCACTCGTCGCCGAGATCACTTTCCAGGCCCGGCACCTGGCCGCGGCCCGTCCGGGTGGCCGGCTCGATCCGGGGCTGACCCTCGCGTTGGATGAGGTGGCGCTGGTCTGCCCGACCCCGCTCGACCGGTGGATGGCAGAGCTGCGGAAGCGGTCGATCGTCATCCACGCCGCCTGTCAAGGGCTCGGGCAGCTGCGGCAGCGGTGGGGCACCGACGGCGCCGCGATGATCCTCAACAGTGCCGCGGCGGTGCTCGTCTTCGGTGGCTGCAAAGACGCTGCTGACCTGGCCATGTTCGGTGACCTCGCCGGGCAGCGGGACGAAACGACCCAGACCCGCGACGCGGACGGGCGGGTCACGTCAAGCAGCCTGCGCCGCGTCCCGGTCATCTCCGCTGCGATGCTCGCGGGCCTGCCCAACCACCGTGCCCTGCTGATCCGCCGGGGCATGCGGGTCGCGTTGGTCCGCACCCCGATCGCGTGGCGCCGCCGCGACGTCCGCCGCGCCGCCGCCCCTGCCGCCGTGCCGCACCCCGCGGCCGGCCGGCTCCGGACCGCACCCGCGGCCCGGCAGCACACCCCCGCACCCGACACCGCTGCCGCCTAACCGAGAGGACCCCATGAGCAGCGCAAACCTCGATCTGACCGGTACGCAACGCACGCTCCTGGATGACGTCTGCGCCGACCCGGACGGCCGCGACACCCGCGACCTCCTGATCGCCGCCGACGCGACCGCCCGGGACAAAGCCGCCGTCGCCGAAGTGCTCGGCGGGCCGGGAGCCGGCCGCGAGTTCGCCGACGCAGACGAGTTCTGAGGAGACACCAGCAGATGGGCGACAGCTTTGAATACCTCGCAGCCCGCTGCGACACCGCCGCGGCGGAGCTGATGCACGAGGCTGAGAACGCCAAAGAGATTCTCGCTTCCTGCGGCTACTCCAATGTGGACTGGCCAGAGTGGGCCGCGCACAAGGTCAGCGCCGCGACCGCTGCCCGCGGATACGCCGCGGGACTGCGGGCCGAAGCAGCCGAACGCGGCCCGGACGCCCGCCCGGACGCAAGTCGCCTCGCGCAGGCAAAACGAGTGGCGCTCGCCGCCGAGATGGGCGGCATCCTGGTCGACAGCCGCCCGACGGCACAGCGGACGGCAGAGCAGGCCAATGCCCTGTTCGGCCAGGCCGACCGGGAGGCGTGGGAGGCCGGGACGCACCCGAGTCAGCAGAAGGCCCGAGAGATCGAGGCAACCGGCGTATTCATGCACGTCGCAGAAACGATCGACGGAGTGCAACAAGTGCCGTTCTGGCGGCTCAGCGACCCGGCAGACCAGGCGACCACGCACCGCACCCGCGAAAACGCCGACACCGACGAATTCTGAGAAAGGCCAGGTCACAGCATGGACTACCTGAATGACCCATTTGCCGATCTTCCGCCCGAGTTGGACCGGATCATCGATGCCGTGCTGATGGGCGACACCGCCGCGGAAGCCCAGGCGGAAGCCGACTACCGCGCGGCTCAGAACCGCTGGCGGGAGGAGGCGGAGGCCGCCGAGCGTGTGTTTTGGCGGTCCGCGGCTCCGGCGGACTGCGACGAGTTCTGACTGTGCCCGGGGCGCGGCCTTCCGGCCTCGCAAACCTCCGGCCGCGCCCCGGCCCTCGAACCCCTGACCCCCTTTGGGAGCTTGGAGACTCGATGTTTCACCGTAACGGGCGCCGCCCCCGGCCGCCGCAGTGCGTCTGCGCGGACACCGGAAAGTGCGGCTACTGCCCCTCGATCGGTACCACCGCGGCCCGGGAAGGCCGCACCCCCGCCCGCCGGCACACGATCGGCCCGACCGGGTCCGTAGGCGGTAACCGATGACCACACCGCACGATGACGAATTCGATTGGGACCGCCGCGAAGCGGAAATCCTCAACCTCGATGAGGCCCGGAACCGCCGCGACGCGACCACCCCGGACCCGGACACCACACCTCTCGCGAACAGTGACGGAACCGTCACCAGCGCGGACGGATTGCCGCTGGCAGCACCGTCCGGACACCCGGACACGTCGGTCATGGTCGACTCCCCGGCCGCGCAGCGACGCCCCCGGTTCACCCTCGCGGGGGTCAAGGACGGCACCCGCCGCCCGATCATCCCGGACTCGATCCGGTCCCGGACACAGGTCACCTCGAACGCGGCGTGGCTGGCCGGGTACGTCGCGCACGCCGCCGGGTTCCACGCCGTCCGGTTGCCGCTCTATGCCGGCAAGGCGGTGTGGCGTGCGCCGCGCGGGTTTGCCCGGGTGGCCGGTGGGTTCGTCCGGTGGCTGTTCGACCTGGAAGGCGAACCGGTCCGGCAGGCCACCGTCCGGACCGAGGATGCCGACGCCTACCTGAAACTGTCCCGGCAGCGTGACCGCCGTGTCCGCTGGCGCGGCCTGGTCGGCGCCGCCGTCGCGGCCGTGGTCGTGCTCGCGGTCGTCGGGTGGCTGCTCTCCCCGGCGTGGGCGCGGTGGGCCGCTCTTGCGGCGCTGCTGGCGGTGCTCGGCGTGGCCGGGGCGCCGCAGGATCGGCCGCTGCTCGACACCGCCGTGGTCCGCTCGGGAGTCACCCCGCTCACCTCTGACCAGGTGATACGGGCGCTCTCGGCGCTGCGGATCGTCGGTATCGACCGGGCGATCCGGGCCGGTGACACGGGCCGGAACTGGTTCCCGGCCCCGATCACCCGCGACGGGCCGGGCTGGCGGGCCGACGTCGAGCTACCCCGCGGCGTCACGGCCGCCGAGGTAGTCGAGAAGCGGGAAGAGTTGGCGTCCGCGCTGACCCGCCCGCTCGGCTGTGTCTGGCCGGAAGCGAACGCGGCCGTGCACCCGGGCCGGCTGGTCCTGTTCGTCGCGGACAAGGACATGTCCGCGATGAAGCAACCGCCGTGGCCGCTGCTCAAGGCCGGAAAGGTCGACCTGTTCACGCCGTTCGCGTTCGGCACCGACCCGCGCGGGTCGGTGGTCACGATCACGCTCATGTTCGCGTCGATGGTCATCGGCTCGATTCCCCGGATGGGCAAGACGTTCGCGTTGCGGCTGGCGTTGCTGGCAGGGGCGTTGGACCCGCGCGCGGAGCTGCACGTCTACGACCTGAAAGGCACCGGCGACCTCGCGCCGCTGGAGCCGGTCGCCTACCGGTACCGGGCCGGGGACGACGACGAAGACATGGCCTACAGCGTCGCCGCGATGCGCGAGGTACGTGCCGAGATGCGGCGCCGTACCAAGGTGATCCGCGACCTGCCCCGCGACGTCTGCCCGGAGAACAAGGTCACCCCGGAGCTTGCCTCACGCAAGTCGCTCGGGCTGCATCCGATCGTCATCGGCGTGGACGAGTGCCAGATCTGGTTCGAGCACCCCAACCACGGGGCAGAGCTCGAAGAGATCTGCACTGACCTGGTCAAACGCGGTCCCGCGCTCGGGATCGAGCTGCTGTTGGGCACGCAGCGACCCGACGCGAAGAGCATCCCGCCGAACATCTCCAAGAACGCCGTGTTGCGGTTCTGCCTCAAGGTGTTGGGCTGGCGCGAGAACGACATGGTGCTCGGCGACGGCATGCACGGCGCCGGGATCAAGGCCACGATGTTCTCCCGCCGCGACAGCGGTATCGGCTACCTCGCCGGGGATGGCGACGACCCGGTCATCGCCCGCACCTTCTATGTGGACGGACCCACCGCCGATGCGGTCGTCAAACGGGCGCGGGCGTTGCGGGACAAGGCAGGCACGGTCACCGGCCACGCGGCCGGGCAGACCATCGACACCGCCGCGGCCCGTCGAGACACGCTGCTTGACGACATCGCCGCCGTCATGCCCGACAGCGAACCGAAGCTGTGGACCGACATCGTCTGCGAACGGCTGGCCGCGGTGCGGCCCGACGTCTACGCCGGGCTAACCCGCGAACAGCTCACCGCCGCGCTCAAGCCGTGGGGCGTCGCCACCGGACAGGTCTGGGGCACCGACCCGGCCACCGGCAACGGCGCCAACCGGCGCGGCATCGACCGGCAACACATCCTCGACGCCATCACCGTCCGTGACCGGAAGGGTGGCGGGAAAGCCGCGGGCTGACCCCGCGACCGGGTGCTAGGTCTAGCAGCACACCCCGCTAGACCTAGCACCCCCACTAGCGCCCAACTCAACACCTGGCCAGCGCGCTAGTGGCTAGCGCGCGACGCTCACGCATGCCCTTCCACCGCCCAAGGAGGCGTTTCGTGGACAGCCCGATCGTGCTAGCTAGCCTCGCCACCGCCGGTTACGCAGCGTGGTACCTGTTCCTGTGTGCGGCGTTCCCGTTCGGGCACTGCCGCCGCTGCCACGGCGACGGCCGGCTCTACTCCCCCGTCTCCCGCCGGATCTTCCGCCTCTGCCCCCGCTGCGACGGCACCGGCCGCCGCGTCCGTATCGGCCGCCGCGTCTACGAATACCTGCGCAGCGAACACGCCAAAGGCAGCGCCTGATGACCCGCCGCGCCGACGGACACGCCGACTGGTGCGCCCGCGGCCACCACTGCGCGGCAGCGCTCGGCGAGCACCGCGCCGAACCAATCGCCGTCGCGCTGCCCGGCGCCCGCGGTGTCCTAACCCGCGTCCGCGACCGCGACGGCCGCGAATACGCAGAGATCCGCATCCGGATCGCGCTCGACCCCGCCGAGCCGACCGCCCGCACCCAACTCCTCACCGCGCTGACCGACCTCCGCGCGCTGGTCAGCCGCGCCGCCCCCCGCCCGCGCCCGCGCCGCCACGCCGCCTGAACGGAAGGACACCCCCGTCATGCAGATCCGCACCCTCGCCAGCGACGTCGCAGCGATGCTGCGCGGGCCGAGCATCGCGACCGTCCGCGAGATCCGCTGCCCCGCTTGCTACCGCTGGGTCACGCCACGGCGGTACGACCACCGCGCCGACGCCTGCCGACGCTGCGCCGCCAACACCCGCGCGGGCAGCGGCGGCGCGCAGGCCCCGGCCGTCGCGCGCCTCGACGTGCCACAGCGCCGAGAGTTGCCGGCCCGTCAGGCCGCATAGCCGCCCCGCAGAACCGCTCGAACCAACAGCCGACGCGTTCAGGCGTTGCCGGGCAGGCAACGTCTCTCCCCACAGTCCAGAAAGGACACACCGCCATGGCTGGCGACACCACGATCACCGTTGTTGGCAACCTGACCGACGACCCCGAACTGCGCTTCACCCCCTCTGGCGCCGCCGTCGCGCGGTTCCGGATCGCGTCGACCCCGCGGGTCATGGACCGCACCTCCGGCGAGTGGCGCGACGGAGAGCCGCTGTTCCTGTCGTGCTCGATCTGGCGACAGCCCGCAGAGAACGTCGCCGAGTCGCTGTCACGCGGGTCGCGTGTCATCGTGACCGGCCGCCTACGGCAGCGCTCCTACGAGACCCGCGAGGGTGAGAAGCGCACCGTCATGGAGTTGGAGGCCGACGAGGTCGGCCCGTCGCTGCGCTACGCCACCGCGGCCGTGCGCAAGATGGACCGCACCGCGGGCAAGTCGACCACCGGCCCCGCCGGGACGTCGGGCGATGACCCGTGGTCGGTCACCCCGCCCGCCCGGCCGGCCGCCGACAGCGACCGGTTCAGCAACGACGAGCCGCCGTTCTAGCCGATGACCGCCTACGGCCAGTGGATCGGCGCAAGCCACGTGTTGGGGCGGCCGGTGCCGGTCGACGGGCCGTACCCGCACATCTGCGCGACCACCGTGGACGGACGCATGACCGGGCGCCGCTTCCGGCTCTACCCGCGCGACTGCCCGGCGTGCGCCGCCCCGCCGACACCTCGACGGGAGACACCCATGCCCGACACACTGACCCTGCTCGCCGCCGCGCTCGACCTCGCCCGGCACGGGTTGCCGGTGTTCATGCTCGGCCGGTCGAAACGCCCCGTCGCCAACTGCCGGGCCTGCCCGAAGGTCGAAGACGACCCGACCCACGACCCTGAGGCATGTCCGTGCCTGACCTGCCACGGCTTCTACGCCGCCAGCACCGACCCTGACCGGATCGCGGCCATCCTCGACGCCGTCCCCTCCGGCCTCCTCGCCGTCCGCACCGGCAGCGTGGCCGGGGTCGCCGTGGTCGACATCGACCCCCGCAACGGCGGACAGGTCGACCCCGACCTCATGCCACCCACCCGGGCCACGCGGACCGGCAACGACGGCTGGCACCTCTGGTATCGGCACCCCGGCGGGCCGCTGGGCGCGAAGGTCGCCGGACGGGCCGGGGTCGATGTCAAGGCCGATGGCGGGTACGTGGTTGTGCCGCCCTCGATCCATCCCGACACGGGCCGGCCCTACCGGTGGGCTGGTGACCGGCCGATCGCGGCCATGCCGCCGGCGTTGGTCGACGCCTGCCAACCCGTCGACGGTTCGGGTGGGGTGAGCCGTACCAGCCGTACCAGTCGTATCTTCGCAGGTCAGGGGCGGTACGGCTTTTCGGCTGGTACGGCTCAAGCCGTACCAGCGGCGCCCCAATCCGGGGCGGGGGGCGGTCGCCGACCCGTGCTGTTCCTGCGCGCCGCCCGCGCCTGCCGCCGCTGCCGAGGCGACGGCGAGCACCTGCGCGCCGGCCGCGTCGCCCTCAACTACCTGCGCGAGCTTCACGACAAGGGGACCCCGCGATGAACCCTCACCGCATTCAGCGCCGCCGCACCGCCGGGTGGCGCATGCCCGCCGGTGCCGTCTACGTCGGCCGCCCCACCCGCTGGGGCAACCGCTTCGGTGCCGACAACACCCCCGGAAGTCGGGCCGCCGCGGTGCGCCTGTTCCGGCTCTGGGTCGACCAGCACCCCGACTACGCCGCCGCCGCCCGCGCGGAGCTGGCCGGCAAGACCCTGGCGTGTTGGTGCCCGACCGACAAGCCGTGCCACGCCGACGTGCTGCTGGCGGTCGCCAACGGGGAGCCCGTCTGATGGCCGGCTACCGCGACGACCGGCCCTCCCTGCGCGACGCGCCGCCGCCGCGCACCAGTATCGACGCCACCTACACCGTGGGCACCGGCAGTAGCGGCACTCACCTCTACTACCGCCACCCGCCCATCGGCCCGGAGTTGCGCAACACCACCGGGGAGCGCGGTGGGCTCGGGTGGAAGGTCGACACCCGCGCGCACGGCGGCTACGTCGTCGCGGCCGGGTCGACCGTCGCCGGGCGTCCCTACGCCGTCGCCCTCGACGTGGAACGCCACCAACGCACCACACGGCAGCCGGACGAGCCGAGCGGAGTACTGCTCGACCTCGACGCCGCCCGCGCCCGCCGCACCGCACGGAAGGAGAAGCCCGTTGCCTGACCTGCTTACCGCTGCCCTGGCCTACGCCGAACGCGGGTGGCCCGTGTTCATGCTCGGTCGCTCCAAACGGCCCGTGGCCAACTGCCCCGACTGCCCAAAGGCGGAAGAGGACCCGACTCACGATCAGAACGCGTGCCCGTGCCTGACCTGCCACGGCTTCTACGCCGCCACCACCGACCCGGCGCGGGTCGCCGCGATCGTCGCGGCCGTCCCGTCCGGACAACTCGCCCTGCGCACGGGTGCCGCGTCCGGCACGGTCGTGCTCGACGTCGACCCCCGCCACGACGGTCACCACACCATGAACGGGCTGATTGCCAACGGCCTTCTCCCGCCCACCGCACACGTCATCACCGGTCGCGGGGGACCACACCTGTACTACCGCCACCCCGACACTCACGTGCCGTGCAGCCAGGGCAAACCCGGCCAGGGACTCGGCCCCGGCATCGACGTGAAGGCAGACGGCGGCTACGTCGTCCTGCCCCCAAGCGTCCACCCACGCACGGGCCGCCCCTACCGGTGGGTGCCGGGCCGGGGCATGGAGGAGATGCCCCCCGCCCTGCTCACGGCCTGCACGCCACCACCGGCACCACCCATCCCGGCCGTGACCGGCCCGACACGCGTGCGCGAGGCGGGGGGCATCTCCCATCCCGACCGACTCCTAGCCGTGCTGCTGGATCGGGTCACCACGGCTCCCGAGGGGGTGCGTCGCCCCACGCTCTACGGCGTCGCCCGAGGCGTCGCCCGCATGGTCAAAGCCGACGCCATTGACAAAGACGACGCGATCGCCGCCCTCACCGACGCCGGCCGCCAAGCCGAACAGACCGAACGCGACATCCGCGCCGCCATCCGTGACGGCTTTCGAGCCGAAGGAGTAGCCGCATGACCAGCCATGCCGACCCGGTCGACGGTGCCGCGATCCTCGATGCCCTACACGCCTGCCTGACCAAGTACGTCATCCTGCCATCGGCCGAGACGGTAGACGCGGTTGCGTTGTGGATCGCCGCGACCCACGCCCAAGCCGCGTGGGCGCATGCACCCCGGCTCGTGATTCGCGCACCGGAGAAGCGATGCGGGAAGTCGCGGCTACTCGATGTGGTGGAGGGCTGCTGCCACAACCCGCTCATCACCGTCAACGCCTCACCCGCCGCCGTCTACCGCGCCATCGGCAGCGACAACCCACCGACCCTGCTGGTCGACGAGGCGGACACCATCTTTGGCGGGAAGAACGCCGACGCGAACGAAGACCTACGCGGGCTGCTCAACGCCGGTCACCAGCGCAACCGGCCCGCGATCCGGTGGGACGCCGGAACTCAACGGCTGGAGAAGATCCCCACCTTTGCCATGGCCGCCCTCGCCGGTATCGGCGCTATGCCCGACACCATCGAAGACCGCGCCGTGGTGGTCCGGATGCGGCGCCGCGCCCCCGGCGAGACGGTCGCCCCCTACCGGCACCGCCGCGACGGTCCCGCCCTGCGTTCCGTCGCCCAACGACTGGCGGTGTGGCTTGGTGCGAACCTCGCCACCCTCGAAGCCGCCGAACCGCCAATGCCGGTCGAAGACCGCGCCGCCGACACCTGGGAACCCCTCGTAGCCGTCGCCGACCTGGCCGGCGGCACCTGGCCCGCTCGCGCCCGGCAGGCCGTCACCGTCCTGACCGCCGAAGCCGACGAGTCCGGCAACGTCTCCACTCGCGTGCGGCTGCTCGCCGACGTGCGCGCCGCGTTTACCGTGCTCGGCGACCCGCCCGCCGCTTCCACCCACGACCTCCTCACCGCGCTCAACGGCGACGAAGAGGCACCGTGGGCAGGGTTCGGGCCGACCGGTCTCACCGGCAAGCGTCTCGGCGACCTGCTACGCGAGTTCGGCATCACCTCGACCACGATCCGGTTCCCGGTCGGGCAGGCCAAGGGCTACACCCGAGACGCCTTCACCGACGCGTGGAACCGGTACTGCCCCGCCCCATCCGTACCATCCGTACCAACGTCGTTTCCGCAGGTCATCCCCGGTACGGATTCCCTCGCTGGTACGGATCGATCCGTACCAGCAACCCTGCCCGGCCGTGCCCCTGGTACGGATCGATCCGTACCAGGCACCCAATCCGTACCGCACCTGACCAGGCAAAACGAGCTTGGTACGGATGGTACGGATACCCCCCGGCGACACGTCACCCACCACCGCCCATGACCTGACGGCCCCCGGCACGCGGGGTTCCCTCTTCCACCCCGACCGCCGGCCGTCGTTCCTGGAAACGGCCCGCTGAGAGCCCCTGAGGCGAATCGCCCCTACCCATCACACCGGGACGCCCCGAATCTTGCGTCTCCGTGGCTCTCAGCGGGCCGTTCTGCGTCCCTCTGCGGCTATACCTCCCGCTTCCTCCCCTGATGAGACCAACCGAACGGAAGGCGCACTGCATGCGAATCAGGCTGCACGGCACACCCGCTGAAACAGCCGCCACCCTCACCGCGCTCGCCCAAGTGCTCACCATCCAGCACATCAGCCGGCCCTACCCCGACCGGCCACCGTCCACCCGGCACCGCATCTACCTCGACGCCACCCCGAGGGAGGACACCCGCCGATGACCACCCCGAATCGCCCCGAGCGGGGGGCACCTCGCCAAAGTCGTCACCTCACCATCGCCGATATTTGCGATGACCTCGATATCAGCCGGTCGACCTTCTACGACTGGCGCGCAAAGCGGAAGGGTCCCCCGTCTCGCAAGCTGCCCAACGGTGAGATCCGAATCGAACGTCGCGATTACGAATCCTGGCTTGAATCGCTCTACGAGGAGGCCGCTTGAGCACCACCTATGACGTACGCATCTGGTCAATCGAAACGTACGAAGGGCAGAGGGGCCGCACCTATCGTGTCCGCTGGCAGGTCGCCGAGCATCGGCAGAAGAGGGCGTTCAAAACAAAGGCTCTCGCGGAGAGTTTCCGTTCGGAACTGGTCACCGCATCCCGCAAGGGCGAGGCGTTCGACATCGAGACGGGCCGCCCTATCTCAATGCGTCGGGACACCGCCGCCATGTCGTGGTACGACCTGGCCTGTTCATTCGCCGACATGAAGTGGCCGCATGTGGCCGCGACGACTCGACGCACTCATGCCGAGGCGCTGACAGCACTCACCGTGCTCATGCTGACCAACGCGAGAGGTCGACCGGACGGCAAGTTGCTGCGCCACGCCCTCAGCCGCTGGGCCTTCAACACCCCTCGCCGTAAGGCTAAGAACGTGCCCGAACAGGTGAGGACCGCGCTCGATTGGGTGAAGCGGAACACCCGCGACGTGGCTAGCCTCAGCCGCGCCGAATTGCTGCGCCCGGTGCTGGACGGTCTCACCGTGCGACTCGACGGAGCGCCGGCCGCGCCAAGCGTCATCAGCCGCCGCCGGAAAATCTTCAATACGGCGATCGAATACGCGGTAGAAAAGCGGCTGCTGCCGGCAAATCCGCTACCCCAGTTGAAGTGGAAGCCACCGAAAACCGTCACGACGATCGATAGGCGGTCAGTGGCAAACCCCGTGCAGGTGCGGACTCTGTTGGAAGGGGTACGGGAGCAGGGGCGTATCGGGCCACGCATGGTGGCTTTCTACGGCTGCCTGTACTACGCGGCTCTGCGTCCGGAGGAAGCCGTGCGCCTCGCCAAGCCGAATCTGCACCTGCCCGACAAGGGATGGGGGGAATTCACTCTCGACGGAGCGGACCCGCACGCGGGCCGCGAATGGACCGACAGCGGCAAGAACCGAGACAGCCGCCAACTCAAGCAGCGTGCACGGGGGGAGACGCGAACGGTTCCGTGCCCACCCGAACTAACCGCGATCATCAACGCTCACGTCGAACTGTTCGGCTACGGGCCGAATGACCGTCTGTTCGTGGGGGAGCGCAACAAGGAGGAACTTCCCAAGGGGACGATCAACCGTGTGTGGCGGTGGGCGCGAGCCGCCGTGTTCACGCCCGAGGCACACGCCTCGCTGCTGGCCCGCACCCCGTACGACCTTCGGCACGCGGCCGTGTCGACGTGGCTCAACGGGGGAGTCCCGCCGACTCAGGTAGCCGAGTGGGCCGGGCAGTCGGTGGAGGTGCTGCTGAGGATCTACGCCAAGTGCCTTGACGGCGGTGACGCAGCTCTCAGGCAGCGCATCGAGCGAGCGCTGGGCCACGACTGACCCGCGTCGAAACTTTGGCACGCATGTGGCACAGACGCCCGTCACGGGCTGCTGACGGCCGGACATGGCCGGACACACGATGAAGGCCGCTGACCGGGTTTCCCCTGGTCGGCGGCCTTTTCGTGCTGCTTATCGATGGTGCCCCCGGCAGGATTCGAACCTGCGCCCCCGCCTCCGGAGGGCGGTGCTCTATCCCCTGAGCTACGGGGGCTCAGTGACCGGGAAAGCTTACCAGCACCGCCCTCGAAGCATCGAATCGGCTAGGGGTCGAACCGGTCGCAGCTTGGCATCGCGATCAAGCGGACGCCGTCCGGCGGCTGGCGGGGCCATTCGGGGAGGGGCCACGAGCCGTCGATCATCACGTCGACCGGGCGGTTCTCGTGGTCGCGGAGGCGGGCGAGGAAGTCGGCAAGGAGCGGGCCGGCGTCGCGTTCGGGGGAGATCCGGAAGCGGAGGCCGCCGCGGGTGGTGACGGCGGAGACGACCTCGGCGTTGGGTACGACCCCGCCGAGGCGGGTGCGGCCGGACCAGCAGACTTGGGCGCCGCGGGTGCGGGCGTCCTGGAGTAGTCGCGGGTAGGTGTGGGTGAGCCAGCGGGAGACGGCGTACGCGCAGAGCGGGCAGCAGCGGTCGCTGGGTTGGCGGGGGCCGAGGCCCCAGGATTTGAGGATGCGGGCCAGGCGCCGGTCGGTGAGGCGCAGGCCGAGTTTCTCCTGCGCCAGCGCGGTCACGGTGGGCCGCGTCCACACGGTGAGGCCGGCGGCCGGGGCCGTGCCGGAGAGGTCGAGGCCGAGTTCGTCGGGGTAGTGGCTGCGAAGCAGCGCCACCAACTCCAGCTCCTGCTGGATGGTCAGTGGCCGGGGGTCGGCGCGGCCGACCCGGCGCTGTGCGGCGACGGCTGCGTCGCCGTAGGCGGTGTGGCGGCGGCACCAGCTGGAGATGTTCTGGCGCGACCCGTTGGTCGGACCGGCCGTCCGGTCGGATCGCGCGAAATCGGAGGTCAGCTGGGCGGCCACCCGGAGAGCGCTCCGCGACCCGGTCGCCAGCCGGGACGGGGGGTGCGCGTTGAGCCCCACACCCCGGCTAACGAGGCACAACGCGGACCGCTGTCACCTGCGCGTTACATCCACCACACGGGTGACGGCTGTCCCGGCCGCCGCGTCAGGAGCCGACCTGCTCCTGGAGCCCGCGCAGTTCGTTCAGTTCGGTCTGCTGGACGTTCTTCATCCGCCGCGATGCCTGGAGCACCTCGGAGTTGTCGGTTTTGGCGAGGATCGCGTCCAGCATGTGGATGCCGCCGAGATGGTGCTGGATCATCAGGCGCAGGAACAGCCGGTCCACCTCGACGCCCTTGGCGTTGCGCAACTGATCCATCTCGGCCGGCGTGGCCATGCCCGGCATGAGGCCGTCGACCATGGCCGCTGTGCCGCCGGGCATCCACGCCATGGGGGGCTGGGCGCCGGTGGCGTCCAGGTGCCACTCGCGCAGCCAGGTCTGGAACATGCCGATCTCGCCCTGCTGGCCCGTCGCGATGTCCACGCCGAGGGTGCGCACGCCCGGGTTGGTGGCGCGCGCGAACGCCTCCAGGCCCATCTCGACCGCCTGCGCGTGATGGGTGGTCATTTCCCGGGCGAAGCCGGCCTCGGGGGAGGCGTCGCCGGGGCGGGTCACGGTCGGGGTCAGCCACCCGGCGGCGTAGCCGAGCAGCATGCCGACCGCGATGGCGACGGCCAGGGCGACGGTGCCCCACCGGCGGGCCGCCGGTGGGGGCGCCGTCGTCGCGGTGACCTCGGCCTCGACCGGCTGGTCGGGCGGCGAGTCGACGGCGAGGCTCATCAGCCGCCGGCCCCGGCGCCCGTCATGTCACCGGCCTGGTCGCCGGCGTCCGGCAGGTCGCGCGGCGTGGTGCCGGTGGCGGTGATGCCCTGGTTGCACAGGGCCGTGGGGCCCTCCTGCGAGGCGTTGACCCGCAGCGCCTTGATGAAGGCGTCGATCCGCGCGTCGTCGGCCTTGTCCACCTTGAGCTGGTAGCCCCACGCCTGGAGCGAGATCGGCGCGTCCAGGTTCGGGTACGGGCTCATCAGCATCTTCTCCTGGCCGCGGACCCGGGCGGCGAGCGCGTCCACCTGGTCCTTCGGCAGGTCCGGCTGGTACGTGATCCAGATCGCGCCGTGCTCGAGGCTGTGCACGGCGTGTTCGTTGGCGATCGGGGCGTCGTAGACGTCGCCCATGCAGTTCTGCCAGACGTTGTTGTGGTCGCCGCCCACCGGGGGCTGCACCTTGTAGGTCTGCGGGCCCGGCTTGTGGTCACGGGTGAGCATCCCGGGGTCGGTCTTGGTGTAGTTGGCGATGCCCTTGATGTCGGCGGCGCGGTCCTCCCACGAGCGGGCACCCTGGTAGACGGCCCAGCTGCCGTACCCGATGATGCCCACCGCGATCACGCCGACCAGCACGAACAGCGCGATCGGGCCCCAGGGCCGGGACGAGTTGACTTTGACCGGGGCGATCGGACGGCGGGGCCCGCCGCCCTTGCCCGCGGACTTGGCGCCGGGCTTGCCGCCGGTCGCCTTCGCGCCGGCCGCCTTCTTGGCGGGGGCGTCGCCGGGCTTTTTGGCGGCGCCGTCGCCGGGCTTGCCGCCGGGGGTTGCCTTCTGGCCGGTGCGGACCACATTCGGGCGCCGGTCGCCGCCGCCCTGAGTGCTGATGCTCATCGCGCCTCGTCACGTCCATCTATGAAGGGGGTGGGCGTGGGCCGCCCGAGCGACCCGGTCGCCCCGGGCCCGCCGGGTCGCCGCCAGAACGGAGAGTCTACCCCCGGTAGCATTGTTCGGTGACTCCAGCCAAGCTCGCCGAGACCATCCTGGCCGCCGCGCACGACGTGTTCGCCGAGCGCGGCCTCGACCGTGCCGTGCTGCCCGGGATGACCGCGGTCGAGCGACCCCGCAACCCCGAGCACGGCGACTACTCGTCCAACCTGGCGATGCAGGTCGCGAAGCGTGCCGGTACGCCGCCGCGGGAGTTGGCGGCGGCGGTCGCGGAGCGGCTGAGCCGCGCCCCGGGCATCAAGTCCGTCGATGTCGCAGGCCCCGGGTTCCTCAATGTCCGGCTCGACGCGGCCGCCGCCGGCGAGCTGGCCCGGGTCGTGGTCGAGGCCGGCGACGCCTACGGGCGCAGCGCCGCCCTGGCCGGCCGGAACGTGAACCTGGAGTTCGTCTCGGCGAACCCGACCGGCCCGGTGCACCTGGGGCACACCCGGTGGGCCGCGGTCGGCGACTCGCTGCGCCGGATCCTGGCCGCGGCCGGAGCCGAGGTGACCAGCGAGCACTACATCAACGACGCCGGCACCCAGATGGACCGGTTCGCCGAGTCCGTGCGGGCGGCGGCGAAGGGCGAGCCGACCCCTGAGGGTGGGTACCCGGGCGAGTACGTCGCGGAGCTCGCCCAGCAGGTTCTGGCGGCCCACCCGGACGCCCTGGAAGGGCCCGAGGAGCGGCAGCGGCGGCTGTTCCTGGACGAGGCGTACCGGCTGATGCTGGCCGAGATGCGGGCCAGCCTGGCCCGGTTCGGGGTCCGCTTCGACGTGTGGTTCTCCGAACGGACGCTGCACGACGGCGGCGCGGTCGAGCACGCCCTGAACAAGCTGCGCGAGCAGGGCCACGTGTACGAGGCGGAGGGCGCGGTCTGGCTGCGGACCACCGACTTCGGTGACGACAAGGACCGGGTGCTGATCCGCTCCAACGGGGAGAAGACGTACTTCGCGGCCGACTCGGCGTACTACATCAACAAGCGCGAGCGCGGCTTCGACAAGTGCATCTACCTGCTCGGTGCCGACCACCACGGCTACGTGAACCGGCTGCGGGCGATCGCGGCGTGCGCTGGCGACGACCCCGACTTCAACATCGAGATCCTGATCGGCCAGCTGGTCAGCCTGGTGCGGGGCGGCCAGCCGGTGCGGCTGAGCAAGCGCGCCGGCACGCTGATCACGCTGGACGAGATCGTCGACGCGGTCGGCGTGGACGCGGCCCGGTACTCGCTGGCCCGCTCGTCCGCCGACTCACCGCTCACCCTGGACCTGGACGTCATCACCCGGCAGAGCAACGACAACCCGGTGTACTACGTGCAGTACGCGCACGCCCGCATCGCCTCGCTGCTGCGCAACGCCACCGAACTGCGGGTCGAGCGGGGCACCGACTTCGACCCGGGGTTGCTCGGCCACCAGCGGGAGAACGACCTGCTCAAGAAGCTGGGCGAGTTCCCCGAGGTGGTGTCCACCGCCGCCGAACTGCGCGAGCCGCACCGGGTGGCCCGGTACCTGGAGGAGCTGGCCGGCACGTACCACCGGTTCTACGACGTGTGCCGGGTGCTCCCGCAGGGCGACGAGCCGGCCACGGAGCTGACCCGTGCCCGGCTGTGGCTGGTGGAGGCGTCCCGGATCGTCCTGGCCAACGGGCTGGAACTGCTCGGCGTGAGCGCCCCGGAGCGAATGTGAGCGCCCGGAGCGTGGTTGGGCACCACGGCCGCGAACGTAAGGAAGGCACACCACGGTGAGGGCGCATGAGGCGGGGGCGCTGCACGGCGAGTTGGGTTCCCGGGGGCCGGGGTGGCTGCGTACCCCCGAGGACGTCAACGCGCTGGTGCCGCAGCTGTGGCCGCGGACCGTGCGGCGCGACGCTGGCGGGGCGGTGAGCGTCGGCGGCGTCTCGGTGCGGGAGCTGGTGGAGCGCTTCGGCACGCCCGCGTACGTGCTGGACGAGGAGGACCTGCGCACCCGTTGCCGGGAGTTCCGGTCGGCCTTCCCGGACGCGGACGTGTACTACGCCGGCAAGGCGTTCCTCTGCCGCGCGGTAGTGCGGATCGTCGCCGAGGAGGGGCTGAGCCTGGACGTCTGCTCCGGCGGCGAGCTGGCCACGGCGCTGGCCGCCGGGATGCCGCCGGAGCGGATCGGCCTGCACGGCAACAACAAGTCCGTCGCCGAGCTGGCCCGGGCCCTGGACGCGGGGGTCGGCCGGATCATCCTGGACTCGTTCTGGGAGATCGACCGGCTGACCGCGCTGGCCCGGGAGCGGGGTGTGCGGCCGGGTGTGCTGATCCGGGTCACGGTCGGCGTGGAGGCGCACACGCACGAGTACATCGCCACCGCGCATGAGGACCAGAAGTTCGGCTTCTCGATCGCCGGGGGCGCCGCGTTCGCCGCCGCCGCGAAGGTGCTCGACGAGGGCGTGCTGGAGCTGCGGGGCCTGCATTCGCACATCGGGTCGCAGATCTTCGACACCGGTGGTTTCGAGGTGGCCGCGCGGCGCGTGCTCGACCTGCAGGCGCGGATCCGGGACGCGTGCGGCGTGGAACTGCCCGAGCTGGACCTGGGCGGCGGCTTCGGCATCGCGTACACCACGCAGGACGACCCGCAGCCGCCGGGCGACCTGGCCAAGCGGCTCACGAAGATCGTCGAGGACGAGGCGCAGGCGCTGCGGCTGGCGGTCCCGCGGCTGTCCGTCGAGCCCGGCCGGGCGATCGTCGGGCCGGCCATGTTCACGCTGTACGAGGTCGGCACGGTCAAGGACGTGGATGGAATCCGCACCTACGTGTCGGTGGACGGCGGGATGAGCGACAACATCCGCACCGCCCTGTACGGCGCCTCGTACTCCGCCACGGTGGCCGGGCGGACCTCGCCCGCCGAGCCGATCCTCGCCCGGGTGGTGGGAAAACATTGCGAGGCCGGGGACGTGGTGGTGCAGGATGAGTTCCTGCCCGCCGACGTCACCGCCGGAGATCTTCTCGCGGTGCCGGGCACGGGCGCGTACTGCCGGAGCATGGCCAGCAACTACAACCACGTGCCCCGCCCGCCGGTCGTCGCGGTGCGGGACGGGCAGGCGCGGGTGATCGTCCGCCGGGAGACCGAGGACGACCTGCTGGCTCTCGATGTGGGGTGACGATGGCTGACGGTCTGGGCGCAGGGGTGAAGCCGCTGAGGGTGGCGCTGCTCGGCTGCGGAAACGTGGGCGCCGAGGTGGTGCGGCTGATGCACGAGCAGGCCGCCGACCTGGCCGCCCGGGTCGGTGCGCCGCTGGAGTTGGCCGGCGTCGCGGTGCGCCGCCCGGGTCGCGACCGTGGCCCGCTGCCGGTGGACCCGGCGCTGTTCACCACGGACGCGCTGAGCCTGATCAAGGCCGACGACGTGGACATCGTCGTGGAGGTGGTCGGCGGCATCGAGCCGGCCCGCGGCTGGCTGGTGGAGGCGCTGCGCTCGGGCAAGAGCGTGGTGACGGCGAACAAGGCCCTGCTCGCCGAGGACGGCGGCAGCCTGCACGACGCCGCCGTCGAGGGCGGCGTGGACCTGTACTACGAGGCGGCGGTGGCGGGCGCGATCCCGCTGCTGCGCCCGCTGCGCGAGTCGCTGCACGGGGACAGGATCACCCGGGTCACCGGCATCGTGAACGGCACCACCAACTACATCCTCTCCGCCATGGACGCGACCGGCGCCGGCTTCGGCGACGCGCTGGACCAGGCCACCGAACTGGGGTACGCGGAGCCCGACCCGACCGCCGACGTGGAGGGGTTCGACGCCGCCGCGAAGGCCGCGATCCTCGCCTCGCTGGCGTTCCACACCCGGGTCGGTGCCGCCGACGTGTACCGCGAGGGGATCACGGAGGTCAGCGCCGCCAACGTGGCCAGCGCCAAGGAGATGGGCTGCACGATCAAGCTGCTGTGCATCGCCACCCGGGGGCCCGGCGCGGACGGCACCGAGGCGGTGACCGTGCGGGTGCACCCGGCGATGATCCCGCGCAGCCACCCGCTGGCCAGCGTCGGTGACGCGTTCAACGCGGTGTTCGTCGAGGCGGAGGCGGCCGGTCAGTTGATGTTCTACGGGCGCGGCGCCGGTGGCGCGCCGACCGCGAGCGCGGTGCTCGGCGATGTCGTGGCGGTCGCCCGCAACCGGCTCGCCGGCACCCGCGCGGCCAGCGAGTCCACCTACGCGCACCTGCCGATCCGGCCGATGGGCGAGGTGCTCACCCGGTACCACATCAGCCTGGACGTGGCCGACCGCGCCGGCGTGCTGGCGGCGGTGGCCGGGGTGTTCGCCAGGCACGACGTGTCGATCGCGACGGTGCGCCAGTCGGGGCGGGCCGACGAGGCGGTTTTGGTGATCGTCACGCACGTCGCGCCGGACGCCGCCCTCGCCGCGACCGTGGAGGAACTGCGCGGCCTGGACGTGGTCCGCTCGATCGCGAGCGTGCTGCGGGTGGAGGGCGGCTGAGCCCGTCCCGCCAGGTGGTTACGGCGGGGCCGGGGTCCGGTCGGCCGGCGGGGTGAGGCAGGCTTGAGGCCGACCGTTTGGGGGTGGCGTCCATGTGGCGGGGTTTGATCGAGGCGTACCGGGACCGGCTGCCGGTCACCGGGACGACTCCGGTGGTGACCCTGTACGAGGGCAACACGCCGCTGCTGCCCGCGCCGGTGCTGTCCCAGCGCACCGGCTGCGACGTGTACCTGAAGGTCGAGGGCGCCAACCCCACCGGCTCGTTCAAGGACCGGGGCATGACGGTCGCCGTCTCGAAGGCGATCGAGCAGGGCAGCAAGGCGGTCATCTGCGCGTCCACCGGCAACACCAGCGCGTCGGCCGCCGCGTACGCCGCGCGCGCCGGGCTGACCTGTGCGGTCCTGGTGCCGCAGGGGAAGATCGCGCTGGGCAAGCTGGCCCAGGCGCTGGTGCACGGCGCGAAGCTGCTCCAGGTCTCCGGTAACTTCGACGACTGCCTGGCGCTGGCCGGCAAGCTCTCCCAGGACTACCCGGTGGCGCTGGTCAACTCCGTCAACGTGGACCGGCTGCACGGGCAGAAGACCGCCGCGTTCGAGATCGTCGAGGCGCTCGGCGACGCGCCGGACATCCACTGCCTGCCGGTCGGCAACGCCGGCAACATCGCCGCGTACTGGATGGGCTACGGGGAGGATTTCGAGACCGGGCGGGCGGCCAGGCGTCCCCGGATGTTCGGTTTCCAGGCCAGCGGCGCCGCGCCGATCGTGCGGAACGAGGTGGTCCGCGAGCCGTCCACGATCGCCACCGCGATCCGCATCGGCAACCCGGCGAGTTGGGCGAAGGCGCTGGACGCCCGGGACGCCTCCGGCGGGCTGATCGACGCCGTCACCGACCGGGACATCCTCAACGCGTACCGGCTGCTGGCCCGCGAGGTGGGTGTGTTCGTGGAGTTGGGGAGCGCGGCGAGCGTCGCGGGGCTGCTCCAGCGCTCGGCCGCGGGCGACGTGCCCCGGGGCTCCACGGTGGTGTGCACGGTGACCGGTCACGGGCTCAAGGACCCGGAGTGGGCGATCAGCACCGCGCCGAACCCGCTCACGATCGCGAACGACGCCCTCGCCGCCGCCCGCGCCCTAGACCTGGCCTGACTCGGGAACCCGCGCGCGGCACTCGCCGGTCTCGGCGGCCGCGGTCTCGATGAGCACGGTCACCGCCCGGTGAACGGTCTCCAGGTCGGCGGTTGAGAGCCGGCTGAGGACGCGTTGCTGGCGCTCCACGCCGGCGGTGATGATGCGGTCCACGGTGGTCCGGCCGACGGGGGTGAGTTCGATGATCCGCACGCGCCGGTCGCGCGGGTCCTCGTGTCGGGCGACCAGGTTCTGGGCGACCAGGCGGTCGACGATGCCGGTGACGGTGGCGAGGCTCACGTGTAGCGTGCGGGCGAACTCTTGGCCGGACGTGCCACCGCGCGACGCGAGTAAAAGTAGGATCTTGAGTTGCGGCAGGGTCAGGTGGGAGTCGAACAGTGGGTCCGACCGATCCGCGACGAACAGGCGCTGCATGTGGCGTTGCGCGTCGAGGATCTGGGCGATCAGTCGCTCCCGGTCCGGGTCTGTCACTGGTCCTCCTGCCGGTGTGAACCCCCGCCCCCGGACGGATGTTAAGCCTCAGGCAAACTATAAGGGTTGAGCTAACCATCGCAGGAAGAGCCGCGCATGTCGATCTTCGCAAGGATCAGCCTCGCCAACCGGGGTCTCGTCGCGCTCATCGCCCTCGTGGTGACCGGGTTCGGGGCCTTCGCCATCCCGTCCCTGAAGCAGCAGCTGCTGCCGTCACTCGAGTTCCCCGCGGCGTTCATCTCGGCGCAGTACGTCGGTGCGGGGCCGGAGGTCGTCGAGTCCCAGGTGACGGTGCCGATCGAGAACGCCATCCAGGGCGTCGCCGGCCTGGACAAGGTGACCTCCACCTCCAGCGAGGGCGTGGCGATCATCACGGCGCAGTTCACCTTCGGCACCGACCTGGAGGGCACGGTCAACCGGCTCCAGACCGCGATCAACCGGATCCAGGCACAGTTGCCGGCCGGGGTGGCGCCGCAGGTCTTCGCCGGTAGCACGGACGACCTGCCGGCCGTGGTGCTGGCCGCCGGCTCGGCCGGCTCGGACGAGCGGGAGCTGGTCCACAAGCTGCGCGCCGTGGTCGTCCCCGAGCTGGAGAGCATCGACGGGGTCCGCTCGGTCGACCTGGCCGGCGTCCGCGACGAGCAGGTCACGATCGTGCCCGACCCGGTGAAGCTCGCCGCGGCGAAGCTGGACCCGACCGCCATCGGCACCGCCCTGCGCGCCAACGGCATCACCATGCCGGCCGGCGCGCTCGTCGAGGGGGACAAGACCCTCACGGTGCAGACCGGCACCCCGATCGCCTCCGTGGACGAGCTGCGCGACCTGTACCTGACCCGGCCGAACGGCGCGCCCGTGAAGCTGGGCGACGTGGCGACGGTGGAGCAGCGACTCGCGCCGCCGACCTCGTACACCCGGACCAACGGCCAGGAGAGCATCGGCGTCTCGGTCACCGCGAAGGCCGACGGCAACGCGGTCGCGGTCTCGCAGGAGATCCGCAGCAAGCTGGACCAGCTCGCGAAGGACTCCGGCACCCAGCTCACGGTGATCTTCGACCAGGCGCCGTTCGTCGAGCGGTCGATCAAGAGCCTGTCCACCGAGGGCCTGCTCGGCCTGGTGATGGCCGTGCTGGTGATCCTGGTCTTCCTGCTGTCGGTGCGCTCCACGCTGGTCACGGCCGTGTCGATCCCGCTGTCCGTGCTGGTCGCGCTGATCGCCCTGTGGGTCCGGGACTACTCGCTGAACCTGCTCACCCTCGGCGCGTTGACGATCGCGGTCGGCCGCGTCGTGGACGACTCGATCGTCGTGCTGGAGAACATCAAACGCCATCTCGGGTACGGGGAGGCCAAGCAGCACGCGATCCTCGCCGGCGTCCGGGAGGTGGCCGGCGCGGTGACCGCGTCCACCCTCACCACGGTGGCGGTGTTCGCCCCGATCGCGCTGGTCGGCGGCTTCGTCGGGCAGTTGTTCGCGCCGTTCGCGATGACCGTGACGATCGCGCTGCTCGCCTCGCTGGTGGTCTCGCTGACCATCATCCCGGTGCTGGCGTACTGGTTCCTGCGCCCGCCGCGGGGCGGCGAGAACGAGGAGGCGGTGCGCGCGGCGGCCGAGGAGAAGGAGCGGCGCAACCCGCTCCAGCGCGGCTACCTGCCGGTCATCGGCTTCGCCACCCGGTCCCGGGCCACCCGCTGGATCACCGTCGGGATGGGGCTGGTCGTGCTGATGGGCACGTTCGCGCTCGGGTCCCGGCTGGAGACCAACTTCATCGACGACTCCGGCCAGGACACGCTGAGCATCAGCCAGGAGATGCCGGTCGCCACCAGCCTGGCGGCCACCGACGCGGCCGCGAAGCGGGTCGAGGAGGTGCTGGCCGGCGCCGAGGGCGTGAAATCGTACCAGGTGACGGTCGGCGGCGGCAACTTCTTCATCAGCGGCGCCGGTGGCAGTACCAAGGCGACGTACTCGGTGGCGCTGACGGAGGGCGTCACCGCGAAGGACGTGGAGAACCGGCTGCGCGGCGAGTTCGACCGGCTCTCCGGCGTCGGTGAGATCACCTTCGGCGGTGGCGGCGGGCCGGGCGGCGGCAGCGCCAACCAGCTCGCGGTGGTCGTCAAGTCGGCGGACCAGGCGGTGCTCGCCGAGGCGGTGCAGCAGGTGCGCGGCGCCATGGCGGACACCCCGGACGTGACTGACGTGCAGACCAGCCTGGCGGAGAGCGCGCCCCGGCTGGACGTGAAGGTGGACCGCGCCGCGGCGGCCCGGTACGGGCTGACCGAGCAGGCCGTGGGCGGGATCCTGGCCCAGGCGTTCCGGGGCAGCCCGCTCGGCCAGGTCACCCTCGGTGGCCAGCAGGAGGACGTGGTACTGCACTTCGCCCAGGCGCCGGCCACCGCCGACCAGCTCCGGGCGTTCCCGGTCGGGCCGGTGAAGCTGGCCGACATCGCCGAGGTGACCCAGGTCGACGGGCCGGTCTCGGTCTCCCGCATCGACGGGGACCGCAGCGCCACGGTCACCGGCACGGCGGCCGGGTCCAACCTCGGCGCGGCGACCGCGGCCCTCACGGAGCGGCTGGACAAGCTCACCCTGCCCACCGGCGCCTCGTACGAGATCGGCGGCGTGAGCGCCGACCAGCAGGAGGCGTTCGCCCAGCTCGGTTTGGCGGTGCTGGCGGCGATCGCGATCGTGTTCGTCATCATGGTGGCGACGTTCCGCAGCCTGCTGCAGCCGCTGATCCTGCTGGTGTCCATCCCGTTCGCGGCGACCGGCGCGATCGGCCTGCTGCTGGCCACGGGGACGCCGCTGGGCGTGCCGGCGCTGATCGGCATCCTGATGCTGGTCGGCATCGTGGTCACCAACGCGATCGTGCTGATGGATCTCATCAACCAGTACCGGATCGCCGGGATGGGTGTGCGGGAGGCGGTCGTCGAGGGCGGCCGGCGCCGGCTGCGCCCGATCCTCATGACCGCGATCGCGACCATCTTCGCGCTGCTGCCGATGGCGCTCGGCCTGACCGGCGAGGGCGGCTTCATCTCCCAGCCGCTCGCGATCGTGGTGATCGGCGGGCTGATCAGCTCCACGCTGCTCACGTTGGTGCTGGTCCCGACGCTGTACACGATGGTCGAGCGGACCAAGGAGCAGACGCGCGAGCGGCGGGCGGGCCGGCAGGGGACGGGCCCGGCGCAGCAGCGCGGCGGGTCGGGCGCGTCCGGATCCGGCGGGCCGGTGGCCGGGAAGCCGGCCGGGTACCACCCGACCCACGCGGCAGGCGACCAGCCCGCCGGCAACGGGTCCGCGCCGGTCGCGACGGTGCTGCGGGAGGCGACCGACCAGTTCGAGATCCTGCGGCTGCCGAAGCCGCCCCGGCGGCCCCCGGCCGAGCCGTCCGGCGGGCAGCCGGGCAAGCCGGAGCCGTCGGCGGGCGAGCCACCGGTGGGGGAGCAGCCGGCGACGTAGGTCATCCGGGACGTAGGTCATCCGGCGGGTCCGGTTCCGGCCGGGCCCGCCGCCGCACCCCGCCGGTAGTGTGCCCGTACGTGGCCCCCACCCTTTCGGTCGTTACCCGGCAGGTCGACTTCCGCCGGCTGTTCCTGGCCGAACTGGTGGTCTTCGGCGCGGACTGGTTCGTCATGGTGCCGTTGCTGGTGCTGCTGCCCCAGTTGACCGGCAGCGGCGTCTGGGGCGCCCTCGTGCTGGCCGCCGACACCGGCATCAACGCGCTGCTGCTGCCGCTGACCGGCACCATCGCCGACCGGGTGGACCGTAAGAAGATCATGATGGCGGCGAACACCGCGGCGCTGGTCGGCGTGCTGCTGCTGCTCGGCGTGCGGGGCGCCGGGACGGCCTGGCTCGCGGTGGTCGCGGTCGCCGCGGTGGCGGTCGCCAAGGCGTTCTACTCGCCGGCCGCGTCCGCCGCCCTGCCCAACGTGGTCGACGCCGCCGACCTGGCCGCCGCCAACGCCGTCGCCGGCTCCGCCTGGGGCACCATGACCGTCGTCGGCGCCTCGCTCGGCGGCGTGCTGAGCGCGGCCTTCAGCCCGTACGCCTGCTTCGTGATCGCCGCGGTCAGCCTGGTGGGGGCGGCGCTGCTGGTGTGGCGGATCCGCCGCCCGCTCCAGGCGCCGCGGGAGAGCGACGCCCCGCATCCGCGCACCTGGGCCGCGATCGGCGAGGCCGTGCGCTACATCGCCGCCCGGCCGAGGGTGCTGGCGCTGGTGACCGTCAAGTCCGCGGTCGGCCTCGGCAACGGCGTGCTGACCGTCTTCCCGCTGTTCGCGGGCCTGTTCGGGGTCGGCGCGATCGGCGCGGGCGCCCTGTTCGCGGTGCGCGGCGCCGGCGCGCTGGTCGGACCGGTGCTGACCCGCCCGATCCTCGACCGGCGTTCCCTGCTGCTTCCCGGGCTCGCCGTGTCGATGTCCCTCTACGGGATCGCGTACCTCGGCGTCGCGCTGAGTCCGTGGTTCTGGCTGGTGCTCGTGCTGGTCTTCGTCGCCCACCTAGGCGGCGGCAGCAACTGGGTGCTGTCCAACTACGCCCTTCAGGCCGAGGTGCCGGACCGGCTGCGCGGGCGGGTCTTCGCCACCGACATGATGCTGGCGACCCTGGCCATCTCGATCAGCCAGCTCGGCGCCGCCGCACTGGTCGACTCGATCGACGAGCGGGTGCTGATCGCCGGCAGCGGACTCGTGACGGTGGTGTACGCGATCGGTTGGCGCCTCGCCACCCGCCGCCTCCCCGTCCCCGAACGCGTCGCCGCGTAGCTGCCGATTGGGGCTCGCCGGAGAGGGCGACCGACTGGTATCGTGGTGATATCACTTAGCTATTAGGGGGATGTCATGGAGCGGGCCGCCTTCCGGGTGTCTGGATTCCTCGCACTGATCGGGTTCGTCGTGCTGCTGGCGGTCGCGGGCGTGCTCCTGGCCGCGGCGATCGAATCGCCCGCCCTGGTCGCCGCCGTGGCCGTGGGGTTCGGTCTCGTCCTGGTGCCGGCACTGACCGGGTTCACCGTGGTCAATCCAAACAACGCGCAGGTCGTGCAGTTCTTCGGCCGGTACGTCGGCACGATCCGGGACGCCGGTTTCCACTGGACCTGGCCGATGACCGTGAAGCGCAAGATCACGCTGCGGGTCCGCAACTTCGAAACGGCCCGGCTCAAGGTCTCCGACGCGGACGGCAACCCGGTGGAGATCGCCGCCGTGGTGGTCTGGCGGGTGGTGGACACGGCGAAGGCGGTGTTCTCGGTGGACGACCACATCCAGTACGTGGCGGTGCAGGCGGAGGCGGCGGTGCGGCACCTGGCCACCAGCTACCCCTACGAGGCGCACGACTCGGGCCGCGCCAGCCTCCGGGACAGCGCCGTGGTCAGCGAGGAGTTGACCGCCGAGTTGCGCGAGCGGGTCGAACTGGCCGGCGTCGAGGTGCTCGAGTCGCGCACCACGCACCTCGCGTACGCCCCGGAGATCGCCCAGGCGATGCTCGCCCGGCAGCAGGCCAGCGCGATCGTCGCGGCCCGATACAAGATCGTCGAAGGGGCGGTCGGGATGGTGTCCACCGCGCTGGAGCGGCTCGCGGACCAGCGGCTGGTGGAACTGGACGAGGAGCGCAAGGCGCAGATGGTGTCGAACCTGCTGGTGGTGCTGTGTGGCGACCGGGCCGCCCAGCCGATCGTGAACGCCGGCACGATCTACTGACCCAGTCCCATGGCCGAGCGCAAGAAGCTCCTGCTGCGCCTGGACCCGCAGGTCTACCAGGCCGTGGCCCGGTGGGCGGCGGACGACCTGCGCAGCGTCAACGCGCAGATCGAGTACGCCCTGCGGCTCGCGCTGCGCGCCGCCGGCCGCCCGCCCCGGGCCGAGGCCCCGGCCCCGGCGGACGCTCCCGCCGCCGACCCGCCGTCCTCGGACGGCCCGGCGCCGTCCGAGGACGGGATCGAGCCGCCGGCCGGCGGTGAAGCCCGGGGCGCCTAGAGTTCGGGCGCCCCGAGTTCAGGGCGACCAGGGTTCAGGGCGAGCAGGGCCTGGGGCGGCGGTTAGAGCTGGGGCGGCTGGGCTGGCGGCGTCCAGTTCTGCTGCTGGGGTGGTGGGGGCTGCTGCGGCACATAGGGTGGTGGGGGCTGCGGCACGCCTCCCCACCCCGGCGGCGCCGACGGGGGCAGGTACTGCCCTGGCGCGCCCGGGCCCGGCGTACCCGCCGACCGCCCGTTTGTGATGATCGCCCCGATCAGCAGCCCGATGCCGGCCGTGTGCACCAGCGCGAGCAGGAGCGACATGATCGTCAGCGCCGCGTAGCCGTTGCCCAGCCGGCGGTAGAACTGGGGCAGGGCGGACATCCACAGCACGTTGCCCAGCAGGCCGATCAGCAGGACGCCGAGGCCGGTCAGCCCGAGCGTGCCGCTGCGGCGGGAGAGCCGCTCCCGCCGGGTCAGCAGGAGGACCCCGCCGACCACCAGCACGATCAGCAGCGGCAGTTGCGTCACGAACTGGCCGAGCAGTGCCCCCATGAGTCCCATCGTTCTCCCATCCCGCGGCGCTGCCCTGCGCGCGTCACGACGCCGGGTGGAGGGTAACGGAGGGGGCAGCGTCCCGCGCGGCCCCGCGCTTACCATGAGGCGTGGCACCCACCTTCTTCACCGGTATCGTGCGCGTCCGCGTCCCGGCCACCAGCGCCAACCTCGGCCCCGGATTCGATGCGCTCGGCCTTGCCCTGGCCCTGTACGACGACGTGTCCGCGCAGGTCACGGAGGGCGGGTGCCGGGTGACGATCCAGGGCGCGGGGGTCGGGGAGTTGCCCACCGGCGACGAGCACCTGATCGTGCGGTCGATGTACGCCACGTTCGACGCGCTCGGCGGCCGCCCGCCGGGTCTGGACCTGGAGTGCGTCAACCGGATCCCCCAGGCGCGCGGGCTGGGTTCCTCGTCGGCGGCGATCGTGGCGGGCGTGCTGCTCGCCCGCGAACTGGTCGAGGACGGTGCGGACCGGCTCGACGCGGCCGACGTGCTGCGCCTGGCGGCCGAGCAGGAGGGGCATCCGGACAATGTCGCCCCGTGCCTGCTCGGCGGGTTCACCATCGCGTGGACCGAGGATTCGGGCGCCCGGGCGGTGTCGATACCCCCGGCCGAGGGCGTGGTGCCGACGGTCTTCGTCCCCGACCAGCAGGGGTTCACCTCGGCGGCCAGGGCGGCGCTGCCGCCGGCGGTTCCGCACGCCGACGCCGCGTTCACCGCCGGCCGGGCGGCGCTGCTGGTGCACGCGGTCACCGCCGCCCCGCGGCTGCTCCTCCCGGCCACCGCCGACCGGCTGCACCAGGATTACCGCGCGGACGCCATGCCGGAGACGGACGCCCTGGTCAGCGCGTTGCGTGCGGCGGGTGTGGCGGCGGTCGTGAGCGGGGCCGGCCCGAGTGTGCTGGCGCTGTCCCCGGTACCCGCGGCGGCCCGCCCGGGAATCGGATGGCGCACAGAAGCGTTGTCGGTGGACGTGACCGGAGCGTGGGTCGCGAGGGGTACACTGGGACACGCCGAGCGGGACACTGTTGCCGCAGGTCGGAGAAGTTGATTACGCTCTAGGCCGAGCACAGCCGCGAAGCACGCGATCTCTCTGCGGGGCGGCGCACCCCCGAAGCTTTCGGCGGTCGAACCGTCACACCTCTTGCCTAGGCTCACGCCGTACCGCAGATCGCCGTACCAGGCGAGCCCATCCGCTGGCCGGTGGAAGGGTCCGTTACGGGCGGACGTGCCACACATTCCCGCGACGCACCGCGAGGCGGGTATCCGAGGCCGCCCGGCCACCTCGTGCCATTCCGGGCGACCCCGGCCTATCGAGGGAAGGAATCCATTGAGCGACACCACCGACGTGACGTCGGATGTCACCACCGTCGCTGACGAGCCCACCACCGGCACCGCCCGGCGGCGGCGAGGCGGTACCGGCCTGTCGGCGCTGCTCCTGCCGGAGTTGCAGAGTATGGCCGCGTCCCTCGGCATCTCCGGCACGGCCCGGATGCGCAAGGGTGAGCTGATCACCGCGATCACCGAGCGCCAGGGCGGCGGCGCCGCCGGCGCCCCCCGTCCCCGGGGCGGCGAGGTGGCCGCGGCCGCCGCGCCGGTCCGCGAGGAGGTCCGGGCCGAGGTGGCCCAGGCGCCCGAGGCCCGCACGGAGACGGGCGGGGAACCCGAGGCGCCGCAGCGTAGCCGCCGGGCGTCCCGGGCGGCGGGCCCGCCGGAGGCCCGCACCGAGGCGCCGGCCGAACCAGCGACCGAGGAGCGCACCGAGCGGGGCGACCGCGAGGGCGGGCGCGAGCGCCGGCGGGACCGCACCGATCGGCACGACCGCAACGAGCGGGACGATCGCGGCGAGCGCGCCGAGCGCAACGACCGGGGCGACCGCAACGAGCGCGCCGAGCGTGACGGCGGCCGCAACGATCGCGGCACCGACCGGAGCAACGACCGCGGTAACGACCGCGACGAGGACGATGCCGACGGTGGCCGCCGGG
Organism: Rhizomonospora bruguierae; assembly: GCF_018397995.1. Classification (GTDB taxonomy): domain Bacteria; phylum Actinomycetota; class Actinomycetes; order Mycobacteriales; family Micromonosporaceae; genus Rhizomonospora; species Rhizomonospora bruguierae. Next base: position 29,166 of record NZ_BBQH01000090.1, read on the forward strand.
GCCGGCGCAGCCGGTTCCGGGATCGCCGCCGCGGCCGCGGCGAGCGTGCCGAGTCCTCCTCCGGCGGCGGCGAGCCGCAGGTCAGCGAGGACGACGTGCTGGTGCCCGTCGCCGGCATCCTGGACGTGCTGGACAACTACGCGTTCGTGCGGACCACCGGGTACCTGTCCGGCCCGAACGACGTGTACGTGTCGATGGCCCAGGTGAAGCGGTACGGGCTGCGCCGCGGCGACGCGGTGACCGGTGCCGTCCGCCAGGCCCGCGAGGGCGAGCAGCGGCGGGACAAGTACAACCCGCTGGTCCGGCTCGACTCGATCAACGGGATGGATCCGGAGG
>NZ_BBQH01000091.1 GCF_018397995.1 Rhizomonospora bruguierae
CTCAACGAGTTCGGCGTGTCGTGCATGGACGGTCACCGACCGTAACGAGAACCTTGCTGGGAAAGGCTCACTGAGGGGGCATTCCACTCCCCGGTGGCACTCCGAGCGTCCCGGAAGTCGCAGCTCCCACCGGAGCTGCCTTTCATTGAGGGATCGAGTGCTCCGCCGACGAGGATGCCGACCCTGACGGTCGCAGCTCCCACCGGAGCTGCCTTTCATTGAGGGGCCGGGTGGGACCGCCACAGCATGAGCGCCTGGACCGTGGTCGCAGCTCCCACCGGAGCTGCCTTTCAAGGAGATCCCACCGACCCACATCTGGACCAACGCGTTCGCGGCCGCTCTGGCCGCTGACTCGGCCGTGCGGGCCGGCGACGTGGTCGGCGCTTTCGCCGCCCTGATCCGGGCCCGCCGGTCCTACCTGCTGGCCCGCAAGCAGTACATGACCTGGGGAGGAGGAGGCGGCGGCTGCCGAGGCGGCACTGCTCCGGGAGATTGAGCTCTGGGTGGCGTCGGGGTCGGCGCGGTAGCGGGCCGGGCGGGCGGTGCGAAGCCAGCGGCATTTGCTTTGAGGGCCGATGAGCCGGACGATGGCCGCACAACGGCGATGCGCACATCGCGTTCGGCGGTCACCGCCGGGAGTCGGTAACCTTGGCGGACCATCGCGAGGAGGGTGGGTGTCGACGGCTGGTGCAGTGTCGTTCGGCCTCGATGATTTCGGGCTCGACGACCGCATGCGACTGTTCGGGTACGTGACCGCGGACAACCGGCTCGCGTACCTGTGGGTGCTGCGCGCCTTCGACGCCGCGCGCTCCAGCTACCACGTTGTCCTGCACACTTCCGAGGTGGCGGCCACGCTTGCGGGGCTGGCCGCCACCCACTCGAACTGTCCCGATCCGGCGGCGCTGGAGCTGCCCCGCCTGCTGGACGCCCTGGTCGACTGGGGTGTGCTCGACCGTGGCCAGGACGGCGCCCGCGCCGCGACGCTCGCCGAATACCGCAACCGCCACTCGGTCTACCAGTTCACCGAGGCGGGCTACCGCGCCCATCGTGCCGTGGAGGGCGTGCTCGCCGCCGGCCTGGACGACAGCACACTGTCCCGGCTGGTCTTCGCCGACCTGCTCGCCGACCTGAAGGCGCTGGCCGCGGCGAACGGGGCCGGGGACGCCGAGGAGGTCTACCGCAAGCTCAACCGGCTCGACCGCGCACTCGCCGACGTCGCCGAACGGGCCGCACGCTTCTACCACATGCTAGGCGACCTGAGTCGCACTCACGACCTGCGTCCGGAGGTCTTCCTGGCGCACAAGGACGCGTTGCTGGCCCACCTGCGCGACTTCCACGACGAGTTGCAGCGCTACACCCCGCGGCTGCGCGAGGCGGTCGCCGAGGTGGAGACGACCGGCCTGGAGCGGATGATCGAGGCGGCCGCCGAAGCCGACGAGCGGCTGTTCGCCACGCCGTCGGAGCGGATCGCCGACTGGTGGCGCAGGTGGGCCGGCCTGCGGTCGTGGTTGGCGCCGCCCGAGCCCGCCACGCCCAGCGAGGCCGATCGGCTGGCCGGTGCGACGATGGCGGCGATCGGCGATGTGCTGGCCCTGCTGCGCAGAGTCACCGAGGCGCGGCGCGGCGGCGTCAGCCGGGAGTCACAGCTGCGACACCTGGCGGCCTGGTTCACCGGTGTCGGCTCCGACGAGGCGGCCCACGCCGTCTTCGACGTCGTGTTCGGGCTGGGCGCCCCGCGGCACGTCGGCGTCGGATACCCCGACCCGGAGGCGGTTCCGAGCCGGCTCTCCTGGTGGGAGGCCCCGGCCGTGGAGCTGTCGCGCACCCTCGTGCAGTCCGGTCGCATGCCCGGCCAGGGCAACGGCCGCCCGGCGCGTATCGAGCGGGCCGACTCGTCGCGGCGGCTCCTGCGCGAGCGTCAGATCGTTGAGGAACGCCGTCAGGCCGTCGCGGCGTCCGGCCTGGTGGACGCGTTTTGTGGCGAGACGGCGGTGCTGCTCGACGAGGCGCAGGCCGGTGCGTTGCGCCGGCTGCTGGACCTCGCGCTCGGCGCCCGCGCGGCCGGCCGTCTCGACACGCCGCTGGCCGCGGCCGCGTTCGGGGTCCGGCTCACGCTCGTCCCGGCGCCCGGCCAGTTCACCACGGTGATCACCACCGCGGGCCGGCTCCACCTTGACGGGTACGCGCTCACCCTGACCACGGCCGGGCACACCAGCGCGCGGCCGGAAAAGGCGGACCGGATGGCGGTCTCGTGAGGTTCGCGGCCGACGTGTCCGACCTGGAGCTGGCCGATTACCAGCGGGCCGTGCGCCTGCTGCTGCGCCATCCGCTGGTGACGGCGATCTGGCCGGACGAGAAGGCGTTGCCCCGGGTTCGCCGGTTCGCCTCCGACCTGCGCCGCGACCTGGCCGAGGCGTTCGGTTACCGGTTGGAGTTGCACAGCACCACCGCCCGTCTGGTGCGCACGGCCGACGCGCTGGACCCGGACCGTCCGGCGACGTCGAGGACGGGCCGCCCGTTCGACCGGCAAAGGTACGCGTACCTCGCGCTCTGTCTGGCGGCGCTGGGTCGCGCGGGCATCCAGATCAGCCTGACCGAGCTGGCCGACCAGGTCGCCGGCGACGCGAACCGGATTCCCGGCCTGGGACTCGACGCGGATCAGGGAACGGACCGGCGGGCCTTCGTGGATGCGGTGGCCTGGCTCGAGGAGCGCGGTGTGCTGGGGGTGGCCGACGGTTCCAGCGCTGCCTGGGTCAGCGACCCCGGCGCCGGGGAGGCGCTGTACGACGTTGCCCGCGACGCGGTGTTCGCCCTCTTCCGGCCGCCGCGGGTGCTGCAGCACATCGATTCGGTGACCGCCTTGCTGGAGCGGTCGCTCAGCAGCAGCGGCAACGCCGAGCGGCGCGCGGCGGCGCAGGCCGCGCGGCGGGCCGCGGTGGAGCGGTCGGTCGTGTACTACGACGACGTACCCGCCGAGATCGGTAACCACCTGCGCGGGCAGGCCCTCGCGGAGGACCTGCACCGGTTGACCGGTCTGCGGCTGGAGCGCCGCGCCGAAGGGGTCCTGCTGGTCGACACCGTGGGCTGGTCGGCGGAGCGGTTCCCGGGCACCGGTTCGGTGGCACAGGCCGCCGTGCTGCTCGCGGTGGCAATCGGCGATCGGGTGGCCGACCCGGACGGCCGCCGCGCCCGTCGCGTGCCGGCGCCGCACCCGAAGGACCGGCAGGCCGCACTGGCCGCCGCCGCCGACACCGGCCGGCCCGAGAGCCGGCCCGTGTTCGCGGACCCGCCATCCGCCCCCGTCGGGGTGGACGAGCCGGCGGAGCATGCCGGCGAGCGGAGGCTGCCGCTGATCACGGACAGCTTCCTACGCGAGGCGACCGGCGAGATCCTGCGGACCTACGGCTCCGCTTTCGGCGCCGCCTGGCACGCCGACCCGGACCGCCTGCGCGCCGAGGCGGTCTCCTTGCTCGCCCGGTTCGGCGCGGTCGTCCCGGTGCCCGGCGGCGTGCTGGCCCGGCCGCTGATCGGGCGGTACCGCAACACCGTCGCCCAGGTCCGGCAACGCAGGCTCTTCTGACGAGGGATCGGTTTTGGCACGCTTCGTACCCACCCGCGCGGGCATCATCAACCTCTGGGACTACCGCGACGAAGAGTTCCTGTTCGTCGATGGCTGGCTGGTGCTGCGTGGCCCGAACGGCTCGGGCAAGACCAAGGCCCTGGAGGTGCTCTTTCCGTTCGCGCTGGACGGACGGATCGAGCCGCGCCGGCTCAACCCGTTCGCCGGTGAGGACCGGACGATGAAGTCCAACATCCTCTACCGGGGGCAGGAGGTGTCGCACGCGTACGTGTGGATGGAGTTCGGCGACGGCACTTCGTGGGTGACCATCGGCATCGGGTTGCGGGCGCACAAGCACAACGATCGGGTCACCCGCTGGCACTTCGTGGCAGACGGGCGGGTCGGGGTGGATCTGTCACTCCTGGACGCCGACGACCGGCCGGTGTCGCGGCGCGAACTGATCGAGCGGCTCGGCGCGGACGCCGTCCGCGACTCGGCCGAGGAGTACCGGCACCTGGTCGACGCGCGTCTGTTCGGGCTCGGAGCCGCCCGCTACGAGCAGTTGCTCGACCTGGTGCTCACCCTGCGCAAGCCGCAGCTGGCCAAGGATCTCAATCCGGTCGAGCTGTCCCGCACGCTGCAGCGCGGTCTGCGCCCGGTGGAGGATCACCTGCTCGTCGAGGCGGCACGTTCGTTCGACGACATGGAGGCGGTGGCCCGGACCCTGGAGGGGCTCGTCGTCGCGGACCGGGCCACCACCTCGTTCCTTACCGGGTACGCCACCTACCTGCGTACCCATGCCCGGGCCGCCGCCGACGCGCTCAGCGCTCGCCGCGTCGCGGTCGACGATCGCCGCGCCGCGCTGGCCGGCGCGCGGGATGCCGTGGCCGAGGCGACGCGGGCCGCGACCGGGGCCGAGGCGCGGCTTCGCGCGGTCGATGGGGAACCGGGCCGGCTGCGTGCCCACCTGGAGCGGCTCAAGAGTTCGGCGGCCTACCGTTCCCATGAGCAGTTGGCCGACCTGGACCGGCACGTGCAGGATCTCGCAGCCGCCGAGCGGCGGGCGGGCGAGCGGGTCGCCGCGGAGCAGGGCACCGCGGGCCGGCGAGCGGCCGAGTGGCGCCAGGCCGTGACGGCCGCGCGGGACGCACAGTCGCGGGCGGCTCGGACGGCCACCGACCTCGCCGCCGAGGCGGCGATCGCGGGCGTGGAATGGCGGCCTGCCGACGCGGCCGCCGACGGCCTCGGTGTCCGCGTCTCCGCCCGGGTCGAGGCGCGCCGCGCCGACGTCGACGCCGTGCGGGCGCTGCTTGGCCGGCTCGCCGAGGCGGAACGGGACCACGGGCGCGCGGCCGAAACCGACCGGCAGGCCCGGGCCGCCGCCGAGAACGCGGTCGCGGCCGAGGAACGCGCCGGCACCGCCCTGGACGAGGCGAAGGAGCAGACCGCCGCCTCGGTACGCCGGTGGGGCATCGAGCACGCCGGCCTGCTCGCCGAGTTGAACCGGCCCGGTCTGGTTGAGCTGCTTGCCGGGCAGCCGGCGGCTCCGTCCCTGCGCGACCTGTACCACGAACAGGTCGCCGCCCCGCTCGCCACCGTCCGCGACGAGGTCGCCGCGCTGCGCACCCGCGAGGAGGGGCTGGCCGCCGAACGCGACGCCCTGACCGCTGAACGCGACGCCATCGCGGCCGAGCGCGACGACGCCCCACCGCCGTCGGCCACCCGACCCGCGCCGCGCGAGGGCCGGCCCGGCGCACCGCTGTGGCGGCTCGTCCGGTTCGCCGACGACACGTCCGCGGCCGAGGCCGCCGGGATCGAGGCCGCGCTGCACGCTGCCGGGCTGCTCGACGCCTGGATCCGCCCGGACGGCGACGACGACGGCGAGCAGGACGCCTTCCTGCGCGCCGGGCCGCGCGTGGCGGGTCGGACGTTGGCCGACGTGCTGGTCCCGGAGGAGCAGGGGTTCGTGCCCGCGGCGCGGATCTCGGCCGTGCTGGCCGGCATCGCCCTGGGTGACCTCGACGGTCCGGCCGGCGTCGACGCCGCCGGCCGGTGGGCGCAGGGCGCCGGCACCGGCAGCTTCGCCAAGGACCGCTGCGAGTACATCGGCGCCACGGCCCGGGCCGCCCGGCGCGCGATCCGCGTCGCCGACTGCGAACGGCGGCTCGCCGATCTGCGCGCGGAGTCGGAGCGGGTGACGGGCCGGTGCCGGGCGCGGGAGGCGCTGCTCACCGCGGCGGGGGCGGCCGGTGCGGCGCTACCGCCGCGGACGGCCATCCGCGATGCCGAGCGGGCGCTGGACCGGGCCGCGACGGAGCTTCGCGTACGCAGGGAGGCCGCCCTCGACGCGGCGAACCGACTGGACGCCGCCGTCGCCGAGCAGGCGGCGGCCGCCGCCGCGCTGCGCCGGACCGTCGCCGAACGCGGCCTACCGGTCGAGCGTCTCGACGCCACAGCGGGCTCGCTCGACCGGTTTTCCCTGCTCGGCGTCGAGCTGGGGCACGCCTACGAGACGGCATCGAGGACCGCGGGGCTCGCCGAGCAGGCCGCCGATCGGCGGGCCGAGGCGGAGGCGCGCCTGGTCGAGGCGCAGCAGGCCGCCCGGGAAGCCACCCGCCGCCACGTGGAGAAGGATGAGGAGCTGCGGACGCTCTCGGCCGCGATCGGCGCCGAGGCGACCCGCGTGCTGGCCGAGGTGAACGAGACCGAGGGGGCCATCGAGGAGGCGGAGCACAGCCTGATCGTCACCCGTGACGCGTACAGCGCGGCCAGGGAGACCCTCGCCGCGGCCGGTGAACGCGTTCGGCTCGGCGAGCAGGCGATCGCCGACGCGATCGCCGAGGCCCGGCACGAGTCGCTGCGGCTGCGCCCGTACGCCCAGCCGGATCTGCTCGGGCTGATGCGGTGCCCGGCCGAGTTGCGCTGGCCGGTGACCGAAGCGACCGGCGACGACCTGGACCCGACGGTCGTGGCGCTGCACGAGGCGATCCTCGGCGCCACTCGTGATCTGAGCCCGACCGAGACGTCGCTCAAGCAGAGCGCGACCCGGCTCAGCGGCGCGCTCACCGAACTCCAGACCCAGCTACCCGCCGCGGGGCTCGACCATCGGCCGGAGTGGGACACCGACGAGGGCGTCGTGGTGGTGCGGGTTGCCGACGAGCAGGGACTCACGCCCGTCGCCCACTTCGCGCAGCGCATCGCCACCGAACGCCGCGACCAGGAGCAACTGCTGACCGAGGCCGAGCAGCGGGTCTTCGAAGATGCCCTGCTCGGGCAGCTCGCCGGTCAGATCCACCGCCGTACGATCGAGGCCCGCGACCTGGTCGCGGCGATGGACGCCCAGATGCGCGCCCGGCGCATGTCCTCCGGACTCACCGTCGGCGTCGGCTGGCGGCTCGCCGACGACCTCGACCCGGAACATCGCGAGGTCTGCCGGCTGCTCGAACGTGATCCCGCCCGCCTCGGCCCCACCCAACTCACCCAGCTGCGCCGGCACTTCGCCAGCCGGATCAAGACGGCCCGCGCCCAGGCGCCGGAGAAGCCGTACCGGGAGTTGCTCGCCGGGGTTCTCGACTACCGCCAGTGGCGGACGTTCGCGTTCACCCTGCACCGGCCGGGCGGCAGCAGCGAAGCGCTGACCAGGTCCCGGCACAGCCAGCTCTCCGGGGGCGAGCAGTCGGTATCGCTGCACCTGCCGCTGTTCGCCGCCGCGAACGCCCTGTTCGGCTCCGCCCGCCCGGACGCGCCCCGGCTGCTCGGCCTGGACGAGGCGTTCGCCGGCGTCGACGAGAACGGCCGCGGCGAGCTGATGTCGCTGGCCAAGCAGTTCGACCTCGACCTGTTCATGACCGGTTATGACCTGTGGGCCACGCACCCCGCGGTAACCGGGGCCGCGCATTACGACCTGTCGCACTCCGCCGTGGACCATGCCGTGTCGACGGTGCTGCTGGTCTGGGACGGCAAGATGAACATCGCCGACCTCGACGGCACCCTGGCGCGGGCGCTGGGCTCGCCGGAGACCCGCCGGACGCCGACCGGTGGGTGACCCGCTCACCGAGCCGGGCTGGCGGCGGCTGCTCGTGGCCGCCCGTCGCAGCCTGGAACGCACGGGCGGCAGCCTGGACGGCACGGTGTCCCTCTCCGCACCGGACGACGACGAACGGCTCGTGATCATCGGGCTCACCGGCGTGCACCGGCCCGCCGGGGTGGGGCGGGTCACGGTGCGCCTCGCCGAGGTGGATGCGCACCTGCGCGCCGCGTACGGGAAGGGGCTGGCGGAGACGCTCGGGCCGGTGCGCGACCGGCCCGGGGAGCGCAAGCGCGAAGCGCTGGGGCGCGACGCCGTGCTCGCGCTGGCCGCCGAGAGCAGGCACGCCGGTTCGCACTGGTACGAGCTGTGGCTCGACGGTCTGCGCAGGGACGGCACACTGACCCGCGTCGTGCGCGGCGGCCTTCCATTCCCCGACGTGGTCGCCGTGCTGGACGCCCTGCCGGCCACCGACATCCCGCTGCCGGTGCTCGCCGAACGGATCCTCGATGACACCAAGGGGCTCACCGAAGGCCCCGTCCGCGGGTTGGTGCTGCGGGCAATCGCGGCGTGGCACGGGCTGCCCGCGCCGTCGGGAGCCGAGCAGGAGCGAGCGCTGTGGGAACTGGCCGGGGTCGTACCGGACGACCTGGCCAGCCAGGTGCTCCTGTTGAACCTGCCGGCCGCCGGCGGGGTCGTCGGCTCCTGGCTCACCGAGGCCGCCGCGGCGCACGTGCCGTTCCGGGCCACGCTGCAGCAGTTGCGGCTGGCTCCGCTGACCATCGAAGCCACCGAGATCTTCGTGTGCGAGAACCCTGCCGTGCTGCGAGCCGCCGCCGGCCGGTGGACCCAGGCGGTCGTCTGCACCGAAGGGGCCCCGTCCGCGGCGGTGCACGAGCTGCTGACGGCGGTACGGCCCGGGGCGGTGGTCCGATGGCGCAACGACTTCGACTGGCCCGGCCTGCGGATGACCGGGGCGGCGCTGAGGCGGTACGCGCAGGCCGTGCCCTGGCGGATGAGCGCCGCGGACTACGTGCAGGCCGCCGGCCAGGGCGTCCCGCTGCTCGGGACGCCGGCCGAAACGCCCTGGGATCCGCTGCTGGGGACGATGATGAGCCGAATCGGGCGGGCGGTCATGGAGGAGCGGCTGCTCGATACGCTGCTGACGGACCTCACCGCTGACGTCACACGTCCGGGATCAACCTCAGCTCGGTGACCTGTAGCCCCCACGGGTCGGCGCCCGTTGCCCGGTCGGCGTACGCGCCGTGCCGGATCAGGAAAACGTACCAATCGCCCTCGATCGGCTCGAAGACCTCGCCCTCACCCAGCCGCACGTCCACAACCACGGACCCCGCGGCCCACCACGGCGAACTCCACCACGACGGCATGCCGCTCCCGATGCCCGAACGTTCCGGGGTCAGTCGTCGATTGCCTGGTAGACGGCGGTCCAGAGGTCGTGCCACATCGGCAGCTTCTGGTCGCCCGCGTGGGCCCGCTGCATGACGAAGATCGCCGTCAGGTCCTCGGCGGGATCGTGTACTAGGCGGTGCCGTAGAAGCCGGGCCACCCGTAGCTGCCGACCGAGGGGCCGAGGTGCGTGCGGCGGGTGCGGACCGACATCCCGAAACCCCAGCCCATGGCGCCGGAACGGTGTCGGCCAGGGGAGCGGCACGGCGTCAGCGCCGCGCCCGTGCCGGCTCGATACCGGCGCTCAGAGGCGGCGGATGACCAGACCCGGTTTGACGTCCGAGGCGGCCGACAGTTGCGCGATGTCCTCGGGATCGCTGGTGAAGACGATCGCGCCGCAGGCCAGAGCAACGGTGACCACGCTGGCATCGACAATGTCGCGCGTGCCGGCCTTGCCGCACAGCACACCGGCCGCCTTTGCCAGCTCAAGGCCGACCGGGACAACCTCACAGCCGGGCAGGAACCGGCCGAGCTGGACCTGGCGGCGAGCGTCGCGCCACGCCTGACCGACCACGACGGAGGGGATGAGCAGGCGTCGGCCCTCTTCCACGGCCAGGTGGTGGATCGCCCACATCCGCCGATCATTGCTGTCCACCGCGAGTAGCACGCCGGCGTCGTAGACGTAGGGGATGCTCACGCTGCTGCCTGACCAGGCGCGCTGAGCGCCTGAGCGTCGGCGGCGGCCATCTCCGCTCGTGCCGCAGCGATCTCTTCCACGGTGAACGCACCATGTTCGGCCTGCCAGTCGGCGACCAGTCGCCGCCCGACCCGCCGCCGCAGTTCACTCTCCGCAGCCCTGGCGACCAGCCTCGACAGCGGCATACCGTCTTCCCGGGCCGCCGCACCAAGTGCCTCGACCAACTCCTCGGGGAGGGTAACCGTCACCTTCTTAACTGCCATACGAATACTGTACAACCATATGGCGGTTGCGATACCTGCTATCGGGTAAGAGAGTGCCATCACCGGGGCCGCGGCGCGGCTGGCCGCCGAGTTCGGCCGGCTCGACGCGCTGGTCCACAACGCCGCCCTGATGCCCGACTGGGACACGTTCCGCCTCCTGGCCGCCGACGCCGACGCCGTACGTGCCGCCTTCGAGGTCTGCGTCTTCGGCCCGTGGCTGCTCACCCGGGCCTGCCTGCCTCTCCTGGAGGCGGCGCCGGCGGCCCGGATCGTCACCGTGTCCAGCGGGGCCGCGATGCAGGTCCGCGCCGGCGCCGCGCTGCCCCGCCCCGTCGGGGCACCGGGGTACTCGATGGCCAAGTTCACCGCCGATGCCCTGACCGCCTCGCTGGCCGTCGAGCTGCGCGACGCCGGAATCCTCGTCAACTCCGTCGACCCCGGGCGGTTCGCCAGCCACCCCGAGCTCGGCGCCGACAACGATGGACGGCCGACGGTCGAAAGCGCACGCTGGGTGGCCTGGGCGGCGATGCTGCCCGCCGACGGGCCCACCGGCCTGCTCTTCGAGGACGGCACGCCGGTCGACCTCGACGCCCTCGCGACCTGACCCCGGCGCACGAGCGGGCCTGGCCGGGTCGCGACAGATCCGGATACCTGATCCTGACGGTCGGTCACCCGGCGAGCCGGCGACACGCCCCCGGCCGTGTGGTAATCCGGCCTCCTCGAAGACCAGCCCGCAGCTCCCGTTCGTCGAGTCCCAAGGGTGTCGTTTGCGACCAGCGCCCGAAGCAGCGCACGCTGCGGGTCGGTCAATGGCCGGCGCTTCCCGTGCGGCTTGGGGAAAGCGAAGCGCACCAACGCGCCCCAGCCGTCGTCGAAGCCGGCCCAACTGTCCCGGCTGACCACCCGGCACGCGACCGCGGCGATCTCGTCGAAATCGAAAAAGGAGACACTGTAGCGCCCGGTGTCAATCGTCTCCATATACCGCGAATGTCGGTTACCGGACACCAGCGCGGGAAGATCAAAGACTGCTCGGGGACTCGCGGGAAATCGCCGCTGCGGCAATGATGCTCTGTGCGGCGGCCCCGACCGCACCCCCGACTCGGAAGATCATCGCCATGTCTGTTGTCCTGAGTACGCCTGCCCGGCAGGCGCTGGTCGCCTTGATGCTGCACGTTATCGAGGCCTCGAATCCCGATCTTCGGAGGCTGTATCGCGTCACCATCGAGAAGTCCGCTCGTGATCAATTGACCCGGGAGAAGCTGATCACCTGGAAGAAGGGGCCGCGTGGCGCGATCTTCCACGAGCTGACCGACCAGGGCTGGGCCCGCGGCAGGGACGAGCTGACGCTGCCCCCGCCGGAGGGGGTGGGCGCCGCCTGGCACCTGCTCTACAGCACGTTCCGCCACCTCAACGGCCTGATGATCAAAAACGGATACCAGCTCTCCGACGTCTTCACGGGCGACGATCCCGGCCCACTCTCCATCGAGGATCGGATCCGGCAGGCGTACGGCGGGTTGGCCGGTGAGCCCGGAGCCCTGGTCAGTCTTGCCCGGCTGCGCGATGAACTGCCGGACATCCCGCGCCAGCGGCTTGACGAGGCCCTGCTGGACCTGGACCGGCAACGGGCGATCCAGCTTGAACCCGATCCGCACCGCGTAGCTCTGAGTGACCGGGCCAAGGCGGCCGCGGTCCCGCTCGGCGGAGAGGACATGCATCTGATCACGATCGGCCGCTCATGATCGAGCCCCACGAGCGGCGCGCGCTGCATGAACTGCGCCGGCTGGACTGGGCGCCGACCCAGGACGACGTCTGGTCCCGGCTCGACTTCCACATCGACGGGCTGAACGGCGACGTCGGCGCCACGGTCCTTCGCGCCTACGAGACCGCGGAAGCGAGCACCACCCGAAGCCCCGTCGGCCTGGTGATCCACGGCCGGCATGGGTCCGGAAAAACGCACCTGATCCGGTGGGCTCGGGAACAGGTGCAGCACCGCCGCCACGGCTATTTCTTCCTGATGGGAATCGCCGATGGGAAATCATTCTGGCCGAACGTGGTCTCCGCCTTCCTGCGCGGTTTGCACAGATCCGGATCGTATCGGCATCGGCAGCTCGCAGTGCTGCTGGAGCGGCTCGCGGAGATCGCTGGAATATCCAATGCCCTGCGCCTTCGGGTGCGTGGCGACAGCCAGCTGACCCCCGAAGCTCTTGATCAATTCATCTCCGCGTTCCGCCGCGCCGAACCCGAGGCCGGCCGCGAATGCCGGCACACGCTCCGGGCCCTGGTCATGCTGGCCTCGTCGGACGAGTACGCCAACGACCTCGCCGAGAACTGGCTGACCTCGGCGCAGGAGGAGACGTCGGTCGGGCTGGAACGCTGGGGCATACCTACCACGGTCAGGCCGCCGCAGCAGGTGGCCAGGGAGCTTTCCCGGCTGGTCGCCTGCACCGGGGCGACCCTGTTCGCCGTCGACCAGATCGACCCGGTCTTCGCGCAGGCCCGCACGTCCGCGGTCGACGACGGATCCGACCCGACGGTCAACGAGCCGGTCGCGCTGGCCGCCGATCTCGGCGACGGACTGATGCAACTGCGGGAGGTGCTGAGCCGGACGGTGACGGTGGTGGCGTGCCTGACGAACTCCTGGACCCTCATCGAGCAGAACGCCCTCGCCTCGGTGGCCGGACGGTTCCGCGCGGAGACCCGGCTCGCCCGGATCCCGTCCGCCGAGATCGCCATCGAGTTGGTCACCGCACGATTCGAGCCGTTCTTCGAGATGGCCGATTTCAAGCCGCCGTACCCGACCTGGCCGGTGGTTGCGGAGGCGTTCCACGACGCCCCCGGCTTCACTCCGCGTGGGCTGCTGCAACGGGTGGACGAGCATGTGCGGGCATGCCTTGCGGCGGATGACGTGGTGCCGCTCACCGACCTGGCCCAAGCGCAGCCGATACCCACCCGGCCCAGCCCGGTGCCGCCCCCGGCCCGCCTGACCGTGCTCGACGATCGACTGGCCCGGCTCCGCGAGCAGGCGGTGGTCGACGCCGCGCTGGCGCCCGCGACCGAGGACCGGGAGATGGCCCGGCTGCTGGTCGCGGGCCTGCTGGCCTGGACCTTCGAGCAGGGCGAGCGCCGCGGCCGGTACAGCGTCCAAGCGGGTGAGGACGGCAACCCCTCGATGCACGCGTGGCTGCGGGAGACCCTGGACGAGGACACGGAGGACGAGGCGCACTGGTCGTTCCGGGCGCTGTCGCACGCCAATCCGCTGGCGGCGCAGGCCCGGCTCCGGCGGCTGCTCAGTTTCGTCAACCTGGACCCCGCGATCACCAAGCGTCGTGCCGTGCTGCTGCGCAACACGCCCTGGCCGAACGGCGAAGTCAGCCAGCGGATGAAGCGGGACTATCTCGACCGCGGCGGGATGCTGACCACGGTGTCGACGGACGACCTGCGCACCTTCGCCGCGCTCGCGGTGCTGCTCGACGAGCATGATCCGGCGCTGCCGGACTGGTTGCTGGCGCGGCGGCCGGCCGGAAACACCGAACTGTTCGGCAAAGTCTTCGGGCCGCCGCCCGAGGGCGGGGAGGTACAGAAACCCGAGCCCGACGCGACGGGCGGGCCGGCGGGTTCGCCGGTGGAAACGGAGCCGCCGGCCCCGCCCGACCAGGCCGGCCCGAGCCTGGACCTCGGGACCGTGGTGGAGACCGGCGAGTCCGTACGCGCGCCGCTCGAATCGCTCCGCAAACACGCGGTGATCTTTGCCGGATCCGGGTCGGGCAAGACCGTCCTGATCCGTCGGCTGATCGAGGAGTGCGCGCTGAACGGCGTCTCCGCCATCGTGCTGGACCCGAACAACGACCTGGCGCGGCTCGGCGACGCCTGGCCGTACCCGCCGAAGACGTGGCGACCGGGCGACGCCGAGCTGGCCGCGACCTACCTGGCCGGAACGGACGTGGTGGTGTGGACGCCGCGGCGCACGTCCGGGCGCCCGGTCAGCTTCCAGCCGCTCCCGGACTTCGCGGCGGTGCTCGGCGAACCAGACGAATTCGGACTGGCCCTGGACACCGCCGTCGCGGCGCTCGCCCCCCGCGCGCGAATGGCCGGGAACACCGCGAAGGCGGACCGTGGGCGGGCGGTTCTCCGTCAGGCGCTGGACTACTTCGCGCGTACCCGCAACGGCGGCCTGTCCGGCTTCGTCGACCTGCTCAGCGACCTGCCGGCGGGAGCGGCATCGCTCGGCCGGGCGCGCGAGCTGGCCGCGGACATGTCCGAGACACTGCGGGCCGCGATGGTCAACGACCCGATGTTCGGTGGCGCCGGCGAGACGCTCGACCCGGCCGTTCTGCTGACGCCGCCGCCGGGCAAGCGCGCCCGGATCTCCGTCATCAGCCTCATCGGGCTGCCGAACGACGAGCATCGACAGAGCTTCGTCAACCAGCTTCAGATGGCGCTGTTCGCGTGGATCAAACGACACCCGGCGGGTGACCGGCCGCTCGGCGGGCTGTTCGTGATGGACGAGGCGCAGACGTTCGTGCCCTCCGGGCCGATGACCGCCTGCACCGAGAGCACGCTCGCCCTGGCCAGCCAGGCCCGGAAGTACGGGTTGGGCCTGATCTTCGCGACCCAGGCGCCGAAGGGCATCCACAACCGCATCATCGGCAACGCCGCGACCCAGTTCTACGGCTTCCTGAACAGTCCGGTCCAGATCGCCGCGGCGCGGGAGGTCGCGTCGGCCAAGGGCAGCGCGGTGCTGGAGATCTCGCGTCTGGAAGCCGGCCAGTTCTACACCGTCGGCGAGGGAACGCCGTTTCGCAAGGTGTCCGTTCCGATGTGCCTGTCGCATCACCCGACGAGCGCGCTGAGCGCCGAAGAGGTTCTGACTCGCGCCCGGGCGTGAGCCGGACCGCCGACGTACCGAGGAGCACGGGATGGACATCGTCGTCGAAGGGCTCGTGAAGCAGTTCCAGGCCGATCACGATCTCGACGCGCTCGCTGTCGACGAGGCGTTCGAGGCGTTCGCCGGCTTCTGCGTGCTGAGCGCGTTCTACGAGAGCGACTTCACGCCGGACGTGTTCCGGATGGGCGGCGGCAACGACTACGGCATCGACGTGTACGGCATCCTCGTCAACGGTGTCCTGCTGCGCGACGCTGCCGACGTGCGGGCGGCCACCGAACAGGCCCGGCAGTTGGACGTGCACGTCATCGTGGTGCAGGCCAAGACCAGCCCGAGGTTCGAGACGAAGGTGATCGCCGACCTGGCGGACAACCTCGCGCATGTGGTCGGCACCGGCGAACTGCCCTATCCCGCGTCGCCCGATGTGGACAATCTGCGTGCCTGCCTCGACGCGGTCTACGCCAACATCGCCAAGTTCTCCGGCGGCCGGCCACGGCTGCACGTCCGATACGTCACCACCGGCGATCAGGTGGCCGAGATGCTGCGTCGCAAGGCGACGTCGGCCGAACGCAACCTGATGCGCCCGGGACGGTTCGACGCCGTCGAGGTTCGATGCGTGACCCGCGATGAACTCCGCGACCTGTACAAGCGGGCGACCCAGGCCGTGCCCGCGACATTCGAGATGCCCAAGAAGCTCTCCTTGCCCCGGATGCCCGGCGTCGAGGAGTCCCTGCTCGGCCTGCTGTCCGCACGAGAACTGGTCACCAGGATCCTGACCGACCCGACCGGGCATATTCGCAAGGCGCTGTTCCACGAGAACGTGCGGGACTTCCAGGGCTACAACGGCGTCAACGCCCAGATCCGCGACACGGTCCGGGACGAGCACGGGCACCGCCGTTTCGCGGTGCTGAACAACGGCGTCACCATCGTCACCCGTAATCTTCGGGTGGTTGGCGACGAGGTACACATCCGTGACTTCCAGGTGGTCAACGGCTGCCAGACCTGTCACGTGCTGTTCGACGAGCGGGACCGGCTCTCCGACGAGGTGCAGATCAGCGTCCGGGTCGTGCACAGCGAGGACGAGGAGGTCATCGCCGGCATCATCGCGGCGACGAACCGGCAGACCGCGGTGAGCGAGGACGACCTCTCCTCCCGGGAGGACTTCCACAAACGGCTGGAGGACTGGTTCGCCGCGCAGGAACCGTCCCGCCGGCTCTGGTACGAGCGACGCTCCAAGCAGTACGTGAACCGACAGGATGTCGAAAAGACCAGGGTGATCAACCGCGCGCAGCTCACCCGCGCCTACACGGCGATGTTTCTCGGCGCGCCGTCGGAGGTAGGCCATTACCGGGAGTTGACGACCCAACGCCGCGACGAGTTGTTCCAGCCGGAACACCTGCCGGACGCGTACTACGTCGCGGCGGCGACGCACTACCGCATCGAGTGGCTCCTGCGGACGCGCCGGATCGGGACGAGCATCCGGCCGGCCCGCTATCACCTCATGGCGGCGCTGCGTTGGCAGGTGCTGGGGCCGGACCGGCTGGCGGCCAATCCCCGGCGCGCCGCCGAGCAGTGCCGCCGGATGATCGACCTCGTCTGGGATCCCGGCGCGGCCGAGCGGGCCGTCGTGAAGCTCCTGCCGACCTTCAATCGGATCATGGCCCAGGAGGAGTCCGCGGGCATACCGCCGGGCGAGATGGTGCGCAACCGGCGATTCACCGAGGCGGTTCGCGCTGCCGTTCTACCCGCGCAGCGCCGCGACGGCGGGACGAGCCGGTAGCCGGTGTCGGCGGCGACGATCTCCGCGAGCAGTGCGACATGACGCCCGTGGGGCGCCGACCGGTGGGGTCCCGTGAAATTCTTCTCGGCATGGCATCGGATCCGGGGTGGGCCGTTCGTAGCACAGGTGAAGGGCGGCCGGGAAGGCCGCCGGGACTAGGGAGTCATCGGATGACGCGGTACTTGATCTCGTTCAATGACGGCGCGATGGACCACATCCCCGCTGCCGAGATGCCCGACGTGGGCACGGCCTCGCACGCGGTCGTCGAGGAGGCCGTGAACGCCGGCGTGTGGGTGTTCGGCGCCGGACTGGAAAGACAGCGGGCGAACGTTGTGGCCACGGACGGGGTGGTCACCGACGGTCCTTACCCGGAGACCAAGGAGGTCATTGGCGGGTTCTCGATCGTCGACGTGGCCTCGCGCGAGGAGGCGCTGGCGTGGGCTGCCAAGATCGCCGCCGCGTGCCGCTGTGCGCAGGAGGTCCGGGAGCTGATCCCCGACGCTGAACAGGACGCGATGCTCCGCCAGGCCGACCGGTGATGGTGACAGCCCGACGACGCCGGATCGGGGGAGAGTCGCCGGGTTAGGGCAAGAGTTTCCTGGCCACGGTTGACAACACGGGCTGGAGACGCGGTGGGGCGACAGCCAGGCCGTTCGCGGCGAGTGTGCCCGCTCAGCGGCAGAGCCGCGAGCGGCTGGCTGTGTTCCGGAGACGGCGATGGCCGCGACGGGAGGTGCGGCGCGGCCATCGCGGCGGTCATGCCGCGGATGGTGCCGGTGTGTGGGGATTCGAGGGCGCGTCCTCGGGTGTTTGACGGCGGACGCCGCGGATCAGCCGGTAGCCGATCATCCAGAACTCGCCGATCGACGCCGGGTAGGCGAGCGCGTCGGTGAGGGCCCGCGTGTCCGGGGCGAGGACTGCGGTGAACGCGCTGAGCAGGTAACCGATGCCGCCGGCGATGAGGACCCAGCCGAGCGGGTAGGGCGTTGACCAGGCCGAACGCGGCGATGCCGGAACAGGCGGTAGAACCAGGCGGCGGCGGCCGTTTGGGTGAGGACGATGAGCAGCTCGAAGGCGATGCCCGCGCGGGCCAGCGATGCGTGCTCGACCAGGTTGGTGAGCGTCGCGGCGGGGTCGTCGGCGTCGAACGTGCTGACGGCGGCTGTCACGCTCGCGGACCGGGAAGGGATCCCGGCACTGACGATGCGCCGGCTCGCCGCCGAACTCGGCGTCGAGGCCATGTCGCTCTACTATCACCTGCCCGGTAAGGAAGCCCTGCTCGACGGCGTCGTCGAGACCGTGCTCGCCCAGATCGACGCCGCAGTCGGCCAGCACGACATCAGCGGTGGTGACACCGACTGGCATACGCGACTGCGGCGACAGTTCCTGGCGGCGCGCCAGGTCATGCTCCGCCACCCGTGGGTACCCGGGCTGCTGGGCTCACGGCGGACCATCCCCACCGGGGTGTACGCCTACTACGACGGGATCATTTCCACCCTCGTCAACGCCGGGTTCTCCTACCACCTCGCGCACCGGGCGCTGCACGCGTTCGGCAGCATGCCGCTCGGGTTCGTCCAGGAGATCTTCAACCCGGCGCAGGAGGACGCGGACACCCAGGCCGAGGCGGATCTGGCCGCGATGGCCGACGCCCTGCCCCACCTCGCCGCGATGATTGCCATCGAGTCCCACAACGCCGACAACCCCGCACTCGGGTGGTGCGACAGCCAGGTCGAGTTCGAGTTCACCCTCGACCTGCTCCTCGACGGCCTCGAACGCCTCCGCGACTGACAGCGTCCCACGGCCAACTAGAACAGCAGAACAGCAGTTGACCGGCATGGCAAGGACGTGCCCGGACGGCTAACGGCACCCCACAGCTCGCAACCCCGCCTACCCAGCGCGATCGCCGCTGCCGAACCACGTGCTGTAATGCTGCGTAGCGCGCGGATTGCGGCAGATCCGCAAGGGGTCACAATGTGCCGATGACGATCTCCGCTGACGACTCCGGTCCGGTCCGGATCGCCCACGAGTCGTATCTCTCCATGCTCACCGCCGTGCTCGTCCCGTGACGTCGCTCTGAAGTCAGGGGTGCGCGCTCATAAGATCTGGCGCGCAAGCACTCCGGACAAGAGAAACCCGTCCTGATGCGCTCGGCGACGTTTCTGCTGGAGCGCATGCTTCGGACGGGAATGCCGACGACGACCCGGTCGCGCGGGTAGCGGCCCTGATCTACCGTGCCGAACTGGCGATGGTGCTATACGACCCAGAGACCGCAGCCGAAATGCTGGACCGCGCAAAACGCGTCGTCGTCAGTGGGGACGAGAGCGAACGGGCGGCGCCTGCGTTCGAGAACGCCGCCGAACTCGCAGTGGCGCTGCGGTGAGCTCACGTATGGGGCCAACGCCCGCCACCCCGACGTGAGCTCAACGCCAGGTCGCGGCGACCGTGGTGCCCGCTCGTGGACCGCACAACTGGCCGGTGGAGGCCGGCCGGCGCACCTCGGCGCGTACGTGGCTGGAGGTCCGTCGAGGGCCTGAATCGTCGTTCTGACCTGAAGCGGATCTTGGCAATCGAACCGTCACGTCCGGTCCGCCCGCCGTTCGAACT
This sequence comes from Rhizomonospora bruguierae, assembly GCF_018397995.1. Taxonomy (GTDB): domain Bacteria; phylum Actinomycetota; class Actinomycetes; order Mycobacteriales; family Micromonosporaceae; genus Rhizomonospora; species Rhizomonospora bruguierae. Next base: position 19,220 of record NZ_BBQH01000091.1, read on the forward strand.
CCCGCTCTAACTTGTGCCTCATGAACCTCCGCGCAAGGCTGGTCACGCTCTCCACGCTTGTCACGCTCGGCACCATTGGCGCCATGGCTGCCGCGGCTCCCGCCGTGGCCGGCCCGCAGGACCGTACGCTGCCGCCCACCGCGGTGGTGCCCAAGCCGGTCGTCGTCGACACCACCCCGGCCCGGGTGATCTACTCTCGGCAGGCCAGGTCGGCGTGGCAACTGACCACCTTCGACCGGGTTGGCAACTCGATCCTCGCCACCCACATCCCCAGCAAGATCACGATCGCGATCGACTACGACGACCCTGGCGACGACCGGCACGCTTCCGGGATCTCGCCCGACACCGGGTGCGGCCCCATGGAGGGTGAGTTCTGGGGCTCGGTCACACCGTTGCTCTACCCGATCCTCGAGCCGGACCGGCACGTCATCGAAGAGGTCACCGTGGCGATCGATGGTGGCGAGTTGCGCGTACGCATGTCGGGTGGCACCTACGACATGGTCTCTCCCGGCGCGGGGAACGAGCCGCTGTTCATGGCTGCGGTCATAACCGTCGAGAATGGACGGCTTCGCATCCGCACCGAGGGTCTGCACTACGTCCTGCCCTCCAAAGACCCGGGGACGACAGTCAACCTGACCCTGGCCGACGGCTCCCAGCTCAGTCGCACCTTCACGATGACCACTCCGACCGGGCGGGAGTACGTCAACGACGTTCGCGTCGTCCAGGTGGCCGACGCCCGCTACGGCAACTTCTCCTGGACGACAGATATCGAGCGGCTCCAGTTCGACCTCAACACCAACCCGCTGCTCGACGTCTTCGAGATCGACGCCGACCACACGCTGAAGGACCGCGGCCAACGCGTCGTCACCAACGACTTCACGTTCGCATCGAACTGCCGCTGACCCCACCAGCCGTAACCGGCAACGTTTGCCCTGTTGCTGAGCCGGCTGGCCCGCCAGGCGGTAGCGGAGGTCGACGACGCGACCCTCGTGCTGACCTGAGCAGGGCTGGCCGGCTTCGGTGGCATTCCGCTCCGCCGCACTGTGGAGACCGGCCGCAGCATTACTGGGGCGGTATCGTAGCCGAGCCGATGTGAGTACCGATCCAAACGGCGACGGGTGTCACGGTCGCGGGTGGACCGGACGCGGGCGTCGGTGGCCGCGTCCGGCCCCGGGGTCATCGACGGCTGCTGGCCCTCGCCGTGTGGTGAGTAACGAGGCGTTGTCGGGCCCGTAGCAACAGGCTCATGCCGATCCCGGCGAACCAGGCGGCCAGGACGATCTGGCAGCCGGTCACGACCGCAATCGGGAACAGCCATGGGTACGCGGCGATAAATTGGGCACCGCCCGCCGCGACACCCAGCACGCCGAGGGCCGTGCTGTCCTCGCGGTCACGGATCATGGCTACTCCGATGGCGAGGCCGGCGACCATCAGAACCAGACTCACCGCGTGGGCCGCGCCCGCCCAGGTCGTGACGACAAGCGCCAGGGTCTGTGGATCGTCGGCGACGGCGATGCCGTAGGCGGGGTAGACCAACCGGCCGAACACGACACCGAGGACCACGCTCACCGGCGTGGTCAGTGCGATCAGCGCGACCCCTGTCGCGATCCCCGGCCGGCGGCGCGCGTCCAGACCCTGCCACAGCCCGGGGACACTCACGGCGAGCAGCACCGCGCCGATGACGAGGCATTCATCGACCAAGGCGAGCGCCAGGTGGTGAGACTCGGTCCACCTCGGTAGCTCGTCCGATGTCGACGGTGGCCAGGCCGCGGCCTGGAGCACGGCCGCCGCGCCCGCGAGGAGCCCCGAGAGCAACAGAGTGGACCCGGAAAGGCGCTGAACACGGGCCGCACCCTTGATTCGACCGTCCGGCTGCGGCTCCGCACTCCCAACCGATCCGGTTGTTGCCGGGATTGGACTGTCCATCATGAGCGTTGCTCCTCCTCCCCGGGTGGAGCGGTCGCGGGTGTTGCCGAGCCACGACTCGACTACCTAGCAAGACTCCCACCGCGAACCCACCTGAACCCTACAGTACCTAGGATGGTACTGACCGTACCATCCTAGGTACTCCTTGCTAGGGTGAGGTTCATGCAGCGGCGCCGGATGAGTGATCGAGAGACGGAACGGCGAATCCTCGATGCCGCGGTCATGCTCGTGCACGAACAGGGCATCTCCACCGGCCTGGAGAGGATCGCGTTCGACGAGGTTGTCCGGCGGGCCGAAGTCTCGCGGACCTCCGCCTACCGCCGGTGGCCCAAGCGCGACCAGTTCTACGGCGAAGTGCTCATGAAGCTCGCGAGCGGCACCACGCTCCCCGCGCCGGAGGCGACCATCACCGGGCCCGCAGCCGATGTCGTCCGCGGCTACGCCCAGTGGTTGGAGTCTCCCCAGGGGCACCGTAATCTCGTCGTCGAACTGCTCCGCGTATCCATCGGCCGCGACTACGAAGTCGCCAGCACCGCACCCGAATGGCGTACCTTCACCAGCCTGCTGGCAAGCCACCAAGGAATCACAGACGACGATGTGCGGGACGCCGTCGCCGCCGAACTCGTCGCCGCCGAACGCCGCTCCGTCGAGGCGCGAGCGCGCGCGTACGCGCAGTTCACCGCGCTACTCGGCTATCGCCTCATCCCGCCCCTGGCCGGACCCGACGGTTTCGAACTCATGAGTCGCGCGGCCGGAGCGACCATGACGGGCCTGCTCACCAAGCTCAGCCTCGGCGACCCCACCGATCAAGCCCCGCGACACATGCGGGCCTTCGGAAGCACCGAGTCAGCGGAATGGACGCCCGCCATCTACATGATCACTTCAACCGTCCTCGGCTACGTCGAACCCGATCCGGGCGTGGCATGGAACCCGACCCGCGTCGACGACCTACTCACCGCCATCGCGGGTTTCCGATCGGGGATCTCAGACCTGGTTGCTGCTCCGGCACGCTGACCAGTATGCCGCTCACGGCCACGCGCGACGCCCACGCATCGACGTGGTGGGTGATGGCGGTCTACTGGTTTCCGCGGCTCAATCGTGCTGTACACCGATCGAGGACCGGCACGCTCATCTGCCGCTTCTAGGGCGCTCGTTTGGCCGGCGGAGACGTCACGTTCCGCGCGCGTCACCGGCTCGCCAGACTCGACGAGAGGGCTTGTCGGGACGGGTAGGCCGTGGGCCCTTCTGCCGGTCAGCGGTGGCTGACGACGTTGACCACCTTGCCGTCTGGGTCGCGGACGAAGAAGCGCCGGACGCCCCACTGCTCGTCGGTAATCGGGTGCACGATCTCTGCGCCCGTCGCGCGTACCGCCTCGTAGGCGGCGTCGACGTCATCGACCTCCACGCTGAGATCCGGATTTACGGAGGCCGCCGCATCTTTGGTGATGAGGATGACCTGGGCGGTGGGGTTGGACGGTGAGACCAAGTTGATCACCCAGCCCAGGTTCATCTCCTCGCGAAAGCCCAAAAGCTGGTAGAAGCCGCTGCTCGCGGCCGGGTCGGCGGTGGTGATATCGGGCACGGTACGACGAATCGTCATGCCTTGATTTTGGCATGCGAAGTACCGGTTCGTACGGGTAGTGAGCCCCGCTCACCAGGCGCCAGAGCGGCGGGTTGGAGGTCATCGAGGTCCCCCGGTCGGAGTGGATCATCCGTAGCGTTACACCGGCTGCGGCGATGGCGATCCCGATGAAATCCTCGGCTAATTCGCCGGTCTCGGTCGGCGCGATCGGGAAGCCGGGCACGTACCGGGAGTAGATGTCCAGGATGACGTACACGTCGTAGTAGATCCCGGGGCGCTGGGCCGTACAGCTTGGTGATGCCTCACGACCAGGCCTGCCCTGGCCCCGGTTGGCCAAGAGCCGGGGCCTGGGGGCGCCTACCAACGCGATCTCCATGCCGCCAGACAAGAACAGCTGCGGTCCGGCGCTCGGGGCGGCGGCTTGGCGGCGTTCGTTGTGTGGCTACTGGGCGAGCTCGCCTGACTTGGTGGCAGTGATGAAGAGCTGCCATGCGTCGGCTGGGAAGATTAGTACGGGGCCGTCGGGGTTCTTGCTGTCGCGAACAGCGAAGGCATCGTCAAGGTGGGCTACCTCGACGCAGTTGCCGTTGGCGCCGCTGCGGGTGCTCTTCCGCCATGTGGCGTTGTCGAGGGGTGGGGCGTTCACTGTGGCACCTCGTCAGGTTGAGCGGATCATGCTGTGCAGCAGCTTGCGGGAGTCGACGGGGTTCAGTGCTGCCGCCCGCAGTTGGTTGAACATTTCGGTGTACCGCCGTATGTCGGGTTCTTTCTCCAGGTAGAGCGCTCCGGCCATGTTCTCGACGTACACCAGTTCGGGGTCCGCGCTGTCTGGGAAGTCCATCACGGCGAACGCGCCGTGCATGCCGGGATGCGCGCCGACCGGGAACGGCAGTACCTGGAAGGTGAGGTTCGGCTTTTCGGTCATGGTGAGCAGGTGGCGGAGTTGGTCGGCCATCACGGCTGGGCCGCCGACTTGGCGGTGCAGGACGGCCTCGTCGACGATCGCCCACAGCTTGAGCGGGTCGGGTCGATTGATTGATGCTTGGCGTTGGACGCGCGTCTCGACCCGCCGGCGCACGTCGTCCTCAGTGGCGTGGGGCAGGCTGGCCGTCACGACCGCCCGGGTGTAGTCGTCGGTCTGGAGAAGTCCTGGTACGAACAGCGATTCGTAGTTGCGCACGCTGCGGGCTTCTGCCTCGAAGCTGATGTAGGTGGTGTACTCCTCGGGCAGTTCCGACTCGTACGCCTGCAACCAGCCCAGCTGCGCGGCCTGCTTGGATAGGTCGATCAGGCGTTGCCGGTCGCCCGGATCGGTGACGCCGTACTTGTCGAGTAGCGCCACCAGTGTGCGGCGTTGGGGCCTGACCCGTGCCGTTTCGATCCGGTACAGCGTCGCCGGGTTGATGCCCGTCTGTTCGCCGACCTCCTCGCGCGTCAGTCCGGCCGTGGACCGTTGGGCGCGCAGTTCAGCCGCGAGGCGGCGCAGGCGCACGGTAGGCAGTTGGCGACGTGCCGACAACTCCATGATCCTTCCGCTCCGTTCGTAGTCAGAGTGTCCCGGTCGGGCAGATGCAAGGACAAGCCGGGCCGAACTTATGACGAACCTGTAAATGCAAGTCTTGCATAGTCCTAGCATGCGGACGCATGATATTCATGAGTGCGCAACGAATCGGGATCGGGCCGGAGGGCCGGCCCGCTTGTCGGAGGTCTGCATGTTGATGCGCATGCCGCGGCCAGGCGATGTCGTCGTGATCGGCCGGGCCGCGAACTACCAGTACGAAGGCCGCCGGTCGATCAGGCTCAAGATCACCGGCATCGAGGAGGAGCCCATCGCTCCGGGCCTTGCCTGGCTGCGCGGCTACCAGCTCGGGCCTACCGGTGCGGCTATCGCCAAGCGCACGGTGCTTGTCCGCCTGGGCGGCTTGGTTTACGTGTGGACGCCGCACCCCTTGCCTGTGGTCCGCCAGAAGAGGCCCGGTCCGAAGAAGAGGGGAGCGGCGCTATGCCCCAAGTGTTGGCGTTGGCGGGCACGGGTCTACTCGGCTTCGCGGTAGGGCTGGTGGCGCTGCGTGTCAAGTCGCGGTGGTGCCCGCGGTGCGGCGCAACGACGACCGCGCAGATCCCCACGAGCGGCCCGCGAGCCGACCGATGACCGGCAAGCACCGGCAGGACGTCAACGAGCAGCTAGTCGCAGCCCAGGCCGTCCTCGAACGGCACCTTGTGTCGTGCTCTGCCTGCGCCAGTAACCGGCGATGCACTGAGCGCTCGGCGGCCGAGATGGTCTTCGTGCGGCACGGACGGCTGCCTCGTCGGCGGCCCGGACTGACTCAGCTTCGGCGGTTGGCCGTGAGCTGGTTACTCGAACGGCCCGATGGCCCGAGCACCATCCATGATGGAGCGGTGAAACGTTGACGGGCCGGTTTTCTGTGTCTGCGGCGAACAGACGCAAGCCGGTATACGTCCCGGGCATCACCGCGACGATCTTGCTGATCATGGCCACGGGGGGCGCGGATCGGCTCGGCAAGGCCGCCATCATCCGGTGGGGTGACATCCCCGCCTGGGGTGGCGGAGAGCGACGTTCCGGCGGGCGCCGATCGGTGCGGTACACCCTGGCGTACACCCTTGATCTTGGTGTGCGCCAGGTTTTGCTGGTGGGCCGGAGGCACCACCATACGAACCACACCGCCACGATCGCCGGTGATCCGCTACCCGTAGGTTTGCCCTGCTCGCGGACGTCGGGCCGTGCTCGATGATCTCGACTCGCCCGATCGGCACGGTTCGCTGGAACGACTGGCCTCGCCGTACGCGATGTCGTCTGAGGTTTGCGGAGATCAGGCGATCTGCCGGAGGTCGCTGCCGTAGTCGAAGATGATCCGCATCCGGGCACCCAGTGCTCGTGCATATCGGCTGAGGGTCGCCACCTCGTTGGCGTCCAGATCACCGTTCTCGATCTGACTCACCCGGCCGGGCGTCACCCCCATCAGCTCTGCCACCTGCCGCTGGGTGAGACCGAGACGCTTGCGCTCCTCGGCGAGGTGAAACGCGCTGACCCACGCCTCGGTGCGAGCACGTTCCGTATCGAGCTCGGCGTCGTCCCCATCGTGCAGCTCAGCGCGGATGTCGTCCCAGTCATGGAAGTCGACCATAAGCCCTCCCTCCGTTTCCTCTCGAAGGCAAGCCAACCCTCGTAGGCGACCTCAGCGATTGGGATCGCCGTCTCGTACCACCGCGTCCAGTCTCCTGCCTTGTTGCCGGCGACCAACAGCACCGCCTGCGACCATGGATCAAAGACGAACAGAACCCGAATGGCGACGTCGCGGCCAGACCTCGGCCGCAACTCCTTGAGGTTGCCGATGCTCGAATCCCGAAGAGTGTCGACCAGCGGACGCCCCAGACCCGGACCGGTCTCCGCAAGCATGTCGATCGCCGCGTTCACGGACCGGTACGCCGCCGGGTCGGTCTGACGCAGAGCCCGTAACCAGTCACGGACATCACCTGTCGTCCTGATCGCCCAGCGTCGGGCTGGCCCGTTGGTCACGGAGCAACTATAGCTCACCCTATACACGGCCGACCCCGGCCACGCCCGATCCAGCAAAACGGGCGAAACACTTACCTACCAGCCCACGTCTCGGTCACGCGAACCACGAAAGCACAGGTCAACGACGAGATCACGTCATGCGGTGGGCGGGCGGGACTCGAACCCGCGACCGAGGGATTATGAGTTGAATCCCAATCATGATCGCGGGTGATTGACGGTCCGTAGGGGTGTCTATCTGTCCAGGTAGACACCCCTACGACTGTCGGTCAGTGATTGCCCGTGGTGGCCAGTTCGTAGGCGTCCGGGCTCACAACGGGCTCACGTCAGCGGCTCACGGTGCCCGCTGAACGCGGATTACTCCTCCTTCAATGCGAGGGTGTACGCGTGCACGAAGAAGGTTTCGACGCGTGCCCAGTGCAGATGGCCGGCAAGGGTAGTGTCGCCCTCTCGGCCGAGGACAACATGCACATGGACTTTTCCGTCCCGGATTTCTCCCGTTCCACTCAGCTCAAACGGCTGCCGATACTCGTTGAGGATATCCGTGCTCGCATCGTCGGCGCGCATGTTGCTGATGGCGCATTCATCGACCGCGCCGATGAGGGAGACGATAGCGCCGTTCGCTATTCCCTCTTCTGCGGCTCGCCGAGTCAGCGTCTCGATTAGCTCTTCGCCAGGCTTGACGCTTAGCAGCTTCATTTGCCTATCCAATCGATAGAGGAGTTACGCCGGCCAGCACTGCCGCATATGCTCGCAAGTTCTCGCGACATTTCTCGTGCTCTACGGCGAACATGAGGGCGGATCTGGTTCGCGCATTCTCGACATCTATGCAGTTGGCGAGTAGCACGGCACTACACCATCGGGCGGCAGCGTCGCGGCTATTCTTAAGCTCGGCGGCGAGTCGTTGGGACGCCCACTCCCTTTTGTGGCCACCATCGTCAAGCGTCCAACTATCTGCTTGCGGACTGGTTGTGCCGGAGAGGTGCGCTGCTCGCTCCCATGGCAATCCCAGGACTCGGCTGGCGACAGCGGTGACATAAAGGTGCCTGGCGTCTCGGTCGCTGCGTATGGCGGAGATTGCCGCATCGCCTAGTTCGGCCGCCCCCACCTTGGCGAGAATGCCGGCTGAGTTGACCCTGAGGACTGCTGTGGCACCCCTGCGCATCCACGCGGTCAGCCCTCGTTGTGCTCCTTCGTTGTTGGCCGCCAGCGTGCTAATGGCTAGGTCGGTAGCGTGGCTGGTCTGTGCGGTGGCGAGGAGATGCCCGCTGCCCTGAGCGATGTCGCCAAACACACGATGGGCGACCAGGACGTCTGTTAGCGCGGGGTCCGTAAAACGATATGAGCCGCCTGCTGTCCGCGTGACGTGTGGATGCGTGTTTAGGCGTTGCGCGATTGGCTGGGGAATCTCCGAGGAGTCCAGGTCGTCCTTGCGATGTTGCCAAAGGTGCCATGCGAGCCACTCAACGGCTTTGTGGTCGTCTATCAGGTGGGCGGGTGCCGATTGGTCGTAGAGGAAGCCCAGGTTCGGTGCACTTCGGCGGGCCAGGGTGTCTTCACAGGCCACCTCCGCGCCTCCGGTGGAGGATGACCGTGCAGGTTTAGTTGAGTAACGCCTGCGGTCGCTGTCCTCTTGGCAGCGGATGGGATCGTTGTCGGCCGTTATGGGC
>NZ_BBQH01000092.1 GCF_018397995.1 Rhizomonospora bruguierae
GGAACGGGGTGGGGTCAGTCGGGGAGGGGGCGTTTGAGGTGGTAGCGGAAGACCTCCGTCGTGCCCTGGAGGTTGTTGATGTCCTCCTCGGCGTTCACCAGCTCCCAGCCGCTTGCGCCGGCCCGGTTCAGGTGGGCGATGGCGGTGTCGCCGAGCGCGCTGATGTCCTGCATCAGCCCGTCCGGGCCGTACCAGGTAAAGGTGATCATCCATTCGGTACCGGCGGCGGCGTGGCGGCGACGGACCAGCAGGGCATACTCCCATCGAGTCACGCCGACCATTATTCCGGACGGGCCGAGTCCACCCGGGAGGCCATCCGCAGCGTCGCCAGCCAGCCGGGTGGCAGGGCCGCGGGCGGGCCGAATCGGTGCGCGAGGTGGCGGCGGCGCAGCCGGGCGGACTCGGTCTCGCGCCACAGGTTCGCGGCGGTGACGACCAGGCGGCTCAGTTGCAGCGCCTCGGCGGCCAGGCCGGCGCCGGCGTGTGTGGCCGGGAGTCCGGCGGCCAGGTCGGCGACGGTCGCCGGTACCGGGGTCGGCCAGTCCACGGGGGCGGCCGAGGCGGCCTCGACCCGCCGGCGGTGATCGGCGATCTCGGCGAGGACCGCGGCCAGGTCGAGGAACACCGGCGCGGGCTCCGGTGATCCGGCGGCGGCGGCGAGCCCGCCGAGCGTGACCAGGGCGATCCGCGGTGTGCGGGCCACCACGACGCGGCGGTGCACGAGTTGGAGCAGGTGCTCGGATTCGTCCGCCGTCGTACCCAGCCAGGCGCCGGTGGGCCGGCCGGTGGGTCCGAGGTGCCACAGGGCCAGCCGGCACCGCCCGCGACCGTTGCCGCCCTCGGCGAGCACGACGTGGCCGACCGCCTCCGGCGCGCGTGGATCCGGCGTGTGGCGGGCATCGAGGTCGTCGGCTGCTGGCCCGGCGCGCATGACCACCTCCCCGAACGGGGTCACTACGATCCGTAACAGAACCGTGACGGTAGTGCCCGTCCGGTCATGGTCACGACCGGTGGGTCGGTCGGAAAACTCTGTGTGATCGGTCCATGACAGATCCTCGACAACGTGGCTGAACTCCGGTAGTGGGGGCGGGCCACCGTCACCCTTCGCACATGCGACAGCGACGCGACGCCTGCCGTTCACCAACAGGTCGGGCGGGGACAGTCTGATGGGCCGGTGCCGTCAGTGACCACCGAGCCCATAGTCGTGCCCGAAACCGCCTCCGCCGCCGTCGGGGGCCGGCGCGCTGCCCGGTTGGCGCGGGCGCTCGGCTGGGTCCTGCTGGTCCTGCTCAGCGCGCTGCTGGTGGAGATGCTGTTCGAGGCGTGGGTGCAGACGCTGCTCGCCACGCCGGTGCCGGACGCCCGCGGCAACCTGATGCCCGACGGGCCCACCTGGCCGAAGGCGGTCAAGAACGCGCTGTACCTGGGGATGCTCGCCGCCACCGTCGGGCGGGTCGCGGTGGAGCGCCGGTGGCGGGAGTTCACCACCGCGGCGGACCTGGCACTGGTCGCGCTCGGCGGGGTGTTCGTGCTGGCCGGGCTGTTCGGCGAGGGCACGCCGGTGCTGATCGCCCAGGCCGGGTACGTGTACCTGCGCGGGGCGATCGTCTTCTACGCGTGGCGCGCCCTGGACCCCGACCGGCGGCGCATCCGGGCGGTGCTGGTGCTGGTCGGCGCGGTGGTGGCGCTGAACGCGGCGATCGCCAGCTGGCAGACCCTCGCCGGCTACGACACCTTCCGCCAACTGGGCTGGATCAACCTAACCTGGGCCCGCATCAACCGGGCGCACGCCCTGCTGGACCACCCGAACCACCTCGGCCACCTGCTCGTCATGGCGATGCTGGGGCTGGCCGCCTGGTTCGTGGTCCGACCCAAGGTCGGCTGGCGCTGGTGGTCCGCCTTCCTCCTGCTGGCCCTGGGCATGTCGGCCACCCAGTCGCGGGAGTCGGCGATCGGGTTCGTGCTCGGCGCGGTGGTGATCGCGGTGCTGCGCCGCGGCGGGTACCTGCGCCTGGCCGTCACGGTGCTGCTGGTGGTCGGGCTGTCCGGGGCGCAACTGGCCGTCAGCCCGGCGAACCGGGCCGAACTGTCCCGCCGGCTGGCCGGCGTGTTCAGCGCGCTGCACCTGCCCAGTGGCGCCGAGGGCGACACCTACTGCGTCGAGGGCAACGTCAACTGCGACGAGGACGACCCCAACCGCATCCCGCAGCGCGAGGTGCGCGTCCTCTACCTGCAGCAGGGCCTCGACCTGTGGACCCACCGGCCGCTGCTCGGCTACGGGGTGGGCCAGTTCGGCGGCATCGTCGCCTACGAGCACGACCCCCGGTGGTACGAGGACCCCCGGTTCGGCCCCGGCGGCTTCCGGCTGTACGGGTCCAACGAGAAGCAGGTGGACTCGTTCTGGCTGCACCTGCTGGTGGAGACCGGCGGGCTGGGCGTGCTCGCGTACCTCGCCTGGCTGGTGTTCCTGATCCTGCCGGTGCTGCGGGCGGCCCGCCGCGGCCCGCCGCCGGCCCACCCGTTCACGTACTGGGCCCCGGCCGCCCTGGTGTTCGCCGCGGCGATCGCGTTCCTCGCGCCGTCGCTGGAGGACCCGCTGTTCCCGGCCGAGTTGTTCACCGTCCTCGGGCTGGCGTGGGTGCTCCTGCGCCGCCGCGAGCTGGAGCGGAGGAAGACCGCGTGACGCAGCAGTCAGTTGCCCTCATCGGGTTCGGCTACTGGGCGCCGAACCTGGCGCGCAACCTGAACACCCTGGCCGGCGGGCGCTGGCGGTACCTGGTGGAGCTGTCGGCGCAGCGCCGGGAGCGGGCCGCCCAGCTGTATCCGCGGGTGCGCGTCACCGACGACCTGGAAGAGGTGCTGGCGGACCCGGCGGTGGGCGCGGCGATCGTCGCCACACCGGCGGCCACCCACGCCCCGCTGGCCCGGCAGCTGCTGGCGGCCGGCAGGCACGTGCTGGTGGAGAAGCCGCTCGCCCTGGCCACCGCCGACGCGGCCGAACTGGCCGCGCTGGCCGACCAGCGCGGGCTGGCGCTGATGGTGGGGCACACCTTCGAGTACGTGCCGGCCGTGCTGCGGATGCGCGAGCTGATCGAGGCCGGGGAGATCGGCGACACCCTGTACCTGCACTCGCAGCGGCTGAACCTGGGCCGGATCCAGAGCGACATCAACGCGTTCGCCTCGATCGGGCCGCACGACGTGTCGATCGCCAACTACCTGGTGGGCCGGCCGCCGCAGTGGGTGGTCGCCGAGGGCGCCCGGTACCTGAGCCGGCAGGTCGAGGACGTGACGTTCGTGACCGTCGGCTACCCGGACGGGGTGCTCGCCCACATGCACGTGAGCTGGCTGGACCCGTCCAAGACCCGGCGCACCACCGTGGTCGGCAGCCGCAAGATGCTCGTCTACGACGACATGGACGCCGACGCCAAGCTGCGCGTCTACGACAAGGGCGCGGACCGCCTCGACCCGGACGCCTACGGCGCCTGGCAGTACCGGCTGCGCGACGGCGCGATGCAGGTGCCGAGCCTGCCGATGACCGAGCCGTTGGCCGCCGAGGTCCGGCACTTCCTGGAGTGCGTGGACACCGGGGCCCGGCCGCGCACCGACGGCTGGAACGGCGTCGAGGTGGTCGCCGTGCTGGAGGCGGTGGACGCGTCGCTGCGCGCCGGGGGTGCCCGGGTGGCGGTCGCCTCCCCGGCGCGGGCGGTGCGATGACCGGAGCCGTCGTCGAGGAGTTCTGCGTGGTCCGCCCGGGCACGACCCTCGGCCCGGGCGCCACGCTGCGCAGCCACACCGTCCTCTACGGCGGCAGCACGATCGGCGCGAACTTCGCCACCGGCCACCACGTGCTGGTCCGCGAGGACAACACCATCGGGGACGACGTGTCGATCGGCTCGCTGTCCGTCGTGGAGCATCACGTCACCATCGGGGACCGGGTGCGCATCCACTCGCAGTGCTTCGTCCCCGAGTACACGGTGCTGGCGGACGACGCCTGGGTCGGCCCCCGGGTGACGTTCACGAACGCGCCGTTCCCGCGCTGCCCGTCCGTGTCGACCTGCATGCGCGGCGTCCACGTCGGGCGGGCCGCGCGGATCGGCGCCAACGCGACGATCCTGCCCGGCGTGCGGATCGGCGCCCGCGCCGTGATCGGCGCCGGCACCGTCGTCACCAAGGACGTGCCGCCCGGCGCCGTGGTGGTCGGCAATCCGGGCCGCCCGGTGAAGACGCTGGACGAGTTGGTGTGCCCGGCCGGCCTCGACCATCGCCCCTATCCGTCGCTCGATCCGATCCTGGAAGGCACCGCATGATCCCCCTCGTCGACCTCAAGGCCAACTACCGCCGCCACCGGACGGCGATCGACGCCGCGATGCGGGACGTGGTGGAGAACACCAGCTTCATTCAGGGGCCCGCGCTGAAGGACTTCGAGCGGGACTTCGCCGCGTTCTGCCGCACCGGGTACGCGATCGGCGTCGGCTCCGGCACCGCCGCCCTGCACCTGGCGCTGGCCGCGGTCGGCGTCGGCCCGGGCGACGTCGTGGCCGTGCCCGCGCACACCTTCATCGCCACGATCGAGCCGGTGAGCTGGCTCGGTGCGACGCCCCGGTTCGTCGAGATCGACCCGGAGACGGGCGCCATGGACCCGGCCGCGCTCAAGTCCGCGATCGACGGGGTCAGGGCCGTGCTGCCGGTGCACATCCACGGCCGCCCCGCCCACCTGAACGAGATCAACGCGATCGCCGCGGACGCGGGCGTGCCGGTCGTCGAGGACGCCGCCCAGGCGCACGGCGCCGAGCTGACCGGGCCGGACGGCTCGGTGCTGCGGGCCGGCGGGGCGGCCCTGGCCGGCTGCTTCTCCTTCTACCCGGGCAAGAACCTGGGCGCCTTCGGGGACGCCGGCGCGATCACCACGAACGACCCGGAGTTCGCCGCGAAGGTCCGCATGCTGCGCGACCACGGGCGCACGACGAAGTACGAGCACGAGATCATCGGGTACGCGCACCGCATGGACACCCTCCAGGCGGCCGTGCTCGGCGTCAAGCTGACCACCCTGGACGCCGACAACGCGCGCCGGGCGGAGCTGATGGCCCGCTACGAGCGGCTGCTGGCCGGGGTCGGCGACCTGTGGTTCGTGGGGGAGACCCCGGGCCGGCGCAGCGTGCACCACCACGCCCTGCTGCGCACGGCGCACCGGGACGCGCTGCTCGCCTCGCTGAGGGAGGCGGGGATCGGCTCGGGCATCCACTACCCGGTCCCGCTGCACCTCCAGCCGGCGTACGCGTTCCTCGGCCACGGCCGGGGCGACCTTCCGCTCACCGAGGCGTGGGCGGACGAGTGCCTGTCCCTGCCGCTGTACCCGGAGCTGACCGAGGAGCAGCAGGACCGGGTGGTCTACGCGGTCGTGTCCTTCTTCAACCGGGTCGCCTGACCGATGTCCCCGCTGCGGGTGCTCGCCGTCACCAACCTGTGGCCCGCACCGGGCAGCTTCCGCGGCGTCTTCGTGTCCGAACAGGTGGCCGGGGTGCGCCGGCTCGGGCACGCGGTGGATGTGGAGGTGGTCGCCCAGCGCCGGGGGCGCTCCGACTACCTGCTCGCCGCGGCGCGGGTCGCGCGGCGGGTGCGGCGCGGCGGGTACGACCTGGTGCACGTCCACTATGGCCTGACGTCGCTCGCGGCGCGCCTGGGCGGCGACGTGCCCCGGGTTCTGTCGCTGTACGGCAGCGACGTGAACACCCCGTGGCAGGCGCGGATCACCCGGCTCACCGCGGGCGCGCCGGCGGCCCGCGTGTACCCGTCCCGCCGGCTGGTCGAGGCGGCCGGCGACCCGGCCGGGCACGTGGTACCCAACGGCGTGGACTTCGGCCTGTTCCGCGAGTACCCGGCCGAGGAGCGGGCGGCGGCGCGGGCGGCGCTCGGCTTCGCCCCGCACGAGCGGGTGATCCTGTTCGGTGCCGCGCCGGCCAACCCGGTCAAGCGGTACGACCTGTTCACCGACGTGCTGGCCGAGCTGTCCGGGCGCGGGCTGCCGGTCCGCGAGCTCGTCCTCGCCACCCCCGGCCAGGAGCGGGCCGACGTGGTACCGAAGTTCGCCGCGGCGGACGCGCTGCTGGTCACCTCCCGGCAGGGCACCGAGAGCGGCCCGCTGGTGGTGAAGGAGGCCGCGGTGATGGGCCTGCCGGTGGTCAGCGTCGATGTGGGCGACGTGGCGGAGGTGCTCGCGGGGGTCGAGCCGTCCGCGGTGGTGGCCTTCGGCCCGGACCTGGTGCGCCGCCTGGCCGACGCGGTGGCGGCGGCGGTGTCCGGCGGGACGCGCGGCAACGGCCGTACCAGGCTGGCCCGGTACGACCACGACGCGGTGGCCACCCGCCTGGTGGGTGTGTACCGCGAGGTGGTCCGGGCGTGACCGGGGCCGCCGCTCGGGGCCCGAGCGGCCCGCCACCACCCCCTCATCCCTCGCCGGTCACACCCACCGGCGCCCGCCTCTGCCTGGTCCGGCGGTAGTCGCCACAACCCGGTGGTGCCCGGCGCCGCGGGCGGCGAGGATACGAGCGTGGCGTTCGTCGGCGGGTTGGAGCTGTCCCGGCGGTTCCATGCCGAGCTGGTCGCCCCGATCCTCGCGGCGGCCCTGCCCGGTCTGCGGTATTCGGCCGCCCGGCTGGACTTCGGCTCGGACCTGTTGGGCTTCGACACCCCCCGCTCCACCGACCACGACTGGGGGCCCCGGCTCCAGATCTTCCTCGACCCGGCGGACGCGGAGCGGGTCCCGGCGGTGCTCGCCGCCATCGGGGCGCGGTTGCCGGCGGCGTTTCTCGGGTACCCGACCCGGTTTGCCGCGCACGGCGCGCTCGCGGTGGGCGTACCGGACCCGGTGGGGGAGCGGCACGGGGTGAGCGTGCTGCCGCTGGATTCCTGGCTGGCCGGCCGGCTGGGCTTCGACCCGCGCGCCGGCGTCACGCCCGCCGACTGGCTGGGCCTGCCGACCCAGCGCCTGGCCGAGGTGACCGGCGGTGGCCTGTTCCAGGACGACCTGGGCGTGGCGGCGATCCGGGAGCGGCTGCGCTGGTACCCCGACGACGTGTGGCGCTGCGTGCTGGCCGCCCTGTGGCACCGGATCGGGGACGAGGAGCACTTCGTGGGGCGGGCCGGCGAGGTCGGCGACGAGGTGGGTTCGGCGGTCATCGCCGCCCGCCTGGTCCGCGACCTGATGCGGCTGTGCCTGCTGCTGGGGCGCCGCTACCCGCCGTACGCGAAGTGGCTGGGCAGCGCGTTCGGCCGGCTGCCGGTGGCCGCGACGCTCGGGCCGGTGCTGACCCGCGCCGTCACCGCCGCCGCCTGGCGGGAGCGCGAGGCGCACCTGTGCCGGGCGTACGAGGCGGTCGCCCGGCTCACCAACACCGCCGGCCTGGCCCGCCCGCTGGACCCGACCGTGCGCGGCTTCCACGACCGCCCGTTCCAGGTGTTGGACGCGGCCCGGTTCGCCGGGGCGCTGCGCGCCGCGGTCGCGGACCCGGCGGTGCGGGCGCTCGGCGCGGGCGGCGCGATCGACGCGGTGACCGACAACTCCGGCGTGCTCACCGACTTCCGGCAGTCCCGGGCGATCATGGACGGTTTGTGGGGCACCCCACCCCCAAACGACCGTTAAGCTAGCTGGGTGGTCGAACGAATCCTCCCCACCCCCGACGCGGGCGACCTGCTCGATCTCGCCACCGAACTGGCCGACCGCGAACTCGCCCCGCGCGCCAACGACGACGAGGCGCGGAGCCGGTTCCCGGCCGACGTCATCCGCACCGTCGGCCGGGCCGGGCTGCTCGGCCTGCCGTACCCGCAGGGGGACGGCGGCGCGGGCCAGCCGTACGAGGTCTACCTGCAGGTGCTGGAGATCCTGGCGAGCCGGTGGCTGGCCGTGGCCGAGGCCGTCTCCGTGCACACCCTGGCCTGCTACCCGGTTGCCCGGTTCGGCTCGGCGGAGCAGCGCAAGCTCCTGCCGGAGATGCTCGGCGGCGACCTGCTCGGCGCCTACTGCCTCTCCGAGCCGCAGGGCGGCTCCGACGCCGCGGCCCTGACCACCCGCGGCGTGCGCGACGGCGGGCACTACGTCGTGACCGGCACCAAGGCGTGGATCACCCACGCCGGCCGCGCCGACTTCTACAACGTCTTCTGCCGCACCGGCGGCCCCGGCCCCGACGGCATCTCCTGCCTGCTCGCCGACGCCCGGACGCCCGGCATCCTCCCGCAGCGCCCCGAGCGCACCATGGCGTTCCGGGCCTCACCGGTCGCGCAGATCGTCTTCGAGGACGCCCGCGTCCCCGCCGACCGCCTGGTCGGCGGGGAGGGCCAGGGCTTCCGGATCGCGATGAGCGCCCTCGACGGCGGCCGCCTCGGCATCGCCGCCTGCGCCGTCGGCCTCGCCCAGGCCGCCCTCGACTACGCGGTCGGCTACGCCCGCGAGCGCACCCAGTTCGGCCGACCCATCATCGACTTCCAGGGCCTGGGCTTCCTGCTCGCCGACGCGGCCACCCAGATCTCCGCCGCCCGCGCCCTCATGCTGCACGCCGCCCGGCTGCGCGACGCCGGCCGCCCGCACTCCGCCGAGGCCGCGAAGGCCAAGCTGTTCGCCACCGACACGGCGATGAAGGTCACCACCGACGCGGTCCAGGTGCTCGGCGGCGCCGGGTACGTGTCGGACCACCCGGTGGAGCGCTGGATGCGCGAGGCGAAGGTGCTCCAGATCGTCGAGGGCACCAACCAGATCCAACGCGTCGTCATCGCCCGCCACCTGGCGCGTTCCTGACGCGGTACCCCGCCGCTCGCGTCGAGGTGATGACGGCGACGCCCGGGTGGCATCGACACGGTAAGTTCTTCGCCGTGGAAGAGACCGACCGGGCGATCGTGACGGCGTTGGCGGTGGACGGTCGGCTGTCGTACACCGACCTCGCCGAGCGGGTGGGCCTGTCGGTCTCCGCGGTGCACCAGCGGGTGCGCCGGCTGGAGCAGCGCGGCGTCATCAAGGGGTACGCGGCGCGGGTGGCGCACGAGGCGGTCGGCCTGCCGCTGAGCGCGTTCGTGGCGATCCGCCCGCTGGACCCGTCGCAGCCGGACGACGCGCCGGACCGGCTGGCCGAGCTGCCGGAGATCGAGTCGTGCTACTCGGTGGCCGGCGAGGACTTCTACCTGCTGCTGGTGCGGGTGGGCAGCCCGGTCGAGTTGGAGCGGCTGTTGCAGCAGATCCGCAGCATCGCGAATGTCACCACCCGGACGACCGTCGTGCTGTCCACCCCGTACGAGGCGCGCCCGCCGCGGATCAGCACGGCGAGTTCCAGCTGAGCAGCACCCGCCGGCGGTGTTCGTATCCGAGGCGGGACAGGGTGCCGGTGTCCAGGCGGAGCAGCCCGCCGCCGGCGGGGGAGAGGCCGATCCAGCGGGCGCCGGTGACGCGCAGGGAGTGCCCGTGCGCGATCAGCGCCACGTCGCCCCGCTCCAGTAGCGCATCGACCCGATCGAGGAGCCGGTCGATGCGCGCGCCTATCTGGTCCGGGGATTCGCCACCGGGGCAGCCGTCCGTCCAGAGGTTCCACTCGGGACGGTCCCGATAGATCTGGGCGATGGTGCTGCCCTCGTACCGGCCGTAGTTCCATTCGGCCAGGTCGTCGGTGACCTCGGTGACGGCCAGCCCGGCCAGTTCGGCGGTGCGCCGGGCGCGGTGGCGCGGGCTGGAGAGAACGGCGGTGAAGGCGCGACCGGCGAGGCGCTCACCGAGGGCGCGTGCCTGCCGCTCGCCGGCGGCGGTCAGCGGCTGCTCGGTGACGGAGGTGTGCCGGCCGGCCGCGCTCCACTCCGTCTGCCCGTGCCGCACCAGGAGGATCTCGGCCATCCACCCAGTAGACCAGTCCTAGCGTCCTAGGACGACGGAGAGGGTGTGCGCTGTTTTGAACGGAACGACGCCGGGCAGTAAACGAGGTGGCCGCCAGACCCGGCGGCGGCAGACGCCAACGAGGGAGGCAGCGATGGGCTTCGCCGAGAAGGCTCAGCACGAGTTCGATGAGCTCAAGGGCAAGGTGAAGGAGCGGGCCGGCACGGCAACCGACAACGAGCGGATGCGGGGCGAGGGCCGGGCCGACCAGTCCGAGGCCAACGCGAAGCAGGCCGGCGAGCACGTCAAGGACGCCGCGCAGGAAGCCAAGGACGCGTTCCGCTGACCTGATCCGCGGGCCCGATGAACGGGCGAGGGGGTGGCCGCACCGGCCACCCCCTCTGTTTCGATGTGGCGATCTCTATGCGGTGGTTCCGGCCCCTTCGGCGGCGGCCTGCTTGGCCCACCAGCGCCGGCCGGACTCGGGCAGCGTGTCGATCGGGTCGTAGTACGCGTACCGCTTGCTCAGCGCCTCGGCGTCGCTCTGCTCGATGGACGTGCGGTAGTTCTTGGTCCAGTACGAGATGCCGTGTTCCCGGTCGTACTCGGTGAGCATGTGCACCCAGCGCTTGCCGACGAACGGCACGTCGCAGACGATCCGCGGGGTCGCGTACCCGGGCAGGTATCCCATGATGTCGTGCTGGAGCCGCTGGGCGCGGGCGACCGAGACCCGCCAGTGCTCGGCGTTGGGGATCATGTCGCACAGGTAGAAGTAGTAGGGCAGGATGCCCGCTTCGCCCTGTAGCGCGAAGCACAGGTCCAGCAGGTCGGGTGCGGTGGCGTTCACGCCGCGCAGGAGGACGCCCTGGTTGCGTACGTCCCGGACGCCGACCTCGAGGGCGGTCTGGGCAGCCCGGGCGACCAGCGGTGTCAGCGACTGCGCGTGGTTGACGTGGGTGTGGATGGCGAGGTTGACGCCGCGCCGGGCGGCGGTGCGGGCGACGCGTTCGAGGCCCTCGACGACGTCGGGCTGGAGCCAGTGCTGGGGCAGGCCCATGAGCGCCTTGGTGGCGAGGCGGATGTCGCGGATGGTTTCGATGTCGAGCAGGCGCATGAGGTAGGACTCGAGGTTGCGCCAGGGGACGTTGGCGACGTCGCCGCCGGAGACGACCACGTCGCGTACGCCGGGGTGGGCGCGCAGGTAGGCGATGTGTGCCTCGTACCGGTCGACGGGCTTGAGGGTGAGCTTGAGTTTGTCGACGGCGGGGGTGGAGTTGCCGACGAGGTCCATGCGGGTGCAGTGCCCGCAGTACTGGGGGCAGGTGGAGAGCAGTTCGGCGAGCACCTTGGTCGGGTACCGGTGGGTGAGTCCTTCGGCGACCCACATGTCGTGTTCGTGGAGGGAGTCGCGGGTGGCGTTGGGGTGTGAGGGCCATTCGGGGTGCCGGTCGGAGGCGACCGGGATCATGTACCGGCGGATGGGGTCGGCGTAGAAGGCGTCGGTGTCGGGTGCCCGGTCGGGGACCATCGTGTTGAGCATCTGGGGTGGTACCAGCATGGACATGGTGGCCAGGCGGTGCTGGTCGGCGGCGAGGTCGGTGTAGAACGGCTCGCCGACCAGGTCGCCGAGGACGGTGCGTAGGTGGCGGGGGTTCTTGACGCAGTTGACGCGCTGCCATTGGGCGGATTCCCACTGTTCGCGGGTGATGTGGCGCCAACCGGGGAGGCGGCGCCAGTCGGGTTCCGCGAGTTCTCGCCGGCGGTACTCGTAGGGCTGTGCCTCGGTGGTGTCGTCCGTGGTGCCCGCGGTGGTGGCCTCGGTGGTGGCGTCCGCCATCGCTGTCGCTCCCCTCGTGGCGCTCGTGTCGCCTGAGGGCGAGGGTACCGGAAACTCTTTCGTGAAGCTAAGATAGCGCCGGAAAACTTCCTGTCTCACCGGGAGGCGAAGGGGGCAGACGGCGTGACGTCTTCGCCGGTTGGGCTGCACCGGGTGCTGCGGCCGCGCGGGGTCCTGCCGCAGGCGGCGGAGCGGCTGGACGCGAGCCCGCGGGTCGGGCCGGACGAGGTGCGCGTCGCGGTCGAGCGGCTGAACCTGGACGCGGCGAGTTTCCGCCAGCTCAGCACGGCGCACGGCGGGGACGGCGACGCGGTCCGGGCCGCGGTGCTGGAGATCATCCGGAGCCGGGGCAAGATGCAGAACCCGGTGACCGGCTCGGGCGGCATGCTGATCGGCACGGTGGACGAGGTCGGCCCCCGGTCGCCGCTGGGGCTCAAGCCGGGCGACCGGGTGGCCACCCTGGTGTCGCTGACCCTGACCCCGCTGGCGGTCACGGACGGCCTGGCCGGCTGGGACGGCCGTTCGGAGCAGGTGCCGTGCGCGGGGCACGCGATCCTGTTCGGCCGGTCGATCGCGGCGGCGCTGCCCGAGGGCATGGATCCGGAGTTGGCGCTGGCGGTCTTCGACGTGTGCGGGGCGCCGGCGCTGGCCCGGCGGGTGGTCAAGGGGTACACCGAGCGGGGTGCGGCGCCGACGGTGGTGGTGATCGGCGGGGCGGGCAAGAGCGGGTCGCTGGCGCTGGCGGCGGCCCGCCGGTCGGGGGCGGCCCGCACGGTGGGTGTGGTGCCGGTGGAGCCGGAGGCGGCCGCGCTGCGCCGGGCGGGCCTGGCGGACGCGGTGACCCTGGCCGACGCGCGCGACCCGGTGGCGCTGTCCGCGGCGGTCGGGGCGGTGTTGGGCGGCCCGGCGGACGTGACGGTGGTCTGCGTGGACGTGCCGGGCTGCGAGCACGGGGCGATCCTGGCCACGGCGGCCGGCGGTACCGTGATCTTCTTTTCGATGGCGACGAACTTCGCCGCGGCGGCGCTCGGCGCGGAGGGCCTGGCCGCGGACGTCACGATGCTCATCGGTAATGGTTATGTGCCGGGGCACGCCGACTACGCCCTGGATCTGCTGCGGTCGGAGCCGGGGCTGCGTGCGTTGTTCCAGGCGCGGATGGGCAGACTGGCGCCATGACGAGCAGCGCCTTGAACAGCAGCGGCCCGAACGGCAGCGTCCTGTACCGCGGTGGCGTGATTTGCAGCCCGGCCGACCCGCACGCGACCGCGCTGCTGGTGACCGACGGGGTGATCTCGTGGTTGGGCCCGGACGGGGAGGCGCCGGCGGCCGGGCGGCGGGTGGATCTGGGTGGCGCGCTGGTGACGCCGGCGTTCGTGGACGCGCACGTGCACTCGACGGACACCGGGTTGACGCTGAGCGGTCTGGACCTGTCGGGTGTCCGTTCCGCGGCGCAGCTGCTCGACGCGGTCGCGGCGTTCGCGGCGACGCTGCCGGGGGACGCGGTGTTGCTGGGGCACGGCTGGGACGAGTCCACGTGGATGGATCAGGGTCTGCCGGACCACGCGGCGGTGCAGCGGGCGGCGGGTGGGCGGATCGCGTACCTGTCGCAGGCGTCGGTGCATTCGGCGTTGTGTTCGACGGCGTTGTTGGCGGCGGCGCCGGAGGCGGCCGGGGAGCCGGGGTTCGACCCGGCCGGCTGGCTGCGCCGGCAGGCGCACCACGCGGTGCGGGCGGTGGCGCTGGGGTCGGTCACGGCGGTGCAGCGGCGGGCGGTGCAGCGGCGGACGTTGTCGCACGCGGCGTCGTTGGGCATCGCGGCGGTGCACGAGTGCGGCGGCCCGGGTACCTCGGAGGAGGCCGACTTCACCGACCTGTTGGCGTTGGGGGGTGCGGAGAACGGCTGTCCGGAGGTGTACGGGTACTGGGGCGAGTTGATGGGGGCGGCGCGGGCGCGTGAGCTGGGTGCGGTCGGGGCGGGTGGCGACCTGTACGCGGATGGTGCGCTGGGTTCGCGGACGGCGCACCTGTCGTCGTCCTATCTGGACGGTGATGGCGGCTGCGGGCACGCGTACGTGACCGCCGACCAGGTGCGCGACCATCTGCTGGACTGCGCGGAGCACGGTATGCAGGGCGGCTTCCACGCGATCGGGGACGCGGCGATCGCCACGGTCCTGGCCGGTTTCGGGCAGGCGGCGCAGCGGTTGGGCACGGACCGGTTGCGCGGCGCCCGGCACCGGGTGGAGCACGTCGAGATCATGGACAAGCGGCTGATCGCGGGGTTCGTGGAGTACGGGATCGTGGCCAGCATGCAGCCGGCGTTCGACCGGTTGTGGGGTGGCGAGCACCAGATGTACGCGCAGCGCCTGGGTGTGGGGCGGTCGTTGGAGTCCAATCCGATGGGTGCGATGCACGGCGTGGGGGTGGCGCTGGCGTTCGGTTCGGATTCCCCGGTCACGGCGCTGGATCCGTGGGGCACGGTGCGGGCGGCGATGTGGCATCACAACCCGATCCATCGGATGAGTGCGGCGGCCGCGTTCGCCGCGCATACGCGGGGTGGCTGGCGTGCGGTGCACCACGACGGTGAGGGTGCGCTGCTGCCCGGGCTGCCGGCCACGTTCGCGGTGTGGGAGACGCCGGCGGGCGTGGCCAAGGGGCTGCCGGTGCTGCTCGCCGAGGCGGTCGACGCGCGTGGCCCCGGCGACCCGACCCCGTTGCCGCGCTGCCTGCGTACGGTCCTGCGGGGCGCCACCATCCATGAGGCGGGGGCACCGTGAGCGGCTCCGTGACGGCTGCGGGCAAGCTTGATCTCGACCCGGCGGTGGTTCGCACCGCCCGCCGGTTGGCCCGTAAGGCGGGTGGGCCGGTCGTGGAGTTGGCGCGCAGCCACACCACCGTTTCGGTGGAGCGCGCCGTGTTGCGGTTGGCCGGGGTGACCGGCGCCGACCCGGACGGCATCCCGTGGGTGAACCGCCTGGTCGACGCGGTGACCGCCGACGTGGGGTTGGGGCACGGTGTGGCGCTGCCGGCGTTCCATGCCCTGGCGGCGGAGGGTGTGGGTGACCTGACGCTGCTGGCCCAGAAGGCGGCGGCCGGGTCGGTGCGGTTCGCGGTGCCGCGCGGGCGGGAGGCGACGGCGGCCCGGGCGGCGGCCCGGCGTTCGGTGGGCGCCGGGCTGCGCCGGGTGGACCGGCGGCGGGCGGAGCGGGAACGGCTGATCAGGCGGCACGGCGACCCGCCGCAGCGTCCGTGGATCTATCTGATCGTGGCCACCGGCGACATCTACGAGGACATCCCGCAGGCGCAGGCGGCGGCCCGGGCGGGCGCCGATGTCATCGCGGTGATCCGCTCCACCGGCCAGTCCCTGTTGGACTACGTGCCGGAGGGCGCTACCCGGGAGGGTTTCGCCGGCACCTACGCCACGCAGGAGAATTTCCGGCTGATGCGGGCGGCGCTGGACGAGTCGTCGCGGGAGTTGGGCCGCTATGTGCGGCTGACCAACTACGCGTCCGGGCTGTGCATGCCGGAGATCGCGACGCTGGCCGGGCTGGAGCGGTTGGACATGATGCTCAACGACAGCATGTACGGCATCCTGTTCCGCGACATCAACCCGATTCGCACCTTTGTCGACCAGCGGTTCTCCCGGCAGGTCCACGCCCGCGCCGGCATCATCATCAACACCGGTGAGGACAACTACCTCACCACGGCGGACGCGGTGGACGAGGCGCACACGGTCACCGTGTCGCAGTTGCTGAACGAGTACTTCGCGCACGAGGCCGGATTGTCGGATTGGCAGCTCGGCCTGGGCCACGCGTTCGAGATCAACCCGGAGCTGCCGGAGTCGTTCCGGCTGGAGCTGGCGCACGCGTTGCTGGCCCGGGAGTTGTTCCCGCAGGCGCCGCTGAAGTGGATGCCGCCCACCAAGCACATGACCGGGGACGTGTTCCGGGGCAACCTGCTGGACGGCTTCTTCAACCTGGTCGGGGCGATGACCGGGCAGGGCATCCTGCTGGTGGGCATGATGACCGAGGCGGTGGTCACGCCGTGGCTGTCGGACCGGGACGTCGCCCTGCAGAACGTGCGGTATGTGCTCGGCGCGGCGGGCGGGCTGCGTGAGGACTTCGTTCCGGCGCCGGGCGGATTCATCCAGCAGCGCGCCCACCGGGTGCTGGCCGAGGCGGTCGACCTGCTGGAGCGCATCGTCGACGGCGGGCTGTTGACGGCGATCGCGGCGGGGACGTTCGGCATCATGAGGCGGCCCGCGGACCGCGGCAAGGGCCTGGAGGGCGTCGCCCGCCACGAGCCGGGCTACTACAACCCGGCGACGGAACTGCTGGAGGGCCCGGTGAGTGCGAGGAGTGCCGGCGGGCGGGTAGGAAGCGCCGCGGCCGCGAACGAAAGGCCGGTTCGGTGAGCGCTCCGACGAGTGGGCCGATCATCCGCCCGTACGGGGACACCACGGGCGACGGGATGGTGCAGCTGTCGTTCACTCTGCCCGTCCCCCATGACAAGCGCGCGGAGGGCGCGGCGCTGCAACTGGCGGCGAAGATGGGGCTGGACCCGGCGATGCTGGTGCACGCCAAGCAGCTCGGCGACGGGTACACGTTCTTCGTGGTCTACGGTTCGGTGCGGCACCTGGTGGACGTGTCCGCGGTGCAGGTGGTGGAGCGGGATTTCCCGCTGCTGTCCGCGAAGGAGGTCAACGCGGCGGTGCGGCGGCGGTTGCGCCGCAAGCTGTCCGTGGTGGGTGCCTGCATCGGCACGGACGCGCACACGGTGGGCATCGACGCGATCCTCAACGTCAAGGGCATCGCCGGGGAGAAGGGGCTGGAGTACTACCGGGAGTTGCGGGTGACGAACCTGGGCGCCCAGGTGGGCGTCCCGGACCTGGTGGCGGCGGCCCGCACGGAGAAGGCCGACGCGGTGCTGGTCTCGCAGGTGGTGACCCAGCGGGACGCGCACCTGCACAACACCCGGGAGATGGCGGCGGCGTTCCGGGAGGCGTTTCCGGCCCGGCGGCGTCCGCTGCTGGTCGTGGGTGGCCCCCGGTTCGACGAACTGATGGCGCAGGAGTTGGGTGTGGACCGCATCTTCGGCCGGGGCACCACGCCCCGGGAGGTGGCCAGCTACCTTGTCCACGCGTTGATCACACGGCGGGAGGTCGTTGCGGCGTGACGGTCGGACTCAGCGTGACCCACCGGCGGTATGTGCCGTATTCGCACGCCCACTACGCCGGCGACCTGGTGCACGGCGCCTACGTGCTGGGTCTGTTCGGCGACGTGGCGACCGAGGTGTGCATCCGCACAGACGGTGACGAGGGCCTGTTCGCCGGGTACTCGGAGGTGTCGTTCCTGGCGCCGGTGCGGGCCGGCGACGTGCTGGAGGCGACCGCCACGGTGACCCGGATGGGCAACCGCAGCCGGACCCTGCGGTTCGAGTGCGTGGTCGTCTGCCGGGGCGGCCCGGACCGGTCCGGGTCGGCCGCCGAGGTTCTCGACCCGCCGGTGGTCGCCGTGACGGCGACGGGCACGGTCGTCGTCCCGGGGTGAGCGCAGCCGTGTCGGCTCGCCGGCGTTACGCGCGAAGCCTGGGCGGGAAACGCCCCGGTCGTGGCGGGCCGGCCGGGCACGGGCGGGCATGGTGGGCCCCGTGAGCCGCTACGCCGCCTGCGTGGACGTGGGCTCCACCTGGACCAAGGTGGCCGTGGTCGACCTGGCCGGTGGCCGGCTCGTCGCCACCGCCGGGCACCGCACGACCGCCGACACGGACGTCCTGCACGGGCTCGACGCGGCGGTGGCGCAGGCCGCCCGAGGATTACCGGATTACGAACTGTTCGTGTGCTCGTCCGCGGGCGGCGGGCTGCGCCTGGCCGTGGTCGGCTACGAGCGCCTGGTCACCGCGGAGGCGGGGCACCGGGTGGGCCTGTCGGCGGGTGCCCGGGTGGTGCACGTGGCCGCCGGCCCGCTCGACGGCGGGGGTGTGCCGGCGCTGCGCGCCGCCCGCCCCGACGTGGTCCTGCTGGTCGGCGGCACCGACGGCGGCGACGCCGAGGTGCTGCTGCACAACGCGGCCCGGCTCGCCGCCGCGCGGCTGCGTGTGCCGGTCGTCCTGGCCGGTAACGCCGACGCCGCCGACGCCGCGGAAGCCGCCCTGGCGGCCCGCGGCGTGCCGGTGACGGTGGCGCCGAACGTGCTGCCCGCGATCGGCGTCCTGGCGCCCGGCCCGGCCCGCGCCGCGATCCGGGACGTGTTCCTGCGGCACGTCATCGGCGGCAAACGCCTCTCCCGGGGCGCCCGGTTCGCCGGACTCGTCCGGGCCGCCACCCCCGACGCCGTCCTGACCGGCGTGGAACTGCTCGCCGACGGCGGCGCCGCCGGTGACCTGCTCGTGGTGGACATCGGCGGCGCTACCACCGACGTGTACTCGGTCCTGACCCCGGACCCGGAACGCGAGGCCGGCCCCCGCCGCGAGGTGGCCGGTACCCTCTGGCGGTCCCGCACGGTCGAGGGTGACCTCGGCATGCGCTGGAGCGCCCCGGGCGTGATCGAGGCCGCCCGCGCCGAACGCCTCCCCGCCGACGACGCCCTCGCCGTGGCCGCCGCCCGCCGCGCCGCCGACCCCGGCCTCATCGCCGCCGCCGTCGGTGCCGGTCCCGTCGGGGTCGGCGGCTCCCAACCCGGCGATTCCGGCTGGCCCCTCGGCGGTTCTGATGGCGGCGCCCTTGATGTTGATGGCGGCGCTCTGCGTCGCGCCGCGGGCGGTGTCGCCGGGGGCGTGCTCGGCTCCGCCGGTGCCAGCGCCCTGGATGACGACCTGCGCATCGCCGGCCTGGCCGCGACGGTCGCGCTGCGCCGGCACGCCCGCGGCGAAGCGCCCGCACCCGGCCTGCCCCGCCGCGGCGGCCGCGACCTGCGCGACGTACGCCTGGTCATCGGCTCCGGCGGCGTCCTGCGCCACGCCCCGGCGCGGCGGGCCACCGAGGTTCTCGCCGCCGCGCTGCACGACGACGCGGGCGGCTGGCCCCTGCCGCGCGCCGCCACCACCGTCATCGACCGCGACTACATTCTGGCCGCCGCGGGTCTCCTCGCCGCCGACCACCCCGCCGCCGCGCTCGCGCTCCTGAAAGATCGCCTGCACGCCCGGCCACACCGCTGAAAGATCGCCCGTACCGGGCGTGAGGGATCGAAGACACGCCGGGCCCGACACGCCGACCGGTGCGCTGCGGTGTTGACAGCCGCCGGGGGCGGGCGCGTACCGTCGTTGGGTCCAACTACGGGAAGCGGCTGTTGTTCGCTCCTCCCCTTCGCTCGCTGGCTCAGCGGCCTCCATGTCGCGGCGGCGGTGTACCGGCACCGCCGCGAGCCAGGCCCAGCGAGCGGGGGTCGGCGGGGCGGCGCGAACCGGTCGCACCTCGGTGTTCGGGCAGGGGGGTACGCGCGGCCAGTAGACAACGGCCCGCCGGAGGCAGCCAGCCGTCGGCCGGTCGGTCCGAAGGTCGTGCCCGCACACCACTGCCGCACCGGCCTGGGAAGGGCCTGGGAGCGCGGGGCGCGGCCATCACGGCCGCGCCCCCATTCCACCTCCGAACCGCCCCCGACCGTGCGCGCGCACCTGGCCGACGAGCCGTTCTCCACCGACCAGCCGCGCTTCGAGAGCACCCGCTACGCGCGCCCATTCGAAGCGCTGAACCGCCCCCGGCGGCGGGGATTACGCTTGGCCCGGCCGGCAGCCGCCGGCGAACGACTCCGGCTGGGGTGAGGCAACGTGGCAACGGTGGACACGACGGTTCCGGCGCCGGAACCGACCGACCCACCGGAGCCGGGTGCCACCGCGATCACAACCACCGTCGCGCCGCCCGCACCCACCACCGCGCCGTCCGCGCCGCACCGCCTGAAGTCCCTTCTGGGACTGGTCGGCGCCGTCGCCTCCGGTGGGGCGTTGCTGCTGGCCTTCCCCCCGTACAACCTGTGGTGGCTGGCGCCGGTGGGGGTGGCGCTGCTGGCGCTGGCCGTGCACGGGCGGCGCGCCCGGGTGGGGTTCGGCCTGGGCTTCGTCGCCGGGCTGGCCCTGTTTCTGCCGCTGCTGAGCTGGACGAACCTGCACACGGGCCGGCTGCCGTGGGTGTTGCTGTGCCTGGCCGAAGCCGCCTACCTCGGGCTGCTCGGCGCGTTGACCGCGTTCGTGGGGCCGGTGCTCAGGCGCGCGCCGGCGTGGCCGGTCGTCATCGGGGGGCTCTGGGTGGCGCAGGAGGCGCTACGCGACCGCACCCCGTTCGGCGGCTTCCCCTGGGGGCGGCTGGCGTTCGCCCAGGACGGGTCGCCCCTGTTGCGGCTCGCGGCGGTCGGGGGTGCGCCGCTGGTCACGTTCGGTGTGGCGGTGCTCGGCGGGCTCCTCGCGTACGCGTTGACCCGGCTGGTCGCCGGCCGGTGGCGCCCCGCGTTGGCCGCCCTCGCGGCCGGGGTGGCGCTGACCGCCGCCGCGCTGCTGATCCCGCTCGGGGCGCCGGCCGGCCCGACCGTCACCGTCGCGGTCGTGCAGGGCAACGTGCCGCGGATGGGTCTGGACTTCAACGCGCAGCGCCGCGCCGTCCTGGACAACCACGTCAACGCGACCATCGCCCTGGGCGAGGACGTGGGCGCGGGCCGCCGCCCCCAACCGGATCTGGTCGTGTGGCCGGAGAACTCCAGCGACATCGACCCGCTGCGCAACCCCGACGCCGCGGCCCGCATCGACGCCGCGGCCGCCGCGGTGCGCGCGCCGATCCTGGTTGGCGCGGTGCTGGTCGGCCCGGGCGAGGGCCAGGTCCGCAACGCCGGCATCCTGTGGCGCCCCGCCGGCGGCCCGGACCTCGAGCAGCTCTACGTCAAGCGGCACCCGGTCCCGTTCGCGGAGTATGTTCCGCTGCGCGACCTGGCCCGGATGGTGAGCAAGGAGGTCGACCGGGTCGCCAACGACTTCGTCCCGGGCAACGAGCCGGGCCTCATCCGCGCCGGGCGCACGACCATCGGCGACGTCATCTGCTTCGAGGTCGCCTACGACGAGGTGGTCCGCGACACCGTGACCGGCGGGGCGGACCTGCTCACGGTGCAGACCAACAACGCCACCTTCACCGTCGCCGAGGCCGAGCAGCAACTGGCCATGGTCCGGCTGCGCGCGGTCGAGCACCGGCGCAGCGCGCTGATGGCCTCCACGGTCGGTGTCTCCGCGTTCGTCACCGCCGACGGCCAGGTCCACGACACCACCGGCTTCAACGAGCCCGCCACCATCGTCCGGCAGTTGCCCCTCGACGCCGGGCGCGCCCTCGCCACCCGCCTGGGGTACTGGCCCGAGGTGGTTTTGTGCGGGCTGGCCCTCGCGGCGGTCGTGGCCGCCGGGGCGCTACGGTTCCGGGCCCGTCGCTGAGTCGTGTCAGACTTGACGCGAGGTGGTGCGGATGCGGCGGGGACTGACCCTCATACCGCTGGCGGTACTGCTGACCGCGATCGTCGAAATCATCGTGTTCGCGCTGGTCAGCTGGCAGATCGGGATCGGCTGGGCGGCGTTGCTCGTGATCGCGGCCAGCCTGACCGGCGGGTACCTGCTCAAGCGGGAAGGCATACGCGCGTGGCGCGGCTTCCGTGACGCGGCGGCGTCCGGGCGCCCGCCCGGCGCGCAGGTGACCGACGGCGTCGTCGGGCTGGCCGGGGCGCTGCTGCTGGCGATACCGGGGCTGCTGACCGGTCTGGTGGGAGTCCTGGCGCTGGTGCCGCCGGTGCGGCGGCTGGTACGGGCGCGGGTACAGCACGCGGTTGAGGGGCGCGTGTCGGCGGCGGCCGCGGGTGACCTGTTCGGGCCCCGCCGGGTCCGGGTCCGGCGCGGCGCCCCGGTCGACGAGCCCGTCGTCGCGACGCCGCCCAGCGGCGCGATCGAGGGCGAGATCATCGAGCCGGAGCCCCGGCGGTAGCTTCCCGCCGGGCCCGGCGGGTATACGAAAGCCGCCCCGGGGTGTCCCCGGGGCGGCTTCGGTGTTGGTGACGTGTGCGCCGGGTCAGCGGCCGCCGCGCCGCGCCCGGACCTCCTCCAGCCGCTCGGCCAGGATGTCCTCGAGTTCGGCGATCGAGCGCCGCTCCAGCAACATGTCCCAGTGGGTACGCGGCGGCTTCGCCTTCTTCTGCTCGGGCTCGCTGCCGTCGACCAGCCGGGCGACGCTGCCGTCGAACTTGCACTCCCAGGTCATCGGGACCTCGGCGTCGACGGCGAAGGGCACCTCGAACTGGTGACCCTTGGCGCACAGGTACTCACGGGTCTGCCGCGGCGCCAGCTCGGTGTTGCGGTCGGACTCGTAGCTGACAGCCCCAAGACGGCTCCCGCGCAGCATGCGCTCGCCCATGATCGGCAATCTCCTCGGTTGTGGTGCGGTCCTTCGTGTAACGGCACGGTCGATCTGATCATTCCCAGACCGGCCGACCCGCTCCCCGGGAGCCTTCCCGGTGTGCAAACGCTCCGAGGGTAGCCGGTCGGCGGCCCTCGGCAGGGCCGCCACCGCGCTTTACCCCGGTTTCGACGATCTTTTCGCGCCGTGAACGCCGGAATCGCGGACTGTCGGCGTTCCGACACATCAGGTCAAGCATGACGGATGCGGCCGAATGGCGAGCCGGTTCCGACTCCGCTGCCGGCACGGGCCTTGACCCGCCGAGCGCATGCTCGTCGCCGCCCGGCGTGGTCAGTTATCCGGTAATTCCTCGGCCAGCTTGGCGCGGGCCGGGGACGGGCGGGTGCCCGCCGCGCCCAGGTTGGCCAGCGCGGCGGCGAGGTTGGTCACCTGATCGGCCAGTTGGGCCGCCCGGTTGAGCGCCGCGTCCCGTTCCGCGGCGACCTTCCGCAACGCGGCCTCGCGCTCCTCGTCGATCGCCCGCTGGGCGCTGTCCCGCTCGGCGGCCACCGTCTCCAACGCGGCGGACAGCTCCGCGGCGGCACGCTGCGCCTCCGCGGCACGCACCCGGGCGGCGTCCCGTTCGCGGACCGCCTCCGCCCGCGCGTGCCTGCTCTCCTCCCGCTCGCGCGTCACCTCGTCGCGGGCGGCGACGGTGGCGGCGACCTCCGCCCGTAGCCGCTCGACCGTCCGGGTCGCGGCTTCCACCTGCGCCCGGCCCCGCTCGGCGCGGGCCTGCTCCTCCCGCGCCGCGGCCTCGGCTACCCGCACCCGTTCCTCGGCCCCGGCGATCTCCTGCCGCGCCCGTTCCTCGGCAGCCCGCGCCCGTTCGGTGGCGGTGCCGGCCTCGTGCCGCAGGGATTCGGCCCGCTCGACGGCCTGGCTGGCCGCGTGCGCGGCCCGCTGCGCGTCCGCCCGCGCCGCGTCCCGCTCCCGCACCAGTTCGACGCTGCGCCGTTCGGCCGCCTCCCGCTCGCCCCGCAGGATCTCCACCTGGCGGCGCAGCACCTCCCGCTCCCGCTCCGCCTGGGCCCGCAGCGCCTCCGCCGCGCTGGCCGCCTGCCGCGCCTCGTCCCGAACCCGCTCGGCGCCCTCGGCCCGTGCCGCCGCGGCCACCGCCTCCGTGCCGGCCCGGTCCGCCTGGGCCCGCGCCGCCGCGCGCGCCGCTTCCGCCTGGTCAACGGCCTGCCGCATCCGCGCGGTCTCGGCCACCGCGGACTCGGCCGCCTGCCGGGCCTCCTCCCGCTCGGCGTGCGCCGCGGCCATCCGCGCCGCGGCCTCCGCCCGCACCTCGGCCAGCTGCCGCTCCACGCCCGCCGGCGACAGCTGCGCGTGCAGCGCCTCGCTCAGCGACTGGACCATCTGGTCCAGCCGCTCAACCACCTCGTACGCGCGGGCCACCTGCCCCGCCAGCCCGGGCGAGTTCCGGTGCCGCATACGGGCGTTCCGGGACGCCCGCTGGCACTGGCCGTCGTTGTCCCGGCAGTACCGAAACGGCCGGCCGGCGGCGCTGCGCTGCGGCACCGGACGTCCACAATGGGCGCACGGGCGGGTCTCCGAGGCGGCCACGTCCCCGGACTGCTCCCCGGCAGGATGGCGGTCCACAACCGGCGATGACTCCATAGCGGCGCACTTTAGCCGCAACCACCGACAGCTTCACCGAGGGCGCGCGGTGCCCGGGTACCCCCGAATCGGGGTGGAGCGGGGCCCTCCCCGCCCGCTCCCGCCACTGCGGCGTGCCCCCGGCAGCGGGGCCGGGGGCACGCCGCTTCCGGGCGATGGCACAATCCGCCCGTGGTCGATATCCGAACCGCGCACACCGCCCAGCTGGACGCCGGAACCCTGTCGCGCATCCGCGCCATGCTCGACGAGGCGTTCGCCGGAAGCTTCGACGACCATGACTGGGACCACACCCTCGGCGGGATACACGCCCTGGTCACCGACGGCGACGAGCTCATCGGACACGGCGCCGTCGTGCAGCGCCGCCTGCTGCACACCGGCCACGCCTGGCGCACCGGCTACGTCGAGGGCGTCGCCGTACGCGCCGACCGCCGCCGCGAGGGGCACGCGAGCGCCATCATGGCGGCCCTCGAGGACGTCATCCGAGGCGCCTACGACCTGGGCGCGCTCTCCGCGTCCGAGAGCGCCGGCAAGCTGTACGAGGGGCGAGGCTGGCTGCGCTGGCCCGGCCCCACGGCGGTGCTGACCCCGACCGGCATCGAACGCACCCCGGACGACGACGACAGCACCTTCGTCCTCGCCGTGGACGGCGGTGCACAGCTGCGCGCGCCCGCCCCCCTCACCTGCGACTGGCGCGACGGCGACGTCTGGTAAGACTCGCCAGGCGCGGTGGTTGGGGCCCGTGCGCGGGTAGCTGTAGCAGTGACACACGTCATGGTTGAGGTTGACCTTGGGTCAGGGTGCACGCTCCCCGCATCGGCACGCCGCAGGGTGCGCCAACGGAATTCCAGGGAGCGAACCATCATGTCCATCACCCTGACCGACCAGGACCGCCCGGAGTTGCAGAAGGCCATCGAAGAGATCGTCGATTCCGGTATCGTCGGGATCACGCTGCGCGCCCACGATGAGCGGGGCGAGTGGGTCGGCAGCGCCGGGGTCGCCGAGCTGGGCGGGACCGCGAAGCCGCCGGTCGACGGGCACGTCCGGATCGGCAGCAACACCAAGACCTTCACCGCGAGCCTGGTCCTGCGACTGGTGGCCGAGGGCAGAATCGGGCTGGACACCCCGGCCACCGACTACCTGCCCGAGCCCGGACTCGACGAGCGGATCACGGTGCGGATGCTGCTGCGGCACACCAGCGGAGTCTTCAACTTCACCGGCGAGTACTACGCCGACGGCACGTTCGCGCCGGGCATCCCCGTCACCACAGCGGGCAGGGAGTAGGTGGACAACCGGTTCAAGACCTACCAGCCGGCGGACCTGGCAAGGCTGGCGTTGGCCAAACCGGCACGGTACGGATCGGCCGACCTGTTACGGCTGGTGCAGGTCCGGACCCTTGCCGGGGCGGGCGTGCCGCTGGCCGAGATCGGACGCCTGATCGACGCCGACACGGCACGGTTCGCCAACGCTATCGCCGACGTCGAGCGGCAGCTCACCGAACGGATCGAGGAGTTGACCGCCCGGCGTGACACGCTGCACCGGCTCGCCGACGGCAACCGGGCGTTGCTGCCTGACCGCGCTGTGGCGCTGCTGGAACGGATGCCCGACCTGGGCTTCACCGCCGACGAGGTGACGGCCGCCCGGGAGGGCTGGGTAGCTGGCCAAGGCGCTGGTCCCGGAAGGCTTCGACGACTACCTCACGCACGTCGAACACGCCGTGCAAGACCCCCGGTTCGTCGCCTTGAGCAAGCGCGCCGCCGAAGCCGCGACCTGGGCACCGGACGACGCCCGCATCGACGAACTCGCCACCGCCATGGCCGACCACTACCTTGCCAACCCCGCGCACCTGAAAATCGTGACCGGCCTGCAAGCCCGCACCGAGGCCGTGACCCGATACAAACTGATCGCCCACCACGGCGAAGAACAGGCACCGGCCTCGGCCCAGCTGGCCGCCCTCGTCGAAACCAAACTCCGCTCCGCCGGCATCCCTATCCCCAGGCCAGACTTCCGCTGACCGGGCCCGGCTCAGGCCCGCCGTGGCGGGTGACCGTCTCCCGCGGCGGGTAGGTTCCGATGGCCGACCACCCAGGGCCGACCACGTAAGAGCCGCCAGCCAATGGCAGAAGTGACTCACCAGCTCGGGTCAAGCCCTAAAGAACGTCCTTAGCGCGAGTCCCGTACTGACCTTCCTCAGCCCCGGACGGACGCGCCCCCTGTCGGCCTTGCCGGGGTGTTGGTAAGAACGGCGACACCAGGGGCCAATTAGTTGATCTTCATGGGCGACCGGGGTCGGTCGATGGTGGTTGAGCTGGGTGTCCCGTTTGGGGATCGTCCACCGGGCACCTGCGGAGGTGGGCGACCAGGTCATTCCGCCGCTGGTCGGCGAATCCCGTAAGACCCGCCCGGTGATATGCCCGGTCAACGGGGGCCAAACGGTACAGTGCCCCCATGAACGGCCTCAAGATCGGCTACGCCCGGGTGTCCACCGACGAGCAAGACCTGAGCGCGCAGTTGGCCGCGCTCGCCGAGCTCGGTGTCGGCACCGACCGGATCTATGTCGACAAGGGCCTGACTGGAACCAACCGGGTCCGGCCGGGTCTGCGCGAGGCTCTCGCGGCGTGCCGGGCCGGCGATCAGCTGGTCGTGACGAAATTGGACCGGCTCGCTCGTTCGGTCACCGATGCGCACGACATCGCCACGGAGCTGACCGCCCGGCAGGTCAAGCTCAACCTCGGCGGGTCCATTCACGACCCGACCGACGCGATGGGCAAGCTGCTGTTCACGACCTTGGCGATGATCGCCGAGTTCGAGGCGGACCTGACCCGGCTGCGAACGCGCGAAGGCATGAAGATCGCCAAGGCCAAGGGCCGGCTGCGCGGCAAGGCGCCGAAGCTGAGCGCGAAGCAGGAGGCCCACCTGGTGGCCTTGCACAAGGCCGGCGAGCACACCAGCGCCGAGCTGGCGGAGTTGTTCGGTGTGGCCCGCTCGACGGTCTACCGGGCGATCGAGCGCGCCGCGGCCGCGACGCCGGGAGCGGCACGCTGACGCCATCGCCACCACCGCCGCTGGCAGCGTCATGGACGCCCTCTGCGACAACCTACGCACCATCGACAAACTCATCGACACCACCAGCGCGGCCGACCTGTTCCGCGTCAT
>NZ_BBQH01000093.1 GCF_018397995.1 Rhizomonospora bruguierae
ACCGATGCTGTCGCGGCAGGCGTCCGCCTCGTCGGCAAGCGCGTGGCCCTCCGCCTCCCGAACGAGGCACAGAGCCAACGTCCGAGATGGCAGGGGGCACAGCTGCCGCGCCTGCCGCGCCAGCCCGACCGCTCGGGTCGCATCCCCGTCGTCGAGCGCCTGCTGGCTCTGCCGCATCAGCATGTACGCCGCCAGCGGCTGAGCCTCGGCCTCGACGGCGAGCTTGTGGGCCCTTGTCAGGAGTGGATGGGCGCGCGCAGGGGTACGGCCGTTGGCTGCGACCCAGCTAAGGAACTCCGTCCACCTGGCCTCGGTAACGAGTAACCGCCGCCGATGATCACCGGCTGTCGACCTCCTCGCGGTAGAGATCAGGCGCAGCTGCCCCTCGACGGGGCGCCGCAATCCCGCGCGCCCGCAGGTGTCGATGCGGTTGGCGAGGACGCCGAGGAGATCATCCCAGCTGTCCTGGACCAGCGCGTCCGGGTGGAGGCCGCGGTCGGTCGATCCAGCTCCGCCTGTGGGGCGCTCGGCATCCTGTCTGCTGCCGATGCCCAGGTACCACCGAGGAATCCGCAACCCCGTCGCGAACCGTTCCAGGACCTCGTACGAGGTGACCCGCTGCCTGCCCTGCGCGATCTGCCGCACGCGCGTCTCCGACAGGCCGGTCAGGGCAGCCAGCCGGGCACGAGAGAACCCCCGGCTGCGCAGAAAGCGCAGCACAGCGGACACATCCCGATCTTCGAGGGACGCAGCGACCGGCCGCCCCTCGAACGAGGCCGTATCCCACCAGCCTGGATCGATGTCCATGGCCAGACTGCCCTCCCCAAGCAACCGACCACACACCGTACCGTCCGCACCACGCTCCGGGAACTAAAGGTCCGCGGCCGCCGCGAATAGTGCGTATCCCGCGAGGCAACTGGATGACCCCGTTTAAATCGCCGCCTGCGCGTTGGAGGCGGTGGACATGGATCTGATGGTGGCACCATCCGCCGCTCGCGCTTGGGTACTCGCGCTGGCCCGTCCGCTGCGGCGCACCGCGCCCTCCCGAACAGCCACCGTTCGACGCAGAGTAATCCCGCTGGTGCCAGTACTCGCGGCGATGGCGCGAGCCCTCGCCGCGCTCCGGAATAGGTGTCAGCCGAGGCGGCGGAGGTCGGGCCAGAGGGCGGACCAGGATCCCTTGAGGCCGCGGCAGACGGCGATGGGGACGCCCTGCTCCTCGTTGTCCAGCCCGTACCCGTTGTCCTGCCGGCCGGCGGGCGTGAACGACTCGCAGTAGGGGGCGGTGTCCGCCGCGGTCCAGTGTCCGATGAGGATTACCGGGCCGGTGGCGGTGTCCGGGGGCGGGCCCCAGCGCCAGAAGCCGAGGTGGCCGCTGTAGGCGGGCGGGAGGCCGTGGCGGGAGCCGTAGCGGTCGATGGCGCCCGCCTCGCCGTAGTTCGCGGTGAGGACCACCACCGTGTCGCGTTCGCCGGGCGGTAGGCCGTCGCGGACCCGGGCCACCGCGGCGGTCAGCTCCGGCCAGCCCACGGTCTCGCCGCTGTCGTAGTTGAGCGCCGCCTGCGGGGTGTCCTTGAGGATGCGGGCGGGGAAGACCGGCAGGCCGATCATCACGGTCACGGTGGCGTTCACGGCCAGCACCGCCGCGGCGACCAGCACCCAGCGGCGCCGGTGCGCGGCGAGCCAGCCGGTCACGGCGACCGCGCCGGCGGCCAGCAGCGGCGGGTAGGCGCCGCCCGGGTAGTACTCGCGCCCGCCGGTCGCCAGGACCAGCGCGAGGACGACCAGGTACGCCCAGCCGAACGCCCGGTGGGTGCGGGCGGTGTCGCGCAGCAGCCGCCAGAGGCCGACACCCCAGACGACGGCCAGCGGCGGTCCGATCATCAGCAGTTGGCTGGGCAGCAGGCCCAGGCGCCCGCCGAAGTCGGCGTCCTGGCGGATGACCGCGGTCATCTCGACCTGCGGCCAGCCGTGGGTGGCCTGCCACCACAGGTTCGGCGCCCAGAGCAGCAGCGCGATCGCGCCGCCGATCCACAGGGCGGGGCGGCGGAACAGGTCGCGCGGTCCGCTGATCGCGACGCCGGCCAGCAGGCCCGCCACGTACAGCAGGATGAGGTTCTTGGCCTCCAGCCCTACGCCGACCACGGCGCCGCCGGCGAGCAGCAGGCGGTCGTCGCGGGTGCGGATCCAGCGGACCAGCAGGTAGGCGAGCAGGGTCCAGAAGAACAGGTCGAACGGCGTGGTGCTGAGCAGGTGCCCGGAGACGATCACCTGGGGGGCGGTGGCCCAGCACACGGCGGCCAGCACCTGCGCGGCGCGCCCGCCGCCCATCTCCCGCGCCAGCAGGGCGACCAGCAGCACGGTTACGCCCACCAGCAGGGCGCTCGGCAGCCGCAGCGCGGTCAGGGCGCCGCCGGACACGTCCGCCATGAGGCGGCCCACCAGCGGTACCAGGGGCGGCTGGTCGTCGTACCCCCAGGCCGGGTGCCGCCCGGCGACCAGGTAGTACAGCTCGTCCCGGTGGTACCCGTACCGGCCGGCGAGCGCGATCAGCGTGCCGGACGTGAGCGCCGCGACGAGCGCCACCGGGCGCCAGGCGATCGGGGGGAGCATGCGCGGAGCCTACCGATCAGCGGCCCAGCGTGGGGTCACCGATCGATCAGGGTCGGCCGGCGGTCGGCCGGCGCCGGGGCGGGCGGCGGCGGGACCTCGGTGCGCAGGCCGAGCCGCTCGGACCAGCGGACCAGGTGCTCGTGCACGGCGTCCGGCCCGACCAGCGGGGCGGCGTCGACGGCCCAGGCGGCCGGGTGCAGCAGGACGGCGTCGGTCTGCCAGCCGCCGAGCCCGCCGTGGCAGCCGACCAGTTCCTCGAACGCGGCCACCTCGTCGGTGGACGGGTCCACCACGCTGATCAGCACCAGGTCGCCGACGTGCGGGCTGGACTGGTGGCGGAGCAGGTCCTCGCGGGCGCGCGGCCCGTACGGCAGGAGCGGGTCGATGCCGCCGACGGCGCCGTCGGCGAGCCGGTGCCAGCCGTGGCCGCCGACCGCGAGCGGGCCGTCGTGCTCGGTGCCGACCACGACGAGCCCGACGCCGGGGTGGGCGGCGAGCCCGGCGATGAGGTCGGGGTGGATGGCGTCGATCCGTTCGCGGGTGAGCTTGCCCGGCGCGTCGCACAGGTAGACCATCGCCAGGTTCCCGGACGCGGCGACCACGACGCCGGTTCCGGTGTGCTCGGCGGCGCGGGCCTCCTCGTCGGCCGGGCCGAGGGTGAACTCCCCGCCGTCGCCGGCCCGCCGGCCCAGGATCCGGTGCGGCGCGCGGCGCCCCGCCTCGGTGAGCAGGGTGTTGATCCGGCCCCAGTCCTCGACCGTGCCGGTCGCCGCCACCGCCTCGCCCTTGACCAGCCGGCGGACCACCTGCTCCAGGGTCTCCCCGTACCGCTGCCGGAACGTGGCGCCCTGGCTCTGCCCGTGGTCGGAGAGCACGACGAGCTGGTAGTCGCGCCCGGCGTCGCGGGTGAGCCGGTTCAGGATGCCGACCACCCGGTCCAGGCCCTCCAGCGAGGTCAGCGACTCCGGCCGGGCCGGGCCGGCGTGGTGGGCGACCTCGTCGTAGTCCACGAAGTCGCAGAAGATGACCGGGGCGCCGCGGGCCATCTGCTCGGCGACCAGGGAGACGTTCAGGTCGCGCAGCAGCACGTTGGTGACCGGGCGCAGCGCCAGGTAGGCGCCGAGCCGGCGGATGCGCGGCTGCACGTCCCGGCGGCGCTGCAACCGGCCCTGGTGCAGCTCCTTCAGCAGCTCACCGATGCCGAGCACCACCGCGCGGGCGAAGCCGTACGGGCTGGTCACGTACGCCGCGTACCCCCGGGTGGTGCGGGCGGCGAGGTTGGCGTGGGCGATCGTGAGCAGGCTGGTGGCGGCGTCGCCGGTGAACACGTTGCTGATGCTGGCGCCGCCGCCGGCGAGCAGGCCGCGCCCGTCGCTGATCCGCCGCTCGATCTCGGCGGCGTCCCGCGGCCGGTTGGTCACCATCAGCCGGCCGCTGTCCTTTTCGTACCAGCGGAAGCCGGGCACCTGGTCGGAGCGGCCGTGCATGATGCCGGCCTGGGCGGCGGGGGTGGTGGCCGGCAGCCCCGTGTGCCAGCGGGTCATCCGGTGGCTGCCGGTGCGCAGCAGCCGCCCGATGTTGGGCAGGTTGCCGGCGCGCACCGCCCACTGCAACAGCGGCGCGGCGACCCCGTCGATCTGCACGACCAGCAGCCCCGGCGGCCGGTTGTCGCGGGGGTTGAGCCGCCGGTACCGGATCATGCGGCGGCGGATCTCGCCGACGAACAGGTCGTCGGTGCCGGCGTCGGCGAGCCAGTTCACGATCGCGGCGAGCGTGGCGGCCAGCCAGGCGGCGAGGAACGCGTCGGCGAAGCTCGCGACGTGGGCACGGGGGTCCAGGCGCAGCGCGGTGTAGAGCACGACGGCGCGCATGACGATGCCCAGCGCGAGCCCGCCGAGGCTGCCCAGGATGATCGCGAACGCCACGAACAGCGGCCGCAGCAGCGCCCCGACCGCGGCGACCAGCACGACCAGCCACAGCAGCGCGATCACACCGCCGGAGGTGATCCCCGGCATGACCCACAGGGTCAGCGCCAGCACGACGAACGAGGTGATCCCGCTGCGCAGCAGCGACCGGATCCAGCCGAGCGTGGGTCGCCATTCGGTCAGCACCTGGAGGCCCACCCGGAGCCGGCTGTTGGGCTCGGTTCGGGCGGGTCGCACCGGACCCTCGGATAGCGCCACTGTGATGATCGTACAAACGCCCGGCCGCGGACCGGCCGCGCGCCGGTAACCCGGCGAGTTCCGACGCGCCGTCCGGCACGCCCCGCCAGCCCGCTACAGGCTGACAGTTGCCCTCGTACGGGTGGTAGTGGAAGCGTGCCGGTAACCGGAAGCGACCCGAGGGGTGCCGCATGACCGACCTTCTGGCGAGGCACCGCGCGGTGCTGCCGTCCTGGATGCCGCTCTACTACGCCGAGCCCATCGAGATCGTCTCCGGCTCCGGCCGCCGGGTCACCGACGCCGCCGGCCGGATCTACCTGGACTTCTTCGGTGGGGTGCTGACCACGATGGTCGGGTACGACGTGCCGGAGGTGCGCGAGGCGGTCGAGCGCCAGTTGCGCTCCGGAGTGGCGCACACCTCCACGCTCTACCTGATCCGTCAGCAGGTGGAGTTGGCCGAGAAGATCGCCCGGGTCTCCGGCATCCCGGACGCCCGGGTGTTCTTCACCAACTCGGGCACCGAGGCGAACGAGGCGGCGCTGCTGGTCGCCACGAACTACCGGCGGTCGAACCAGGTGCTCGCCGTGCGCAACAGCTACCACGGCCGCTCCTACGCGGCGATGGGCGTGACCGGCAACCGCGGCTGGTCCGCGAGCACGCTGAACCCGCTGAACGTCAGCTACCTGCACTCCGGCGACCGGTTGCGCGGCCTGTTCCGGCACCTGTCGGACGCCGACCACATCGAGGCGGCCGCCGAGGACCTGCGCGAGGTGCTGGCGACGCAGACGGCCGGCGAGGTGGCCTGCCTGATCGCCGAGCCGATCCAGGGCGTCGGCGGCTTCGTGCACGCGCCGGACGGGCTGTTCGCGGCGCTGCACAAGGTCCTCGACGAGCGGGGCATCCTGTTCATCAGCGACGAGGTGCAGACCGGCTGGGGCCGCACCGGTGACCACTTCTGGGGGTACCAGGCGCACGGCGTCACCCCGGACCTGCTGACCTTCGCCAAGGGCATCGGCAACGGCTTCGCCCTGGCCGGGGTCGTCGGGCGGGCCGAGGTGCTGGACAGCGTCGAGGCGGTCTCGTTCTCCACGTTCGGTGGCAACCCGATCTCCACCGCGGCCGGTAACGCCGTCCTCGACTACGTCCTCGAGCACGACCTGCAGGCCAACGCGCGGCGCGTCGGCGCGATCCTGCGGGACGGGCTGCGGGCGGCGGCCGGGCGGTACCCGATCGTGGCCGAGGTGCGCGGCCGGGGCCTGATGCTGGCGGTGGAGTTCGTGCGGCCCGGCACGGTCGAGCCGGATCCGGCCGTGACGACCCGCGTGTTCGAGGAGTGCCGGGCGCGCGGCCTGCTGGTCGGCAAGGGCGGCCTGTACGGCAACGCGGTGCGGATGGGCCCGCCGCTGACCCTCACCGAGGACGAGGCCCGGGAGGGTCTGGAGATCCTGGTCGCGTCGATCGCCACGGTTTCGGCCGGGGAGGCTGTGGCGTGCGGGGTTTCGGCATGAGGGAGGCTTGGGCATGGACCGCGTGACCCATTTCGTCGACGGCAAGCCCTGGACCGGCGACCCCGGCCGGCAGGGCGACGTGTTCGACCCGGCCACCGGCGTCGTGTCGGCCCGCGTCGACCTGGCCTCCGCCGCGGATGTCGACGCGGCCGTGCGGGCCGCCGAGCGGGCCGCCGCGTCGTGGCGGGACGCGTCGCTGGCCCGGCGCACCGCCGTGATGTTCGCGTTCCGCGAGATCGTCAGCGCCCGCGCGGCCCGGCTGGCCGAGGCCGTCACGGCCGAGCACGGCAAGGTGCTCGACGACGCCGCCGGCGAGGTCCGCCGCGGCCTGGACGTGATCGAGTACGCCTGCGGCCTGCCGGCGCTGCTGCGCGGCGGGTTCAGCGAGAACGTCTCCACCGGCGTGGACTCGTACGCGATCCGCCAGCCGCTGGGCGTGGTCGCGGTGATCTCCCCGTTCAACTTCCCGGTGATGGTCCCGCTGTGGTTCGTGCCGATCGCGATCGCGTGCGGCAACGCGGTCGTGCTCAAGCCGTCCGAGAAGGACCCGACCGCGAGCACCCTGCTGGCCGCCTGGTTCGCCGAGGCGGGGCTGCCCGAGGGGGTGTTCAACGTCGTGCACGGCGACAAGGAGGCGGTGGACGTGCTGCTGGACCACCCGACGGTCCGGGCGGTGTCGTTCGTCGGTTCCACGCCGGTCGCCCGTTACGTGTACGAGCGGGGCACGGCGGCCGGCAAGCGGGTCCAGGCGCTGGGCGGGGCCAAGAACCACATGGTGGTGCTGCCCGACGCCGATCTCGACCTGGCCGCGGACGCGGCGGTCAGCGCCGGCTTCGGCTCGGCGGGGGAGCGGTGCATGGCCGTGTCGGTCGTGGTCGCGGTGGACCCGGTCGGCGACG
The DNA here is from genome assembly GCF_018397995.1 of Rhizomonospora bruguierae. Taxonomy (GTDB): domain Bacteria; phylum Actinomycetota; class Actinomycetes; order Mycobacteriales; family Micromonosporaceae; genus Rhizomonospora; species Rhizomonospora bruguierae. Next base: position 7,183 of record NZ_BBQH01000093.1, read on the forward strand.
ACCTCGTCGCCCGGATCGCCGGCCGGATGGCGAAGATCCGTACCGGGGACGGCCGCCGCCCGGGCTGCGACATGGGCCCCCTGGTGACCGCCGCGCACCGGGACAGGGTGGCCGGCTACGTGGCCGCCGGGATCGCCGCGGGCGCCGCGGCGGTGGTCGATGGCCGGGACGTCGCCCCGGCCGGCGACCCCGGGGGCTTCTGGGTCGGGCCCACCCTGTTCGACCACGTCACCCCGGGCATGCCCATCTACACCGACGAGATCTTCGGACCGGTGCTGTCGGTCGTCCGGGCCCGCTCGTACGACGAGGCGCTGGAACTGGTGAACCGCAACCCGTACGGCAACGGCACCGCCATCTTCACCGCGGACGGTGGCGCCGCCCGGCGGTTCCAGCACGAGGTGGAGGTCGGGATGGTGGGTATCAACGTCCCTATTCCGGTGCCGATGGCGTACTACTCGTTCGGCGGTTGGAAGGCGTCGCTTTTCGGCGATTCCCACGCCCACGGTGCGGAGGGTGTGCACTTCTTCACTCGCGGCAAGGTGGTGACGACCCGCTGGCCCGATCCCCGGCACGGCGGCGTCAACCTGGGGTTCCCCACGCAGACATGACGCGGGTCATCCTTGTGGCGCCAGTCACAATTTCCCGTTCATATTGACGACTGTCGCGCCCCTTCGTGTCGTCGGGTGGTGAGAATTCTTACCGTGCCGTCGGGGCCACCAGTCGCGTGTGCAGATCCGCCGGGTCGCCTATCTCGGGCAGATCACGGGCGGCGAGCCACGCCGCCGCGCCGGCGGCGTCCCCGGCCCGCGCGATCTCGACGCCCGGCCAGGCGGCGGTCAGGGCCGCCGTGAGCGCGGCGGCCAACGGCGTCCCGCCGGTGAGCAGGCCACCGGCCAGCACGATCGGCCGCTTGCCAGCCGGTTCGTGCGCGATGGTGGCCGTCTCGGCCAGGTGGGCGGCGGGTTCGTGGACGATGGTGGCCGTCTCGGCCAGGTGGGCGGCGGGTTCGTGCGCGATGGCGGCCGTCTCGGCCAGGTGGGCGGCGGCGCGCTCGACTATCGCCCAGGCCGCCGGGTCGGTCCCGTACTCGGCGAGCACCATTGGCGCCAGTTCGGCCAGCGCCACGGGTGGCCGGTTCGTCGCCCACTGCACCAGTGCCTGCGCGGTCGCCCGGCCGCGCACCTCGGCCGAGCCCAGGGCGGTGGTCAGCACCCGCGCGCCGAGCGGCCCCGGTGCCCGGCCGTAGTCCACATCGGACAGCGTGGCGCGGACCGCCTCCCGTCCCAGCCAGAACCCCGAACCCTCGTCGCTGAGCAGCCACCCGTGCCCGCCGGCGAGGCGGTCCAGGACGAAGCCGACCACCGCCCCCGCGACCGCGCCGGTCCCCGCGATCACCACCGTGCCGTCCGGGCGCGCCGTGCCGGCCGCGTAGGCGACCAGCGCGTCGGGGACCAGCGTGTACGGGCAGGTGAGTCCCGTTTCCAGCCAGGCGGCGCGCAGCGCGGCCCGGCCCGCGGGGTCGTCCCGGAAGCGGGCCACGCCGGCCAGCCCGATGGTGGCGGCGACGACGCTCGCGGGACGCGCCCCGGCGCGGTCGGCCGCCCGGGCGAGCACCGCCGAGATGGCGCGACCGATCCGCGCGGCCGCGACCGGCGCGCCGTGCGTGGTGGGGTTGGCGCCCTCGCCGCGGGCGTAGGCGATCACCTCGCCTCCGGCGCCGGCGATCAGCACCCGCGTGCTGGTGCCACCGACGTCGAGCCCCATGACCGCCGTATCCGACATGCGCCCATCGTGGACGCCCCCGCCCGTGCACGCCACCCTCTTTGCTCTGTTGCGGGCGATGCAGCGCGCCGCGCGGCGCCACACTCGCCCCCGCCACACTCGCCCCCGCCACACTCGGCCCCACCACACGCCGGCCCCGCCGCACGCCGGGCCTCACCGCGCGCCCGGCCCCGCCACATGCCCGGCCTTGCGGTGCCTTGCTTGGTCTCCGCCGCGCCCGCCGCGCCGTGGATCACCGACCGCGACGTTGTGGCGACGCCTGGTCGCCAGATAACAACTCTGAAAACTCCGCTCACGCTCTTGACACGAAGGGGGTGACAGTAAGAACTTTTACCACTAACAGTTAAGAGTCTTTTCCGAAAAGGTGCACCGATGGCTGAACGCGAAGTGGACACCGCGCTCGCGGGGACGGCGGTGGTGGACGCCGCCGGTCCCGAGGCGCGCGCCACTTCGCCGGCCACGAGCACCGCGGTGCCCGCGCAGCTGGGGCCGGCCGACGGGATCCTGGCCCGGGTGCGGGCGCGGCTGCCGGAGTTCACCGGCGCCCTGCAACGCGTCGCCGAGCAGGTGCTGACCAACCCGGCCAGCGCCGCCCGGGCGACCATCGTGGAACTCGCCGAGCGCAGCGGCACGTCGCCGGCCACCGTCACCCGGTTCTGCCGGGCGCTGGGCTTCGAGGGGTACGCCGACCTCCGGCTCGGCATCGCCGGGGAGACCGGGCGGGCGGCCCGGTCCGCCGGCTGGCAGATCGACATCGGCCGGGAGATCCAGCCGACCGATCCGCTGGAGCGGGTGCTCGGCCAGATCATGGCCGCGGACACCCGGGCCATGCAGGACACCGCCACCCTGCTGAACCTGGCCGAGGTGGAGCGGGCGGCGGACGCGATCGCCCGGGCCCAGCGGGTGAACATCTTCGGGGCCAGCGGCAGCGCCCTGGTCGGCGAGGAGCTCCAGTTCAGCCTGCACCGGATCGGGGTGGCCGCCTGGGCCTGGACCGACGTGCACAACGGGCTGGCCAGCGCGGCGCTGCTGCACGCGGGGGACGTGGCGCTGGGCATCTCGCACAGCGGGCAGACGCGGGAGACGATCGAGATGCTCGCGGAGTCCGGCAGCCACGGCGCCACCACGGTGGCGCTGACCAGTTTCCCCCGTTCGCCGCTGGCCGAGTTGGCTGACATCGTGCTGCTCACGGCCACCCAGGCGACCACGTTCCGGCCGGACGCGCTGTCCGCCCGGCATCCCCAGCTGGTCGTTCTCGACCTGCTCTACATCGCGGTCGCGCAGCGCACGCACGAGCGCTCGCACGCCGCCTTCCAGCGCACCGCGCGTGCGGTGGACGGCCACAAGGCCCCCAAGGAAACGTCGTGACCAGGCGTTCCGCGGACGGCGACCAGAGAAGTGATGCGATTCCCATCCCGAGGAGAGACAAGATGGCGTCAACCCCCGACACGGTGTCGGATCTCAGCCGGCGGACGCTGCTGCGCCGGGCCGCGGCGGCCGGTCTCCTGGCCTCGCCGGCCGCGGGGCTGCTCAGCGCGTGCGCGACCGGATCGTCGGACAAGCCGGCGACCGGCGGCGACAAGTCCAGCGACAACCCGCTGGGCGTGCCGAAGGACTCGGCCGTCGAGGTGATCGTCTTCAACGGCGGCTTCGGCGACAAGTACCCGGCGACCGACCAGCAGCTGGTCCAGGAGAAGCACGCCGGGGTCAAGGTGGACCTGAAGTTCACCCAGAAGATCAAGACCGAGATGCAGCCGCGGTTCAGCGCCACCCCGCCGGATCTGATCAACAACGCCGGCGCCGACATGATGGGCAACGACGTGCTGGCCAACCAGGGCGCGCTGCTCGACCTGACCCCGCTGCTGGACGCGCCGAGCTGGGACGACCCGGCCAAGAAGGTGCGCGACACGCTGGCCGCGGGCACGGTCGATTCGGGCACCCTGAACGGCAAGCCGTACGCGCTGAACTACGTCTACGGCGTCTTCGGCATCTGGTACAACGCGGCGCTGTTCACCAGCAAGGGCTGGAACCCGCCGAAGACGTTCGACGATTTCTTCACCCTGGCCGAGCAGATCAAGGCGGCCGGCATCGCGCCGTGGGTGCACGCCGGCAAGTACCCGTACTACATGGGCTGGCCGCTGATGGACTGGATCCAGAAGCTCGGCGGGCCGGAGCAGGGTAGGGCGATCGACAACCTGGAGGACGGCGCCTGGAAGACCGACGAGGTCAAGCAGGTGATCACCCGGATCCAGGAGATGGTCAGCAAGGGTTACGTGCTGCCCGGCTCGGAGGGCCTGTCGCACCTACAGTCGCAGCAGGCGTGGCTGGACGGCAAGGCGGCGTTCATCCCGGTCGGCACCTGGCTGGAGAGCGAGATGAGCAGCCCGCCGGACCCGAAGGACGACCGCGAGCCCAAGGGCGGCCGCAAGATCCCGCCGGGCTTCGAGATGACGATGCTGCCGGTGTGGGACGTCACCGGCGGTGACAAGATGCCGTACGGGGCGGCGCGCACCTATGCCGCCGAGTCCTGGGTGGTGCCGGCCAAGGCGAAGAACCCGCAGGGCGGCATGGAGTTCCTGCGGGCGATGCTGTCCAAGGCCGGCGCGGGCAAGTTCTCCGAGCTGACCAAGGCGCCGACGGTGCTGCAGGGCGGCGCGGACGCGGTGACCGGGTCGACCGCGCTCGCCTCGATCAACAACGTGATCAAGGGGGTCGGCAGCAACCAGATCATCGTGCGGATCAACGACTGGTACGCCGACTTCTACAACGGCCACCAGGGTCCGATCGGTGAACTGATGGCCGGCCGCAGCGGCGTCGACAAGTTCATGGACGACATGCAGCGGCTCGCCGACAAGATCAAGAAGGACTCGAAGGTCAAGAAGCAGAGCCGCTGACCGGACGTACCGACTCCGACTGGATGACTGACCATGCGACACGGAAGAGGCCGCTTCGTCGCCGGGTTCCTGGCGGCACCGCTCGCGGTGTACCTGATCTTCATGATCTGGCCGTACGTGCAGACGTTGATGTACTCGTTCACCTCCTGGGGCGGCTTCTCCAACGAGGCGCCGTTCGCGGGGCTGGACAACTACCGTCAACTGCTGTCCGACGACACGTTCCAGGCGGCCCTGCTGCACAACGTCTTCTTCCTGGTCGCCCTGCCCCTGGTCACCATCCTGCTGGCCCTGTTCTTCGCGTTCCTGCTCAACGTGGGCGGGCGCGGGAACAGGGCCGGCGTGCGGGGCGTCTTCGGCTCCAGCGTCTACAAGGTGATCTTCTTCTTCCCGCAGGTGCTCTCGGTCGCGATCATCGTGATCCTGTGGGACGCCCTGTACCGCACCGACGGCCAGGGACTGATCAACTTCCTGCTCATCAAGCTGCACCTGGTGGACCCGAACCACCCGCTCCAGTTCGTCAACGACCCCACCCCGTTCCTCGGCGTACCGAAGGTTCTCTGGTGGATCCTGATCGTGGTGGTCTGGGCGAACGTCGGCTTCTACCTGGTGCTGTTCTCGGCCGCCATGCAGTCCATCTCCAAGGACATCTACGAGGCGGCGATGCTGGACGGCGCCACCCGGGTGCACACGTTCTTCCGGATCACCCTGCCCCTGTTGCGCGACAGCGTCTCCGTCGCCTGGGTGTACATCGGCTTCGTCGCGCTGGACATGTTCGTCTGGATCTTCGCCCTCACCCCGCAGCAGGGCGGGCCGAACCACGCCAGCGAGGTGTTCGCGACGGTGCTGTGGCGGGAGGCCTTCACCCGCGGCCAGTTCGGCTACGCCTGCGCGATGGGCGTCGCCATGGCCATCTTCACGCTGATCCTCGGCGCCATCCAGCTCACCGCCACCCGCCGCGAGCGCATCGAACTGTGAAGGACCTGCCCCGATGACCACCGTCTCCGACACCGCCTCGACGTCCGCGATCACCCCCGCGCCGGGCGAACGGATCGGCCTGCGCCGGCCCGGCAGGGGCGAGCGCGGCGGGGTGCTGAACGTCTTCTCCCACGCGATCCTGGTCTGCTGGGGCCTGATGGTGGCGCTGCCGCTGCTCTGGGCGGTGATGTCCGCCTTCAAGACCGACGCCGAGATCGTCCGCGACCCGATCGGCCTGCCCGACGGCCTGCACTGGGAGAACTTCACCACCGCCTGGACCACCGGCCACATCGGGGACCTGTTCCTGAACACCGTCATCGTGATGGCCGGCGGCGTGGCCGGCACCATGCTGCTCGGCGCCATGGCCGCCTACGTGCTGGCCCGCTACGACTTCCCGGGCAACCGGGCGATCTACTACCTTTTCATCGCCGGCCTGACCCTGCCGATCTTCCTGGCGATCGTCCCGCTCTACAAGGTCGTGGCGAACATCGGCGCCTCGTTCCCGTGGCTCGGCCTGAACTCGTACCTGATGCTGGTCATCGTCTACATCGCGTTCTCGCTGCCGTTCACGGTGTTCTTCCTGCACTCGTTCTTCCGCACGCTGCCCACCGAGATCGCCGAGGCCGCGATCATGGACGGTGCCACGCACACCAAGCTGTTCTTCAAGGTCATGCTGCCGATGGCCAAGCCCGGCCTGATCAGCATCGGCATCTTCAACGTCATCGGCCAGTGGAACCAGTGGCTGCTGCCCACCGTGCTCATGCAGCCGCAGAGCGGCGGCGAGGAGAAGCACGCCATGCTGGCCCAGGGCCTGATCGAACTCATGGTCAACCAGGGCTACCAGGGCGACTACGGCGCGCTCTTCGCCGGCACCACGATGGCGATGCTCCCGATCCTGATCGTGTACGTCAGCTTCCAGCGGCAGGTCCAGGCCGGCCTCACCGGCGCCACCCTGAAGTAGGGCGTACGCCCCGGGACACACCGCGCCTTCCACGAGGGCGGTTGAGCTGCCGGGTTCTGTCAGGGGGCCCGCGCAGAATGGCGCTGTGCTGATCGCGGTCGTGCCGGGGGAGTCCGGCGGGTGGCGCCTGCGGGTGCTCGACGAGGAGGGCCGGCCGGCCGGGCCGGTCGAATCCGTGCCGGAGCTGTCGGCCGCCGTCGCCGACCGCGAGCGCGCGCAGGCGTCCCGCTGGCTGTGGTCGTCGACCGCCGAGATCTACCCGCCGCTGCTGCGCGCCGGGGTGCGGGTGGCGCGCTGTCACGACGCGGAGCTGACCGAGGCGCTGCTGCTGGGGTGCGCGGGCCGCTGGGGCGAGCCACGGTCGGTCGCCGCGGCCTGGGCCAGGGCGCGCGGGCTGCCCGTCCCGGAGGATCCGGCCCCGCGCCCGGCGGCGCCGCCCGGCGATCGGCAGGGCGCGCTGTTCGATGCCACGCCCCCGCCGCCGGCCCCCGCCGGCTTCGACCCGCTCGCCGGCCTCATCGAGGTGTACCGATTACAGCGCGCCGCCGTGGCCGGTGCGCCCGCGGGGCGCTTCCGGTTGCTGGTGGCGGCGGAGTCGGCCGGCGCGCTGGTGGCCGCCGAGATGGGGCACACCGGGCTGCCGTGGCGGGCCGACATCCACCACGCGCTGCTGCTGGACCTGCTGGGCGAGCCGTCCGTGCTGGGCGGCCCGCCGAAGCGGCTGGCCGAGTTGTCGGCCCGGATCGCCGAGGCGTTCGGCGTCAAGGGGCTGCACCCGGAGCGCCCGGCCGAGGTGGTGCGCGCCTTCGCGCGGGCCGGCGTGCAGGTGCCGAACAGCCGGTCCTGGGTGCTGCGCCGGGTCGACCATCCGGCGGTACCGCTGCTGTTGGAGTTCAAGGAGCTGTACCGCATCTGGACGGCGCACGGCTGGGCGTGGTGCGACGCGTGGGTGCGCGACGGCCGCTTCCGGCCGGAGTACGTGCCGGCCGGCGTGGTCTCGGGGCGGTGGGCGACCCGCGGCGGGGGTGCGCTGCAGATCCCGAAGGTGGTGCGGCGGGCCGTGGTGGCGGACCGGGGCTGGCGGTTCGTGGTGGCGGACGCGGGGCAGTTGGAGCCGCGGGTGCTCGCCGCCGTGTCCGGCGACGCCCGGTTCGCCGCGGCGGGGGCCGCTGGCGACCTGTACGCGGCGCTGGCCGCCGACGCGTTCAACGGGGACCGGGCCCGCGCCAAGCTGGCCCTGCTCGGTGCCATGTACGGGCAGACCGGCGGCGCGGCCGTCCCGGCGCTGGCCGCGTTGCGGGGCAGCTACCCGACCGCGTTCGAGTACGTGGAGTCGGCGGCCCGCGCCGGGGAGGGCGGCGGGCTGGTCAGCTCCTGGTTGGGGCGCACGTGCCCGCCCACGTCGGCGTCCTGGCACGATCCGGTGACGTTGGAGGGCCCGCCGCCGGAGGAGTCGGCCGGCGGCCGGAGCGCGGCGGCGCGGGCGCGGGGGCGGTTCACCCGCAACTTCGTCATTCAGGCCACCGCCGCCGAGTGGGCGTTGACGCTGCTCGCCGCGCTCCGCCGCGAACTGGCGCCCACCCCGGCGGAGTTGGTGTTCTTCCAGCACGACGAGGTGATCGTGCACTGCCCGGCCGAGCTGGCCGGCGCGGTGAGCGAAGCCGTGCGCGCCGCCGGTGAGGAGGCCCGGCGGCTGCTGTTCGGCGCCACGCCGGTCCGCTTCCCGCTCGGCGTCAGTTCCGTGGAGTGCTACGCGGACGCCGTCCACTGATCACGGAAGGTAATTGTTTTCGATCGACGCTCACGCGGTACCCGTGGGTCGACGTGTGTCGTGGCGGGGTTGGGGGGTGGCGTGAGCCGGTACGCGGGATTGCTGCTTGCCGCCGGTGGGGGCCGGCGGGTCGGTGGACCGAAGGCGCTGCTGCGCCAGGGCGGGCGGACCCTGGTGGAGCGTGGGCTCGGCGTGCTGCGCGAGGCGGATTGCGCGCCGGTCGTCGTGGTTCTCGGCGCGGCCGCGGACGAGGTCCGCCGCGAGGCTGACCTGGGCGACGCCACGGTCGTGGTCAACGGGGAGTGGACGAGCGGCCTGGGCTCGTCCGTGCGGGCGGGCTTGGCGGCGCTGGCCGGCACGGCGGCGGAAGCGGTGGTCGTCCTGCCGGTCGACATGCCCGGTGTGTCGGCGGCGGCGGTGCGCCGGGTGGCCGCCCTGCCGTACCCGGACGCCCTGGTCTGCGCCTCCTACGCCGGCCGCCGCGACCACCCGATGCTGCTGGGCCGCCGCCACTGGCCCGGGATCTCGACACTGGCCAAGGTGGACGTGGGTGCCCGGCCGTACCTGCTGGCGCACCGGTCCGAGGTGGTCGACGTGTCCGTCGACGGGGTCGCCACCGACGCCGACATCGACACGCCGGCCGACGCGGTGCTCTGGGGCGTCACTATTCCGGCGCCCCGCCGCCCGCTCCCGGATGAGGCGGCGCCCCCCGGTCACGCGGCCTGACCGCCGCCCGGTTCCGTCCGGGCGTCACCCGCGGCGCGGTGGCATTCCGCGGACCGGGCGGTGACCGGCGAACGCGGACTCCAGCACCCCTTCGCCGCTGGTCACCGCCGGCAGTGTCCGGTGTAGCTCCTGAGCGTCCGCCGCGGTCAGAACCGCCACGATCACCATCTCGTCCGCGCGTGCCACCTGGTCCTCCACCATCGCCCCCAGCTTGCTGAGCAGGCTCAGTACCCCGCTGGGGGCCCGCGCGGGCACCTCGAGGGTCACCCGGGCCAGCGGTTCGCAGACCACCGTCCCGCCGGCGGCCAGCGCCTGCGCCACGACGATCGGCGTGAGCTTGCGGAAGTCCTGTGCCGTGCTCGTCGGCCCACGCAGCGATGGCGGCCCATCGGCGACGCTGTAGCCCGAGTCGGTCATCGTCACCACGCAATCGGTCACCGGCCACCCGTGCGGGCCGGCCGCGAGCGCCTCGCGCACATAGGCGCCCATCGCCTCCTGGAACAGCTCCAGCGTCCGGTAGACGTAGAGCGGCGCCAGCCGGTAGTCCACGGGCACGCGCACCGTCACGCCCGAGCCAGGCGGCGCCGGCTCGACCCGCAACCCGATCGTGGCCTGGTAGGGATTCGACGGCGTGTTCAGCCGCTCCAGCCCCTCGCCGGTCGCTTTCGGCCGCTCCACGTTCAGCGTCGTGGTCCGCAGGAAGTCCGCGTCGACACCGAACTCGGCGGCCAGGGTGCTCTGGATGACCTCCTTCTGCACCTCGCCGTAGAGCGACACGGCCGTGCCGTCCCGCTCGTCCGCGCGTACGTTGATCAGCGGATCCTGCTCGGACAGCAGGATCAGCGCCGAGCGCAGTCGCCCGCCGTCCCCCGAACGGCGGGCAACGGCGAGGGCTTCCAGCATCGGTGGCGCGAAGTGACGGTCCAGCTGAGCGGAATCGTCGCCCAGGGTGTCTCCGACCCGGACGCCGGCGAGGCCGCGCAGCGCCGCGATCTGGCCCGCCACCACCGTGTCGCGCCGCGCCCATACCCCGTTGTCGAGCCGGTGGATCGCGGTGATCCGGTCGCGACCGCCGGTCGGATGATCGCGTACCCGCAGCTTGCCGTCGAACATCCGCACGTAGGCCACCTTCTCGCCCGCGGGTCCCCGCTCCACCTTGAAGATCCGGCCCCGCAGCGGCCGGGTGGGCTCGCCGGCGGCCGTGGGCAGCAGCTCCACCAGGCCCGCCATCAGCTCGTCCACCCCGGCTCCGGTCATCGCCGAGCCCTCGAACACCGGGTGCACGGCGCACTGGGCCGTCTGGGCGGCCAGCTCCGCGCGCAGTCGCCGGCCCGTCACGCTCGCCTCGTCCGCCACATACTCCCGCAGCAGCGCATCGTCCACACCGGCCAGTACGTCGGCCAGCGCCGCGGTGGGCGCGGTGGTGGATACCACCGTCACGTCCAGGCGCCGCGCGATCTCCGCGGACACCCGCCGCGCGTCAGCGCCGCGCCGGTCCGTCTTGTTGATGAAGATCAGCGTGGGTACGCGCAGCCGCCGCAGCGCCCGCATCAGCAGGCGGGTTTGCGGCTGGACGCCCTCGACGGCGGACACCACCAGCACCGCCCCGTCGAGCACGCCGAGAACCCGGTCGACCTCGGCGATGAAATCAGGGTGCCCGGGAGTGTCGATGATGTTGACCTCGGTGCCGCCGATGTGCAGCGCTGCGACGGCCGAGCGAATGGTGATGCCCCGCTGGCGTTCCAGCGCCAGCGAGTCTGTCTGCGTCGTGCCGGCGTCGACGCTGCCGAGCCGGGCGGTGACCCCGGCCGCGTGGAGCAGCCGTTCGGTCAGCGTGGTCTTACCGGCGTCAACATGCGCCAGAATCCCGAGATTGAGAGTGCGCACCTCGTGCAGCGGATCCGCGGACAAACGTCACATCCTTCGAGCGAATGGGCAACAGAGCTCCGAAAGAGGTGAACGTCGCTCGCATGTCTGCTCCTTGCTCGGTGGATGCGCTCGGTGGACGCGTTCGCGGGCCAGGAAACCACAGCGGGTTTCCCGGGCGCGACCGAATTGCCCCGCGTCCGAAGTGGGTTGAGTGGTGCTGGACGGTCCGGCCATCCGGACGGCGAGCGGAATGTGATCGTGGTGCGGGCAGTTCGCCGGTGTTCAGTCAGTCGGCCGCGTGGAAGAAGCGGATCAGGTCCGGGCCGACCAGGGCCGCGGCGGCCATCAGCGCCACGGCGATGAAGGCGCCGCGCAGCACCACGATCTCGGCGGTCCCGCCGGCGCGGATGGCGATGGAATCCGGCAGGCCGATCATGCGCCAGCGCCGGTGCTTGCGCGACAGCGGCCACAGGATCGGCACCCCCGCGCGGGTGATCAGGTCGCCGAGCAGGTGGGTCAGGCAACCCACGCCGACCGCGAGCCCCAGCATCGGGTAGCCCCGGTGGCCGTCCAGGTTGCGGAACGCCAGCAGTGCGGTACCGGCCGAGACCAGCGTCACGACGAGCCAGCCGGCCCGCTTCGCCCAGTGCTCGAACAGGCCCCGCAGCGCCAGCCCGATGGTCAGGAACAGGATGCCGAGCACCGCCCACTTGCCGAAGGCCGTGCACAGCGCGGTCGTACCCCAGCCGACGAGCGCGGTGAAGGGCAGGGTGTGGGTGAGCGTGCGGTGCCCGTTCACCCGGGCGGGGTCCTTGCGGCCCCGGGTCAGTTCGTACACGCCGAGCGAGAACTTCTCGATCACCTCGGCGAGGAACAGCGAGACCACCCCGAACGTGTGGGCGACCGTGGCGCCGCCCTTGTTCGCGGTGACCCGGCCGGAGAGGTCCAGGTCGGGCAGCAGCGCGGAGCCGGCGCAGACCGCCGTGCCGATCGCGATCGTCAGCGGCGACTGCGGGTAGCCGGCGAACGTGTCGAGCGCCCACGAGCCGGCCAGCCACACCGCCGCGCCGGACAGCGCGTGGGAGGGTCCCATCATCGCCCGTCGAACCCCCGTCCCATGGTCACCGTGCCGGTCAGCGCCGCCACTGTGCCAGCGGGGGTTTACGGGTTCAACGACCGACACGGTCCACTATGGACAAGAGCAGGTGGCGCGGCCGGTGATCTAGATCACCCGGCGTGGCGCGGTGTGGCGTGCCCCGGCGCGCGGGGAGTGGGACTCGCGCGGCGGGCACCGCGCGGACGACCGGTCCGGCGCCGGAGCCAAACCGGGCCTCGCGCGTACGGCGGGCCCGTGGCGGGCCTCGCGTGGATGATCGGCCCGCGCCGGGGCCGTGCCGGGCACCGCGCGGACGGCGGGCCCGCGCCGTGGCCTCCCGTCAGCCGCCGGTACCGCGTGCGCCGTGGTGCCAGCCGCCGCGCGGGCCGTACCAGCCCGGCCCGCCACCGTAGCGGGCCCAGCGCAGCCGGCGCAGGAACACGAAGGTCAGGATCATCAGCGGTACGGCCGGCCAGAAGAAGTGGGCGCCGGACAGCACCCACAGCCCGGTCAGCACCGCCGCGACCGCGACCAGCCGGGCACCGTGCCAGCGCAGGCGCCGGTTCGTCTCGGCCCGCGCCTGCGGCGTGCGGGCCAGCGCCTCCCGGCCCTGGGCGGGCAGGTCGGCGGTGAGCGGCGGCAGCTCGTCGCGGTAGGTGGCGGCGTAGGCGGCGGCCAGCCGCTCCTCGCCCTCGACCAGGGTGAGCCGGCCTTCCCCCATCGCGGCCCGCAGCACCTGCGCGATCTGCTCCCGCTCGGCGTCCGACGTGCGGATACGGCCCGGCCCCCGCGGCCGGTCACTGTCGGTCATCTCAACCTCCTCCGTGCCTGAACCGAGCTTGGCTCCCGGACTAGGCCGGCCGCATTGGGCCGGCGGAGACTCTTTCCCTACGCCCCCGGGCGTATGCGGTACGTATTGCTACGCCGGGGAGAGTAGCCAGGCGTGCCGGCCGCTGGCGATCAGTCGAGTTCGGGGATCGGGACCGGCTGGGGTCGGGGCCGGCAGGTGCCGCACTGGAGGGCGTCCTCCACCACCAGGCCCTCCACCCGGCGGCGGGTCTCGGAGCGGTGCACCTCCAGCAGGTACGGGCCGAAGCGGGCGTGGTCCTCGCAGACGCCCCGGCCGCAGAACCGGCACGACCCGCGCGCCGACTTGGCGCAGAACCAACAGAGCACCTGTACTCCTTATCCGATGATGACCGGCCGGCAGTCGGCGACCGTGATCGGTGTGCCGTCGAGCGACGAGGTGGCCTGGCCGTCGGTGGCGGTGACCCAGACCTTCAGCGAGCCGCCCGCGTTCGAGCTGCCGGGGTAGGGGATGGGCCCGACGGTGCTGATCCACGGGCCGTCCCCCGACATGGTCTCCGAGCCGCCCGCGAAGCCGCTCCAGTGCAGGACGACCCTGAGGTTCTCCAGCGGGCCGTCGTCGGTCACGACGACCGAGGCGGGGAGCATCCGCGGTTCGCCGGTGCAGCCGCCGCCGGTGTCGATGGTCTGCGCGATGGTGCCGCTCGGCTCGGTAAGCCAGGTGATCACCGGCGCCTGGTTGACGGGCGACGAGGGCCACGTGGTCGCGGGGGGCGCGGCCCGGGTCAGGGTCGGCCCCGGCCCGAGGCTTCCCGTCGCCGGTGGGTTCGTGGGGTCGGCGGATTCACCCGGCGGTGCCGTTTCCCCGGGCGCGGTGGGGCTGGGCGTCGGCGTCAGGGTGGGCTCCGGTACCGGGAGCGTGGGGGCGTCGGACCGGGTCGGGCTGCCGCCCGGCGGCGGGACCGGGATCCCGTCGCCGCAGGTGAGGGGCTGGCCGGTCGGGACCTGGGGGGCGCTGTCGGACATGACGAGGCCGGCCGAGACCACGGTGCCGCCGTTGCCGACCGCGTACCAGGCTTGGTCGACGTTGGCGATGGTGCGCCCGCTCGACGTGATGGTGAGCGTCAGGGGCTGGAAGGCGCCGCTCGTGGTGGCCGTGTCGGCCAGCGCGCGGCCGTCGAGCAGGTCGAGCGTCCCGTGTGGGCCGTAGACCCGCCCGGTCTCGCTCCACAGCGGACCGATGGCCACCGAACTGCCGGCGCACAGCACCACGGCGGAGCCGCCGCGGAACGTCAGGCGGGCCGTGGAGCGGTCGTGGACGTGGACCCGGTCGGACTGGCGCACGTACAGGTCGTCGCCCTCGCGCAGGACGAGGTCGCGGCCGTTGAGGGTGACCGTGACCGCGCCGGACCGCGCCGTGAGCAGGGCGCGGTCGGCGGGCATCTCGGCCCAGGCCGGCCCGGGGAAGAAGTTGGTGGTGGTGAGCAGAAGCGCGAGCAGCAGGAAGGCCAGCACCAGCCACCAGAGGCGGCGCTCGAAGCGGCGGTCGGCGCCGCCGTCGACGCCGTCCGGTGGCGGGCCGGGTGGGGCGGCGAGCGGCGGGTAGCCGGCGGCCGGGTGGACGCCGTCGGTGGGGGCGTGGCCCGGATCGGACGGGTCGCCGGCGGACGGGCCGGCGGCGTCGCGCGGGGCGCCGAGCAGCAGCGGCAGGCCGGAGACGGCGGGGAGGGTCCACAGGCGCACGTGGGTGCGCGCCTCGGCGACCGGCACCGTCAACTGCTCGCCGACCGGTCCGATCATCGTGCCCCGGCGGACCTGGGTGCCGCCGTGCAGGGTGAGCACGCCGGCGGCGACAATGATGGCGGCGTTCGGCCCGGGCAGGCGCACGGGGGCACCCGGTTCCAGGCTGACCGGGCGGGAGCGGGCCAGCAGGCCCAGGCGGTCCTCGTCGCTGAGGTTGGCCAGGGCGGGGGTCTGCGCGAACAGGTGCTCGGCCTCGTCGCGGTCGGTGGCGGGCGGTCCGGGGATCGGGCCGACCGCCTGGACCATCGTGCCGGCGGGGATGGACAGCAGGGTGGTGCCGGCGGTGCGCCAGGACAGCGGGGACGGCGCGCCGGTCAGCGCGGCGGCCAGGCCGACGACGCCGCCGGCGCCGACGCGCTGGCGGACGTAGCCGCCGGGGTCGTCCGGGTGGCGGGCTTCGAGGGCGCCGTCGACGACCACGTACACCCGGCGCTGGGCGCCGCCGGCGAGCACGAGGTGTTCGCCGGTGCGCGGGTGCTCCCACCGTGAGCGCAGGGCGAGCAGGCCGAGGGCGAACTCGGGGAGGTGGCGCAGCGGGCTGGCGCGCAGGGCGTCCAGGCGGCGTGGCCGGTCGGTGGCGTGGCGCTGCTCGCCCCACTGCCGCCGCAGCCGGCGGACCCGGCGGGCGGCCCAGGTGACGGCCGCGTAGAGGGCGGGTGCGGCCAGGCCCGCGACCACGGCGGCGAGCAGCAGCCGGGCGCCCCAACCGGCCCGCCACAGGCCGGTGGTCAGCCCGGCGACCCGGTCCACCCAGACGCGGTACCCGATGTTGACGGCGATGACCAGCCACAGCACCGCGAGCGTGCCGTAGAGGGCGACCAGCCGGCCCTCGCCGTCCAGTTGGGACCAGGACGGCGGCCGGCGGCGCAGCCGGGCGGCCACCCAGGACAGGCCGCGGGTGCGCAGGTTGGGCACCTCCAGCCAGTCCATCAGCAGGTAGTAGCCGTCGAGGGCGAGGAACGGGTTGAGGTTGAACAGCGCGTTGAGGTACCAGGCGAAGGCGAGCTTGAACGCCGACGGCGCGAGCGCGGGGAACGCCAGGCCGACCAGCCCCGCGGTGCCGGCCAGCACGAGGCCGGCGCCCGGTCCGGCGGCGGTGGCCAGCATCCGGGCCCGCCGTCCGGCCATCCACACGTCCGTGGTGTCCACGAACACCGAGGGGATTCCGAAGTAGACCAGCACGCCCGCGGCCGGGATGCGCCGCCCGGCGTGCTTGGTGGCCAGCGCGTGCCCCAGTTCGTGGCAGGCGAGTGCGAGGATGTTCAGGCCGAGCAGTACCGCGGCGCCGGCCGCGTAGGAGCCGCGGGTGAGGAACACCGACTGCTCGCCGCGCCACCACGTCCACCCGAACGCGGCGAATCCCGCCACCGCGAGCACCGCGCACACCGCGGCCGCCGCGCGGGTGAACAGCCACTTCCCGCCGTACCGGTAGAGCCCGTCGACCAGTGGGTCCACATTGGCCAGTACCATCCGCCGGCCGCGGGCGACCGCCAGCAGCGTGTGCCCCCAGCGGACGGGCCACGGTTGGCGGCGGACCCGCTGGAGCGGCCCGAACGCGTCCACCGGCAGTTCGTCGAGCATCCGGTTGCCGGCGAGGTCGGCGACGACCCGGCGGACCTGGTCGGGGGCCAGCCGCCCGCTGATCCGGGCGAACTCGGCGACCAGCCGGGCGACGGTGCGGGTGCCGTCCATGAGCTGGGCCAGCGCCGTTTCCTCGGGGGCCAGCCGCAGGTAGCAGGCGCGCGCGCCGTCGTCCGGCGAGCGCAGCATCACGTAGGCGGCGCCGCGGGCGCTGACCAGTTCGCTCGTCTCGATGCCGTCGCGCAGCACCGGCCGGGCCCGGGCCGGGTTGAGCCGCTCCAGGACGGCCGCCCACAGGCCCGGCTCGGCCGGCCCCGCCGGCCGACCCGGAGCCCGTCCGGCCAGCGCCTCCCAGACGCTGACGCGTGACTCGACGACCGCCACGAGACCAGCTCCCCACCACCGGCCGGGCGCCCCCCGCGCCCGGTGAACTGCCGCCGCAGAGTACGAGGTGGCCCGGTCGCTGGGAAGCGGCCGTCGGGTTGTCGACAGGTCCCGATCGGACGGAGCTTCGCCAATGCCCCGATTCGGCCGCCTACGTGGCGGTGACGGCGGCGGCGGTGGCGGCGGTCGCGGCGCCGACCGCGATGATCGCGGCCTGCATTTCCTGCACCGCCCGGCGGACGGCCTCGGCCGCCCAGTTGCCCTGTGCCAGTTCGCCGAGGCGCTCGCGGGTCTGCCGCACCGGGCGGTCCGGCGCGATCGTCTTCTCCAGCCCGACGGCGCGGACCAGCGCCGCCAGGGCGGCGGTGCGAGCGTCCGCGGTGCCGCGGTCGAGGGCGGTGCGCAGCCGGTGCCGGGCGGCGGTCTCGGCCGCCGGCTCGGTGCCGGTCGTCGACGGGTAGATGGTGCGCGGGATGATCCACAGCACCCGGTCCTGGTCGCGGCGCAGGATGTTCGCCTCGACCAGCCGGTCCAGGGCCCGTTCGCGCAGACCCCGGGAGAGCAGGCGGACGCAGTCCTGCGGGGTGCGTTTGCGTCCCTCGCCGCCGACGCGCTCCAGCGCGCTGTCGAGCAGGGGCACGCCGGTGGGTGCCGGGTTGGTGACCACGACGCGACCGTCGACCACGTCGACCCGACCGGCCAGCGCCAGGTCGATCAGCAGCGCGCCGGCCAGGCCGTAGTCGAGGGGCAGGGTGGCCGCTTGGGGCACCCCGGCGTCGTCGTAGGAGATCAGGAGCAGTTCATCGGCCAAGGTCATTTCCATGCGCCCCAGCATAGGCGGGCCGGAAAGTCCCCGCCGGTACCCGATATATATCGGCAACTGGTAGGTTAGGCACCATGACAGGACCGATGCGGGAACCGACGTTCCTGATCCTCACCGCGCTCGCGCCGGAGCCGCGCTACGGGTACGAGATCATCCGCGAGGTCGCCGGGCTCTCCGGCGGGCGGCTCAAGCTGCGCCCCGGCACCCTCTACGGCGCGCTGGACCGGCTCGCCGATGCCGGCCTGCTCGAGCGGGACCGGGAGGAGGTCGCCGACGGGCGGCTGCGCCGGTACTACCGGCTGACCGAGGCCGGGAGCGTCGCGCTCACCGCCGAGGCCGAGCGGCTGGACCGCAACGCCGCCGCGGCCCGCCTCGGGCTCGACCGGCGCGCCGCCCGCTCCGCCGCTGGCTCCACCGGCCGCTCCGGGGCCGGCTCCGCGGTCGGCTCCGCCGCCGCGAGCCCAAGGCTTGCCGGCGGTACCGCATGAGCGGGGCGCTGGAGCGGCGGTACCGGCGGCTCATCCGGGCCTATCCCGCCCGGTACCGGGCGGACCGTGGCGAGGAGATCGTGGCGACCTACCTGGAGGGCGCCGCCCCCGACCAGCGCTGGCCGAGCCCGGCGGACGTCGCGGACGTGCTGGTGGCGGGCGGCCGGGAGCGGCTGGGCATCGCGGGCGCGACCGGCCTGCTGCCCGGCGCGCGGCTGGCCGCCGTGACCGCGCTCGCCCTCTGCGGCGCCCTGGCCGTCGTGTACCTGCCGTTGGAGACGCAACGACCGCAGTGGTGGTTCACCCCGACCGTGGGCCCGTTCAGCACGGTCGGCGGCCCGATCTGGCTCGCCTGGCTCGCCGCGGTGCTCGGCGCGGTGCTGCTGCCGGGTCGCTGGGCGCGCTGGCCGGTCGCGGCGTCGCTGGCGCTCACGGCCGCCGCCCCGGCGGCGCGGCTGCTCGACTACCAGCGGCCCCCGCTGCTGGTCCTGCTGCCACAGTTGGCGCTCGGCGCGGTGGCGCTCGCGCTGCCGGCGCACCGGGGCGTGGCCACCCGGCTCGCCGTCGCGGCACCGGCCGCCCTGGCCGTCGTCGGCGGCTGGTGGGCTTCGTCCCTGGCGGGCGCGTACGGCGCGTATCAGACCCTGGCGCGGAGCCTGCTGCCCGACGTCGCCGCGCTCCTGCTGCTGGGCTGGGCGGTCGCCGGCGTCGCGTTCCTCGCCCGGCGGGATGCCCGGGTGCTCTGGGCCGGCGTCCTGCTGCTGCCGGCGGCCGGGCTGCTCGCGGTCGCGCCGATCGCGCAGAACCCGCTGCTGAACCCGGACGGCAACACCGCCGTCGAGTGGCGCCGCCTCGTGATCGCGGGCATCCTCGTCGCGGTCGTGTCGGCCGGCGCGTTCGTCGGCGCCTTCGCGCTCGCCGCCCTGGCCGCGCGCCGGCCCGCACCGCCGGCCTGCCCCACCTGCGGGCGCCGCACCTGACCGGGTTTCCGGGGCTTCCTCCCCCGGGCGCCGCGGTGGTCGGCGAGCAGCGGGTTCGCCACTAACCGCCTGGCAAAGAACGCGACGGATTAGCGGAAGCCGGGGGCCGCAGCCGCGAGGTTCGGTCCCCGGCTTCCGTTCGCGGTCAGTCCGCCGGTTCGGGCGACCCAGCGGCCTGCACCGAGATCCGCCGCTGTGCGAGGCCCGCCCGCGCGCCCGCGCGCCCGCGC
>NZ_BBQH01000094.1 GCF_018397995.1 Rhizomonospora bruguierae
ACGTTTTGAGCCAGCCTGCGATCTTGGGCGGCGCCGGGCGTCTACTTCTCGGTTTTACGGCTGCGCACGGTGCGCTTCGCGGGCTTCGTCTGGTCGGCGGGTTCGCGGCGGTCGGCGAAGGGGTCTGTGGCGAAGTTGCCGTGGCTGGTCTGGTAGCGGGTGGCTTCCTCGATGAGGTCGCGGTGTCGGTCGGCGTGGGCGAGCAGGTCGGCTAGGGCGGTGTTGCGGTCGGCGGCCGTGGTGGCGGTGTTGAGGCGTTGGACGATGTCTTGCTGGGTGGCGAGGTAGTCGGCGATGCTCGACGACGGCTGGCTGCTGACCGGCAGCGCCAGCCTGCAACGCATGCCGTGGTGGGAAACTCCACCGGTGCAGCTGGCCATCGCCGCGCTCATCCTGGCCAGCTCGCTGGCCGCCGTGGTGATGGCCCCGATCGGTACCCTGCGACGCCGACCGGGCGCCGCCCGCCGGTGGCTTGCCGCCGGACTGGGCGCGGCCAACGCCGCCTTCCTCGTCGGATTCCCCGTGCTGATGGCGGCGACGCTGGCCGATCCGTCGGCCATCCTCTACGGCATTCCGACCCCCGTCGCCGCGCTGCTGGCGCTGCCACTGGTCAGCGCGGTGCTCACCGCACCGACCGCGGTGGCCGCCGTGCGCGCCCTGCGGCGACCGGCCGAGCGGGTCACGACCCGCGCCGGCTACTCCCTCTTCACCATCGTCAGCGTCGGCTACCTTGCCTGGCTCGCCTGTTGGCACCTCCTCGGCTGGCAACCGTGACCGGCCTCCTACTCGGCGCGGCCTGACCACCACCGCCCACGTTCGTGGCCGGTGTCGGCCCCGGCGCACGGGCACAGCAAGAAGGAGGCGGAGCACCCTCCCGTACCGCCTCCTCCGGATCCCCGTCCAGCGGCTGGCCAGATAGTTCCACCGCCATTTAGCTTGTGACGCTAGCTAGATGGGATTGCGGTGTAGGTCGCATCGGATGCTAATCGGTGCCCGCGACCGGCCTGAGTGGAGGCACGATCATGGACATCTCGCCGGAGTTCTCGACACTTGGTGTGCTGCTGTCGATCGCGTTGCTCGCCGTCCGGGTCGTCCATCCGCTGATCGGAAAGCGGATGTATGAGCGCCATCGACCAGAAACTCGCCGGTAGAACGGGTCATGGCCGACGGCGCCTACCGCGGCAACCCGCAGGTGATCATCCCGTACCGCAAGCCCACCGACGGCGCCGAGCTACCCGGCTGGAAAGCCGACCTGAACAAGCAGCACCGCACCGTCCGCGCGCAGGTCGAACACGCCCTGGCCCGGATGAAGTGCTTCAAGATCCCTGCGCGACTACCGCCGCGCCGCCCACACATTGACCGATACCGCTTCCGGCGTCCTAACCTTCTCATCGGCCCATAGCATGTTAGGCAGCAGCGCGTGTGCATGATCATGTCGGCGCGTGTGGAGCCGAGGGCCGCACGAAGCGGTGCCAGCCGGCAGTCCCGACCTGGGCCGCGCTCGCGCACCGCTGACCGGCCCGCGACTTCTGGCCTGGGGCGTTGGTCGCCTACTGCTGGCCGGCCTGTGGGTCTGGCCTGGGTTGTGGTCGCGCCGCTGGGCCTGTGGGGTCTGGCCTGGGGTTTTGGTCGCGCATCGTTGACCGGGTAGCGGGTCTGGCCTGGGCCTTGGTTGTGTACCGCTGACCGGCCGGTGGGCCCGCGCCCGCCGGTCGTGGCTCAGCGGGGAGCGCGGCCCCGCCCGCGGGCCCTGCCGGTGCGGGCGGAGACAAGCCGCCACGCGGCCCACCCGGTCCCGGCCAGCAGCGCCCCGCCGGCGGCGACGAGCAACCATCGCGAGCCGACCGCCACGTCATCCTTGACATCGGCCACCCGGTCGGGGGCCTGCGGGTCGTAGCGCAGGGTGATCGGCGCGCCCTCCTCCTGCTTCGTGCTCGCGGAGGGATCGATAACCTCGGCCGTGACCTCGTCACCGGCGGCCGTCGTGAACTGCACGGTCAGGGACGTGCGCTTGCCGCCCTGGACCTCCACGATCCGGCCGGTCGTCACGACCCCGCGGGCCTCCAGCAGATAGTGGTCGTGCCACTCGTCGATGCCGATGGCGAGCAGCGCGCCGCCCACGGCCAACCCGACAACGACGGCGATCCAATTCGGCCGGTCGAACTGGGCGTAACGCGTCCAGCGCCCCGGCTTGGGTCCGCGCAGCACCGGCCGGCTGAGGATCTCCCGCTGCCTGCCGGACGCCCACCGCCGCCGTCGCCGCTCCCGTCGACCAGCCACCCGCCCAGTATGCCGGCGCTGGACCACCCCGTCGATCTTGAAGGGCAGCCCCCGGGGCGAGATCTTGGTACGACACGCCGCTTTCTGTTTTTCCGACCAGATCGGTACCAAGATCCGCCCATGGCCGGCCCGGGGAGGCAGAGGGCAGCAGCGTGACCCAGGGCGGTTATGCGGTGGCGTGGGCGAGGGCGGTGTGGAGTTGGCGCATGGCCAGCAGTGAGGAGCGGACCTCCTGGAGCAGTTCGGTGGTGCGCAGCGGCCGGCCCCACGTGTGTCGGGCGAGGTCGTCGAAGCCGATCGTCTCGATGCCGCATCCGTAGCGGCCGCCGAGCAGCCGGACGGCGTCGCAGTGCTGGTGCAGGACGTACGGGTGGTTGGTGATGAGCAGCACGCGCTCGGCCCGGCCCGGCGTGTGGACGTGTTCGGCCCAGCCCAGGAGCGTGTCGGCCGTGTTCGCCCGGCGCGGTGGCCGGGTCGACGCGGCGGCGAGCACGTGGACTTCCTCGATGCCCGGGCGCGGTTCGGCCCAGACGCGGTGCCACCAACCGTCGCCCTCGCGCGCGGTTGCGGGCTCGGCGAGGTCCAGGTACCGGCGCAGCCCGGTCAGCATCATGTCGGCCTCGGTCTCGATCGGGCCGAGGCCGAGGCGAGCCGCCTCGCGGTGTTCGCGGTCGTCGCGCCACCGGAGGCTGCCCAGCCCGGCGACGGTCCGGACGCGCAGGCCCGCGAGCAACCGGGCGGCGTACTCGGCGCGGCCAAGGGTCACGCGGATGCCTCCGCCCAGCACGACGAGGTGGTCGTAGCGGTCGTGGGCGGGCCACTCCCGGTCGCCGAGTCCGAGCGTGTGGATCAGGGCGCGTAGCCGGGCGTCGAGGTCGTCCCCGTAGTCGACGTGGGTCGTGTCGAAGCGTTCCCGGACGCCGGCACGGAAATCCCACACCCGCGAGAACTCCGCCACCCGGTCCAGCACCGACCCGAGCGGGCCGGCGGGCACCTCGCCGCCGAAGTGGCCGACCAGTTCCGCCAGGGCCGGCGACGTCACCCACTCCCGGATCGCGGCGGACACCGCCACGGGGTCGGGGCCGCCGGGTTCGCAGGGCGGCAGCGCGATGGGTGGCGTCACCGCACTGGCACCTCCTCGCCGGCCGTTGGGGACCGCAGACTACAACACGACGCACGGCCGCCGGCCGCGCTCGGCGCGGCGACGCCGGCAACCGGGCCGTCGTCCCGGCGGCGGCCGGCCCGCGGTGAGCGTCCGCTGATCGGGCCGGGCGAGGACGGTACGGGCCGCGGGGCGACCGGGCGGCCTGGCGGGCCGCCGAAGCCCGCCTGGCCGGCCGATGACCGTACCGCGTCAGGTGAGCCGCACGGACAGGCCCTTCCCGCCGAACCGCTCGCACACGTAGACGGGTTCGCGCTGTGAGCTGAGCGCCTTGTCGTACGCGTAGCCGATGTCGGCGAAGCCGGTCAGGTCGGTGGCGCGGGTCGTGACCATCCACCGGGCGAAGGCGCCCCGGGCGATCTTGGCGTGCACGACGACGAACTTCGGCTGCCCGGTCTGCCCGTCGACGGTCAGGAACTTCGGGGTCACGACCCGGTCGGCATCGACGTACCTGGTGACCGTGCGGCTGTACTCGGCCGCCGCGAGGTTGACGATCCGGCCCTCGGCCGGCAACTGCTCGGCGATCGCGCCGCCCCAGAACCGGTACAGGTTCAGGTCCGGCAGGCGGTAGCCCATCTCCAGCCGGTAGGGCTGGATGCCGTCGAAGGGCCGCAGGATGCCGTACAGGCCGGACAGGATCCGGAGGTGCGCGTCGGCGTACCGGCGGTCGGCCGGGCCGAACGAGTCGACGCGCAGGCCGCTGTAGATGTCACCGACGAACGTCTCGGCCGCCGGGGCGGTGGGCTCCGCCGTCCAGTCGTCGTACTGCGCCCTGGTCCTCGCGGCCAGCTCGGCCGAGATTGTCATGGCCCGCGCCAGGTGCGCCGGCGTGAGCGCCCGGAGCCGCCCGATCAGCTCCGCCGCGCGGTCGATGAGCACCGGCGTCCCACTGGGCCGCGTGCCGGACGACGGCAGCCGCATCGTCTTGGAGCTGTGCATCAGGATGATCACCTGGGCATTGTCTCAGCACAGCGGCGGGCGCCCCGGCCTCCGCCGGGCGCACCCACCGCCCGGATGCGTCAGGTCCAGCGGAAGAACCGGACCGCGAGGCCGCCGAACAGGGCGACCGACGCGGCGGCCACGGCCAGGTGTAGCGGCCGCGGCCAGCCGCCGGCCCACGTGTCCTGCAGCGCCTGGGACGCCGCGCCCAGCGGGACGAAGTCGGCGACGCGCCGCACCGCCGCGGGCATCAGGGGGCCGGGCGTCCACACCCCCGCGAAGAACAGCATCGGGAAGTACACCACCTGCCCGATCCCGGCGGCCGCCCTGGCGCTCTTGGCCACCGCGGCCAGGCACAGCGCCAACGCGCCCATCGCGGCAGCGCCCAGCACGAGCGCCAGCGCGAAGCCGGCCGGGTTGCCCGGCAGGGGGATGCCGAAGGCCAGGCGCCCGGCCAGCCACGCCAGCAGGCAGCCGGCCAGCAGCGCCAGCAGGTTCACCGCCACCTGCGCGCCCAGCAGCGCCGCCGGGGAGGCCGGCGTCGTCGCGAGCCGGCGCAGCACCCCCCTTTCCCGGTACAGCGCCAGCGTGTTCAGCAGAGGGACCAGCATCGCGGTGGCGATGGCGAGGGCGAGGGCGATCGGGAAGAAGAACTCGATCGGCACCCGGCCGCCGATGTCCGCGCTGGGGTCACGGAAGGCGGGAATGGCCGAGCCCAGCACCACGAGCAGCACGGCGGGGAACAGCACGGCGAAGAACACGCCGAGCGGCTCGCGCAGGTACAGCTTGATTTCCACAATGGACAACTTCAGCACGGTCGGCACGGCTCAGACCTCCTGGGTCAGCGAGAGGAACGCGTCTTCGAGGGTGGGCCGCTCGCCCCGCCGCGCGGGCACGGCGGCGACGAGCGCGGCCGGGGTGTCCAGGGCCACGACCCGGCCGGCCTTGAGCACGGCCAGCCGGTCGCACAGCCGTTCGGCCTCGTCCATGAAGTGGGTGACCAGCACGACGGTGACGCCGCGGGCGCGCACCGCCCGGATCAGGTGCCACACCTCGCGCCGCGCCTCCGGGTCCAGCCCGGTCGTCAGCTCGTCCAGTATGGCCACCTCGGGGTTGCCCACCAGGGCGAGCGCGACGGACAGGCGCTGCTTCTGGCCGCCGGAGAGCCGCCCGTAGGCGGCGTCGCGCTTGTCGGACAGGCCCAGGTCGGCCATGAGCTGACGCCAGTCGGCCGGTTGGCGGTAGAAGGAGGCGTAGAGGTCCAGCGCCTCCCACACCTTGATCCGCTCCGGCAGTCGGCCCTCCTGGAGTTGGACGCCGACCCGCTGCCGCAGCTCGACCCGGTCCCGCTGCGGGTCCAGGCCGAGTACCCGGACGGCACCGGAATCGGGGCGGCGCAACCCTTCCAGCGTCTCGACGGTGGTGGTCTTGCCGGCGCCGTTGGGGCCGAGCAGGCCGAAGATCTCGCCGCGCTCGACGTCGAACGAGACGTCGTGCACCGCGACCGTGTCGCCGTACCGCTTGTGCAGGTTCCGGACTTCGATGATCGCCATGCCGACGACGCTACGAACCGCATCGGCCGCCGAGAATGTGTCTGCGCGCCGGGTCAGGGTGTGCCTAGCTACACCCCGGCCGGCACTCAGCCGCAGTGCGCCAGCCCGACCAGGCCGGGCAGACTTGCGGCATGAACCGGTCGGTCTGGGCATCCCCGCGGGAATGGGCGGTCGCACCGCTGCGCGGGCTGGCCCTCGTAGCGCTCGCCGTGGCGGGGTTCGGCTACGCCCTGGCGATGGTGGTGGCCGCCACGCTCGTGGTGACCTACCCGGCGGGGGTCGCGGGGTCGCGCCGCCTGACCGGGCTGTCGCGTGCCCTGGCCGGTCGGTGGAGCGGCGTCGAGATCCCCACCCTGTACCGGCCCGGCCGGGCGCCCGAACCCGTGCGGCGGCCGGATGGCTGGTACGAGCACGACGCGCACCTCTACCGCACGCCCCGGACGCCGGCGTTCCTGGGGCGCCTGGCGTGGCTCTCCGCGGACCCGGCGACCACCCGCGACTGGCTCTGGCTGGTGCTCTACGGCCCGGTCGGCGCCCTGCTCGCGGCGATACCCGCGGTCGGGGTCGCCGGCGGTCTGATCGCCGCGATCGCCCTCGGTGGCGCCGGCCGGGCAGCGGGGGTGGCGGCGGTGGTCCTCGGGGTCGCCGCCGGGCCGGCCGCGGTGCGGCTGCACGGCCGCTGGGCCGGCCGCTGGCTCGGGCGCAGGGAGCGCTCATGGTGGCGCAGATCGGGCCTGTCCGCCTGGACCGGCCGGAGTTTCCAGGCGGCGTGGCACGCGGTGGCGCTGGCCGGGCTGGCCCTGCTCGGCCTGATCCCGCTCGCGCTCCTGCTGCTCGGGGTGATCCTCGCCGGTGGTTTCGGCATCACGATGGGCGCCCAGGCCCTGCGCCCCGCCCTGAACCGCTACCGGCGCCTGGCGGCCGGGTGGGGCGGCGTGACCATCCCCCAGCCGTACCTGCCGCGCCCGGCGGCGCCCGAGCCCGACCCGGACGGGCGCTACCGGGCCGACCGGCATCTCTACAAGACGCGCGAGGCCGCCGCCCGGGCGCAGTACTTCCCGTGGCTGTACCGCGACCGGGCCACCTGGCGGGACTTCGCCTGGCTGGTCACCGCCCCCGTCGTCGGGCTGCTCGCCGTGATCCCGGCGGTGCTGGTCGGGTACTTCTTCCTCGGGCTGTTCTGGCCGCTGCTGTGGTGGCCGCTGTGGGGCCTACCGCTCGGGCTGATCACCGGAATCTGGATCCCGCCGTGGTACCTGTGGCGCCCGGCCCAGGCCCTTGTGCCGGCCCTCGCCGCGGTGCCGGGGTGGCTGAGCTGCCTGCTCGGGCTCGTCCTCGGCCTGGCCGGCCTGCTGCTGGCCGTGCCGGTGCGCCGCGCGATCGTGGGCTGGAGCGCGCTGCTGCTGCGCCCGACCCGGGCCGCCGTCCTGCAGGCGGAGTCCGACCGGCTGGCCGCCCGGGTGGAGCGCCTGACCGAGACCCGCGCCGACGCGGTGGACGCGCAGGCGGCCGAGCTGCGCCGCATCGAGCGGGACCTGCACGACGGCGCGCAGGCGCGGATGGTGGCCGTCGGGCTCAGCCTCAACGCCATCGAGCAGTTGCTGGACCGCGATCCGGCCGCCGCCCGGGAGCTGCTGCGCCAGACCCGCGATGCCTCGGCGACGGCCCTGGCCGAGCTGCGCGACCTGGTCCGGGGCATCCACCCGCCGGTGCTCGCCGAGCGCGGCCTCGGCGACGCGGTCCGGGCCGTGGCGTTGGACAGCCCCCTGCCGGTCGACGTGACCGTGGACCTGCCCGGCCGCCCGCCGGCCCCGGTCGAGTCGGCCGCCTACTTCGCGGTCATCGAGGCGCTGGCCAACGCGAGCCGGCACGCCGAGCGGGTGACCGTCGACATCCGGCACGCCGGGGGCGTACTGCGGCTGGTCGTCACCGACGACGGGCCGGGCGGCGCGGACCCGCAGCGCGGTACCGGGCTGCGCGGCATCCGGCGGCGGCTGGGTACATTCGACGGTGTCCTCGCCCTGCACAGCCCGCCGGGCGGCCCGACGGTCGTGACGATGGAGATCCCGTGCGCGTTGTCCTCGCCGAGGACCTCGTCCTCCTGAGGGAGGGCCTGGCCCGGCTGCTGGAGGCGCGGGGCCACACCGTCGTCGCGGCGGTGGAGACCGGCCCCGACCTGCTGGCCGCCCTGCTGCGGGAGCGCCCGGACGTGGGCGTGGTGGACGTGCGGCTGCCGCCCTCGCACACCGACGAGGGGCTCCAGGCGGCGCTGGCCGCCCGCCGCGAGGTGCCGGGCCTGCCGGTCCTGGTCCTGTCCCAGCACGTCGAGCAGCTGTACGCCCGGGAGCTGCTGGCCGACGGAGCCGGGGCGGTGGGGTACCTGCTCAAGGACCGGGTGCTCAACGTCGATCAGTTCTTCGACGCGGTCGACCGGGTGGCCGCGGGCGGCACCGCGATGGACCCCGAGGTGATCGCGAAGCTGCTCGCCCGCCGGGGCGCGGACGAACCGCTGGAGCGGCTCACGCCGCGCGAGCGCGAGGTGCTGGCGCTCATGGCGGAGGGGCGCTCCAACGCGGCCATCGGGCAGCGGCTCTACTTGAGCGAGAGCGCGATCGGCAAGCACACCGCGAGCATCTTCGGCAAGCTGGGCCTGGCCGCCTCCGACGACGACAACCGGCGGGTCCTGGCCGTACTCGCGTACCTCGACGGCGCCCGCCGCTGACACCGCCCGCCTCTTGCGAACGGCTCCGCCCCGCCCGGCCCATCGCCAATAGCGCCGGCCCGCCCGGGCCCATCGCGAATGGCTCCGGCCCGCCCGGGCCCCCCGGGGGCCGACCCCCGCGTTCCGGCCCGGTGGCCGGGACGCGAGAGGATCGGGGGGTGGACGAACGCGGGGGGCCGGAGCAGGGAATCGAGGTGGCACTGCTCGGTCCGTTACGGGTGAGCCGGGGCGGGGTGACGGCACCGCTGCCGGGCAGCCGCCTGCGCGGCCTGCTGGCCCGGCTCGCGGTCGTCGCCGACCGCCCGGTCGAGGCCGCCACCCTGGTCGACGCGGTGTGGCCGGAGAAGCGGCCGGCCGCCCCCGCCAACGCGCTCCAGTCGCTGGTCTCCCGGCTGCGCCGCGCGCTGGGCTCCGCCGCCGCGGTGGAGCAGGTGGCCGGCGGGTACCGGCTGGCGGTCCCGGTGCACTCCGTCGACGCCACCCGGTTCGAGGGGCTCGCCGAGCGGGGCCGCGCCCGGCTGCGGGCCGGCGATCCGGGCACCGCGTCCACCGTCCTCGCCGAGGCCATGGCGCTGTGGCGCGGGCCGGTGGCCGCCGAACTCGCCGCCGTGGCGCCCGCGGCGGCCGTCCGGCTCGCCCACGCCCGGATCGGTGCGGCGGCCGACCTGGCCGAGGCGGACCTGCTGCTGGGCCGGCACGCCGAGGTCGCCGGGCGGCTGCCGGCCCTGCTGGCCGAGGAGCCGCTGGACGAGCGCCTCGCCGGCCTGCACATGGACGCCCTCGCCGGGTCCGGCCGGCAGGCGGAGGCGCTGGCGGTGTACGAGCGGATCCGCCGCGACCTGGCCGACGGGTTGGGGGCTGACCCGGGCAGCGGGCTGCGCGAGCGCCACCTGCGGCTGCTGCGTGCGGGAAGCGAGCCGGCCGGCGCCCGGGCGGGGAGCGCGTCGACGCCACCGCCCGCGGGGAACCTGCCCGCCGCGCTGACCAGCTTCGTGGGCCGGGACGAGGACCTGGCCCGGGTCGAGGCGTTGCTCGCGGCCGGGCGCCTGGTCACCGTCCTCGGGCCGGGCGGCGCCGGCAAGACCCGGCTGGCGGTGGAGGCGGCGGCCCGGCTCGCCGGCCGGTTCCCGGACGGCACCTGGCTGGTGGACCTGGCGCCGGTCACCGAGCCGAACGAGGTCGCCGCCGCGATCGTGTCGACCCTCGGGGTCCGGGGCGCGGGGCTGTTCGAGCAGCGACCGGGGCGGCCGGTGCCGGGCGGCCGGGCCGCGCTGGACGTCCTGCTGGAGCGGCTGGCGCACCAGGAGACGCTGCTGGTGCTGGACAACTGCGAGCACCTGGTCGCGGCGGCGGCCGAGGTGGCCACCGCGCTGCTGGTCCGCTGCCCCCGGTTGTGGGTGCTGGCGACCAGCCGGGAGCCGCTGGCGGTGGACGGCGAGGCACTGGTCCCGCTGGCCTCGCTGGACCTGCCGCCGCCCGGCGCCGACCCCGCCGGCGCGGCGAGGTCCCCCGCGGTGCGGCTGTTCGTCGAGCGCGCCGCCGCGGTCCGGCCCGGCTTCGCGGTGGCCCCGGCGACCGTCGGCGACGTGGTGCAGGTGGTTCGCCGCCTCGACGGCCTGCCGCTGGCGCTGGAACTGGCCGCGGCGCGGCTGCGCACCCTGCCGCTGGCCGACCTGGCCGCCGGGCTGTCCGACCGGTTCCGGCTGCTGGCCGGCGGCAGTCGCACCGCCCTGCCCCGGCACCGCACCCTGCGCGCGGTGATCGCCTGGAGTTGGGACCTGCTCGGCGCCGACGAGCGGATCGTGGTGGAGCGCGTCTGCGTGCTGCCGGCCGGCGTGACGCCCGGGTCGGCCGCCGCCGTCTGCGCCGGCACCGGCATCGGCGCCCAGCGGGTACCGGACCTGCTGGCCGCCCTGGTGGACCGGTCACTGCTGCACCTGGCCGGCGAGGGCCCCCGGTACCGGATGCTGGAGACGCTGCGCGAGTACGGGGTCGAGCGGCTGGCCGAACGCGGCGAGCTGACCGCCGTCCGGGAGCTGGCCGCCCGCCACGTCGCCGGCCTGGTCGCCGCGGCCGACCCGCTGCTGCGCAGCGCCGATCAGTTGCCGGCGCTGTCGCTGCTGCGCGCCGAGTACGACAACGCGCTCGCCGCGCTGCGCCACCACTGCGACTCGGGCGACGGCGCCGCCGCCGTCCGGCTCGCGCTGGACCTGTCCTGGTACTGGTTCCTGCTCGGCCAGCACACCGAGGCGGTGTACTGGCTGGGCGAGGCGCTGGCCACGCCCGGCCGGCCCGATCCGGTGACCGTGGACAGCGCCCGCGTCATGCACAGGTGGAACATGCTCGGCGCCGAGCCGGGCGGGCGCGTCGAGGGGTCGGACGAGCGCCGCGGGATGCGCGACCTGGTCGCCCGGCTCGCCGCCCTGGCCCCGCTGCCCGGCGTTCCGGGCGTCCTGGCCTGCGCCCTGCTGTACTTCTCCGGCCAGGTCACCGACGCCGTGCGCCAGATGGCGATCGTGGCCGGCGGCGCCGATCCCTGGCTGTCGGCCCTGGCGCTGCTGTTCCGGTGCCGCCTGGCGGAGAACGAGGGCGACATGGCGCGGTTGCGCCGCGACGCCGATCGGACGCTGGCCGGCTTCCGGGCCACCGGCGACCGGTGGGGGCAGACGAGCATCCTGCCGCTGCGCGCGGTCGTCCGCCAGTACGACGGTGACCTCGACGGCGCGCTGGCGGACCTGCGCACCGCCCGCGCCCTGTCCCGGGAGTTCGGTGCGCTGGACCTCGCCGACGAGATCTTCCTCGAACTGCGCTGGGCCGACCTGCACACGCGGCGCGGCGAGCCGGCGGAGGCCGAAGCGGCGCTGGCCGCCGCGCGGGCCCGGGCCGGGCGCGCGGCCTCGCCGGAGTTGATCGCCATGGTCGACGCCGTGGAGGCGGCGATCATGATCCGGCGGGGACTGCTCGACCGGGCGGAGCGCCTGCTGTACGCCGTCGAGCGGCGGCTGGATGACAACCGGACGGCGACGTTCAGCGGCGACCACGGCCGGGCCATCATCGGCGGCGTCCAGGCCATGCTCGCGACCGCCCGGGGCGACCTGGCGACCGCCCGGTCGCTGCTGGGCGGCGCGTACGCCGCGGCCGTGGGCGCCCGGGACATGCCGCTCCTGGCCCTGGTCGCGACCGCTGCCGCCGAACTGGCCGCCGCCGAGGGCCGGTACCGCCAGGCCGTGCTGCTGCTCGGCGCGGCGGCCCGGGTGCGCGGCGCCGAGGACCGCACCGACCCGCAGGTGGCCGGGCTGATCCGGCGCGCCCGGGCGGTGCTCGGCCCGGCCGGCTTCGCCGACGCCCACGCCGCCGGGTGGTCGCTCGATCCGCAGGCCGCCGTCCGGCGGATCGACCCGGCCCGCCACGGCGATGGCGGTACCGGCGCCGCCGGTACCGCCATCGCCGGTGACCCGCCGGCCGCGGGGGACGCCCCGGTCGCCGCTCAGGCGCGGCGGGAGTAGGCGCGCAGCGCCAGCGGGACGAGCACCACCAGGAAGCCGGCCATCCACAGCAGCGTCGGCAGCAGGTGCCCGGCGACCGGCCCGCCCACCAGCAGCCCGCGCATCGTGGCGACCAGCGGCGTCATCGGGTTGACGTGGACGAACGCCTGGAGCCAGCCGGGCAGCGTCGAGGTGGGCACGAACACGTTGCTGCCGAAGGACAGCGGGAAGATGACCATGAACATGGCCCCCTGCACGGCGCCCGGCGAGCGCACCAGCATCCCGACGAGCACCGACAGCCAGCAGAAGCTGAGCCCGAACCCGATCGCGAGGGCGACAGCGGCGACGGTGGCCACCGGGTTGGTGCCGATCCGGAAGCCCATCGCCGCGCCGGCGACCAGGATCACCACGCACACGGTCAGGTAGCGGACGATGTCGGCGGCGACCGCACCCACCAGCGGCGCCGAACGGGAGATCGGCAGCGAGCGGAAGCGGTCGAAGACGCCCTTCTCGATGTCCGCGTTGAGGTTCTGCCCGAGCGCGATGCCGCCCATCGCCAGCGACTGCCCGAGGATGCCGGGGAGCAGGAACTGCAGGTAGCTGTGCCGATCGCCGTCGCTGATGGCGCCACCGAACAGGTACGTGAACATCATCAGGAAGATGATCGGCTGGAGGGTCACGTCGATCAGCGCCTCGGGCGTGCGCAGCGTCTTGATCAGGCTGCGCCGGGCCAGGGCGACGGCGTGCCGGGCCAGCGCGACCGGCGGGCCGCCGCGGCGGGCGGTCCGGTGCCGTACGGCACGGGGGCCGGCGGTGTCGAGGATGGTCATACCAGCTCCTTGGCGGTGGTGGGGGTGTCGTAGTCGGCGCCGCCGGCGGGCGCGCCGGTCAGGGTGAAGAAGACCTCGTCGAGGCTGGGCAGGTGCAGGCCCAGCTCGGTCACCTCGACGCCGGCGCCGGCCAGCGCGGCGACGACCGGGCCGAGGACGGCGTCGCCGGTCACGGGCACCGTCGCGGCGCCGGGGCGGGAGCCGGTGGCGGTGTCCAGCACCGCGGACATGCCGGGTGCGGCCACGTCGTCGAGCACCTTCAGCACCTCCGGTAACCGGGCGGGATCGGCGGGGCGGACCAGCAGCCGCTGCCCGCCGACCCGGCGTTTGAGCCCCTCCGGCGTGTCGTGGGCGATCACCCGGCCGCCGTCCACCACGACGATCTCGTCGGCCAGCGCGTCCGCCTCCTCCAGGTACTGGGTGGTCAGCAGCACGCTGGACCCGTCGGCCACCTGGGCGCGCACCACGCCCCACATCTCCTCGCGCTTGGCGGGGTCCAGACCGGTGGTCGGCTCGTCCAGGAAGATCACCTCGGGCCGGCCGACCAGGCTCGCCGCCAGGTCGAGGCGGCGGCGCATGCCCCCGGAGTACGTCTTGGCCGGCCGGCGCGCGGCGGCGGACAGGCCGAACCAGTCCAGCAACTCCTCGGCGCGCCGGCGGGCGTCCCGGCCGGGCAGGTCGAGCAACTGGCCGATGAGGACCAGGTTCTGCCGGCCGGTCAGGTCCTCGTCGACCGAGGCGTACTGCCCGGTGAGGCCGATCAACCGACGTACCCGGTCCGGATGGCGCAGTACGTCGACGTCGGCGACCTGGGCGCTGCCCGCGTCCGGGCGCAGCAGCGTCGCGAGGATGCGCACCGTCGTGGTCTTGCCCGCGCCGTTCGGGCCCAGCATGCCCAGCACCGTGCCGCGCCGGACGGCCAGGTCCACCCCCTCAAGCGCCTGGGTGCGCCCGAACCTTTTCCGCAGCCCCTCGGCGCGCACCACCAGATCTGACATCGTGATCCCCCTCATCGCGGCCCGGCGTCGCACCGGGCCCGTCGCCAGACTGCACCCGGGCACTGACACCGGGCGCACACGGCGCTGTCAGGAACCCCGACGCCCATAACAGCAAGCGCACTGTGCCCGGCCCCGCTCCGCGGGGGGCAGTACCCGGGGTGAGATCTTGGCGCGAAACACCGCTTTTCCGACCAGATCGGTACCAAGATCTCCCGGCGGAGAGTCGTGCGGCGGCGCCGCACCCACCCGCTCCGGCATCGCCCTGGTCGTCCGGCGGCTTCACCCGCTCGTACAGTCCATCATGGAGTGGCTGACCGTCAGAGGGCCCGGATCCACTCGTCGGTGGTGGTGACGACCGCCTGGCGGGGGAACACCTTCTCGGTCAGCACCCGGTGCACCTCGGGATCGGCGTCGGCGCAGGCGTCCGCGAGCACCGTGAGCCGGTAGTCCAGGTCGGCGGCCTGGCGCACGGTGGAGAGCACGACGCCGCCGGTCGAGACGCCGGCCAGGACGAGCGAGTCGGCGCCGGTGCCGCGTAGCAGCACGTCCAGGTCGCTGCCGCTGAAGGCGCTGACGCGACGCTTGGTGATGACCGGTTCGTCCGGCCGCGCTTGCAGGGCGGGGTGGATCTGGGTGGCCGGATGGTCCTGCGTCATGGCGTCGCCGAATTGGTGGATACGGCCGAAGGTCGGGTTCGCCCCGGCGACCTCGGGGTAGCCGGGGCGGAAGGCCACCCGGACGAACATGACCGGGATGTCGTTGTCACGGGCGGCCCCGACCGCGCGCCGGGCGGCGGCGAGGACGGTGTCACCGTCGACGCGGCCGAGAATGCCGTTCTGGAAGTCCATGATGAGCAGGACCGTGCGGGTGTCGGACATGGGATCCTCTCGGGGTTTGGTGGGTGTGGTCAGCGGGCGCCCGTCGCCGCCAGTCGGGTGGTGGGGGCCGGCCCGCCGTCGCCGTCGGGTCGGCCGACCCGGGCGAGCGACCGGTCGGTGATCGTGAGAATCAAGAACAGCGCCGCGGCGGCGACGAGGAACACCCCGAGGTGGTGCAGCCCGGGCGTGTCGGCGGTGCGGCCGAAGAACGCCGCGGTGGCGGCCGAGGCGGTGATCGCGCCGAGGTAGGTGAAGGTGCGCAGCAGCCCGGACGACGATCCCAGCCGCTCGGGGTGTGCCTGGTGGTAGACCGCGTTCTGGTTGGCCAGGCTGTTCAGGCCCTGCGGGATGCCGAAGACGACCGCGAGGACCACGAGCAGCCAGATCCCGCAGCGTGCGCCGAGGACGAGCAGCAGCGCGCACCCGGCGAGCTGGGCGACGGCCCCGGCGATGAGCTTGCCGCGGATCTGGGGACGCCGCCCGGTGATCGCGGCCACGGCGATCCCGACCGCTGACATGGGCAGTAGCAGCAGGCCCGCACCGGTCGGGCTGAGGTTCCGGCTGTCCTCCGCCCACTGGGTGAAGCCGTAGAGGAAGGCGTAGGAGACGGTCATCGCCAGCAGGGTGCGGGCGTAGGTGGCCAGGAGGGGGAGGTTGCCGCCGAGCAGGCGCAGGTCGAGGAACGGTTCGGTGGTGCGCAGTTCCCGCCGGGCCAGCGCGACGCCGGCCACCGCGGTGACCGCCGGCAGGTAGGCGTGGCGCAGGCCGGGATTCATGAGGAACAGCAGCAGCGACACGAGCATCGCGGCGAACAGCGCGATCCCGGGCAGGTCCATCCGCGTCCTCGGGTGTCCACTGTGCGGGGCCGCACCACACGCGGCGTCCCCGCCGGGCAGGAACACCGCGGCGGTGGCGAAGCTGACCACGGCCAGTGGGACGTTGATGGCGAACGTCGTGCGCCACCCGCCCAGGTCGATCAGCAGGCCGCCCAGCGTGGGGCCGACGGCCGCGACCGTCTGGCTGGCGACGGCCAGCGCGGTCAGCACGCCGCTCGGGCTGGCCAGGCCGGTGCGCCGGGACTCGGCCCGGATGAGGAACATCGAGGCCGGGTAGCCGGCGCAGGTGCCGAGGCCGAGGATCACCCGCGCGACCACCAGCACCGCGAGGTTGGGTGCCAGCGCGCCCAGCAGCCCGGCGACCCCGGTCAGGACCGCGCCGGCCAGGAACAGCCGCTTGGGGCCGAACAGGTCGACCAGGCGTCCCACCACCGGCTGGCCGATGGCGGTGGCCAGGTACAGGGCCGAGATGAGCCAGGCCGTCTGCGCCGCCGGCGCCCCGAACGCCCGCCCGATCGGGACCAGTGACACCGCGATGATCGAGGAGTTGATCGGGTTCAGGATGCTCCCGAGGATCATCGGGCCGATCAGCTTCCGGTCGAACCGGTGGGCGAGCTGCCCGCCGTTCACCGGTCCGCCAGCTCGCCGAGCAGGGCCAACGCCTCGTTGATGGTGGCGAGTTGGTCGGCGGTGAAGCGCTCGTCCATCGACTGGGCCAGCCAGTCGCGCCGGCCCTGCCGGTCGTGGCTCACGCGTGCCAGGCCCGCCTCGCTCAGCGTGATGATCTGCCGGCGCCCGTCCTCCGGGTCCGGCGAGCGCTCGATCAGGCCCCGCTGCTCCAGGGTGTTCAGCGTCGCGGTCATCGACTGCGAGCGCACCCCCTCGGCCAGCGCCAGCAGCGTGTTCGAGGAGGCGCCGTCCTTGTCCAGGCGCAGCAGTACCGACGTCTGCGACGGCGTCAGGCCGCCCATCGGCAGCTGCCGCATGCGGGCACGCAGCCGGCGGAACAGCACGGCGAGGTCGCGAGCCGCCGCGCTCGCGGCGGGCGTCGGGGCCCGGTCGGAACTCGCTTCCGTCACGGCGGCCACCTCCTTCGCTAACCTACGTAACCGTACTACGTAGGTTACCTGTGTATCTGCGGCGTACCCGCGGCCGGTTGAGTATCCGTGCGGATGCGAGCGGCTCCCGGCGGCTGCGAGGCTTGGCGCCATGCGTCGAGTGATCACTGCCGTGGTGTGCCTGGTCGCGCTCGCCGGCTGCGCGCGGCCGGGCGAGGTACCGCCACCCGCCGGCCCGGGTGACGACTGGGGTCTCTTCCAGGCCGATGTCACGGCGGTGCGGGCGAGTGTGAACCCGCGCGAGCTCGTGCTGACCGTGGCGCTGCTCGCCAGCGCCGACGGCTGCTCCCGTGACCCGCGCATCGGGTACCTGGCCGAGGAGAACAACCGCGTCCACGCCAACGTGGTGCAGGAGTCGCGGCTCTCGGGCGTCGTCGGGGCGTGCCCCACGCACACGCCCGGCGAGGTGACCCTGACTGCCCGGGAGCCGATCGGTGACCGGATCGTCGTGCTGAACGAGCGGCCGTGGAAGCGCGACGGAACCGGGTACCACGCCTGCGACGAGACCTTCGGCTGCGACCCGATGCCGGCGGACCACTGCGACCCCGCCTGGATCAGCGTCGCGGTCCAGGGGATGGACGTGTCCCGGCACTCCACGGGCTCGGTCGAGGCGTGCGACGGCGGGTGGCTGGTCATGCGGGTGCCGTGGGATCCGGTGCCGTGCGGCGCCGAGCCGGGGCCGGGCTGTACCCCTTCGGTCAGCGTGCGCCGCTACTTCCTGCGCTGGGGCGGCCCGCGCGGCTGGGCCGTGATCGCCAGCACGACGCAGGCCGGCTGCGCAACCGTGCGCGGCGTCGAGCCGGACTTCCCCGGCAAGCTGTGCGCCAAGCTGCCCCAGCCCTGAGTCGGCCCGCCCGGGATCTTTCTAACGGACACGATGATTGACGAAAGAATGTCGGGTGTCTACGGTCGACCCAGGAGAGAGGAGACCGTGGTGGAGACCTTCGTCATCGTGGGCGCCGGGCTGGCCGGCGCGAAGGCGGCGCAGGCCCTACGCGAAGAGGGCTTCGACGGGCCGCTGGTGCTGATCGGGGAGGAGAACCACCACCCGTACGAACGGCCGCCGCTGTCCAAGAAGTACCTGATGGACCAGGCGGGCCGGGACGCCGCCGCCGTCCACCCGGGAGGCTGGTACGACGAGCACGCGGTGCGGCTGCGCCTCGGCACGGCGGTGACGGCGCTCGACCCCGCCGGCCACGAGGTGACGCTCGCCGACGGGGAACGGCTCGGGTACGCGAAGCTGCTGCTGGCCACCGGTGCCTCGCCGCGCCGGCTGCCGGTACCCGGCGCGGACCTGGACGGCGTGTTGACCCTGCGCCGCTTCGAGGACAGCGACCGGATCAGGGCGGCGCTGTCGCGGTCCGGCCGGATCGCGGTCGTGGGCGGCGGGTGGATCGGCCTCGAGGTGGCCGCGGCGGCCCGCGCGGCGGGCGTCGAGGTCACCGTGCTGGAGGCGGCCGACCTGCCGCTGCTGCGCGTGCTCGGCCCCGAGGCGGCCCGGGT
Source organism: Rhizomonospora bruguierae (assembly GCF_018397995.1). Classification (GTDB taxonomy): domain Bacteria; phylum Actinomycetota; class Actinomycetes; order Mycobacteriales; family Micromonosporaceae; genus Rhizomonospora; species Rhizomonospora bruguierae. The sequence goes on from NZ_BBQH01000094.1 coordinate 18,305, forward strand.
CTTCGCCGACCTGCACCGGGCCAACGGCGTCGACCTGCGGTGCGGGGTGCGGATCGAGCGGCTCACCGGCGCCGGGGGGCGGGTCACCGGGGTCCGCCTGGCCGACGGCACCGAGATCGCCGCGGACGCGGTGGTGGTGGGCATCGGCGCCGCGCCCAACACCGGGCTGGCCGTGGACGCCGGCCTGGACGTCGACGACGGCATCCGGGTCGACGCGGCGCTGCGCACCTCCGATCCCGACGTCTACGCCGCCGGGGACGTGGCCAACGCCTGGCACCCGCTGCTCGGCCGGCACCTGCGGGTCGAGCACTGGGCGAACGCGCTGCACCAGCCCCAGACCGCCGCGAAGGCGATGCTCGGGCAGCGGGCCGCCCACGACCGGCTGCCCTACTTCTACACCGACCAGTACGACCTGGGCATGGAGTACACCGGCTTCGTCGACCCGGACGACCGGTACGAGGTGGTCTTCCGCGGCGACGTGCAGCGGCGCGAGTTCATCGCGTTCTGGCTGGCCGACGGGCGGGTGCTGGCCGGCATGAACGTCAACGTCTGGGACGTCACCGAGCCGATCGAGGCGCTCGTCCGCTCCGGCCGGGCGGTCGACCCCGCCCGCCTGGCGGACCCGGCGGTGCCGCTGGCGGACCTGTTGTCCACCGGAGACTAGTCCCGATGGCGCAGTTCGAGGCGGACGTGGCCAGCGTGGCCGCGCTCGGTGAGCCCGTGCGCCGCGATCTCTACCGGTACGTGGTGGGCCAGGGCCGGCCGGTCAGCCGGGAAGCCGCGGCGGCCGGCGTCGGCGTGCCGCACCACGTGGCGAAGTTCAACCTCGACCGGCTGGTCGCCCAGGGCCTGCTGGAGGTCGAGTACCGGCGGCCGCCGGGGCGCGGCGGTCCGGGTGCCGGCCGCCCCGCCAAGCTCTACCGGCGCGCGGCCCGGGACATCTCGGTGACCCTGCCCGAGCGCCACTACGATCTCGCCGGCCGGGTCATGGCCGAGGCGATCACCGTGGCGACCCGCGACGGCGTTCCCACCCGCGACGCCCTGCGGACGGCCGCCAGGGCGACCGGGCAGCGCATGGGGGAGGCCGGCGGGGGCCCGGGGGAGGCCGGCGGGGCCCGCCCGCCCCTCGAAGCGGTCGCCGACGTGCTGGCCCGCAACGGCTACGAGCCGCGCCTCGCCGCCGCTTCCCGCGACGGCGCCCGCGCCGCCCGCGCCGCAGCCGGGTGCACCGCCGCCGCCAGCGC
>NZ_BBQH01000095.1 GCF_018397995.1 Rhizomonospora bruguierae
GCGTCAGCACGCCGGTGCGCACGACCCGGCGGCCGGCCAGCGCGACCGCCGCCGCCGCGGCCAGCACCGCCGCGACCGCCGCCAGCGGGACCGCCGGGGTCGGCTCGGCGCCCACGGGGCCGGCGAGGAACCACCGGGCCGCCGCCTCGGTGACGAGCAGGCCGAGCGCCACCCCGAACGGTGCCGCGAGCGCCGTGAGCAGGAGCGGCTCGCCGACGCCGAACCCGCCGAGCTGCCCGGGGCGCAGGCCGCGCAGCCGGCCGAGGGCGATCTCCGGGCCGCGCTCCTCGGTCACCGCGGCGGCCACCGCGAACAGCACGAACAGGCAGAGCAGGACCAGCGGCAGCGCGACCAGCGGCACCGAGCGGGACAGCGCCCGCTGCTGCCCGACCGCCCGGTCCAGCGCCTGCGGCAGGGCGGACTCGATCGACACGTCGGCCTCGGTGCCGGCCACGGTGGCGCCGGCGAGCGCGGCCCGCAGCGCCGGGACGTCCGCCAGCCGCACGTCGGCGACGCGCAGCGGGTACTCCACCGACACCGTGGGCAGCGGACCCAGGCCGGTCAGCGGCGCCGGCTCGGCCATGAACGCCGAGTCGAGGGTGCGGATGCCGCGCGTCGCGTCGTACCCGGAGCCGAAGTAGGCCCCGCTGCCCCAGAAATCGTCCTGCAGGTTGCGGGTCGGGTCGTACAGGCCGCTGATGACGGCGTTCATGCCCGGCGCGGTGGTCCGGCCGAGGCCGGACGGGACCAGCACGAGGAACGGCACCTCCTGCCCCACCGTGCGCCGCAACTGCCCGGCCGCCCGCTCGCTGAGCAGTACCTGGCGCGGACCCTGCGGGCAGGCGCCGGCCACCACGGCCAGGTGCCGGCAGGCGTCGCCGCGCCAGACGACGGGTAACCGGGTGGCCTCCTTCTCGCCGGGCACCGCCATCTCCAACTCAACCGCGGTCACCGGCTCGCCGAGCCGGCGGGCCAGCTCGGGCCGGGCGGCGACCAGGTCCCGGGTGGTGGCCTGGGTGACGGCCATGTCGACCATGGCGCTGCGGCCGGTGACCCCGATCTGGAAGCGGGGCTCGGCCGCCAGCACGTCGGTCAGCACCGACTGCTGCGACGCGCGGGTGTACGCCGGCACCGCCACCGCGGTCGCCACCGCCAGCATCACCAGGAGCGCCACCACCAGCGACCGCCCCGGCCGGTACCGGATGCCCCGCACAATCACCGACCATGCCGTCACGTGCCCGCCGCTCCCGTCCGCTCGACTGGAAGACCAGACGCGGGGCGGACGGGCGAAGGTTGTCGCCGTGGCCTGGGCGTTATCCGCCGGATGCCGGCCCCGGGGTCGGCTTGGCGTCCGGCCGTCAGGTGCGGGGACCGCATGATCGGACGCGCCGGTGGGCATCCCACCACCCGTGACCGCGCTGCTGGACCGCCTGCTCGCCCTGCACGGGTCGGTGGTCTACCTGCTGGTCGGTCTGCTGGTGTTCGCCGAGGACGCGCTGTTCGTGGGGTTCGTGATACCCGGCGAGACGGCCGCGATCCTCGGCGGCGTCGCGGCCAGCAGTCATCACGTCGCCCTCTCGCTGATGTGCCTTGTCGTGGTGGTCGCGGCGATCGCCGGTGACAGCGTGGGGTACGAGGTCGGCGCCCGCTACGGCACCCGGCTGCTGGCCACCCCGCCGATGCGCCGCCGCCGCGAGCGGGTGGAGGCCGCCCGCGGGTTCCTGGCCCGGCGCGGCGGCCCGGCGGTGTTCCTCAGCCGGTTCGTGGCCTTCCTGCGCGCCGTGATGCCGTTCCTGTCCGGCACCGTCCACATGCACTACCCGCGCTTCCTGGCCTACAACGCGGCCGGCGGGATCGTCTGGGGCGTGGGTAACGTCGTGCTGGGCTACCTGGCCGGCAACTCCTACCGCACCGTCGAGCGGACCCTCGGCCGGGTCGCCGCCGTCGTCATCGCCGTCGTCGTGGTGGCCGCCGTGGTCGCCTGGCGGATCGCCCGCCGTCGCCACGAACGCCGGTCGCCCGACGCCGGCGGTTGAGCAGCCAGGTTGCTACCCGCCACGCCGTGGCCGACGAGTTCGCTGTTCGCCGGCTCCGGCAGTCCCCGCCTCGGCCGTGCGATCGCCGCCGGCCGCCAAAGCGCCAGACGGAGATCGGCCCGCCTGCAGAGACGCCGCAGCTTGCCGATGTGCCCAGCGGCCTTCGTGCAGCCAGTCAGGGGCCAACGAGCTGCGAAACTGTCGGTTAAAGGCAATATTGCAGCAGGCAGTGCGACCTTTGCCGCAAGTGAGTGGGAATGAAGCCGGCAGGGCGCGCCGCAACCGCAGCGGCCTGTCCCGGGCGGGCGGCTGCCACAATCGCGGGCATGCGTGGTGCGATCGTCGGCCGCGACGAGGTGTTCGACCGGGCCTGGCGAGCGCTCGCCGGGCCCGGGTCGGTGCTGCTCAGCGGCCCGGCGGGGATCGGCAAGACGGCGCTGCTGCGGGCGCTGGCCGCCGAGGCGGCCGCGGCCGGCTGGGTGGTCCTCGGCTGCGCGCCGGCCGAGCCGGAGCAGGATCTGCCGTTCGCCGCCCTGGCCGACCTGCTGCGCCCGCTCGAGGGGCACGTGGCCGGGTTGCCGCGGCCACAGCGGGTCGCCGCGGAGGTGGTGCTGCTCGCCCGGGACGCCGAGGAGACCGTGGACGAGCGGAGCGTGGCCGCGGCCACCCGGTCTCTCTTGGACTCGGTCGTCGCGGCGGCGGCCGGTGCGCCCGTGCTCGTCGCGGTGGACGACGCGCCGTGGCTGGACCGGCCGAGCGAGCGCGCGCTGCGGTTCGCGCTGCGGCGGGTGGGCCCGGGGGTCGCCACGCTGGTGTCCTGCCGCACGGCCGGTGGGCAGGCGGAGGTGGTCCCGCTGGGGTTGGCGGACGGTCCGCGCGGGGACGGCCTGACCAGGATGGCGCTGGAGCCACTGGGCGTCGGGGCGCTGCACCACATCCTGCGGGAGCGGACCGGGGCCGGGCTCAGCCGGCCGCTGCTGGGGCGGATCGCCCGGGAGGCGGGCGGCAACCCGCTGCTGGCCATCGAGGTGGCCCGCGCCGTGCGGCGGCTGCCCCGGCCCCCGGCGCCGGGGCAGGAACTGCCCGTGGCCTCGTCCATGCAGCAACTGGTGGACGAGGTGCTGGCCGATCTGCCGCCCGGGTGCCGGGACGCCGTCCGGCTCGCCGCGTTGCTCGCCACCCCCCAGTCGCGGGACCTGGCGGCGGCGGGGGTGCCGGCCGGCGCGCTCGACCCGGCGGAGGAGGCCGGGCTCCTGGTCGTGACGCCGGGCGGGGTGGAGTTCTGCCACCCGGTGTACGCGGCGACGGTGCGGGCCGGCATCCCGCCCGGCGTCCGGCGGGGGCTGCACCGCAGGCTGGCCGGGGTCGTGGCGGACCCAGACGAGCGGGCCCGCCACCTCGCCCTCTGCGCCACCGGACCGGACGCGGCGGTCGCCGGGGCGCTGGCCGAGGCGGCCCGGCGGCAGCACAAGCGGGGCGCGCCGGAGACCGCGGCCCACCTGTACGACCTGGCGGCCCGGCTCACCCCCGGCCAGGAGGTGCTGGCGCTGGGCGAGCGGCGGTTGGCGGCGGCGCGGTGCCGGTTCGACGGCGGGGACCATCCGGCCGCCCGGGCCGCCGCGGAGGCCGTCGCCGCCGAGTTCGCCGGGGAGGTGCGGGCCGAGGCGCTGCTGCTGCGGGCGGTGGTGGCGTGGAGCGCCGACGAGTCCAGCGGCATCGCGGTGGACGCGGCCCGCCGGGCGCTCGCGGCGGCGCCGCCCGGCTCCCCGCTGGCCGGCCGGATCCACGCCCACCTGGCCCTGTTCCGGGACGCGCCCGAGCCGTCCTGCGAGCACGCCGAGGCGGCGATCGCCCTGCTGGAGGGCCGGGAGGAGGACCGACCGCTGCTGGCCGCCGCGCTGTTGTACCTGTTTCTCGGGCAGGTGCGCGGCGGCCGGCCGGCGCCCACGGCGGTGCTGGAGCGGGCGCTGGCGATGGAGGGCGCGGAGCCGCTGTGGCTGGGCGGCACGATCCCGGCGATCTGGTGGAAGGCGATCGACGACCCGGTCCGGGCGCGGGAGCGCCTGCGATGGCTGCTGGACCGGGCGGTCGAGCGGGGCGACGAACCGTCCCAGCACGAGTTGCTCATGCATCTCGGCGAGGCGGAGCTGTTCGCCGGCCGGTGGGCGGCGGCCGGGCGGCACATCGCGGCGGCCCGCGACCTCGGGCTGCGGCTCGGCGCCGAGCTGATCAGCGAGACCTGGCTGGCCGCGCTGCTGGACGCGCACCGGGGCCGGCTGGCGGAGGCGAAGCGCGCCGCCGCGGCCGGCCTGCGGCTGGCCGACGAGCTGGACGACGACTGGTGCCGCCGGATCAACCAGCAGCTGGCCGGGTTCGTGGCGCTCAGCGCCGGCCGGCCGGGCGACGCCGCCGCCGCGTACGGGCGCCTGGCCGCGACGGTCGAGGGGATGGGGTTGGCCGAGCCGCTGGCCCAGCGCTTCGAGCCGGACTGGATCGAGGCGTGTGTCGGCACCGGCGACCTGGTGACCGCCGCCGCGGCGCTGGACCGGCTGGCGCGGCGCAACGAGCGCCTGCCCCGGCCGTGGACGATCCTCGGCACGGCCCGTAGCCGCGCCCTGCTGGCCAGCGCGTCCGGCGCCGACCCGGCGGGCGCGCTGGCCGACCTGGATTCGGCCCGGGCCGCCGTACCGGAGGAGGTACTGCCGCTGGATCGGGCGCGGTGCCTGCTGGTGGCGGGCATGGTGCACCGCCGGTCCCGGCGCAAGCGGCCGGCGCGGGAGGCGCTGGAGGCGGCGGTGGCCGAGTTCGAGGCGCTCGGCGCGGCCGCGTTCGCCGAGCGGGCCCGCGCCGAACTCGGCCGGGTGGGCGGCCGGCCGCCGGCGCCCGCGCACCTGACCACCACCGAGGACCGCGTCGCGCGGCTCGCCGCGCAGGGCCGCACCAGCCGAGCGATCGCCGACGAGTTGTTCGTCAGCCCGAAGACGGTGGAGGCCAACCTCTCCCGCGTCTACCGCAAGCTCGGCATCTCCCGCCGCGCCGAACTCGCCGCCGCCCTGGCCGCCCGCTCCCCGCGCCACTGATCCCCCTCCGGTGCCGAGCGGAGCCGGCGGCCGGAGGGCGGGTCGCGGGTCGCGGCTGTCAATAGCGAGGGAAACGCCGGATTCCCGGTGGGCCCGGCGACCGTAGCGTCAGCGGTGTGAACCGCCGATTGTTCGCCCTCGAGCAGTACGACAGCTCGGGCGGCGCCGAGCCCGACCCGGTGCCGGACCTCACCACGGACGGCACCCGCCTGGTAGCGGCCGTCCACCTGCCGGCCGACGACGTCGTGCTGGCGCTGGTCGAGGGGGTCGACACGGCGGCGGTCACCGCGGCGGCCGAGGCGGCCGCCTGGCGGGTGGACCGGGTCAACCCGGCCCGGTGGATGACCCCGCCCCCGACCGACCGGCCCGCTACCGGCCCCGCAACGGAGGAGTTCCCGTGCGCCGACTGATCCTGCCCACCATCTGCCTGGCCGTGCTGGCGCTTGCCGGCTGCGGTGGCACCGGCTCCGCGGGCGGCGATGCCGGCCCGGACGCCGGACTGGGGATCGAAGACCTGGTTGGTGGCGACGCGGACGTCGGCCCGGACGCCGGCCCGCCGCCGTGCCCGTTCACCGCCGCCACGGCGTCCGAACTGGTCGGCGAGAAGCTGGTGGACAGCGGGCCGTGCGTGTTCGGCGACGGCAAGGGGGTGGCCGGGCTGACCGTGACGATGTCGTCCAGCTTCGCCGCCGAGGTGACGTACGACTACCAGCGCAACCTGGCCGGCGAGACGTTCGACACCGTGACCGATCTCAACGAGGGCGGCAAGGGCTACCTCGCCGTCAAGGACATCGGCGCGGAGGCGGTGCTCATCGGCAAGGCCGGCGCCTACACGCTGAACCTGTCCAACTTCGAGCACCTCGGCTCCAACCCCACCCCGGCGGCCTACGACCCCGTCATGCGCAAGCTCCTCGCCGCTCTCCCCCACTGATCCCCGCCGACCCGAGAGGCGAAGTTCCATGTCGTACCTGAGGCACGCCCCCCGCGCGGCGGCCGCGACCCTTGCCTGCGTGGCCCTCGCGGCCTTGACCGGCTGCGGCGACGACGGGAAGGAGACGGCCGCGCCGCCGGCCGCCGCCACCACCGCCCCGGCGACCGATGCCCCCGCCGGCGAGCCCACCGCCACCGCCGCGGCGGCCAGCGACGTGGACCCGTGCACGCTGCTGGTCAAAAAGGAGGCGGAGAAGCTCGCCGGCACCGCGTTGGAGGATGGCGTTCGGGTGCAGGAAAGCTGCACCTACACGGGGCCGGTGACCGGGCCCACCGCCCAGGTGGAGATCTACGTCGGTGACGGGGCGAAGAAGTTCCTCGACATCGACCGGGACAACCTCGGCCACAAGTTCGAGACCCTCGCCGGCATCGGCGACGAGGCGTACCTGGAGGACGGGGTCGCGTTCGTCAACAAGTCCGGCGTGTGGGTGGCGATCCGGCTGACCCGGCTGGAGGACTGGGCCAAGTTCGTGAAGCCGATGGAGGAGGCGGTCCGCACGGTCGCCGGCCGGCTCTGAGGGTGGTGCGTCGATGGGGTGGATGAGGGGCCGCGCCGGCGCGCTGGCCGTCGCCGTGGTCGTCCTGGCGCTCACGGCCTGCGACGGGGCCGCCCCGGCGCCGGACGCGGGCCGCGGTGCCGGCGACGACCAGCGGTACGGCGCCGCGCCGGTCCGCGACGCGGGCGTCACGTACCAACCGGACGTGGTGTTCGTCGCGGGCGGTGGCGGCGCGGTGCGGTCCGTGTCGCCCGACGCGCTGACCTGGCGGATCGACCCCGGCGCGGGCGGCGCCGACAAGGTGCGGCGCGGCCGGGTCATGTTCCTCACCGGGAGGGTGGTCGGCCGGGTGCTCGACGCCCGCCGGGACGGCGCCGACCTCGCGGTCACCCTCGGACCCGTCGACCTCACCGAGGTGATCCGCGACGGCACCTTCGACGGGCAGAGCGCCATCGACGCACCCGTCGAGCACGCCGCGGGCACGCCGTTCTGGTCCGAAGTGGATGGCGAGCCGGGCGCCGGCCCGACCGTGGCGCCGACCAACCGCCGGGCGCCCGGCGTGACGCGCACCGCCGCCCTGCACCTGACCACCGGCCAAGCCCCCGAGCAGGCCCCCGAGCGAGCGGTCGTGCGGGTCGCCGCGCGGCGGGCCGAGGCGGCGGGCGGCTTCCGGGTCACGCCGTTCTGCTGCTCCGGCGGCGTGGGCGCGCGGTTCACCTACGACGCCGGCGGCGTCCGGGTCGCCGGCACCGCCACGCTGCTGCTCGGTCGCCCCTCGGCCGGGTTCCACCTGGAGATCCGCGGGGGCCGGGTCACCGTGGCCCGGCTGGAGATCGGCGGCATGATCGGGCTGCGCCTGGACATCGCCGCCGCCACCGAGACCGGGCACAACATCAACAAGCGGCTACCGGTGCCGCTCGACTTCAGCGTGCCGATCGGCCAGATCCTCGGGGTGCCGTTCAGCGCCACCGTCAACCAGACCGTCGGCGTGCAGACCGCGTTCAGCGCCAAGGACGGCAACATCAAGGCGTCCGGCGAGTGGAGTCTCGCCGGCGCCATCGGCTTCGGGTACGCGGACGGGTCGTTCACCCCCAAGATGCCCGGCCCGTTCACCGTCCGCAACAGCATCCTGGACTCGATGACCGGGGTGTCCGTCGGCGTCAACGGCATCATCGTGGACCACCAGGCGTCGTTCCGGGTCGGCCTCGGGGCGTTCGGCTTCACCGCCGGCCTCTACGCCACCGTCACCACCACCGCCGGCCTGACCGTCGGCTCCGCGGCCGGCGCCCCGCTCGCCTTCTGCCGCGGCGCCCAACTCGGCATCTGGCTCGACTACGGCGTCGGGTACAAGATCCCGGCGTACCTGGTGAAGGCCATCAACGCGTTCCTGGACCTGTTCAACGCCACCCCGATCGAGCAGAGCGCCGGCATCGGCAAGGTGGACACCATCTTCAACAAGTACGAGGTCGAGCCGAACGTCAAGCTCTGCCGGTAGCCCCGTCGCACCGGCGCGGCCTCAGAACGGCATCGGGACGCCGGCCGCGAGCGCCCGGAACTCCTTCGGCAGTTGCGAGAGCATGTCCTCGAACTCGTGCTGGCCCACCACGTCGCGCATCGCGCGCAGGACGCCCACCACGCCGCGCTCCGCCGTGAGGCGGTCCACTCCGGACGACTCGGCCACCCGGTTGACGAACTCCTGCGGCGGGAACGACTCGGCCGGCTCGGTCGCCTTGACGAGGAACGGGCGGAGCTGGTCGGGCATCCGGTCGGCCAGGTCGGCCGCCTCACCCCCGCTGATCCGCCGGGCGAGGGTGACCAGGGTCGCCTCGGTCAGCGTCTGCGCGACCTCGGCGGAGACACCCGCCCGGTCGGCCACCTTGTCGATGAACACCAGCTCAGCCATGACCCCTCCTTCGCGGGACTCCGCGTCACAACCGGGGAATAGTGCCGCCGCTGAGGGTGAGGCCGGTTCACCCGGCCGAGGGGATCCGGGGCATGCCGGGGGGCGGGCGCCCGGTGCTGATCACCCCCGCCGGGCGCCCCGATGGCCGATCGGCGGTGCCGGCGACACCGGCGCCGGCACCGGCTGGCGATGCTTGTATATGGCGAGCACCACGGAGCCCACCCCGTACGTCGCGAGCGTCCCGGCCGTGGCCGTGATCACCGCGGTGCCGTGCGGGTGCGGGCCGACCGCGGCCCACCACGCCGCGACGACGGTGAACAGCAGGCCGTACCCGTTGTAGACGATGTGCCGGTGCCGGTGGCGCGGGCTACCGGCCAGCAGGATCAGCAGACCGACCGCGTTCAGCAGGACCGCGAGCAGCATCGCGCTGGCCACCGCCCAGGGCGCCCAGCCGTCCCCGGCGTGCGCCCACGAGCGCACGAACACCAGCGCGGTCGTGACCAGCGAGAGCGCGCCGAACGCGCGGTGCGCCGGGCGGCGCGGGCCGGCCGCGGCGAGCAGACCCCCCGTCACGGCCACGATCAACCACCACAGCATGGAGTAACCCTTCTCACCGAGCCGGTACGCCGCACCCAGCCGGCGCGGCGTACCGGGCGAACGGCCGTTTCCTGTCGTCGATTCGCCGCTGATCCCCCGTCCGATCCCCCCGTCGATCCCCGATCGCGGGAGCGAATCGTCAACGCCTGCATCGGGGCGCGCCGCCCGGCGGTTACGCCGCGACGGCGGCTTTCAGCGTGTCTGCGGCGCTATCGCCCGCCCCGGGCGGAGTTCTCTGACCAAAGATCCGAACCGGCGCGGGTTTGAACACCACCCGCCCCTCGCGCCCCGCGCCGATCGCGGTGCCGGGGGGACATGGGGCTGCGCGGGGGCGGCATTTACGCGCCCCATTGCAATATCCAACCCGAGCCACAAACGGCCGGACTTCGCGGTTTTGCGAGAGGCACACCGGGTAGCAGGTGGATCCGAAACAGCCGAATTCCATCCCGGGAGGAGAACGGCACCCGTGAAGCGCGTCGCACAGATCGGTACGGCGGTCGGCATCGGTTACCTGCTCGGCCGCCAACGCAAGCTGCGCCGGGCGCTGGCCACCGGCACGGCCGCCCTCGCGGACCGGGTCGGCGGCGCCCCCGGCGACCTGCTGCGGCGCATCACCGAGTCGCTCGCCGGCCGCCCTACCGGCGGCGAGCAGCGGCCATACCGCCGGGCCCAGGCTGAGGAAGGCGCCGAGGCGCCGGAGACGCACCCGCGCCACCGGCTCCGGCCCGACGAGGAGGGCGGGGCGCTCGCACGGCGACCCGGCCGGGGCACGCAGGAGGAGCCGATCGGCTGACCTGCCACCCCACATGGCACCCCTGGGCGGCGGCGCGGTGCGCGCCGCCGCCCGTCCCGCCGGCCCGGCGTCACACCGGCGCCAGCACCTTCCCTGTCACGTCGTGCTTGACGCACTCCATCTTGCTGGCGCACCGCTCGACCCGCAGCAGGTTCGTCTGCAGGCGCTGCACGACGCCGGTCTCGCCCATCTGCATCGCCTCGTCCACCAGGCTCCGGTAGCTGCCCACGCCGAACCGGGAAAACTTCTGCGCCGCACCCGCGGCGTACATCTGGAGGGCATCGTAGGCCGGGTTCAGCGACACGAACCGGTCGAACTCCCGGTGCATCCCGTCCACCGTCTCGCAGGACGCGTTCGCCGGGGTGCTGCGCAGGTCACCGAAGCACGCGTCCAGTTCGCGGAGCCGATTCTGGGCGTGCTGCTCCTCCCGCTGGATCGACTCGGCCAGCGGCCCGTCCCCCACTCGGTCGCGGATCGCGCCGAGCAGGGCCGCGGCCTTGGCCTCGGCGTCGTACTGGACGGAAAGGTCGTACAGGAACAGTTCGGCCGGATCGGTGATGGCCATCAGGTTCCCCTCCTCTGCTTGTCCTTCGCCGTCGGTACCGGCTTACCCACCCGGCCCACACCCACGCCGCCCACCTTCCTCCCCGTCGCGTCCGGGGAGGGGCGCCATAACCGCGTGCGGGGCGGGTAGTCCTACCGGAGGACACGGGCACGAAAACGGGCACGGAAAGAGGGGTGGCATGCGCGGCAACCTCCGGCTCGGCCGCTGGGCGGGTGTCCCGGTCGACGCGAACATCGGGGTCATCGTCATCGTCATGCTGGTCGGCATCGGCCTGGCCGTCGGCCGGTTCCCGGCGCTGTACCCCGGCCTGTCGATGGCCGCGTACATCGGCGCCGGCATCGTCGCCGGGCTGCTGCTGGTGCTGTCGATCCTGCTCCACGAGCTGTCACACGCGGTGGTCGCCCGGGCCACCGGCCTGAACGTCGAGGGCATCACGCTGTGGCTGCTGGGCGGCGTGACGCGGCTGCGGGGGGAACCGCGCAGCCCGAGGGCGGACCTGGCGGTCGCGGTCGTCGGCCCGGGCACCAGCCTCGTCCTCGGCGGGGTGTTCGCCGCGCTGTCGGCCGGGCTGTCCGCGACGCACGCCGTGCCGGGCCTGGTGGTCGGCACGCTGGCCTACCTGGCGCTCGCGAACCTCGTGCTCGGCGTGTTCAACCTGGTACCGGCGGCGCCGCTGGACGGCGGGCGGGTCCTGCGGGCCCTGGTGTGGTGGGGTACCGGCGATCGGACGCGGGCCGAACTGGCCGCGACCCGGGCGGGGCGGGTGTTCGGGTTCGTCCTGATCGGCCTCGGCATCGCCGAGATCGTGCTGCTGCGCGGATTCGGCGGCCTGTGGCTGGTGATCCTGGGCTGGTTCGTGCTCCAACTGGCCAACGCCGAACAGCGGCAGGCCCGGGTCGGGGAGCGGCTGCGCGGCGTACCGGTGCGCCGGGTGATGTCCTCGGCACCGATCACCGCCACGGCGGACACGAACGTGGCACGCTTCCTCGACGAGGTGGCGCTGCGCCAGCCGTACTCGACCTACCCCCTGGTCGACGCCGACCACCGGCTGACCGGCCTGGTGACCCTCAACCGCATCCGCGCGATCCCCACCGACCAGCGCGAGCACACCCGCCTCGGTGATATCGCCTGCCCGGTCGGCGAGGTCCCCCAGACCGACCCGGACGAGTCCGTCGCGGACCTGCTGCCCCGGATGGACGGGTGCAGCGACGGACGGGCGGTCGCGCTGGACGACCAGCACCGCGTCGTTGGCGTGGTCTCGCCGCGCGACATCGCCCGGCTCGCGTCCGCCGCCGATCCCCGGGCCGCCACGGCCGGCGCCTGAGGCCGCGCGACGGGGTCCCGCGCAGCCGAGGCGACTGGAGCCGGCCGCACCGCGACCGACGGCCCGCAGCATCCGGGCAAAGGGCACGGCGAGCAGCCGGGCCGCGCCGCCGGCAAGACCGAATCGCATACGCCAAGCGCACCGCCCCGCGAGCGGCAACACCCGCGGGCCCGGTGGTCTCCTGCGCAGCTCGCGGGCCGCGCCACGGCGGGTGGCCTCGCTGGCCCGGGAGATCGGCTGGAGCACCCGGTACCTGAGCCGCCGCTTCGCCGAGATCGGCCTCGCCCCGAAGGTCGCCGGCCGCGTCGCCCGCTTCGACCGGGCGCGGCGGCTGATGGTCGCCCGGGGCGGTGCGTACCCGCTGGCCGCGCTCGCGGCCGACTGCGGGTACGCCGACCAGGCGCACCTGACCCGCGAGTTCGGCGCGCTGGCCGGGGCGCCGCCGGCCCGGTGGTGGCGCGAGGAGTTCCGAAACCTTCAAGCCGCGCGGGAGATCGCTTCGGCAGACTCGGCCGCATGAGCGACAAGACACCGCCACCACAGGTATGGCCGACGCTGCGCGCCACCGACGCGCGCAGCCTGATCCGGTTCCTGGTCGACGTGTTCGCCGTCGGCGTCGCGGGCGGCGAGCACCGGCTCCGGTAGGGTCGGCGGGTGCGGAGGCTCGCTGAGCAGACCTTGACGGCGATCGGCCGGATGACCGTCGCGGCCACCGAACTGGAGTACGTTCTGGCCTGGATCGCCGCCGACCAGGTAACCGGCGGCGGCGACCGGTTCGGCGGCACGGCCGGGGGTGACGCTCGGTTCCGCGGCGGGGTCGGCGGCGCTCCGGCCGCCCTCTTCTCCCGCCCCGGCGAACCGCTGCGCGCGGCCCGCCGCAGGGCCGAACTCGCCCCGCCCGCCTGTCGCGACCAGCACGTCGGCCTGGTCGAGGGCGCCGCCACCCAACTGGCGCGCGGCCAGGCCGCGCTCCGGGCGCTGTGGCGCGAAGACGGCGGCCGTACCGATCCCGCCGTCTTCGACGAGATCACCGATCGCCTGCTGCGCTGCCGGGACGCGCTGCACACACTGGTTCAGATGCACGCCGACGGCACCAACCCGGCCTAAGCACCGCATTCCCACGGTCGGGCGGCAGTTGGTCCGGCTGTACGGTGCTGCGGGGTTCCGGGTGCGGTCGGTGGAGCCCATCGCCGTGCTGTTCCGCGACTTCGCCACGGCGGACCAGATCCTCGGGCTGCGCCGGAACTCCGCCCGCGCCGTGGCCGCCGGGGCCATCGCGGAGGCGGACGCGGACGCCTGGTTGCGGCGTCAGGCGAACGGATCCGTCCTCGCTTGGGTTCACCTTCTACCTCGTGATCGCCGAGGCATGACGGCCCCTCGATCGTCAATAGACCCGTAACCGGTCCGCCCGCGAACGGGCGGACCGGTGAACGGTTGGGGGACGGGGGAAGGGGCTACTGGTGCGCCTCGCGGACCGCCGTGACGATCTGGCGGGCGAACGGCTCCCACTTGGCGTACGCGTCGGGGAACGCGGACACCTGGACGGCCTGCGCCGCCTGGGTGACGCTCATCTGCTGCCAGCCGGGGATCTCGGAGAGCCGGCTGAGGAACTGCGACGAGGAGAAGTCCGGGTCCATCAGCCGGCGGACCGGGCCCCAGCCGGTGGAGGACCGCTGCTGGAACAGGCCCACCGAGTCGTGATCCGACCCGAGGCCGTCGTTCGGGATGGCCTGCGACTCGGGGATTACCGTGCTGCCCAGGTTGCGCAGGTAGGACTCCTGGAGCGCGGTCGACACCGCGATGACCGCGGCCTGGTCCGGCATCCGCTTCCGGTCCGCCACCTTGACGATGGTGGCGGCGTAGTCCATCTGCCGCTGGGTCAGCCCGCCGATCGGCGCCACCGGCTTCTCGGCGTCCTGGGCCGCCGGGGCACCGTCCGGGGCCGAGTTCGGGTCCGCGGCGGCACCACGGCCGGCCGGGCCGTCCTCGGCCGGGTCCGCCGAGGCGTTGTCGGGCGAGGTGCGGCTCGCCGTCGCGTCCGTCCGGTCGCCGCCGCGCGAGGTGGTCTCGCCGCCCTCCAGCCGCATCGAATGCACGGATGCGCCGTCCCGCGCCGGCTCATCCGCGGTGCCGGACACGTCGGCCGCGGCGAACCAGCCGAACAGCGCCAGGGCGGCGATCGCGACCGTGCCCGCCTTCCGCTCCGCCCACAGCCGGGACGCGATCGGCCCGAACCGCTCCGGGTTCGGCGGGTCCACCCGCAGGCGGTTCAGATTGAGGCGGTCCACCTTCAGGCGGGCCGGGTTCAGGCGGTCCAGGCCAAGCGCCGCCACCCGCTCCGGGAGGCCGCGGTGCCACGGGCGGGCCGCATCGGTCTGGAGAACGTTCCCGGGCTCGTCGGGCGAGCCGGTTTCCTCGTTGACGCCGGCGACAGCAGCCTCGGGGAGCTGCGTCGCCTTCGCTCCGTCGTTGCGCATCGGGCCAGGTTAGGCAGGTAAACGCCCGATTTCGCCAGGGTCCTGTGCCGGCCGGACGTGGGATCGGGGCATGCAAGAATTCCCATCCGACCGCAGCCGCGCCGGAACGGGCCACGAAAGGGCGTCATCCGACATGTCCGATCCTGTCGTGCATGTCGATACCTAGGTGGCACAGGCGCCCCGGCCGTCACGAGAACCACACAGGCACATGCGTCGACATGAAACGCCATAGATGTGTGGGATATGCCACATACTCCCCGGTTTGACGGACGTCGACTCGGCCGAACAGGCGACCCGACGCGCCGGGGTAGCTCGTGTGGGGGTTCTCAGGCGGTCGGGCTGACCGCGGGCGGGGGCTCCGCCGGCGGGCCGAGCAGCGCGATCGTGGCCCGGACCGCGACCTCGGTGACGTCGCTGAGCCGCCCGCCGTCCTCCACTGTCACGGCGAACAGTTCGCGCAACCCGCCGAGCAGCAGGATGGCCAGGTGCAGGGAGACCGGCCCGGCGCCCGCCGAGCGCCACTGCGCGGTGTCGCACCGGGTCTCGATCATGACGACGAACGCCGCCATCACGTCCCGCTCGAGGTCCCGGGCCGCGGCGCCCAGCGACGGCAGGTCCCGGATCCAGCTCAGCGTGATGGCCGGCGTCGACTCGGCGCAGTCGATCCAGGCGGTGATCGCCTGCCGCACCTGGTGCCGCCACGGCCGGGCCGGGTCCACGGCGGCGGCGATCCGCCGCACCATCTCCGTCTTCGTGTCGGTCAGCAGCGCGACGAAGCACGCCTCCTTGCCGGAGAAGTGCTCGTAGAAGGTCCGCCGGGAGGTGCGCGCCCGGCGCACGATGTCGGCGACCGTGGTGTTGCGGTAACCGGTCTCCGCGATCGAGGCGGCGAGCCCGTCGAGCAGCCGCCGCCGGAAGGCGCCCGCATCCTCCGTCGCGCCGGGCGGGCCCGGGGCGGGCCACCGGTGTAGGGCGGTCACCGTCGTCACTTGCTACCTCCCGGAGCAGCGAGTGCCTTGAATGGGCACGGTACACGAGCGTACCGTTCGGTGGTACGTTCACGTACCACCCTCGGAAGGTTCCTCCCCCATGCCGACCGCCACGCTCCCCCCGGGCCCGTCGTCGCCCCGATTCGTCCAGATCGCCCACGGGCTGACCCGACCGCGACGCGGCATGCCGCGGTGGCGCGACCGCTACGGCGACGCGTTCACGGTCACCCTGCCGGTCTTCGGGCGGGTCGTGGTGATCAGCGACCCCACCGAGGTCCGGCAGCTGTTCCAGACCCGCGCCGACCTCGCCGACAACCTCGAGCCCAACCTCGGGCGGGTGCTCGGCTCCGGCTCGCTGTTCGCGCTCGGCGGCGAGGCGCACCGCCGCCGGCGCAAGCTCCTGGTGCCCCCGTTCCACGGCCGCCGGCTCACCGCGTACGAGCGGATCGTCGAGGAGGAGGCGGTCCGCCAGATGGCGACCTGGCCGGCGGGGCGGCCGTTCCCGGCACTGCCGTCGATGATGCGCATCACGCTCAACGTCATCCTCCGAGCCGTGTTCGGTGCCGAGGGCGCCGAGTTCGCCCGGCTGCGCGACCTGCTGCCGGCGATGGTCACGGTCGGCTCCCGGCTGGCGGTGCTGCCGCTGCCGCAGGTCGACTGGGGGCGGTGGAGCCCGTGGGGCCGGTTCTGGGCGATGCGCCGCGAGTACGACGCCATCATCGGGGGCCTGATCGCGCGGGCGGAGGCGGACCCGGCCCTGGACGCTCGGGACGACATCCTCGCGATGATGGTGCAGAGCCGGTACGAGGACGGCTCGCCGATGAGCCGGGGCGACCTCGCGGACGAGATGCTCGCCCTGCTCGCCGCCGGGCACGAGACCACCGCCAACACGCTGGGCTGGGCGGTCGAGCGACTGCGCCGGCACCCGCGGGTCCTGCGCGAGCTGGTCGAGGAGGCGGACGCGGGCGGCAGGGTGCTGCGCGAGGCGACGATCGCGGAGGTCCAGCGCAGCCGGCCGGTCATCGACATCGTGGGCCGCCGGGTGACGGCGGACAGCCTGCGACTGGGCCGGTGGACGCTGCCGAAGGGGCACACCGTGATGGTCAACATCGGCCTGTTGCACGAGAACGAGGCGGTGTTCCCGAACGCGCGGGCCTTCGACCCGTACCGGTTCATCGACGCCAAGCCGGACCTGTACCGGTGGATCCCGTTCGGCGGCGGCGCCCGGCGCTGCCTCGGCGCGGCGTTCGCCACCATGGAGATGGACGTCGTCCTGCGCACGCTGCTGCGCGACTTCACCCTCGAGCCGACCGACGAACCCGGCGAGCCATGGCACTCCCGGGGCATCGCGAACGCGCCGGGCAACGGCGGCCTGGCCGTCGTGCGGCGGCGGACCGCGCCCGCCCGACCCGTCGCGGCAGCCACCGCCGGACGGTCCGCGCCGGAGAGGGGTACCGATGCCGCGACCAGCGCCTAGGCTGCCGACGACCGCGGCGGAGCGGGCTCACCGGGGCGTGGAGAACGGCCATGTGGACGTGCTCATCGTCGGCGCCGGGCTGTCCGGCATCGGCGCGGCACACCACCTCCAGTCGGCCTTCCCTCACCGCCGCTACACGATCCTGGAGGCGCGCGACGCCATCGGCGGTACGTGGGACCTGTTCCGGTACCCCGGTGTGCGCTCGGATTCGGACATGCACACCCTCGGATACCGGTTCCGCCCGTGGGCCGAGGCGGAGGCGATCGCGGACGGCCCGTCGATCCTGCGGTACATCCGCGAGACGGCCGCCGAGGCGGGCATCGACCGGCACATCCGCTTCGGGCACCGGGTCGAGCGCGCATCATGGTCCACTGAGGACGCGCTGTGGACGGTGGAGGCGACGCACGGCGGGCGGCCGGTGCGGCTGACCGCACAGTTCCTGTATGTGTGCGGCGGCTACTACCGGTACGACGGCGGGCACACACCCGACTTCCCGGGCATCGAGCGGTTCCGCGGCACGGTCGTGCACCCGCAGGCGTGGCCGGCCGAACTGGACTACACCGGCAAGCGCGTCGTCATCATCGGCAGCGGCGCGACCGCGGTCACGCTCGTCCCCGCGATGGCCGACCAGGCCGCCCACGTGACGATGGTTCAACGCTCCCCCACGTACATCATGTCCCGGCCCGCGCGGGACCCGGTCGCGAACCGCCTGCGCCGCCTGCTCGGGGCGCGCGGCGCCTACCCGGTGACGCGGTGGAAGAACGTGACCCTGGGGACGCTGTTCTACCAGTTGAGCCGGCGCCGCCCGCACGTGGTGAAGTCGATGCTGCGCAAGGCCGCGGTCCGGCAACTGCCGCCGGGCTACGCCGTCGACACCCACTTCGCACCCCGGTACCAACCGTGGGACCAGCGGCTGTGCCTCGCGCCGAACGGGGACCTGTTCACCGCCATCCGGCGCGGCAAGGCGTCGGTGGTGACCGACCACATCGGAGAGTTCACCGAAACCGGGCTGCGCCTGGCGTCCGGTGCCGACCTCGACGCGGACATCGTCGTCACCGCCACCGGGCTCCGCCTGCTGGCCCTCGGCGGGATTAGGTTCACTGTGGACGGTCACGACGTGTCGCTGCCGGAGACCCTGGCGTACAAGGGCATGATGCTCGGCGGCGTGCCGAACTTCGCCTTCACCATCGGGTACACCAACGCCTCCTGGACCCTGAAGGCGGACCTGGTGAGCGGGTACGTGGTCCGGCTGCTGCGGTACCTGGAGGCACGCGGCCAGGACTACGCCGTGCCGGTCCCCGGCACCACGGCCGTGGAGCGGCGCCCGTTGCTGGACTTCCAGGCCGGGTACGTGCTGCGCGCCGTCGACGACTTCCCGCGGGCCGGCTCCCGCGCGCCGTGGCGACTCGGGATGAGCTACGCCCACGACCTGCTGGCGCTACGGTACGGCCGGATCGACGACGGCGTGCTGCGGTGCGGGCGCCGCACCCGCGACACCATCGGCGCGTCCGGTCGGTCTCGGGGATAGCCGGGCACGACCTGGGTACCCCGCTACGGCGAGAACGGGGGTACCGCATGGGGACGTCAAACGGGCCGGACCGGCGCGACGCGGCCCGCACCGAGCGGGGGGCCGACACGATGGGCGGGACGGCGGCACGCCAGATGATCTCCGAGGACGAGGCGCCGGCCGTCACCTCGGGCGCCCGCGCGCCCGGCGCCGACCCGCCGCAGGGCGAGCCCGGCCAGAGCGAGCCGCCCGACCCGGGCGACCAGGAAGCGGAGGACGCGCCGATCGGCATCGGTGCCGACTCCCCCCGAAACGAGGGCAGCGAGGACGTGGCCGCCCCACCCGTCGACCCGGCCGAGTACCGGCTGGGCGGCGGCCGCGAAATCCCCGAACCCGAGCCCTGACCGGGCCGGCGCATCCGCCCCGCGCCCCCGGGCTCCCGCCCGCTCGCCGATCTGGTTCGCTGCCGAGCCGGAACGTCGCCGAAATCCGGCGATCAGGATGCCGTGTCGGATTTGGGATATAGCTCCCATCGAGGGCGCGTGGATCGTGCCCGGAGTCGAACGCGTGGGAGCGCCGCACCAACCAGCGGGGAATGATTCGGCGCGGCGGGATCGTTACATCGGTCCGCCTCCAGCGGAGTGCCGCACCGGCCCGCCACGGAGCCGGAATAAGCCGGCTCGGTCCGCGCAGCGCAGCACCGCACCCGCTGGCGCCGGGAATGATCCAGGCGCCGGGATCGTTACACACGGTCCGCGCCCGAACAGCGCGGCGTCCCTACCGGGTCCGGAATGATCCAGGCGCCGGGATCGTTACACACGGTCCGCGCCCGAACAGCGCAGCGCCCCTACCGGGTCGGGAATGATCCGGGGCCCGGGATCGTTACACACGGTCCGTGCCCGAACAGCGCAGCGTCGCACCCGCCCGCCGGGGTCGGAAATGATCCAGGCGCCGGGATCGTTATACACGGTCCGCGCCGCAACAGCGCAGCACCCGCCCGCCGGGAATCATGAGCCGGCCCAGACGGTTACACCACCCCC
>NZ_BBQH01000096.1 GCF_018397995.1 Rhizomonospora bruguierae
GGGGGCTGGATCATTCCCGGCCCGGTGGGGGCTGCGATCCCCCGGATCATTCCGCTCCGGTGGCGGCCGTGCGGTGCCTGTGCGGCTCGGGCGCGGACGATGTCCAACGGCCCCGGGCCGCCGATCATTCCCCGGCCGTGCGCCGGATGGGGCCCACGTGAATCCGGAGGCGCCAGTTTACAGGCGGTCCAGCAAGCGGGTCATCTCGTCGATCTCGGCCCGCTGGTTGGCGATGATCTGCCGCGCCCGGGCCTTCGCGGCGGGGTTGCCGCCGGCGGCAACCTCGTCCCGGGCCAGCGAGATGGCGCCCTGGGCGTGCCGGGCCATCATCTCCAGGAAGCGCCGGTCGAAGTCTCGGCCGGTGGCTGCTGCCTTCAGGCGGGCGATCTCGTCGCCGCTCAGTGTCCCCGGCGCGTCTCCCGGCCGGTCGCCGTGCCCGCTGTCGCTCCCGCCGGCGGGCGGCACCGGTCGGTGCCACGAGGTCAGCAAGTCGGTCATGAGGCTGATCTCCGGTTGCTGCGCCATCCGGACCCGGCCGGCCAGCCCGGCCACCTCGCGGGCGCCGGCCTTGGTCTCGGCCAGATCCGCCATCTCGACCGCCTGCCGGTGGTGCCGGATCATGTTCTGCGCGAACGACACGTCCGTGGTGGTGAAGAAGCCGGGCGACGCGGACGTGCCGGCAATCGGCGCGCGGGACGCGCCCCGCGTTCGGGACGGCGGGGTCGGATCGCCGGATCCGGAGCATCCGGCGGGTAACAGGGCGGCCGCGGCGAGACAGGCGAGCACGGCGCCGCGTGTCGCCCGAACCCCGTGTTCGCGCACCGCCAGGCCGTGACGGACCACCCGGGCCACGGTAGCGGTCGGCCCCGCGCCGCTCCGCCGGCAATCGCGGAAGTCATCCGGACGACCTCAGGCCGGTTTTGCTCGCGACGCGACCGGACGTCTCGAAGGGCCGAACCACGGCGAGCCGCCACCAACCACCCCTTCCGGTGCGGGGGATCAGTCCCGCGACGGGCACGGCGGGCCGCAAAACTCCAAGGCTGCGGTGGCTGGCGAGGCCCGGGGACCGGAGCGGGGATCACGTGGACGTAACTCCGATTAATCCCGGGCGCCGGCCGGTAACCGGTAGCGGTGCGGGGAGACCTCCTTCGCGGCCCGGGCTGAGCGCCGATGACCGACCGGCGGTACTGGTTCCTGCTCGGCAGCAGCGTGGCCGCGGTGGCGCTCGGCGGGGCGGTGTACCTGGCCGGCGAGCACCTGACCGCGGATCTGATCTGGGCGGCGGTCACCCTGGTGACGGTGGTGGTCGCGGCGGCCGGGGTGGTCGGGTCGCTGCGGCAGCACCGGGTCGGCGTGGACATCATCGCCGTGCTGGCGCTGGGTGGCGCGCTGGCCGTGCGCGAGTTCCTGGCCGGCGCGATCGTGGCGGTGATGGTGGCGACCGGGCGGGCCCTGGAGGAGTTTGCCCGGCGGCGGGCCACCCGGGACCTGCGCGCTGCTCAGCCACGCCCCGCGTACCGCCCGACGGCGGGACGAGCACGGCGCCGTGCAGACCGTGCCGCTGGACGAGGTGCGCCCGGACGACGTGCTGGTGGTCGGCCCCGGCGAGGTGGTGCCGACGGACGGCCGGCTCGAGGACGCCGCCGTGCTGGACGAGTCGGTGGTGACGGGAGAGTCCCAACCGGTGCGGCGTGCGGCGGGGGAGGCCGCGGCCAGCGGGGTGGTCAACGGGGGTTCGGCGTTCGCGCTGCGGGTCACCAGGCCGGCGTCGCAGAGCACGTACGCGGGGATCGTGCGCCTCGCGGAGGAGGCCAGCGAACACAAGGCGCCGCTGGTGCGCCTGGCCGACCGGTACGCGGCCGCGTTCGTGCCGTTCACGCTCGTGCTCGGCGGCCTCGGGTGGGCGCTGTCGGGCCGCCTGGTGCGGGCCGTGGCGGTGCTCGTGGTCGCCACGCCGTGCCCGCTGATCCTGGCCGCGCCGATCGCGATCGTCGCCGGCCTGTCCCGGGCCGCCCGCGGCGGGGTGGTGATCCGGGACGGCGGTTCGCTGGAGGCGCTGGGGCGGGCCCGCGTCCTGCTGATGGACAAGACGGGCACGCTCACCGCGGGCCGTCCCAGCGTGGCGGAGGTGGTCGCCGCGCCGGAGCACGACCCGGACGAGATTCTGCGCCTGGCCGCCGCGGTCGAACAGGTCTCACCGCATGTGCTCGCCGCCGCGGTCGTCGCCGCGGCGCGGGACCGGAACGTGTGTCCGCCGGCCGCGGGCGACGTCTCGGAGGAGCCGGGGGTCGCGGTCACGGGCCGCGCCGACGGGCAGGTGGTCCGGGTGGGTCAGCTCGCCGGTGAGCCGCCGCCGTGGTCGGCGCAGGTGCGGGGCCGGGCCGAGGCGGAGGGATCCACGGTGGTCTGGGTCAAGGTGGACGATGCGGTCACCGGCGCCCTGGTGATGCGGGACCCGCTGCGCCCCGATGCCCCGCGGACGGTCCAGCGGTTGCGGGCGGCCGGGTTCGACCGTCTCGTGCTGCTCACCGGTGACCGGGAGCCCGCCGCCGCCCGGATCGCCGCCACGGTCGGCGCGGACGACGTGGGGGCCCGCTGCCAGCCCGACCAGAAGGTTGAGCGGGTGCGCGCCGAGTCTGCCCGCGGCCTGACCGTGATGGTGGGCGACGGGGTCAACGACGCCCCCGCCCTCGCCGCCGCGGACGTGGGTGTGGCGATGGGCGCGACCGGCGCCTCCGGCGCGACCCAGATCGCCGACGCGGTGCTGACCGCCGACCGTCTCGACCTGCTCGCCGGCGCCGTGGAGGTGGCCCGGGACGCCCGGCGCATCGCGGTGCAGAGCGCGGCCGCCGGGATGGGGTTGGCGGTGGTCGCGATGGGCTTCGCGGCCGCCGGCCGGCTGCCGCCGGTCGCCGGCGCGATCCTCCAGGAGGGCATCGACGTCCTGGTGATCCTCAACGCCCTGCGCGCCCTCGGCGCGGGCCGGCGCCACCCGTCGGGGGCCTGAGGAGGTACGGGGGTCAGGACAGCGGGACGACGAGCGTGCTGCCCGGCGTCAGCTCGTGGATCTCGCCGCGGACGTTGAGCCGCGCGACCGGCCCGGCGCACGCCGCCGGGCGCAGCACCAGGCGCGTCCGTTCGATGTGGATGGTGATCCACTGGTCCCGGTAGCGGATGTCGAAGTCCAGTCCGGGCAGCTCGGCCGGCAGCTGGGGGTCGAGCCAGAGCATGTCGTCGCGGGTGTCCAGGCCGGTGTAGCAGCGCTGGAGGATGTCCAGGGCGCCGCCGGTGGCGCCGAGGTGGATGCCCTCCCGGGTGCTGCCCGGTTCGATGTCGGCCAGGTCGCCGTTGAGGGCCTGGCGCAGCATGTCCCAGGACCGGCGCCGATCGGTGCGGGCCAGCACCCAGGCGTGGGCGACCCGGCTGAGCGTGGAGCCGTGGCTCGTGCGGGCCAGGTAGTAGTCGACGGTCGCCGGGATGGTCGCCGGGTCGAACTCGTACCCCAGGCGGTGGATCAGCCGGGCCAACTCCTCGGACGAGAACAGGTACAGCAGCATGAGCACGTCGGCCTGCTTCGACGCCCGGTACCGGTTGGTGTTGTCGTTCTCCGCGTCGAGGATGTGGCCCAGCTGCTGGAGGTCGCCGTAACGCGCCCGGTAGCCGTCCCAGTCCAGTTCCGCCAGGTCGCGGTAGCCCTCGAACTGTTCCAGGATGCCGCCGGGCAGGAAGCACAGCCGCAGCCGGGTGGAGATGTGCTCCCACCGGGTCAGCTCGTCGTCGCTGAGCCGCGGCGTGTACCACAACTGGTCGTCCTCGTGCTGGCTGAGCAGTTGGCGCACGTCGCCGGCCCGGGCCAGCACCCAGGCGGTCATCACGTTGACGTAGGCGTTGTTGTCCACGCCCCGGCCGGGGCGGTCCGGGTACCCGTCGTGGAACTCGTCAGGGCCCATCACGCCCCGGATGTCGTATCGGTCGGACGCGGGGTCGTAGCTGGCCAGGCTGGCCCAGAAGCGGGCCGTCTCGGTGATCAGCTCCGCGCCGTAGGTGGCCAGGAACCCGACATCGCCGGTGGTCTGCCAGTACCGCCACACGTTGTACGCGACGGCCAGGTTGATGTGGTACTGCCGGCTGGAGTTGTCCGGCATCCAGTGGCCGGTGCGGATGTTCAGCGACCGGGCCGGGCTCAGCTCCCGCCCGTCGCTGCCGCTCTGCCAGGGGAACAGCGCACCCTGCGCGCCGAGGGCCGTGGCCCGCCGCCGGGCCTGCGGCAGGCGCCGGTGCCGGTACTGCAGCAGGGCCCGGGTCAGCTCGGGGAAGCGCAGGTTGAAGAACGGGAACACGTACAGCTCGTCCCAGAAGATGTGCCCGTGGTAGCCCTCGCCGTGCAGGCCGCGGGCGGGCACCCCGACGTCGAGGCCGGCGGTGTGCGGGGAGAGCGTCTGGAGCAGGTGGAACAGGTTGACGTTGGTGGCCAGGCTCGAGGCGCCACCGTCGTCGAGGGTCAGGTGGAAGCGCTGCCACAGCCGCGCCCACGCGTCGGCCTGCTCGCCGGCCAGTTGCTCGAACCCGCCGGTCGCGCAGAGTTCGTCCAGGGCCGCGGAGCGCGGCTCGTAGATCGCCCGGTCCTGGCTGGTGAAGATCGTGGCGACCTTCTCGACGGTCACCTCCTCGCCCTCGTCGACGTGGGTCCGCAGGTCGTGACCCACCACGCCGGGCTCGTTGACCGCTCGGCGGGAGTGGTGGTCGCCGGGCCGGGACAGCCGGGTGCGGGCGGCCAGCGCCACCCGCTGCATCGACCCGGTGGTCCGGGCGGTGAGCCAGACCGTGTCGGCCCGGGCGGAGCCGGTTTCCAGGTCCGTCAGGTGCCGGTTGGCCAGCCCGCGGAAGGCCCGGGAGTTGCTGTTGGTGACCCGGCCGTCCAGGATCGAGCGCACCTCCAGCGGCCCCGTCCAGTTCTCGGGGATGAGGCGGGTCTCCAGGGCGAGCACGTGCGGCGCGGCCATCGACACCAGGCGGCGCTGCCGCACCCGGGTGCGCCGGCCCGCGCGGTCCACCAGGGCTTCGCGCTGCAGGACGCCGCGGTACAGGTCCAGCGCCAGGTGCTCGTGGAGCAGGGCTCCGCGATCCGCGCCGAACCAGCCCTCGCCGTCCGTGCCCTCGCGGCCGGACCGGAACGTCACCGGCAGCCAGTTCGGCACGTTGACCAGGCTCTCGTCCTCCCGCCGGCCCTTCTCGGCGCGGGAGGTGAGGCGGTTGTAGAAGCCGGCGACGTAGGTGCCGGGGTAGTTCACCGAGTCGGCCACGGCCTCCGGTGCCGCGCCCCGGGTGGCCGCGTACCCGTTCCCCAGCGCCAGCAGGGCCTCGTGGGTGCCCACGGCGGCCGGGTCGCTGTCCTGAAAGGAGAGCACCCACTCGCGCGGCGGGGACGCCGCGCACAGGGCGCAGCCGTCATCCCTCACCGGCCCACCTCGCCCCACGATCCGGCCCCGAAACGTCTCGGTGCGCGATGCCCCTGGCGCGCGCGCTCAAACGGTCCGGGCGATTCGAGCGGACCCGTCCGGGTAGCCCAGGCGCGAGGGAGGTGCGATGGCAGCGGACCACGAGTCCACCGGACCGGCCGGGGCGTTCTGGTCCACCGACCCGGCCGAACTGCTGCGCGGCCTGGGCACGGACGGACGGGGGCTACCGGCCGCCGAGGCCGCCCAGCGGCTGCGCCGGACCGGCCCCAACCGGGTCGAGGCGGAGCACCGGCATCGCGGGCTGCGGCTGCTGCTGGCCCAGTTCACCAGCCCCATCATCCTCATCCTCACCGCCGCCACCGTCGTCTCCATGGCGCTCGGCGACGTGCAGGACGGGGTGATCATCCTCGCCATCATCCTGGCCAGCGGCTCGCTGGGCTTCTGGCAGGAACGCACCGCCGGCCGCGCCGTGGACGCGCTGCTCGCCCGCGTCCAGGTGCGGGTGGAGGCGTGGCGGGACGGCCGGGAGGTCTCGGTACCGGTCGAGGAGGTGGTCCCGGGGGACCTGCTCGTCCTGCGCACCAACCGGCCCTTCTACCGCAGCAGACCCGCGAGCAGGCTGCTGCTCACGAGCCTGTCCCTGGTGGCGGTCACGATCGCGGTCCCGTACACCCCGATCGGGCGCCCGCTCGGCCTGACCGGGCTGCGCCCGATGGTGCTGGCGGCGCTGGCCGCCCTGACCGTGCTCTACGTCGCCGCCGCCGAGGTCGCGAAGCGGCGCTTCCGGCCGGACCGGGACGCCGCGGCGCACCCCTAGGCATCCGTGACCTGCGCGGCGCCGCGCCGGGGGGTGGGCAGGCCCGGCGCGCCGTACCCGATGCGCATGACCATCTGCGGGATGCCGAACCGGCCGAGGGACAGGCGCAACTGTTCCCGGGCGGCGGGCACCTCGATCGGCTGGGACAGCATCGACACGGCCAGCCCGTCCCGGGTGACGGTCAGCAGGACCCGCTGCAGCGCCTGGCCGGCCTGCAACTGGTCCGTGGGGCTGTCCCCGGCGGCGCCGAGGACCGCCACCAGCGGCTCCGGCTCGAAGTCCCGGCCGGGGTGCCGCGGGCGGTCGCCGAAGCCGCGGGCCGGCAACAGGTCGTGCGGTTCGGGGCTGGGGCCGCCGGCGTCCACCGGTACGCCGTCGTCGGCCGGCTCGGTGCGGGTCCAGTTGAGCAGTTCGCGGGCGTACGCCGGGTCCCGGTTGAGGACCCGGTGCGCGCTGTAGGCGAGTTCCGCGAGGGCGGCGACCGGCACCGGTCCGATGATCAGGTCGAGCCAGCAGCCCTCGGCGCGGGCGGCCTCCAGCAGCCGGTGGCGGGCGTCCGGGGGTACCGGGGTGGGCAGGAACGGCGCCCGGTTGCTGTGCCGGTTCGGCACGGCGGCGAGCAGGTCCCGCTCGGCGGGCGTGGCTGGGGCCGGCTCGGCGGGCAGCAGCCGGGCCATCAGGTCCGGCTCGTCCTGCCGGGGGCGCAGCCGGACCAGCGCCGGCCGCCCGGCCACGGCCAGCGCCAGCCGGGCGTTGTAGATCGCGGCGCCGCACGCGATGCGGGCCGCCCAGCCGCTGCCGTCCGCGACCGGCACGAGCCGCGCGCCGTCCCGCAGCACCTCGATCGCCCCGTCCCGGAGCCGGAACCGCCAGGGCTGGCTGTTGTGCAGCGACGGCGCCCGGATCGCCGCCGCGACCGCGCGGTCGAGTTCCGTCCGCGTGTAGCCGGTCGTGGTCATGCTCGTGCTCCCATCCATGTCAGTGCCGCCGCTCCCAGTCCCGGGCCACCGCTGTGGCGCACGGGGCCCGCCGGACCGCCCCCGCGCTGACCGAGCCGAGCAGGGCGCGGGCGACCGGGCCGCGGGTGTGGTCGCCGAGCAGCAGCAGCCGGGCGCCGGCCGTGGCGCGCAGCAGGCCGGGCAGCGGGCGGCCGGCGAACAGCCCGTACGCCACGGGCACCTCCGGGTACTTGTGCGTCCACGGCGCCACCTCCTCGACGAGCGGCTCGAACCCGGCCGCGTCCGGCGGGGTGCCGTCGGCGGTGGCGTCCACCGCCCGGGCCGGCTCGACGTGGACCGCGGCCAGGCCGCACCGGTAGGCGTCGGCGTGTTCGAACGCGAACTCCAGTGCCGCCCGGGCCGGCGCCGAGCCGTCCAGGCCGACCACGAGCCGGCCGGCGAACGGTCCCGCCGGCCCGCGGGTCGGGCGGGCCACCAGGACCGCGCACGGCGCCCGGGCGGTCAGGTCGCGGGTCAGCGCGCCGTTGCCGCCCGGCTCACCGAGGATCAGTAGGTCCGCCGCCTGGGCCCCCTCCAGCAGCACGGACCGCGGCGAGCACGGGCGCACCAGCAGGTCGACCCGGTTGGCGCCGAGCCGGGTGCGCGCCCCGGCGACCGCCCGGGCCAGCGGCGGGTCGGACAGTTCCAGCAGGGCGGTCGGCGGTGAGGTACCGGCGGCGGCCAGCGGTGAGGAGGGTGGGCAGGCGTGGCACAACAGCAGCCGGTTGCCGGGGCGGGCCGCCTCGGCCAGCGCCCACGCCAGGGCGGTGCCGGCGTGCGCGCCGCCCCATCCCACGGCGACGATGCGTCCCACGGTCTTCGTCCCTTTCTCGCGCTTCGCTCAGGTGAGGTACTCGATGACGTCCGCCGGGTCGCGGCGGGGCACCGGCGGCGGGGGCTCGTCGCCGAGCGGGATGCCGAGCCGGACCACCAGGTACGGCTCGCCGACGCCGGCGAGCAGGTCGCGCATCAGCCGGCGCGGCCAGTCCAGCTCGATCGGGTCGCTCAGCGGCGCGGTGGCCAGCCCGTGCGCCACGGCGGTCAGCAGCAGCGCGGAGAGCGCCTCGCCGGCGGCCAGCCAGTCCCGGGCGCCGTCGGCACGGCCGAACAGGACCGCGTAGGTGGCGCCCAGGTCGAAGCCGGCGCCGACCGGCAGCCCGGGGGTGCCGCCCACCGCGTGGTCCCGGACCTGTACCCGGCGCGGCGCCTGGGGTACCGCGGAGGCGGCCGGCACCCCGTCCCGGCTGCCCGGCGGCCGGTTCGTCCAGCGGGCCAGTTCGGCCCGGTAGGCGGGGTCGGCCAGTTCGGCCCGGGCGGCCTCCGCGGTGACCACCGACAGCATCGGCATCTGGTCGATGCGCACCTCGTGCAGGGAGGTGCCCTGCGCCTCGACGGCGGCGCGCAGCCGGCGCAGGGTGTCGGCCGGCACCGGCTCGTCGCCGAAGGCGCGCCGGTCGGTCCGCCGCCGGGGGATCGCGGCGGCCAGCGCGGCGTCGGCCGGGGTCGGATCGCGGCGCCCGGTGACGGTGATCGTCGCCAGCAGGTCCGGATCCGTCGGGTCGGGGAGGCGGACGACCTCGGCGGCGTGCCCGGCGGCGGCCAGCGCGACCCGGGCGTGGTGCAGCGCGGCGCCGCAACTGATCAGCAGCAGCCGGCCGTCCGGGTCGGTCGTGACCAGGTGCCGGTTGGTGTCGGCGCGCAGCGTCAGCACCGGGCCGGGCCCGACGAGCCAGCGCCACGGCTGGGTGTTGAACACCGAGGGGGCGCGCAGCGCGGCCCGGGCGGCGGCGCCCAGGGCCTGCCTGGTCGGGGCCTGCGCTGTCGGGGCTTCGATGGTCGGGGTGGTCGGGATCCGCACGGTCGGGTCCGCCACCGCGCGGGGGGTGTGGCTGGTCGTCATCGTGCGCCTCCTGCCGGATTCGGTCTGGGAAGTGTGTGTCCCCGCGTGCCGGTACGCACCCTCTACGCTCCGTCACGGAGGCCCTCCGGGGGCAGGGCCAATGGACCCTTATCGCCCCGCCCAGGGGCCGCGACGCGCGGAAGGGACTTTCGGCCTAGGTGGATCGCACCCGTCCGGGGTAAAACTGGGGGGTGATTCGCGTCTTCCTGCTCGACGACCATGAGGTGGTCCGCCGCGGCCTGGCCGACCTGTTACAGAGCGCCGGCGGGATCGAGGTGGTGGGCGACTCGGGGTCCGCGCAGGAGGCGACCCGGCGTATACCCGCGCTGCGTCCCGACGTGGCGGTGCTGGACGCCCGGCTTCCGGACGGCAACGGCATCGACGTGTGCCGCGACGTGCGGGCCGTTGACCCGTCCATCAAGGGCCTGATCCTCACCTCCTACGAGGACGACGAGGCGCTGTTCGCCGCGATCATGGCGGGCGCCGCCGGCTACGTGCTGAAGCAGATCCGGGGCACCGACCTGGTGGACGCGGTGCGCCGGGTCGCGGCCGGGCAGTCGCTGCTGGACCCGGCGGTCACCCAGCGGGTGCTGGAGCGGATCCGGCACGGGGTGGAGCAGCCGCCGGAGTTGAAGGCGCTGACCGAGCAGGAGCGGCGGATCCTGGAGTACGTGGCCGAGGGGCTGACCAACCGGGAGATCGCCGGGAAGATGTTCCTGGCCGAGAAGACCGTGAAGAACTACGTCTCCAGCCTGCTGGCGAAGCTGGGCCTGGAGCGGCGCACCCAGGCGGCGGTGCTGGCCACCCGCCTGCTCGGCGAGCGCCACTGACCCTCCCCGCCGCCGCCGCCCGCGCCGCCGCCCCGGCGCGGGCCGGCTCCCGCGCCGGTCAGTCGCGCAGCGGGGCCCGCCAGACGACGGTCGTGCCGCCCTGGTCGCCGGGGCGGATCTCGACCGAGCCGCCGTGCCGCTCGGCGCGCTCGCGCATGTTGACCAGCCCACCGCGCGCCGCGGTCGGGTCGGTGCCCACCCCGTCGTCGGCCACGCCCAGCGTGAGCCAGCCGTCCGCCACCGCCGCCGTGACCTCCACCCGCGCGGCGTGCGCGTGCCGGACGACGTTGGACAGCGCCTCGTTCAGCACGGCGAGCAGGTCGGGGCGCAGGGCGTCGGGGACGGCGCTGTCGATCGGGCCGGACATCTCCAGCGCCGGCCGGAAGCCCAGCCCCGACGTGGCGCCGGCCACCAGGTCGCGGATCTCGGTGCGCAGCGCGGCGGTCACCGGCGTGCGCAGTTCGAAGATGGCCCGCCGGATATCCCGGATCGTGGCGTCCAGGTCGTCGACCGTGGCCTGGATGCGCTCCTGCACGTCCAGCCGGGCCACCCGGGGGGCCACGGTCTGCAGGTGCAGCCCCATCGCGAACAGCCGCTGGATGACCACGTCGTGCAGGTCCCGGGCGATGCGCTCTCGGTCCTCCAGGACCACCAGCAGTTCCCGCTCCTCCTGCGCCTGGGCGCGCTCCAGGGCCAGCGCCGCCTGCCCGGCGAACGTCTCCAGCAGCGTCGCGTCCTCGGGCGTGCCGGACGTCTGGCCGGCCGGGAAGCCCACGACCAGCACGCCGTGCAGCGTCTGCCCGCCGACCAGCGGCGCGACGAACGCCGGCCCGCTCGTCACCGGCACCGGCCACGGCGCCGCCTTGGCCAGGCTCTCGATCACGGCCCGCCGGCGCTGCGTCGCCGGCTCCACGAACGCGGTCTCCGTCGCGGCCAGCACGGCGCCGGTCAGCTCCCGGCCGGTCAGCTCGCCGCTGGTCGCCCCGCCCAGGGGTGCCCCGCCGGTGGTCGCCCCGCCGCCCGCGGGGTCGGGGGAGTCGGCGGCGTCGGCGGCCTCGACGGTGAAGCGGCCCGCCTCGTCGTCGTAGAGCAGCACCAGCGCGAGGTCGGCCTCGGCGACCTCGCGGGCCCGCCGGGCGATCAGCCGCAGCGCGTCGGTGCGGCGCACCTCGCCCAGCAGCACCCCGGTGATCTCGGCGGTGGCGGCCAGCCACCGCTCCCGGCGGTGCGCCACCGCGAACAGCCGCGCGTTCTGGATGATCACGCCGGCCGCGGCGGCGAGCGCGACCACGATCTCCTCGTCGTCCTCGGTGAACTCGGTCCCGTCCCGCTTCTCGGCCAGGTACAGGTTGCCGAAGACCTGGTCGCGGATGCGGATCGGGGTGCCGAGGAAGCTGTGCATCGGCGGGTGGTTCGGCGGGAAGCCGTAGGACTGCGGGTGCCGGGTGATGTCCGGCATCCGCACCGGGCGCGGGTCCTCGATCAGCAGGCCCAGCACGCCGCGGCCGTGCGGCGGGTCACCGATCAGGTGCCGGGTGTGCGGGTCGATGCCGTGTGTGACGAATTCCACCAGCCGCCGGTCCGGGCCGATGACCCCCAGGGCGCCGTACCGGGCGCCGGCCAGCCGGCACGCCGCCTGCACAATGCGTTCGAGCGTGCCGTGCAGGGCCAGGTCGGTGCTCAGCCCCACGACCGCGTCCAGCAGCGCGCGCAGCCGCTCCCGGCTCGCCACCACCTCGCCGACCCGGTCCAGCATCTCCTGGAGCAGTTCGTCCAGCCGGACCCGGGACAGCGGCCCGATGCCCAGGGACGGCGGCGTGAACGCCTCGGCCGGCTCCGGGGGTGGCGGTGGTGGCTCGGTCACGCGGCGATGGTACCGCCGGCCCGACCCGCGACCACGGGACCTTTGCCCCTGGACGGCGACCCGCCCAGGGCGGTGGCATGGACGGACGAGTACCAGGCGCCGACGGCGGGAGGAGCCGGCGATGAAGACGTCCCGCAACACCCTCGACCTGCTGGCCGAGCAGCCATTCCTGGCCGGGATGCCCGGGCCCTGGCTGTCCCGGCTGGCGCTGCACGGTCACCCGGCGGTGCGCCCCGCCGGGAACCGGCTGTTCCACGCCGACGGCCTCGCGGACCGGTTCTGGCTGGTGCGCTCGGGCACCGTCGCGGTGGACCTGCACGTCCCCGGCCGGGGCGACGTGGTCATCGAGGCGATCGGCCGGACCGGCGTGATCGGCTGGTCCTGGCTGTTCCCGCCGTACCGCTGGCACTTCGGCGCGGTGGCGGCGGAGCTGACCGCGGTGGTGGAGTTCGAGGCGGCCGGCGTGCGCGCGATGATGGCCCAGGAGCCGGCGTTCGGGTACGACCTGACCAGCCGGTTCCTGCGCGTCGTGGCCGACCGGTTGCAGGTCGCCCGGGTCCGCCTGGTGGACCTGTACGGCTACTGAGCCGGCGCGCGGTCCGGTGGGGTGGCTCAGAGCGCGGTGACGCCGGCCGCCCGGAAGGCCGCCCGCGCCCGTTCGACGGCGTCCGGGCCGGGCGGTTCGGTCTGCCGCAGCGGGAATGGCAGGTTCAGTTCGGCCCACTTGTGCGCGCCCAGCCGGTGGAACGGCAGCACCTCGACCCGCTCCACGGTGGACAGTCCGGCGACGAACCCGGCGACCCGGCCACGTTGGCCGGCGCGTCGGTCAGGCCGGGCACGAGGACGAACCGTACCCACATCGGCTTGCCGAGGTCGTCGAGGCGGCGGGCGAAGCGCAGCGTGGGGGCGATGTCGCCGGTACGGGTCACCCGCCGGTAGGTGGCCGGGTCCCACGACTTGAGGTCCAGCAGCACCAGGTCGGTGGCGGCGAGCAGGCGGTCGTCGGCCCGGTCGCCGAGGAAGCCGGAGGTGTCCATGGCGGTGTGCAGGCCGAGGTCGTCGTGGCACCGGCGCAGCACCTCGCCGGCGAAGCGGGGCTGGTGCAGCGGCTCGCCGCCGCTGAGCGTCACCCCACCGCCGGCGACGCCGATGAACCGCCGGTAGCGGCCGATCAGGTCCACCAGGTCGCCGGCGCCCATCCGCTGCCCGCTGCGCCGGTACCAGGTGTCCGGGCTGTGGCAGTACTGGCAGCGCAGCGGGCAGCCGGCCAGGAACGCCACGAACCGGGTGCCGGGGCCGTCCACCCCGGTGGAGATGTCCCAGGAGTGGACGGCGCCCGCGTTCTCCGGCACGGCGGCACCGCGTCACAGCGATCCGTGGAACGTGCGCGAGATAACGTCCCGCTGCTGCTCCGGGGTGAGCCGGACGAAGTTCACCGCGTACCCGGAGACCCGTAGACGCCGCGCCGCCGCTCCTCGACGAACATGGTGCGAAGCTGGTTCCACAGTGCCGTCGTGCGCTCGGTCGGGCCGGCCAGGAAGTCGGGGCCGCCCTCGTACGGGGTGTAGTTGTCCCGCACGAAGGCGGCCACGTCGATCCGTTCCCGCCAGGCGTCGCCGCGCAGGCCCCGCCACGGCGCCAGGTCGGCCGCGTCGCGCGTCATCGTGATGGTCATCTCGCCTCCTCGCCTCACTTCGAGCCTGCTGGCCGGCGGGTGCCCCCGTAGGGTCGGAAGTCCCGGGCGGAGGAGCCCTCCGTGGGTCTACCCGCGCCCTCCGCGCACCACCGCCACCGGGCACGGCGCGTGGTGCAGCAGTTGCTGGCTGACCGAGCCGAGCAGCAGGCCGGTGAAGCCGCCGCGGCCGCGGGAGCCCACCGCCACCAGTCCGGCGTGCCGGGCGGCGGCCAGCAGGGCCCGGGCCGGCCGGTCGGCGACGACCTCGACCGTGATGGTGACCTGCGGGTACTTGCTGCGGTACGGCGCCACCAACTGCTCGACCGCCGCCCGCTCCGCGGCCAGGTCGCGCTCGACCGCGTCCGGATCGCCGACGGAGCGCCGCGGCGAGGGTGGCGTCCACGCCCGCAGCACGTGCAGCGGCACACCGCGCGCCGCCGCCTGCTCGGCCGCGAAGTCCAGGGCCAGGTGGGACTGCTCGGAGTGGTCCACACCCGCGATGACGTGCCCCGTGCCGGACCCGCCGCGCACCACCACGACCGGGCTGTGCGCGTGCGCCGTCACGTTCACGGTCGTCGAGCCGACCAGCAGCTCGCCGAAGCCGCCGTGCCCGCGGCTGCCCAGTACGACCAGGCGGGCCTGCGCGCTGAGGTCGATCAGCAGCGGCGCGGCCGCCCCACTGTGCACCGAGGTGGTGACCGTGACGCCGGGGTGCGTCGCGGCGGCGTCCTCGACCGCGTTGGCCAGCACGGATTCGGCGTCGGCGCGGGCGTCCGGGTCCGGCCAGACCGGCACGGCCGGCGCGAGGGGCGTGACGGAGGCGACCCACTCGAACGCGTGCACCAGGCGCACCGGGGCGCCGCTGCGCTCCGCCTCGTCGAGCGCCCAGGCCAGTGCCGCACGAGCGCTGGTGGATCCGTCGTACCCGACAACGATGGGGTAGGCGTTCATGGCAACTCCTTCGCGGACGGCGGGTTCAGGGCCCGCACGGTGGGGTCCGGCTCGGCATCGACGGGGGCCAGGCGCAGCTTGGCGTCCACGGCCACCACGGCGTTCGGGCCGGCGAGGATCGGGCTCAGGCGCAGCTCGGCCACCTCCGGCAGGTCCGCGGCGAGCCGGCCGAGGCGCAGCAGCAGGTCCTCGACCGCCGCGGTGTCCACCGGCGGCGCGCCGCGGTACCCGGTCAGCAGCGGGGCGCCGCGCAGCGACCGCCACATCCGGGAGGCGTCCAATGTGGTCAGCGGGGTGAGTCGCACGGCCCGGTCGCCGAGCAGGTCGGTGGGCACCCCGCCGAGGCCCATCGTCACCAGGGAGCCGAACAGCGGGTCGTGCACCACCCCGGCGACCAGCTCCAGTTGGCCGTGCGCCATCGGCTGGACCAGGACCGGCGGGTGGGCGGCACCGGTGGCGCGGGCCACCGCCCGGTACGCGGCGCGCACCTCGGCCGGCGTGCGCAGGTTCAGGTGCACGCCGATGTCGCTCTTCTGCGCCAGCGCCGGGTTGCCGACCTTGAGCGCGACCGGGTAGCCCACCTCGTCGGCCACGATGACCGCGTGGGACTCGGTGGCGGCGGCCCGGGTGACCAGCAGCGAGATGCCGTACGCGCCGAGGATCCGGGCCAGCCGGGAGTGCCGCTGCCAGCCGCCGCCGTGGGCGAGCCCCTCGGTCACCGCCGCGCGGGCGGCCGTGGGGTCCACAGCGGACAGCCGGGGCACCGTGCCGGCCGGCTCGCGCAGCCAGGCGGCGTACCGGGCGGCGTGCCCGAGGCCGCGGGCCGCCCGCTCCGGCAGGTCGAAGACCGGCACCCGGCGCTCCGCGAGCGTGACCGGCGGTTCGGGCACGCCCAGGACGACGGCCGCGGCGGGCAGCTCCGGGTGGGCGTCCAGCACGGGCGCGACCGCCGCCAGCATGGCCGGCACGTCGTTCGTGAGGGTGGCGGCCAGCACGACCAGGAGCGCGTCCAGTTCGCCGCCGGCCACCAGCGCGCGGGTCGCGGCCAGCAGGTGCGCCGGACCCGCCCCGGCGCCCAGGTCCACCGGGTTCTCCCGGCGGGCCGGCCCCGGCACCGGTGCGGCCAGGCGTTCCCGGACCGCCGCGCTCAGCGGCGCCACGGTCAGGCCGGCGGCCACCGCGGCGTCCGCGGCGAGCGCGTTGACGCCGCCGGCGTTGCCCACGATGCCCAGCCGGGTGCCGCGCGGCAGCGGCTGGTCGGTGACCAGGCGGGCGGCGTCGAGCAGGTCGCCCAGGGTGTCCACGCGGATCACCCCGGCCTGGGCGAACAGCGTCTCCAGCGCGGCTTCCGGCAGGGCCCCGCCGGCTCCCACCACGGGCCGCCCGCTCTTGACCGCCAGTACCGGCTTGCGGCGGGCCAGCCCGCGCACCAGGCGGGCGAACCGGCGCGGGTTGCCGAACGACTCGAGGTACAGGGCGACCGCGCGGGTGGACGGGTCGTCGTGCCAGTAGGCGATCAGGTCGTTGCCGCTCACGTCCGCCTTGTCGCCGAGCGAGACGAAGGTGGAGACCCCGCAGCCCGCGCGCCGCGCACCGGCCAGCAGCGCGATGCCGACCGCGCCGGACTGCGAGGCGACCGCCAGCCCACCGGCCGACGGCGGCCCCGGGGCGAACGCCGCCGCCAGGCGGACGCCGGGGTCGGTGTTCAGCACGCCGACGCTGTTCGGCCCGACGAGCCGCATGCCGTGCTCGCGGGCCACCCGGACCAACTCCTGCGGCGCGGCCACCCCGCCCTCACCCGTGCCGGCTTCGCCCGTGCCCGCCTCGCCCGGGCGGCCCTCGCCCGGGTCGCCGTCCCCGGCGGTCAGGATCACGGCGGCGCGCACCCCGGCCGCGGCGGCGTCGCGGACCGCGGCCGGCACGTCGGCGGCCGGCACGGCGATGACGGCCAGGTCCACCGGCTCGGGGATCGCCGAGAGCAGCGGGTACGCCGGGACGCCCGCGATCACTGTGGCGTGCGGGTTCACCGCGTACAGCGGGCCGGCGAAGCCGTACCGGGCCAGGGCGCACAGCGTCTCGTGGCCGACCCCGCGCGGCGTGCGGCCGGCGCCGACCACGGCCACCGAGCGGGGGGACAGCAGCGGGCGCAGCGAGGCGCGCGCGGCCACCCGGTTGCGGGCGTCGGCGGCATCCAGTTCCGCCGCGGCGGCGCCGGTCGGCAGGTCCAGGCCGACCACCCCGTCCGCCAGGCGCGACCGGGCGCGCGGCGACAGGTCCCGGGCCACCCGCAGCATGGCGGCGTTGCCCGGCAGCACGTCGCCGGTCACCTCGGTCACGCCGGCGGCGCGGGCCGCGGCCGTTAGATGCTCCAGCAGGAGGGTACCGATGCCCCGGTGGCGGTATCCCTCGGCGACGAACACGGCGAACTCGGCGCGGCTCGGCTCGGCGTCGCGCTCGTACGAGGCCACGCCCACGATCCGGCCGCCGAGTTCGCCGACGAAGGCGCGGTGCGCGGGCGTGGCCCGCCGGCACACCCGCTCGACCTCCGCGTCGAGGACGCGCTCGCCGGGGGCGGCGAAGAACCGCATCACCAGGCTGTCCGGTGAGGCGCTCCGGTAGAGCCGGGTCAGCCGGTCCCGGTCCGCGGGGCCGGCCGGGCGGATCCGCATGATCGCGCCGTCCGCGGTCAGCGCGTCGACGGTGGGTGTCGTCTGCACGGTCACGGTAGCTCCCTCCGTACCTCCTCAGCACACACCGCGCGCGCGGTTCCTCCCAGGGCCGGTACGCCCGCCCGCGCGGGCCGGTCGGCCCTGCTGGGCACCGTCGCGGCCGGCCTACCGTGAGGGTGACGGTGGCGAGCGACGTCCACACCGGACGGTCGGCGTCCAGCCGAGAAGGAGGCGAGCCGTCATGAAGCAGTGGCAGGTGAGGGACGTCATGACCACCGACGTCATCGCGGTCCGCGGGGACACCCCCTACCGGGAGATCGTGGACCTGCTGGCCGAGCACCGGATCAGCGCGGTGCCGGTGATCGACGACTTCGACCGGGTGCGGGGCGTGGTGTCCGAGTCCGACCTGCTGGCCAAGGTCGAGTTGACCGGCCGGCCCGAGCGCAAGGTGTTCGCGGGGCGGCGCGGCCGGGCCCTGCGCGCCAACGCCGCGGCCTGCGTGGCCGAGCAGTTGATGACCGCGCCGGCCATCACCGTTCCGCCCAGCACGTTGCTGGCGACCGCCGCCAAACTGATGGACGACGAGCGGGTCAAGCGGCTCCCGGTCATCAACGACATCGGCCGGCTTCAGGGCATCGTGTCCCGGACCGACCTGCTGAAGGTCTTCCGGCGCCCGGACGAGGACATCCGCGCCGACGTGGTCACCGAGGTCCTGCGCAAGGTGCTGTTCGTCGAGGACGGCACGGTCGTGGTCCGGGTCCGCGACGGCGTCGTCACCCTCGACGGCCAGGTCGACCGCCTCAGCACCGCCCGCATCGCGGCCAGGCTCGCCTACGCGGTGCCGGGCGTCGTGCACGTCACGGACCGGCTGGCCTTCGAGTTCGACGACACCCGGGTCGCCGCCGCCGGACCGATCTT
>NZ_BBQH01000097.1 GCF_018397995.1 Rhizomonospora bruguierae
CCGGCAAGCCACGTCACCGCCCTGGCCGCCGCATACCAGCGGGGTACCGGCGCGTCCCCGCCGCCGTCGGAGCTGGTTCCCTACCCGGGCTGGGTCTTTGTGCCCGCCCATCCCGACCAACCGACGATCGCTATCTCCGCGCACGCGCAGGCGGCTGTCGCCGCTGGTCGGCGGATCCCACTCCAGCTCGACGTGCGGCCCGTGCACCATGTCCGGCGCTCGGATGCCAGCGGACACGATCACCTCGACCGGGATGCGGTCCTGCGGGAGGTGTTGACCCCGTTGGTCGAGGACCACGGGTGCGCGGGGGTGGTGTGCAACACGGTCGATGACGCGCAGCGGACGTACGAGATGGTGCGGGAGTGGGCAGGGAGCCGCGCCGAGGTACGGCTCCTGCACTCCCGGTTCCCAAGCCAGCAGCGCGAGGAGATCACCGAGGAGATCGTCGCCGCGCTCGGCAAGGACGGCGCGAAGCGGCCGGAGAGAATGATCATGGTCGCTACTCAGGTGATCGAGCAGTCGCTCGACCTCGACTTCGACTTGGTGATCAGTGATCTGGCGCCATTCGCCCAGTTGATCCAGCGTGCGGGCCGCTGCTACCGGCACAGCCACACGCGGCCTCGTTGGGCGAAGGGCCCACGCCTGGTCGTCCTTGATCCGCAGCACGAGGGGTGCCACGCGAAGCCTCTCCACTGGGGCGACGTCTACCACCCGTATCTGCTGCGGGCCACCCACTTACGGCTGGCCGGAGTCGGGAAGGTTCAGATACCCGAGGACGTCCAGGGCCACATGGAGGCCATCTACAGCCCAACCGGCATCTCCGACCCCCGGCTCGCGGACGACTATGTCGACTATCAAGTCGAGGCGATGGTGGGGCGGCAGGTCGCGGATTTATGGGTCGTTCCGGATCCGCAGAACGTGGGCGACCTCGCGGCGTTGTCGCAGGGTGAGATCACCGAGGGTCGGGCGGCGACCCGGCTGGGGGCCGAGTCGGTGCGGGTGCTGTGCTGCTACGTCGACCAGGACGGCGGACAGTGGCTCGACCCGGAGCGCACGCGGCCACTCCAGAAGAGCGGCAGCGGACCGGGCGAACGGTTCGACGCCGATGAGATCCGGTCGATCCTCAACCTGACCATCCCGGTGCGAGAAAGCCTGCTCAGGGGATATCAGCCTGGCATAGAGCTACCTGTCCGGTGGGAGAAAATCCCATGGCTCGGTGAGTTGCGTGCGCTCTGGTTCCACCTTGGCCCTGAGGGCCCCCGTCCCATCGAGATCGCCGGGCGCGCCACACGGCTCGATCACGAGCTTGGCCTCGTCGCACGCCGCTGGCCTTAGCGCGAGGCCGATTGACCACTCCAGACGGTCGGTGTACCGTGTCGGTCTGACGGTCCCCCCCCTCCCCCTGGATACCCCTCGCCCCCCAGTAGCACACTTTTGGAATCGGGAGCACGAGGAAGTCGCGATCACGTAAATTATCTGAGCTGGCCAGTCGAGGCCCGTCTAGCCAGCTCATTCCCCCACGGGCGTGGGGATACGGGCCAATGGAAAGCCCCGGCCTCCCGTCGCACATGGAGCACCCCCACTCCGGTGGGGAACCGTCCGCAGCATATGTCATCCATCTGACAGGTGCCTTTGGGTAGCCCATCGCCTCGGGCACTGTCTGGCGGTCTGCCTTCACGAAGGGGTGCACAACATGACCTCCCCGTCGTTCGATCTCATCGAAGCACCCTGGTTGCTGGTCCGCCAAGGATCGCGGACGATGATGGTTGGGTTGCGTGAGCTGTACCTGAGGGCTCACGAGTTCGATGACTTGGTGGTGCCGGTTCCGCCCGCGGCGTCGGGGCTGTGGCGGATCCTGTATGCGATCACGGCCCGGATCACCGGCTTGGACGACCCGGCCGCGTGGCAGGGCCGCCAAGGCGACACGCTCTGCAGTGGACATCTTGATCCAGATCGAGTGGCTGCCTACTTCGACGAGCACCGAGGATCATTCGACCTGTTTCATCCGGAACGGCCGTGGTTGCAGGATCCGCGGCTCGCGGCCCAGTGCCCGAAGTCGTCGGGGGTCAACAAGCTGGTCTTTGACCGGCCTGCGGGCAACACGCAGGTGTGGTTCGGGCATCACACCGACCTCGACCCGGTGCTGGTGCCGGCGGCTGAGGCCGCCTGGCATCTGGTCGCGCAGTTGTACTACGGCGCGTCTGGGCGCTGCAGCAGCCGGGAGGTAGATGGCCAGAAGTTGGCGAACAGCAACGCGGGTCCGCTGCGGTCGTCGATGTCCTACCACCCGCTGGGCCAGAACCTCTTCGAGTCGCTGGTTTTGGGTGTGCCAGGCCCCCACACGGGCAGCGACGAACCGGACGTGTGTCCATGGGAGCGGCCGAGTTTGCCTGACCCACTCGCGGCACCGCCGCCGCTGACGTGGCCGGGTGGGCTGCTCACTGGCCGGTTCCAGCACGCGATTCTGCTGGTGCCCAACGTCGACGGTAGCCATGTCACCGACGCGTACGTCACGTGGGCCCGGCGTTCGTCGCCGGTTCCGGCGTCCGACCCGTACGTGGTCCGCAGGCTGAGCAAGCAGGGAAACTGGTATCAGCTGCCGGCCGATGGTGCCCGAGCCCTGTGGCGAGATGTGCCGGCGCTGTTGTGTGACGTCGTCGAGGAGACGGGTCAGAGCCAGCGGCCGGCGATCCTGCTCAGCGCGCAGGAGTTCGATGACGGCGAACAGCGGGTCCGGGCGTTCGGCTTCGACCAGGACGGGCAGGCCAAGGACCGGCAGTGGTTCACGTCGGTCACTCCACCCCTCCTGCGGTGGATGTGGGAGGGAGATCGGGATGCGGCGAGGGGGGCTGTCAGCGTGGTCCAGGCCGCGGAGGCGACCGGCAGCCAACTCGAGTACGTGATGAAGCGGGCTTGGCAGGAGTCGACCAACGTCGCCGACCGGACAGGCCCCTGGGCGGGCCGGGCGACGATGCGCTACTGGTCCGAGGCGGAGGATCTGTTCTGGACGCACCTGTGGGACCGCACCTGGGACATCGCTGGCAAGTCGTACCAACGGCTCGGGCATGCCGCGATCGACTGGGCTACCGACGCGGCGGCGCATCTTCCCCGTTTCGCTGCCGCCATCGACACAGCGCACCGTCGGCTCGGTGAGCGCCGGAAAGGAAAGACAAAGTGAGCAGCGACAGTAAGACCCGCGGGCCGATCGATACGTACGACAGGTTCGTCCGGCACGTCACCCGAGTTTGCCAGGACGTGCCGGAGCGGCGCGCGTCACTGCGCCGAGGGCTGGGACGGCCGCCGGAACAGGCGTACGGCATGCACGCCACTGTCGCCCAGTGGCTGCCCGACCCGCCCGGCCGCGCCTTGGAGTACGCCCTGTACTCGGTGGCGTCGATGATCGCGGCGCAGTCGCGCAGCGGGAGGCGCGGCAACGACACCACCGCCGATGCCGATCCCGCGACAGGTGACACGGCCGAGCACAGCGGTGCTGACCCGGA
This sequence comes from Rhizomonospora bruguierae, assembly GCF_018397995.1. GTDB lineage: Bacteria > Actinomycetota > Actinomycetes > Mycobacteriales > Micromonosporaceae > Rhizomonospora > Rhizomonospora bruguierae. The sequence goes on from NZ_BBQH01000097.1 coordinate 3,501, forward strand.
CACCGCCGTCGGTGTTGTCGTGCAGGATTTTGAGCCCGAGCCGGATCACTCGAGCCGTACCAGGCGGCCCAGCCTCGGCACCGCGCTTGCCGAAGCGGTAAAAGACGCGCGGATGTCCCGGCGCGCTATCGGGAAGGCGACCGCCGAGAAACGGCTGCACCTGCTCGTCCGCCAGGACCTGCCCGGGGTGCACCGGCACCTGCCGGGCCTGGTCCGGCATATCCGGTCGCTGGACGTACCCGTCGACTGGGCTCAGCTCATCGCCGACCTGAGTTGGTGGGATGGGTACCGCGACGTCGTTGCCAAGCGTTGGCTCCAGGACTACTACCGCATCGTGAACGCCGAGGAGTGAACATGACCGTCGCTCGATACATCGACATCCACCTGCTGCACAGCATCCCGTACGCGAACCTCAACCGGGACGACCTGGGTTCACCCAAGTCGGTGCGGTTCGGCGGGGTTGACCGGACCCGGGTGTCCAGCCAGAGCTGGAAGCGGGCCGTCCGGATCGCCCTGCAGGACCGCTCGGGGGAACGCGCTCTGCGTACCCGGCGGGTGCCGCTGGAGGTGGCGGCGCGGCTGCAAGACAGCGGATGGCCCGACGACTTGGCGACTTTCGCCGGACAACAGGTGGCGGCCAGTATCACCAGCAAGGGCCTTGCCCTGGAGGACAACGGCGGCACGTCCGTGCTGCTCTATCTGCCCGCCCCAGCCCTCGACGAACTGGCCGCCATCTGCCAGGCCCACCGTGATGCCCTCGCCACCGTGCACACCCCCGGGCAGAAGGCAGGGAAGAAGCAAGCCAAGGCGGAGTCCGTGCTTCCACGCGACGAGATCACCAGGGTGATCTCCGAACGCAACGGCATCATCAACCTCTTCGGCCGGATGCTCGCCGACGTGCCGGCCTCGCACGTCGACGGTGCGGTCCAGGTCGCCCACGCCTTCACCGTGCACGGCACCAGCCCACAGGTTGACTTCTTCACCGCCGTCGACGACCTCAACGAGGAAGCTGAGGAAACCGGCAGCGGGCACATGAACAACGCCGAGTTCAGCGCGGGCACGTTCTACCGCTACGCCAGCATCAACATCCGCGACCTGTCGAAGAACCTCGGCGGCGACACCGCCCTCACCGCCGAACTCGCCGGAGACTTCCTCGCCACCTTCATCGACGCCATACCGGGCGCGAAGAAGAACTCCACCGCCCCGTTCACCGTCCCGGACCTGGTCTACATCGCGGTACGCGGGGATCGGCCCGTTTCCCTCGCCAGCGCGTTCGAGTCACCAGTGCGGGCACCGCTCGACGGCGGCTTCGGCCCCAAGGCCCGCACCGTACTGTCCGAGTACGCCGGTCACGTCTACCGGCTGATCGGACGCGACGGGCTGCTGCACCACGCACACGCCATAGCCGACGAGAAGCGCCTGGACAACCTCGGTGACCTGGCCTCCTCCCACACCACGCTCGTCCAAGACGCGATCCTGGGGACGGGGCTGCGGTGAGCGGTCTGCTGCTGCGACTCGCCGGGCCCATGCAGTCCTGGGGCGACCACAGCACCTTCTCCGTGCGGGACACCCGGCCCTATCCCACACGCTCCGGGCTGATCGGACTGTTCGCCGGCGTGCTCGGCAGACACCGAGGCGAACCGATCGACGACCTAGCCGACCTCGCCATCACCATCCGGGTCGACCGGCCCGGCACCCTCATGCAGGACTTCCACACCGTCGGCGGTGGACTGCCCAGGGAACAGACGACACCGACCGCTGAAGGTGGCCGCCGGCTACCAGGGACGGGCACCATCGTGTCCCGCCGTAACTACCTCGCCGACGCGGTCTTCACCGTCGCGGTCACCGGTCCACAACCAGTCACCGAACAGGTAGCGCAGGCGCTCGACAACCCGGCCTGGGCGCCCTACCTCGGCCGCCGGTCCTGCCCCGCGGAAACCCCGCTACTGCTGCGGTCCGCAGTGGACGACCCAGTCGCGGACCTGCACCAGCTGGTCCCGCTCGCCCGCCGCAAACCCTCATCCGATGACTCGGTCCCGGTCGACTTCATCCTCGAAAGCCCACCATCCGGGCAGGACAACACCTCCCGACTCGCCGTCAACGACCTGCCCATCGACTTCCATCCGCACCGCCGGCACTACCGCTCGCGGTCGATCTGGGTCACCAGCCAACCCCTACCCGCCAGGCTGTTCGTCGACCCCGGCATCGACTACCTCCGCGCGCTGAAGAAGTACCTGGAAGGAGTGCCGGCGTGAACGCCTGGCTGATCCGGATCACACCAGACCTGCGCAACCGCACCGCCAGCCGAGACCTGCGCGACGTCATCGCCATCCACCGACGCGTGATGGCCCTGGTCCCCGACAACCTCGGACCCGACCCCCGGAAACGAGCCGGAGTACTGTTCCGCATCGACCAGACCCCGACCGGTCCGGTGCTGCTCGTGCAGACGGCCGTGGAACCGGACCCGAGCCGCCTGCCGGAACGATACGGAACCATCGACACCAGGGACATAGGCCCGCTACTCAAAGCGATCCGTCCCGGCATGCGAGTCCAGTACCGTATCGCGGCCAACGCCTCCAAGCGGGCGGTCACCGGACCGAACGCCGGGAAGGTCGTTCCCCTGGCCGGTGCGGCGGTAGATTCCTGGTGGGCCAAACGCGCCACCGAACACGGCCTCGGCCTGGAACAGGCCCACATCGACCCGCAACCGGCCATGCTCGGTAAAAGCCAACCGGTGCGGCATGCCGTCACCCGCTTCGACGGTACCGCCGTCGTTCACGACGCCGACCTGCTACGCACGGCAATCCTCACCGGCATCGGCCGCGGCAAATCCTTTGGTTGCGGTCTGCTCAGCCTCGCACCTATCCGGTGACCAGCAACGCCCGCCGGCGCCTCGCCGCGCCCACACTCGCGATGCTGCCCCGGGTGGCTGACTCGCTCAGCTTCCTCTACGCCGACATCGTCCGGATCGTCCAAGACGACACCGGCGTCTGCGCCCAGGTCGACACGCCTAAAGGGATCGAACGCGTCTACCTGCCGACCGCCACCGTCAGCTGCCTTTTGCTCGGCCCCGGCACCTCCATCACCCACCGAGCGCTGTCCACCTTCGCCCGTCACGGCACCACCATCGTGTGCGTCGGCTCCGGCGGCGTTCGCAGCTACGCCGGCATCACACCCGCCAGCCTCACCACCACCTGGCTCGAACGGCAGGTCCGCTGCTGGGCCGACGACGCCCAGCGTCTCGCCGTCGCCGTGCGCATGTACGAACAGCGGTTCGGCGAAAAAGTGCCAGAAGGAACATCACTCGCCCAACTCCGCGGCATGGAGGGGCAGCGGATGAAGAAGCTCTACCGGCTCCTGGCCGAGCGGTACCGCACCGGCAGATTCCGCCGAAACTACGACCCAGACAAATGGGAGGCGCAGGACCCCGTCAACCTGGCACTGTCCTCAGCAAGCACCTGCCTCTACGGCGTCGTCCACGCCGCCACCCTGGCACTCGGCTGCTCGCCCGCGCTCGGGTTCGTGCACAGCGGCACCCAACACGCCTTCGTCTACGACGTCGCCGACCTGTACAAGGCCAAAGTAACCGTCCCACTGGCCTTCTCCCTCGGTAACTCCACCGACCCCGAACGAGACGCCCGACGCAAACTCCGCGAAGAGTTCCGACTCCTGAAACTCATGCCCACCATCGTCACCGACATCCAGCACCTCCTGGACCCCGACATCACCCGACCCACACCGGAACCCGGCGCCGATGTGGTGTCCCTCTGGGACCCCGAAACCGGCGACATGCCCGCCGGAATCAACTACGGCGACCAGGGCTAATAGCCATGGCATCCATGGTCGTCCTCGCCACCACGGCCGTCCCCGACCATCTCCGAGGCGCACTAAGCCGATGGATGATCGAAGTCACCCCCGGCCTCTTCGTCGGCACGCTCTCCGCCAAAGTCCGCGACGAACTTTGGACAACAGCCTCAGCCGTGGTCGGCGACGGCGCCGCCGTCCTCCTCCACTCAGACAACACCGAACAGGGCTACTCCATCCGCACAGCAGGAGAACGCCGACGCCGCCCCATCGACTTCGATGGCCTGACCCTCGTCGCGATGAGCCCACAAGAGCCAACCGACACCACACCCGACGGAATCTGGCCCGAGGGCTGGTAAAACCCCAGGTCGCGAAGTGTCCTCCCCACGCCCGTGGGGGTGCGCCCTCACGGCTGCCTCCGGGTGGTGCGAGTGAGGAGTCCTCCCCACGCCCGTGGGGGTGCGCCCGTCGCTTGACGACCGGCATGGAGTGGGGGCTGGTCCTCCCCACGCCCGTGGGGGTGCGCCGGTGGGTGTGGTCACGCGATCACCGCCGGCATGGTCCTCCCCACGCCCGTGGGGGTGCGCCGCAGAAGAGCTAGGAGCATCGTTGCATTCGGCCGTCCTCCCCACGCCCGTGGGGGTGCGCCGCAGGCGCACGCCGAGGTCCGGGCGTGGGGTGAGTCCTCCCCACGCCCGTGGGGGTGCGCCGCGTCTGAGGAACGGGTTGCCGTCGGCCAGGCTGTCCTCCCCACGCCCGTGGGGGTGCGCCGCCCAGGATGCGGTCGCTCTGGGTCGAGATGCAGTCCTCCCCACGCCCGTGGGGGTGCGCCGCCGTTGCTGGTGGAGGAGCGGCGCGTCACCGTGTCCTCCCCACGCCCGTGGGGGTGCGCCGCAGGTGGCGTTCGGTGGGGCGTATGAGCGGGCGTCCTCCCCACGCCCGTGGGGGTGCGCCGAATCAAATCGACGGCGGCGGCGATCTCGTTGGGTCCTCCCCACGCCCGTGGGGGTGCGCCGGCGTCTACGCCCGCGTCACCACCATCCGCACCGTCCTCCCCACGCCCGTGGGGGTGCGCCTGGAGCAATTCAACGGCGACTCGTGCCGGTTCGGTGGTGGTCACCCATCCCGGGAAGGCGTCCGGGGATGCGATGGGCTGCAGGTACTGCCACAGCGGCGGGGCGAGGCATGCCTGGTGAAGGCTCTCAGAGAGCAGGTTCAGCAGGGTGGTCTTGCCAGCGCCGTCCACGCCGTCGGCGAACACGACCACCATATGCTCAGCCGCCAGCGGGCGTGAGCAGGCGGTGTCGCTCGATGAGGTCGCGAATGGCATCGGGTCCCCGCTCGGCGAGCTGTTCGGCGTGGTTGAGGTCGCGGGCGCCGTGCTGGCGAAATGAGTCGTAGGCGCGCAGCAGCGGAACGACCGGGGCGTCGGGGTGGTGACGTTCGAGAAGATCGGCGGTGGGTTGCAGTCGGAGGTCGGTGTGGGGGTCGATGGTGACGGCAAGGGTGCGGGCTGCGCTGCAGGTCACCGAGAGCGCTCGGCGTGCGCGGTCCTTGCGGCTGCTGCTGTCGGTCGCGGGGGCGGAGAGTCGCCGGGTGGCGAAGTCGAGCAGCGCTGCGAGCCCTGAGTTGACCTCGATGTGCTTCGGCGCACCCGGGGTGGTTTCCGGCGCTGTGCCGGCGATGAGGGCGACGTCGGTTCCGATGCGCCGCAGGGTTGCGCGCAGTTTCATGTCGTATAGCGGTCCGGCGGTGCCCGGGGAGCGGTTCGTTTGGTCGGCGAGGTGTAATGAGGCGCGCACGGCGTGCTGGTCGGCGATGTCGCGGACGAGCGCGGCAAGCGACTCGGCTGCCGGTGACGTGGCGGGTAGGCCGTAGCCGATGAAGTCGATGTCGCTCCAGCCGTCGATGAAATCTCCGCGGGCGGCCGAGCCGCAGACGGCAACGCCCGCACCGTAGGTGTGGAGAAGAGGTTGGGTGGCCTCGGCGACCTGCGTGACAACGGCGTTGACGGTGGCGCTGAACGGCAGGGTGCCGCCCTGCCGCCATCGGATGAGGTTGGCGGTACGGCGGAGGTGGGTCACGAAGCCGGGATGGCTGGCCACTCGGACTGCGTCGTCGGGATCGAACCAGCGGGCGCCGGTGAACCCTTCGGCTGCCCGGGCGTCAGCGTCGGTGGTGGCGGTGGTCAGCAGGAACCAGTCGACGGTCTTGGCGGCCTGAGCGCCGTCGTTGTCGGTGAACTGATACGCCTCCTGTCCGAGGTAACCGGCGTAGCCGAGCGCGGTCAGGCCGGCCTCTTCCGCGACTTCCCTTACCGCAGCGGCCAGCGGGCTTTCGCCCGGCTCGATCCGGCCCTTCGGCGCGACGGTCTGCCGTTCGCCGGTGACCCGGGTCTGATCGAGCAGCAGCGTGCGCGGGTCGGTGACGTCGGTCGTCACGACGACGGCACCCGCGGAGGCGTAGCGGCGGATCATGCTGCTCCTTCGTTGCGGTCGTGGGTGGTCAGGTCGGCAAAGATCTGGTCCAGGCGGGCGAGGTAGGCGTCGCGGGTACCGTCGTTGTCGATCCAGTCGTCCGCGATCAAGCGCCACCGTTCGAGTTGCTGGCGAACGTGTTTGCGGGTGTCCTTGGCGTCGATGAGAGCGGCCGCTTCATTCGGTGTGAGGTTTCGGCCGGCGGCGAGGCGGTGCAGGCGCCTGTCACGGTCGGCGGTGACGAACACGATCCGGCACCGCGCTGGCCAGGCGCGTCGGATGGCTCCGGCAAGGGTGGCGTCGATGAAGCTCTCGATCACCACGGCGGCATGACCGTCAGGTATCGGCAGGTCGAGCACACGCTGGATGAACTCCTGCTGGTCGAAGCCTTCGCGAACCGTGACTCCCTCGTGTTCGGCGGGGATACCGGAGGCGAGTTGGGCCAGGATGGTTCGGATCTTGACTCGGCAGGCACCTCTGGCGGCGAGGTGGTCGCCCGCGGTGGACTTGCCGGCTTCGCTGGTGCCGGCCAGCAGCAGCAACGGTGGTCTCATGTCCGCGTCGGCTTCAGGAGACGTCCGGCGGCGGCGACGCTGGTGGTCACGTCGGCCGGTGTGCCGATTCCGACCCGGTACGTCGGGATCGCGGCGAGCATGTGGAGCACGGTATCGCGACCGGCGGTGGACGCGTTCCGGTCGGCGAGTGGCACTCCGGTCGGATCGGTGACTTGCTCCCGGGTGTTGAAGATGGAGACGTGATCGAGTCGCGGGTTGGCCAGCTTGCTGAGGTGGTCAGTGACCGCGTGCCGCAGGTAGTGAGGGACTTGGTTGTGCTCGATGCGTTCGGTGAGGCCGGGAGCCATGCTCTGGTCGGGGATCAGGATCAGCCGCACCGCGGCGTTGGAGGCCGACGTGTCTATCACGGGTCGGAACTGGTCGGGGTATCGCAGCGGGCATGCGCCCGGGCCGGCCGCGAGGTAAGGAGCCATGTCGGTGCGGACGTGCCACGGCAGCGTCGGCGCTGCGGCGATAAAGACACCGCTGGTCCCGGTCCGGGCAAACGCGAACTCGTCCACCAGGAGGCTCCCGCACCGGTGCGCCAGTCCCAGAGCCAGGGAGGTCTTACCTTGACCGAGCCCGCCGTCGAGGACCGCAACGGCCCCGTCGTTGGTGGTCAGCGCGCTACCGTGCAGCAGCGCCAGATCGGGTGCCGATCGCTCGATGTAGGCGAGGCCGCGGGCAAGCGCCTGCAGGACGGCGATGTGCGTGACCGGGGTGGAGGGGCCATGCGGAAGGCTGAGGGCGATCGTTCGGCGACGGTCGTCCACGACGAGGCCCGCATGAGCGTTACGGCGCACTACGAGCCGATACGTGGCCGTGTGCTGGACGCCGGATCCACTGATCCGCTCCAAGAGGTCGTCCAAGTCGTCCACGTCGCGAACGCTGATCCGGACCACAAGGTCAGCAAGGCGCAGGTGGTTCATGGATCCCCCGTCTTGTTGAGTACGAGCCACATCGAGTAACGGCCGTGCCGTGGACGTACCGGTGTCCGCGTGCAGTCGAGCAGTGCTTCCTCACTGGTGACTGTCGCGTTCCCGCTTATTCCGGCGGCCGTGACGAGCCGCAGCAGTTCGCTGGCGGTCGTCAGATGCGCGTAGCCGGGTGCGGCGCCTTCGGTCTTGTTCGCCAGGTAGAGAATGTCGCGCCGTGGCAGGGGCGACGATCGGCCGCCCCCATGTCGGTGTAACATGCGGGCGAGGTGGTCGAGCAGGTTCGCGGCGCGCACGAGGCCGAGTCGCCCTCGGTGGTACCAGTTGAACGCTTCGACGAGCACCACGCCGCCCGGCGCGCAGACCCGCCACAGCTCCCGCAGGGTGTTCAGCCGCTCCTGATAGGTCGGCAGGGCGTTGAAGGAGAAACGCAGACACCACACGTTCGTGAACTCCTCAGCCCGGAACGGCATTTGAGCCATGCTCGTGTGGACGAATTCCACGCCGGGAGCCGCGATCCGGGCGGCCGCTATGGCCGCGCCGTTGATGTCGATGCCGACGATGTCGCCACCGCGTGCGGCGACCGCCCGCGTGACGCGGCCAGCGCCGCATCCAGCGTCAAGAATGCGGCCATGCCGCCCGTACCGCTCGAAGAGCCGCTCCTCGCACGGCCGCAGCGACGCGGTGCCGTAGAAGCCGGTTTCGCCGGCGTAGTGGACCTCGTTGAGCGCCCGGATCATCCGGCCGTAGCCGGCCTCGGAGAGCTGCCGATCGTCCAACCTTCTCACCCATCGAGTGCACCAGTCGAGCCGCCGGGATCGCATGCGAGAGGACGTGAACTATGGGAATCCCCGGCACCGTCTCGTGAACCTCGTGAAGTTGGGTGACCACCCGCCGAGCGGTGCCCGTTACCGTCACCGATCCGCTACCGTGCGATGAGGATCGATGCGGAGGGGTCCGGTGAACAACACGTCGACACCGTTGGCCGAGCTCCTGCAGATGGCGGAGTGGGGGCCCCGGCAACTCGTCACCGCGATCAACGCCCGCCTGTCCAGCCAGGGTCGCGACCGGCTGCGGTTGGATCCCACAGCGGGGTACTCGTGGGTTCAGCGCGGCTTCCGGCCGCGACCGCCAATCCCGGACGTGGCCGCCGCCGTCCTGACAGATCGCCTCGGTCGTACGGTCACGGTTGATCAGCTCTGGCCCGGCCGCGGACAGGCGGCCACCATGCAACGATCCGCTGTCACCGGCTTGGACGCGGTGACCCATGTCGACGATCTCGTCCGGGAGCTGAGCCGGCTCACCACCACCACGCCTACACCAGGCAGCCCGATCGCTGACGCCTCCGGCGCCGACCTCACCGCAGCAGTTCTCGACCAGCTACGCGGGGCGGTGCTGGTCGCGCGGAACCGCGCCGGTCACGACTATGTCCTCCCCGAGCAGGTCGACTTGATCGCGGCTCACGTCGCCGGTCTGCGCCGGCTCGATGATCGGCATGGCGGCGGCGCGTTGAGTCTGAGATACGTGACAGCGGAACTGCGCAACGTGGTCGACCTGGTCGAGTACGCCAACTACGACGTGGCCACGGGACAGCGGCTACTGGCGATCGTCGCCGATCTCGCTCAACTACTCGGCTGGCTCTACTTCGACTCGAGCCGTTACGGTGCCGCCGAGCGGTATCTCCTACTCAGTGTGGGTGTGTGCCGGGCCCTCGGAGCGGCCGACCGGGCCGCCAACGTCGTCGGCATGCTCAGCTACGTGTCCGCCTTTGCCGGCCACGGCCGGGAGGCTGTTCGGCTGGCCGAGGCTGCCTCCGCCGAGGGCCGCGCGTTTGACGGCCCGCTTCGGGCGCGCCTGCTGGGCCGTGACGCCACCGCGGCAGCGGCCGACGGCGACCTGGGCCGGTTCCGTCGCTGCGCGGATCAGGCCGCCGACCTACTGGATCGCAGCCAGGCGCCGGACGGTGGCTCGTTCCTGTACTACCTGAGCTCGACCCAACTGGCTGCCGAAGCCGGTCAGGGCCTGGTCGTACTCGCCGAGCATTCCGCCGCCAACCGCAGCCGGCTCCTCGGTGAGGGGATACGACTGCTCACCGACGCTGTCAACGACATGATCACACCCGCTGGCCCGGGGCTGGGACCGCCCTACGCCCGGTCCGGCCTGCTGCACCTGACGTTCCTCGCCCGCGCGCACCTGCTGCGCGGTGACCTACCTGAGGCAGTCACCGTCATGCGGACAGGGCTCGAACTCCTGCCGCTGGTGCAGTCGCCCCGCAGCCGCAGCTACCTGCGAGGGCTTCGACCCGCGCTCGGCCGCCGCGCTCGGGCCCGCGTGGTCGCCGAGTTCCTACCGGAGTTCGATGCGGCATTATCGAGGTTGTGACGAACGATCTTCCGGCCGGCCTGGACGAGTTCTGCGTGCAATCCCGCCGTGTTGATCACCCCGATGCGGCCCTGTTGTTGAGCGCCTTCTATGAGGAGCAGGTCGGCCGGTACGGCTTCGCCGAGTCGGTCGATCTTGATCCGGCCGCGTACGAACCGCCGTACGGCATCTTCGTCGTCGCGTATCGCGAGGAACGTCCCGTCGGGTGCGGCGGCTGCCGCTGGTACGACCGGGCTACGGGCACGGTGGAGATCAAAAAGACGTATCTGGTCCCCGACGTACGGGGATGCGGGCTGGGGCGGGTCCTGCTGACCTGGTTAGAAGCGGAGGCGGTTGACTGGGGTGCCCGGCGGGTGATCTTGGAGACCGGGGTACGCAATACAGCTGCGCTGCACCTGTTCAACGGCAGCGGATACCGGCCCGCGCCACGCTACGTCGCAGGCCGCGACCCGCTGATCAACCGTGCGTTCGCGAAGACGCTGACGCCGGCGGGGGAGTGCGATCGAGCCAGCGTCGGATGAGCGCGGCCTCTTTGTCTGGCGCGATTCCGTGCTCGGAAAAGCGTTCGTGATCGACCGGCCGCCCCCCGGTCCGCAACCACTTCGACGTGTCGGCGACCGTGTCGGCCAACGGACGGCACTTCAGGCCGGCGGCATGCGCTCGGTCGACGTTCATCCCCCAGGGTGCCGCCGCATGGCGCCACAACGGCAGCTCGGTCCACTGCCGGACACCCTGGTCCACGAGCCAGCCCTCGTCAGCCCACACCAGCTCCAAAGGCGTACGCCGCTGGTCAGCTGTCGCCTGGGCGCAGGCGTTGAGCATGTCTCCGTAGGAGGCAGCCTCTGACCGCGGGGCGACGTTGAACACGCCGTTCGAAGCCCGCTCGACCTGGTTCAGCAGAAAAGCCGCCAGGTCACGCACATCCACCGGTTGAATGGCCCGGTCAGGCCCCGGCGCGAGAACCTGCCCGCCCCGCGACATACGCGACAGCCACCACGGCAACCGCCCCACGTATTCATGGCGGCCCAACACCACATGCGGGCGCAGCACCAGCAACCGCTCATCACCGAACGCCTGCCGGCACGCAAGCTCGCAGCCGACCTTCAGCGGGCCGTACGCATCCGGATCCCATCGGCGGATGCCCGGGTCCACATCCGGATCGCCGTCCCAGAGCGGCGACGTCTCGTCCACCGGTGCGTGCGGCCAGTCCCGGTACGCGGAGATCGTCGACACGAACACCCAGCGTCCCGCGACGTCAGCTAATGCCTCAACGGATCGCCGCACGACCGCAGGGACACTGCCGGCAACGTCGACGACCACATCCCACGGCCCGTGGCTGGCAAGCCGTCTAAGGTCCTGCGGGCTTTCGCGATCACCAAAGATACGACGCACTCCGTCGGGAAACCGCGCCAGCGAACGCCCTCGATTGAACACCATTACCTCATGGCCCCGGCCAACGGCGTCGTCGACGACGACACGACCGACGAACCAGGACCCGCCCAGGACCAGCAGTCGCACCGAGCCATTGTGCGCCTCGCCGATCCCAACGTTGTCCCGTAGCCGGAAGGTTCACGCAGTTCACGGCCGCTCGACCGCGTTCCCGCTGTTCACGGCGATACAGCATTCCCAACGGTGGTGGTCGTTGGGTCAACTGGTTGCCACGAGAAACGCCATCGGCCTACCGGTGCCCTTGCGTTAGCCCCGCGCCGAGCAGGCCGGGTCGGCGCATGCGGTGCCGCCGGCGGCTTCGTGTGAACTCAACCTGAGGCAGGTGGCCCGTGAACGTAGTCGGCATGGCACGGTACGACATCCCCTGGATCGACCAGGAGACCTTTCCGCTTGACCAGTTCCCGCAGGGTTTCCCGCTGCTGGTGGACGAGGTGCTGTCCGTCGGTACGCCAGCGGATGAGGGCGTGGTCGGGGATCGGGAGTGGGTTCACGTGCTGGGTACGGTCCTGGACCCGGTGACCGGGCAACGGCTGAGCCTCGGTGCTGGGCTGTGGCAGCTGCGCCTGATGGTGCCCACCGATCAGCCTCGGTCTACGGTGCTTCCGCCGCTGGTGCCGGAACACAGCCTCCACTTTCGACCGGTGGCCGTCGGCGCGGTCGGACGACCGGAAAGCTCCGTGATGATCAATATGGTGGGGCAGCGGTTCCTACTGGACGGGTTGCTGGTCTGCGGGTTGCACGACGCACCGATGACGCCCTACCAGGACGGTGGACGCAACCGGTTCTACGCCTGCTCCACCATGCGGTGCATCGTCGGCCTCGTGCCCGCGACGTTGGTGGAGAACCTGGCCTGGATCGAGCTAACCACCATCGACGGCCGCCTCACGCCGACCCCGCTTGAGCAGCGGCCGGAGGCCCTGACCAGGGCCGTGTCCTGGGTGGAGGTCGACGCCAGCGTCGGCGAGCTGCGGGTACACGTTCCCGCGGCTGCCGGCACCACCATCGTCGCGGCCGGACCGCCCAGGTGACCAACTGCTAAAAGCACTTCCCGGTACAGCCCGGCGGCGCGGCGCAAGGGCATCAACGCCTCGGGACCTGGCTGGTAGGCGGTTGCTACACGACTGCGATTAGGTTCCCGCCCGCCGTCACTGCTGTGAGGGCGTGGCGGCGGGCTGGGCGAACGGACCAACAGCAGAACCCCATAGAGGATGGATAGAGAAGGGATATTCGGGTGGCGTACCCGGTCGATGAGTTGCAGCGGTTTGGTTATCAGCAGGAGTTGCGGCGCGCGTTGCGGTTCCGTGACCTGCTCGCCTACGGCTTGATATTTATGGTTCCGATTGCTCCGATGGCGATTTTCGGGGCGGTGTTCTCGGCGTCGGGTGGCATGGTGGTGCTGGCCTATGCGATCGGGATGGTCGCGTTGGTGTTTACCGCCTTTTCCTATTCGCAGATGGTGAAGGCGTTCCCGTTGTCGGGGTCGGTGTACAACTATGTCGGCCGGGGGATCGGTGCTCCGGTTGGGTTCCTGGCTGGTTGGGCGGTGATGCTCGATTACATCCTCGTTCCGAGCTTGCTGTACTTGGTGGCCGCGGTCGCGATGAACGCGACGGTTCCTGCGGTACCGGTGTGGTTGTGGCTGGTCGGGTTCGTGTTGGCGAACACGGTCATCAATTCGCGGGGCATCAAGATGACCGCGACGGCTACCTGGGTCATGCTGGTCGGTGAGTTGTTGGTGTTGCTGACGTTCCTCGGCGTCGGGGTGTGGGCGTTGCTGACCGGCAAGGGTCACTGGACGTGGGAGCCGTTGTACAACCCGGACACGTTCGGCTGGTCGATCGTGCTGGCCGCGACCGCGGTGGCGGTGTTGAGTTTCTTGGGCTTCGACGGGATCTCGATGCTGTCGGAGGAGGCCCGGGGCGGGTCGAGGGTGATCGGCCGGGCGATGGCGGGTGCGCTTTTGCTGGCTGGGCTGCTGTTCATCACCCAGACCTGGGTGGCCGCCATGCTGACCCCGGACGCGCAGGCGGTGATCGCGTCCGGCGACCCCGGCGGCAGCGCCTTCTACGACGCGGCCCGTTTGGCGGGTGGGCCGTGGCTGGCCACCCTGTGCGCGGTGGCGACCGCTATCGCGTGGGGGTTGCCGGATTCGATGGTGGCGCAGGTGGCGATTTCCCGGCTGCTGTACGCGATGGCCCGCGACAAGCAACTGCCGGGTTTCCTGGCGCGGGTGTCCCGGAAGCACAACGTGCCCACCAACGCGATCCTGGTCGTCGCTGTCCTGTCACTCGGTCTGGGCTTGTACATGGCGGCTCGCGATGACGGGATTTCCCTGCTCGCCAGCTTGATCAATTTCGGGGCGTTGTGCGCGTTCCTAGCGCTGCACGTGTCAGTGGTTGTCTACTACGTGATCCGTCGTCGTAGCCGGAACCTGCTCGCGCATCTGGTGATGCCCGTGATCGGTGCGACGATCCTCGGCTTGGTGGTGTGGAACGCGAACGTGGCCGCGCAGCGGCTCGGGTTCGTGTGGATCGGCTTCGGCGTCCTTGTCCTGGTGGGCTTGTACCTGGCGGGCCGGCGACCGGTGCTTTCCGGCCTCGAACCGGCGCAACCGGCGCAGCCGCCGGCGCCCGCACGTGTTCCCGAGGGGGTCTGACGCCACCATGGGTCAGATCCACAGGTACACGCCGACCCTTGATGACCTGGCGTACACGTTTGGTGGACGGTTGCCGGTCGTGCACCTCGCCGCCGCGGGTGATGTGCTCGTCACCTTCACCGAGGACTGCTTCGGCGGCGCCGTGCGCACCGTCGAAGACCTGCCCTCGAACGTCTGCGATTTCCCGTACCTGAATCCCGTGACCGGGCCGTTCTTCATCGAGGACGCCGAACCGGGCGACACGATCGCCGTGCACTTCCTCGCGATCACCCCCGCCCGACCGATGGGGGTGTCCAGCACCTTCCCGCACTTT
>NZ_BBQH01000098.1 GCF_018397995.1 Rhizomonospora bruguierae
CTCCAGCCCGGCGCCGCGCAGGCGCCGCACCGCCTGCGCCGCCCGCCGGACCACCTCGGCGCGGCGGTCGTCCGCGGCACGGGCCAGCGCCACCCCGGCCCGGGCACCGGCCGCCACGGCCGGCGGCAGCGCGGTGTCGAAGATGAACGTGCGCCCGGTGTCCACCAGGTGCCGGGTCAGCGCCGCCGGGCCGGCGATCAGCCCGCCGGAGGCGCCGACCGCCTTCGACAGCGTCGCGGTCACCACCACCTCCGGCTGGCCCGCCAGGCCCGCGCCGGCCACGCCGCCCGCGCCGGCCGGGCCCAGCAGCCCCAGCGCGTGCGCGTCGTCCACCAGCAGCACCGCCCCGTGCCGCCGGACCGCGGCGTGCAGCTCGGCCAGCGGCGCCAGGTCCCCGTCCACCGAAAAGACCGACTCGGTGACCACGACGGCGCCGGCGTGCCGCCCCAGGGCCTCCTCCACCGCCGCCACGTCCGCGTGCGGGGTCACGACGATCCTGGACCGGGTGAGCCGGCAACCGTCGATCAGCGAGGCGTGGTTGTGCGCATCGCTGATGATCACGGTGTCCGGGCCGGCGAGCGCCCGCACCGCGCCCACGTTCGCCAGGTAACCGGACGAGTACACCAGCGCCGACTCCGCCCCCAGCCACGCCGCCAGATCCCGCTCCAGCCCCTCGTGCGGGTCCGTGGAGCCGCGCACCAGCCGGGACCCGGTAGCGCCCAGCCCGTACTCGGCCAGCGCCCCGGCCGCCGCCCCGATCACCTCCGGGTGCCGGGCCAGCCCCAGGTAGTCGTTGCCGGCCAGGTCGACCGCGCCGTCCCCGGCGCCCCGGTGCCGCAGCGCCCGGGTCAGCCCCGCCTTGGCGCGCAGCCCCGCCTGCCGTTCCAGCTCATCCAGCCAGTCGGCCACCGGCCCGTCCCTCCGTCCGGCCGGTGTGCTGCGTCGTCATCTGGCGGTGCCGGCCGCCTTGTAGGGTACGGCTATGCCTGAGATCCTCGAACACGCCCGGGCCCAGGTCCTGGAGCGCGGCGTCGGGCTCGACGAGGCTGGTGTGCTGGCGGTGCTCCGGCTGCCGGACGAGCACCTGCCCGCCGCCCTCCAGCTCGCCCACGAGGTCCGGATGCGCTGGTGCGGGCCGGAGGTGGAGGTCGAGGGCATCGTCTCGCTGAAGACCGGCGGCTGCCCGGAGGACTGCCACTTCTGCTCCCAGTCCGGCCTGTTCACCTCCCCGGTGCGGGCCGTCTGGCTGGACATCCCCGCCCTGGTCGAGGCGGCCCGGCAGACGGCCGCCACCGGGGCCACCGAGTTCTGCGTCGTCGCGGCGGTCCGCGGGCCCGACCCGCGGCTGATGACGCAGCTGCGCGAGGGCGTCAGGGCCATCCGCGCCGAGGTGGACATCCAGATCGCCGCCTCGCTCGGCATGCTCACCCGGGAACAGGTGGACGAGCTGGTCGAGATCGGCGTCCACCGGTACAACCACAACCTGGAGACCGCCCGCTCCCACTTCCCGAAGGTGGTCACCACCCACTCCTGGGAGGAGCGCTGGGAGACCCTGCGCATGGTCCGCGACTCCGGCATGGAGGTCTGCTGCGGCGGCATCCTCGGCCTCGGCGAGACCATCGAGCAGCGCGCCGAGTTCGCCGCCCAGCTCGGCGAGCTGGCCCCGCACGAGGTCCCGCTGAACTTCCTCAACCCGCGCCCCGGCACGCCGCTCGGCGACCAGCCGGTGGTCGACGCCAAGGACGCGCTGCGGGCCATCGCCGCCTTCCGGCTCGCGCTGCCCCGCACGATCCTCCGGTACGCGGGCGGCCGCGAAATCACGCTCGGTGACCTGGGTACCCGGGACGGCCTGCTCGGCGGCGTGAACGCGGTGATCGTCGGCAACTACCTGACCACCCTCGGCCGCCCGGCCGGCACGGATCTGGCGCTGCTGTCGGAGCTGAGCATGCCGGTCAAGGCCCTGTCCACGGCCCTGTGACCGGCACCGTGACCACCGCCGCCTACTGCGACCGCTGCGGCGGGTCGCTTGCGGAGGGCGACCACGGTGCCTGCGCCGCCGCCCGCCGCCTGGAGCCGCCGCGGTACTGCGGCGCGTGCCGGCGGCGGATGAAGGTTCAGGTGGTGCCGGCCGGGTGGACGGCCACCTGTGTCGAGCACGGCACCCTGCGCTCCTGACCGCGCGTGTCGCCGCCGTTGACGAGTGACCCCACACCCACCGGGCACACCCGGTTGCGTAACGGGTCCTGCCGTCGCGGCGGCGGGCCGGGGCCCACCGCCGCGACGAGCGGATCAGCCCACGGTGCAGGCGTTTCCGTTGATGGTGAAGGCGGTCGGCCTCGGGTTGCTGCCGCGGTAGGCGCCGTTGAAGCCGATGGTGGTCGACGCACCCGGCGCCAGCGAGCCGTTGTACGACAGGTTCGTCGCCGTGACCGCGGCGCCGGACTGGGTCCAGGTCGCCGACCAGCCGGAACTCACCGTCTGGTTGCCGGGGAACGAGAACTTCAGCGTCCACGAGCTCATCGCCGCGGTGCCGGTGTTCGCGATGGTGGCGTTCGCGGTGAAGCCGTCGCTCCAATCGCTCGTCGTGTAGGTCACCTGGCAGGGCCGCGCCGGGCCGCCCGTGGGCGAAGCGGTCGGCGAGACCGTCGGGGAGGCGGTCGGGGACCTCGTCGGCGAGGCGGTCGGGGAGGCCGTCGGCGAAGCCGTCGGGGAGGCCGTCGCCGTCGGAGTCACCGTGGGCGTCGCGGTCGGGCCGCCCCCGGTCGGCTCGGTGCCCCAGATCCGCACGCCGTTCTCGTACGCCGGCACGTTCCGGTTCGCGCCGGTGGCCGTGGCGTACGACGGGTCGTTGGTCGGGTCCCAGGTGCCGCCCTCGGGCACACCGATCTTGAGCTGGACCTCCATCTTGTGCTGCGACTGCCCGGCCGGCGCGATGGTGTACCCGGTGCAGTTGACCTCGACGTAGTACAGGTCGCCGGAGACCTGGGTGGCCGTCGTGGGCTTCGGGCAACCCTGGGTGTACGGGCTGTCCACGAGGATCGCCGAACCGCCCTCCTTGCGGAAGTAGTACCGGAAGGAGGCGCGGGTCAGCGCCCGGGCCGGGAACGCTGACTTGTTGTAGAGCACGGCCTTCACGGTGGTGAACCGGGTCTCCGCGCTCATCAGCGTCGTCTCGACGGTGATCTCGTCCAGGTCGGGCTGCTCCGCGACCGGGAAGTTGGCCAGCGGGTTGCCGCCGTACTCGGCGTACAGCCGCGCCAGGGCGGAGGTGAAGCCGGCGTTGTAGTCGGTGGCCACCTCGTTCATCACGTAGTCGGAGCGCGAGTCGGTGTACGCGTCGTTGGCCGAGGACGGGCCCCCGACCAGGGCCCCGTACAGGACGTGCCGGGTCTCGGTGGGCACGGTCATGCTGTCGAACCAGGACCCGTGCGCGGTGCGGTGGTGCGGGTTCTTCGGCGGGTTGGCGCCGAACCCGATCATGTAGCTGGAGTTGCGCGGGTTGGCGCCGAGCGCGTAGTTCACCTGCTTGACGGCGAAGTCGTGGTACCGCGCCTTGCGGGTCGCGTCGGTGGTCTTGTCGCTGTAGACCAGCGCCGCGAAGGCGGTGTTCTCGGCGTACCGGAGCGCGCCCCAGGTGTCCAGCACCGCCATGCCGCCCGGCGAGGTGGGCACCTTCTGCCCGTCCACGCCGACCGTCCAGTAGTCCAGCCAGCGGTTGGCGTCGTCGATGTACTTCTGCTTGCCGGTCAGGTTGGCCAGCAGCACGTACGCGCCAAACTGCTTGTTGTCCCAGGCGATCGTCCACTTGTAGGACCGGGTGGTGCTCTGCGGCTCGGTGCCGAGCTTGTCGTACTCGCTCTCGGCCTTGGTCAGGTAGCTCGCCTCGCCCGTGGCCCGGTACAGCCAGATCGCGCCCCAGACCAGTTCGTCCTGGTACCCGCTCCAACTCTTGTAGAAGTTCGTCGCGTCGGTGATGCACTCGTGGTAGGCGCGGCGCACCGTGTCCGCGAAGGTGTACAACTGCCGGGCGTGCGTCAGCAGCCGGTCCGCGTAGGCGGCGTCGGTCGACCGGAACACCATCGAGGAGGCCGCCATCGCCGCCGCCGTCTCGCCCGCCAGGTCCGAGCCGCCGCAGCTCGCGTCAATCTTGTACGCGGGCCGCGCCATCGGGAGCACCTCGGCCGGCCCCCACCACTTGTGGTCGTCATCGCCCTTCCCCACCTGTCCATAGAGGACGTTCGCGCTGGGGTGGGCCTTGATGAAGTAGTCGTTGGCGACGCGCAGGTTGTTGAGCAGGTAGGTGAGCTGCCCCGAACCGGTGTACGCGTCCCGGTACTCGACCCCGCCCCAGGCCAGCATCGTGGTGCTGAACGCCATCGGGAAGCCGAACTTCACATGGTCGCCGGCGTCGTACCACCCGCCGGTCAGGTCCAGGCCGACGCCGGAGCCGTCGGTGAGCGCGGAGTCGCCGCGCCAGTTGACCCGGTTGGTGGCGGGCTTCTTGCCGGAGACCTGCGCCTCATAGAACAGCAGCGACTTCTGCAGGGCCTCGCCGTAGTTGAAGGCGCCCGCCGCGGCGGCGTTTCCGATCTGGGCGGCGACCAGGAGGCCGGCGGCAGTCAGGCCGGCCGCCGCGGCGGCGACGGCGCGGCGTAGCCATCGGCGTCCCGGGTCGGGGTGGGTAGGGGCAGCGCGCATGGGGATCGAGCCTTTCGGGGGATTTGGACCGGTTTGTGGTGGGAGCGCTCCCATGGAAGAGCAACTATATTTAACAACGCCCCAACCCCGATGGGAAGCCGGCAAGCCCGCCACAGACCCGCGCCCGTCACCCGCACCCGCGCCGCGTTACGCCAGGTAGCGCCGCAACGGCCGGCGCCGATACCACGGCGCCTTTCAGTGCTCCCGATGCGGCCGGCACCGCCCGCGCCCCACACCCGGGGTCCCACCCCGGTGCCGGCCGCCGCTCAGGTCGCCGCGGGCGGCGCGCCCACCGAGGCCAGCCGGTCGCCGAGAATCACCGCGGCGGCGCGGACCAGCAGGGCCGCCCGATCCACCTCGGTGGCGTGGAACGCCGGCACCGGCAACCCGCCCTCGGCGCGGGCGACCAACAGCACCAGGCCGCCGCGGCCGAACGGCGCCGCCGCGTACCGGGTACCGTCCGGGCCCTGGATGGCGCGGGCCCGCAGCGGGGTGACATCCGGAACCGGCAGCGGCTCCGGCGCCCGCCAACTGGCGTAGGCGACGGTCGGCTCAGAGCGGCTCCAGGGGTGCCGGTGCAGCCCGCCGCCCGCCACCAGGCCGGCGAACGCCCGATCGGCAGACCGGTCGGCCGGGGCGTTGGCGCCGGCCGCGTCCAGGCCGACGTCCGGCAGCGCCACCGTGGCCCGGGTGGCGGTGACCGTGGGCACCGGGCCGGTCCGCCGGGCGCCGGGCCGCTCCGCCCAGTCGGGCGGGACGGCCAGCGCGGCGGCCCAGTCCGCGGCGAGCAGGCCCGGCACGGCGTCGACCAGGGTGGCCAGGCCGTCGGCGGGTCCGCTGGCCAACTGGGCGAGCAGTTCCGCCTCGTGCCCACCGGCGATGGGCGCCCCGATCGTCCGCCACAGCCCGTCCACCCGCACCCCGGGGACCGCGGCGAGACCGGCCATCAGCCGCTCCACCCGGGCGGAGCCGGGCCAGACCACGGTGAAGTCGTCCACCGCCCGCCCACCCAGCCGCTCCAGCACCACAACCTGGACGATGTCCGCCCCGGCGACGCCGAGGGTGCGAGCCACCTGACCCAGCGCACCCGGGCGGTCCGGCAGCGTGACCCGCACCCGCAGCAACATGAACCGGCCTCCCGCGATCGGGGACCGGCGCGGCCACCGGTCCTGCCCACCAGGGTGGGGTCTGCGCGTTTCGGGGCCGTTGCGGCGCCGTGACCGGGCCGGAAAGTGGCGAACTGAGGCGTCGCCAACACCGCGCGCACTCCCCTGATCAGGGGACATGTGCGCCCGCCTACGCGGACTGGCGGACCACCATGTGGGTGTCCAGCAGCACGAACGGCTGCTCCAGCGGGTCCCGGCGGATCCGGGCGACCAGCAGGTGGGCCATCTGCCGCCCCATCTCCTCGACGTCCTGGTGCACCGTGGTCAGCGGCGGGTCGGCCTGGCGGGCCATCGGCGAATCCTCGAAGCCGACCACGGCCACGTCGTCCGGCACCCGGCGCCCGCTCTCCCGCAACGCGCGCAGCGCGCCCAACGCCATCAGGTCCGAGGCCACGAACACCGCGTCCAGGTCCGGGCGGCGCTCCAGCAGGCGGTGCATCGCCACCTCGCCGCTGGTCTCGCTGAAGTCGCCGTACTCGATCAGATCCTCGCCGGCCGGCAGCCCGGTCGCGTCCATCGCCCGCCGGAAGCCGGCGAGCCGGGCCACGCCCACGCCCATGTCCTGCGGCCCGGCGATCGTGGCGATCAGGTGGTGCCCCCGGTCCAGCAGGTACGAGACGGCCTGCCGGGCACCGCCGGCGTTGTCGTTGTCGACGAAGTAGGCCGGCTGCGCACCCGGCTGGAGCATCCGGGCCGGCAGGCCACCCATCACGTACGGCAGGCCGCGCTCCTCCAGCAGGGTGGGCAGCGGGTCGGCGTCGTGCAGGGAGAGCAGCAGCACCCCGTCCACGTGCTGGTTGGTCAGGTGGTGCTCGACCCGCTCCCGCTCGGCGGGCGACTGCGCCATGGCCAGCCACAGCTGGAGCGTCGTGTCGATCAGCCCCGAGCTGATGCCCCGGACGATGCCGGCGAAGAACGGCTCACCGAAGACCCGCTCCTCCGACTCGGAGACGACCAGGGCCACCGAGTCGGTCCGCTGGGTGACCAGGGCCCGGGCGGCCCGGTTCGGCACGTACCCCAACTCGGCGATCGCCTGCTGCACGGCGGCCCGCGCCTCGGGGCTGACCTGCGGTGAGCCGTTGACGACGCGGGACACGGTCCCCCGCCCGACGCCCGCCCGTGCGGCGACCGCGTCCAGGGTGGGCCGGCCCAGTGACCGGGTTCGCTGCGTTGTCATACTCTGCTCCTCCGACGCGACGGCGACGGCGCCGGCCGGCCAGGGTCTCCGGGCCGGCGCCGCCAATGGTCGACACGCCTATTGTGCGGCCAGACCGTTACGTCGGATGACCTCGGCGTACCATCTCGCGCTGCTCTTGGGGATCCGACGCTGGGTCTCGTAATCGACGAAAACCAGCCCGAAGCGCCGCGTGTACCCCCACGCCCACTCGAAGTTGTCCAGCAATGACCAGGCGAAATATCCCTTCAGCGGCACCCCCGCGTCGATCGCCTCGCGGCACGCGCGCAGGTGCGCGTCGAAGTATGCCAGCCGCTGCGGGTCGTCGACCTGGTCGTCGACCACGGCGTCCTCGAACGCCGCGCCGTTCTCCGTGACGTACAGCGGAATGTCCGGGTACTCGTCGTGCACCCGGCGCAGCGTCTCCACCAGGCCCGGCGCGTCGATCTCCCAGTTCATCTGGGTGACCGGCATCCCGCGCGTGACGAACCGCACCTTCTCGCTGCCCGGCCAGGTGGACGGGGCCCGCCAGTACGGCTCCGGCTCCTGCCCCTCGATCGGGGCGGCCACCACGTGGCGGCTGTAGTAGTTGATCCCGAGCACGTCCAGCGGGGTGCTCACGATCGCCATGTCGCCGTCCCGGATGTGCCCGAAATCGGTCACCTCGCGCAGGTCCTCCACCACGTCCGTGGGGTACCGGCCGAGCAGCACCGGGTCGAGGAACAGCCGGTTCGCCAGCCCGTCGATGCGCCGGGCGGCGTCCGCGTCCGCGGGCGAGTCGGTCTGCGACGAGATCGCGTACAGGTTCAGCGTGACGCCCGCCTGCGGCTCGGTGCCGCCCGCGCGCAGCGCCTGCACCGCGAGGCCGTGGCCGAGCAGCAGGTGGTGGGTGGCGCGGATCGTCGCCGCCGCGTCCTGGATGCCGGGGGCGTGCGTCCCGGAACCGTAGCCAAGGAACGCCGAGCACCACGGCTCGTTCAGGGTGGTCCAGTACCGGACCCGGTCGCCGAGCGCGCCGTGCACCAGCTCGGCATACTCGGCGAACCGGGCGGCGGTGTCCCGCAGCGGCCAGCCGCCCGCGTCCTGCAGCTCCTGCGGCAGGTCCCAGTGGTAGAGCGTCAGCCACGGCTCGATGCCGTTGGCTAGCAACTCGTCCACCAGGCGGCGGTAGAAGTCCAGGCCCTCCTGGTTAGCCCGGCCCGTGCCCCCGGGCTGCACCCGGGGCCACGAGACCGAGAAGCGGTACGACTTGAGCCCCAGCTCGGCCATCAGCTTGACGTCGTCCGAGTACCGGTGGAAGTGGTCGCAGGCCACGTCCCCGGTGTGTCCCTCCACCACCTTGCCCGGCGTGTGGCTGAAGGTATCCCAGATCGACGCCGTGCGGCCGGCCTCCGTGGCCGCCCCCTCGACCTGGTACGCCGCGGTCGCGGCGCCCCACAGGAAGCCGGACGGGAAGGACAGCTCGGCGCTGTCCGCGCTGGAATCGGCGAGCAGCCGGCTGGCCGGCTGGGGGTGTTGAGTCACGCCTTGACGGAACCTTCCATGATGCCGCCGATGATCTGGCGGCCGAACACGATGAACACCAGGAGCAGGGGAACGATCGACAGCGACGTGCCAGCGAACAGCGCCGCGTAGTCGGTCGAGTACAACCCGGCCGAGAGCACCTTGAGGGAGATCTGGACCGTCGGCGTGTTGTTGCTCAGCACGATGAACGGCCAGAGGAAGTTGTTCCAGCTCTCCATGAAGGTGAGCAGGGCCAGCACCGCGGCGGCGGGACGCAGCGCCGGCAGCACCACGTTCCAGTAGATCCGCCAGGTGGAGCAGCCGTCGATCCGTGCCGCCTCGATCAGCTCGTTGCTCACCGCCGACGAGGCGTACTGGCGCATCATGAACACGCCGAAGCCCTGCACCATGAACGGGACGATGATCGCCTGAAGCTGGTCCCGCCAGCCGAACTCCACCATCATCAGGTAGAGCGGGATCACGCCGAGCTGGGTCGGCACCATCATGGTCAGGATGATCGACAGCAGCAGGATGTTGCTGCCCCGGAACCGCAGCTTGGCGAAGGCGAAGCCGGCCAGGGTCGAGAAGAACACGACCGAGACCGTGACCACCGCCGCGACCAGGAACGAGTTGGCCAGGCCGACCAGGAAGCCGGCGTCCGGGTTGTTCAGCATCCGGGAGGTGTTGTCGAGGAACTTCGTGCCGGGCACCGGCGGCATCTCGTACACCGCGCTGTTGTCCCGGGACGCGATGATGAACGACCACAGGATCGGGAAGATCGACAGTACCGAGGCGATGATCAGCGCCAGGTAGGTGAGCGGGCTGGCCTGCCACAGCCGAGCGCCGGGCATGCCCCGGCGCCGCCGTGCGCGCGGGGCGGGCGCGCCCGGGCCGACGGTCCGGAGGGTCTGCGTGGTCACTTGTTGTCCCCCTTGACCGACCGGCGCACCAGCGCGAAGTTCACCAGCGCGAAGATCAAGATCATGATGAAGAGCATCCAGGACATCGCGGCGCCGTACCCGTACTCGAAGTTGCGGGTGAACGTGCGCTCGTAGATGTACATGGCGACGGTCTGGAACTGGTTGTCGATGCCGCCGCGCGGCTGTGCACCGCCGAACATCAACGGCTCGGTGAACAGCTGGAGGCCGCCGATCGTCGAGATGATCACGGTGAACAGGATCGTGGGCCGGATCAGCGGCACCGTGATCTTCCAGAACTGACGCCACGACGACGCGCCGTCCAGCGAGGCCGACTCGTAGAGGTCCTTGGGGATCGCCTGCATCGCGCCCAGGTAGATCAGCGCGTTGTACCCGGTCCACCGCCAGTCCACCATCACCGCGATGGCGGCCCAGGACGTCGGCTTGGAGTCGCGCCAGGCGATCGGGTCGAAGCCGAACGACGTGACCAGGTAGTTGATCAGGCCGTACTGGTCGGCGAAGAGCATCCCGAAGATGATGCCCACGGCGGCCACCGACGTGATGCTCGGCACCACGACGCCCATCCGCAGGGCGGTACGCGCCTTCATCTGCCGGTTCAGCAGGTTCGCGATCATCAGCGCGAGCAGCAGCTGCGGCACGGTGGACAGCACGAACATGCCGAACGTGTTGTAGACGGCGTTCCAGAACTGCTTGTCCGCCAGCAGGTCGGTGTAGTTCTGCAGGCCGACCCAGGTACGGCTGCCGCTGAGCAGGTCGTACTTGTAGAGCGAGACCCGCAGGTTGTAGAGGATCGGGAACAGCCCGAAGACGCCGAACAGCACGAAGAACGGCGCGATGTACAGGTACGGCGAAAACTTGATGTCCAGCCGGCCGAGGCGGTACGACCGGCGCCGCTCACGGTCGGGGGGCGGCGGCGCGGCCGCGGCGTGCCGGGGTGGCGCCGAGCCGATGGTGGAGGCCATCTGGGGGTCCTTTCGCTGGGGCGGTCCGTGACCGGGCGAGACGGCGCCCACACCGACGTGGGTGTGGGCGCCGCCGCCGGACTTCAACGGTCAGCCGACGGTCTTCTTCGCCTCGGCCATCGCCCCGGCCCAGGCCGCGTCCGAGGACTTCTGCCCCCGCTCCGCCGCCTGCATGGCCGGCTCCAGGACGGTCTCCCACAGCTGCTGGTGCAGCGGGCCCAGGTAGACCGGCTGGATGTTCTTCACGCTGTCGCCGAAGATCTTGCCGATCGGCGCGTTGCTGAAGTACTCGCTCTTGGCGTCCGCGAACGCCGGGTCGGCAGCCGCCTCAAGGTTGGACGGCATCGCGCTGGCCTCGTTCCAGGCAGCCAGCTGGCCGGCCTTGCCGGTCAGGTACTTGGCCAGCTCGTACGCCTGCGGCTTGTGCTTGGACTGCTCCGGGATGCCCAGGTACGAGCCACCCCAGTTGCCGCTGCCACCGGGCACCGGCGCGACGTCCCACTTGCCGGCGTTGGCGTCACCGGACTTGGGCTTGATGACGCCCTCGGTCATCCACGCCGGGCAGGGGATGGTCGCGAACGCGTTGTTCTTGAACGCCGCGTCCCAGTCCGGCTGCCAACGCTGCACCTTGGCGGTCAGACCCTCCTTGGCCATCTCGAGGCCCTTGTCCCACGCGGTGCGCACGACCGGGTTGGTGTCGCCGATGAACTTGTTGTCCTCGCTGTAGAACCAGGTCTGCGAGTTCTGCATGATGTACGGCTGCATGATGCTGGTCGCGCTGTCGATCCACGCGGCCTTGATGCCGGACGCCTTGAACTTCTTGCCCTGCTCGATGAAGGCATCCCAGCCGCTGGCCCACAGCTTGCCGACCTCGTCGCGGTCGGTCGGCAGCTTGGCCTGGGCGAACATGTCCTTGCGGTAGCAGATCGCCAGACCGCCGACGTCCGTGCCGAGGCCGATGGTCTTGCCCTGCGGGGTGGTCGCCCGCGCCCACTTCCACTCCGGGAACTGGCTCTTCAGCTCGCCCGCGCCCAGCGCGTTCAGGTCGGCGAACTTGTCGGCGGCGGCGACGTACTGCAGCAGCACGCCCTCCTCCAGGCCTACCACGTCGCCCGCGCCGCTGCCGGCGGCCAGCGCCTGCACCAGCTTGGGCTGGAAGTCCCGCAACTCGCCCATCTTCTGGTGATCCACCTTGATGTTCGGGTGGCTCGCCTCGAAGTCCTTGATGGCCTGGTCGTAACCGAAGTTGCCGAAGGTCTGCAGAACCACGGTCACGGGACCGCTGTCAGAAGATCCGCCGTCGTCGTCTTTCTTGTTGCTGCACGCCGCGGTGCCCATGCCAAGGCCCGCGACGAGCGCGACCGCTGCGATGGACCGCAGGCGGCGGCTCGTGACGCTCATCCTGACCCCTCTCAGGTCGTGATGTGGTGGGGGTGTGCCCGGTTTTTCGCGCCGCCTGGATACCGCCGGACGCCGCGTCGTGACGCACCGTTCGCGCCGGGGAGCGAGGGCATGTGGCTTCGCCCACACACCCGCCGGGAGCGCTCCCATGAGATTGCCGGTGGGCCTCGGGGGTGTCAAGGGGCGATTGGGAGCGTTCCCATTTCGTTACCCGCGGCTACCACACCTGACGGTGAATCGGTATCAGCCGGACGAATGGACCGGACGCGCAAGCACAAAACGGGCACCCGATCGGCCATACGATTGATGCCCTTCGGCCCTTCAGCGGAGCGCCGGCCGGGCGTACGCACGACTTCGTTCCCGCAAAGTTACCGGCTTCTATTCGGCTACCCGCCCGCGGCTACGTCAGGCGGCGCAGCAGGGTCGTCACCCGCTCCGGGAGGAACTCCGCCGGGTCGTACGCCCGCCCCAACCAGGCGCGCATCTCCTCGTGCTCCGGGTGCCACGGGTCACCCAGCGCCACCACCAGGTCCGCGTAGCCCGGCGGCCCGCCCACGTCCTCCGGCGGGCACGCCCGCTCCCCCTCCACGCACACCGGATACCGCTCGTCCGGCTCCGCCGGGAACACGTCCTCCACCAGGATCTCGTGCTCCCACCAGTCACCGAAGTCGTACGTGTACGCGAAGCGCGTGCCCTTGCCCGCCACCGCGTCCAGTCGCACGTCCAACTCGTCGCCGAGCACCAGCTCGCCGCCCGGATCCGGCGAGCCGTACTGATTACCGTCGATATCAAAGGAGTGCAGGTGGCAATCCTGCCAACCCATGGCGTACTGGACGAGCCGGTGCACCCGGTCGAGCGTGTACCCGCCCGGCACCAGCACCCGGCGCCACACCGGCGGCGACGTGTCCGTCAGCGTGATCCTCAGTTGGAATATCTCCCGCGGCATCGTGCCCTATTCTTGACCGCCCACCCGGCCGCGCACATAGGGTTTCCCGCATGATCTGCCGCGCCTGCCGCGCGAAGCGACACGACCGGTGCCCAGGCGGCAGCTGGTGCGACTGCCAGCACCGCGCGCCCAGACCGGCCCCGCCCGCCACCGGACCCGCCGGTGAGTGAGATCCGCCAGCTCGTCCCCGCCGCCACCGACCCCCTGGACGACGACGCGATCGCCGCCGCCTACGGCCTGCCCGGCGGGGTCCGAATGAACTTCGTGACCAGCCTCGACGGCGCCGTCGCCGTGGACGGCTACTCCGCCGGCCTCTCCGGCCCCGCCGACAAGCGGCTCTTCGGGCTGCTCCGGATGCTCTCCGACGCCGTCCTGGTGGCCGCCGGCACGCTGCGCCACGAGGGCTACCGCGCCCTGCGCCTGGACGAACCCCGCCGGGCCTGGCGCCGGGCGCACGGCCTGCCCGAGTACCCGGCGCTGGTGGTGGTCTCCAACGCCCTCGCGCTCGACCCCGACCAGGCCGCCTTCGCCGGCGCCCCGGTCCGCCCGATCATCCTGACCGCCGAGGCCGCCCCCGCCGACCGCCGCGCCGCCCTCACCCCCGTCGCGGACGTGCTGCCGGTCGGCCCGGGCGTGGTGGACCTGGCAGCCGGGCTGGGTGCGCTGCGCGAGCGTGGACTCGCCCGGCTGCTGTGCGAGGGCGGACCACTGCTGTTCGGCTCCCTCACCGCCGCCGGCCTGGTGGACGAACTCTGCCTGACCGTCTCTCCCCTGCTGGCCGGACCGGGCGCGGGCCGCATCACCGCCGGCCCCGTAACGAACGCCCCGGTACCGCTGCGCCTCGCCCACGTACTGGCGGCCGCCGACACCCTGTTCCTCCACTACACCCGCTAGCCCACTCCGCCCTGCGCCACGGTGGGGGCCGGGGCGCTAGCGTTGCTGCTGGGCTTGGCGGCGGGCCCGGCGGGCGACAAGGACGCCGGTCAGCCCCAGCACGATCGCGAGCATGATGCCGAACATCAGCCACCCGATCCAGCCGCTGCCCACCTTCGAGGACTCGGGCCGCTCAGCGATGGACGGCTGGTTGAAGATGCCGGGGCCGCCGGTGGGCGGTGGCGTGGGCGACGCGGTGGCCGGCGCCGTGGCGGTGGGGGTGGTCGCCGGCTCCGTCGGGGTGGCCGGGGCGACCGCGGCGGTCAAGGTGAAGCGGACCCGACCGGAGACCTCGTCCCCGTCGTCGGTGACCATCTGCCAGGCGACCATGTAGAGTCCCGCGGCGGCCGGGCGCAGCGGGACGGAGACCTTGTTTCCGGCGATCGTCGGCTGGCCGCCCCCGGCCGGAGTGCCGTCGGGGCCGGTGACGGTGACGGTCGTGGTTTTCGGGTCGACCCGGGACAGGAACGTCAGCTTGACCGCGGACGGCGGGCGGGCCGTGCGCGCCCCGTCCTTCGGGTCGCTGGCGGTCAGCGGATTGTGCGCGAGCGCCGGCGTGCCGGTGACCGCCACGCCGAGCGCCGCTGCCGCCACGACCAGCAGCAGAGCACCCGTTCGGGAAATCCTGCCCCCCACGAACGCCTCCGTATCGATACAATTCGACTACCGTCGTCGGTCCTGACGGTAGTCGACCGACGGCGCCGAGAAGTTCCGAGCCGTGGTACCCAAATCGTGACCATCCCGGGCGCAACATTAGGCTGCCCCGAGGCGTCTGAGATGAGTGGCCGCCGATCGGGACGGGGGCGAGGAGGTCGGCAGCATGCGGCAGGCTCTGCGGCGGGAATGGTTACAACGGGTTACCCGGCTGCTGCGTGCCGCGGGCGTGCTGATCCTCGTCGCGCTGGCGGCCCCGCTGCTGGGCGCCACGCCGGCGCGGGCGGTCGGGCCGAACGCGGTGACCCTGGAAATGGACGGGTCGGAGTCGTTCACGGTACGCGCCGAGACGGAGCCGGAGCTGTTCGCCGCCCTGATGAACGAGGTGCAGTGGCTGGCTACCGGGCCGGGCCGGGTGGACGGCGTGGGGCGGGAGCACCTGGGCACCCGGGTGCGCATGGGCGTGCTGGTCGACGACGTGGCGAAGCAGGCGTACGACCTGTACCCGCTGGCCGCGGGCGGGCCCCGGGTATGCCGGCCGGGCCGGCAGCCGGACGGGCGGCGCGGCACCGACGCGTGGTTCCTGGCCCGGCTGACCCTACCGGACACGCTGCGCTCGGCCGGGTTGCCGCTGCCCGGCGGCCCGCAACTGTTCTCCGGCAACGGCGGGAGCGGCGGCACGGGCGGCGGCGGCGAGGTCGCGGCGGACGGTGGCGCGACCGGCGGCCCCAGCTTCACCCGGGTCAAAGACTTCGCCGAGGTGGTCGGCGCGTGGCGGCAGGTGGTGCTGCTCAACGGCGCGGTCGTGCTGGTGATCGCCGCCGGCCTGGCCGGCATCTCGTACCTGATCCGACGCAAGGTCTGACGCCCCACCCCACTCCGTCGATATTGGACTTGTGCGGCCCGGTGCACCCGGGTTCATCCTCTTTGCCCACCACCTCGCTTTGCTCTGCTTCCCGATAGGAAGCACCGCCCCTTACAGCGCCGCCCGAAGGGCAGCCCCGGGGCGAGATCTTGGTACGACACGCCGCATTTCTGGCCAGCTCGGCACCAAGATCTCCCACCCGGCGGCCACCACGGGCACCACCTGCGCCGACCATCGCGGGATGCAACCCTCGGCCCACCGGAAAGTCCGAAAGTCGAGCTTCCACAAGTCCAGGATCGACGCCTGAGGGGGCGACGGTCCGGCGAGGACGGCGCCCGGTGGGCGGAACCCGCCGCGTGCCAGGGTGCGGCCGGCGCGTATCAGATCTTCGTTACGGTTGCTCTTCTCCCTAGTAGCTCGCCGCCGCCGCGGCGCAATGTCCGCAACCGGACTGAGTCGTCGTGGCGTGCGAGGGGCCGACCGGGAAGAATGGACGACCGACGTGTCAAGAGGATCCCCGCAGAACCAACGTTCGCCGCACCGTTTCGCGCCACGCTGCCGTCCCCGAGCGGCCTCGGCCGCCGCCGGCCGGCGAGCGTTCCAGAGGAACGTGATGGACCCGTTGAGCGATGTGGACACCGCGGAGCTGGTGGCCCGGGTACGCGGTGGCGACCAGTCCGCCTGGGTGGCGCTGACCGACCGGTACACCAACCTCCTGTGGTCGGTGGCGCGCGGCCTGGGCCTGACCCGGCCGGACGCGGCGGACGTGGTGCAGACGACCTGGCTGCGGCTGGTCGAGCGGCTGGACACGCTGCGCGAGCCGGAACGGCTGGGCAGTTGGCTGGCGACCACGGTGCGCCGGGAGTCGCTGGCCACGCTGCGGCGGGGTGCCCGGGTCCGGGTCGGTCTGGCGGAGGAGGTACACGAGATACCGGCCGGCGGCGAAGCGATGGACGACATGCTGGTCCGGGCGGAGCGGGACGCCGCGCTGTGGCGGTCGTTCCGGGCGATGGGGCCGCGCTGCCAGTCGCTGCTGCGGGCGCTGATGGCCGACCCGCCGCCGAGCTACGCGGAGGTCTCCGCCGCGCTGGAGATGCCGATCGGCAGCATCGGGCCGACCCGGCAACGCTGCCTGGGCGTGCTGCGCCGGATCTGGCAGACCGCGGCGGAGTCCGATGTGGAGCCGCCGGAGCCGAACTACTCGGGGGAGGGCGTGCGATGAACGCCGTGGATCTGGAGGACGACGCCCTGCTGGGGCGGCTGAGCCGGCTGGCGTTCGAGGCCGACCCGTTACCGGAGGAGGTGCTGGCCGCCGCGCGGGCCGCGTTCGAGACCCGGGACCTGGACGGCCGGCTGGCCCGGCTGATCGGCGACTCGCTCGACGTCGAGGAGTACGGGGTGTACGAGGCGGTCCGGTCGGAGCCGGGGGCCGCGCGACTGCTGAGCTTCGCGGGCGGCGGCGTACAGGTGGACCTGGAGGTCGCGCCGAGCGGGGCGCAGGTCGCCCTGATCGGGCAGGTCACCGGGGCGGCCCCGGCGGGGTGCGCGCTGGAGCGGCCCGGCGGCGCGGCGCTGCCGTTGGCGGTGGACGACCTGGGCCGGTTCCTGGCCGACCCGGTGGAGCGCGGCCCGATCCGGCTGCGGCTGCGCTCGGCGGCCGGCAGCCCCGTGTTGACCGCCTGGGTGGCGGTGTGACGCCACGGCCCGGGCCCGCGGGCCCGGGCACCGGCGACACCGCCGGTACCACCACCGCAGGCAGAGGAGCCGGCGCCAGGCCCGGCAAGTCAGGCGCCGAGGGCGATGAAGGAGAGCGCGGTGGCGACCGCGACCGGGTCGTCCGCGCCCGCGGTACGGGCGGCCAGCAGGGCCTCGGCGAAGCCGGCGCCGGCCCGCAGCCGGTCGTGGAACGTGGTCATCAGCGGGGCGGTCACCGCGTCGTTCACCGGTACGACGCTGGCCAGCAGGCTGGCGGTGCCGAGCGGGACGAGCGCGCTGGCCATGCCGAGCAGTTCGTCCGAGCCGACCGGGGCGGCCACCGCGGACTCGCAACTGGACAGGACCAGCCGGAACGGTGCCCGGCGCAGCCGGCCCAGGTCGTAGACCGTGAGCGGGCCGTCGTCCAGGCGCAGCGCGGAGAACAGTGGGTTCTCCGGCTGGAAGGTGCCGTGCGCGGCGATGTGCCCGGTCCAGGCGCCGTCGAGGGCGGCGAGGGCCCGCTCGGCGGTCGCCCGGCCGTTGCTGAGCACCACCGCGTCGGCGTAGACGGCACCGATCCGGCCGATCTCCGCGTCCGTGCCGGGCAGGCCGGGGCCGAGGACGAGCGCGACCCGACGCCGGCGCGGCGGGCGGGCGTGCCGGGCGCGCAGCCAGGTGGCCAGCGACGGGGCGACGCTGACCGGCGCCGCGGACAGCGCGGGCAGCAGCGACCACGGCACCGCGTGCAGCCGACCCGGCGGCACGACCACCACCGGGGCGGCTCCCCCGAGCCGGGCGGCGGCCGGGCCGAGCAGCGCCCGCTCCAGCCGCGCGCCGGCCGCGTACAGGCTCTCCAGGGCGCCGGGCGCGGGCCGGCCGTACGCGAGCCGGCGCAGCGCGAACCGCACGAACGTCAGCTCCCGCACGGCGTCCGCGACGGGGCCGACCCGGTGCAGCCGGACCCGGCGGTCGGCGGCGGTCACCGCGTACAGGGTGTCGTCGAGCGTCACCAGTTCGACCAGCCGGTGGTCGCCGAGCGCGGCCAGCAGGTCGGCCG
>NZ_BBQH01000099.1 GCF_018397995.1 Rhizomonospora bruguierae
ACCTACGACTGGCTCCGGGTGCCCCGGACGGTCGTCGCCACCGCCCGCCACAGCAGCTGCAGATCCAGACCCGCACCCATCCGCCGGATATACGTGCGGTCCTTGCGTAGCCGCTCAGCCGGGGGCATGCGGCTCTTCTCGACCTGCGCGATGCACGCGATCCCCGGCTTCACGCAGTGCCGCTCGGCGAAGCCCGGCACCTCCTCCAGATACTGCTGCACCAGGACGGTGCGCAGCGGGCGCGGTCCGACCAGGCTCATCGTGCCGCCCAGCACGTTGACCAGTTCGGGCAGCTCGTCCAGGTGCCACCGGCGCAGGAACCGGCCGCACCGCAGGGTGCGCGGGTCGTGGGCGGTGGAGGAGACCGGCCCGGTGAACCGCTCCGCGTCGCGGGTCATGCTGCGGAACTTCAGCTGCCGGAACGTCACACCGCCGCGGCCCACCGAGTTCTTCGTGAAGAAAATCGGCCCCGGCTCCTCGATCCAGATGGCGAACGCGATGACCGGCCACAGCGGCAGCGTGGCGGCCAGGCCGAGCGAGGCCAGCGTGACGTCGAACGCCCGCTTGTAGCGGCGCGGGGGCGGATACTCCAGGTTGCCGAAGGCGTGGTAGGCCAGCACCTTCTCCCGTACCCGGGGCGAGGGCGGGGCGTTGTCC
The DNA here is from genome assembly GCF_018397995.1 of Rhizomonospora bruguierae. Lineage (GTDB taxonomy): Bacteria > Actinomycetota > Actinomycetes > Mycobacteriales > Micromonosporaceae > Rhizomonospora > Rhizomonospora bruguierae. Next base: position 658 of record NZ_BBQH01000099.1, read on the forward strand.
TCGACCAGCCCGACGGAGGAGGAGGTGAGCGCCACGCCGCCGACGAACCCGCCGGCGAGAGCCAGCAGCGAACCGGGCAACGAGACCCGGCCGGCCAGGTGCAGCCAGAACCACACCGGCGCCGTCAACCCGAGGCTTGCCAGGAAGCATGCCCGGTACATCGATGGGCTGGTCGGCCGGCGCAGCAGCCGATGGAGGCCGCCCGCCGCCGCCATGGTGATCATAAGAGATGCCGGGAACAGCCACTCCATCTCCACACGTCACCGCTTCGCTGCCACTACCGGTGGGCCTTGTGCTCTTCAGCCCACAGACTGAACATCAGCAGCGTCCAGATCTCCCGGCCGTGCTCGGCCTCGCCGCTCATGTGCCGGCGGACGTACCGGTCCACCTCCTCGTACCGCAGGTAGCCCTGGCGGCGCAGCACCTCCGGACTCAGGTACTCGGTGACCAGGGGGCGGAAGACGTCGGTCAGCCACCGCGGCAGCGGCGCGTTGAAGCCCCGCTTGCCCATCGACGCGATCCGCCGGGGCAGGGCGTCGGCCATGGTTCGGCGCAGCAGCCGCTTCGTCTGGTAGCCGGGCATCTTGATCCGGCCCGGCAGCGAAAACGCGAACTCGGCGACCGGCGTGTCCAGCAGCGGCACCCGCACCTCCAGCGAGTGCGCCATGCTGAGCCGGTCGACCTTGGTCAGCACGTCGTCGACCAGGTACACGTTCGCGTCGGTGTACTGGAACCGGGTCAGCCGGTCGAACCGGGCGCCGGCGCGGTCGTGCGTCTCGTGCGTGCGGTACGAGTCGATCAGCTCGGCGAGCAGGTCCGGGTGCAGCAGCTTCGCCTTCTGGCCCTCCCGGAAGATGACCCGCCACAGGTAGTGGCTGCGGCCCGGGTGGTGCAGGGCGTTCTCCACGAACCGGCGGGCCTTGAAGCCGAAGCTGGACCGCGCGTGCGAGGTGGGCACGAACGGCAGCAGCGCCGGTGCGAGCCGCTCGGTCAGCGCCCGGGGCAGGTACCGGTAGAGTCGCGCGAGCTTGTCCGCCCGGTACGACAGGTACCCCGCGAACAGTTCGTCGCCGCCGTCCCCGCTCAGCGCGACGGTCACGTGCTCGCGGGCCAGCTGGCACAGGTAGTACGTGGGCACCATGGACGGGTCGGCGAACGGCTCGTCGAAGGCGGGCATGATCCGGTCGACGACGTCCGAGGCGTGCGGCTCCACCACCAGGTCCGTGTGGTCGGTGTTCAGGTGGCGGGCGATCTGGGCCGCGGCCGACCGCTCGTCGTACGACCGGTCGGGGAAGCCGACGGTGAACGTCTTGAGGTGGGCGTCCGGCCGGATCCGCCGGGCGACGGCGACGACCGAACCCGAGTCGAGCCCGCCGCTCAGGAAGAATCCCAACGGCACGTCGGACATCAGGTGCCGCTCGACGCTGGCGTCCAACAGGTCCCGCAGCTCCACCCGGGCCTTGCGCGCGGACAGGTCGCGGCGGCGGGGGAGGTCGGTGAGGCGCCAGTACCGGCGCGTGGTGCAGGTGCCGTCGCGCCACACCAGCGTGGTGGCGGGGCAGAGCTTGCGGATCTCGCGGTAGACGCTGCGGGGCGCGGGCACGTACATCAGGGACAGGTAGTCGCTGAGCGCCTGCACGTCGACCGCCGTGGAGACCCCGGCGGCGAGAATGGCGCGGATCTCCGAGCCGAAGACCAGGCGGTGGTTCAGCGCCGCGTAGTACAGCGGCTTGATGCCGGCCCGGTCGCGGCACAGCACGAGCTGGCGGCGCCGCCCGTCCCACAGGGCGATGGCGAACATACCGTTCAACCGGGTGACGAAGTCCAGCCCGTACTCCTCGTACAGGTGCGGGATCACCTCGGCGTCGGAGCCGGAGGCGAACCGGTGGCCGCGCCCGGTCAGCTCCCGCCGCAGCTCCCGGTGGTTGTAGATCTCGCCGTTGAGCACGGCGTGGACCTCGCCGGACTCGTCGCTCACCGGCTGCCGGCCGCCGGCCACGTCGATGATGGACAGTCGGCGCACGGCCAGGGCGGCGGGACCGTTGAGGTACCAGCCCTCGTCGTCCGGGCCACGGTGGCAGAGGGTGCGGCACATCGCGAGCAGGCGGTCGGGATCGACCGGTGGATCGGTGCCGTCGCACACTACTCCGGTAATGCCGCACATGGACTGTCTCGTACCTCTCAGACGGGGATGAACTCGGCGCGCCGGTCGGTGGCCGGCGGCGGGTCCGGGCGCCACCACCCCGCCCGCTGGGCGGCGAGCCGCCCGAGGTACTCGACGTTGGGGACCAGGTACCGGCGCCAGAGCCGGCGCGGCTCCGCGCCCAGCCGCCACAGCCACGCCAGGCCCTGCCGCTGCATCCACGGCGGCGCCGGGCGCAGCAGGCCGGCGTGGTAGTCGAACGCGGCGCCGACGGCCAGCAGCGGCGCGCGGACCAGGGGGCGCATCGCGTGGATGAACACCTCCTGCCGCGGGCAGCCGAGGCCGACCAGCACCAGGCGCGCACCGGATTCGTGGATGCGGTCCGCGATCGCCTCCTCCTCGCCGGGCTCGGCCGGGCGGAACTTCGACGGCTCGGTGCCGGCGATGCGCAGCCGGGGGAAGCGCCGGGTCAGCGCCGCGCGCAACCGGTCGAGCGTGCGCGGGGTGGTGCCGTAGAGGTACACGGGCAGCCGCTCCTCGGCCATCCGTCCGACCACCCGGAGGGCGAGTTCGGGGCCGCTCACCCAGTCGCGCAGGCGCGTGCCGTACAGCAGGTTCAGCGCCCAGCGCACCGGCTGCCCGTCGGGGGCCACCACGTCGATCGCGTTGAGCCGGGCGTTGTACGCCCGGTCCCGCACGCCGGTCATCACCCCGTGCACGGCCAGCGCGGTCACGGTGAACGGGCGCGGCTCGCGCGCGGCGGCCAGGACCTTGCCGATGGTGGCGTCGTAGTCCAGCGCGTCCACGTAGACGCCGAGGACGTTGTGCTTGCCGCCAAGGGTCCCGGCGCCGGTGGTCTCGGCGGTACCGGGCGAGCCGGTGACCGGGCGCGGGCGCGTCGCGGGTGCGGCCGCCGGGAGGCGCGCTTCCGGCCTGATGGGCGGTTCCACCGCTTCCTGCCGCTCATCGCCGGTCAACGCTTCTCCTCGACGCATGCCAGTCACCTGGCGGGTCTGCCGGGTCGTGCGGGGCGCCGTCTTCGCCGCCGTCCGGCCCTCATCAAGGTAGCCCCGCGGGTCGGGCGAATACGGACGAATCAGGGATATCGCACGCCGCGGCGGCTCGCTCATTCTGACCCGCCGGGAATGGTGCCCGCCGGCTTTGGGATGGTTGTCAAACAATGGGGCCCCCGCGCGTTCCGAGGGGCGATCTTGGTGTCGTGGTGCCGAAGTTATGGCGGATGACGGCCTTTGTGAGCGCCGCAACTCCACGATCGGTGCGGGGCGCGTTCCGCGTGGCACAGTGTTTGGCGCCGCTTGTCGGGGGAAGCCGCCCCGTGCAGCCCTAGGGCCAGTCCTGGCGGTGGGCCGGAGCGAGGCGAGGTCGGCGCGGCGCCCGGGTCCGCCGCAGCCCGGTCCCGGTCGAGACGGGCCCCGAACCCGGCGCGGGGGTACCGGATGGCTTTTGGCTTTGTGCTGGCGATCCTCGCCGCGCTGTGCAGCGCCTCGGCGGCGATCCTGCAGTCGATCGGGGCGCGCCGCCTGGCGGCCACCAGGCACCCCGATCCCCGGCTGCTGCTGCGGTTGGTGCGCAACGGACCCTACGCGGGGGGCCTGGCGCTGGACGCGTCGTCGTCCGTGCTCAGCTACACCGCCCTGCGGACGATACCGCTGTTCGCGGTGCAGGCCGTGGGCGCGGCCAACCTCAGCATCGTCGCGGTCGTGGCCATGTTCGTGCTCGGTGTCCGGCTGCGGGTCTGGGACTGGTTGGCCATCGGGTCGATCGTCGCCGGCCTGTTGATGCTGCTCTTCTCGGCGGTCGCCGGCCCACCGTCCACCGTGAGCAGGCTGGCCGACTGGGCGCTGCTCGTCGCGGTCGTCGCCCTGCTGGCCGGAGGGAACCTGGGCGCACCGAGGCTGCGCGGGCCGGCGTTGCCGGGGCTGCTGGCCGGCCTCTCCTTCGGCTCCGCCGCGCTCGGCGCCCGGCTGATCGGCCGCAGCGGCACCGTGCTGGCGCTGGTCGCCAACCCGGCCACGTACGCGGTGCTGCTCGCCGGGCTCAACGGCGTGCTCATGTACGCGCTCGCCCTCCAGCGCGGGTCGGTGACCGTCGCCTCGGCGTCGTCGATCGTCGGGCAGACCGTGGCGCCGGCGCTGGTCGGGCTGCTGGTGCTGCACGACCGGGTCCGGCCCGGGTTCGCGCCGATAGCCGGGGTGGGCTTCGTGTTCGCCGTCGCCGGCGCGATCGCGCTCGCCCGGCACGCGAAACCGCAGGCGCCGCGCACGGTCGAGGAGGAATCCCTGGCCGGTGGTGGTCGCCGCCATTGAGGGCGGTGGCGGGAGGCCGGGTACCGGTCGGTGCCCGGCCTCCCGTCAGCGGTGCGGGATCAGCTGGCGGTGCAGGTGACGCTCGGCGTGCTGTTGGTGCCGCTCCAGGAGCCGAGGAATCCGAACGTCGTGCTGCCCCCGGCGCCGAGGCTGCCGTTGTAGCTGACGTTGCGGGCGGTCACGCTGGACCCGCTGCTGGTGATCGTCGCGTTCCAGGACTGGCTGACCTGCTGCCCGTTGGCGAACGTCCAGGTCACGGCCCAGCCGTTGATGGCGGCGCCGCCCGCGGTGACCTTCAGGTCCGCCTGGAAGCCGTCCTGCCACTGGTTGGTGATCGTGTAGGTGGCGGTGCAGCCCCGGCCGCCCGGGGGCGTCGTGGTCGGCGGGGTCGTCGGCGGGTTGGTGGTGGGTGGCGTGGTCGGCGGCCTCGTGGTGGGCGGCGTGGTGGTCGGCGGCGTGGTGGCGCCGCTGTAGATGCTCGCCTCCTTGGCCGTCGCCTTGATGCCGTTGGTGCCGTTGAAGATCCGCTGGCCCCAGGTGGTGAGCTGGCTGGCGTTGAAGTTGTTTGTCATGTCCAGGATCGGGTCGTTGTTGCCGGCCCAGGACCAGCCGATGTAGCCCAGCCCGCGGGCGTTCGCCTCGGCGAGGATGGTCTGGTCGTCCACGTTGCTGGAGGTGGCCCGCCAGCCGAACTCGCCGATCACCAGCGGCCACCCGTTGGTCCGGAACGTGTTCAGGTACGAGGTGATCGACGAGGCGGTGTTGAACACGTCGTACATGTGGATCGACAGCACGGTGTTGCGCTGGCTGTCGGCGTTGAGCACGGTCTGCGCGTTGTCCCGCATGACGTACTGCCAGTCCTGGCCCCAGTTGGGCCCGTCGACCATGAGCAGGTGCTGGAAGCCGTTGGTGCGCATCTTCTGGATCGCGGCGGTGGTCGCGGCGGTCCACTGGCTGGCATTGTTGTTGCCGATCGGCTCGTTGCCGATGTTGATGACGACGTAGTTCTCCTGGCCGACCAGGTTGTTCTTCTGGCTGATCCAGTAGTTGACCGCCTCGTCGAGGGTGGCCGCGGCGCCGTCCTCGCCGTACCCGGTGGTGTCGTGCACCTCCAGTACGCAGATCAGCCGGTTCTGCTTGCACAGCGAGATGACGTTCGGCACGTCGGTGGACGGCCCCCACCGCTTGCCGCTGCCCAGCACGACCCGTACGGTGTTCGCGCCGAGGGCCTTGATGTTGGCGAAGGAACTGGTCTGGCTGGTGAACCACACGTGCGGGTGGTTCACGCCGCGCATGGTGAACGTCCGGCCGTTGGCCTCGACGATGTTGGTGCCGCTGATGTGCAGCCCCACCGCTGCCTCGGCGGGCTGCATGGCGATGAGGATCGAAGCGGCGGCGGCGAGCAGGGCGACGCCGAGAACGGTGAGTCGTCTTTTCATGACCTACCTCGGGATAGGGGAGGCCCTCTGGGGATCGAGGGCACGGCGCGTCGGCCACACCACTCGGGTGGACTCGACGATCGCTGCCCGGCCCGCAGCGGGAATCAGCCTAGGTCAATGTTTTGCCGGCCCGCAAGAGTCGCCGGGCTCGGCCGCCCGCGCCCGGCCCCGGCCGCGCGTTCGCCGCGGCGACGGCCAGCGCGTTGGCGGTGACGACGACGGCGATGCCGATCCACTCGTGCGGGTGCGGGACCTGGTCGAGGATGACCAGGCCGGCGAGGGCGGCCAGCACCGGGTGGACGCTCATGAGCACGCCGAAGAAGCGCGGCGGTACCCGGCGCAGGGCGATCAGGTCGGCGGCGTAGGGGACCACGGAACTGAGCAGGCCGGCGCCGACGGCGTACCCGAGCCCGGCGCCACCCAGCCGGCCCTGGCCGATCAGCAGCGCGGCGACGGGCAGGTTGAGGGCGGCCGCCACGGCGGTCGCGGCGGCCGGTCCCTGCAGGCCCGGCAGGCGCGCGCCGAGCAGCCGGTTCAGCAGGATGTACGCGGCCCAGCAGGCGGCGGCGAGCAGGCCGAGCGCGACGCCCGCGTAGTCGCTGCTGGGGCCGGGCAGGACCAACAGGTACACGCCGAGGCCGGCCCCGGCGGCGCAGAGCAGGTCGAGCCGGGTGCGCGAGCCGGCCAGCGCCACGGCGAGCGGGCCGAGAAACTCCAGGGTGACCGCCAGCCCCAGCCCGATCCGGTCGATCGCGGTGTAGAGGCTCAGGTTCATGGTGGCGAAGACGAGGCCGAGCAGCAGCGTCGGCCACCACTGCGCCCAGGTGAAGCGGCGCAGGGCCGGCCGGGCCACCGGCAGCAGGACCGCGGCGGCGACGAACTGGCGCACCGCGACCACCCCGGCGGGCCCGATCGAGGCGAACGCGTGCGCCCCGACGGCGGCACCGACCTGGTTGCTGGCGGCGCTGCCGACCATCGTGGCCAGCCCGCCGACCAGTGCCCCGCGCCCCGCCCGAGGGGGTCGCGAAACCTCCCGGACCCGGTCCGCCGCCGTCGCGCTCACGTCGGTCAGTGTCGCCGCGTCGGCGGCGATCCGGGAAATGCGCGGCGCGGGGTATCCATACGCTGGACGCATGGATCTGGAGTTGCGTCACCTGCGCGCCTTCGTCGCCGTGGTCGACGCGGGTACCTTCACCGGTGCCGCGGGCGCGCTCGGCGTCTCCCAGGCGGCGGTCTCCCGCGCGGTCGTCGCGCTGGAGGCGGCGCTCGGCGCCCGCCTGCTGCACCGCAGCACCCGGCACGTCCGGCTCACCGGGACCGGCACGCACGTGCTGGTGCGGGCCCGTACCGTGCTCGACGAGGTCGCCGACCTGCGCCGGTTCGTCGAGCAGTCCCGTACCGAGGTGCGGGTCGGGTACGCGTGGGCGGCCCTGGGCAAGCACACCCGTCGCCTCGGTATCGCCGGGTCCGCGACGCCCCGCCGATCTCGGTCTGGCTCGCCTGGTGGCGCGAGGACCCGCCGGTCCACCTCGACGACCTCGTCGCGCTCGCCCGCGCCAGTTACGGTGCCGCTGCCGCCGCTTCCGGGCGGGATCCCGTACCGCGGTTCGGCGACAGAAATGTTGACAATTCTGTCAGCTAACGCCTAGGTTCGCTCCTCGTGACCCGACATCCCACCCCCTCCGCCCGGGCCCGCACCCTCGTCGCCGGCGCGTACGACACGCACGTGCACGTCGCGCCGGACGTGATGCGCCGGCGGATCGACGACGTGACGCTGGCCCGCCGGTTCGCCGAGGTGGGGCTGGCCGGCTTCGTGCTCAAGTCGCACTACGTGCCCACCGCCGAGCGGGCCGAGGTGGTGCGCGCCGCGGTACCCGGGGTGGACGCGCTCGGCGCGCTCACGCTGAACGGCTCCGTGGGCGGGCTCAACCCGGTCGCGGTGGAGATCGCCGGCCGGCAGGGCGCCCGGATCGTCTGGCTGCCCACCGTGGACTGCGTGAACCAGCGGGAAAGCCAGGCCCGCGCGCCCGAGGGAGCGACGCCGCCGATGTGGGCGCAGCTTCAGGAGGACCTGGCCCGGCAGGGCATCATGGCGCCGCCCATCGCGGTCGTGGACGGCGACGGCAGCGTGGTGCCCGCCCTGCGCGAGGTGCTGACGCTGATCGCCCGGCACGACATGGCGCTGGCCACCGGCCACCTCTCCGGCCCGGAGATCATCGCGGTCGTGGACGCGGCCGCCGGCCTCGGCGTGCGGCGCATCGTGGTGACCCACCCCGAGTTCACCTCCCAGCAACTGCCCGTGGACGTGCAGCGGCGGCTCGCCGTGCGGGGTGCGCTGCTGGAGCGCTGCTTCACCACCCCGTACACCGGCAAGGTCGACTGGGACGTGCTGTTCGACCACATCCGCCGGGTGGGCCCGGAGCACTCGCTGCTCTCCTCGGACCTGGGCCAGCCGTTCAACCCGCCGGTCGAGAACGGTCTCGCGCTGCTGGCCGACCGGCTGCTGGCGGCCGGCTTCACCGAGGACGAGGTGCGCGTCATGGCGGTGACCAACTCGCGCCGGATCGCGCAGGCGCCGGCGTCGCGAGCGTCGCGGCCGGCGTAGTCGCCACCGGAGCACGACGCCTGGCCGCGCCGCTCCCGGCTCCGCCAGTTGGCCGATGTCTGCCCCCCGTGCGTTGCGTAGCGTCGCTCGGACCCAGCTTCTTCGGGCGAGGAGACGCTCTGCCGTCTCCTCGCCCGAAGACGCCGAGGGCCGGGGCGCACGACACCCACGGGTGCGCCCCGGCCCGCGGTCAGCTGAAGTCGAGCGAGAAGCTGGTGCAGACGAAGCTGGACTGGCCGGCGGTGCCGCTCAGCTCGAAGCCGAACTGGACCTCGCCCACCGTCACGTCGCCCCACCAGCCCTGGGTACGCAGCCAGTTCAGCACCGCCAGCACGTCCACGGTGCCGCTGTTGGTCTTGCTGGTGCGGATGAACGAGAAGACCGCGTTGCTGCCGTTGGAGCCCCGGTAGACGTTCCAGGTGTGCCCGCCCGCGCTGACGTTGCGGGCGCTGGGCACGGCGCCGTTGGCGTCGTACGACTCGGCGATGGGGCCTACCGCGCCGTTCTGGTTCGTCCAGATCATGACCTCGTAGGCGTTGTTGTTCGCCCAGATGTCGTACGCGGTCTCGTAGTCGCCGTCGCCGGGAACCGTGACGTTGAACGAACTGCGCACCGAGGCGAGCGTGCTGAGCCGGCGGTTGAGGGTCTTGCCGGTGTGCGGGTAGGACTTCACGCCGCTGGTGCGCGGGTGGTTGGCCACCACGCCCCAGTTGGTGCCGGTCCGCGCCCAGATCGTCTGCGGGCCGGCGCCCGAGCCCCAGATGTCGTTGATGATGGTGTAGCCGTTGTTCGTCCAGGAGTCCCAGGCGCCGGTGGCGACCCAGGCCGCGTCCGACGGGACGCCGTTGGTGGGCGGCCGGGTGGTCTGCGTCGCGGTCGGCCGCGGCGTGCTCGTCGCCGTCGGGCCGGTGGTGCCGCCCGTGCAGGTCGTGCCGTTGACGCTGAAGCTCGTGGGCACCGGGTTGTTGCTGCCGGTCAGCGTGCCGTTGAACCCGAACGACGCGGTCGCGTTGGTGCCCAGCGAGCCGTTGTAGCTGACGTTTTTGGCGGTGACCTGCGAGCCGCTCTGGGTGACGGTGGCGTTCCACACCTGCGTCACCTGCTGACCGGCGGAGTAGGACCAGGTGAGGGTCCACGAGCTGATCGGGTCGCCGAGGTTCGTGATGTCCACGTTCGCCCCGAACCCACCCGGCCACTGGTTGGCGACGGAGTAGGCGACGCGGCAGCCGGTGGCGGCGGCCGCGGGGAGGGCCGTGATGACGCTGGCCCCGAGGGCGGCCGCGGCGATCGCCGCGCCCACCGACAGGACGGTAGTACACCTTCGCATGACTGGTGACCTTTCCCGCACACGATGAGGGCTATCAATGTTTGTCGCATCGATAAACTTAAAACCGTGTGGGGTGTGTGGTCAACCACCGGCCCTCACCCGCCGGCCGATGCTCACTCGTCCTGGAAGTAGCTGATCAGGCGCAGGAACTCCAGGTACAGCCAGACCAGCTCGACGAGGATGCCGAACGCGCCGAGCCAGCCGTACCGGCGGGGCAGGCCGGCGGCGATGCCCTCCTCGATCTGGCTGAAGTTGATGACGAACATCAGCGCCGCCACGACGATGCACACCACGCTGAACAGGATGGCCAGCGCGCCGCCGTCGCGCAGCGGCCCGGCCGACCCGCTGAACAGGCCGATGACCAGGTTGACCAGCATCGCCGCCACCAGGCCCACCGCGGCGCCGATGACGATCCGGGTGAACTTCGGCGTGGCCCGGATGATGCGTGCCTTGTAGAGCCAGGCCATCACGAAGAAGACGCTCAGCGTGGCGATGACCGCCTGTGTGACGATGCCGTTCCAGCGTGCCTCGAACGCCTGGCTGACCGCGCCGAGGAAGACGCCCTCGACGATCGCGTAGGCGAACAGCAGCGGCGGCCGGGTGATCTGCCCGAACGAGATGACCAGGCCGAGGACCAGCCCGATCACCATCGAGGCGATCCACAGCGGACCCAGTGCCGGCGCCGGCACGAGCAGCCAGGTGGCCGCGGCGGCCGCGACGGCGGTGCCGAGCAGCGCGACGGTCTTGACCACCACGTCGTCGAGGGTCATCACGTCCCCGTCGACCCGCATCGGCGCGGACTGGCCCGGGTAGCCGTAGCCGGGCCCGTAACCGGCCTCATGGCCGGGCCCGTAACCCGGGCCGTATCCGGGTGGCCGCCCCGGTGCGGCGGTGGGCTGGGCCGCGGTGGCGAACCGGCCCAGCACCGGATTGCTGGATCTCATCGTGTGCTCCTTCGGGTACGCGTCGCGGCGGCGACGGTGCGGGGTGGGATCGATCTCGACCGCGAGGCTGGTCGCGGACCACGCCGGGCCGGTACTACGACGGGAGCGGCGAGCCGCGCGGCTTCGGCGAGGGACGACCGGCCGCCGCGGTGAGTGCGGCGGCGCTCCACGCTCCGGCGATCAGCATGTGGACCGGGCGGGGGCCGGCGCGGCGGTGGTGCGATCGTAGGACCGGGGCCCGGCCGGCACGGTACGACGACCGTCGGCGGTGCCGCTGAGCATGGCCACGACAGTAACACGTGCCACTGTACGGTTAGCGAAGGGAGGTGCCGGGGTGCGACTGCTGCGGATCGGGGAGGTGGCGGCTTCGGCCGGCGTCAGCACCCGCACGGTGGACTTCTACACCGGCCTCGGTCTGATCGCCCCGGCCGGCCGGACCGGCGGCAACTACCGGCTCTACGACGCGGCGGTGGTGGAGCGCATCGGGGCGGTCCGCCAACTAGAGGCGCAGGGGGTGCCCCTGGAGGACATCGCCCGGGCCTTCGCCAACGCCCAGAACGCCGACCTGGCCGCCCACCTGGCCCGGCTCGACCAGGACGTGCACAGCCTCCGGGAGGTCGCCGAGACCGCCGGGGAGGAGATCGCCGGGCTGCTCGCCGCGGTCGCCGCCCGCGCGCACACCCTGGTGACCACCGCCATCGAGATCGCCACGAACATGCCCCCGAGCTGACGGTGCCGCGCCGGAGACGACCGGACCCCGGGGCCCAGCCGTCTCCGGCAGCCGTGGCCCGGGGGAGCGGCTTGCCGCCGCACCCGACACCTGCCGATACTGGCGCTGCTGGTGATGCGGAACGGGGGACTGTCAATGGTGTACGTATCGGTCGGCCTGCTGGCCACCCTGTGGTGGGTGTTCGCCGCCTCGGCGCTGAGCAAGGTGCGCGGCGGCGGGGCGATGCGCGCGTTCGCCGACTCGTTGCGCCCGCTGCCGTTGCTACCGGGCCGGCTGGTCGAGCCGGTGGCCGTTCTCGTCACGGCCGCCGAGGTCGCGCTCGTGGTGGGTACCGCGTGGTCGGTCGTGGCCGTGGCGGCCGGGTGGTCGGCGGCGCGCCCGGGAGCGAGCGCGGTGCTCGTCCTGACCGGACTGCTGCTGGCCGTGCTCACCACCGGCGTGGTCCTGGCGGTGCGCCGCGGCACCGGCGCCCGCTGCGCCTGCTTCGGCGCCGCCGAGCGCCCGCTCGGCCGGCGGCACGTGGTCCGCAACACCATCCTCCTGGCGGCGACCGCAACCGCCCTGGCGACCGTCGCCGCGGCCCCGGCCGGTGCGCTCCAACTCGCGGGGCTGCTGGTCGCGGTCGCGGCCGGGTCGATCGCCGCGCTGATCCTGATCCGCCTGGACGACCTGGTGGACCTGTTCCTGCCCACTACCACCACGGTCCCTAACGGACGGCCGACCGGGCCGCGATGATCGCGACCGTAGGCACCACGAAGCCGGCGGCCGGGGCTCGGGTCCCCGCCGTCGGGCGAATAGACCGCGGTCGGATCGGGTAGGGCTGTCTCCGTGCTGACCCCCGGTGACCTGCTCGGCGACCGCTACCGGCTGGAGGAGCACATCGCCGCCGGTGGGATGGGCGACGTGTGGCGCGCCACCGACACCGTGCTCGCGCGGCGGGTGGCGATCAAGGTGCTCCGCCCGCGTGGCCCCGGTGCCGCCACCTTCGGCGCCCGGTTCACCGCCGAGGCGCGCACGATGGCCGCCCTGCGGCACCCCGGCATCGCCGAGGTCTACGACTACGGCGAGGAGGACGGCGCCGGGGAAGGCGTCGCGTACCTGGTGATGGCGTACGTGGACGGCGAGCCCCTGGCCGGTCGGATCGCCGCGCGCGGCCCGCTGCCCGCCGGCGAAACGATGTCCATTGTGGCCCAGGCGGCGACCGCGCTGGACGCCGCGCACGCGGCCGGGGTGGTGCACCGGGACGTCAAGCCCGGCAACCTGCTGATCGGCCCGGACGGCGGCGTGGTGCTCGTCGACTTCGGTGTGGCCCGCTCCACCGGCGCACCGGAGGCCACCGACGCCACCGCGCTGACCGGCGTCGACGAGGTGGTCGGCACGGCCCTGTACATGGCGCCGGAGCAGGTGACCAAGAGCGACATCAGTCCGGCCGCCGACATCTACGCGTTGGGCGCGGTCGCGTACCACTGCCTCGCCGGCCACGCCCCGTTCACCGGCACCACCGCGCTGGCGGTCGCCATGAGCCACGTCAACGATGATCCGCCGCCGCTGTCGGCGGACGTGCCGCCCGCGGTGCGGGCCCTGGTCGTCCGCGCGATGGCGAAGAACCCGGCGGACCGCTTCCCGAGCGCCGCCGCGCTGGCCCGAGCGGCCCGCGAGGCGGCACCGCCGGCCGGTGCGGATTTCGCCAGCGCGGACGCCGGCAGCGGCGATGCGGTGGCGGCCGGAGCGAGGCGGATCGCGGCCCCGCCCGCGAGCACCGAGGCGATACCGGCGCCCGTCGCTGCCGGCGAGGCGCCCCCGTCCCGGCGGCGGCGCTGGGCGCTGGCCGGAGCCGCCGCGGTGGTGCTCGCACTGGTGGCGCTGGCCGGGGCGCTTGCGTTGATGAACCCGGCCGGCAACGCCCCGGGCACGGGGGAGGGACCGGGTGGCACACCGGCGCCGTCGGCGTCCACGCACCCGACCCGGCCGGCTTCGGGCAGGGGCGAGGGCCCGCCGCAGGTGCGCTCCTCGGGCCCGTCCGCCACCGCGTCCGGCGAGCCAACCCCGACCGGCGGACCGGTGGAGGGCAGCGCGCCCGCCGCGCCGGAGCCGAGCGCCACCGCAACCGGTGAGCCGGCCGGGCCGACCGGCGAGCCGAGCGCAACCCGCGATCCCACGCCGGAGTCGACCGGAAACCCCAGCGGCCAGGCGGACGCCGGAACCGGGTAACGGACCGCGGTCGTGGGTATGAACCGGGGCATGCCGACCACGACCAGGTCACGGGCCAAGGACGCGCTGGCGCCGTACCGGGGCAAGCGGAACTTCGGGCGCACCCCCGAGCCCGCCGGCCGGGTGGCGGCCGGCGGCGGCGCGGCCCGGCGGTTCGTGGTGCAGCGGCACCGGGCGCGGCGGCTGCACTACGACTTCCGGTTGGAGCTCGGCGGGGTGCTGGTCAGTTGGGCCGTGCCGAAGGGGCCGACGCTGGACCCCGGGGTGCGGCGGGCGGCGTTCCGGGTCGAGGACCACCCCATCGAGTACTACGACTTCGAGGGCGTCATCCCGGCGGGGGAGTACGGCGGCGGGGACGTGATCGTGTGGGACGCCGGGACGTGGGAGCCCGCCGAGCGGCCCGGCGACGCGTCCGACCCCGGCCGGTCGCTGGCCGGCGGCGAACTGCACCTGGACCTGTACGGGGAGAAGCTGCACGGCCGGTTCGTGCTGGTGCGGCGCGACCGGGGCCGATCCGGCGGCCGGTCGGGAAAGGAGTCCGCGAAGGAGGAGTGGCTGCTGCTGCACAAGCGGGACGAGTTCGCGGTCAAGGGCTGGAACCCGGAGGAGCATCCCCGCTCGGTGCTGACCGGCCGGACCAACGACCAGGTCAAGGCCGACCCGGACCGGCTGTGGCGCTCCGACCTGCCCGCCGCCCGGGCCGCCGTGGCGCTCAAGCCGCCGGCCGCCACGGTCGGCGAGGACGACCTGGCCGCGCTCGGCGCGAAGGGCGGTGCGTGGCAGGTGTTCGGCCGGGAACTGCGGGTGAGCAACCTGGACAAGGTGCTGTTCCCGGCGCGCGCCGGTGAGCCGCCGGTCACCAAGCGGGACCTGCTGCGCTACTCGGCGCAGATCGCCCCCACGCTGGTTCCGTACCTGGCCGGTCGCGCCCTCAACATGCACCGCTTCCCGAACGGCGCGCAGGCGAAGGGGTTCTGGCACAAGGAGTTGCCGTCGCACGCGCCGGACTGGATGACCCGCTGGACGAACCCGGCGGCCGACCCGGGCGAGACGCGGACGTACCTGGTGGTGGACGAGCCCGCGGCCCTGGTCTGGGCGGCCAACTACGGCGCGCTGGAGTGGCACGCCTGGACCTCGCGCACCGACCGCCCGCACGCGCCGACGTACGCGCTCATCGACCTTGATCCCGGCGACGCCACCAGCTGGGCGGACGTGCTGGTGCTCGCCCGGCTGCACCGCACCGCGCTGGACCACCTCGGCGTGCGCGCGAACGCGAAGGTGACCGGCCGGCGGGGCATCCAGATCTGGGTGCCGATCGCGCCCGGCCCCGACTTCGCCCAGACCCGCGCCTGGGTCGAGCGGCTCTCGCGGACCGTCGGCGCCATCGTGCCCGAGCTGGTGAGCTGGAAGTGGCAGGTCCGGGAGCGCGGCGGCCTGGCCCGGCTGGACTACACCCAGAACGCCATCAACAAGACCCTGGTCGCCCCGTACAGCACCCGGCCGGCGCCGGGCGCCCCGGTCTCGGCGCCGATCGACTGGGACGAGCTCGACGACCCGGACCTGCGTCCGGACAGCTTCACCATCCGCTCCATCGTGGACCGCGTAGCCCGGCGCGGGGACCTGTTCCGCGACGTGCTCGACCACCCGCAGCGACTACCGCCGCTGCAATAGTCCGCTCACGACGGTCCCGGCCCCGGTGCCCTCGTCACGGGGTGGCGTCGTGTCCCGGCGCGGGCTCCGGCGCGGGGCGGCGCGGGGTTCCGGCGCGTCAGGGCGCGAGGCCCCGGCGCCAGTCCAGGAGCCGGTGGTACGCCGCCAGGCCGTCGGGCACCCAGGCCCACTCGGTCAGCCGCCGCTCCACCTCCCGCTCGGTGAGGAACGCGTGCCACGCCACCTCCTCCGGCTGCGGGTGGACCGGCCGGTCGCAGCGCACCTCGTAGACGGCGGACCACCACGAGTGCTCCGGAGTCTCGTAGCGGAACTTGAACAGCGGCACCGGGGCCGGCAGCCCGGCGACGCCCAACTCCTCCTCGGCCTCGCGCAGCGCCGCCGTCCCGTACGACTCGCCCGCGCCGACCACGCCGCCGACGAACATGTCGTACAGCGAGGGAAAGATCAGCTTGCGGGCGGTGCGGCGGTGCACAAAATCCGGTCGGCGGCGTCCCGGGCCAGCACGAACGCGCAGCGGTGCCGCAGCCGGTTGGCGTACGCCTCGGCGCGCCGCGCCTGGCCCACCACCCGGTCCCACTCATCCACGACGTCCAGCAGCTCATCCGCCGACAGCGGCGCATCGTCCCCCACGCGGTTATCCAAGCACCGCCGGCTCAGCCGCGTACCCGAGCACGGCAGGTCGCTCAGGTCTGCGCGGACGGCCTCGCCACCCGGGCGGCCAGGCCGTCGACCATCCGGCCGGTGAAGCGTTGCAGGGTGCGTCGGTACAGCCAGCCGGTACCGGGGATCTTGGTGTGGAACGAGGAGTGCCACCGGATGTCGGTGCCGTCCCCGGCCGGCGTGAGGTCCACGTCCGCCCGGTAGTCGCGGATGGCCAGGCCGGAGACCAGTTCGTAGCTGAACCGCCGAGCCGGCACCCGCTCGGCGACCCGCTCCCGGCTGGTGATCCGGCCGGTGCGGAAGACCCGGACGGCGTCCACGCCCTCCGGTTCGTCCGGGCCGGGCCGCTCCAGTTCGAACGAGCCGATCGGTGACCACTCCGGCCAGGTCGCGCCGTCGATGAGCAGCGCGTAGACCGCCTCCGGCGGTGCCGCGACGTGCGTCCGGGCGTCCATGTGCTGCCGCGCCATGTCGTCCTCCCTGTCTGTGCCAACTGGTACGTGTACCGTATGGTACATGCCTGTGGAGAGCCGGGACCGGCTGCTGGCCGCCGCCGTCGAGTTCATCGCGCGCACGGGGGTGGGTGACCTGAGCCTGCGGCGGCTGGCGGCCGGCATCGGCACCAGCCATCGCATGCTGATCTACCACTTCGGTTCCAAGGAGGGGCTGCTCGTCGAGGTGGTCCGCGCTGTCGAGGAGCGCCAGCGGGCGGCCCTGGCGGACCTGCACCTGGACCACGGCGGTTCGATCGCCGAAACGATCCGGGCGATCTGGCGGCGGCTGGCCGATCCGGCGCTGTGGCCGCACGAGCGGCTGTTCTTCGAACTGTACGGGCAGGCACTCCAGAAGCGCCCGGGCACAACCGGGCTCCTGGACGGCATCGTCGACGACTGGCTCGACCTCAACGTGACCCTGGCCGAGCGCCTCGGCGTGCCCGCCGACACCGCCCGGCAGCACGCCCGGCTGGGCCTGGCCGTGATCCGTGGCCTGCTGCTGGACCTGCTCGCCACCGGGGACCGCGCCGGCACCGACGCCGCCGTCGAGGCGTTCATCGCCACCTACGAGACCGGGACGCACGCCCCGACCGACACCCCGGCGCCGGTTCGACCCTCCGGCCGAGGCCACGGCGGCGAGGAAGCCGGCCCGGCCGACGGGTAGCCCGGTGGTTCAGTCGCGGGTGCTGGGCACGCCGAACAGCTCGTACTCCATCTGCCTCTCCCGGTCCGGTGGCTGCGCAGCTTCCCGGTACCGGGCGCCTAAAA
>NZ_BBQH01000100.1 GCF_018397995.1 Rhizomonospora bruguierae
CTGCGGAGGAGCGCCGGTACGGCCGTTCGGTCGGAGCTGCCCCAATGGCGAGCGGTTGCCTACTGCATCGGTTGCGTCAGTGCCATTGGAGGCGTGTTTCTCCACGTCAAGCGCCGTATCGGGTGGTACCTCAAGCATTGATGCGGTATCATTATAAATGACTGGCTGATCTCCAGCCGGATGCCCGAGGGAAGGAAATGCATTGTCCGATCGGTTGAACGTTCTCGACGCTGACGCCGGCGTCAGCGGTGCCTCGTTGATGGCCGACCCCCCAGCCATCGATGACCGGACCGCCCCGGGAGCTTGATGCGGCATCATTAGAAGCAGTGAGCGGGAATGGCGACGACCACGGTCGCTTCCTGCGTAGCAGGAGCAAGCCACGGTCGTCCGGTCGCCCGGCCCTGTGGCGCTCCCGCCGGTGAACCACTTCGACGGGCTCGCTCAGCCCTGACCTCTTGACGTGTTCGGCCTTCGGGTGTCGCTACCACCCGGCTCACGTCGTGACCGACAACCGCCAGACAGAGGGAACCTCCGTGACTGCGCAAGGAAAGAAAACCACCACCCGCTTGACGCGGGGTGATCGGATCCTCATCACCGACGACGCGACCAAGGCATCGACCCGCACCCGCGGCGACTGGCACCCGAGCCGAGTCAGGACCGGCGCGACCGCTGCGACCGTCCTCGACAAGGAGGCCGTCTCCGGCCGGCGCACCCGCTACAACGTCGTCACCGACGCCGGCACGGTCCTGGACCTGTCCGGCGGACAGACCTTCCTGCTTGCCCCGCCAGCCCAATCGCTCGAGCCGACTGAGGCGGCGACGGACACCGTAACCAGGGACGAACGCCCCGGCGGTGCGCAGTGACCGGCCAGCAGCCGAGCGACGCCGGGAACCCGAACCTCGTGCCGGCCGAGAACGTGATGCCCACCCGGCAGTCCGTGACCTACATCATCCTGACCACACTGCGTCCAGACTCCGGGCTCCTCGTCGGAGGCGTGCGGGCGGTCGCCCAGGCGGAGATCACCCGGCGTCTGCACGGCCCTGGCAGCCGTGACGCCCTGGTCGCTGCGTACGTCCGCCTGGCCGATGCGCTGGTGTCGATCGAGGTCGAGACCACCGAGCTGCCTGCCGTCAACGGGCTCGCTCGGTACCGGGTACGTACGTGGCTGCACCAGCAACTGGTCGGTCAGTGCGAGCTGGAGACTCCGCTGCACCAGGAGTA
Organism: Rhizomonospora bruguierae; assembly: GCF_018397995.1. Lineage (GTDB taxonomy): Bacteria > Actinomycetota > Actinomycetes > Mycobacteriales > Micromonosporaceae > Rhizomonospora > Rhizomonospora bruguierae. The sequence continues at coordinate 1,222 of NZ_BBQH01000100.1, forward strand.
ACGGCGCAGGCCCGCGCGGCCTTACGTCGCGCGGGCCAGCACCGGGGCTCCAAGCCGCTACAACCTGAGCCCGGCGCACCGCCAGACGGTCCGCACGGCACAGCGTAGCGGCTGCGGCTACCCGCAGCGCCGCTCGTCGCCGTCCCCCACACCTTCACTCACCGCCGCCGACGCAGGGGCCATTTGTGCCCGCTGCCGTCGCGATCGCTGCTGCCTGCACATCCCTTGGAAGGACACTCACCGTGACGACTTCTGCTCCAATGACGGCCACGGCCACCGCAACCCGTGCGGTCGAAGACGAGCAGTTCGAGGAGAAGCTGCTTCGTGTCGACCCCGCGACCCTGGTCGTAGGCGCCAACGTGCGCTTGGATCCACGCCTGCGCAAGACCTACGTCGAGAACGTCCGCCAGCGCGGCGTTCTAGAGCCGGTTGTCGCCTACCAGGACGACGACGGCCGCCTCGTTGTGCTGCGCGGGCAACGGCGGACTCTCGCGGCCGTGCAAGCCCAGCGACCGTGGGTGCGGGTGATGGTCGTCCCGAAGCCGGATGAGGCCGATCGGCTGACCGACCAGGTGAACGAGAACGACCACCGGGAACCCCTCACCGTCGCCGAGCGCGTGACCGCGTACGACCAACTCGCTTTGTGCGGTGTCCCAGCGGGGGAGATCGCCAAGCGGATGTCCACGAGCCGGCCGGTGGTCGACAAAGCGCTCTCGGTGGCCCGCTGCAAGCTCGCTCGCGGGGCCACGCAACGGTGGGAGTTCCTCACCATCGACCAGGCTGCTGTGGTCGCGGAGTTCGAGGACGACGCGGAGGCGGTCAAGCGGCTCGTGGTCGCCGCTCAGCGCGGCGGCTTCGACCACGAGGCGCAGAAGCTGCGCGACGCCCGCGCCGAGGCAGCGGCGAAGGCCGAAGCTGCCGCTGCCCTCGCCGCCGCCGGGATCACCGTGGTTGACCAACCGGCGTGGAACGACGAGCAGATCAGGCGGCTGTCGGAGCTGAAGCACGGCGAGGAGCAACTCACCGAGGAAAACCACGCCTCCTGCCCCGGGCACGCCGCCTTTCTCGACGACGAATGGGTCTACCCGAACGAGGACAACGACGGGGACGATCCCTGGGGCGACGACACCTCGGCCGAGGCAGACGAGGACGCCGAGGAGCCGGAACCGGCTCGCCCGTACCGGGCCTGGGTGCCTGAGTACGTGTGCACCGACTTCGCCGCCCACGGACACACGCTGCGCAGGCGCGGGTACGACTCCGGCAGCGGACGCAAGACCGCCACGGAGATGACCGACGCCGAACGGGAAGAAGCTCGCGCCCAACGCCGTGACGTGATCCAGTCCAACAAGGCGTGGGACAGCGCCGAGACGGTCCGCCGGAATTGGCTGCGCACGTTCCTCGCCCGCAAGGCCGCGCCGAAGACGGCCGCCGGCTTCATCGCCGGGAGCCTCGCGCGTGCCGACCACGCCGTGACGTCGGCGCTGACCGGCGGCAACCGGCTGGCCCATGACCTGCTCGGGCTGCCGGACCAGGCTCCGGCGCTCGGCCGGCGAGCCCCGGCGATGGTTGAACTCGTCGGCAAGGCCAGCGACGAGCGTGCCCAGATGATCGCGCTGGGCCTGCTCCTGGCCGCCTACGAAGAGGCGACCAGCCGCAACTCGTGGCGCAGCGTCAGCGGCAGCACCACCCGGTATCTGCGCTACCTCGAAGCCAACGGGTACGAGCTGTCCACGGTCGAGCTTCGGGCCTGCGGTGAGTCACCACTGCCGGCCACCGACTCAAGCCCCGCCACCCTGGCTGCCCCGGAGGCGTAGCCAACGGTGCGGCTCTCCGGCCGCCGCCAGATCGCGGCGGCCGGAGGACCGGCGACTAGTGACGCGCCGATGGCGCGCGGTCGACCTGCCCGGGGTGACCATCACCGGCTCTTCCACACAGTCGGCATTGAGCAAGGAATCGGAAAGGGTGAGGTCGACGACGCCCCGCCCACATCACCGACCGCGCTGACCGCCCGGGAAGCACCCACTGTCATTGGCATCCGGCTTCGGATCGACATAGGGCCGGCTCGGCTACGAGTCAGCGGTATTCAAATCCGCGCTCAGGGCGCGGTCAGCCCGGCGACGGCGCGGCACAGGACCTCGGTGTCAGCGATGGCCTGACGGCAGAGCTGCTCGGTAGTCGTGAGGCGCTGGCCGATCCGCATTGTGCTGGCTGGCACCTTCGTCAGGTACTTTTCGTCGACCAGTCCGTCGTTGTGGGTGAACACATGCCGCGCCGCCCAGAACTCGATCAGTCGTTGCCACCTGGCTGGATCGACCACCGTTCGTAGGTCGGGATAGCCGGCATCGACGAACAGATCGGCGGTGTGGTCCAGCCGCTGGAAGATGTTGCCCTTTCCCCTGAGCCGCTGGTCGGCGTCCGGGACCGTGTCGCGGAACACCGCCGTGCCGAGTGCCTCCACCACTCCGACCAGGTTCTTCAGGGTGTCGACCCACAGCCGGGTGAAGACACCCTGCTCACGCAGCATGGCTGCGGTCTGCGCTGGCAGCTGCGCCACACCGTCGAGGCGCGCTGTCTCTGCAGCGAGCGCGTCCAGGGCGACCACCAAAGCTGGCAGATGTCCGCACACCGGGCAGAAACGGTGCTCGCCGAACACCGCGTAGCGCAGCGAGCAGCGCTCGCAGCTACGGATCCGGATCAGCTTTTCCTCGTCGATTCCCGGCAGCGGCTCGGGGTAGAACGGTTCGGTCCGGTAGCTGATCTCGATGCCGAACTCGGAGCGCCGCGACGACCTGAAACCGCTGAATGCCTGGTCGAGCGCCTGCCCGATGAGCTGTACCCCGAGGTCTCCGGCGGCGCGCAGTGCCCGGTCGAGCTGCTGCTGGGTCATGAACTCGCTGTGCTCGTCGTGGTGGCCGCAGTACACACACCACAGCACGACCTCATCGGGCAGCGCATCGTAGTCGTTCCCGTCGATCCGGAAAATCTGCCGGCAGCTTGGACACTGCCTGCCGAAGAAGCCGTCCTCATCGCTCGGGATGCTGACCTTCATCTCGAACGAGTCGCTGTCGCGACCGACGATCTCAGCGCCCGAGGCCATCCTGAACTCATCGCCGCCCCATGAACCGCCGGTCACGCTCCACATGGCTCCCGATCATGCACTGGGGGTACGACATTCCACGAGCGATTTCCGCCGGGTGCGGCCAGTCTGCGGCAGACGGCCGACCCGACATTGGCCACGCAGCAAGCCACCTTGGGTGCTGGAGCCGGGCCCTCGCCGGCGCCGCTTTGACCGCCGTCAGCCAGCGCCTGGCCAAGCTCCGCCAAGCCGGGCGCGGACGGGCGCCGGATCATCCAGGATGGGCAGGCTCAGTTTGATGGCGTGGCAGGCAGGACGGATTTGATGCGGTATCATTACAAGTCAGATCGGGTGGCATTTGCCAGAGCTCGACGCCAAGTCCTCGGGAGTTCTCATGACAACGCACGTCAGTTCCGCGCCCCATCTCGACGGGGCCGACCGCTCGAGCGGCGGCCACCTCCGTGGTTGGCCCGGTGACCCGCACGCTGCCCGCGAGATCGGTCACGTGTGGCTGCACCTGCCGACCGGCGCCGCCGGTCTGACCGGCATCCGTCCCCATCACGACAACGGCCCGGTCCCGGCTCGCGGGTTCAAGCTGCTGGAGGCGACCACGCCAGAACCGCTGCCGGCCGGAGACCCTCCGCCCAACGGACGACCGCAGACGTGGAAACCGCGCTGCGCGCGCTGGGCTGGCACGTCATCAGCCGCGCTGATGCCGCCAGCCGGCTTCGCGCCGCCGGGTATCGGCTCGGCATCAGCCGGGCCGCCGGGCACCTGCTCTACGACGACGAGGCCGACGACACCACCTGACGGGAGCACTGCTCCGGCTACTGCATCAAGGTGTTCGCTGCGCCGATCCACCCCTTACCCGGCGAGCCGCCGGCGCGCTGAACGCCGCATCGGCGGCGCGCCGTGCCGCGATCCGGCCGGTCAGGCCGGCCGGCGGGACGCCGGAAACCGAGCACCGTACACCAGTGGCGTTACCCGTAGCGCTGCCGATAACCCGTAGCTCCCACGATGAGCCGGATGATCACCACCGTTGGTGCCCGTCCGGCCCTTAAACGCAGCGGTCCCGACCGGTGGAGGCAACCCACCGGCCGGGACCTAGATCGGACAACGGAGGTCCGACCCATGACAGACCTTATGGCCCCGGCGCCGCCGTTCCTTCGGCCCCCGTTTCACTACGTGCCGCCAGGGTCGGTGCCGGCGCGCGGGGAACTGGAAGGCCCGGTGGCGCGATGAGCACCGACCTGACCAACCTGGCTAGGACCGATCGGCGGGTTGCCCGTGAGCTGGCGACCGCCGAGCGGGAGCTGCTGGCCAGCAAGCAGCGAATCGCCGACGAGGACGCGGCGGTGGAGCGACGCCTGCGCGAGAAGGAAGGGCGGCTGCGGCTGGATGACCAGCGCGATCGGCATAAGGCTGATCGCGCCGAGCGCCGCCGGAAGGAACGCGAGGACCAGCGTGAGGCGAGGCGGAAGCGGCGGCAGGCCCGCCGGCAGGACACGGCGGCCTGGTACGCGCGCCGCGTCGAGTACGTACGAGCCAATGCCGCCTCGGTCTACTCCGGCGTGATCTACGGCTTGGCTGTGGCGGGCGCCGTGTATGGGCAGGTCGACGCAGCCAGGATCAACGGTCTGCCCACGCCGATCGGCGTCGTGGCGGCGGTCGCGATCGAGGGCACGGGCCTGGCGATGGCCCTGACCGCGCAGCAACAGCGCCTCGCCGGGGAGCGGGCGCTCGCGGCGCGGGCGCTGATCTGGGTCTGCACGGCGGCGGCGGTAGCGGTCAACGCCATCGGCCACCACACCGACCCGGTCAAGGCGGTCGGCCTGTCGTTCCTCTCGGCCCTCGGCATCATCGTGTACGAGGTCCGCAGCGGGGCCAAGCACAGGCCGACGCTGCGCGACCGGGGCATGCTGCCGCCACCGCCGGAGCGGTTCGGATGGCGGCGGTGGCTGGTGGCCCCCAGCTCGACCTTCACGGCTTGGCGGTTGGACGTGCTCGACCGGCTGAGCCCCGGCGCGGCGGCCCTGGTCGCTCGTGCCGAGGCTGCTCGGCGTGAGCGCCGCCGGCTTGCCGCCATCGAGCGGGACCGCGAGCTGCAGGAGGCGCTCGCGGCTGACGTCAGGAAGCAGGCGCGTACCGCCGCCCGTAACGCTGCCCGTGCCGGGGAGACCGGCAAGGCGCTCACGATGCTGCTGCACCTCGCCCAGACCGGCACCTCGGTACCGTCACTGGCGCTGCCGGGGCCGGCGCGCAAGGAGATGGAAGCGGCGCAGGAGGATGCCCGCCTGGCCCGCGCGGCGCTGGCGGAAGCGGAAGCACGGCTAAACGCAGAAGCGACGCGTCGCGCTCAGGCGGAAGCGGAAACCCGGGTGGCCCGGCAGACGGTGGAAGCGGAAGCAGCGCGGCGAGCGGAAGCAAACGAGGAGGCGGAACGGGCAAAGCAGCGAGCCGAGCACGAAGCGGCCCTGCGTGCGGCGGCCGAGGAGGCAGCAGCGACTGCCCGAGCGGAAGCAGAGCAGGCGGCCCGGAGTCAGGGTCGGGCGGAAGCGGAGGCACAGGAATGGCGCCGACGCGGCGACTTGGCGGAAGCGGAGGTCGCCAACCTCCGGCGCGCGGGCACGGAGCAGGCGCGGCTCCGCAAAGACCTGGAGGTCCAGGTGGCAACCGCCGAGCGTGCTCTCGCTGACGAACAGCAGCGCCGCGAGGCCACGGAGGATCAGCTCCGCCTGATCATGGAGCGGATGTCACCGCGCCGTCGCCGAACGGCGTCGAACGCGCCAGCGGGCGAGCCATTGATGTTCGACGGGCGACCGGTGCCGCAGGTCGACCGGGTCAGCCCGGCCACCGTCCTGGCGGTGCTCGAAGCACACCGGGATAACCCGGACGCGAAACAGCAGGAACTGGCAACGCTGGCGGGCGTTTCAGACCGGACGATCCGGAGCGTGCTCTCCGTGGCGTCGCGGCGGGAACTCGCCACCGCCGGCACCTGACCGGCACGCCCTACCCAACTCGGTCGCGCCTCCCGGTACCCCACGAACCGGGAGGCGCGACCGTAGGCGCACCCAGGGGGCCTGACTCCGCCCCGGCAACGGCGCGCTCCGTGCCCACGCCCCAGACCCGTCGAGGACGGTTCATGATGAGGATTGACGTGCTGCTTCCGGAAACGGCGGAAGCACCCGGCGACACTGCTGCCGGTACAGTGACCCTCACCCGCGGCCGGGGCCGCCCGGCTGCGGCGAGCGGAAGCGGAAACGGCGGCCTGACGGGCAACGCTGGGGTGCGTCGGGACGTGAACCCAGGGGGACGCGTGGAACTACGGGTGATCAACGGCCGCCCCTGCACGAACCGCCGCGGAGCCGCCGAATACCTCAACCGGAGCCTGCACACCATCAACCTGGTCGCCTCACCCAAACAGCGCCCCACCACAGGCTGGCGAGAACCGGTCGATGTACAGGACGGCCAAGAGTGGTACGCGCTCGACGATCTCGACGCGTTCAACCTCGCGTACTTCCAAGCCAAGCGGACCGCTCGCATGGCCCGGGTGCACCAAGTCAGCCTGGAGGGCGACCCGAACGAGCTGATCACCGCGAAGGAGTTCCGGACGATCATCAGGGTCAGCGCTGGCGCCTGGTCGAAGTACGTGGAGAAAAGCGTCCCGGCCTGGGAGGAGGACCGTGACGGCTACCTGATCAAGCCCGACCTGGAGGAGCCCGGCCGTCGAGGGGTCATCCGCTCCTGGAAGCGTCACCGGGTCGAAGTTTGGATCAACAAGCGCACTGGTTCGGCGTCGAGCACCGGCCGGCCGAAGCAAGAAGCGCAACCGGGCGCCGAAGGTTGAATCGGCGTTACCCGTAGCGCCCCGGCACGCAGCCGGCCTAGTCCGCGGTCCGCAGTCCGGGAATGGGTACCGGGTTCCCAGCTGCTGAACGCTATGCCCAGTGCAGGGCACCGTAAGGGGTAGCCCCGGTGTCACCCCGCCATCGGCATCGTCGCTGTTGTCGCAGGCCCCCATGGGTCAGCACGAGGCAGCAGCGGGAGGACTGACCGATGACGACCAGTACCGCGACCACACCGCAGCCCCAGGTCTGGACGGAGCAGGCGGTGCGCGCCCTCGGCATGACTACCGACATCGAGACCGCCGGGGAGATCCTCGGCATCGGCCGAACGAAGGCCTACGAGCTGGCCAAGACCGACGAGTTCCCGGTGAAGATCCTCCGCATCGGGCGCCGCTACCTCGTCAGCGTCCCGGCTCTGCTCAAGCTCCTCGACGTCGACTAGCCACGACCCGGATCACTCGATCACGACCTGATTGACACCCGCGGCGCCCTCGTGGGCGCCGCGCGTACGCCGCTCGCGAGCTGACCGACCAGGCAGCCCAGTTGGTCGCCAATTGGGACTGGCCTTGGCAGGCGCGGAGTGTCGGTACGATCACGCTGCACCGAACACGTGTTCGGACGGGCTGAAGGAAGGCGTGATAGACATTAGCGATCGGCCTGAGCATGAGGATCCCGCTGACGAGCACCCGGACAACGAACCCGTTGAAGGTCAAGCGGCGGACCAGGCTGACAACGACGAAGAGTACGACGACCTGATCATCTCCTCGGAGGCGCTCGCCCGGTTTAGGGCTGCCGTCAACCGGGCGCTCCAGCCGCAAGTTAACGCGTTGGCCCGGCAGATACGGGTGCAACTGCCGCCGATGGCGATTCCGCGGACAGCCCTGCCCAACTTCGACGAGCACATCGCTCGGGTCGTAAAGGCCGCGATGCCGAACGTGAAATCGCTGATGGCGCAGCTGTCGTTCGAGCTTCCGACCCTCCGTGGCCTGCGCGAGCATATGCAACTGCTGGCCGAGAAGCTCCCGCCCAACTGGCGTGGCACCGGTATCAGCACCAGGGTTGCGTAGCCGGTGTTGCAGGAGGAAGGCATTCCGCTGGTGTGGGTTCCGCGCGCGGAGATCCTGACGGAGCTGCTCGACGCACCGGACCGCGATGCCCGCCTCAAGATTCTCGTGGCGCGCGACACTGCGGTGGCAGATGACTGCCGGGCTGTCCTGGCCGAGGTGACGCATCCAGAGCTGGCTGAGCAGGTGCCGCTCGGCATGAAGGCAATCGACGCGTTCGCTGCAAGGCATTACGAGGCGGCGCAAGCTTTGGCCGTCGTGGTCGTCGAGACGGTCGTGACTCGGCTGGTCGAACCGAAGGAGCAACTGCCGGGCGAGCGAAAGAGCAAGTACCAGCGAATCGCCGCAGCGTTGAAGGTTGACGACGTGAAGGATCTGACGGTCGGCAACATGCGGTTCCGCGCTGCCATGGCACCGATCGGTCCCTTCTTTGTCCCGTGGTATGCCGACAGCGGCATGCCGGCCCCGAAGGAGCTGAGCCGGCATGTCACCGTCCACCAGGACCACGTTGCGCACTACACGCCGGGCAACGCCGCCGTCGCGGTCATGATGGTCGCGTCGGTGCTGCGGGCTATTCAGGAGCAACTGGAGTCTGAGGATCCCTCATAAGGGCAAGGCTGAGGTCCTGGCCCGTTGACTCCAGTGGTTAGGAGCGCAAAGCCGCACCGACACCAGAGCCAACGGCTACGCCGTCAGTCATCTCGCCCCGCCAGGTTGTGACCAACCGCTCCGATTCGGCGGGGGGCAGATTGGGAGCGACCTGCCCCCGCCGCTCTCCTCCGGCCGCTCCGCAGCGCTGGCAACCGACCAGCCGCTACCCGTAGCGGCACCGCGGGCTCAGACATCCGCCCGTAGCCGCTTTCGGTAGCGCCGCCGGAAACCCACGCCGCGCACCATCGCCGGCATGGAACCCGAGCATCACGACCCCTGGAGCGAGGGCAACCAGCGCGCGATGGAACGGCTCATGGCCCTCGGCGTACTCGTCGAGGCCGGGTCGCGGCTGGCCGCAGAGAACGCCCGCGCCAAAGCCAACCGAGCCGAACAGGAACTGCGCGACCAGGCCCGCCGGGAGCAGGACGAGCAGAATGCGCAACGAAAAGCGGAGCGGCTCGCCGCAGCGGACGCGTCCCGACGACAACGAGAATGGTCCCGCCTCGCCGGGGACGATGAGAGGCTCCGCGACTACCTCGCGGACCTGCCCTTCGTGGAGGTGGCACGGCATTGGGGACAGGCGGCCCAGAATGCGAACACCAACCCCACCGCCGCCACTGTGCTGACCGCCGCTGAAGACGAACTCCGCCGTCGCGCCCCGAGTTTGATCGACTTCTACCACCTGAGACGCGATGCCGGGCTATCACGCCAGGAAGCGATGGCGGACGCAGCCCGGTACGTCTGGTCCGGATCGGGCCCCGCCCGGCCACATGACGGCCGACCCCCCACCGCCGGCACGCTCACGCAAATCGGCGAAGAACTCGACCACGAGGTCACCCGACTCGCCGGCACCTTGGACCAGGTCGGCCGGGCCCGACTGCTGCACAACCTCGAAGACAGCGGCTGGTCCGCGCAATCACTCGCCCACATCGAGACCCTCCTCGACCGGGCCGAGGCCGAGCAGCGCACCGCAGCCACCACCGCTGCCACACCTGACAACCCCGCCACGGCGATCAATGAACACCAGGCGGCTCGCACCGCCGCCGCAGCAGCAACCGGCCGTGCCGGTGACCTCGCCGCTGACGCCAGCGCGCACGCCGCAACCGCACCGTCGGCGGCAAGACTGGCGGCCGAGTCATTCGCACTGCCTGCGCGGCGGGCACTTACCGCCCATCCGACCGCCATGCCAATCCGCACCCCGACAGCACACCCCGCCCAGAGGAGGACTCGGTGACCAGCCGCCGTGACGAGGACCTGGGCGGAATGGTCGCCGCCCTGCAGAACCAGGTCGCTGAACTCACCCAGCGGCTCGATGACCAAACGCCCAGTGCCACCGACGCGCCGGCCGCCTTGAGGTTCCCGACCGTCGAAGCCTGGGTCACCGGTTTGTTCCTACCGATGTTCGGGTGGCGCGTCGACGGGCAACGGTGGCACTGGTGCCCGCAGTGGTGGCGCCACGCCGAGGCGATCTGGCGGCTCGAACTGCTCTGGCGCTCCTGGGAAGTCAGCCGTCTCGCGGCGACCGGCATGTCGGCCTGGTCGGTCGAGGTCGACCGGCACATCCACGAACTGCTCGGCGACGACGGCCCCTTCCGGCAGTGCCGAGCCGCCGATGACGACCGTGCCGCCCGCCACACCGAACTCCAGCCGGCGACAGCTGCGGCCGCCCCTGACGGCTGGTGGGAGTGACGGCCGTCGAGATGCGTACGCAGCCAGGCTCTCGCGGTGACCACCCAGCGGCAGCCAACGGTGGGCTTCGCCGGTTATCCACAGGACATCGCTGTCCTGTGGACAGCCTTCCGCGCGATCGAAAGGATTCGGGGATGAACTACATCACGGCGTTGCAGCAGGCCGTCGCTCGCCTGAAGGAGTGGGGGGTCGTCGACGACACCGAGGCGCAGGCCAACCTTCGGCTGGCGTGTCTGGCCTTCGACTCTCCGGATGTGCCATCCCAGGAGTGGGCGCTGCTCGGGTTCGAGCTGCTCGCCACGCTCACCGAGCTGTACCCCGATCCGGCGCCGATCGCCGTCCTCGCTACGCAGTCCTCGATCGCATCCACTCCGACGCAGCGGGCCCTGATCCGCCTCGTGTCGGTACTCGCGGACGGCTACGACCAAGCGAGTAGGCAGCCGCAGGTGCCGGCCCAACGCCGCTTCGCCTACGCCGCGACAGCCGAGCGGTTGAACGCCGCGATGCGAGGTCTGGTGTGACGTACGGACACTGGCTATCGCGAGCGCACGACGAGCTGACCCTGCGCAAGCACGCCTACCGGCCGATCCGGCGGTCACTCTCGATGACGTTGGAGCGACCGTCGTGGCTCGGCACAGGGTCTATGCCCGGCTGGTCAAACTCGTGGAGCTGGTCGTCGGCGATCAACCGGCTCGTGCCGACATCGACCCAGCCACCGTCGATGTCGCCTTGCGGATGCAGGCAGGGGATCAAACGACACGCCTCTACCTGGGACTCACCGCTGCGGCTCGCGTCGACCGGCGGGCTGCCCCTTCCACGGCCCCGATCTGCCGGGTAGGGCGCCATCTGGAGTCGGCGGCGGAGGCGATCGCGGTGGCTGGGGAGATCCTGACCGGCCACGCGCCGCCAGCCCGGGAGCCGCTGACTCCAGAGGGAGTGGCGATTCGTGCGGGTGCCGGCCGGAAAGCCGGCTTGGCCGACATCGCCGCGCTGACCAAGGACATGCTGACCATCGACGCCGGGCTACCTGAGTGGCTGTCGAGCAGCCATCGACTCGCGTATGGGGCCTTCGAGACGGTAGCGGACGAGGCCCGCTGGACCAGCAGCGGCTACCTGACCGAGGTCGTGCACCAGGTGATGTCGGACGCGGGCGACGCTCCATCGCTGCTGCACCTGCTGGAACCGCTGCCGGTCCCAACAAGTCGCCGGGCGATCAGAGACGGCACGACGGCGCGGAGTTCGTTGGTCGCGGCGCGGGACTGGATGCACCGCAACCCCGGCGAGGTGCGCGCCAGTCATCTGGCCGAAGCCACCCAAGCGGCCCTCGCGGTCAGCGCACTCGCTTCACCTGGCGCTGTTGGCGCGGATTGGCGTTCCTGGAGCGCAGCGGCTCATGCTGCCGGTCAGCTGCATGGCACGCCACCACACGGCCCGGCAGCTCAGATGGCCCGTGAGCTTGACCTGGTCAAAGGATGGGTCCGTCCAGGGCCGCCGCGACCAGGCCACCTCACCGGCCGGGGCTCCCGACTCGAAGCGATCGACAAGCTCGCCGGGGTGCTGCCGTCACTGGCGGAAGTTCTGCGCGCGGCAACCCAGAAGGCCGCTCGAAACGGTCACTTCTTCGTCCTTGGCCGGCGGGAACTCGAACGGGTGCCCAGGTCGTTGGTATATCACGCTGTCGCACGCTGGCGCGTTGCGCAGCCTGACGACGAGCAGGTCTACCGGTTGCGGTCAGCGCTCGCCGCCGTGGGCGCCTCCGCACTCGCATCGGCACCGTCGCAGCTGCCCCTCGCGGCACCGCGCCTGGCCAAGCTCGCCTTCACGGGGGCTGCCAACGCCGAGCCGAGCCAGTATGCGGGAGGCGCAATGGACCGGGCGGTACAGCAGCCCCTGCCACGTCCGAACAGCCACGACCGTTCGCGCCGGTGATTCAACGCCGCCGCGCCCGTTCGCGCGGCGACACCCGCTCGCCTCAGCAGCCGTGCGGACGATGCTGTCGGCCAAGACCAGGAGCCGAGTGCCCGTGAGAAAACCGGGTAGCCGGTCGTGGGCGTGGGCATCTCGACTGTTCTTCGTAAGTATCCGGATCAAGGGCCCACCGGGTGCGCAACCGGTGGATCGCCCAGTTCCTCTGGCTCGTCTCATCTGCGGGGCGCGGCTATGACGCCAGATGCACAGCTTCCATCGGTCCGCCGGCAACTGCCGGGGGGCCGATTGCGTTGCCGATCGGGCGCGCAGTGCCGCAGCCGCTCAGCGTCGCCGGCCGGCGGACCGCTGGCCAAGCCCTCGCACCGATCCAGCCTCGGGTGCCGTGACCGCCGCAGGATCGGTTCCTGCCTCCGCGAAGGAGGTCTTGGCCAGGGCAGCCGGGGATCCTGACGCCGTCACCGTCGGGTGGGCGGTGGTTCTGGTCGTGGTGATCCGAGCTGGTGGTGCGGATCGGGCGTGGATGAGTAGCACGGTCGCATCTCGGGCGTTGTGCTGCCCGACCGCGCGGGCGAGCCGGTCGGCGCTGGCCTGCGCGTCGCTCATGCCCGCCAGCTCTGCCGCGAGCTGACGCTCGGGGACCGCGCGGTGAAGGCCGTTGTTGCACAGCAGCAGCGGCCCCTCATCAAGAGGGCACACGCTGATATCGCCGGCGCGGATGCTGGACGTGAGCAGCACGTCGGCGATACCGCCAGGCGTTGCGGCTTCTCCCTGGGCGCGCCGCTGCCGGCCGGCGGTGTGATCGGCGGTGACCTGGGCAAGCTGGCCAGCGCGGATGGTGTAGGCGCGGCAGTCGCCGGCCCAGGCAAGTTCGAACCGTACGCCGTGACGGTGCGTCGGGGACGGATACGCCAAGACGACGAGCAGCGAGGCGTCGCCCGCCTGGCTGGGGTGAACCCCGCTGTAGAAGGCATTGATCGCGGCCCGCGCAGCGTGCAGCCCGGCCGCTGGCGTGGAGCGCAAGCTCACCGTCGCCGCGATGTCGGCCGCCATCTGCGCGGCGGTCGCGGCCTGGGCGTGGCGGCCGATGCCGTCGGCAAGTGCCCAGACGGTGATCCCGCTGCTCGGGTCGTGGCGTGTAACCGCGGCAGTGGCGCCGGTGCGGCGGCCTCCCGTGTGGTGAGCTGTGGCCGAGACGGTGATGCCCGTCTCGCCTGCGGCGTGAGGGCTGGAGGGCGCCGAGACTTCGGCCGGTGGGCTTGCCGCCGGTTCAGCGGCGGGGGCCGGGGCGGCTACGCCCGGAGGCGGGTCGGTTCCTCCGGGGGTGCCGGTGCGGGCACTCCATGCCTCGAACACACCACGCGCGACGTCGGCTGAGTCCAGGCCGAGCTGCTCGGCAGCGGCCTCAGCCATGTCGCGGGTGGCGTGTGGGGCGTCGACGAACAGCTCGGCGATAGCCCGGTAGGCGGTGATCCGATCTTCGACGAACCGGACCGGATCGGTGATCCGCTTGGTGGCGATCAGCCGGTCGATCGTGTTGGTCATCTGCACCTGGGCGAGGGGTTGGATGGCACCGATGATCTCGCTTATCGCCGAGATGGGGTCCATGGCGCCGAGCATGTCGGCGGGGTCCTGCCCCTTCGGCAGGCATACTCCGGAGACCTGGCCGGGCCATCGAGAGGCGACCGGGTATACCCGGTCTGCGGCTCGGCGTCCGGCCTCGTCGCCGTCGAAGGCCAGGATCAGGTGCGCGTCGGGTAGGGCTCGTTGGACCAGGTCGAGCTGTTCTCGTGTGAGGTTGGTGCCACACGGTGCGACCGCGTACAGCGGCTGTGTTTCGGGGATGGCGGCGTGCGCGGCGGCCATCCGGTGCATCGCGAGTACGTCGGCGGCGCCTTCGACGACGAACACGATCGGGTCGCCGACGCCGGCGGGCCGGTCCGCGAGTTGCTGGCCGAGTCCGTACAGCAGCAGGCGTTTCCGGTAGACGGGCGTCTCTGGTGTGTTCAGCCACTTCGCCTCGGCGCGTCCGCCCAGGTCGCGGGCGGTGAATCCGACGACGCGGTTGTGCACGTCGGTGACGGGGAACATGAGCCGGTCGCGGAAGCGGTCCAGCAGGCGTCCGCTCCTGCTGTGGATGAAGCCGAGACCGGCGGCGGTCACCTCTTCCTCGTTGAATCCCGCTGCCTGGAGGTGGGTGGCCAGCTCGGTCCACCGCCCCGGGGCGTAGCCCACTTGCCAGGAGCCGGTTGGGTCCGCTGCGGCGCTGATGC
>NZ_BBQH01000101.1 GCF_018397995.1 Rhizomonospora bruguierae
CCGCACCGAACCGCCGGGCCCGCGCCGCGTCCGCCGGGGTGTCCGCGTTCGCCTCGACGCCCAGGCGGCGGCGCGCGTCGGCGTGGCGCAGCAACCGGTGGACCGCCGACACCAGCGGGTCGCTCTCCGGCGCCACCTCGCCCTCCAGGTACCGCATGACCGGGGACGGGCGCACCGGCACCTCGCCGAGGTAGACGTGCCCGTCGGAGCCGTCGATGGAGATGACGTCACCCTCGCGCACCACCGTGCCGCCGACCGTGAACCGGCGGGCCGCCACGTCGATCTCGATGGCCTCGGCGCCGCAGACGCAGGTCCGGCCCATGCCGCGGGCCACGACCGCGGCGTGGCTGGTCTTGCCGCCCCGGGCGGTCAGGATGCCGGCCGCCGCGATCATGCCGGGCAGGTCGTCGGGGGTGGTCTCGCGGCGTACCAGGATCACCGGGCCGGTCGCGCGGGCGGCCCGCTCGGAGTCGAACACCACCGCGCCGACGGCGGCGCCGGGGGAGGCCGCCACGCCGGTCGCCAGCGGCTCGCCGGCCGTGCCCCGGTCGAAGCGCGGGAACATCAACCGGGCCAGTTGGGCACCGGTGACCCGGGTCAGCGCCTCGTCCAGGTCGATGACGCCCTCGTCCACCAGGTGCGCGGCGATGGTGAACGCCGCCGCGGCGGTGCGCTTGCCGACCCGGGTCTGGAGCATCCACAGCCGGCCGCGTTCGATGGTGAACTCGATGTCGCACAGGTCGCGGTAGTGGAGCTCCAATGTGGACATGATGGCGGTCAGCGCGGCGTAGTTGCGCGGGTCCAGCGTCGCCAACTCCTCCAGCGGGATCGTGTTGCGGATGCCGGCCACCACGTCCTCGCCCTGCGCGTTGGGCAGGTAGTCGCCGTAGACGCCGCGGACCCCGGTGGCCGGGTCGCGGGTGAACGCCACGCCGGTACCCGAGTCGGGGCCGAGGTTGCCGAAGACCATCGCCATCACGTTCACCGCCGTGCCCAGGTCGCCGGGGATCCGCTCGCGCCGCCGGTACAGCGCCGCGCGCTCGGAGTTCCACGACCGGAACACCGCCCGGATCGCCAGGGCCAACTGCTCGTGCGGGACCTGCGGGAAGTCCTGCCCGGTGTGCGCGTGGAAGACCTTCTTGTACTCCTCGACCAGCACCCGCAGGTCGTCGGCAGTCAGGTCGGTGTCGGCCGCGGCCCCGGCGGCGACCTTGACCGCGTCCAGCGCCCGGTCGAACTGCTCGCCCGGCACGTCGCAGACGGTCCGGCCGAACATCTGGATCAGCCGCCGGTACGAATCCCACGCGGCCCGCTCGTCGCCGGTGTCCCGGGCCATGCCGTCCACCGTCTCGTCGGTCAGGCCGATGTCCAGGATCGTCTCCATCATCCCGGGCATGGAGAACTTCGCGCCCGACCGGACGGACAGCAGCAGCGGGGCGGCCGGGTCGCCGAGGCGGCGCCCCATCCGCTCCTGCATCCGCCTCAGGTGCTCCTCCACCTCGTCGAACAGGCCAACGGGGACGGTCCCGCCGGCCAGGTAGGCGCGGCACGCCTCGGTGGTGATGGTGAAGCCGGGTGGCACCGGCAGCCCCAGCCGGGTCATCTCGGCGAGGTTCGCGCCCTTGCCGCCCAGCAGGTCCTTCAGATCCTTGTTGCCCTCGGTGAAGTCGTAGACGTACTTACGCATCGCAATCCCCTCCCGCCGAGGTGGCTCTCCCCGTTCGTACCGCGGCCGGGGCTGCGCACAGGAGAGTCGAAGGTCCCGCCGGGTCGGGCCGTTGCGCGCATCCGCGCCGGCCGGGGCCGGTCCGACGATGGGGCGGCGAGGTGGGTCACGCCCGCGCGCCGCCGGCGGAGGAGGAGTCGTCATGCCCAGCCTGGCCATCTCACCGATGGACGTGCGGCTGTTGGACGCCGCACCGACCGACGTGTTCACCGACGCCGAGGTCGCCGGGGTGCCCGAACCCGTGCGCCGCTACCTGCGCGCGGCGATCACGTCGGGTACCCGCCTCGCCCACGCCGCCCGCCTGACCATGACCGGCCGCATCCGGCTGGGCGTCGGCTGGGTGCCGTTCCGGGCCGCCGAACTGCTCAGCCCGCACCGCGGGTTCCGGTTCGGCGCCCGGGTCGGCGGCCTCATCACCGGCTCCGAGGCGTACGCCGACGGCTGGGGCCAGGTGCACTGGAGCCTGCTCGGCCTGCCGATCGTCAACGCCTTCGGGCCCGACGTGGCGCGCGGCAACGCGGGGCGCGCCGCCGCCGAGGCGTGCTGGGTGCCGACCGCCCTGCTGCCCCGGTACGGCGTGCGGTGGACCGCCGACGACGACCACCACCTGCGGGCGGCGTTCCCGATCGACGGGCTGGCCTGCGACGTGCGCCTGACCGTCGACGACGAGGCCCGCGTCACCGCCGTCCGCCTCGCCCGGTGGGGCGACCCGGACGGCACCGGCACCTGGGGCTGGCACCGGTTCGGCCTCGACGTCACCGGCTACGCGAGCTTCGGCGGCCTGACCGTCCCGGCCGTCGGCATCGCGGGCTGGCACCCGGACACCGACCGCTGGGACCGCGGCGCGTTCCTCCAATGCCACCTGACCGCCCTGGACCCGGTCACCTAACCCCCACCCCACCCACTCGCCCCGCCCCGCTCGCGGCACGGGCGGGGCGAGTGGGGCAGTCAGTCGGGTGGCAGTAGGGCGCGGCGGGCGGTCAGGTAGCGGCGTTCGGCCTCGTTGCCGGTCAGCGCGGCCGCCCGTTCGTACGCCGCCGCCGCCTCGCCGGTGCGGCCGAGGCGACGCAGGAGGTCGGCGCGGACGGCGTGGAACACGTGGTGGCGCTCCAGGCCGCCGATCGCGTCGACCAGGGGCAGGGCGGCGGCGGGTCCGCGCACCTCGGCGAGCGCGACCGCCCGGTGCAGCGCCACGATCGGCCCCGGCGCCAGCGCCATGAGCTGGCCGTACAGGGTCAGGATCTGGGGCCAGTCGGTGTCGGCGGCGGCCCGGGCGTCCGCGTGCACGGCATTGATGGCGGCCTGGATCTGGTACTCGCCCGGCCGCCCCCGGCGCAGGCACCGGCGGACCAGATCCTGACCCTCGACGATCAGCGCGCGGTCCCACCGGGTGCGGTCCTGCTGGTCGAGGCGGATGAACTCCCCGCCCGGGCCGGTGCGGGCCGGCCGGCGCGCCTGGACCAGCAGCATCAGCCCGAGCAGGCCGAGCACCTCCGGCTCGTCGGGCATCAGCGCCGCGAGCGGGCGGCCGAGGCGGATCGCCTCCGCGCCCAGGTCGTCGCGGGTCAGGCGCGCGCCGCGGCTGGCGGTGTGGCCCTCGTTGAAGATCAGGTACACCACGGCGAGGACCGCGCGCAGCCGGCCGGGCAGGTCGGCATCGCGCGGGACCCGGTACGGGATGCCCGCGTCACGGATCTTGCCCTTGGCCCGGCTGATCCGCTGCGCCATCGTCGCCTCCGCGACCAGGAACGCGCGGGCGATCTCGGCGGTGCTGAGCCCGCCGAGCAGCCGCAGGGTCAGCGCGACCCGGGCGGCCGGGGCGAGCGCGGGGTGGCAGCAGGTGAAGATCAGCCGGAGCCGGTCGTCGCGCACGGGGCCCTCCTGCGTCGCCTCGGTGCCGTCCTCGGGCGGCCGCAGCGCCGCCGCCGCGTGCCGGTCGGCCCGGGTCGCCTCCCGCCGCAGCCGGTCGACCGCCCGGTTGCGCGCGGTCGTGATGATCCACCCAGCCGGGTTGGGCGGTACCCCCTCGGCCGGCCAGCGGCGCACGGCCGCGGCGAACGCGTCCTGGACCGCCTCTTCGGCGACATCGATGTCGCCGAAGGCGCGCACCAGGACCGCGACCGCCCGGCCGTACTCCCGGCGGAAGACCGCCTCGATCTCGCTGGTCACGCGATGGGTCGCACCTCGACCGGCAGCGTCGTGGCGCGCGCCATCCGGCCGCCCCAGGCCAGCGCGGCGTCCAGGTCGGACGCGTTGACGATCGTGAAGCCGCCCAGGTGCTCCTTGCCCTCCGTGAACGGCCCGTCGGTCAGCAGCGCCTCGCCGTCGCGGTCCCGCACGACGGTGCCGGCGCCGGGCGGGAGCAGGGCGGCGGAGAACACCCAGGCGCCGGCGTCCCGCATCTCCCGCTCCAGCGCGGCGAGCTCGGCCATGATCGGGGCGAGGACCTCGGGCGGCGGCGGGTCGCCGTCCGGCTGGTAGATGCTGAGCAGATACTGGCGCATGTCACGCGCTCCTTTCGGTCCTGGGGCGGTACATCGCGATGATGACACCGGTGGTGGGCACGGCCTCGGCCTCCTCGTCGATGGCGGCCCGCCGGTCGCCGGCCGCTCGCCATCTACACGAACGGGGCACCGCCGTTTCGACACCGCCGGCGCGGGCGCCGTCATGATTACGCTCCGTTGATATGTACTGGCGGGCCGTCGTCGCCGCCCTCGCGTGCGCCGTCGTGGCGACGCCCATGGCGGGCAGGCCGGAGCGGAGCGTGCGGGACGTGCCCTGCCCGGGCGCGGTCGCCCGGCCGGCCTCGGCCCGGCCGCACCCGTCCCCGCCGGTGCCGCCGCCGGCCGGCGCCGGTGAGCGGCTGCGGACCGCCGGCCTCGCGGTCCCGGCCGGCGCCACCCGCCCACCCGCGGTGACCGCCGACTCGTGGCTGGTCGCCGACCTCGACACCGGCGCGGTGCTGGGCGGGTGCGGGCCGCACGAGTACGGCCGGCCGGCCAGCGTGCAGAAGTTGCTGCTGGTGGCCGCCGTGATGCCCCGGCTGGACCCGAACCGGGTGGTCGAGGTGACCGAGGCGGACATGGACTTCGAACCGGGCAGCTCGGCGGTCGGCCTGGTGCGCGGCGGCCGGTACCGGATCGACACGCTGTGGCTCGGGCTGCTGCTCAACTCGGGCAACGACGCGGCCAACGTGCTGGCCCGCCTCGGCGGCGGCACCGCGGCCGCCGGCGTCGCCGGGATGAACGCCGAGGCGCGGCGCCTGGGTGCGTACCGCACGCACGCCGCCACGCCGTCCGGCCTGGACGGGCCCGGCCAGGTCACCACCGCGTACGATCTGGCCCTGATCGCCCGCGCGGACTTCACCCGGCCGGACTTCCGCCGCTACGTCGCCAGCCGCCAGGCGTGGATCCCGCCGCAGCCGCGGCTGCACCAGGCCGGGTACGGCATCCAGAACGACAACCAACTGCTGTACCGGTACCGGGGCGCGCTGGGCGGCAAGACCGGGTACACGGACCTGGCCCGGCACAGCTTCGTCGGCGCGGCGCAGCGCGACGGGCGGCGCCTGCTGGTCACCCTGCTCGGCGCCGACGCGTCCCCGCAACGCGGGTGGGAGCAGGGCGCGGCGCTGCTCGACTGGGGCTTCGCCCAGCCCCGCTCCGCCACCGTCGGCCGGCTCGTGCCGCCGCCCCAGCCGCTGGGCGGCTCGCCGGCCGCCACCGGCCGGGCGACGGGCGGGCCCGCCCCGGTCGCCGCGGAGGCCGCGTCCACCGCCGCCGGTGACCGGTCGACGCCGCGACTCGTCGGTGCGATCGGTGTCATCGCCGCGATGCTGGTCGCGGCGCTCGCCGGCGCCTGGTGGTGGAACGGGCGCCGGATCGGCCGGCGCCGCGGCGACCTCGACGCCTGAGCCAGGGCGCCCCCACCCGCCCCGCAGTCCGCCGCCCTGACCTCGGGCGCCTGAGCCAGGCGCCCTCACGCGCCCCGCCGCCTGACCTCGATGCTTGAGCCAGGCGCCCCGCCGCCCGCCGCCCTGACCTCGGGCGCCTGAGCCAGGGGCCCCAGGCGCCCCGCCTACCAGGCGCTGGCTCTACCCGGTGGGTGGCGCTCGGCGGCGAGGCGTGCGCGCCGGCGGTTCGCCACCACGAGGGCGGCCGCGCCGGCCAGCAGCGACGCGGCGCGCAGCGCGCCGGCCCGGTTCGGCGCCGGCGGGCCGGCCGGTTCGGCGCCGGCCGCCGCGTCCGCGACGAGGGCGGCGGTGTCGGTGTCGGGCAGGGCCAGCCCGGCGGAGCGGACGCGGTGCCCGTCCGCGCCGTCGATTAGGTCGGTCAGGGTCGCGCGGAGCGCGTCCGGGCGGCGGATCCAGGCGGCCACCCCGGCGCCGGCCATCACCGACGCGCTGGCCCGCCCGTGGCCGGGCAGCGGCCGGTACGAGGCGACCGGGATCCCCGCGACCATCGCCTCCCGGCTGCTCATCCCGCCGCCGTTCTCCACCACCACGTCGGCCGTGCGCATCAGCGCGGCCACGTCGTCCACCCAGCCCAGGACGTGCCCGCCGGCGCCCGTGGCGGCCCCGCGGCGCAGGCGCCGGTACAGGCGGGTGTTCCGGCCGCAGACCACGACCGGTTCGGCGGCCCGGGTCGCGCCGATGTCGGCGGCCGACGAGGCCAGGTCGCCCAGCCCCCACGAGCCACCCACGACGAGCGCGAGCCGGGCGTCGGCGGGCAGCCCGAACCGCTCCCGCGCCCGCCGCTTGGCCGCCGCCGGCACCGGGCGGAACCGGTCGGAGACCAGCGGGTCGACCACCCGGACGTCGGCGGCGCCGAGGGCGCGGGCCCGGGCGCCGGTCAGCGGGTGCGCGGCGCAGTGCACGTCCACCCAGGGGCAGACCCACGTCGAGTGCACGGAGAAGTCGGTGATGTAGGTGACGACCGGGACGGTCAGCCGCCCGGTCCGCCGCATCGGGCCGAGAACCTGGCCGGCGAACGGGTAGGTGGCGACGACCGCCCGGGTGTCGGCCGGGATCAGCCGGCGTAACCGGCGGTGCAGGGGGCGCAGCAGCGCCCGCATCAGGGGCACGGCGGCCGGGAACCGGTCGGTGACCCGGTACAGCGCCTCGTAGCTCCACGGCGCCCGGTTCACCATGCCCTTGTACGTGTGGAACACCAGCCGCCCCAGCCGCCACGGCAACTGGTCCAGCAGGTCCGCGTGGTCGACCCGGAACCCGAGCGCGCTGAGCCGGCGGCCCAGTTCCCGGGCCGCGCTGTCGTGGCCCGCCCCGATCGCCGCGGACACCACGACGATCCGGCCCGGCGCGGTACCGCCGTCTGCTGCACCGTCCATCGATTGCTTCATACCGACGAGGCCGGTGTTTAACCGCGGCATCCCACCCGATGGCTTCCGGCACGTTGATCTCCGCCGCGTCGGTGGCCGCCGGGAACTACCGGTCGAACGCGGCCGGGTGCGCGCGGGTCACCGATCAGCGGTCAGTCCTCGATGCGGTCGGACCCCGATCCTCGTCAGCAGCCGGAAGCGCGTCCAGCGTGGTGCCGGCCGCTCGTCGCTCACCGGGCTCACGCCGTCCCGGGCGTGCCCGGTGACTCCGTCGATCAGGGCGGTGATGGGCTCGGCGACCCAGTCGAAGTTGGGCACCGCGATGTGCTCCGCCTCGGCGCGGATGGTGCGCACGTCCGTCGAGTCGTCGATGTGGGGCACCGATGGCGTCCAACCGTGGGTTGTTTTCCTCTGGTTCATCGTCGCCTCCAGAGAACCCTGGTACCTCGCCAGCCTATCTCCGCCCCATGCGGCATATGCTCTGCGAACATCGCCAGAGCGCGCGCCCATCGCGTCGCCGCGACGAGTTCCCAACCGGCCCACCAGCGACCGGTGCGCCCCGCCGGTTGGGAGCACCCAAACGGTGACTGGCGAGCGCCCCCGGTGGTAGGAGGCCGCAACGGCCGCGCGGTGGACCGCGGTCGGTTGGCGTACTCATCCCGCATTGTTGACAATTCTGTCGGCAACCTCCTACCGTCGTACGGCGGACGCCGAGGAGGGCAGCCATGCGGACCGTTGTCGTCACCGATCCACCGCGGGCGGACATCCGCGACGCGGAGCGCCTCGGCGAGTACGGGGTCGCCACGGTGCACGAGGCGCTGGGGCGCGTCGGCTACCTCGGGCCACAGATCAGGCCCGCGTGGGCCGGGGCGCGGGTCGGCGGTACCGCCGTCACCGTTCTCTGCTGGCCCGGGGACAACCTGATGATCCACGTGGCGGTGGAGCAGTGCCGGCCCGGTGACGTGCTCGTGGTCGCGACCGCGTCGCCGTCGAGTGACGGGCTGTTCGGCGAGTTGTTCGCCACCGCGCTGGCCCGGCGCGGGGTCCGTGGTGTCGTGCTCGGTACCGGCGTGCGGGATGTGGCGCAGTTACGGGAGATGGGGTTCCCGGCCTGGTCGCGGGCGGTCAGCGCGCAGGGCACGGTCAAGGCGACCCCCGGTTGCGTGAACGTACCGGTCGTCCTCGGTGGGCAGACCATCCACCCCGGCGACGTCGTCGTCGCCGACGACGACGGGGCGCTGGTGGTGCCGCGTTCCGACGTGCCGCGGGCGCTGACCGCCGCGCGGGCGCGGGTCGACAAGGAGGACGCGACCCGCGCCGCCTTCCGGGGCGGCGAGTTGGGGCTGGATCGGTACGGGCTGCGCGCGAAGCTCGCGGACCTGGGCATCGAGTACGTCCCGTATGACGAGTACGGCCGGGGCGAGCCGTGAGCTACGGGCGGCGCCACAGGTCCATGATGGACGGAGGAGGCCGTTAGGCGTCGGTCTGCTGGAGCGCCGCGATGACGCTGCCGAGGTGGGCGCGGGCGGCCGCCTCGGCTTCGGCGGGGCGGCGCGCGGCGATCGCGTCCACGATCGCGAGGTGCTCCCGCAGGGAGACGGCCGGCCGCCCGGGACGCAGCGCGAGCCGGAACTGGTGCCGCACGAGTTGGCCGTTGAGCCGGTCGAGCAGGCCCGCGGCGACCGGCTGCGCCGCGTACTCGCGGACCAGGCGGTGCAGTTCGCGGTTGAGCGCCGAGTACCTCATCGGGTCGCCGCTGTCGACCGAGTGGCGCATCCGGTCGCAGAGGTCGGTCAGGACGCCGATCTGCTCGTCGCTGACCCGCTCGGCCGCCTTGGCCGCGCACAGCCCTTCGAGGACCATCCGGCACTCGGTGATGGCGACCGCCTCGGTCACGGAGACGACGCGGACCCGGGCGCCGCGGTTGGGGATCCGCTCGACCAGGCCCTCGGCGGCCAGGTCGATCAGTGCCGCGCGGAGGCTGGCGCGGCTGACGTTGAACGACTCGGCGAGTTCGGCCTCCACCAGCCGCTGCCCGGGCGCCAGGTCACCATTCGTCAGCGCGGTGCGCAACGCGTCGGCCGCCAGTTTCGTGGCGGCGGCGCCCTCGCGCGCGGTCTGTGCCATCGGTCCTCCGTTCGTCGGGGACGAGTCTAGGGCCGCGCTCGGCGGCGCCCCGGATATTGTCAACAATCTTCTAGACAGTTATTGCGACGGTCTCGCCCGCGTCGCTACGGTCTCGTCAACAGACCCGCCGGCCGCCGGCCGGCGCCCGGGGAGGCGCCTTGATCATCGACTGCCACGGCCACTACACCACCGCGCCGGCGGCGCACACCGCGTGGCGGGAGGCGCAGCGCGCCGCCTTCGCCGCCGGCACGCTGTGCCCGCCCTACCCGGCCATCCCGGACGACGCCATCCGGGAGTCCATTGAGGGCAGTCAGCTGCGCCTGATGCGGGAGCGCGGCGTGGACCTGACCATCTTCTCCCCGCGCGCCTCGGCGATGGGCCACCACGTCGGCGACGAGGCGGTCAGCGCCCGCTGGACGCGCGCCTGTAACGATCTCGTCGCCCGCGTCGTCGAGCTGTACCCGGAGAGCTTCGTCGGCGCCTGCCAGCTCCCGCAGTCGCCCGGCGTTCCCGTCGCCAACTCCGTCGCCGAACTGCGCCGCTGCGTCCTGGAGCTGGGGTTCGTGGGCTGCAACCTCAACCCCGACCCCAGCGGCGGCCACTGGACCTCTCCGCCGCTGACCGACCGTAGCTGGTACCCGTTCTACGAGGCGATGGTGGAGCTGGAGGTGCCGGCCATGGTCCACGTCTCGGCGGTGACCAACCCCAACTTCCACGCCACCGGGTCGCACTACCTCAACGCCGACACCGCCGCGTTCATGCAGTTCCTCCAGGCGGACCTGTTCAAGGACTTCCCGGACCTGCGGTTCGTCATCCCACACGGCGGGGGAGCGGTTCCCTACCACTGGGGCCGCTTCCGGGGCCTGGCCGACATGCTGGACCGGCCCGCCCCGGAGGAGTCCCTGCTGGGCAACGTCTTCTTCGACACCTGCGTGTACCACCAGCCCGGCATCGACCTGCTGTTCGGCGTCATCGGCGTGGACAACGTCCTGTTCGGCTCGGAAATGGTCGGCGCCGTGCGCGGCATCGATCCCCGCACCGGCCACCACTTCGACGACACCCGCCGCTACGTCGACGCGCTGGACCTGTCGCCAGCCGATCGGCACAGGGTCTACGAGGGCAATGCCCGCCGCGTCTACCCCCGGCTCGACGCCGCCCTCCAGGACCGTAACCGTTAGCGATGACGACCGGGCAGGAAAGGGATCGCTGCTCAAGCAGCCGGAGCCGGGAATGGGGTGGACCTCGCCGGGTATCCCGGCCCTGATGCCGCGTCCGTTCGAGGGAGGCTCGCCAGGTCGCTCCAGAACCCGAACAGCGACCGCATGCGGAAGGACTACGAGCAGTCCGACGTCGCGCACCTGCTGCGCAAACGCGAGTGGCACGGCTATGACGAAATGATCAGGTGGCTGAAGCAGGACGGCGACGCCGACTCCCGGCTGACGCCTCGCGAGGTGTCGCACATGGTCGAGGACCTGTCCCGGCTCAGGCAGCGCAAGACCCGGTTCATCACCGAACCCCAGCAGCTCTACCGGGAGCTCAAGAGCCGATAACGGCGCGGGGCCGGGACGGTGCGAGCCCGGCCCCGCGCGCCGGTTGACCCGCGTGCCGGTGGGCCCGACAGTGGTGGGGTGACGCGCGCCCTGGCGGCGCTGACCCTCGCCGCCTACCTCACCCTGGTGATCGACGTCGTCGGCGCGCACCGGCCCGCCCTCGCCCTGGCGCCCGGCACGGCTTTCCTGGTGGCCGCCACGCTCGGGTTCGAGTGGGCCCGGCGGCGGGCAGCGCGGTGGCCGGCCTACGCGTACGTCCTCGCGCTGCTGCTCCTCGGCTACGCGGTCTTCGTCGCCTCCGACGTCTCGGTCGGCGCGATCCTGCTGCTGGTCGTCCTGGTCAGCCAGGCCGTGCTGCTGCTGCCGCTGCCGGCGGCGGCGGTCGTGGTGGCGATCGTGCCGTTCTTCCACACCGGCATGGCGCTGGCCGACGGGCTGCGCGAAGGGCTGGGGCTGCTCGCCGTGGCGGTCTTCGCCGCCGTGCTGACCAAGCTGCTGGCCCGCGAGCAGCGGGCCCGGGCCGACCTGGCCGAGGCGCACGCCCAACTCCGGGAGTACGCGGTGCAGGCCGAGCGGCTGGCCGCCGTGCAGGAGCGCAACCGGGTCGCGCGGGACATCCACGACGGGCTCGGGCACGCCCTCACCGTGGTGCAGATGCAGATCAAGGCGGCCCGCGCGGTGCTCCCGGACCGCCCCGACCGCGCCGATGAGGTGTTGGCGAAGGCGCAGGAGCAGGCGGAGGAGGCGTTACGCGAGGTGCGCCGCTCGGTCTCCGCGCTGCGCGAGCGCCGACCGGTGGCGCCGCTGCCGGAGGCGCTGCGGGCGCTGGCCGCGGAGGCGTCGGCCGCGGGCGTACCGGCCAGAATAGGCGCGCGTCCGGCCGCACCAGCCGGCACGGCAGTGCCTTTCCGGCCCGCTGGCAACAGCGACGGGACCTGGGCTATGCAGGCCAAACGGCGGCCAGTAGGGTCAACGGGTCTGGCGCCGGTCCAGCCCGGTAGGCGGCGCCGGAAGGAGACGCAATGCCCCCGCTTCCGCCGTCCGTCCCCGGTCCCGTCAACACCACCGGCTAGCCATGAAGCACGCACATCGCCCGCGGCACCTGCGGCCGCGCGCCACCCGCCGGTTCTTCCCCGTCGCCGTGCTCGCGGCGGCAGCGACGGCCGTCGCCGGGACGGTGCTGAGCGTCGAACTGGCGCTGAACGCGGCGGACGGCCCGCCCCGGGCGGGTGCGAACGGCCCGGCGGGCATCGCGGCGACGGGCGGGCCGGACCAGTCGGCCGTGCTGGAGCAGACCGCCGGGGGGACGCCCGCGCAGCCCGTACCCACCCCGGATCCGACCGTCCCGGTGGCGACCGGACCCGCGCCGACGCCGTCCACCGTTCCGGCACCCGGCTGGAACGCCCCCGCGGGATCGGCTGCCCCGTCGCCCGCGCCGGCCCGGACGCCGCCGGCCCCGGCACGCGCGCAGCCCGCGCCGAAGTCGACGGCGCCCCCACCGAAGTCGACGGCGCCCGCGCCGACGCCGACCGACCCGGCCCCCACTCCGACGCGCACCCCGTCGCCCACGCCCACGCCCACGCCCACGCAGTCGACGTCCCCGACGGCCACGGCGTCGGTGTCCCCCACGGAGTCACCGACCCCGCCCGACGTGCCCGATCTGACGACGGAGCCCGCACCGACCGCGACGGCCGGTAGCTAGGCCGGTACCGGCGCGGTTTCCCAAACAGCTCGGGGTGGGCGGTAACCGCCGCCGGTGAGCCGGGCGCTCACGCGATGAGCAGCGAAACCTCCCCATTGGACAGAGCCGCCATGTACGCCGGTCCCCTCGGCCCGACGGGGCCACCCGAGAGCATGTCGAGGACACGCCCCGGGTCCGCCCTGCCGACCGGTACCACCGGGCTACGCTGCGCTGCCGAACCCGAGGAGGCCGGACATGACCGACACCGCTATCCAGCGGCGTCGGCCCGGGTACGCCGGGAACGTCGCCGCCGTCGCGACCGCACTGGAGTGCTGGCCTTCACCGCCGACTCCGTCAACGGCGTCGCCGGCCACGTGATGGTCGCGCTGACCTCCAGCGGATTCGCCTGGGGGCTGGCCGCCGTCCTGGCCGGCCGCCACGCGGATACCGTGCGGCGTGCCGTCGCCGGCGCCACCGGCCTGCTGGTCCTGGCCACCGTGCTGTACTACCTGCTCATCCTGCTGGTCAGCCGCCGATGGAGCGGTGCCACCCTGGCGGACGGCAGTTCGGCCGACATGGCCGGACTGCGCTCGGTCGCGATAATGCCCGTGGTGTGGCTGGTCGCGGCACACCGTCTCGGCCGCGCCTGGCCGGCGCTGCTCGCCGCCACCGTCGCCGCCGCGACGGCCGGCACCCTTGTGGTATGCCTTGGGGCTGATCCAGTCTGCTTGAACTGTGGCGCCCGTACGGGAGCCCCGGGAGCCGGGCGCAGGAAGATCGGCTCGGACGATGGGGCCGGTTGCGGACGGGGATCGTCGGGGGTGCGGACTACGGTGACGCCATGAGCGACGCGAACGACCGCCCCTGGGAGCCGCCCCTGTCCGGTACCGAGGTCGAGCACCTTGTCGGCGCGCTCGACCGGCTGCGCGCGACCTTCCGCTGGAAGGCCGACGACCTGGACACGACCGGCCTGCGCACCCGCGTCGGCGCCTCCACGCTCACGCTCGGCGGCCTGCTCAAGCACCTCGCCATGGTGGAGGACCACACGTTCACCGGGAAGCTGCGGGGCGAACCGATCGGCGGGCCGTGGGCGGCCCTGGGCTGGGACGGCACCAACGACTGGGAGTTCACCTCGGCCGGGGAGGACAGCCCGGAACTGCTCTACGCGCTGTGGGACGCCGCGGTCGACCGGTCCCGGGCGCGGCTCGGCAGGGCGCTGGCCGAGGGCGGGCTCGACCAGCCCGTCCACGCGAGCACGCCGGACGGGCGGCAGGCCAGCCTGCGCCGGCTCGTCTGCGATCTCATCGAGGAGTACGGCCGGCACACCGGCCACGCCGACCTGCTGCGCGAGGCCGTGGACGGCCGGGCCGGCGAGGACCCGCCGGCGCGCTGGCGCGCGAAGGGCCCGGCCACGGGCTGAGCGGCCCCTCCTGGCCGGCCCAGCCCGGGGCGCCAGGGCAGGCAGTGGTGATCGCCGCCGTCCGAAAGTCGGTTGCCCCTGAAGATCGACTAACGCACCCTGGCCGGGTGCGGATGCATGTTGACCAGGTGACGGTGCCCGTCCAGACGGTGCGCGAACTCATCGACGAGCAGTTCCCGCAGTGGCGGCACCTGCCGGTCCGGGCCGTCGCGTCCGAGGGGACGGTCAACGCCATCTTCCGCGTCGGCGACCGGCTCGCCGCCCGGTTCCCGCTCCGGCCGCAGGACGTGGCAACGGCGCGGCGGTGGTTGGCGTCGGAGGCGGAGGCGACCCGCGCACTCCTGGGCCGCACCCGGTTCCCCACGCCCGTACCGGTCGCGCTCGGCGCGCCAGGCCCGGGGTACCCCATGCCATGGTCCGTGCAGACCTGGCTGCCCGGCGTCGTGGCCAGCGCCGAGGACCCGGGAGAATCCGAGGCGTTCGCCCGCGACCTGGCCGAGTTCATCACCGGCGTGCGCGCCATCAACACCCAGGGCCGTACCTTCCCGGGCTCCGGCCGGGGCGGCGACCTGCGTACGCACGACGCGTGGATGACCGAGTGCTTCGACCGCAGCGAAGGGCTCCTGGACGTACCCCGGCTACGCCGGATGTGGGCCGTCATGCGCGACCTGCCCCGCGGCGCGGACCCGGACGTCATGAACCACGGCGACCTGATCGCTGGCAACGTCCTCGTGTCGGGCGGGCGGCTGGCCGGCATCCTCGACGCGGGCGGCCTGGGCCCGGCCGATCCCGCCCTGGACCTCATTGGCGCCTGGCACCTGCTTGAGCCCGGACCCCGCCGGCTGTTCCGCGACGCCGTCGGCTGCGACGACGCCGAGTGGGAGCGTGGCCGGGCGTGGGCCTTCGTCCAGGCGATGGGCGCCGTCTGGTACTACATCGAGAGCAACCCCACCATGAGCCGGATGGGTAGCCGCACCCTCGCGCGCATCATCGCCGCCTGAGTA
>NZ_BBQH01000102.1 GCF_018397995.1 Rhizomonospora bruguierae
ATACAGGAACATCAAGAGCGCCCGGCTACGCCGGACGCACGCGCACGCGCTACAGCCGTCCCGGCCCCGCGCGCACGCGCCGACGCACCGGCACCCAATCCGGGCCAGACGACAACCAACGCAGCTCGCGAGTATGCCTATCGAGGTCGTCAGGCCGTGACGATCGCTTCACACGGCAAGCACCGCGACACTTCGGGCGATCGACGCCGCGACGCTACGCGCCGCGCCACCGGAAAACCTCGCCACTGTCGTTCGCCCTTTCATATATTAATTTACATACGTACCGGGTGATTGACAGCAACCGTGACAGCAACCCAGGCGGACAACCACGCCCACCCACCCACAACACAGTGGCACCGATACGTCGGGTAGCGGCGCAGTCAGGCTGATCGAATCGATATCGTGGGCCCGTAATCCTCTGACGCATCGGCCACAGAGACAACGAATTCTCGCGCGGGGAATGCGGATTTGAGCGCTGCACACCACATCGCCGCAATGCGCGGGGCCAGCTCAGCCAACACGGTGTATTCAGCTTCTGACTTCGGTGGGAACACGTCCCACAAATGAACGTGGTTAACAACACCCTCAACTGCGCTCTTGTCTCCCTTTAGTTCATCGAACCAGACATCGACTCCATGCCGCTCGAAGAGAAAGCGCAAGAAGACGCCATTACGATACTCGGTGAACTCGGGCCAGAAGAGCGTCGACATGGCGGCAGCCTCGCCCACGGTCGCTGTGGACTGCAGAAAGGTTCTTGGATCGAACTCCTCGCCAGCCCTGATCCAGCCCTCTAGCTGGGGAAGCTTGCTAAGATCCACGGCTTACCTGCCTTTCTCTACTCTTCGGACCCCAGTATCGTCCCACTTGCGTCTATCAGCACCCGACGCGCGGAAGATCCCCCGGGCCAGCCGGTGTTGCAATCTTGCTTTGCTGCGGGAAGACCCGCCCGTCGGGAGTCACGTTCCGGCTGAACTCCTGAACGTGGGGTGTCGGCACCAGTCCGCCGCCCGCACCAGGATGTGCGGCACCTACCAAATCAACTCGCCGCAAGATGACTCCATCCGCATCGTATACGGCGTAGTTGCTAATGACCCCATTCTGAGTGCGGTAAAGAATTCCGTTCGCCGGTCCGCCGGCATCAATTGCGCCGCCCACCGGGAATCGACCCCCCTGCCAAGGCGTCGCCTTGCTGAGATCAATGCCGCCATTATCGTTATGCACGAGGACCGGAGTCGACCCAGCGATCACATAGTACGTGTGGGATTTTCAGCCCGTCACGCAGTGTGACTTACGTTTTCATGGCGTTTCACCTGGCCTTTCGTGCGTAGCGCCAACTCACCGCATCGAAGCTTATCGGTGTTGACGGCGACGGTGACGGCAACCTGGGGAGACGTCTGCGCTCTTCAGCGGTCAGGGCATCGATGGGTGGCGTTATCCGAGGTAGGGGGTGTCGCGCTGCTCGGCGTGGTGGTGCAGGCGGAGTCGGACGGTGTCGTGGATGGGGATGTGGTCGAAGTCGGTGGGGTGGATGAAGCTGACCTCGGTGGATTCGTCGCTGACGGTCAGCGTGCCGCCGGTGACTCGGGCGAGGTAGGTCACGGTGAACTCTTGCCGGACCTCACCGTCGGCGTACGCGATGACGTGTGCGGGGTCGGTGTAGATGCCGAGTAGGCCGGTGATCTCGATGTCGAGGCCGGTCTCTTCCTTGACCTCGCGGACGGCGCACTGTTGCAGAGTTTCGCCGATATCCATGGCACCACCGGGTAGTGCCCAGTTGCCGGAGTCGGTGCGTCGTTGCAGCAGCACGCGGCCGTGCTGGTCGGTGACGATGGCGGCGGCGCTGGGGACGAGGCTGTTCGCAGTGGGGGCGTTCGGGTCGTGGTAGTAGTCGCGCCGGCCGGTCACCGGGTCTCCTTGGCGTAGGCGGTGGTGGTTTGCCAGATCTGTTCGAACTGGTCGGCGTGGGCGGCGAAGATGCCGTGCGGCGAGAGTTCGCGCAGGTGCAGGGCGGGGTGTTGGTAGCCGCGGGCGCGGTACAAATGCGGGGTGACGATCATCTGATGGTCGAACCGGAACACCGAGTTGTACAGGTGCACGGTGTGCAGGCCGATCTCCACCTCAGGAACCCCGTGGAGGGGTTCGCAGAAGTTGAGGGCGTTGCGGATCCGACCAGGCAGAGTGCCGCCGATCTGTTCGAGGGCGTCGCGTTCGGCGACGTGCGGGCAGTCGGGGTCGGCGAACGCGAGCCGGACCCGGGCGCCGTTGGCGGCTTGTCGGTGATGATCTGCATGGTGTTGGGCAGCAGTTCCAGCAGGAACGGGTAGGCGTAGCCGAGCAAGTCGATCCGCGTGGTGGCGCCGGTGAGCAGGGCCGCCCAGACGTGGTGAGGGATGTCGGCGCGGTGGGCGTAGGCGGCGACGACCTCAGCGGTGGACTCCGCGCCCGGAGCCTGGTCGGGGCGGGTCTGGGGCCACAGGTCGGCTTCGGCCTCACCGAGGGCGTCGGCGACGGCGAGGCGGGTGCGTTGGTGGGGGACGCGACCGGCGAGCCACCGCGTGACGGTCTTGACGTCGACACCGACGGCTGCGGCGAGGGCGGCCGGGTCGAGGTGGGCGCGGAGCATGGCCGCGCGGAGGCGGTGACTCATACCGTCCACGGTAGTGGACACGGCGGGACGTACCAGGGCCGTGGAAGTGTCCAGGCTGGTGTCCGTCGGGACGTTGGGGTGCCCTGGGCTGGTTCGTAGGTTCAGCGGCAGGGCCTCGCCGGTTCGCTTGCGGAGATCGCCGGGCTGGCGGGTGCCAGGGGGAAGGGGCCGCCGGCCCTGGGAGTGGTCGGGTCGGATGTCGACGGTGGCCCCTTCCCCCTTCCAACGATCCGAAGGGGTGGTGGGGTGGGTGTCGGTACATCAGCCGGTACGGCCGCAGTGGATTTGCGCGGGGTGCGGGGCGGCGTGGCCGTGCCGGACCCGTAAGCGGCAGCTCGTCGCGGAGTTCACCGGCGCGCGGATATCGCTGATGCTGCACCTGTCGGCGTACCTGGTGCAGGCGTGTGAGGACCTGCCGCACACCCCGTCGGGGGTCCTGCACGCGCGGTTCCTCGCCTGGCCACGCTCGGCGGCACTGCGCAACGAGTAGCAAGCGCCCCGACTAGGATCATGGGTCTGGTCGGGGCGCCGCTGGTCGGGTATCAGTCGTCGGCGGGTGGGGTGTGGTCGCCAAGGTCGGTGTCGTCGGGTTGTAGGGCTCGGTTCATGGCTTCGATGGCGTTGCGGTGCAGGCGGGGTCGGACGTGGGCGTAGATGTCGGCGGTGACGTGGAGCCGGGCGTGCCCGAGGAGTTCCTTGATGGTGACGAGTTCGACGCCTTGTTCCAGCAGCAGCGTCGCGCACGTGTGTCGGAGATCGTGGAAGCGGATGTATCGGACCTCGGCGAGGTAGCAGATCGTTTCGTGCTGACGGTGCACGTTGGCGGGGTCGAGGGGTCCGCCGGTCGCGGTAGCGAACACCAGGTCGAGGTCGGTCCAGGTGTCGCCGGCTTCCCGCCGGTCGATGTCCTGCCGTTGGCGGTAGCGGGTCAGCGAGGCGATGCAGTCGCGGGGTAGCAGGATCCGCCGTTGTGAGGCTTCGGTCTTGGGTGGTTGGAAGGTCATGCCGCCTTTGGTGCGGGCGAGGGTGCGGCGTACGGACAGGTGCCCGGCGTCGAGGTCGATGTCGGACCATTGCAGGCCGAGGATTTCCCCGCGTCGCATGCCGGTGCGTAGCGCGAGTTCGAACAGCGGGCCGTGGCGGTGGAACGCGGCGGCGTACAGGTACTTGCGGGCCTCGCCGGCGGTGAACGGCTGGTATCGGCTACGGGCGGGGGTAGGAAGGCGGACCAGGGAGGCGACGTTGCGGTACAGCAGTTCCTCCCGTACGGCGTGGGCGAGGGCGGCGGACAGGACCGCGCGGATGTAGCGGACGGTCGCCGGCTTCACGTGGCGCTGGCAGCAGGCGCCGACGGCGCAGCAGCGGGGCCGCCGGTCCTTGCGCCGGTGGTGCGGGTCGCGGCGGGCATCCCAGCCACGGGCGCAGCACTGGCACACGGTCTGGATGGTGTCGAGGAAGGTGCGGACCTCGGTGACGGTGAGCGCGGCGAGCCGCCGGTGACCGAGTGCGGGGATGAGGAACTGGCGGATGTAGGTGACGTAGTTGGCGTAGGTGGTGGGCCGTACCTGGTGGACCGCCACGGTGGTGAGCCAGCGGGTGAGGTAGTCGGCGACGGTGAGCGTCGGGTCGGCGGTCGCGGGTAGGCCCCGGTGGGAGTCGGCGAGTTTGGCGGCCAGCTTGTCGGCGGCTTCCTTGCGGGTGGCGCCGTAGACGCGGACCCGTCGGCTGCTGCCGTCGGCGGCTTGGATGTAGCCGGCGCCTTCCCACCGGCCGTCGGCGCGCTGGTAGACGGTGCCTTCACCGTTGGCGCGTTTCCTACCGGCCATGTCCGGTCACCTCCCCGCTCAACTCGCGCAGGTAGGCGGCCAGCGCCGTGGCGGGGACGCGGCGGCACCGGCCGATGCGTACCGATCGGAGTCGTCGGGTGCGGATGAGGTGGTAGACGGTGTGCTTGGACACTTGGAGTCGGTCCATGACCTGGGCGACAGTCAGCAGATCAGCGGTCACGCCCCACCTCCGGGGCCGACGTAGCGCCAGTCACCGACGACGAGCACGCCCGCCGGATCGACGCCGGCCCGCTCGGCACGCCGGTCGGCCATCCAGCTACGCCGTTCGGCGCGTAGCGCGGTGAAGGTGGTGGAGTAGGTGCGGGATGTGGTGGCGAAGTGGCCCCGGAAGCCGAGGGTGTGCGCGTACCGGCGCAGCCGCAGTCGACCGAGGCCGGGTTGGCCGCCCAGCCACCAGCAGGTGTCGACCAGCCGACGGGCGTGCCCGCTCAGGTGCCGCAGGCTGACCCGGGGTCGCCGGCCGCTCCCCGCGCATCGGTGACACAGCACCGCCGTTGTGGGGTTGGTGCCGTGGCCGTCGCACGCGCGGCAGTAGATCGGGCCGAGGTCGATCCCCGCCGCTTCGGCGACCTTGGTGGCGTACTTCGCCACGTACCGGGCCACCACCGTCTCCGACAGGCCGTCAGCGCGGGCGATGGGGCGGACGTCGACCTGCCGGCCCCACCTCAACTGTCGGGCTGGCACCCGTCGGCAGGCTGGGGTGGTCACCTCGACTCGCCGGATCGCGGCGTGGATGGCGTGGTCGAGCAAGTCGGTGCTGGCCCAGCCGGCCGGGGCCGAGGACGGGCCGTCGGCGCCGTCGAGGCGGACGATCGCGTGTAGGTGCACCACGCCTCGGGCCTGGAACTCGGCGACCTTGGCGAACACCACCCGCACCTGCCGGGCCGCCACCGCGCGGGGCAGGCCGGCCGCAGCGGCCAGGCCACGACGCGTCTCGGTGGTGAACCGTGCCCACAGCAGTCCGACGTGCGCGTTGAACAGCACCTGACCGGGGTAGTCGTAGCCGGTTGGGTCCAGGGGCGTGCCGATCGTCGGATCGGCGGCGAGGTGCCACCGGCCACAGCTACGACGAGCCGCCGCACGCCGGGCGCGCGGATGGCAGGGGCGGGGCTGGCTGTGCCGGTCCGGGCCGAGGTGCACCGGCCCGAACGACGGGGCGGTCACCGTGACGAACAGCCGGGGTCGGTCGGCGACCTGCGCCGGGGTGTCCTTCCCGCCGTGCAGGCCGGCGGCGATGAGGTGGTAGGCGTCCAGCTTGTACAACGCCGAGCAAGCCGGACAGACCGACGCGCGGCGGCTGCGGCAGCGCAACCCGACCACCCGGCCCGGTGAGGCCGTTGGGTCCAGGCGGTC
Organism: Rhizomonospora bruguierae; assembly: GCF_018397995.1. Classification (GTDB taxonomy): domain Bacteria; phylum Actinomycetota; class Actinomycetes; order Mycobacteriales; family Micromonosporaceae; genus Rhizomonospora; species Rhizomonospora bruguierae. Next base: position 5,848 of record NZ_BBQH01000102.1, read on the forward strand.
GACGAGCCGGCCGGTACTCCGCTCGACGAGCAGACTGCTACCGGCGATAGCGACTGGATGCCGGCACTGGCCGACCTGCTGGGCGAGGCCGGTGGAGGCCGCCACGCGGAGCAGGCCGCCCGGGTCGGCCGGTATGGGTTGGGGTGACATCATCGAGGGTGGTTCCTTCTCACTGCTGGGATAGGGGCTGGACCCGGGCAGCGCGGCGGAGTGTTCTTGGCGGAATGGGCCGCCGCTCTGCCCGGGGAGTTCGTCATCGGGGTGCGGCATCGACCACCGCCTCTCCCGTGGTCAACAGGTGCAGCGGGTCGCGGACCAGGTGAGCGGTCGCGGTGGCGATCGCATCGGCGGTCGCGTCCGGCACGTACGGCGTGCGGACCAGGGTGAACCCGGGCCGCCCCTGCGCCACCATCGAGGCGACACCGACATAGGCCGGGTCTTGCAGGCGACGCGGGTGCTCATCCGGCGCGGCCGTGATGTCCGAGCCGAGCGCGGCCGTGGCCGCCTCCGAGGTGCGCTGCGCGAAGCTGATCGCGACCTGGCAGTTATCGCGAATCTTCGTCGGGATCGCATCACCGGTCGCCTTCTGCGTCGCCAGAACGACCTGGATGCCGACGTTGCGGCCCTTACGAATCAACTCCTCCACCAGCCGGGCGGTCTCCCGGGCCAGGGCGTCGAGGCGCTTGGACTGCGCGTCGGTGCCCTTGGTCTCGTTCAGGAACGTGTGCGCCTCATCGATCACCACCACGACCAGGGGCCAGGAGGCGGACGGGCCGACGTGCCACACGTTTTTCACGCCGAGCACCAAGCGGATCGCGTGCTGACGGGCGACCATCAACTCCCGCACCCGAGCCAGATGGTCGCGGACCTGCTCCGGGTCGTCTTTCGCCGACAGCCACGCGCGGGTGAACAGGTCGTCGTAATCCGGGCCGCCCTTGCCGTCGATCAACACGAACTGCACCGCCGACGACGGGGCGAGCTGGCAGAACCGGGCGTTGAGGAACGACGTCTTGCCGTAACCCGCCAAACCCGCCACCACCACGCCGGAGACACCGGCCGAGCGGATCGTGACCGGCTGGCCGTCGGCGTCCGCGCCGGCGACCCACACCGCCGGGTCCGACTCGGCATCGGTCGGTTCGGTCCAGGTCGCGGGTTGGGTGAGGGGGTCGTGCAGCAGCGCCCGTATCCGGACCAGGCCGGGACGGACTTGCGCCACCCTGACGAGGGGCAACCGCCACACGTCGGCCAGATGCCCGGCCGTCTGGGTGAACTCCTCAACGCCGAGCCGGCCCACCGTGGAAGCGTCGACGCGCACGCCCCACCGCTCGGCCGCCACCGTGACCACCGGGATCAACTCCCGGGTCACGACCGTGCCCGGCGGCCTGCTCGACCACCATGGCGGGTGGACCCGCTCGGTCTGCATAAGGCCGACCCGGCGGGCGGTCCGCCGCCACGTGTACCTGATCCGCCAGGCGATTCGCAGCACCGGACGAACCTGCTTGTCCGCCGCCAGGTACCGCACGGCGTGCGCGCCGAGCCACACGAGTACGGCCAGGGCGGCGACCGCCAGCACGATGGCCGGCACCGCCACGACCAGGCGGGTATCAGGGGGATGGATCATCCGGGCTTCACCGCCGTCAACGCCGACGCCCGGAAGATCTGCCAGGCCCGGCCGTTCTTCTCCCCCGTCACGAACGTCAATCCGGACGCCCGCACCATCTGCCCCACGGCCAGGTCCTTCGGCACCGACGGCTGCGGCACCGACACCCGCAACACCTGCGGCTGCCCACCCTCGACCGTCAACGCCAGGGGCACCTCCATCAACGGCGCACCCGTGACCCTGTCAGTCGCGGCTACCCCGTTGGCTTTGTCCTTGAACTGCGGCGCCGGCACAGCCAGCACCAGCAGCATCTGGCTGCCATCAATCGGCAACACCAACATGTTGTGTTCTCCTCTACTCCGGCCCACGCCACTGCAGCGTGCGTCCCGTGCACATAAGTGTCACGTGACACCCGTGACGGTCAAGAGGTTTGGGCACATGAGTGTCATGTGACGCCTGTCTCGCCTGATCAGCTCGTGATGGCTTACGATCAGCGCATGGCCCACGACCCAGACGACAAGCGAGCCCTGTTCCAGCAGGTCGTCGACGACATCCTCGACCAAATCCGCGACGGACGCCTCAACCCCAACGACCCACTACCGTCCGCCCGCAAGATGGCCGACCTCTACGGCGTGGCCTCCATGACCGCCCAACGCGCACTACGCGAACTCCAACACCGGCGCATCACCTACAGCGTCGCCGGCAAAGGCACCTTCGTCCACCCCGACGCCTTCGACCTACTACGCGGCGGCGTCCTCCGCGAACCCATCGACGACCCCGACCTCCGAAGCCGAGTCGCCGCCTACCTCGCCGACCAACAAGCCATCACCATCCGCTACCACCACGCCCGCACCACCGACGACAAAAACACAGCCCTACACGAACTGCTGCGCCACGCCGACACCAACAACGACCTCATCGACGCAGTGATCAAATACCAGGCCGACCGAGGCAACCTCGCCCAGCAACCCGAACACCTCCGACGCCCCAGCAACGACGAGAAAGCCCCGCCACCCGCCAAGCGCCCCCGTAGCAGCCGCAACCGCACGCCGAAGCAGTAAGCCAGCCGGACCAAGGCCCTCGACCAAGATCCGACTGGCTCAAAACTGCTCTACAGGATCAAGAGCGCCCGGCTACGCCGGACGCACGCGCACGCGCTACGGCCTACGGCCCCGCGCGCACGCCCAACGACAGCGGCCACTCATCCTGTGCCCGGACGACTCACCGGCCGAGGCCGTGACGATCCCTTCACCGACCACCCTGAGCGAGCGGTTCCGGGGATCGACGCCGCACCGCTACGCGGCGCGCCACAGTGCACCGCCCAGCGTTCGGCTACATCGATCACCACCGACGACACTAATTGGCTGACGGCAACCGTGACGGCAAACCGGGCGGACCGGGGCAACCACCAACGCCCTCCCATCACGGAGTGTGACCGTCCCTGACGGCGCCCGAGGAGGCCAAGGAGCGGTGGCCAAATCATCGCTCAATCCTCCGCACACGGCTTCCGTTAGACCGGTCCATCGTCGAGGCGGGCAAAATGCGCAATGGGAAGCGTCTTGGAGAGCCCTCTACGACGAATTCCGTTCGCTCCACAGCGCAACCTCACCCCCAGGCATGCACGTCACTCGCCTTTCCTTCGGCCCCACAAGCCCCCAGGCCTCGTACTCGGCATGCGGAGCAACAGTCAGTTCCGCACCGCTCCCAAATGTTACTAGTAGATTCCCGACGCTTCCCACTTCAGCGGAAGTGACAATTTCACGCACTAGTTTCGTCAGGTAGATGACGGTATTCCCTGGAGACTCTGGGTCGAACTTCACCAAGTCGCCAGCAGGCGTTTTGATGATCGACTCGGTTTCGACGCGCAGTTCACAGTCCCCACTGGTAAGGATCGTGAAACTGGCATCGAAGCAGACCCGGGTTACCGACTGGCCTCCCAAGTTGAGATCCACTTCTACCATCCATTCGGCAGCGGATATGTTCCATCGGGGTTCATTGGAATGTGCGTTTCAGCCTTCGAGCCCGGCTTTCCATTGAGCCCGATCGGCTGACCATGCCTGTTATAAAAGCGTACATACCCATTCGGATACATGGTCGTCGGGTTCATGGTGCGAACCATGTCCGCGTTCCCCGTTGATCCAGGAGCCTGCCAAACACTACCCTTTCCATTATCAGCCGTTCTCGCTATCCAGTCATCGCCGACTCCAGAAGGACGATGAGGACCGAGCGGCTTGCCGGCCATCGAAGGTGCCGGAACCTCTCCGCCGCAGTTGTGGACCAACACCGGCGTGTTGCCGGCCATCACATAGTACGTGTGGAGGTTGGTGACGGTCAGGTTGTACATGGTCTGGATGCCGGTGAGGTTCGTGACCGCCAGCACCGTCGCCGTGGTGGCGCCGTCGCTGCTGTGTAGCTGGTGACCGGCGGGCAGTTGGTTGGCGTTCACCCATTGTTGTGCGGTCTCGTCCCAGAAGGGATGTTCTTGGGTGGTGTGTATGACCGTCTTGGCGCCGGTCGGCTCCTGGACGGTCAGGTCGGTCAGGTCGGTGTCTTGGTTGAGGTGCAGGTGGGTTACGCGTTCTGCCCGGGTTTCCCCGGTGGTGGGGTCCGTGGACAGGATGATGTCGCCGACCTCAACGTCTTTGATGGGGGTACGTGTTCCGTCGGCGAGGAGGACTTCCGTGCCGGCGGCGAAACTGTTGCAGGGTATGGGCTTCGTCCTGATACCGGGGAGTTTGGGCCGCTCGGGTATGCCCGTGGCTGCGCGTAGGGCGACGGTAACGGCTCGGATCGCGGTTATTCCCTCCGTGGCTGCGATGCCCGCGCCGGCGGTGACGATCGAGATGGCGATGCCGGGAAGCGCTCCCGCGAGCATGCCGCCAGCCTCTATACCGGCCCCGTAGTAGTCGCCGTCCTGCCACTTCTCGTAGGCGCTACATATCCCGCTGAAGACGCAACTCCAGCCGATTGCGGGGTTACCGGGGGCGTACTTTATTTGCCAGGCGACAGCTTCTGCCGACATCCCTTTCAGGGTGCCGATCGGGTCCTCGATGGCTACGGCGATCGCTGCGGCAGTATCGTGGGGGTAACGGTCGATGCCGGTCTTGGCGCCTGCGATGAACGCTTCCAACTTGTCCCACCGCGACTCTTGCTTGGCCGGGGCGGTTCCGCCGCCGCCACCTGCAGGTGGCGGTGGCGGGCATTTCCCGACGCAGCCACCTACCTTTCCCTCTGTGGCCATGAGGCCGCTCGGGTCGCTGCGGCTGATCGGGCTGCTGCTGGCGTAGGCGTAGCCGTTCCACTGTTCCGGTTGTTTCGGGTCTTGGAGTGGGTCGACCGAGACGAACCGGCCGAGGCTGGGGTCGTAGTGGCGTGCTCCGAGTTGCACCAGTCCGGTTGGGTCGTTGTCGCCGCCGACGAAGCCCTTTGTGTTGATCCAGGGCACTGGCGGGGTGTCGCGGGGACCGCCGTAGGGTGTTTGCCGTCGGATCGTGACTGCTTGGCTGTTGGCGTTGATGCTGAGGGTCTGTGTGCCTTGGTGGTCGGTGTAGAGCCAGGTCAGGCCGGTGCGGTTGCGTGAGGCGATCAGTTTGCCGGTGAAGTTGTAGTAGCGGGTGGCGGTGATGCTGGTCCCTTCGCGGCGGACCTCCTGGCCTGGAAGGTACAGGGTGGTGCCGGCCGCGTCGCGGCGAAGCCAGCGGGTTCCGTCCGCGTCGTAGATGTTGGTCTCGATGGGCTTTCCGGCGGCTGTGGCGGTGGCGAGTCGGCCTTCGGGGTTCCACTCGAGGACTTGTGAGTTTGCGTCGTGTTGGCAGGTGTTGGTGGTGTCGCCGGTGGGCCGGCAGGTGGTGTTGCCTGTCGTGTCGTAGTCGTAGCTGGTGACCACTGAGGTTTGGTCTGGCTTGGTGGTGGTCACCTTGGTGACAGCGTGTGGCCGAGCGACGCCGGCGCCGCTGGTGGGGTGGGTGTAGTCGCGTGTGGTGGTGCCGGCGGCGGTGCGGGACACTTCCTTGGTGTGGTTGCCGACGAGGTTGACGGTCCAGTCCAGCCAGTACGGGGCCGGCCCGCCCAGGTTCGCGACGCTTGGATCGGTGCCGCAGTTGAGGCCCGCTTTGGGTGTCCAAGCGGAGGTCAGGCGCCCTAGAGTGTCCTGCCGGAAGCACTGGGTGTCGGCGCTGCCGACCTGTGGTACGTCGCTGATCGAGCGGATCGGGCCGGCGTCGAGGTAGCTGTATTGGCGGTCGGAGACGGTGCCGGTGGCGGTTTCGGGTTGGACCAGGGTGCGACTGATGCGGCGGGTGGTCAGGTCGTACTCGGTCGAGTCCTCGACATAAGTGCTTCCGCTGGTTTGGCGGGTGGTGATGCTCGGTTCGCCGAACGCGGTGTATGTCTGGCCGCTGACGTAGGTGCCCAGCCCGATGAGGTTGGTTTCCAGCGATGTCGGCAGGCCGGTGACCTTGTCGTACTTGGCGGTCACGGTCTCCGCGGTGAGTCCGCCCGCTGCCGGGTAGCCGATGGCCGTTGGTGTGCCGTCGAAGGTGGAGTAGGAGTAGGCGTAGGTCCACGTCCCGGCCGGGCCGGTGCCTTCAATGGTGGGAATGACGTAGGAGACGCCGGTTGGCTGGTAGCGGGTGTTGAATCCGGCGACGCGCTGCCTGTAGGCGTTCGCCGAACCGGCTGGTTCGTACCGGATGGTTTCCGTGAGCTTCCCGCGGAAGGTCTGCCCGGTGAACAGCTTGTCGTACTTCCATTCGGCCCGCTTGGTCGCGCTGGAGATGCTGGTGTCGTATACGCCGATCTTGCGGCCGAGCTTGTCGTATTGGAAGGCGAGCGTCGCGTTGTTGGCGTCGGTGGTTTTGGTCAGCTCGTCGAAGTCGTTGTACTCGCTGGTGGTGCGGCCTGTGTCGGGGTCGTTCTGTTCGATCTGGCGGCCCTTGACGTCGAACGTGGACGTCCACTCGTTACCGCCCGCGTCGGTGAGCCGCCACAACTGGCCCTTGCGGTTGTAGCTGTACCGGGTGGCCCGGTAGGGGCCGGTCACGCCCTGGTCGCTGGTGAACTCGCGCAGCTCGACCATGCGGTCTTGGGCGTCGGTGACGGTGGTGGTCGGGGTGCCGCCTTCGGGCGGAGTAACGGTCGTGGTGTCGCCAGTGTAGGAGGTGGTGGTTCGCCACTTGACGATCAGGTTGCTGACCCCATCGGTGCCGTAGAAGGTTTCACTGACGGGCCGGGAGGCGTTGTCGAAGATGGTTTTGGTCAGGGCGGGAACGGACCATTCCGGCTCCCACCACAGCTCCCCCACCGGATCGCCCGGCTCGACGTGCGCGGCGTACTGGGCCGCTGCCCGGCCCACGTTGTCGTAGATGGTGTCCGTGACGACGCGCCCCCCGCCGACCGCGGAACCTTGTGTCTGACGGGGCCGGAGGAAGCCGTCGAAGATCTGGTAACTGGTCAGGTAGCCGCCGGCGGCGTTGAGCTGCCTGGTCCGGATGTAGGGGTAGCCGGAGCCGGCGGGGTAGACGTAGCTGTACTCAACGGATGGGCTGTTGGGGTTGGACGCCTTGTCCCAGCCGACCTTCCAGACGCGGGCGAGACGCCCTAGCGGGTCGTACTCCGCGTCGGTGACGCGGTTGTTCGGGTCCGTGGCCCGTACCGGCAGGTCCCAGTAGGGTGCGACGTCGAGGGTGCTGCTCCACGCGATGCCGCCGTTCGGGTCCGGCGTACTCCCGGTGACCTTGGTCGCTACTCCGGAGGCGGGTGTGTAGGTCGTCGTGGTGGTGTTGCCTCGCACGTCGGTGACTGTCAGCGGCCGGCCGAAGGTGTCGTAGGTGGTCTGGCTGGTGGTTTGCCACGACGTACCGCCGGCCGGAGTCCAGTCTTTCAGGTGCTCGACGCTGGTGACGGCACCGACGGAGGGAACGGTATCGGGGCTGTCCGCCCCGTCGTAGTAGTTACGCTCGTCGGAGATCACATCGTCCGTGCTGGCCGGGGACTTGTTGCAAGTCAGCGCGGTCGTGCTCGTCCGCTTGACCGTCGCGACGATGTTCTTGTCGGTGTTCCGGTTGTAGGTGTACGTGACGCACTGCTCGTCGCCGGTCTTGGCGATATCACCGTCGTCCTGCACCCAGTCCGGCGTGCCATAGGTGTCGTTAAATTTCGTCTCCGTGCGGGTGGTCCGCCACCCTCCTTGCCCGTTGAGGCCGAGCGCGGTCGCCTGGTATGTGACCTTTATGTCGGTGAACCGGGCAGTGACAGTGTCGTCGTTGATCGTTCGCGAGGCGGTGGGGGGTGACAGCCAAGGCACGTTGACCACCTTGGACACGGGTTTACTCGTCACGCCGTCATAGGTCACCTGCTCGCGGATCATGCCGGCGAACTGGTCCTCGTCGTTCACGCTCTCGCCGATGGAGGCTGCGACGGGGACCTGGCGGGTTCCACCCGATGGCGCGGCACGATCGCCGTGCATGCCGCGCAGGAAGGTGGTCACGGTCAGGGTCTGGTTCGGGGCGTCGCCGGCGCGGGTCTCGACTGTTGCGTAGCCGCGGAACTGGTTCCACGTCTTGCGCTTAGGTTTGATCAGGCCGTCGTCGTCCGCGTAGTGCCACGCCGGGTCACCAACGTACTTGTAGGACGTGTTCTTCGTCGGGGCACCGTGGTCCGAGCCATCGACCATGACGCGTAGATCTGACTCCGACACCTGAGTCACCACGTACTTGTGCCACCACTCGGTGATCTCCGCCCCGTCCGGATCATATGGGTCGGGGCCGATCACGGGATAGCACAGCATGGTGTTGGTGTGCGCCGCTGTCGGCAGGTTCGACGCGGTACATTCGGGCAGGCTGTAGGTGACCTGGATCTTTGCGCCGGTCTCGGTGACGATGTTCCCGATCCGCTGCCAGTTGTTGCTGGTGTTGGTCTTGGTGAGCACCCGGTTCGGCATCGACACGGGCGTGAACGACACCGGCGGCATGGTGACCGTCCCGCCGACATGCCCGGCGTGAGTGATGGAGTTCAGCCACAGCCCGGGATGGTCGCTGCCGTCACCGGTCGGCGGGAAGCCATGGTCGAGAGTCCACGACTTCACGTCCTGCCACGCGGCTGGACTGCGCGTGGTGTCCCACACCTTGGTGGTAATCTTCGCCAGCCGTTTCGTGGACCAGAACGTGGGTGAGTAGTCGTCGCACGAGGTGTGAGG
>NZ_BBQH01000103.1 GCF_018397995.1 Rhizomonospora bruguierae
AGTCTCTCCCCTCGACCAACGTGCCGGTTTTGCAAAATATGCCACTAGCCGCGCAGATCATCCACCTCAGGCGTGTTGCCGCCGGGCAGCGGCTGCCGACTGCGGTCCCAACCAAGCGATGCCAGAGTAAGGGCACCACCGGAAGGGCGGACTGTTCAAGCCCTACAGCTTAACGCTGGAGCAGTCGGCGTATCGGCCAGCCGCCGGCCAGCGGTGCGGCGTCGCGCGCATCCTGCTGACGATCTCGTGCCTGCCCTCGTAAGGTGGCCAAAGCCGCAGGTCCTTATACGGGCGACCGTGGCGCCGCCGACCCGCAGCGTGTCAGGTTTCGGGTCAGCTACCTGCGGTCCGGCAGCGAAGTCGGACCGTAAGTCGGCATTCCCTCTCCATCTACCTTCGGTGATCGTAGAGGCAGATCCGGTGATATCGATGCCGCGCGCCGACGTCCTGCGACTGTGGTCAGTCCACTCGCCGCACAGCAACTTCCTTGACATCAGAGGGATTTCCATAGAACGTTATTCATGCGTGCATGCATAGAGGATCTTGTTTCGTGATGCTGTAGGAGGCAGTTCGATGCCAGACCCCCAGGCTGCGACCGCGCCTGACGCTGAAGAGCGAGATCGCCGGACCACCGGGCCGGTCAGGCTCGGTCTGATCGGCTGCGGGCAGTGGGGTGCCAACGTCGCGGCGGCAGCTGAACGAACTGTCGGAGCCCGGCTGTCGGCTGTAGCGGACGTCAATCCCGAGGCTGCGACGAGGCTTGCCGCCCGTCTGGCGTCCGCACCCAAGGTCCTACCGCCAGCGGACCTGCTGAATGACCGGCAGTTCGACGCAGTGCTGATCGTGACGGATGCCGCAAGTCACTTCGAGCTTGCTATGGCGGCGATCTGTCAGGGCAAGCACGTATTCGTCGAGAAGCCGCTGGCTATGTCGACCACGGACTCGGTCGCGTTGGCCAAGGCTGCGGCGACAGCCGGCCTCACTCTCATGGTGGGCCACACGTTCCTGTACTCCGAGCACGTCATCGACGTTGAGCGTGCTCTCCGGGAGGGGCAGGTTGGCGAGCTGCGTTACGTCAGCCTGCAGCGCCTGGCGTACGGAAGGTTCCGCGAGGACGCCAACGTCATCTGGAACCTCGGACCGCATGACGTGTCGATCCTGATCCGCTGGGCTGGACGTCCGCCGGCGGCGGTGCGCTGCGTGGAGTACATGTTCACCCGGCCCACCATCTCCGACTTGGCTTTCCTCACACTCGACTTCGGCGACTTCCTCGGCCACGTGCACGTCAGCTGCATCGACCCCGAGAAGGTCAGGCGGGCTACGGTCGCGGGCACAGCGGGAGGCATCGTCTACGACGACGTGGGCGGAGCTGTCCGGCTGCACGTCAACGGCAGCAAGGTGCTACCGCGAACCCTGTCGGCAGGCGATTCTCGCCCTCCGCTCGACACCGAGCTGAGCCACTTCGCGGACTGCGTCCGCACTGGTGCGCGTCCGCGGACTGACGGCATCCACGGCGCGATCGTGGTGGCTGTGCTGGAAGCCGCCACTGCTTCGGCCGAGCTCGGCGGCGACTGGATCGACCTCACGATGGCCTTGGGGCAGGTGTCGTCGGCTACCGATCCCGGCCCTCGGCCCGATCGACCCGCCTACGGTTCCTTACTCGTCCCCTCGCAAAGGACGTCCTTCGCATGACCGACTTGCTGATCTCCGGCCGGCTGAACACCCGCCGGATCGACACCGATCTCGTCGAGGCGCTCCGTGAGGCTTTCGGCGGCGTCCCTGCGGTGGTCGGCGCGATGCTGATGGGGTCGCGTTCACGGGGTATCGCCCACGCCAAGAGCAACATCGACGTTCAAATGATCATCGACAGCCTCGACGCCGGCACCGCCGAGGGCATCGCAAAGGTCCGCGACGAGCTGGCCGCACAGCTCGGCATTCCGATCAGCGTCAACGTGCACACCTTGGCCGACGCGCAGCCTTCGCTGGGGCGGTACGAGCTGTTCCAGCACAAGAACCGCGCGGAGCTGTTCATCTACCAGGCCAAGTACACCAGCGTGAAGCTGTTCGGACGGAACATCTTCGCCGAGTTCACCGACCCGCCTCCGTCGCGTACCCGTCGCGAGGCCATCCGGACCGTAGCCTCCTTCTCCTACTTCCTGCGCAAGTTCCTGTTCGACGTCTCGATGGCGCCCCACGGCGCGGCCGAGTTCGTGCGGACGCCGCTCATCAGCCTGGAGTACATTGCGGCGTTCTACGGCTACCTCAGCATGGGCTACCGCGACGGCCTGGATCATCTGACCGCGACTGAGCGGCTGACCGCTGAGGAGATCGCGTTCCTGGAAGAGTGCGCCACCCGCAAGGCCACTTCGCAGTTCGAAGAGGTGGGCGCGGCCTTCGCGTTGCGCGGGGCGACCTTCCTGGACGCCGTCCATGGCCGCATGCTCGACGATTTCCGCCGCCGGGGCGTCAGCGACGTCCGATGGAACGGGCAGGACAGCGCGGTCCGCTGGGACATCGCGCTACCGCAGGCGGCAGCGATGAGCATCCTGTGGGCTGGGCAGAAGGCACTGCTCGTGCAGCGACGCCCCGACGACTACCTCTACCCCGGCCAATGGACGATCCCGGGCGGCTACCTCCAGGCCGGCGAGGATCCTCGCGACGGAGCGGCCCGTGAGGTGTGGGAGGAGACCGGCACCTACCTCGCCATCAGCCGCCTGTTCGACGGCCAGCCCGTCGTGAGTGGCCGACTGGCCGCGTTCTCGTTCGAGGTCGAGTTGCCCGACAGCGCTGCACCCCGCCTGACCGAGCACTCGAACTTCCGGTTCGTCGATGCGAGCGAGGTGCTGTCGATGGTCCTCACCCCCGAGGCCCGTCTGATCTTCGAGCGTCGCCTCAGCCAGACCCACCCCCACTGAAACCGGCCAGCGCAAGAGTGAGGATGCCGCAGCATGGATGCCACTGAATACGACCATCTCGCCGTCGAAACGGCGGTCCGGGCGCTCTGGGAGGAGCACGACATCTACCGGTTCGACCGTTCGGCGGTCGGCCCGGTGTTCAGCATCGATACACCTCCTCCGTACGTGTCAGCGTCCCACCTGCACGTCGGCCACGCCATGAGCTACTCGCAGCCCGACTTCGTGGTCCGGTACCGAAGGATGCAAGGCGACCGTGTCTTCTACCCGATGGGTTTCGACGACAACGGCCTCCCCACCGAGCGCTACGTCGAGAAGACCTACGGGGTCAAAGCCGTCGACATGCCGCGGTCGGAGTTCGTGGCCCTGTGCCTGGCCGAGACCCGCAAGACGGCGGCCCGGTACGAGGATCTGTGGCGCCGCGTGGGTCTGTCGGTCGACTGGGATCTGCTCTACTCGACCATCGACAAGCGGTGCCAGCTCACCGCGCAGACCAGCTTCATCAAGCTCCACCAGGCGGGCCATCTGCGTCGGGTGGAAGATCCGATCATCTGGTGTACCGAGTGCCGGACCGCCCTGGCGCAAGCCGACGTCGAAGACCTCGAACGCACCGGGAAGATGTACGACATCGCTTTCGCGGCGGCGGACAGTCGGGCGCTGGTCATCGCGACGACCCGCCCCGAGCTGCTGCCCGCCTGCGTGGCGCTGTACTTCCATCCGGAAGACGAGCGATACCAGGACCTGCTCGGCACCCAGGCGACCGTGCCGCTGTTCGGCAATCAGGTCCCGATCAAGGCCGAGGAGTCCGTCGATCCCGCCTTCGGCACGGGGCTGATGATGGTCTGCACGTTCGGCGACGGCGAAGATGTCCTGAAGTGGCGACGCGACGGGCTCGACCTGCGGCTCGTCGTCACCCCCGACGGCCGGCTGTCAGAGCTCGCCGGGCAGTTCGCGGGTCTGCAACTGACCCAGGCGCGAGCGGCGATCGTGGCCCAGCTCGCAGAGATCGGCGCGTTGACTAACAGCCGCCCACTCAAGCAGAACGTCGGGGTGCACGAGCGGTGCCTGACGCCGGTGGAGTACCAGATCCGGGCGCAGTGGTTCATCCGCGTGCGCGAGCACCAGGACGCGTTCCTGGCCCGCGCCAAGGAGCTGACCTGGATACCTGCCCACATGCGGCGCCGCCTCGAAGACTGGATCGAGGGCCTGAAGTGGGACTGGAACATTAGCCGCCAGCGGCACTACGGTGTGCCGTTTCCCGTGTGGTTCTGCGACGACTGCGGCCACGCGGTCACCGCCGACCTGAGCGCGCTGCCCGTCGACCCCCTCGCCGACGCACCGCCGATGGATGCCTGCCCGGCCTGCTCCGGTCGCCTCAGCCCGGATCCCGACGTCATGGACACGTGGATGACCTCCTCCCTGTCGCCGCAGATCAACGACGGCTGGGCGGTCAACGGGCTGATCAGCGACCCGCAGCTGGCTCCCATGAGTTTGCGTGTGCAGGCGTTCGAGATCATCAGAACCTGGCTGTTCTACACGATCGTGCAGTCGCAGTACCACTTCGACCGGCTGCCCTGGCAGACCGTGATGATCTCCGGCTGGGGGCTGAACGAGCAGGGCAAGAAGATCGCCAAGCGAGACCTCGACCAGTCCGCCACGCCGGATGGCTTCAACCGCTACGTCCCCGATCACGTCATCGAGCGGTACGGCGCTGACGCGCTGCGCATCTGGGCCACCAAGGCCCGAATCGGCACCGACCTGCGCTACAACGAGAAGGACGTCAAGACCGGCCGCAAGTTCGCCGTGAAGATGTGGAACGTCGCCCGGCTGATGACCATGTACGGGTTCGACCCACAAGCCGCACCCGATCCCGCCGCGCTGTGCACCGACGTGGACCGGTGGATGCTGTCGCACCTGGCGTCCGCCATCGACGAGACCACCGCGGCGATGGACCAGTACGACTTCATGCAGGGATACCAGGCCGCGACACGCTTCTTCTGGTCGGTTTTCTGCGACCGGTATATCGAGATGGTCAAAGAGCGGTTCCTCAACTCCGGCAATCACACCGACGCCGAGCGGGCCAGCGCCCGCGCGGCCCTCGGCGTCGGCTTCCGCGCCGTCCTCGGCATGTTCGCGCCCTTCGCCCCGTTCATCACGGACTATCTCTACCAGCAGATGTTCCGGCCCCACGAGAACACCGTCAGCCTTCACCTCACGTCCTGGCCGGCAGGGCAGCCGCAGTGGCGGACCGACCGCAAGCTCATCGACGACATGTCCACGATCCTCGACCAGATCCGCGTCCTGCGCAGCAGCCTCAGCCTCGGCAGCAACACCCGCATCGCGAAAGTCGTGCTGCAGGGCGTCACCGACGACGGCCACCGGACCGCCCGAGCACTGGCCGAACCGCTTCGCGTGGCTGCCCGCGCCGACGAAGCGGTCTTCAATGACGCGGGCACCGACAGCGGCGTCGACGGCATCAAGGTCGCCATCATCGCCTGACATACCGCCCGGCTGGCCACTACCTGAATCATGGCGGCCAGCCGGGCACGCCTACCCGAACCCTCGGATCCGCACATATCAGCTACGGAGGCATCGCCATGCCCACACGAGTACGTAGCTTCGCACCAGGGCCGTCCATCCTTCCCGACGACGTGCTGACCGAGTACCAGGCAAGCGTCGAGCACTACGCCGACACCGGGCTCGGCATCCTCGAACTGGGCCACCGCAGCGGACAGTTCGAGCAGCTCTACAACACCACCGTCGAGCGCCTCCGCGCGCTCATCGGCGTCCCGGCGGGATACGAGCTGCTGCTACTGCACGGCGGCGCGCGCTTCCAGTTCACGATGCTGCCCGCCAACCACCTCGGCCCAGACGCCGTCGCGGACTACCTGGTCACGGGACACTTCGGGGCGGCAGCAGCCGCCGAGGCGGCGGTCTATGGCTACGTCAACATCGCCGCCTCCACACACGCAGACGGCTACCTGCGCCTGCCTTCGCCAGCCGAAGTGTCGTTCACGCCGAACGCCCGGTACGTGCACTACACGTCGAACAACACCGAAATGGGCACGCAGTTCAAGCAGTCGCCCGACATTCCGGCGGGCACGTGGCTCGCCTGTGACGCGTCCAGCGACCTCCTCACCCGCCCGTTCGACGTCGCCCGGCACGGCCTGATCTACGCGACCTCTCACAAGAACCTCGGCACCGCCGGCGTCGCGCTCGTCGTGATCCGAGCCGACCTCCTCGAACCGGTACGCCAACTCCCGCCCTTCCTCAGCTACCTCACGCACGCGCAGGCAGGGTCGCGATTCAACACCCCACCGATCAGCGCGATCTTCGTTCTGAACCTCATGGCCGGGTGGACCATCCAGCAAGGCGGAGTCGAGGCGATGGACACCCTCAGCACTGCCAAGTCCCAGCTGCTCTACCGCACGATCGACGACAGCGACTTCTACACGGGCCTCGCCGACCGCGACAGCCGGTCGAAGGTAAATGTCACGTTCGCGCTGCCGACCGCGGAACTGGAGGACGAGTTTCAGACAGACGCCGCGCAGCAGGGACTCGTCGGACTGTGGGGATACCGCAAGGTTGGACACCTGCGTGCTTCGCTGTTCAACGCGATCTCCCTGGATACGGTCGGCCAGCTCGTCGAATTTATGGCGCACTTCGCCCGCGCCAAGCGGCGGCGGCTGCTCCGCCACGTGCCGGGCGGAGAAGCGCGGGTGCTGCGATGATCGCGTGGGAGGACCGCGAGCCGAGCACGGTCCTGTTGGCGCCGCCGTCACCGCCCGGTGCGCCGCACCTCGGCGGCATCTACACATGGGTGCTGCTCGACGCGGCTCGCCGGACTGCCCAGCACTTCGACGGCGATGCTCATTTGCCGCAGTCGTGGAACATGTCGAGCCGCCGCTTGGAGCCGACGTTCGGCCACGATCCGGAGGAGTTTGCCCGCTACTGCAGACTTGCTGTCACCAACGCCGTAGCCACGTTGGAACGCTACGGCATCGTGGTGTCGCCCCATGTCGCAATACGGGATGACGACGCGTCCGTGCGAGCACATGTCCAAGCCGTCATCACCGAACTGGCCAACAACGACGTCGTCCGCTACCTGGCCGCTGAGGAGAAGTGGTGCCTCAACTGCCGGATCGCCCTCCCGCCGAGCGCCGATGCCGAACACTGCTTCACCTGTGGCGGCCCGCTGCGTCTGCGAACCACATGGGACTGGTTCTTACCCATCGACCTTGACGAGGTGTTCCGTCGCGCGGCCAACGTGAAATGGGTGCCCGGCTATGGCATCCGCCGTCTGCACAGCCTCACCGACGTCCATCCGTTGATCCGAGTCGGTCACCCTCGGCGGAATCTCGGCGTCCCTTCCCCGCTACATGACGGCGAGATCCTCGATCCGCGGCTGGTCGGTGCTCTCGGGCCAAGCCTGCTGCGCCGCCTCGGCCTGAACGGCCCGATCGTGGCCGCGGCCGGATTCGATATCCAACGCAAGTGGCTGTTGACGCTCCTAGCCGCCAACCGACCCGGCGCATTGCCCGCCATGATCGTCCAGCACGGCACGCTGCTGGACACGGCAGGGCGCAAGCTCTCGCGCTACACCGGTGCCTCACTCTCCGACGCGCCGACTGACGTCGAGCCGTGCCTTGTCCGCGCCGCGCTGCTGTCCGCACCGCTCGGCAAGGATCTCCGTGCTGCCGCGCTGGCCACCGTGGGTGCCTCACGGCTGCGCGAAAAGGTGTTGAACAGTCTGCGGTACATCGGTCTACAGCAACCCCGCACCGGCGGCATCGACTTGGACGCCGCATGCGACGAGTTGCTCAGCGAGGTCGAGTCGCGGCTGAAGGCATTCGACATCCCGCGTGCCTACGCGGGCTTCCAGCGCGCGATCCGCTCCGTGTCCAGCACGCTCATCCCGATGATCCGGCGGCAGGGCACGGCCTCCTACGCCGCGACCTGCCGCCGCATCGTCTCGCTGCACCGCATCTTCTACGGCGATGACCCACGGCTACCCGGAATGTCTGCCGGTCTCGAGCTGCTCGATGCGGATGGCGGTACAGAGCTCAGGTGAGAGCGCCCGACCGCGCCCCTTCGTGATCGTTCGCCTGATTCGACTGCCATCTACTCGGCCAGGTGAAACACGCGGCCACGAACAGCACCACCGCGGCGACGACGAAGGTCGCGTCCAGCCCGGCCGACTTCGCCACCGCGCCGCCAACGAGCGCGCCGAGCCCCGCCCCGCCCAGGCCCAGAATCCGGAACGCCGCGACCACCCGACCGATCAAGTCGTCCGACGACAGCGCCTGTCGCGCTGAGCCGACAGCGACCGACGCCAGACTTGCCGCCGCGCCGTAGACGACGAACAGCGCGGCTATCACCCAGACGTTGCCCGCCAGCATCGCCACCAGCCACACCCCCGCCTGGACAGCCATCGCGGCAGCCTGCACCTTGCGGTACGCCAAACCCGCGATCAGGCGGCGAGCATTGGTCGCGGCGACGATCCCACCCACCGCCATCGCCGCCAGCAGAGCCCCGTAGGCCGCATTCGGAAGCTGAAGTGTGCGTTGGGCATAGAGCACGAACGTCCCCATGACCATGAAATAGCCGAAATTGAACACGCCCATCGCGACCGCGAGGACGCGAAGTTCCGGTGTTCTGAACAGGTGGCGCATGCCTTCACGAATCGACGCCCACAAAGGCTGGTGGGCCGGCTGCTCAGACCGCACATCGGGCAGCATCCGCACCAGCACCGCCGAGGCCAGGAACGAGACCGCGTCGACGGCGAACGGCAGGGACCGGCCGACTGAGAACGTCAACGAGCCGAGAGGCGGACCCACCAACGACCGCCCCGTGGTGTCCAGCGCCCAGTACCGGCCGTTGACCTTGCTCAGGTCATCCCCGCCCCTGCCGACAATCATTGGGATCACGGCCTGCGACGCGGCGTCGAAGAAGCACTGGGCGACACCCACCGCGAAGACGACCGTGATCAGCAGCGGAATGCTCGCCCAGCCGAGCACCAACGCTGCGGCCAGCAGCCCGATCAGCGCCGCGCGGACGAGGTCGGCGATCACGAGCACTCGGCGGCGTGGCCACCTGTCCGCGAGCGCTCCAGCGGGCAGCCCGAGGGCGAGCCACGGCAGGTAGAAAGCCGCGCTCACAGCGGAGATCGCAAGCGGATCGGCTGTCAGCGTCGAAGCCAGCAGAGGTGCGGCGGCGATGAACGCTCCGTCGCCTGCGACGGAGACAGCCACCGCAGCCAACAGAGGACGGATCTGACGCCGCCGGTCGGCAACAGCCGCCGACCGGGCCGATGGCGCTGGCTGGGAGCTTTCAGGCTGCAGGGACGCCGAACTCACCGTTGCCCACGCCGTGCAAGAACGCCACCCACTCGTGCCGTGTGAAGACCAGGACAGGGCTGGCGTCAGACAGTTTCGAGTCCCGCACCCCCACCTCCTCCTCGACGAACGCGGCCTCTACGCAGCCCGTGTCGCCGCTCACGCTGCTCTTTCGCCACGTCGCGCCTGCGAACCCCACTGATGTCATCAGCTGCCTCCCACTCCGGGAATGATGGCGTCGAAGCGCTCGACCTCAACATCGAGAGCATTGAGGTATTTAACGGCATGATTGCCGCGCAGTGCAACGGACTTTAGCCCCGTGAACGCCTTCTCAAACCGGGCGACGGCAGCCTCCTCGCTGAAATAGCAGTCACCTCCGGGCGACTCGATCCATACAGTGCGAGGGCTAAGGCCGGAACGGAAGTCGAAGATGGTGAACCCCTGAGCCGCTACGACCGCGTGCTGCGCGCCGATCGGGACGACACCGAACTCGATGTTGGGATGGTCCACCAAACCCGTCAGATGCTGGATCTGACCTCGGCACACCTCGACCGGGAACGCGCGGAACAGCAGAGCTCGAGCGTCCACCACAACCACGAAGCGAGGCGCGTCAGGTCCCTCCAACGTCTGCTGTCGCGCCATGCGCACGTCGGCGATGTAGTCCGGGCTTCCCGCCCCGACCGCGACCGCCATCGCGTGGGCGTAGGCTCGGGTCTGCAACAGGCCCGGCACTACGACCGGCTGATACTGCCTGATCTCCCGCGTTGTCGACTCCAGCGCCGCGACTGCTCCCTGCCTCCGTCCCCAGCCGCCGGCACTCGTGATCCAGGACCCCTCGCCGTTCTCCTCCGCAGTCGCCGCCAGCAGCTCGGCACGGATGTCGGGATCGACCCCGTAGAGGCCGAGTAATCGGTCTACGTCGCGAACGGTGAACGCCGTCGTCCCGGTCTCGATCCGGGAGACCTTCGACTGCGACCACTGAAGCGAATCTGCGACGCGCTCCCCGGACAATCCCAGGTTCTCGCGTACTCGACGCAGCTCAGCGCCCACTCGGTAGCGTTGAGGCGATCCGCGAGTACCCATACGTCAGCGACTCCATGCGCACGTGCATAAGCTCCTCGGACAGTACAGCACCGGTAGCGCCGAGGACCAGCGCCGGCGCCCCGTCAAGATCGCGCGAACCCGGGCGACGTGAGCGGTCAACCCTCATAGCGTGCGCCCCTACTCCACCAGCGCGTTCATGCTCGTCTGGAAGACCAGGTAGAGCGAACGGGTGTGGCGCTGTTTGCCGGCGACTGATCACTTACGGACCCGGGCCGAAGCCCGTCTGACAAGGTGCTGGCCAAGCTTCGCCGTGAGCTGCAAACGTTCGCTCAGGGGCACCTCGGAGGACTTAGCACTGTTGAAGTCATCGCCCACGTACCGCGGAATGATGTGCCAGTGGAGATGGAAGATGTCTTGAGCGGGAGGTCCCAGGTTGAGCCGCACCGTCGTCCCGCTGGCACCGAACGCAGCCTTCACCGCCTGCGTCGTTACCTGAAGCGCGGCCAGCATGGGGGCCGCCTTCTCGGGCGGCACGTCGGCGATGCCGCCGAAGTGACCTGCTGGGACGAGAAGCATGTGACCTCTGTTGTTCGGCCGCTGGTGAAGTGCCGGAAAAACAACGAACTCGTTGTTGACGGCAAGGCAGACCCCAGGATCGGTAACGCCAGCCGTCAC
Source organism: Rhizomonospora bruguierae (assembly GCF_018397995.1). Taxonomy (GTDB): domain Bacteria; phylum Actinomycetota; class Actinomycetes; order Mycobacteriales; family Micromonosporaceae; genus Rhizomonospora; species Rhizomonospora bruguierae. The sequence continues at coordinate 10,967 of NZ_BBQH01000103.1, forward strand.
CGAGCAGAACACGCACGACAGATTCAAGATCGCGATCGCCTCCCGGAGCGAAGTTTCGCACCATCCTCCCCGATGAGTTGACGTGCGCAGCGGATGGATGCGCGCGTCTTGGTGTCTTAAGGGGCAGACGCGCAGGCCAACCTCAGGGGGCCCCGGGTTCGGGTCATGCCCTGAGCCGGCGCCCGAAGCCCGGGAAGGTCGCCACCGAGGCCGCCTCCTGCCGGCCGGCGACGCCCGGGCGGTAGGCTCCTCATGATCTTGGATGATGTGCGCGGTGTGTGCTCTCCAGCGGAAGCCAACCCGGGTCAACCCGTGCCAACGCGGGTCACCCTGGCCGACCGCCGGTCGCAAACCGGGGTTCGTGTGCTCGGGGTGTGGTCCTGGGCTGGGAGAACAGGCCTGCGGGTGACGTGGGTGAACGTGGGCC
>NZ_BBQH01000104.1 GCF_018397995.1 Rhizomonospora bruguierae
CCCGGCCAAGGGCATCCCTTCATCGTGGCGGACGAGGACATCGTCGAACTCGACGATACGGCCAAGGTGAAGGCGCTCGAAGCCATCCTGCCGCGGGTGCTGCGGTTCTCCACCAGCATCGCCGTTCCCGACAGCGTGCCGATCGCATCTTTGTGGGGTGGCCGGCTTGGGAACCTCGCTGACCGACGCGTCCGCGGTCAGTTCCTGGAAGTCGCGGAGCAGGCCGATGCCGACAACGACGCTGACGCGCCGGCATGGGGTCAGCGGTTGTGGTCGTTCTTCCGCCGCCCCGGCCCGACGGCGGAGAGCCGCGAGCAGGCGCGTCAGCAGGAGGCACGGGCGCTGGCGAGGAAACTGCTCGTCGATGTCGCCCGCGTCGACGAGAGCATCTTCAAGGAGCTTCAGAAGGCCGTTAACGAGGGCAAGGAAGGTGAGGTCAGCGGCCTCGAAGGCAAGATCAACGAGAGTTTGGAGCGGCGTCTCAACCTGTCGCGCTGGTGGAGCCAGGACAGCGATTTCCAGCTACGCGTCACCACCCGGGAACGCGAGCTCGTGTTCACCATCCGCGACCGCACCGGGGCGGAGTACTCATTCGGGGAACGCAGTCGGGGCCTGACCCACTTCCTCGCCTACTTCGTCCAACTCAAGGCACACCGGCCGGTCGAGGACCGCGACGAGATCCTGCTCATGGACGAACCTGACGCCTACCTGTCGAACTCCGGCCAGCAGGATCTCCTGCGCGTGCTGGAGAACTTCACGATACCCGACGACCGAGCGCGCACTGACCAGGTCATCTATGTCACCCACTCGCCGTTCTTGATTAACAAGAACGCCGCGGATCGGCTGCGGGTACTCGACAAGGGCGCCCAGGAAGAAGGCACCCGCGTCGTCAGGGACGTCGCCCGCACCCACTACGAGCCCCTGCGCTCCTCGCTCGGCAGCTACGTGGCCGAGACCGCCTTCATCGGTGGCAAGAACCTCATCGTCGAAGGATCCGCCGACCAGGTGATGCTGGCCGGGATGTCCAACGCACTGCGCGTCCGACGGCCCGAGGTCGCCCGGATGCTAGACCTCAACGAAGTCACGATCGTGCCCGCCGGCAGCGCCGACAGCGTCCCCTACATCGCCTACCTCGCCCGCGGCCGCGACCCGATCAAGCCCCCGTGCGTCGCGCTTCTCGACGGTGACGACGCCGGCCGGATGGCCGTCGGCAAACTGAGGCGCAGCGAGGCGAACCGCAAGCCGGTCCTGGATGAGAAGTTCGTCGTCTGCCTGGACACGTGGGCCACCGCCCGCCCAGCCTCTGCAGTCGATGACATCAAGGTGGTCGCGTCCACCATATCCGGTAACGTGACCGAGATCGAGGATCTCATTCCTGCACGTATCGCGGTTTATGCCGCGAGGAGCTACGCCACCCGACTGCTGGGCCTCGGCGACGAAGACGCCGCCAAGCTAAAAGAAGCCGGCCTCAAGACTCGACTCGACTCGGGCCGCCCGTTGTGGGACTGCCTCAAAGACAGCTTCGCCGAGACCTTCGACGCGAGTATTGACAAGGTCGGCTTCGCCCGCGAAGTCGTCAGCCATCTCAACCACGTTCCACTTGACGGTCGGCGCCCAGCCGAGGTCAAGACGCTGGAGGACAACTTCATCGCGCTCTTGAGCGATCTGACCGACCTGCTCGAGGACGCGGAGATCAGCGAAACTCAACGCCGTCGGGAAAAGCGCATGGGCCGCATCGTTCGCGGCTTCCTCGACGACTATCGCGAAGGGGTAACTCGCACGGTCGCAGACAGTCGTCTTCGTGAGATCGAGAGTAGCCTCGACGACTCTGCTGCCCACGACGACCTCAGAATCAAAATCGCGGCGCTACGGCGAGACTTCTCACTCCGGACTGACCCAACCAGAACGATCACCGACTTCCCGTCCTTCCGGCAGCGGCTCGAAGACCTCACTCGCCAGGAACGCCTCGCGAACCAGGATCCCGATGTCAATGTCGGCCCTGGCTACTAAACGTGTTTCATAAAGCGGTCAGAGCCATCCGGTGATGATGTGAGGCCGAGTCCACCACTCCTTCCGCACCCGCGCCGGCCGGGTGCGCGGCGGTGATCCGGGTGGCGCTCGGATGTGCGAGCTCGCCGAGCACAAGGGCGGCTAAACCAGCGGTTGTTCGGCAGCCCGTCGGCCCGGACGAACACGTACCCCGAGTCGGTCCACTGGGCGGCCGTCGGCCGAGGCGTCGCGGCGCTGGTCGAGCTGAGGCGGTGGGCGCGCAGGACCTGCGCGGTCCGCTTGTCCGGTCGGGCCTGATTCGTCTCGACGAGTACCGGTCTGATCGTCGGTGTCGACCGCCACGTCCTCGTCAGGGTTCCTCGACATCATCGGGCAGGCGACGCCGCCGGCGCTGGTCAACGTGACGGCCCGGTACGCGGTGCAACGTGCGTCGGCGATGCATGGCTCGTTCCCCGCTGGTGTGCCGGTCGACCACGCACCGTCGTATCGGTGAGCGTTCGCCTCGGACTTCACAGTCCGGTGTAGGCGTTAGCCCGGTCCGTCCCGCCCGGTGCGAGCGCCACAGTTGACCGCCCCGGGCGAGAGATTGTGCCTCCGACCCCAGAAAATCTATGTGACAACCGCTAGACATCCTGGCCATTACTGGCTACTCTTTCTACTCGTTGAGTGCGATGGTTCAAAGAAGACGCTGACGAGACCGCCCATGACGGGCGAGGGAGCGGGGCCGGCTCCACGAGGCTCCCGCTCGGCACGAGCAGCACGAAGTGGATGTTGAGCAGTACCGCTGTACCCCCGGGCGTGGCGTTTGCGCTCGGGCGCACGACGCGGTGGGGCCAGTGTCAGTTCTCAGGGCTCCGCCGCAGGACGTACCGGTCCGCCGGTGCCTGCGCCAGGAGATCACGGGCCAGGCACCGGCGGACAGCACACAGTGTTCGACATAGGGAAGACAGAGGAAAGGGAGGGCCGTACACCGTTGGATCGCCCGCCGCCGGCCGCATGCGACGGGCTGAGCGCGGACACCGCAGTTTCCATCGAACGAGAGGTGGTTCTCCGGTCACGCTTACGCGATCCCCGCGCCCAGGGCTGTCTGGCCCGGCGCGGACATGACAAACCGGCAGTCTTGTCGGTGATGGTGTTTCTGACCCGTAACCCTGGGCCCCGGCGCTTCCCGCGCCGGGGCCCTCGTTTGTGGAGGTGGCATGGGCCAACCTGATGACATGCTGGACGATGAAAACTACCCCGCCTACACCATGGGCCGCGCCGCGGACATCGTCGGCTGCTCGCAGGACTTCCTGCGCCGGCTCGGCGAGGCGAAACTGATCGACCCGCACCGCTCCGCCGGTGGCCACCGGCGCTACTCCCGCAACCAGCTACGCCTGGCCGCCCGCGCCCACCAGATGTGCCAGCAGGGCACCGACATGGCGGCAGCCTGCCGCATCATCATCCTCGAAGACCAACTCGCCGACGCCCGGCGGGACAACCAATCCCACCCGACCCACTGACCACCCCGGCCCGGTGACGATCCCGGGACGACGCGAACCGCCACACGGTCCCGGCCTGTTAAGGCAGGGACCGTCCGTCGCTTGCGGCATAATCCCGGGCCGGCACCGCCACACGGATGCGATCGGGCGTTCTTCTCAGGCATCGAACCGCTCTCGGATATCCCCAAGCATCCGAACCCACGCCCGCGGGCAATCAGTCAGCCGGCCATCCTGATCAGGCTGGGCTGGCAGCGATGGCGGCACCGATCGACTCTGGCAAGGGGTATGGGGCCTCGACGGGCAGCAGTGCCCGCGCGGTGGCCTCGTCGCCGTAAGACAGCAGGGTGTGGATCGTGCGTACGGTGGGTGTGACGTCCGTGATCGTGACGCTCCAGTCGTCGACGTGCCGGTCGGCGGCCTCACCGGACAGACCGATCTGCAACGACCGGTACGCCAGGGCACCGAGCCGTAGCGATCGTTCCGGGGTCCCACTGCACCCGTACCGGGCTGGCACTGCTCCTCGGCCCCGGCGTCTCCTGGGGTCTGGGTGCCGGTGTGGACATCGCGGCGACCGGGCCGGGCCCGGGCGTAGGGCGCTGGGGCTGGGACGGCGGCACGGGCACCACGGTGCGCGTCGATCCGAGCCGGGGGACGGTCGCGGTGCTGCTGACGCAGCGGGCCATGGCCGGCCCCGGGGACGGCTTCGGCGACTTCCACGCCGCGGTCGCCGAAGCGGCCAGCCGGTTGCTCCGCCTCGGTAGGCTCCCAGCACGCCGTGGTGGGGAGCCGTGATGCCGGATGCGTTGGCCGAGGCCGATAGGCTTCTGATCCCGTTCATGCGGCAACCCGTCACCGGGAGCTTCGCGGACCGGCTGGAGCGGATGGGCCGGTTGCTCGAAGCCGTCGGGGCGCCGCATCGCCGGCTGTGGACCCTTCACGTGGCCGGGACGTCGGGCAAGACGTCCGTCTGCTACTTCCTGCGCTCGTTGCTGGTCCGATCGGGGTGGACGCCGGGCCTGTCGGTCTCGCCGCACGTCGGGGCCGTCACCGACCGGGTGCAGGTCGGCGCCGGCCCGATCGACCCGGACACGTTCCTGCGCGAGTTGACGGCCTTTCTGGACGCGGTTCCCCACCGGGTCCGCGGTGCGGTCAACTTCCTGGACGTCATGACGGCGTTCGCCTGGTGGGTGTTCGACCGCGTGGGCGTGCAGCGGGCCGTGGTCGAGGTGGGTGTCGGCGGGCTGCACGACCGGAGCAACCTGCTGCCGGCCGAGGGCAAGGTCTGCGTGATCGGCGATGTCGGACTGGACCACGTCGGCCGGCTCGGCCACTCGCTGGCGGAGGTCGCCGTGCACAAGGCGGGCATCATCAAGCAAGGCTGCCACGTGGTCGCGCTCCGCCAGCATCCGGTGGTGGAGTCCGTCATCTCGGCGACAGCGGCGGGCCGGGAGGCCACTGTGGAGTATGTCGACGGGGCGCTGAGCCCGCCCTGCGACCTGCCCGACTTCCAGCGGCGGAACTGGGCCCTCGCGCTGGCCGCCTACCGGCATGTCGCACGGCTGCACGCGATGCCGGAACTGAACGGGGCCGACCTCGCGGCGGCGGCGTGGGATCAGCCGCCGGGGCGGATGGAGCGCTGGTGTCTGGCGGGCCGGGAACTGCTGCTGGACGGTGCGCACAATCCGCAGAAGATGGCCGGGCTGCGCAAGTCCTTGGCTCATCACGGACCGGCCGGGCTCACCGTCGTGGCGAACATGGTGCGAACCAGCGGTGACCGGGTCGCCGAGACGTGCTCCGAACTGGCCCGGATCGACGGGGTCCGGCTGATCGTCCCGCGGTTCCGGTTGGCGCCGGTGCCGGTCAAGCAATCCCTGTCGCCGGTCGGCTTCGCCACCCTGGCGCGGGCGGCCGGCGTGCCGTCAGCCGAATGCGTCGAGGATCTCGCGGAGGCGGTCCGGCGGGCGGTGGCGGCGCCGCGTCCCGTGGTGGTGACCGGATCCCTCTACCTCGTCAGCCAGGTCCGACATCTGCTCGCGGCGTGGGGCGGCCGGCCGGCGGAGCGCCGGCGATGAGCGGAATGGTGGTCGTCGGGGTGACCCAGCGGGCCTTGCCCCCGACGCTGGAGCAGGGCGAGCGGCGGGACGCCCTAGACATCCGCTGGCATCAGTTCCTCGACCGGATCGGTGCGATCTGCCTGCCCCTGCCGAACGAGCCCGCGCTGGCGCTGCGGCACGTGGCGTACTTCGGCGTGACCGCGCTGGTCTTCTCCGGCGGTGAGGCGATCGGCCGGTGCGCCGGTCAGTCGCCGGCGCGGGACGCCACCGAGGCCACCCTCCTGCGCTGGGCGCTGGCGGGCGCGGTTCCCGTGCTCGGCGTGTGTCGCGGCATGCAGTTCCTGGTCGACCACTACGGCGGCGACCTGGTGCGGGTGGACGGTCACCTGGGCGTGGATCACGAGTTCGCCGTGGCGGGTGTGGTTCGGGAGGTGCGCTGCCACCACCGGTGGGGGGCGCGGGCGGTGCCGGCCGAGTTCGAGGCCCTGGCCGAGGTGGACGGGGTGGTCGAGCACGTCGCGCATCGCTCGCACGCGCTGACCGGGATCATGTGGCACCCCGAGCGGCGATCCGCCTTCGACGACCGGGACCTGCGACTCGTCGCGAGGGCTCTGGGGCTGGCCGGCCGCTGATACCGTGCAAGGGAGCCGGCTACGGATATCGGTGGTGCGTATGGCCAGGAAAGTCCTCTCCGGACCGGCGCTGGTTGGCGCGGCGGGCGCGGTCACCACGATCGCGACCTCGGCGGTGGTCAACGTCTGGACGGACGGCTGGAGTTGGGTGGCGTTCGCCGCGGTCGTCGGCCTGACCGCGACCTCGGTGGCCATCGCGGTGCTCGGCGCCGGCCCGGCGAAACGCGACGACGCGACCGTCTCGCAGTCGGCGAGCGCGGGCGGCCGCATCTCCGGCAGCAGGCTCCGAGCCAGGCGTGGCGCGCACATCGCCGAGGGGGCGAGCAACCGCGGGGTGATCCGCGGCTCGACGGTTGACGCGAAGACCGGTCGGGTCCGCGTCACCAGCGACGACGGCGTCATCGAGGACAGCACCATCACGACGGACTGAGCCGTCAGTCCTGCCCCCGCGGCCCCCGACCGTTGATCCACAGCGCCTCGACCTGCGCCGCCACCCGGCGCCGCAGATCGTCGCTGTGCGACTCGACGAGCAGCCGGTCCGCCGCGACCCGGGCCTCCTGGTGCCCCGGCGCGTCGGCCTTGGCCATGGCGAACCACCGGGCGTAGGCGGCCCGGGCCTCGCCCAGGCGCCCGTCGACCCGCCGGAAGGCCTCGCCGGCCTGGCCGTACCACTCGGCGGCGACGGCCGCCTCGCGCTGCGCGATGGCCGCGTCGCCGAGCCCGCGCAGCACCCGCGCCCGGCCGAGCAGCCCGCCGGTGCGGTCGAAGATCCGCAGCGCGGCGTCGTACTGCTCCACCGCCCGGCCGGGATCGCCGAGCCCGACCAGCGCGTCGGCCACCAGCAGGAGGCCGTTCGCCTCGTGGTGCGGGTTCGCCACCGAGCGGCAGATGGCCAGCGACTGGTCGAGCCACTCCAGCGCCCGCGGGTAGTCGCCCCGCTGGGTCTCCAACTCGCCGAGCGCGTTCAAGGTGCGGGCCCGCTCCAGGGAGTCCCCGGTCTTGTCCAGTTCGGCCAGCGCCGCGCGGTACCGGGTCTCCGCGGCGTCGAGGTCGCCCTGCTGCATGGCGACCCGCCCGAGGGTGCGCAGGATCTTTCCGTGCCGCAGGTGGTGACCGTGCGAGCGGGCCAGCGCGAGGGCTTCCTCGTACCGCTCGGTCGCCTCGGCCAGCCGGCGCCGGCGGCGGGCCACGTCGCCGAGCCCGGACAGCGCGCCCACCTGCTCGGCGACCTGGTCGAGGCGGCGCGCCACGGACAGTTCGGCCGCGTACCGCGCCTGCGCCGCGTCGAGGTCGCCGCCGAGCAGCGCGATGTCGGCGAGCAGTTCCAGCGCGGCCGCCCGGTAGCCGGCGTCTTCGCCCGCGTCCCGGTCCAGCGCCCGGGAGAGCAGCGGCGCGGCCTCGTCGGGGTGCCCCTGGTGGTACGCGATCTGCCCGGCCGCGTACTCGGCGTGGCCGACGAGTTCCGGAGCCACCCCGGTCAGCCGCTCGGTGACCTCCGGCGCGAGGACGACGGTGGTGAGCGTGAGGACCGCGCCGCTTTCGCGCCGGCCCAGGGCGGAGCCGATGCGGTCCCGCCAGGCGTCGGCGAGGGCGGTGTCGCCGGCCGCGAACCGGTGGTACGCCTCGTCGAGGAAGGCGCCCTGCCCGGTGAAGTACTCGGCGGCGCGGCGCTGCAGGGCGTCGAACCTTGCCGGCTCGTCGTGCCGCAGGTACTCCAGCACGGCCGCCCGGACCAGTTGGTGCACCCGGCTCTCGCGGCTGCCGTCGACGCCGTATGCGGTCCGCACGAAGGACTGTTCGAGCAGTTCCGCATACCAGTTCGCGCCGGCCGGCCGCGGATCGTCGCCGAGCAGGAACTCGATCGCCTCCTTGCGCACCACGCGCAGCACGGACGCGGCGAGCACGACCGCCCGGCGCTCGGGCGCCAGCCGGCGCAGGAACTCGCGGGGCAGCCACTCGCCCGCCAGCCGGTTGCGCGACGCGGTCGCCAGCCACGCCTCGGACAGGTCGCCGCCGCGCTCCCGGTACAGGTCCGCCATGAGGCTGGTCCACACCGGCACGCCCTGGCAGTAGTCGTGCACCGCGCGGACCACCTCCGGCGCGGTGACGCCGCGCCGCCGCAGGAACTCGGTGGTGTCCTCGCGGCTCCACTCGGTCAGTTCGACCGAGCGCGCCTCGATCGAACTCGGGATCCGCACGTCCTCCCGGCCGGCCAGGACGATCTTGAGGTCCGGCACCGCGGCGCAGAGCTGGGGGACAAGTTCGGCGACGAACCAGTGCCGCACCGCGCTGGACGACCGCTCGAAGATCGTACTGTCGTCCAAATAGCGGAGCCGCTCGGTGGTGTCGAACAGCAGGACGGTGTCCGGGCGGCGGAGCCCGGCGAGCGCCCGGGTCATGGCGGCCAGCAGGTCCCGGTGGTAGTCCGCGTCCGCCGCCCGCCCTGATCCGCCGTATCCGGTGCCGCCGTATACGTTGATGTGGGATCCGCTGATCCGGCCGCCGTTCGTGGCGGTCAGCGCCACGTCGACCTTGTCGCGGCGCGCCGCCGGCCGTGCCTTGCGCAGCGCTCTGTTGAACCGGTACCGGCGCCGGATGCGACGCGGGCCGCGGCCGTCGAGCAGGACGTCGCCGATCCGCCGCACGACGACCTCGATCAGGTCGGACGCGGCGGTCCGGCGGTCGTCGAAGTCGAGCAGCCCGTCCAGGTCGATGAGCGCCCGGCGGCGGCCGGGCGGCGCCGCACGGACCAGCTCGCGCAGCAGCGCCGACTTGCCCTGCCCGGCGAGGCCCCAGTAGATGAGGACCCGCGCGTTCCCGTCCGCCAGGAACCGGTCGAACGCATCGAGGGCGGCCTGCCGGTCGGTGAACGCGTCGCCGTCGACGTCGTCGCGCCCGGTGAACTCGCCCACCCGGACATTTTCCCACGTCTCGATGCGATTGCCGTCGGTCGTTCCGCCGTTACCTGGCCAGCAAAGCGCGGAGTTCCTTGACCACCTCGGCCGGCGCCTCCTCGGCCATGAAGTGCCCGCACGGCACCGTCCGGTGCGCCAGGTCCTGCGCCCAGGCGCGCCACAAGCCCTCGGCGTCGAAGCCCAGCGCCGCGCCCCAGTCCTGCTGCAACACGGTCACCGGCATCCGAAGCTTGTTGCCCGCCGCCCGGTCGGCCTGGTCGTGCTCCACGTCGATGCCGGCCGACGCGCGGTAGTCGGCCACGATCGAAGGAATCGCCTCGCGAGAGGCGCGCAGGTACTCGGCGCGGATCTCCGGTGGGATCGCCTCTGAGCCGCGGGTCCAGGTGTCGCGGGTCCAGATGTCGAGGAAGTGGCCGAAGAACGCGTCCGGGCTGCCGGCGATGAGTTGTTCGGGCAGGCCCGGGGGCTGGGCCATGAGGTACAGGTGGAATCCGACGGTGGCGGTGACGCCGCGCATGACATCCCACATGTCGAGGGTGGGCAGCACGTCGAGCGAGGCCAGGTGGGTGACGGCGGCGGGGTGGTCGAGGCCGGCGCGGATGGCGACCAGCGCGCCGCGGTCGTGGCCCGCCAGGGCGAAGCGGTCGTGGCCAAGTTCGCGGGCCAGCGCCACGATGTCGGCGGCCATGGTGCGCTTGGCGTAGCCGGAGCCGTCCGTGTCGGCGGGCTTGTCACTGGCGCCGTAGCCGCCCAGGTCCGGGACGATGACGGTGTGGTCGGCGGCGACGTCGGCGGCGACGTGCCGCCACATGAGGTGGGTCTGCGGGAAGCCGTGCAGTAGCACGATCGGGCTGCCGGTGCCGGCGATTGCAGCAGTACCTGGCATGCTGCTGTCCGCCACAGTCCACGACCGGAGTAACCGCGGGGGGATAGAACTGCTGGCCTCGGGCGGACACGACCCGATGCTTCGCTCCGGCAGCCAGGCGTGCGGTCATGATGGCGATCGGCCGGATTTCCGGTGATCGCGTGGTGCTCCGGTGGTGCTCGGACGTAGCGACGCCAGCCAGCACAACCGGAACTGAACCAGTACAGCGGGCCGTCCGGCGCTGTCCGTCCGTGCGCCGCCAGCAAGTTCACCGCCTGGACCAGCGGATACGTAAAGCCCTCCGTCTGGACGGAGGGCTTTACAGTCGGTACTCTTTGGTGAGAGGGTATTCGTGGGAGAGTGGGCCCCGGGCATCTTCCTACGGATCAGAAGGTCTGATCGAGAAGACGGTTCCTCGACAAGCACATCGACCGATCCGGCGCGGAATCGTTTCCGGCGCGGCTGGCGACTCGCCGCCTTCCGATACAAGCGTGGTCCTGCGGACACGATCGGACAACAACGCCTCCAGTCAGACTAGGGCATCTTTAACCGCTTAAAAACAGACGAGCGCCTATCGAGCGCCCTGGATCCACAGTGGACGGCGCACCTCAGCGTTTTGCCTGCTCAATGGCCGTCGAGAACGGCAACAAAGGCCCATTCCTGACGATTAAAAGTCCTCAGCTCTGCCTATTGAGCTAACGGCCCGCTGATCCACTAGGTTACCCGAAGCCTTCCGGCGCGGCGCGCACGCTCGATGCGCGGGCTAG
>NZ_BBQH01000105.1 GCF_018397995.1 Rhizomonospora bruguierae
ACCCGTACGACCAGCAGCACCGGCACATACAGCTTCACCGGGATCGCGGCGGGCACCTACGATGTGACAGCGACCAGTGGCGGCAGCGGCTGCGCCGGTCAGATCGCCACCACCGAAGTGGATGTGCAAGCCGCGGTCACGATCGATTTGCTGCTCGCGCCGCAGTCTGACATCTTCGGCTACACCTGCCACACCGTGCCCGGCACGGCGTTCGTTGCCGGCACCACCCAGGTACCGCCCAGCGGCGACGACACTCCCAAGGTCCTCGGTCCGTTCACACTTCCGTTCACACTGCCCTACTACGGCCGCAGTTACGACCGTCTGTGGGTGTCGACCCAGGGTGTGGTGACCTTCCACGATCCGCAGGGCTGGATGCCGTACGACCAGGTCAGCCTCCCGGACCGGGCGAACGCACCGCTCGCCGCCGTGCTGCCGTTCTGGGACAACCTGTATATGGACGCGCAAGCCAGCGTCTGGACCGGGACGATCGGCAGCGGATCGACCCAGCAGTTTGTGATCGAGTGGCGGAACATCGTCCATTACGGTGGAACGGCCCGATTCAGCTTCGAAGTGCTGCTCTCGCCGAGCGGGGATGTCACGTTTAACTACTCCGGCATGGCCAACGATCGCTCGAAGGGCTCCTCCGCAGCAATCGGCATCACCAGCCCGGGCGGTGGTTACGGCCTGCAGTACGCGTTCCAAAGCCCGGTGCTTGCCGCCGGAACGGCGGTGACCTTCGTCTACCCAGACGATCCGTGGCCGATCCCGACCGGGTCGATCTCCGGAACGGTGCTACGTAAGGGCACACCGGTCGGCGGAGCCGAGGTGCGGCTGGGAGGCCTGAGGGGGTACGCCGACAGTGCCGGCCACTACGAGTTCGGCGACCTGGAGACGGGCACCTACGGGCTGGAGGTCTATCAGGGGTGCGATGCCGCCAACCAGCCTGACGTGCTGGTTGACGGTGACGCCGTGGTCAACCTCGATCTCACCACCTACTACGACGACTTCGGCTATTCCTGCACGCTCGAGCAGGAGAAATGGATTCCCGGCAACACGGTGGTTCCGGGCGGGTGGGCCGACATCGACCTACCATTTCCGTTCCCGTTTTATGGTCGACGGTGGACGATGGCTTCGATTGGTGCGGGCAGTATGTACCTCATAGATTCGAGCACCGAAAGCATTGGCGGCGACATCGAGTTCTGGCCCGGTGCCAACCCCATCAGCGACGCGAATTCCGGCACGTTCACCGCCGTGGTCGGCACCGCGCCGAATCGGCAGTTCGTGATCGAAGCCCGGAATTACAACTTCGGGGAGCGCCCGGACCTGCGGTTGAGCTGGGAGATGATCTTCGGTGAGGACGGAAGCATGAAGATGATCTTCAAGGATCCGCCGGATCCGACGGCCGTGCCGTACACGGAGTCTGTCTGGAGCATGCCGGAGGATTACGACGGCATCTCGTACTACGAGGACGGTTTCGGATTCCCGGCCGGCAAGTCGGTGGTCATTCATCCGCCGACGCCCTCCTGACCCTCCCTGTTTCCCCAACGCCCCCTGATTGGTGGAGGTCATCGGTGAGAGTCCGCGCTAACCGGGTCAAGTCCGGGCTCGCCCTGCTGGTGGCGGCCAGCCTGGTGGCCACCATGCACGAGCAGCCCGCTTCGGCGGCAAAGCCGAAGCCGTACACCCCGCCGGAAGCGGCCGCCCAGCCGAGCGTTCCGGTGCGTAAGGTGGCCGCTCGACCTGTGACGGCCGCCAAGCTGCCGCAGGCCGGCGTCCTTCCGGCGCCGCAGTGGCCGGCGGCGGGCAGCGCCGACCTGACCCTCTCCGCGGCGGCCGCCGCGGTACCGGTGTCCTTCCGGCAACCCGCGGCAAAGGCGGCGGTGCGCAATCTCGCGGCACTTGCCCGTATGCACGTCGACATGCTCGACCAGGCAGCCTCGGCGAAGGCCCGGCTGCGTGGTGTGCTCTTCCGCGTCCGACGGGCGGACGGACTGTCGGCGGCGGCCCCGGTTGGTGTCACCGTGGACTACGGCAAGTTCGCCACTGCGTACGGTGCCGACTGGGGTTCCCGGCTGCGGCTGGTGCGACTGCCGGAGTGTGCGCTGACCACACCAGAGCGCACCGAGTGTCGCGGCACGGAGATCCCGACCCGCAACGATACGCACGCCAGAACCGCAACGGCGGACGTGTCATTCGGCGGTGCTCAGCTGATGGCGCTCGCGGCCGCACCGTCTGGGCCGGCCGGTAGTTATGGCGCCACCACATTGTCCGCCTCGGGCACGTGGTCGGCGGGCAGTTCCTCGGGCAACTTCTCCTGGTCGTATCCGATGCGAGTGCCGCCGGCCATGGGCGGTCCGGCGCCGACGCTGGAGTTGGGGTACTCGTCGCAGTCGGTGGACGGACGGATGGTGTCCTCGAACAACCAGCCGTCGGAGGTGGGTGAGGGATTCGATCTTGCGACCAGCGGCTATATCGAGCGGCGTTACAAGACGTGCAGCGATGACACGTCCGGCGGCAACAATGCCGGTGATGCGGACAAGTACGCCGATGACCAATGCTGGGAAACCGACAACGCCGCGCTGAGCCTCAACGGCTCGGGCGGCGATCTGATCAAAGATGCCGGCGATCCGAACCTGTGGCACCTGCGTAACGACGACGGGTCGCGGATCGAGCGCAAGAACGGTGCGGACAACGGCGCCCGCAACGGTGAGTGGTGGGTCGTGACCACGACGAACGGGACGCAGTACTGGTTCGGCCGCAACAAGCTGCCGGGCTGGAGTTCGGGGGACACGACCAACGCCACGTGGACCGTGCCGGTATTCGGCAACGAGGCTGGCGAGCCGTGCCACAAGGACGCGTTCAAGGATTCCTCGTGCCTTCAGGCGTGGCGATGGAACCTGGACTACGTCGTGGACCCGCACGGCAACACCATGTCGTACTGGTACAAAATCGACATAAACAAGTACCAATCCGGCACGGGCAAGGTGCAGTCGTACGTCCGGGCCGGATACCTGGACCACGTCGCCTACGGCACCCGCGTCGAGCCGGACCTGGACACCGGTAAAGACACTATCTTCACCGAGCACGCCGCAGCCCGGGTCGACTTCGCCTACGGCGACCGCTGCCTGAGCGACTGCGGCACGCACGACGCGAAACATTGGCCGGATGCGCCATGGGACCTGGCTTGCTCGGACGACACATCGTGTGACGCCCGGATGCCGTCATTCTACAGCACCCGGCGGTTGACAATAATCACCACCAGTACGTATGACCTGGTGAGCGGGAAGTTCCGCAACGTCGAGCAGTGGACTTTGACGCATTCGTTCCCCAATCCTCAGGACGGCACCCGGGCCGGGCTATGGCTGGAGAGGATCGGTCATACCGGGCTGGTCGGGGCGACGACGAGGCTTCCTGACGTCACGTTCACCGGCAAGGCGATGCCGAATCGGGTCGACGCGGTGGATAACGCGCCACCGATGAACTGGATGCGGCTCACCGACATCAACACCGAGACCGGCGCCATCGTCCACGTCGACTACCTGGAGACCGACTGCGTCGCTGGGCAGAGCGTTCCGTCGGCGCCGGAGAGCAACACCAAGCGGTGCTACCCGGTGCGCTGGACGCCGCCGGGGTTCAGCGAGCAGACCGACTACTTCAACCGGTACATCGTCAACGAGGTCACCGAGACCGACAGGACTGGCGGCTCCACTCGCGTGCTGCACCGCTACACCTACTTCGGGGTCCCCGCCTGGCATTACGCCGACGATGACGGGCTGATCTCCGACGACGCCAAGACCTGGTCGCAGTGGCGCGGGTACGGCAAGGTCGGGGTGACCACCGGCGACCCGGGCGGGCAGACCTACACCGAGACCACGTTCTTCCGCGGGATGAACGGAGATCATCAGCCGTCCGGCACGAGGTCAGTGTCGGTCACTGACTCGCAGGGCGGGTCGGTGCCGGACGAGGACGCGTACGCCGGGATGGTGCGCGAGACGCGCACGTTCCTCGGCCCGGGTGGTGCCGAAGTGTCCGGCGAGATCCACGACCCGTGGCAGTCCGCACCCACCGCGAGCCGGACGATCGGCGGTGCCACGGTTTACGCGCGTTTCGTCAACACCGAGGGCACGCACTCCCGGGTGACGTTGGATCACACACCCGGGGTCCGCACGACGTACACGAAGAGCACGTTCGACCAGTACGGGATGGTCGTCAAGGAGGACGACTTCGGCGACGTGGCGGTGACCGGCGACGAGCAGTGCACCGTCACCACATTCGAACCGCGTAACACCTCGGTGTGGCTGATGTCGCTGCCGCACCGGGTTCAAACGTTCGCGCTCGGCTGCGAGAAGACATCGGGGACGCTTACCGAGGCTGACGTGATCGGCGATGCGCGGACCCTCTACGACGGACACGCCTACGCCGTGGTGCCGAGCAAGGGCGACGTCACCGAGTCCGACCAGATGAACGCCTACAACAATGGCAGCCCCACCTATGTCCCGATCACTAAAACCAATTACGACGCACTGGGCCGGGCGAAGGAGTCGTGGGACGCGCTGAATCATCACTCTGCCACCACGTACACGCCGGCCAGCAGCGGCCCGGTCACCCAGACCATCGACACCAACCCGATGGGCTGGAGCACCACCACGGTACTTGAACCCGCCTGGGGCCTGGCAACGATCACTACTGATGTCAACGAGCTGCCCACCACGCTGAAGTATGACGGTCTCGGCCGACTGGTGAAGGTGTGGCTACCCGGCCGGAACCCCAGCTCGGACACCCCGGACACGTCGTACGACTACCTGATTCGCACCGACGGGGTGAACGCGGTGACCAGCCGGCACCTCAACCCCAAGGGCGGTGTCACGACCTCGTACACGCTCTACGACGGCCTCCTACGGCCGCGCCAGACGCAGACGGCGTCGCCCCTGGGCGGACGGATTCTCACCGACACCTTCTACGATGCGGCTGGCCGCGCCGTGCTGGCCTACGGCGCCTACTACGACAAGACTGCCGGGCCCGGAATCGACCTGGTAGCGCCGCTGGTCCAGCAGGACGTGCCGAACCAGACCCGCACCGTCTACGACGGCGCTGGCCGGGCGGTCGCCTCGATCTTCCAGCCCAAAGCCGTCGAGCGCTGGCGCACCACTACGGTCTACGGCGGCGACCACACCGACGTGGAGCCGCCGAACGGAGCGACCGCGACCGGCACCTGGTCCGACGCCCGCGACCGTACCGTGCAGCTACGCCAGTACCCGACCGGGTCTGCTACCGGCACCGACTACGACCACACCGACTACGTCTACAACCGCAAGGGCCTGATCGATTCGGTCACCACTCCAGACGGCAGCAAGTGGACCTACGGGTACGACCTCCGCGGCCGGCAGATCAGCAGCAACGACCCGGACGCCGGCCAAACCACTAACAAGTACGACGACGGCGGCCGGCTGGTCACCAGCCAGGATGGCAACGGCTCGGCACTGACCTACACGTATGACGCGTTGGACCGCAAGACCGCCCTGTACAAGGGAACCAGCGTCACCTCCAGCGGGCAACTCGCCCAGTGGGACTACGACCAGGCCACCTTCGCCGACGGGGTGACCCCGGCGAAGGGCCAGCTGTTCCAGTCCAGCCGGATCGACGCCAACCGCCGCTACGTCAGCACGGTCAAGCAGTACGACCAAAGCTACCGGCCACTCGTGTCCAGTGTGACGATCCCGAGCGGGGAGACCGGACTGGCTGGCACATACACATTCAGCACCGGATACAACCCGGACGGCAGCATCAGCGCAGTCGGCTACCCCGCGACCGCCGACCTGCAACCAGAGACGATCCTGTACGGCTACACCGATTTCGACCAGCCGCTCACCCTGTTGGAACTGTACGGCAACGAGGCCGAGTCGAGCATCGTCGCCGACAGCCAGTACGACGCACTCGCCCACGCTACCCAGTACACCCTGTACACCGGCCTTTTCAGCAGCAAAGGCTCACGGGCCTACCTCAACTACGAGACCGACCAGACCACCGGTCGGCTCAGCGAGATCAGCCTGCACCGCGACGGCGCGGCACCGAACACCGTTGCAGACCTGCACTACAAGTACGACGATGCCGGCAACATCACGAAGATCGCTGACACTCCGACCGGCGGCGGATACACCGATATCCAATGCTTCAGCTACGACCGGTACCAACGGCTGCAGCAGGCATGGACGCCGGCGGCCGACGACTGCCAGGCGGCACCCCAGCCGTCAGCGCTCGGCGGCCCAGCACCCTACTGGCAGAGCTACACCTACACCCTCGGCGGCGCACGGGCTCAGCTGGTCGACCACGCCACCCCGAATGGTGACGTAACGACGACCTACACGTTCACCGACAACAACCCCGCCGAGCCGACTGCCGGGCAGCCGCACGCGTTGCGCGGCACAACCACCACCGACAACACCGGCACGCGGACCGCCGCGTACACATACGACAAGGCAGGAAACACCAAGACTCGGCCCGGACCCAACGGCACGCAGACCCTGAACTGGGACGCCGAGGGCAATCTGCAGAGCGTCACCGACACCGCCGGCAGCACCAGCTACCTGTACGACGCCGACGGCAATCGGTTGATCAGCCGGGACAACACCGGCAAGACCCTCTACCTGCCCAACGAAGAGCTGCGCTACAACAGCAGCACTGTCACAACGAGCTGCACTCGCTACTACACGTACGCCGGCGGCACGGTCGCACAGCGCACCGCCAAGGGACTCACCTGGCTGGCGGCCGACCACCAGGGCACACAAAACATATCCCTGGACGAGAAGACGCAGGCCCAGACGATCCGCCGGCAGACACCGTTTGGCGCTTCGCGTGGTGCCGCCGCCACCTGGTCGAATGACAAGGGATTCGTGGGTGGTGTCAACGACCCGACCGGGCTGACCCACCTCGGTGCTCGAGAGTATGACCCGGTGCTCGGCCGCTTCATCTCGGTGGATCCGGTCCTCGACACCGGCGATCCGCAGTCGATGGAGGGCTATGCCTATGCCGACAACAATCCGGTCGTGCACGCCGACCCGTCCGGCGAAATGTTTTCCAAGGACGATGGCGGTGGCGGTGGCGGCGGGGCACAGCCCGCCAGTTACCCGCAGACCAACCCACCACCGAACGACCCGCCCAAGCCGAAGAAGTGCGGCTGGAGTTGCAAGCTCAAGAAGGGCTTCACGGCCACCGCCAACTGGGTGGACAACCACAAAGCCGCCGTCGCCGGGGTGGTGGCCGGCGTCGCAGTAGGCATCGGCTGCGGCGTGGCTATCGGCTGGACCGGCGTCGGCGCGGTTGCCTGCGGCGCGCTCGCGGGCGCGGTGGGCAGCATGGTGCAGTACGCCGTCGAGACAAAAGTCGAGCATAAAGGCAATTTCAGTCTCGGTGGCATGTTCGTGCAAGGCGCACTCGGCGCCGTCGTCGGCGGCATCACGGGCGGCATCGGATCCGTAGCCGGCCAAGGCATCAAGGCCGGCGTCTCCTCGCTGATCTCGGGCGCGGGCGCGAAGGCAGCCGCAGCGGCCGCCAAGGCAGCGGCGAAGAAGGAAGCCGGCGCCATCGTCAGCGGCCTCACCCGCAACGCCTTCGGTCGCTCCGCATCCAAGGCCGCCGAGGGTGCCGCCGAGGGCATCCGCGGCACATGTCCGCTCAACAGCTTCGCGCCATCCACTGCGGTAGCGATGGCCAGCGGCTCCACGAAGGCCATTGCCAAGGTACACGTCGGTGACCGGGTCATTGCCATTGATCCGCAGACCGGGAACCCAAGCCAACAGACGGTCACGGCTCAGCACATTAACCACGACACCATGCTGACCGACGTGACGGTGCGGGTGAATGGAGCCAAGGAGGTCATCCACACCACCCAGCACCACCCGTTTTGGGACAAGACCCAACGGATGTGGGTAGACGCCGGCGACCTACAACCCGGCGACCGGCTGCGTTCGACCGACACCATCACGATCACCGTCGTCTCGGTCACCAACTACACCGGTGCCCGAACGATGTACAACCTCACGGTCGACAACATCCACACGTACTATGTGTTGGCTGGCACCACGCCGGTGCTCGTACACAACTGCGGAACTGGCGGGTTCAAAGCCGGAATGGGGTCCGATGAGGTTACTGCGATTAATCGGAGCTTCGGTGGCCAGACTCTTCTGAACGGCTCGTTCGAGAACACGATGATTAACGCATCTCGCTACAACAGCTTCTATGACAAGTCAGCAGTCGTGATCCGGGATATTGCGGGTGGTCACATGTTTGATAATGGAAATAAGCGGACGGCCCAAGCTGTTGTCGAGCAGCTAATGCAACGAAACCGCGTCATTAGCGGGCCAACATCGACGGAGCTACGTGGTGTCATTGACAAGGTTGGCAAGGGCCAGTTGACCAGCGTAGACGACATCTCCGCAGCGTTGCGCGGGTACTGACGGGAGCTAGCGTGACTGAGATCGAGCAGCTAATGAGGCGTCTCGCCGAAGCTGGGGCTACTGCAATTCTCAAAGTGGATCACGAAAGGCTTGCTCAGGGCGGGGAGTATTGGACGTTCATCGTCTCCGGCGGAACCCTGGGGGAGGGAGGGCTTGTACGGGCCGAAGAGGCGACCCTCGCCGAGTGCCTGCGAATTGGGTTGTCGCGCCTCGCGTCGTACGGTCCGCAGTGGCACTGGGTCTCAGAATTCTTCGACTTAGAGTAGTGCGCCGCTGGTGGCTCACTTTCCGTGTTGTCTGCCTGTCGAAGGGTGTCGGAGGTTGTTGTCGCTGGCCTGGGCTGCCGTCATGGATCTATCATAAATGCAGATGCATCGATGCCTTGCGGCAGAAGTGAGATTCGGTGGCGTGCCGCGTAGCGGTGCGGCGTCGATCCCCGGAGCCACCCACTTTGAGTGCCGGGTGAAGGGATCGTCCCGGCTTCAGGGGGATCATCTGGCTCGTGGCTCGGTGTTGGTGGGCGTGCGCGCGGGGCCGGAACGGCTGTAGCGCGTGCGCGCGGCCCGGCGTCAGCCGGGCCGCTCGTGGGGTCGGCCAGCGGCGCGGTGCCGCGATTGCTCGCGGTCCGTTTCCGCTGGCCGCCCGCCCGAACCGTACGTGCGAGTTGTCCCCGCATACGGCTCTCCGTGTGTCTTGCCCGTTGATCACGCCGTCGTGGTTGGTGTGATGGTCCAGGGGGTGGGGATCTTGCTGCCGCGGTAGCGGTAGCGTTCGATTTTGACGCTGGCTGCGCCGTAGAAGGTGATCCCGTTGTGGGTGTAGCGTCCGTCGTGGGTGAAGCGGCGGCGGACCTCCCGCCAGGAGATGGGGTGGTGCTTGCGGCGGATCCAGGCGCCGATGCGTTTCCAGGCGTGGTAGTCGACCTGCTGGAAATGGCGGCTGGATGAGCCGTGGCGGAAGTAGTTGGCCCAGCCTCGTAGCGACCGGCCGAGAGTCAGGAGGATCTCGTCGAGGTCGCGGTAGAGGGTTGATCTGTTCTGGGTGCACTCGCGTGTTCGGTCCCGCACGCCTTGCATGGCCTTGCGGGATGGGTAGGTGAACACGTAGGTCTTGCGGCTTCCTCGTTTCGTGCGGCGCACGATGGTGTGGCCGAGGAAGTCGAAGCCGTGGTCGATGTGCACCACGCGGGTCTTGTCGGGGGCCAGACGTAGCCCGAGTGGGGCGATGACCTGGGCGATTTCGTCGAGCAGTGTCTCGGCGTGCTGCTGGGTGCCTTTGACGAGCACGACGAAGTCGTCGGCGTAGCGCACGAGCCGCCAGGTGGCCAGCCCGCGTTTGCGTCGCCGGTGCCGCTGGTTGCCGTCGCCGAAGGATTTCCACTGCCGGTCGAAGTGCTCGTCCAACGCGGATA
>NZ_BBQH01000106.1 GCF_018397995.1 Rhizomonospora bruguierae
GCCGGCAGGGTCGCGGACAGCAGAACGACCGAGCAGCCCATCGACCCCAGCCAGGTGAGCAGCTTGCACAGAACCGCCCGCATATAGTCGTCGTACGCATGCGCTTCATCGACGATGAACACCTTGCCGGACAGGCCAAGCAGTCGCAGAGCGTTATGCCGGGTCGTCAGCGAAGCCATCAGCGCCTGGTCGATCGTGCCCGTGCTCAGCCCAGCAAGCAGCCCCCGCTTACGCCCCCGCAACCACTGAGGAACCAACACGAGGGCCTCTTTGTCGGAGACGACGCCGCTACCCTCGCCCAGGTGGCCTGTGGACGACTTCGTGTACGCAGCACTCAGCCAGGACATGCTGTGCAGCAAGGTGACCGCTGTCGGCCCTTCCGCGACGCGAGCAGTGAACTCCTTGACCCGGCCATACATCTGATCGGCAGTAGCCATCGTCGGCAACGCGAAGTAGAAACCACTCGCGCCGGAACGCTCAGCCAGAACCAACGATGCAAGCAGCGCCGCCTCTGTCTTCCCATCCCCGGTCGCAGCGGTCATGACAAGCAGACCCGGCCCGTCAATCCGAGGCAGTAACTCGTCCTGCACCGACCGCTGCAACGCGTTCGGCTCGAAGGGGAAAAGCTCCTCGAAACTCGCCTGCCGCAACAGCGGAACGCCAAGCCCGGCCTCCCGCAACAGGGCAGCCGCATCATCCTGCAAACCGGCCAGATGCGCGGCGATGACCTCGGTCGACGACCCAGTCGGAACTCGCGACAGCTGCCGCCTCAGGAAATGCTCCTGACTGGCCAGCCAGTCCGCGAGGATGATCAGACCAGTGACCAGCACCGCGACGTTAGCGTCGATCCGCGCAGGCAAAACTGGACTCCCCAACGCCGCAGTGAGCGTACGAACCAGCACCTGCCGCTGAACAGCCCACCCACCCCCACCAAGCTGGCCAACCGCCGGATCGCGCACGGGTGAACGGAAAAACCGGCCATGATGCCCACCAAGCATCTGCGCCACCCGGAAGCCAGGCCGTCCGCTCCTCGGCTCACGCGCCAACGGGCCGCCCTGGTCCAGCAACCGCATAACAGCGACCTGCGATGCCCGTTCATGTCCCAGATCCCGACGGCCGGCGTCACCACCGTACGCTGGATCGCCGCGAAGCAGCGCGAATGTCGCCTCACACTGCGCCTGAAACCCCGGCGTCGCCTTACCAAGATCATGCAGACCGGCCCAAAGCATGACGAGGAGCTTCGCCTGGCCCTCATTAACGCCCAGCCCACGAGCGATGAAACGCCGCTGACCCGCCGTCAGGTAAAGACGCCAGACCGCTCCAGCCACCGCCGCCGTATCCACCAAATGCCACAACAACGGATACGGAGCGGAAAGCCCCCGCTCCTTACCCCAGATCCGAAGATCCACATCTATGTCGCGATCCACCAGCCAGCCCCCACCAACAAGACGAAGCAATCGAGGCCCACAGCACAACACAGCGGTACGACAAGACACCCCCTACCGAACCAGGTCCCTCAACCACCCCGATAAAGTCCCAGTTCACGAAGGGTCCTCCCCACGCCCGTGGGGGTGCTCCGACATGCAGCCGGTCGGTGCCGAGGGCGTTGGTGTCCTCCCCACGCCCGTGGGGGTGCTCCGGCGACCTGGACGGCGATCAACACCGCCCGGACGTCCTCCCCACGCCCGTGGGGGTGCTCCGCCAGCATCACCTACAAAGCCGTGCTGGTGGAGGTCCTCCCCACGCCCGTGGGGGTGCTCCGACCAGGTCACGCAGGTCGCGCGGGCCGTCGAGGTCCTCCCCACGCCCGTGGGGGTGCTCCGCTGTCGGGAGTCTTCAAGCTGGTGGAAACCGGGTCCTCCCCACGCCCGTGGGGGTGCTCCGGCCGCGCTGGTCGCGCGACTGACGGCGGCCGAGTCCTCCCCACGCCCGTGGGGGTGCTCCGGTCCTGTCGGGCCTCGGCGTGCTGGGCGCGGAGTCTCCTCCCCACGCCCGTGGGGGTGCTCCGCCGCTCGGTGAGGCTCTGGGTGGCTTCTTCCTGTCCTCCCCACGCCCGTGGGGGTGCTCCTTCCGTGTAGGCACGCGGGACACCCAGGCCGAGGTCCTCCCCACGCCCGTGGGGGTGCTCCGAACATCCCGATCACCCTCGATGCGGTGATCGGGTCCTCCCCACGCCCGTGGGGGTGCTCCGTGGCTGACCATCCTCGAGGCGCCGCTGCGGCTGTCCTCCCCACGCCCGTGGGGGTGCTCCCTCCGTCCGCGATGCGTCCGCTGACCCGAAGGCGTCCTCCCCACGCCCGTGGGGGTGCTCCGCCCAAGGGGTCCATGCGGCACGTCGGCAAGGGGTCCTCCCCACGCCCGTGGGGGTGCTCCGGCCGACGCTACGTGGCGCATCCATGCCGTCCAGTCCTCCCCACGCCCGTGGGGGTGCTCCGATCAACATCACCGTGGCGGCGTGCACCCCGAACGTCCTCCCCACGCCCGTGGGGGTGCTCCGGACACGAGCACGATGACCGCGCAGGAGCTGAGGTCCTCCCCACGCCCGTGGGGGTGCTCCGCTGATTGGCGACCACGACGGGCGGGTCACCGTGTCCTCCCCACGCCCGTGGGGGTGCTCCGCCGATCGCGTAGCCCACGCTCGTGAACAGGTGGTCCTCCCCACGCCCGTGGGGGTGCTCCGTCGGCTACACCCCGGACCTGGCCGCCGGCGTCCTCCCCACGCCCGTGGGGGTGCTCCGGTGGGCTTGGCCGGCGCCCTGGTCGGGGTCTCGTCCTCCCCACGCCCGTAAGGGTCGTCCGCGTCCATGATCAGCGGGTCGACGGGGCTTTCGGCGCTGAGCCGGTAGCCGCCCTCGCGGCCGGCGACGGACTCGATGGGCAGCCCGGCGGTGTTCAGTTCCTCGATGTCGCGGTAGATGGTGCGGACGCTGACATCGAAGCGGGTGGCGAGTGCGGTGGTCGAGACCCAGCTCTTGGACCGTAGTTGCTGCACGATGCCGATGTGGCGGGCATAGCGCTGGTTGACCACGATTGCTCCTGACCTGGCGACTGTCACCATTGTCAGGGTTGCGGCGTGTGGTGGCTAGATCATCGATCGACCGCGCGGCGATAGGTGTCGAGGAGGGCGGTGCCGGCGGTCGCGGCCGTGTAGTGGGCGAGGTGCTCGGCGACGCCCTTTGCCGAGGGCGAGGGCTGCTGGCAGCGGGTGACGATGGCCTTTGCCATCTGGTCATCGTCGTATGGGTCGGTGTAGGTGACCAGGTCACCAGCTATCTCGCGGTTGACCGGGATGTCGGCGGTCAGCACGGGTGCGCCTGCGGCCAGCGCCTCGTGGACGGGCAGTCCGAAGCCTTCGTAGAACGAGGGCCAGATGAACGCGGTGCAGGTGGCGAAGTGTTGCGCTAGGAGTTGGTTGTCGATGTGGCCGAGGACGGCGATGTCGGGCGCGCCGTTGGTAGGGAAGCCGCGTTCCCAGCCGAGCCGGCCGACGAGTTTCAGTTGCGGGGGCACGGTGTCGGGGGCGGCTTGTCGGGCGAGTCGGAAGGCGCGGACCAGGCGGGGGATGTTCTTGGTGGGGATGTAGACGCCGACGGCGAGCAGGAACGGCTGTGCTGGCGGTCGGGCCGTGGTGCGGGCGTGGTGGAGTTGGGCGGCGAAACGGCTGTCGATGAAGTTCGGCACGACGGTCAGCGGCTGCGTGGGTTCGCCGAAGACGTTGACGATGTCGGCGCGGCTGGAGTGGGAGACGGTGATGATCGCGCGGAGCTGCGGGTGGTGGAGTTGGTCGCGTAGCAGGTCGTTGTCTTCCTCGCGGATGCGTTTGACCATCAGCTCGGGGTACAGGTAGCGGCCGGGGTCGTGCAGTGTGTAGACGGCGGGGTGGTCGAACTGGCGGGGTAGGTCGAACGGGTAGTGCACGAGGTCGGGCTCGAAGCCGCGTAGCGCTCGGGTCAGGGCGTGGGCGTGGCGGGTGCTGACGGTGAGCACCTGGACGTGCGGGTAGGCGTCGGCGGGGAACGCGGCCCGCTCGCTGTCGCGGACCACTACGGCGGTGTGGACGTGCTCGTGCACAGTGCCGAGGGCTTCGAGCAGGAGCAGGATGTAGCGTTCGACGCCGGTCTGGAAGCTGCCTCGCCAGTAGCGGGCGTCGATCGCGACCCGGATTCGGGTGTCAGTTCCGGGCACCGGAGCGCACCCCCACGGTCTTGCCGATGGTGCTGACCCACTGTTCCGTGTCGGTGGTCAGGAAGTCGAGGACGTGTTCGCCGAGCTGTCCCCAGCGTTGGTCGATGAAGTCGGCGACCGCCTCCGGGGTGGGGTTGGGGTTGTCCAGGTAGAGCCGGCCGATGACGTCGATGACGTAGGTGTCGACGTGGGGGTTCCTCCGCTGCCGTAGACGAGGTTCGCGGTGAGGTTCGCGGTGTAGGGGCCGACACCCTTGACGCCGAGCAGATCGGCAATCACCTCAACCGGTGGACGGCTGCGCCAGTCCACCCAGGTGTAGCCGACCTCGGTGAGGTAGCCGGCGACGTTGGTGAGGTCTTTCGCGCGGAACCCGACCTTGCATTCGCGGAGTTCTTCGTCGGTGGCGGTGGACATCATGGGCGGTGTCGGGAATACGTACACGGGTTCGCCGGCCACCGTCTCGCCGCTGGGCTCCCCGAAGGCGGCGGCGAGGTTGCGCATCATGGCGTAGATCCGGTTGAAGTTGGTGCGCTTGGCGCAGACCACCCCGCACAGTGCCTCGAACACCTCGGGGTAGAGCTTGCCGCGACCGAGGCCGCGGTGGTTGACGGCGGCTTGCAGGACCGGATCGCCGGCGGCGAGGGCAACGATCTGCTCGTACGGGTAGTCGAGGTGCAGGCAGCGCACCAGCGCGGCGCGGACCTGGTCGATGCCATCGGGCACGGCGTCGTCAATGGTGACCCGGGCGGTGAGCTGGTTCGGTGCGCTCTGCCTGATCCGGGCGACGGCGTGGTGGGCGTCCTTGGGGCCGATACGCAGCGGACGGACCAGCTCATCGCCGTGGCGGACCCACGGATAGATCAGGTAGGTCTCCAGGGCGTAGGTGAAGTCGACGTGGGTGTCCAGGTCGAGGACAAGGTCGTGGACGCTCATCGGGCCTCGATCAGGTCGTCGCGGTAGCGCAGGACCGGGCTGTCGTTGTCGAGGTGCAGCTCGATCGCGCCGCCGATCGGCAGCGGGATCTTGCGGGGTGTGTGCCCAAACTCGACATTGGTGATCACCGGGAAGGCTCCGCCGACGCAACGTACGATCAGGTCGTCCCAGGTCGGGTCGGGTGCGTCTGCCTGGTTGGTGTCCACGGGCACGCCGACGACGAGCGCGGCGATCCGGTCGAACACGCCGGCCAGCCGCAGGTGGGTGAGGGCGGCGTCGATGTCCACCCAGCCCACGAAGACCTCTTCGAGGATCAGGACGGCACCGTCGAGGTCGGGCAGGTAGTCGGTCCCGACCAGCGCGCGGATCGTGCCGAGGTGGCCTCCGACGACCGGGCCTCGCACGGTGGCGCCCCGGCCGCGCGCGATCCTCCAGTCCTTGCCGGGGACTTCTCGACCGGTGAGGCCGCCGGTGATGGCATCGAAGAAGGCGGTGGCGGTCTCCTCGTGTACTGGGCGTTGGAAGAAGTCGTACCCGGAGGGGCCGTGCAGGGTGAGCAGGCCGGTGCGGGCGTAGATGGCATTGAGCAGGATGGAGGGGTCGGACATGCCGGTCAAGATGGTGGGGTTGGCGGCAATGGCGTCGTAGTCGAGCAGGGGCAGCAGGTGCGCCGCACCTTTGCCGCCGGTGGCAGGCACGATGAGCCGCACGTCCGGGTCAGCGAAGGCGGCATTGAGGTCAGCGGCGCGTTGCCCGGCCGGGCCAGCGAGGTACCCGGTGGTGGCCCGGCAGCTTGGGTAGGTGCGCACCTCGTATCCGCGACTGTGCAGGTAGCTGACGAGCCGATCGAGGTCGTCGCTGCTCACCGGGGATGAGGCGGCGACCACCGCCACGGTGGAGCCGGGCGGCGCGGCCGGCGGCCGGATCGAGGTGGGCATCGTCCCTACCTTTCTGGTTGATCGTCTGGTGCGGCGTCGCGGACAACGCGGAAGCCCACGAGGTGCCCGCAGTGCTCGGCGGATTCCAGGGGGCGCACGGTGGTCCGCAGGAAGTAGGTGTTGGCGCGGGTGTCGCCGCCTCGGTACTGCGGGTGGTCGCGGTAGCTGCCGGAGCACCACTGCCATACATGGCCGGTCATGTCCTCGACTCCGAACGGCGATGCCCCCCAACAGTTGGCGGTAATCGTATGAAGGGCCGAGCCTCGGGCGAAGCAACGCGGCGTCGCGGGCATGGCGGAGCCCCAGGGGAACCAACGGCCGTCGGTGCCGCGAGCGGCGAACTCCCATTCGTCCTCGGTGGGCAGCCGGCCGCCGGCCCACAGCGCGTAGCGCTGCGCCCAGGCCCAGGGCACGACGGCCGGGAGTTGCCCCGTCCCGAACGCTGGTTGCACATCCCCGACCGGCCCGAGGACGTACTGCTCGGCGGTCGCTTCGACAGCCGCGGCCTGTTCTGCTCGATCGGCCGTACGGAGGAAGGCGGCGAACATGTCGCGGCTGACCAGGTGCTGATCCATCCAGAACGGCGTGAGGTCGACCGGCCGCGGATCTTCACCGATGGGGTCGAGCCCGAACACGGACCGGACCACGGCGCGGTCCTCCGCGCGAAGCCCTAGGGTGGCCGGGCCGCCTGGGACGAGCACCTCGGTTGCGCCGTCGCTGTCCCGCAGCCGGGTCTGTGCCGGCTTCTCGGGCGCCGGATGCAGGGTGGCGTCGAGATACCGGGCCATGACGGTCAGAAGATCGTCGGGGCTTTCCCCGTCCCGGGTGACGGTGCTCCCGGTGAACGACCACCCGGCCCCGTCCGGTACTGGCTCGGCCCAGTCCTGGTGGGCGTACCACTGGGCGTAGGTTTCGTTGCGGCCGTTGGGCTGCCATCGGGCGGTCAGCTCCTTGACGCTACGGCCGAGCACGACGGCTTGGGCCTGGCCGAGCATGCGCCGCTGGGCTCCCGCCCACAGCAGCCGGCAGCTTGCCAGGAACGAGTCCAGCCGGGCCGGGCCGTCCGTCGGGTAGGTGATCTCGGCGCAGCCGATGATCTCGTCGGCGAGGTCCGAGCCGTGGTAGGTGACCCGAAACGCCAGGACGCTCCAGGCCGGGTCGGTGACCAGGGCCGCCAACTGGTCGGCGGTGCGGCGCGGGGTGGTCATGTTGAACTGGTTGGTGCGGGCGTGCAACTGCGCGAGCCGCCGCAGGGTCTCCTCGTCGGCCGGGTCCTCGATACACACGATCTCCGGAACGAGTTCGCCACTACGCCGAGCCTGGTAGTAGCGGGTCCGCTGCAGGTCCGAGGTCGTCGGCGACTGGTCGCTGCCAGGATGTAGCTGCCGACACAGGTCGCTGACCAGCAGCGGAGTGGCCGCCACCGCGGGCACGTGCAGCGCCGGGTACGCGGCACGGAGGCGCTCCTGCTGGCCCGGGTTGTCGTCGATGAACACCGCGTGATGAGCGGCGATCTGGTCGAAGTAACCCAAGGCCCACGTGATCGCGGCGGTCTTGTCGATGTCCGGGGCTGCCCACAGCTCCGCCAGCGGCACGGCCGGATCAACACCATCGAGGGCGGCCTGCGCCTCGACCGGGTCGTTCTTACTGATGCCCGCCATCAGGACGCCACCCCGCTGCCGCCCGGCGAGGTGCTGCCGCCACACCCGGTGACCGAGCTGCCCGACGATCCCGCCGACCGTGAGCGCATCCGGCAGGCCGTCCTCGGCCACCGTGCCGGGCCACAGCACTCCATCGAGGTCGGTCAACACCACCTTGGGCGCGGTAGCCAGATGCGGGGCGAGCGCCTGCCAGTGCGCCCAGGCCAGGTCCACCAGACGGTTCCACAGGTAGCCGACACGGTCGCGCCGGCCGAGCGCCTCCAACCCGGCGGCCACCGCCGGGAAGTTCTCACCAGTGGTCAGCACGTCGAGGTCGGCCAGCCGATGCACAGGCACCACCACCGCACCGGCGGCCGTCGCCGTCTCGGCCACGGCCGTATTCGCCTGCTTCACGGTGTGCGCCGATACCGGGTCGGCGTAGGGCAGGGTCTGGACCAGCACCAGACCCGTCCGGCTGTCAACAGCGGACAGCCGTTCCCGCAGCGCGGCGGCCAGCGTGGTCTCGGCCTGGTCGGCGTTGGCGTACACTGCGCTCGCGGCATCCAGCGCCGCCGTTACCACCACCGTGACCCTCGCTGGTGTCTCCTGCGCGTCCCCGAGCCTGGCTGCGAGCCGTTGCACCAGCGACGCCAACCCGGGCAGTCGTGCCCCGTCCGGGACGAAGCCGATATCCAGGACCTCGGTCTCCGGCTCGCCGGCGAGGTCCGGCCGTTCGAGATCGGCCAGCCAGCGCATGTACCCGACCGTCATCGTCGCCTCCTACCGCGCCCCGATGTCGAAGACCAGCCGCACCACCGTGCCGGTGGCGTAGTCCCATACCGGGTCACAGCCCAACCCGGCGATCACGCCCGCTACCTCCTCCACCGTCAACGCCCGGCCAGCGGGCAGGCCGGCATAGTGCGCGTTGACGTCGGTGACGCCCTTGAGTGCGAGGATCTGCTCGGCCTGCGGGGACGCGACCAGCGACGGTGCGACGACGTTGACCCGCACACCGTTCCGGGCCTCCTCCTTGGCCAGCGTCAGCGCGAGCGCCTCCAACCCCGCCTTGGAGGCGGTGTACGCGCCATTGCCGCCCCCTGCCACGCGCACGGTGTCCGAGCTGACCACCACCAGCCGGGCCGCCCCGGCACGTGCCCGCGCGGCGAGCGCCTGCCAGGCCGTGACCGGGCCGAGCGCGTTCACCGCGAACAGCCGGGCGAACTCCTCCAGGGGTGTATCCGCCACCGGCCGTTTGGAGGACGCAACCCCGACGGTGAACACCACGACGGCCAGCCGGTCAGGGGCGGCATCAAGGCTCTTCGAACTTAAGCGGGGTTGAGGTGTCCGCGGTGCCGGCGGGTGGTGGCGGCGCGGGTTCGTAGGCGTTGATTTTCGGGGTTGCGGAAGCCGTAGGCATCGCGGGCGATGGTCTTGATGACGCGGTTGGTTCCTTCGGAGCTGGCGTTGGTGATCCCGGTGTGCAGGAACGCGAGGATTTCGGGCCACCAGGTCTCGATCGTGGTGGCGAGCCGGTGCAGTTCGGGCAGGTCAGTGGCGGGGCAGCGGGCGTAGAAGCGGTGCAGTAACCCGGTGATGGTTTCCCGGTCGGGATAGGCACGCGTGGTGGCGAGCAGGTCGAGCAGGTCTTCCTTGGCGTTCCACGCTGCCAGGATCGGCGTGCCGATCTTGCGGGGCAGGGCGGTGAGGGTGTCGACCAGGCGGTCGACGTGCCGGGCGTGCATGCGGGCCGCTGAACGGGTCAGGCGATTGCGTAGCTGCCATTCGGGGTCGCTGGCCCGGCCACGGCGGCCACGGTGGGTCGCGGTCATCCGCC
>NZ_BBQH01000107.1 GCF_018397995.1 Rhizomonospora bruguierae
TTCGGCGACTCGTAAGGTGACAGGACCTGCGCGGCGGCGCACCGGGCGGCGGAAGCGGACGGCGGGGCGCCGGGCGCTAGACGTTGTGGCCCAGCTGCGCGCCGAGCGCCCCCAGGCCAGCCTGGCGGAGTTGGCCTCGGCCGCTGGCGTATCCGAGCGTCATGTCCGGCGCCTTGTTACCGGCGAGGCCGGGAATGCGGAAGAAGGGGCAGGTCAAACTTGTGGCCTCCCTCAGCCGGCGGCGTCTCGACGAGGCGGCTCTCGACGGCTGGTGTGCCGGGCCGAACGCCCGAGGGTGCCGCGACGCATCGATGCAGGGTGATTATGTAGGGCGGTGACCAATACTCACCCCTTCCCAGGCGATGTGGCCAGATTCGTCGTGCCGATCCGTGCGGAACTCGGTATGAGCCAGGTTCGGTGTACGGACTCATGCGCCCAGGTAGGTACAGATGAACGGGGTCTATCGCTGATCTTGTGACGATGGCCGGCGGTGGTGATCATCTCCGCCGTGCCCGCGCGATCCCTGAAGAGCTGGGCCTGACCCGCTTTGGCGGGCATCCGAGATCAGGAGCCGGTGGGATACGGGCTCGGCGGGTGCGCGGCTAACCAACTCGTACAGCGACCCGTGCTTGCTCGTCATGGTGGCCTCGACGGACTCGGCGAGTGCAGAATCGCGGATCAGGACGCCGAACTCGACGTTCACGTTCTCGGCGGAGTAGCTGAAGTTGGCGCTGGTCAGCAGGAGCAGTTCGTGGTCGATCACGATGAACTTGGCGTGGCTGCGCACGTGGTTGCCGTTGGGCAGTTCGGTGGAGCGGTAGACAATGGCGTGTGGGAGCTGGGCCTTCACCCTAGCGGCGTCGGCGGCGTTCCCATCGATGTAGACGGTGACGACGACGCCGGGCTGTTCGGAGGCTTCCTTGAGCACGGACCGCATCTGCGATGAGTTCTGGAAGTTGTAGGTCGCTGCAGTGACAGATTGCCGGGCGGCTCGCGCGATGCGGTGGAACTCGCTGGTGAGGTGTCCGACGTTGGCTTCGTTGCCGGGCATCGTCCAGACGGGAGTCAGTTCTCGCAGCAGGGCTTTCGCGCCCGCGATGGCGCGCAAAACGCTCACGGTGCGCTCGCGGTCGGTGTGCCCGAGTGCCGCTGCCACGAGGAGGCGCTTGACGGTCTCCCTTCGCGCTGCGGCGACCTCGGTCAGCGCGGCGATCGTGTGCTGCCCGGTCTTGAACTGGACGGCGAGTCGCTGTGCTTCGGTGGCGGTGAGGAAGCTGCCCAGTTCGGCGAAGGGGTCAGATGCCATGGAAGCTACCGAAGAATCCGGGCACGGTCGGGCCGTCTGCGGTGGGGAGATCGAGCAGGAACCGCCGGTCGAGGAACCGGTTCGCCTTCTCACAGGAGGTTTCTGAGGCGAAGCTGCAGGTGTGGCAGGCGGCGCCGTGCAGGAAGTCCTCCGGGTCCGCCGGCGTACGCATGGCGCAGGTCGGGTCGGAGGAGCAGCGTGCGGCCCGGCGCAGCG
The DNA here is from genome assembly GCF_018397995.1 of Rhizomonospora bruguierae. GTDB lineage: Bacteria > Actinomycetota > Actinomycetes > Mycobacteriales > Micromonosporaceae > Rhizomonospora > Rhizomonospora bruguierae. Next base: position 1,523 of record NZ_BBQH01000107.1, read on the forward strand.
CGGTGCGCACGATGGACTGCAGGCGGGCGGGTTCGGCCAGTGCAACGAGCCCGCCGAGGGTGCCTTCGCTGTCGGAGGCGGTGGTACAGATGAGCAGCCCGGCAGCGGACTCACGCTGCGGCGCATCGTTCCAGGCGTAGATGCGCTCGGTGATGCTCGCGGCGCCGTATCCCGAGTACATCGCCATCTCACGGATGAGAACGTGGGCGAATGTGTGGACCAGCCAGTAGCGCGGCCCGGGCAGACGGGTGTCAGCATCGTCGACCTTGGCGGTCTCGGAGAAGCGTCGGGCGAAGTTGCGCCGGTGCGCCTCCCGGTGTGCCTTCCACAGTGCACTTCCCTCAACCGTCTTTTCCCACCTGGCGACGGCGTCGAGGTCGAGTTGAAGGAAGATGCCCTCGCCGCGGTCCTCGGTGGCGGGCACCCAGGTCGGCCTCGCGGCGCGGGTGAGGGCGACCAGGCGCGAAGCGACGTCGTTGACGCGGTCCATCTCGTCCAAGCGGGTGAAGCCGAGGACGGCGTTGACGCGCTTCATCCGGTTGACGCCGACCACGCGGGCGACGTGCCGGTGCAGGTCAGGCCCGCGCTGCATCTCGGTGACCATGAGCCCGGTGTTGTTCTGCTGTTCGGGGAATAGTGCCGGCTTCTGCAGGTAGCGCCACTCGGGGATGAGTAGCTCGATCGGGTCCCATTTCGCCTGGCGTTCTTTGCGGGCTTCCTCGGACTCAGGCGGTGCGAGGACTTCAGCGACGGCGGCGGCGATGTCGTCGTCGGTGAGTCCGGTGACGTCGATGTTGCGTGCGGCCGCGAGGGCACGGATGACCGGGACCTGTTCGCCGAACTGCTTGATCTGGTCGATGCCGACCTCGAAGCGCAACTGGTCGCCGAGAGCTTCCTTCTTCTCGGCGTCGGAGCGCGGCATGACGATGATGCTCTGCGTCGAGGGGAACCAGAGGTTGGATGCGCCCATCATGATCAGTGCCGGGCGGGCTTGGCATCCGGGGTAGAACGCGCCCAGGTGCGGGTGGCGACCGCGGCAGGTCTGTGGGAGTTTTTCCCGGCCCTTCGATCCCTGCGCCTCCGCCATCCCGCGGGTCGTCCCGCAGGCCTGGCAGATGATCGTCGACCCGACGCTTCTCCCGACGTTCGCATCGCGCATCTTCAGCTCGGGCGATTCCGCATTCGGGCACGTTGCCCCGCGGTGAACCCAAAGTGTGTAGGGGAACTCGTCGAGGTGGCCGTTCGTGCAGGTAAGTAGGTGCTGTGCGGCCACGGCGGGGCTGCCCGCGCGCCTGCCCCTCCCGCCGCGGCCTGGGCACGGTTTGTGGGCGAACTGCGCCAGGTCTGGCCGGAACGGATGGGTGTTGGTGTAGGTGAATCGGGTGAGCGGGCCCAGGTAGTCACACCCGGTGCACCGGAACCACTGGGGGAACACCCTTGCCGGCAGGCCGAGGTCCGAGCCCTCGTTCGACAGGGTGCCCTTCTTCGGCTGCCACGGGAACGGACGCAGGGCGTCGACCTGCGTGCCGAGGTGCAGGCGCACCACGTTGAGCAGGCGCGGTTCGAGGATCGTGGGTACGACCTCGCGGCGCTTCCAGATCGGCTCCCAGTCGTCGAGGCCGGCGGGCATGATCGAGAAGTTGGGCAGGTCCATGATCGCGCCCGGTCCATAGGTGTACAGCAGCGACGAGGGGCGGGCGGAGCCGACCTTGGCGCGGTTCTTGGCCTGGCCCTCCTCCACGTCGCCGAGTGGGTCGAGAGCGTCGTTGTTATCGGGCAGCACCTCTGCAACGGTGTCGGTCATCAGTCGCTCTCCCCGGCGGGCAGTGTCCAGTTGTCGACGCCTGGCGGGGTTCGGGCGAAGAGCCGCTCCGGTATCGGCGAGACGAGGATGTTGATCTCGGGTTGCACCTCGCGCATCGAGTTTGCGATCACGAACGGCGCTTCGGCCTTGCTGCCGGCGTTGGCGCGGTGGTTCTCGGGGCTGATGATCAGGGGTAGGTACTTGTCGCCTTCGCCGGTGCGCTCGTAGACGAGGGTCTTGTGCTGTTCAGTGGCGTACCCGGCTCGGCTGGCCCACCGGTCGACGCGGTTGGTGAGCAGATCGCTGGCCCGTTTGGTCAGGTCTTCGTCCTGTGAGGCGGCCAGGATGCGGGCTTTGAGTCGGTTGATCAGCGCGGCCACGGCGTCGTGCTGGGAGCGGATGCGGCCCGCCTGCTGTTCGGGCGAGAGCCCGGCGGCGACGACGGCTTGGGCGACGCGGGCCGCGCTGACGAGCAGGCTGTCGATGCCGCGCTCCAGAGCGGTGGGCGAGAAGGGGGTGACCGACAGCGCCTCGACCTGTTTGTAGAAGGTCTCGTGGTAGTGGCGGAACTGTTCGAAGTGCGCCAGGTCGCGGGGTCTGGCCCAGTTTCCCAACGCCACCACCAGGCCCGGGCGGGCGGCGTCGCGGCCGACGCGGGAGGATGCCTGGATGTACTCGGCGGTGTTTTTCGGCTGGCCGACGACGAGCATCAGGCCGAGGCGTTGTATGTCCACCCCGACTTGCAGCATTGAGGTGGCCAGGACCACGTCGAACGGCGCCTCGCCGTTGCGCAATGGCGGCTTCTTGTTCTCCTTTGCCACGGCGATGCGGGCTCGGAACGCGTCGGTCGTGTCGTGGCCGGGGTCGAACTCCAGGCCGAGCCGGTCGAGGGTCTTGCCGATGTCCGCCCCGGAGATGCGCGCGGTCAGTTCGGCTACGTTGAGGCTGCCGAACGCGGTGCCGTATCGGCGCGGGAAGCCTGAGTCCTGTCGTGGGTTGCCCACCCGCGTGCTCACGTCGTCATCCACATATCGGCGCATACCCGCCAACTCACGGGTGGCGTTGAAGTAGCCAACCAGCGTCATGTAGGGGTCAGCCTCGATGCCCGTGCGGTCGAAGAGTAGCTGGCCTGCCAGCAGCAGCACCTCGGCGACGCGGATCTCCGCGCTGGATAGGCGCACGCCCTGGGCACTGACCCCGACGTAGCGGCGGCCGGGGTTCTTGGTCGAGACCGGCACCTCGCGGGAGAAAAAGGTGTCCGCCACGTCGAGCACCTGCGGTGGGAAGATCTCGACCTTGCGCCCGTAGAGTGCCCGCACCTGCTCGCCGGCGTTGCGGACGGTCGCCGTGGATGCGACGATCAGCGGCCTGACCGGCTGGCCGTCCGGGGTCTGCCACGAGCACAACGTCTCGACAGCGACCTCGAAGAGCCCGACCGCTGTGCCGAGCGCGCCCGTGATCAGGTGCAGCTCGTCCTGGATGATCAGGTCCGGTGGCCGCAGCCGCCCGACGGGCACCACGGTCGCCGCGCGATGTCCGCCGGCGGCCTGGTGGGAGCTGACCGTGCAGCTGGTGTAGTCGGGATGCACGTAGCCGTGCCGGCCGCAACGCTTGGCGACGAACCCGAACAGCGACGCCGCCTCACCCTCGCGAGCCAGTCGGGCAAACTTGTCGACGGTAGCGATCACGAACGCCGGGGTCAGCCGGTAGATCTCCTCGTCGACCGTCAGGATCGGCAGGCCCTCGGGCACGCCACCGCCCTTGGAGAACGGGCACCGGGCGAGCTCGTCGCCGCAATGCACGAACACCCGCCGCGACGTGGGATCGCCTTTGACGTTCGCCGGGGTGATCTCGGTGCCGCACCACGGGCACCGCTGGATCTGCAGCACGGTCAGCCGGTGAGAGGCGCCGTCGTTGACCTTCTTGAGCTGCTCGTCGGCCTCTTCGAACCGCTTCGGGCTCACATCGGTGCCGACCCACAGCCCGATGCGGAACGGCTCGGTCCCCCACGTCACCTCGTCCTCGCGGCGCGCCAGTTCCGCCGCGCACACCAGCGCGGTCGCGCGCTGGAACTGCTGCGCGGTGAGCAGCCGCAGCGTGTACCGCATAAGGACCGAGACACCGTCACCGCCGTTGAGAGGCCCGTCCGGAGAGGCGACCATCCCCTGCCGCCGCCGGATCGCGAAGGTGTACGCGGTCAGACCCAGGTATGCCTCGGTCTTGCCACCACCGGTCGGGAAGAACAGCAACTCGACTCTGGCCTGGTGTTCGGCGCTGCGCAGCGTCGCGGTCGGGTCGGTCAGCGCACGTAGCTGCATGAGGATGAACGCGAGCTGGAACGGCCGCCACGACGCCACCGGCTTGCCGTCTGCCTCGGCGAGTTCGAGGTCTCGGCGCGCCAGCGCGATCGACAGAGCCGAGTCCGACTTTCGCGCCTCGGCCACCTGCGAGGCGAGCCGCTGATCGCGCATGACCCGATTCATGAACCGGAAGCACTGCAGCGCAGCCGGGTCGGAAGCTACGAATTCCAGCCCCTCGACCAGACGCTGATGCGCCTGCCGCGCCTCCCACAGCACGAGCTCGGCCGTCTCCTGCAGATGTGCCGGCAGGGTCTTCGCCGCCGTCTCCTGCCGGTCGAGCCAGGCCCCGTAGCCAGACACGAGCGGCGCCAGACCTGCCTGGACATCGTCGGGACCGGCCACCGACAGCGCCTTCATCGACAGGGTCGCGCCCTCAACTTCGCCCGCTCTCGTCTGCAGGGTCTCCGCCACCGGCAACCACGCCGTCGACACCTCCGTCGCCCGCCGCGACCCGGTGCGCACGACCCAGTCGGCCGAACAGGTGCGCCCGATCGCGAACTCCAGCCGGTCCTTGTACTGAAGGTCGAGGCGGCGCACCTCGTCGTCGTACTCCGGCCACTCCTGCTCCACGACATCACGCACGGGTAGGAACACCTCGGCCCCGCCGGCGTCGGCTCGCAGCCTGGTCTGGAACATCCACATGTTCGCCGGGATCGGCAACGGGGTCTCGCGGTCATTGCACAGCGCGATCTCCACGAGCACGCGCTGGTACTCGGGATCGTCGTACCGGTCGATGCGCAGACAGATCGCATCGCGCAGCACGATCGTCGCCGTGTGCCCCGGCTTCAGCTCGTGTAGCGCGACCGTCCGCGACTCCTCGACCGGGATGCGCTGATACTGACGCACGGGGCGCCCTGCCTTGTTGACCTTGTCGGTCTCGACCGTCTCGTACGTCCCCCACGACGCCGTCACCGTGAACGACGCCAGGTCGGTTGGCACTTGGAACCGAAGCCCCATCGACGCCGGGATCATCAGCCCCTGCTTCGGCGCACGGTCCTCGACATTGTCATCCTCGGTCTCCGCACCGTCTTCGTCGGCGGACACCGTCGGCACGCCGCGCCCCTCCGTATGCCCCTCGTCGAGACGGACCTCGGTCAGGTCGTTCGCCTCACGTTGATCGAGTCCCGACGCGGATGTGCTCGTGAGCTTGACCGGCGCGATTAGGCCGAGAAGGTACCGCTGGCGTGGACTGAACGGCAGCAGCTCATCGGGTCCGTTGATCGGCCCGAGTAACTCCCGCTCCAGGATGTCGACGAGGTTCTCCCGAACCGTAAACGACGTGCCATCAGCCTCATGGTTGAGCACATACCCGCCGTCTGTAGGTGCCGTCGCCCCAGTGCCGTCCGCCATGCGCCACAGTCTGCCGCACACCATCAAAAGATTGCGAGCGTCACCCGCCGTGAGCGTGACGCCACCCCGGTGGCCAGCCGCGGGACCACCCGGCGCGGCGCTGAGGTGGTCCCGTGACTGGCCGATTCGATCCCCTCCGCGCGAGCTTCGGATCTACGCCGCCACGGGAAGATCGTCCTGCCGGCTGGAATCTGAGAGCCTCCACTGGACCAGTACGCGCTCGTCGTCGAAGTAGCGCCCGACGACGCCGCGACGGATCCGCAGGCTGTCCAGCTGGGTGAGGAGCACAGCTCGGCGGGCTACCTCGTCAGTGCCGGCGGCTGCCCAGCTCTGCTCGACGGTCGCGTCGCCGAGCAGCTCGCTGCCGCGCTCCGCCATCAGGCGCCCGCCGAGATAGGGGTCGAGGGCTGTGCGGCCGATGGTCTGCCTGCACGTCGGGCAGTAGAGAACGGGGCGCTTCTGGTTGGTCCCGCGGCACATGTACGCGTCGCAGTCGTCGCAGCGCGCGACACGCGACAGGAACGGGCTCGTCGCCTGCCGGTCGCGTCGCTTCCGGGCCTGCGGGCTGGTGCGCGAGTCGAGCATGTGCTGCAACACCGCGAACTCCTCGCAGTTGATCACAGCCAACGACTCGTTGATGATCGGTCGGCCGTGCTCGTCACGGACCACCGCGAAAGGGTCCACGCGCTTGGCGCTCTTCGCCCTGCCCGGGTTATGGGGTGTCATCCCCGCCAGGACCGGGTTGCGAAGCAGACCATCGACAGTCTGACGGTTCCAGGTGACGGCGGCGATCTTCTCCCTCTGCCGACGAGGAAGCGGCGCGCCGTTGTCGCTCAGCCATGTAGCGATCGAGTTGACGGTGGCGCCCTGCAGCGCCATCGCGACCGCCTCCGCGAGCCAGCGGACACGCTCGGGGTCCTTGACCAACACACGGCCGGGGCCGGCCGGGTTCGCGATCGATCGGTAGCCGTACGGGATGCCGCCGCCTGGCCACCGGCCGTCCTTAAGCAGCTGCACGCGTGCTGCACGGACACGTGCCCGGATGGCCTCAGCCTCCATCTCGCCGAACACGGCGAGCATGACCGCGAACGCACGGCCCTGCGGGCTGGTCATGTCGATCGGGTCCTCGACCGCTACAAGGCCCGCGCCACGCATCTGCAGGGTCTCATCGGCGTGGAGGAAGTCGAGGACGCGCCGTGCAAGCCTGTCCACCTTCCAGATGATCACGGCGTCGAACTCGGCGGCCCCGAGAAGCGAACGCCAACCCTTGCGGTCTTCCGGCCGGTTAGCGGTCGCGGAGACGCCGTCGTCGATGAACTCACCGACGATCTCCCATCCGCGCGCCTCCGCATACCTGCGGCAGGACTGGAGCTGCCGAGCGATCGAAACGGACTCTTCCTTGGTGACACTGAGGCGGGCGTAAAGAACGCAACGGCGCGCGTGGTTCTGATTCATGTACGTCATCAGAGGCACATTCATTGGCGGAGTGCAACACCACCGCAGCGGACAAGGCCAGCTCCACCAAAGCGTCACGGCGACCGGACATCATCGTCCGGGCGACGGCGTGGTCATGAAGGTCAAGAAGGAGCTTGAACGCGCAGATCTCTTCGGCATCGGCGAACCTCACCGGCGGTTCGACGGGTCGGGCCGGGATCATCGTGCACTGCCCGATGGCCGTGAGCTGAGCAAACTCAACGGTAACGGGTCACCGGCGATCGTCGCGGTACGGTTCGCATGGTGGTACCTCCGGCCCGCTGCGTGACCTCGCCACGCGGTCGCTCGACGCGGTGCTGGCCGATGAGTCGACGTGGCGCCTACGGTGGGCCGAGAACGTAGAAGAGGAGGAGGCGCTGAAGGTCATCGAAGACCTCCGCGTCAGCCTCGCCGACAGCGACGCCGTCGACTCGCCTCACTCCAGTGTTTGACCCACCTGACCCATTGAGG
>NZ_BBQH01000108.1 GCF_018397995.1 Rhizomonospora bruguierae
GACACGTAGGAAGAAGTAGGCGACGAGGTCGGCGCTGCCTCGGCGGCCCTCGGAAAGGATGTTGACGAACCAGTCGCGGACCGGCGTGCCCATGGCGCCGGTGAGCTTCTGTCCGCCAAGGAACGGGGGGTTGCCGATGATGGCATCGAAGCCGCCGTGGTCGACCATGACGTCGGCGGCCTCGATGATCCAGTGAAGTGGTTGCCAACGCTCGTAGTCGGTCTCGACAGCGGGTGTGAGGCCCCGGTCGATGATTGTTTCAAGCCATGCGCTGTCGGAGTCACCGCCAGCCGTGCCCGGGTATGCCTTTCTGGCAGCCATCCGCAAGTCCTCATACGCGGCGTCCAGAGTCTTGCCGGGTTTACCGCCGAGAGGGAGGCCCGCGCTGATGACGCCATTTGCGATCTTCCGCAAGTCTGCCGTCACCTCGTGCAACTGCGTGAGCAGGCGGCGCTTCGCCGCGCTGGAGCGAGCCGGGTCAGCGTCGTCGACCGGCGACGCAAGGTCCTCACGGAGGGCGACAGCCTTGGCGATGATCGAGTCAACGTCAACGTCGACGACGTACGTGAGGTCGGTGCCGGACGCCAACCTCTTGGTAACCCACTTGGTTCCCTTGCTCGGATCGATGTGCAGGTTTCGGAGTTGGTCGAGCTTCGTGAGACCGAGCAGGGAGTTGCCGAGGAAGACCTTGTCATCGACGAACGAGAACGGCAGGTTACGGTCGAGAGATACAAGCCATAGCGAGAGTTTGCACATCTCAATGGCCATGTCGTTGATGTCGGCGCCGTAGAGGCATTTCGCGATGACCTGGCGGATCGCGAGGGTGTAGAGGTCTTTGCGGGCTGCGTTCGCAGGGTCCTCGGTGGTCCAGGCTTCGACGACGCGCTCGGCTAGGTAGCGGGCGGCGGCGACGAGGAATGCCCCGGAGCCACAGGCAATGTCGGCGATTTTGAGGCCGAGGATCTCGTTGGACGACTTGAGCTTCCACGCCGCCGGATCGGCTGCCTGGTGCGGGCCGGGCGCGTAGCAGAGCGGTTGGAGGGCGTGGAGCACGACCTGTTCGGCGAGGGACTTCGGGGTGTAGTGGGCACCAGCGTTTTTCCGCGATGGGGTTTCCCTGACGAGCAGGCCGCCGTCGAGGACGACGAACGGCCGCTTGCGCAGGTCGAGGCGGATCAGCCCGAGCCATGGCTTGACGCGGTCGCGCAGGGCGAGGTCGTCGCTAACGGCTTGGGTCAACGCGCTGACGATGTTCGGGTCGACGTCGGCGTCAACGGCTTTGGCGATGGCGGCTCGCGACGGCGGCCTGGCCGAGGGCTGATCCTGCTCCACCCAGGCGCGGAGGGCGTCGGCGAACTTCTTACGGTCAGGGTTCTTTGCAGCCAGCCCCTCCAGCAGGGCGAGCGGGATCTCGGGCTCTTCGCCGAGGCCGCCCTTGATGCCGACGGTGACCTCGCGGGCGACGGCGGCGGTGTAGCCGAGCAGTCCCTCGTACATGTAGCCGATCTGCTCGACATCGATGTCGCGAAACGAGATTCGCCGCGCTTCGCCCTTGATGGCGGCAATCTGCACGGACTGCAGGACGTGAAGCATGACGCGGTCCGAAACCGTGACGGCCAGGGTTCCCTCGTCGGTCGCAGCGGTGAGGAACGGGAACCGGGACGGATCGAACAGGGAGCCGCCGTAGGCGGGCATACGGATATTCTCGAAGGACGCGCCGTGGTAGAGGGCGTTGCTGGTCGCGAGAAGCCGGTGCCAGGTCAACGAGGTGGAGTCGAGGGCTTCCTCGCTCTCCTCGGTCCTGCGCGCGATGAGCTGATCGAGCTCACGGGCGATGCCGTAGCCCTGGTCGAACAGTTCACCAGAGGGCAGCAGACCGCGCTCCTCGGCGAACAGGAGGAAGACGACGCGCATCATCACCGTGACGGCGGCCTCGTAGCTGTCGCGCGGGCGCGCCGGCAGCGGGTCTGGAAGGCTGCGTCGTCGGGCGTCGGCCGCCGACTCGGACATGGACTGGATGATCAGCTCGACGGCTCGCCGCACCTGGGCGCCCAGAGCCTCGGTGATCTCCTCGGCTGCGGCCACCGACTCCTCGAACAACACGGGGAGCCGGTCCTTCGGGTCGCCGCCGATCAGGTATGGCCGGCCGATCAGGGTGAGGAACGCATCCCGGGTGCGCGGTTCTTCGATCCAGGTCAGCGCGTCCACGATGCCAGAGGCCACCATTGAACCCTGGCGGGCGCAGACGAGTCCCCACCAGCGGCCGTCAGTGACAATGCCGATCGGGACGCGGCCGTCGCGCAGCATCGCCTCGAGGCGGTCGATCGGGTTGGCCGCCCACAAGTCGCCGGGCGTATCGCGCAGCGATTCGACGGGATCAACGACGTGCACTAGCGCGCCGACACCGTCGGGACCGCTGAGCGACGCTTGCGCGCGCACGGTGACAGCCCGGTTGGGTGAACACGCCTCCACGCCTGCCACTTCACCCCACGACAGCGATTCGGCCCAGCCCGCGACATCGCGCAGGATCGTCTCGACCCACTTGTCACGCACGACGCGGTAGGCGTCGAGGGCCTGCTCCGAATCCGGTGTACGGTCGAGGCGCTCCCACGCGGCCTCGAAGTCCTTGCGGGCATCGACCAATGCGGCCTTGCTTGCGTCGGACAGCGTGGGCATGCCCTGCGGCCACACGCGCTTCAGTGGCGGGATGGCGAGAAACGGGCCGCCAGTGTCGACCAGCTCCAGCCAGGCGCGGTGCTGGTCGGCGACGCTGGGGGCCGAGCGCCGGGTGTTGTAGCGGCGCACCATCACTCTCGCCACCCATCTGCGTCGCCGCGGGTCAGGGCGAACACGACGGCGGCTGCGGTCGTGTGCGGCTTGACCTCGGCGTACCGGTCGTTGATGGCGGCGATCTCGCGCGCCTGCTCGTCATCGAGTTCGTCCAGGCGGCGGGACATGGCCTCAATGTCGCGCCGCCACTGCCGCTGCTGGTCCGGGTCGGTGAACAGCTGCCCTGCGGTTGCGTCTTCCTCGGCGCGGAGGCGGGTGAGCGAGTCGCGGAGATTGGCGCGGAAAGCGGCGAAGATCTCCGTCGCCCGCTGCACGTCCGCGGCCTGCCTCCGGGCGAGTTGCTCGGTGACCAGGTCGTGTCGGCGGTCGGCGCGGGCGCGCATCGACTCTTCGAGTCGCAGGCGCAGCGGGGCGTCAGGCACGTTCCACAGGTCGCACAGCTGGTCGCGGACCCGCTGATCAGCCAGGGCGAGGTTCTCCCGGTCTAGCGCCTTATCGAGTGCCTCCTCTGCCCGCTCCTCGGCCATCGCGCGCCGTCCGCGCAGCCGGACGCCAGCGAGGAAGACCTCTTCGTGCAGCCGGACACCGCCGCGGCCGACGAGAACCATGCGGGTCACGGCGGCGACGAACGATTCATCAAGGCCGTCCACGACCACCGCCGTCACACGCCGAAGAGTCGAGTCGACGCTCCACAACGACCGGCGCAGCAGTCGTTGGGCCTTCTGCACGATCGGGTGGCCGAGGTGAACGTACACCAGGTCGGCTCTCCCTTCGGCGGCGTCCGGGTCGAAGGTGATGGGCCGCAGTACACCGGGATCGAGGCGAGTATCGAGGCCCCGGAGGGTGTCTCGCCAGCCTGTGGTGAGAGTCGGCACGGTGAAGACCTCGGCGTCGGTGTCCTGGGCGAACTCATGGTTCGGGATCAGGGCTTCCTGGTGGTTGAGCCGTAGCGCGGCGTCGACCACGCGGCGTAAGTTGGCCGGGTCGAGGTGCATCTCGGTGCGCTGGTCGTCGTAGCCCTGCTCCAGCTGGGTGAGGCGGGCGTTGAGTTCCATGCCGCCGGCCAAGGCGGCGTTGATGACCTCGTTGGTGTCGATGCCGCTGGACTTCTTCGTCGTACGTGTGCGGCGGCCAAAGTGGCTCTGGATCTCGTCACCGACGACTTGGTTGGCTGAGCCGAGGTCGTACTCGACCTGTGCGATCTTGCGGGCGATGATCTGCATGAACTTCAGGTCGGCACCGTATGTGGAGGAGTCCCGCACGGGCAGGAAGTGGAACACCTGCGGCTGTTCGGTCTGGCCGTACCGGTCGATGCGGCCGATGCGCTGTTCGAGCCGGGACGGGTTGAACGGGATATCGAAGTTGACCAGTCGGTGGCAGTGGGTCTGCAGGTCGATTCCCTCACCGGCGGCGTCGGTGGCGAGCAGCACGCGCACCGGTTCCTTCGACGGGTCGGCGGTGAACTGGGAGCGGATGTGCTCACGCTGGTCCGGCGGGGTTGAGCCCTGGATCACCGCGAGCCGATCGTCACTGTAGCCGCGCTGGCGTAGCACGCGGGTGAGCCACTCGACGGTGTGCGCGTACTCGGTGAAGACGACGACACGCTCGTTGGTCCAGCGCTTGCCGTCGGGACGGCAGTTCGCGTCGAGGAAGCCGATAAGCCGATCGACACGGGAGTCAGCGCGGCTCTCATAGCCCAGACCCCAGTTCATCAGGGTCTCTAGTTGCCCAGGTTCAGCTCCGACGAGCGGGTCGGAGCCCTTCGACTCGCGCAGCCTCTCCGCCTCGTCCTGCTCCCACAAGCCCTCTTCCTCGTCGGACTGGCCCTCGCCGAAGATGTCGTCGTACTCGTCGTCGGACAGCCCGCGGCCGGCCTTCGATGACAGGTAGTGGCTCAGGGTCATACCGAAGGCGAACGGGCTGGACAGGAACCGCTTCTTCAGCAGCATCGTCACGATGTCCCCGCCGGGCTTGGTGCCGTTCAAACGTGCGCTCTTGGCGACGATCCCGTCCAGCAGCGAGAACATCCGCTGCTCGGACTCCGACGGGTCAAACTCGATCGTCCCGACCTGGCGCTTCTTGAATCCCTTACCGGCCAGGTCCGCCTTCAGCCGCCGGACCGTCACGTCCTTTAGCGCGGCGGGGTCGAGGTTCGCGCCACGGGCGAACCGCCGACGGTCGATCATCTCCATCAGCGCCGTGAACGACTCGGGGTGCCCGTTGTGCGGTGTCGCGCTCAGGAACAGGCGATGCTCGCACTTCTCCGCGAGCTGCCGCACGGCGACCGTGCGCTGGGTGTCCACCGCGTACCCGCGCCCGCCGGCGACCATCGAGGGACTCGCTGGCGCCACATGGTGCGCCTCATCGACGACGAGGACGTCGAAGGCGTACCGGCTGCCGGTCTTGGGGTTCGTGGCCTGCGCGTAAATGTCTCGCATGAGGCGCTGGGCCCGGACCTGCGGCAACCAGGCCATGCTCACGATCACCCGACGGAAGATCTGGAACGGGTTGGCCTGTAGACCGTGGGTGCGACGGACCTCAGCCATCAGTTCGGAGTTGACGATGGTGAACTCCAGGCCAAACTTCTCCCGCATCTCGTCCTGCCACTTCAGCGACAGGCTCGGCGGGCACACGATGATCGCGGTGCGGGCACGGTGACGCAGGAACAACTCCTGGATCACCAGCCCTGCCTCGATCGTCTTGCCCAGGCCGACGTCGTCGGCCAGTAAGAGGTTCGCGCGCGGTGCCCCAAGAGCGCGGCGGAGTGGTTCGAGCTGATACGCCTCTACGTTCACCCCAGACCAGAACGGGGCCTGATAGCGGTTGGGGTCGGCACTCGTGACGGCTCCCCACCGCATCGCGTCGATGAAGCCAGCCAACGTCTCCGGATCGTCAAAGCCATCGGCTTGGATCACGTCCGGGAGGCCCTGCACTGGGGCAACAGTGTGGCCGACCTCGAGTTCCCATACGACGCTGAGCTGCGCGCCTAGGCTGCCTTCATCGAGTGACAGCAGGTCGACGACGTGGCTCAGTTGCGCAACCGACTCGTCGGCCGGGCTACGCGGAAGACCCTGCACCTGGACGTTGGACACCGCCCATGTCGAGCCGCGAACCTCGACCACCTGACCGGGTTCCGGCAGCGGCGGCAGACCTCGTCGAGCGGACCTCACGTCCTCGGCAGCAAGCACAGCAGTATCCACCCCAGTCACGACTTCGATACCGTCACGCGCTCTGGCATCCGACTCATCACGACGGTTCGCGCGCTCACTTTATCTTCCTCCAAGCGCACGAGACCGCCCTCTCCCACGGCACCACGGGCTTACGCTGAAATCTGCTGATGTCCATCCCTACCATCGGTGGGTCCAGGACGAACCCTGGTAGGAAGCCGTTGCCTGTTACCGGCCGCGATGGTGTGTCAAGGGCGGCTGAGATCCAGTTTTCAGCCGCCCTTGACACGTACGAGCTAGCCGGGGGCATGCTCGACGCACCGGAGCAACCGCGACCGCTGCGCGACGTCACCATCGACGAGCCTGGGGTCCCGCTCTGGAACCTTCCCGAGTAAACGAGCTTCGCCTCTCGGACGGGTTAGCTGCGAGTCGCTGGCCCCGTCAGCGTCGGCTGGCTCGGACTTGTTTGCCGACCCCTGTTGTGTTGTAGCGAAATCGGGCCATCTCGATGCTGACTGCGAACCGGCTGGCGATCTCGTCGGGGCCCATTCCTTTCGCAGCGGCCCGGATCAGGAGGGGGCGCGGGAGCAGCAATGTTCCGCCCAGGGCAGTTGCTTGCTCCTCTTCGTCAGGGCGGCAGGTCCGGAACGGGACCCCGTCGAACTCGCTGACTTCAGACAAATCATGTTTCAGCAGGATGTGAGACATCTCGTGTGCGAGGTCGCTGACGATGCGCGCTGGGGGACGTAGTGGGTTCGTGACGATGAACGGACGTCCCTTGATCTCGAAGGTGACGGCGGAGAACGCGAATGCTTGAAGGCGCTCGAGCTCCTCGAGTCTCGCGACGTCCACGAGGGCGGCGGCGCTGACGATCTTCATCTCAAGGTGGTCAGCAACAGCCGCCATGTCGAGCGGGTCGGCGGGGGTGAGGCCCAGTTGGGCTCGCAGCTCGAGCGCACGCCGCTCGGCGGCCGCCTTGAATCCGCGGGGCAGCGTCACAGTTCCCCCGCCTCCACCTGTCGTTCAAGTTCATCGCGCATGTCGGTCAGGAGGGACGCCAGGCGGTGCGGGACTCCTGGTCTCATCACCGATGCTGCACGCAGATGGCAGGCGATTGCCGTTCGTGGTTGTGGCAGGTCCCGGGCGAGTGTGTTGTACATGTCAGTGAGCACGGACGTGAGCGTCGACGCCGCTTCGGGCGTCAGCCGTGGGTCGGTCCGGAGGTGAGTAACGGCCTCGTCGAGGGGTGTCATCCGCCGCTCGGTCACCGGGTTGAAAAACCTCGCCGCTGGCACCCGCAGCCATGAACAGAGACGTGTGAACGTCGCGAGGTCAGGGTGCGCACCGGCTTCGACCCGGGAGAACGTGCTGAAGCTCACACCAGCATCGGCGGCTGCCTGCCGAATGGACAGGGACCCGCGGCGTTCCCGCAGCATCCGCCCGAACTCGGCGAGGTCGAGCCGCTCGGTTTCCTGAAGCGGGGGCTCGGCCATCATCGCGTCCTCAAGGTTTGCATACCCAAACTTTAGTGCGGCACTGCCGCTTCCCTGCA
>NZ_BBQH01000109.1 GCF_018397995.1 Rhizomonospora bruguierae
CCATGCCCGGAGCGGTCGTCGGCCCGGCAGCGATTCGTGCGCATCGGCAAATTGTATGGCCCTGCCGGGCCGGCGGATCATTGATGCATCGCTACACCTTCACGCATGACAGTTCTGCGCTAGCGAGGCGGGCAAACGCTGGACATGAAAGTCGACAGAAGCCGGTGGAGTAAGGGCACAAGCACCACAAGCGCCTCCAACGGAGTCATCTAGTTCGACATTTTGTTTGACCGGACGCACATGACTGTCACATGATAGCAACGATGTTTGTCGATACAGGACCATGGGGAGGACCACCATGCGCCTTCACGTACGCCGACTCGGGCCACGCCTGGTCGCCGCGGCCACCGTGCCGCTCGCACTGGTCGCTGCCGCCCTGGTATCGGCGACCGCGCACGCCGCGACCGCCGGGTGCCGGGTTACCTATGCGGTGAGTTCACAGTGGCAGGGCGGCTTCGGCGCCAACGTCGATGTGACCAACCTCGGCGACCCACTCGGCGGCTGGACACTGACCTGGTCGTTCGGCGCCAGCCAGCAGGTGACCCAGGCGTGGAACGCCACCATCACCCAAAGCGGAGCGCAGGTCAGCGCCCGGAACGTGAGCTACAACGGCAACCTGGGTACCAACGCCACTACCAGCTTCGGCTTCAACGGCTCCTGGAACGGCAGCAACCCGGTACCGACCACGTTCGCTCTCAACGGTGTGACCTGTAACGGCAACACCGGTCCGACCACCGGACCCACAACCGGACCCACAACCGGACCGACCACCGGACCGACGACGCCGCCAGGCGGGGCCGCGAACTCGATGGGCTTCATCGGCTGCTCGATGGGTGAGAACGTCGCCCAGGGCTACGTCGCGGTGGGTGGAAAGCGCATGTGGGGTCCGTACGGCACCGGCGGCCTTGTCGTGCAGAACTGGACCGACCCCAACTCCAGCGCCTGGCAGTTGTTCGACCAGCAGGCCGCCCGGCTCGGCCGCCCGACCGCCGTATGGGTGCAGATCTGCATCTTCGCCCAGCAGGGTGCCACCTACGACGAGGTCAAGCGCCTGATCGCCAACGCGCGCCAGCACTCGGCCAGCGGTGCCAGCATCTACATCACCGGTCAGCCCCTCTACGACGCCGGCCAGACATGCTTCCTGGCCGGCGCCAACGGCCCGCAGTTGACCGACAGCCTCGCGCGCCAGGCGGGCGCGGACTCGTCACAGAACGTGCGCTACCCGGGCTCGTTCCTACTGCACCCCAACGAGGTCCAGGACGGCTGCCACGCCAACACCACCGGCCAACAGTCCCTCGGCCGGCAATCCATCGCGTTCTGGGGCTGACCAATTCCACCGCCTCGGCCGATGCACGGCACCTTCGGCACGTCGCTCGCGCCGGAGGTGCCCTGGCGCGTGGGCCGGCTACCCGTCCGACGCGACCAACAACTCGGTGCAGGCGAACATCGCCGGGGCCGGCGACGGCGCAAGCGCCGACGGGAACATCCTGACGAACGGCACCATCAAATCCGGGGCGAGCAGATAGTCCGCCTTCGGCACCGACACCAACGCCGGCGCGTCCACGGCGGAAGCGTATCGACTACAGCAGTAGGAGTATTAGCGTGAACAGGAATAGGTTCATCAGAACTAGCTCGTTCATTCTCGCCGTCGTCCTGGCGCTGGCTTCGCTGGTGACGGTATCGGTCCATACCGCCGCCGCGAGCGGGAACCTACTGACGAACGCCGACATGGAGAGCGGCACGACCGGATGGTCCACCTTCGGCGCCGGAACATTGGCATCGAGCACGAGCGTCGTCCACGGCGGCACGCGTTCGCTATTGCACACCGGCCGCACGGCTACCTGGAACGGGCCCGCCCAGAGTGTTGCATCCCTATAATGGCGCCAGCTTGACGACGAGCGTATGGATGAGGACGCAGAACGGAACCCCGACCGGCAGAGTCACTTTGCAAGTGACGGCCAACGGGACGACGAACTACACCACCTTGGCACAGGGCACGGTTAACGCAGCCGGTTGGACGCACCTGACCGGCACCGCAACCGTGTCCTGGACGGGAGCATTGTCGTCCGCAACATTGTATGTAGAGACGGCCGCCGGCACCGACAGCTTCTATATCGACGATGCATCGTTCGTTAACAACTCCACGAGCGGCTCGTGCACTCTTCCCGCCACGTACCGTTGGACGTCCACGGGAGCGCTCGCGAACCCGAAATCGGGCTGGGTCTCGCTCAAGGACTTCACCACCGTCGTCTACAACGGCCAACATCTCGTCTATGCGACAACTCACGACACGGGAACGACCTGGGGCTCGATGAACTTTGGCCTCTTTGTCAACTGGCCCGACATGGCCACGACCACCCAGAACATGATGTCCTCTTCCACCGTTGCGCCCACGCTATTCTACTTCACCCCGAAAAACGTTTGGATACTTGCCTACCAATGGGGCGCGACCGCTTTCGTCTACAGGACATCAACCGATCCCACCAACGCGAACGGATGGTCATCCCCGAGCGCGCTCTTCTCCGGAACCATCTCGGACTCCAGCACCGGCCCGATCGACCAAACACTGATCGGCGACGGCACGAACATGTATCTCTTCTTTGCCGGGGACAACGGAAAGATCTACCGGGCCAGCATGCCGATCGGCAACTTTCCAGGCAGCTTCGGTACTTCCTCAACCGTTGTCCTGAGCGACACAACGAACAACCTGTTCGAGGCCGTTCAGGTCTACAAAGTCCAGGGCCAGAACCAGTACCTCATGATCGTCGAAGCAATCGGCGCCAACGGGAGATACTTCCGCTCGTTCACCGCAACCAGCCTCTCAGGCTCTTGGACACCGCAGGCCGCAACCGAGAGCAGCCCCTTCGCCGGCAAGGCCAACAGCGGCGCCACCTGGACCAATGACATCAGCCATGGCGATCTGGTTCGCAACAATCCCGATCAGACCATGACCGTCGACCCATGCAATGTGCAGCTGCTGTATCAGGGACGCGCGACCAACTCCGGGGGCGACTACGGCATGCTGCCATACCGGCCGGGTCTGCTCACGCTACAGCGCTAGCCTGGGCTCAGGCTCGTCACCCGTCGTGCGCACCTCATGGCTAGGCCGAGAATACGTGCGTTGGTCGACCGAATCGATGAACACCGCCAATTCGGATCAGACTCGCTGCCCGGGCCGCCATCCCATGATCGTCTGCGGCGTCTCACCGGTGCCGTCCCAGGCAGCGGCCTGCACCATGAACTGGTTCTCCACCCGCTCCCGGCCCACCGTGGTGTCCTCGCCGTGGCCGGTCAGCAGGACCGTCCGGTCGGCTTTGCGCAGCAGGCCGCGTAGCGAGGTGAGCGTCTGCGCGCGGCTGCCGCCGGGCATGTCGGTACGCCCGATGGTGCCCGCGTACAGGGTGTCGCCGACCAGGCAGTACGACTCGGCGCGCCGGTCGCCGGGCAGGTTGAACATGACCGAGCCGGGGGTGTGTCCGGGCGTGTGGTCGACCCGCAGTTCCAGCTCGGCCAGGGCGAGGAGGTCGCCGTCGCCCAGGGCGCGCACGTCGTGCGGCTGCCGCCAGGCCCACTCCGGACCGAGCACCCGCGCGAACTGTGGGCCGAACTCGTCGCCCAGCCCGCTGAACGGGTCGATCAGCATCGAGTGGTCGGCCGGATGTAGGTAGACCGGCAGGCGGTGCGCGGCCTCGATGGCCGTCACCGAATAGGTGTGGTCCAGATGGCCGTGGGTCAGCAGCACCGCTCGGGGGGTGAGGCCGTGCCGCTTCAGGACCGGGTCGAGCTGGTCGGCCACCCCGTAGCCGGGGTCGACGATGACGCAGTCGGCCCCCTCGGCAGCGGCCACGAGGTAGCACTTGGTGGCGAACGCGTCGGCCACGACGGTGGTGATAAACATGACCGCCCCTACTCGATCGTCATCGTGACGGCGGCACGGACTCGCTCCTCCAGCCGGTCCAGGTCAGCCTCGCTGTCCGCGTCGATCAGGAAGGTGACCGCCCGATCGTCCGAGCAGGTGAGGTGGCCGAGTTCGCTGCCCCGGGGCTGAAGTACCAACACTGACCGCAGTGCCGGTGGGTCACCCGGCTGACCGGGGCGTACGGGTGGCCACAGGTCGGCCTCGCCGAGCCAATGCACTTGCGCGTCCGGCCAGTCCACGCTGACGTCCCGCAGCACGCCGGGGCGGTGTTCCAGGTACACCTGGCGGGCCCACCGTCGAGGCAGGGGATAGTCGATTGGCTCGCCGAGCGCGATCCCGATGATTGGCTCCTCCATCGGAATGCCGCAGGCCAGGTGGTAAAGCGCGGTGATGCCGTCACCGGGGGTGCGGGCCGCGACCTCCATCAGAAAGGGTTCACCGGCGTCGGTGACCCGCCATTCCGAGTGGGTGACGCCGTCCTCGAACGCCAGTCCGGCAAGGACCCGCCGGTTGGCGTCGGTGAGCAGTGCGCTGATGTCCCGCCCGCCGACCCGGACCGGGCCGGGCAGCAGCGTGTGGGACAGTTCGACGAAGGTACGCTCGTGCGTCTCGGTGGTCTCCTTACGGGTGACCGCCGCGAACCTTACCTCGCCGTCGCGTACCAGCGACTCTACCGAGAACTCCTGGCCGGCCACCCGCTGCTCGATCAACAGGGTCTCGTGCGCCGGGTACCCGCCGAGCAGGCCGGCGACCTCGTCGGGGAGTTCGCACGCCAGGACTCCGGAGCTGGCGTGGCGGGCGGCCGGCTTGACCACCACCGGGTATTTAAGCGCGTCCAGGTCCACGGTGCCGCGCCGTTCGGGCGGCACCAGCACCGTTGGCGGGCTGAACTCGGGCAGGTAGCCGCGTTGCAGGTACTTGCTGCGGCAGGCCCGGCTGGCCCGCAGTCCGGGCGAGCGGAGCCCAAGGATGTCGGCGGCCAGCCCGCTCGGCTCGACCAGCATCTCCTCCATGGCGTACAGACCGATCACCTCGTAGCGTTCCCGCCAGTCCTGCACCACCGCCAGCACATCGGGATTGAACGACGACTCCCGGTCCATTCCGCCCGTGGCGTAGGCGACCTCGGTGATCAGGTCGGCGGCTGGGCCGGGCTGGCCGAGCACCGCCTCGGCCTGCGTCCGTGACGTATCGGGGCACAGCACCAGAACGCGCAGGCCCCGCCGGGCCAGTTCGGTGAGGTAACGGTGGTTACGGCAGATGACCCGGAACGCTCCGGTGAGCACGAAAGCCTGCGCCCGCGGGGTGCGAAACGGCAGCTCCATAACGGCTCCTTCAGTCTTGCGGCGCGGCGGGCATCTCGCGCAGCTGGGCGATCGGTGAGAAGGCAATCCAGAGGGCGGACAGGCAGAAGCCCACGGCGGTCAGCGTCAACGTCTCCCGGATCCCGATGAGGGCACCAAGGGTGCCGCCGAGCAGCGCACCGAGCGGCATGCTGCCCCACGTCACGGTCCGCATGCCGGCGATCACCCGGCCAAGTTGCCGGCGCGGGATGAGCATCTGCTGCAGGGTGGCCACGTTGGTGTTGCCGACGGTCATGAACATGCCGCTGATGAAGAACATCGGCAGCAGGACGCCCAGCGCCAGTGCGGGTGGGCCGCCGGCGGCGGGCAGCAGGATCTGCACCACCGAGGCACATCCGTACCCGACCGCGATTACCCGCCCCGGGCCGAGCCGGTCGGCGAGTCGCCTGGCCAGACCGGCGCCGACCAGCGCGCCGATCGCGCCGACGCCGAGGACCAGGCCGAGCGCGGCGCTGCTCAGGCCGAGCACCTGCAGCACGAACAGCGGCAACAGTGTGTTGCGGGCGATGAAGAACAGGTTGTTCACGCCGGAGCGTACGGTGAGGAAGCGCAGGTACCGGTCGTGGGCGATGAACCTCAGCGCCTCGCCGATCTCCGCCGCCGTGCGGCGCCGGCCCGCGGGGGTGGGCGGCGGTTCCTCGGTCCGGCGGATGCCGGCCAGGGCGAGCAGCGACACCAGGCTGGTCACCGCACTCATTCCCAGCACGATCGGCGCCGCCAGCACCTGCACCAGCACACCGCCCAGCGCCGGTCCGCCGGAGTTGGTGACCACGATGCTGGCCTGCAATTTGCTGTTGCCCTCAAGCAGTTGGTCCCGGTCGACCAGCGAGGGTAGATAGGCCGACCCGGAGACGTCGAACAGCACCGCGCAGACGCCCAGCAGGAAGGCAATCACGATCAGCAGGTCGACGTGGATCAGCCCGACCAGGGCGAGCGCCGGGATCGCGGCCAGCGCCACAACGCGGCCGACCTCGGCGATGACCAGCAGGGTTCGCTTGCGTCGCCGGTCGATCCACACCCCGGCGAGCAGGGAGATCAGCAGGTACGGCGCGAATGCCGCGGCATTGATCCAGCCGAGTTCCTGCGCGCTGGCGTCGAACATCGAAATCGCCGCTAGCGGTAGTACCAGTTCGGCGACGTTGACGCCGGTGCGTGACACGGCCTGGCTGAGCCAGTACCGACGAAAGTCGGCGTGCCGCCAGAGCCGGACGGACGGAGCCGTCACCGGCGGCGGGGTGATCGTGGTGCCGGTCATCTCAGCTCCTACCCCAGCCCGCCTCGACGGCGGCGCTGACCACGATCTCGGCCTGGCCTGGGTCCGGTCGGAGGGCACAGGCCGAGGTGTAGCGGTCGAGGTGCCCCTCCAGTGGGGTGACGGTGTCGCCGGCCGGGTTGTCGATCCGGCCGGTCATCGGCTCGTCCAATCGTCGGCCCCCGGCTCACCCGGTGGCGCGAAGTCCTGCTCCAGCCGCGTCGCGAGGGTGGCGACGGCGGTCGCCATCGGTCGGTCGGTGCTCAGCTCGGGCGTGTGCTCCGGCCACAGGCCCGCATCGCCGTGCCCGCGCATCCGGGCTATCACGGTCACGGCGTGCGCCACCGAGGCGGCTATCCACCAGGCCCGGTCGAGCATCGCGGCGACCGCGTTGGCGCCGTTGAGCGCCATCGGAACGTGATCCTGGTTGCCGAGGTTGGTGGGCACCGGCGTGCACGAGGCCGGGTAGGCGGCCTGCCGGATCGCCGCCAGGTGCGAACTCGCCGCGATCTGCACCCCGGCCAGCCCACTGGTGCGGCCTGGGTCGGCGGCCAGCAGCGGCGGCAGTCCGCCATTGCGGTGCGGATCGACCGCCAGGGCGAGCTGCCGCTCCAGCAGGTACGCGAGTTGGTGCAGACAGACCGCGTGCTGATCACTGGCAAGCGCGATCGGCGCAGCGTGGAAGTTGCCCCCGTGGTGTATCCGGCCGCCGGCCACCACGGGGTTGTCGGTGCACCCCCTGGCCTCGGTGACCAGCACGCTCTCCTGTAGCCGCAACTGGTCGAGCACGGCACCGATCACCTGGGGGGCGCAGCGCAGCGAATAGGGCTCCTGGAACGGCCGGCCGGCACCCGGGTCGTCCGGCCGGCGGGTCCGCCAGGCCCGGCGGATGAGTTCCGCCGCCCGATGGTGCCCAGGATGCCCGCGCACCTCGGCCAGTTCGGCGGTGAAGTGTTCCGCACTGGGTTT
>NZ_BBQH01000110.1 GCF_018397995.1 Rhizomonospora bruguierae
GCCGTGGCCGGTGCCGGCCGGGGCGGCGCTGCTCGTCGCGGCGCTGGCGACCGCCGCCGTGCCGGGCCGCCCGTGGCAGGGCCCGGCCGCCGTGGCCGCCGGGCTCGCCGCCGCGCTGCTGCTGGTCGCGCACGCGGTGCGCCGGCTCGGCGGGGTCACCGGGGACGTGCTCGGCGCGGCCGTGGAGGTCGCGGCGACCGTGGCGTTTGCCGGGCTCTCGCTCGGGGACTGACCCGTGCGCGGGGTAGCGTGCCGCACGGGCACCCACGAACGACCGGACGGGAGCGGGAATGTCGGACGCTGATGAGGCCCTGATCCTGTCCGTCCCGGAGGTCCTCACCGCCACCTACCTGGTGCCGACCGCCACCCCGCCGGACGAGCCGGCCGGCGCCGCCGGGCGCATCGTCGACGGGCTGCTCGCCGGCCCGGTCCGGGATCTGGCGCTCCAGATGCTCGCCGGCCCGCTGATGAGCGTGCAGACCCGCCCGGCCGACGACCTGCCGGCGGTACCGCTGGAGCTGCTGGCCGCGTTCGGGGCGACCGACGACCAGCTCGCCACGATCCGGTCCGCGACCCACTTCGTCGAGGTGACCGCCGGGTTCCGCCCTGGCTGGCCGCCGGCGCACGAGTGGGCCGCGCGGGCCACCGCCACCGCGCTGGCGCACCTGCTGGACTCGGTGGTCATCGACGTGTTCGCGCCGCAGGTGCTCAGCGTCGCGGCGGCGACCCGGTCGCTGCCCGACTCG
Source organism: Rhizomonospora bruguierae (assembly GCF_018397995.1). Taxonomy (GTDB): domain Bacteria; phylum Actinomycetota; class Actinomycetes; order Mycobacteriales; family Micromonosporaceae; genus Rhizomonospora; species Rhizomonospora bruguierae. Next base: position 747 of record NZ_BBQH01000110.1, read on the forward strand.
GAGGGCCGGTTCCGGCTGGTGGACTGGCTGCTGGTCCCGTACTCGACGGCGGATACCGGGCTGTGGTTCACCACCAAGGGGATGGGCCGGTTCGGCCTGCTGGAGTTGCAGACCGTCGGGGTGCCGCCGCAGTTCGCCCGCGCCTGGGGCGCCACGCTGACCGGGGTGGCCCGGCGCCTGCTGCGCACCTGGGGCGACCGGCTGGACGAGCCGGAGACGCCCGCGTTCGTGGAGGTGCCCGATCTGGTCACGGTCACCGGGCACGACGTGGCGGTGGCCTACGCCGACCCGGCCAACGCCGACGCGGGCGCCGAGGCGACCGGCGCCGCCACCGTCCGGCTCACCGTGGACCCGGCCACCGACCCGGACGCCGACTCGTTCCTCACGCTCACCCCGCCGGGCGGGCACACCGGCTCGGCCGGGGAGTTCTTCGCGGCGGTCTGCGCGTCGCTGTTCGGCGCCACCGAGCGGGACGTGCGGTACGCCCGCCCCACCGACGCGCTGGCCACGGCGATCGCCACCGCCCGGGAGGGGCTGGCGAAGGCGCGCGACCGGTTCCTCTCCGACGAGTTGCCCCGCGGCGCGCACCTGTTGGTCAAGTACGGGCTGCCGGCCGGCGGCGACGGCCACGAGTACGTGTGGGCCTACGTCACCTCGTGGTCGGACCCGACCCGGGTGCTGGGCGCGAGCGCCAACGACGCCGACACCGACCCCGGGGTCCGGGTGGGCCGGCCGGTGGTGGTCGACGCCGCCGAGATCGTGGACTGGGCGGTCTGGATCGACGGGCGGGGCATCGTCGAGGGCGGCTGGACTAACGAGGCGGTCACCGGCGGCTGAGCCGCCCGATCAGCCACCCGGCGGCGGCCCGGCGGCGGCCCGGCGGCGGCCCGGCGGCGGCCCGGCGGCCACCCGATCAAGGCGCCCGGCGGCCACCCGATCAAGGCGCCCGGCGGCCACCCGATCAAGGCGCCCGAGGCCCGCTCGGCTCACTTGACCTGCGGGATGATGAACGGCGGGCGGACCACCCGCATGGTGGCGCGCCGGCCGCGCACGTCGAGCTCCACGGTGTCCCCCGGGCCGAGGCCGGTGGCGGTGTCCAGCAGCGCGAGCCCGATGCCGAGCCGGCGGCTGGGCGAGAACGTGCCGCTGGTGACCTCGCCGATCGGGTCGGCGCCGGAGTAGACGAGCATGTGCGGGCGCGGGATCGCCCGGTCCACCGCCTCCAGGCCGAGCAGCGTGCGCACCGGCCCGGCCGCCCGCTCCGCGACCAGCGCCTCCCGGCCCCAGAACGCCGGCTTGGACCAGCCGACCGCCCAGCCGACCCGCGCCTGCACCGGGGTGATCTCGGGGCTCAGGTCCTGCCCGTGCAGGGCGTACCCCATCTCGGTGCGCAGCGTGTCCCGGGCGGCCAGGCCGCACGGCCGGATGCCGGCCGCCGCGCCCGCCTCGAGCAGGGCGTCCCACAGCCGGCCGGCCTCGGCCGCCGGTACCACCAGCTCGTACCCGTGCTCGCCGGTGTAGCCGGTGCGGCACACGGTCAGCCCGGCCTCGCCCAGGGTGGCCTCGGTGAAGCTCATGTACGCGGACCCGGTAGGCAGCTCCATCGCGGCCAGCACCTCCGCCGAGCGGGGGCCCTGCACGGCCAGCACCGCGTACGCGTCGTGCTCGTTCGTGACGGTGAGCCCGGCCGGTGCCGCCGTGGACAGCCGCCGCACCACCTCGGCGGTGTTCGCCGCGTTCGGCACCAGGAACACGTGGTCGTCGGCGAACCGGTACGCGATGATGTCGTCCACCACGCCGCCGGTGACCTCGTCGCAGCAGAGCGTGTACTGGGCCTGGCCGGTGCCGATCCGGTCCAGGTCGTTGGTGAGGCAGGCGTTGACGAAGGCCGCCGCGGCGGGCCCGGTCACCCGCGCCTTGCCCAGGTGCGACACGTCGAACACGCCGGCCGCCTCGCGCACCGCCGCGTGCTCCTTCAGCACGCCGCCGCCGGCGTACTCCAGCGGCATCTCCCACCCGCCGAACGGCGCGAACTTGGCGCCCAGGGCGGCGTGCCGGTCGTGCAGCGGCGAGCGGCGAAGCGCCTCGTTACCTGGCTGAATGGCGTTCGTCATGGGTGGCAACTTACCTGTCGCTGGTGGCCTGGTTAGCATCGGCGAGAAACCCCAGGCCCGGCCGCAGCGCCGGGCCGATGACCATTCGCCTGGCCGCGCGGCGTCGCGGCCGGCCCGCCAGCCCCGGAGCCGCCGCGTGACCTCTGCCGCCACCAACCTCACCCTGGTCGACACCGACCCCGCCGAGCTGGAGGTGGACGCCCTGGTGATCGGCGTGCACGCCGCCGAGGAGGGCGCGGAGGGCGACGACGGCCCGGCCGGCGGGCTGCTGCTCGGCTCGGGTGCGGAGAGCGTCGCCGCCGCCTTCGACGGCCGGCTCACCGGCACGCTGGCCCTGCTCGGCTCGACCGGCGCCGCCGGCGAGGTGGTGAAGCTGGCCACGCTGGGCGCGCTGACCGCGCCGCTGGTCGTCGCCGTCGGGCTGGGCCCCGAGCCGGCCGGTGCCGGCCCGGCCGCGGAGACCCTGCGCCGGGCCACCGCCGCCGCGGTGCGCGCCCTCGCCGGCTGCCGCCGCGTCGCGCTGGCGCTGCCGGTGGTCCCGGACGACGCCGACGCGCCCGCGTCCGCCACCGCGCTGCGGGCGGTCGCCGAGGGTGCGCTGCTCGGCGCGTACCGGTTCGCCGGGTACAAGACGAAGCCGCAGCCGAACCGGAAGGACGCGGTCGGGTCGGTCGCCGTGCACGTGCCGGACGCCGCCGACGCCGCCGCCCGCGCCGAACTGGACCGCGCCGCCATCGTCACCGCGGCCGTGGCGCAGGCCCGGGACTGGGTGAACGCGGCACCGAACCACCTGCGGCCGCCGGACTTCGCCGAGGCGGTCGCCGCGGTGGCCGGTGCGGCCGGGCTCGCCGTCGAGGTGCTGGACGAGGCGGCGCTGCGCGCCGGCGGGTACGGCGGCATCCTCGCGGTCGGCCTCGGCTCGTCCGCGGCGCCCCGGCTGGTGCGCCTGACCTACATCCCGGACGTCCCCGACGCACCCCGGATCGCCCTGGTCGGCAAGGGGATCACGTTCGACAGCGGCGGCGTGTCCGTCAAGCCGGCGCAGGGCATGTGGGAGATGAAGTCGGACATGGCCGGCGCGGCGGCGGTGGCGGCCACGATGCTGGCCGTGGCGCGGCTGCGCCCGCCGGTGGCGGTGACCGCCTACCTGCCGATGGCGGAGAACATGCTTTCCGGCAGCTCGTACCGGCCCGGCGACGTGGTGACGATGCGCAACGGCAAGCGGGTCGAGGTGCTCAACACCGACGCCGAGGGCCGGATGCTGCTCGGCGACGCGATCTGCGACGCCGCCGCGGACGGGTACGACTACCTGCTGGAGACCTCGACGCTGACCGGCGGCCAGCTCGTGGCGCTGGGCAAGCGGGTCGCCGGCGTGATGGGCGAGGAGCGGCTGTGCGAGCGGGTCCGGGCGGCCGGCGACGCGGTCGGCGAGCCGGGCTGGCCGATGCCGATCCCGGAGGACGTGCGCAAGGGCATGGACTCGGACATCGCCGACGTGCTCCAGGTGGCGGCCGGGATGGACCGGGCCGGGCACATGATCCAGGGCGCGGCGTTCCTGCGCGAGTTCGTGCTGCCGGACGCGCCCTGGGCGCACATCGACGTGGCCGGGCCGGCGTACCACTCGGGCGAGCCGACCGGTTACCTGGCCAAGGGTGGCACCGGGGTACCGATGCGCACCCTGCTCCAGGTGATCGACGACATCGCCGCCGAGGGGGCCTGAGCCGGTCGGGCCGGGCCGCGGCCTAACCCGTGGCCCGCTTCCGTCGCTCGTTGTAGTCGCGCATGCGCTTCGGGTACCCCATCAGGGCGATGTCGTAGATGGGGATCGCGAGCCGGTGGGCGAATCGGCGGGCCCCCTCGGGCCCGTCGATCCGGCGGCGGGTCCACTCGCCGTCGTGGGCGACGAGCAGCACGGTGGTGTCGGTGACGGTGGTACGCGGCTCGATGAACGCCTCGACGCCCCGGCGGGACCGGACAAACTCCTCGAGGTGCTCGATGTCGGCACGATTCGCGTACCGGTCGCGGCCGGCCGGTACGCTCTGTCTGCGCCGTCTGAACCAGGCCACCGGCCCTCTCCCCCTTATGCCGTGCACGCGGATGCGGAAAAGGGTACGTCGAATATCCGTGTCCTTGGGCACCTCGCGTGCCGGCCCCTATTCACAAGTGACAAGATGGCCGGGGCGGCCCGCGTGTTCTCGCACCGCGTGCCGGCACCGCACCGACGCGATCCGGGAGACCTACTGTGAGCGAGCCCAACGGCGGGACCTTCGACCTGGTGATCCTCGGCGGGGGCAGCGGCGGCTACGCGGCCGCGCTGCGCGCCGCCCAACTGGACCTGTCGGTGGCGCTGATCGAGAAGGACAAGCTCGGCGGCACCTGCCTGCACCGCGGCTGCATCCCGACCAAGGCCCTGCTGCACGCCGGTGAGATCGCGGACCAGACCCGCGAGGCCGCCCAGTTCGGGGTCAAGGCCGAGCTGATCGGCGTCGACATGGCGGGCGTGAACAGCTACAAGGACGGCGTCGTCGACCGCCTCTACAAGGGCCTGCAGGGCCTGGTCAAGAGCGCGAAGGTCAGCTACGTGCAGGGCACCGGCCGGCTGGTCGGCCCGAACACGGTCGAGGTGGACGGTACCCGCTACACCGGCCGCAACCTGGTCCTGGCCACCGGCTCGTACTCGCGCAGCCTGCCCGGCCTGGAGGTCGACGGCGAGCGGATCATCACCAGCGAGCACGCCCTGAACCTGGACCGGGTGCCCAGCTCCGCGATCGTGCTCGGCGGCGGCGTGATCGGCGTCGAGTTCGCCAGCGCCTGGCGCTCGTTCGGCAGCGAGGTGACCATCATCGAGGCGCTGCCCCGGCTGGTCGCCGCGGAGGACGCGGACTGCTCCAAGGCGGTCGAGCGGGCGTTTCGCAAGCGCGGCATCGCCTTCAAGGTCGGCAAGCCGTTCGAGAAGGTGGAGCGCACCGAGGGCGGGGTGCGGGCGACCATCGCCGGCGGCGAGCCGGTCGAGGCCGAGGTTCTGCTGGTCGCGGTCGGCCGCGGCCCGGCGACCGCCGGCATCGGGTACGAGGAGCAGGGTCTGCGGATGGAGCGCGGGTTCGTGCTGACCGACGAGCGGCTGCGCACCAACCTGCCGAACGTGTACGCCGTCGGCGACATCGTGCCCGGCCTCCAACTCGCGCACCGCGGGTTCCAGCAGGGCATCTTCGTGGCCGAGGAGATCGCCGGGCGGCGCCCGGCCCCGATCGACGAGGCCGGCATCCCCCGGGTCACCTACTCCGACCCGGAGGTCGCCTCGGTCGGCCTCACCGAGGAGAAGGCCGCCCAGAAGTACGGCGCCGACAAGGTGCACACGTACAACTACAACCTCGGCGGCAACGGCCGCAGCCAGATCCTCAAGACGCAGGGCTTCGTCAAGCTGGTCGGCCTCAAGGACGGCCCGGTGGTCGGCGTGCACATGGTTGGCGCCCGGGTCGGCGAGCTGATCGGGGAGGCCCAGTTGATCTTCAACTGGGAGGCGTACCCGGCGGACGTGGCGCAACTCGTCCACGCCCACCCCACCCAGAACGAGGCGCTCGGCGAGGCCCACCTGGCACTGGCCGGCAAGCCGCTGCACGCGCACGCGTGAGCACCACCTTCCACTAAGGAGTCGTAAGAGATGCCGGTATCGGTCACCATGCCGCGGCTCGGTGAGAGCGTCACCGAGGGCACCGTTACCCGCTGGCTGAAGCGGGAGGGCGACCGGGTCGAGGTCGACGAGCCGTTGCTCGAGGTGTCCACCGACAAGGTCGACACGGAGATCCCCGCGCCCGCCGCCGGCGTGCTGAGCCGGATCGTGGTGGGCGAGGACGAGACCGCCGAGGTCGGCAGCGAACTCGCGGTCATCGACGGTGACGGGGACGGCGCCGCCGCCCCCGCGGCGCAGCCCCAGCAGGAGGCGCCGGAGCCGGCGGAGGTCCCGTCCACCGAGACGCCGGTCGGCGCCGAGCAGCCCGCACCGGCGGCGCCCCCGGCCGGCGGCCCGGCCGCGGAGGGTGTGGTCGTGCGGATGCCGGCGCTCGGCGAGAGCGTCACCGAGGGCACGGTCACCCGCTGGCTCAAGCAGGTCGGCGACGCCGTCGAGGCGGACGAGCCGCTGCTGGAGGTCTCCACCGACAAGGTCGACACGGAGATCCCCGCGCCCGCCGCCGGCACCCTGCTGGAGATCAAGGCCAACGAGGACGACACCGTGCCGGTCGGCGCCGACCTGGCCGTGATCGGCTCGGCGGCCGGCGCGCCGACGCAGGCGCAGGTCGAGCGGACCCAGCCGGCGGAGCGGAACGTGCCGGGCGAGTCCCCCGCGACCCCGCCGCCCGCCGCCGAACAGGCCGCGCCGGCCGCGGCACCGCCGGCCCC
>NZ_BBQH01000111.1 GCF_018397995.1 Rhizomonospora bruguierae
TTTCTTGGATGTTCCACCGCTCGGCTTCCGTGCCTTCCTTCGCTGGCCCCATCAGGTCAGCGGCGCGGCGGGCCGCGGTCGCCGGGTCGACGCAGCCGGCCAGCGGTGACCACCGCAGCGTCGACGCGACACCGCCGATCCCGGCAGGGTTGAACACGCCGACCGGGCCGCGGCGGCGCCGTAGCGGCCCGGTCAGGTCGTAAATGTCCGTCGCGGTCGACGTGACGACCACACCGCCCGGGGCGTCGATGACGCGGCAGGCAAGCTCCGCAGTCTTCCCCGTGCCCGGGATACCGACACGCAGCGTCGACTCCTCACCCGACGTCCACACCGCCTGCCCACCCGCGCGGGCCAGCGGCGTCGCGTAGCTGAGCACCGGCACCCGCCACCGCGCCACCATCGACAGGCCACGCAGCGACGGCCGTAGCACCGCCGCGCGGCGGCGCATCGCCCACGCCGACGACGTGCGGGCGATGTCCCACCGCGACGCCGTCCCGCTGTTACGCCGCGACCGGCGATCCCAGCGGGCGATCGTGGCAGCCGAGCCCCGGCGCCGCAGCCGCAGCCACACCGGCACGCCGGCCACCGCCAGCCCGAGCAGCAACAGCACGGCACCAGCGGCCCGCAGGCCCGGCGCGGACAGCGTCAGCCAGCCCAACGCCACCATCAACAGCCCGGCACCTACCGTCCGGGTCAACGTTCGTACGGTCGGGGTCACCATCACGCGCCCCCGCTCACATCTCGTCTTCGTCAGACGGCGCGCTGTGGACGAACGTCGGCCCGTCCACGGCGTAACCGTCCTGATCAATCCAGCCCGTGTAGCCGGACTCGCGCAGGTCGAAAAAACGGCGGTCAGCCTCGGATTCGGGCTGACCATCCCAACGGCGGCTCTCCATCGCTGTTCCTCCAAGCGATCGAGGGGAAAGTGCGGGGTTGAGGGCCGGGGCGCGGCCGGAGGTTGCGAGGCCGGAAGGCCACGCCCCGGACAGAGTCAGGAAGGCGAGCGGGTGTCGTCGTCGGCGTGGAGCAGATGAGCCAACGCGGCACCCATGCCGAGCACCGCAACCGGCAGACACGCGACCGCCGTGGTGATCTGCCACGGCGCCGCCGTCACACCGGCCGCAGACAGCAGGTGATAGGCGACCTGACCAGCCGCGCCGAAGATCAGCGATCCGATCGCAGACCACCGCGCGAACGCCCGAGCGCGGCGCGGCGCTGCCGCCGACAGCCACACCCACAACGCATAAGCGGCGTAGGTCTCCACACCGACCGGCAACGTGATCGCCGTATCCAACATGAACCCGTCCGCGATACCCGGCAGCGGGTGAACCTTGCCGAAACCGGTCAGCCGGCCCAGCTCCACCCACCCGGACCAGATCGCAACGAACGCCGGCAACGCCAGCAACAGCACCGGCCAACTCGCCGGCCGCCGTCGCGCCCGAACAGCCGCGACCGGCTCCACCGCTGGCGCAGCGACCGGCGGGGCCGGCTCGGCGGCCGGGACAGACGACGGCTCGCCGTCGGGCAGGCTCCGCGCCTCGGGCGCCGGCTCGACCGCGACAGGCGTGTCCACGCCCGACCGGTAGGGCTCGACCGGCGGCGGCTCGGGAATCGAGACCCGCTGCCCACGCGCCACCCTGACCAGCTCGTGACGCAACGTCGCTTCCTCATCGGCCAGCCGGGCGCGCACCGCGTCGGCCTTCGGCGCACCGATCCGGAACTCACGCATCAGCCGGTTCCGCGGCGGCACCTCGCCTAGGTCCTTCATCAGCCCGCGCGCTTTCGGGATCAGGTCATCGACCGACATCGGGTAGGCGCTGCGGGTCGTCGTCGGCGCGGTCATCAGCGACCACCACCCAGAACACTGAGGAAGTCGCCGATCCCGTCAACGGCCGCGGTGAGGACCGTCCCGAGCCCACGCGCCGCGGCGGCGGCGCCGTCCGGGCTACGGATAATGAAAAAGATCAGCAGCACGGCGAACAGCAGCGGATAGAACTTCTTGAACATGACCAGGGACTCCTAACCCGCCGACACATCGGCGCAGTCAAGGCACTCGCCGAGCGAGCGCGGGATGTAGTACGGCCGCTCGACGCGGCACGAGGGGCAGATACGACGGGCGCGAAGCGCCCGACTGATTGCCTGCCGCTGACGCGGCGAAGCGACCCGCTTCGGGCGGGCCAGGTCGATCCGGTACAGGTAGGCCACCCGGACACCGCCGATACCGGCCCACATCACTTGCGCCGCAACGGATTGACCGCCGGGGCGTAGCCCGGCGTCGCGGAGTTGCCGGCGCGTGGCGAAGCCCGCGGGGGCGCCGCGCCACCAAAACGTCGGGATGCCGTACCGCGACCCGTCCGGGTCGTGGAAGGCGGCGCGGATGCGGGCCATCAGGTCCCGCCGGAGGCGATAGACCGGCAGCCGGTCAGGGTTGACGAAGCACCGGACGCCCCACGGCGTGCGGTACTCCACCCGCCACTCGTCCACGCCCCACAACGCGAACTGCCCAGCCCAGCCGACGAACGTCACCGGGTCGACGCAGAACCGGCCCGAACCTGGCGGGCCAGCGTGGGCGACCAGGTCACCAACCCGGACCTGACTCGGCTTGACCCGCTCCAGGTCAAGCCACGTGTACCGGTAGCGGTCCTCATCGCGCGGGCTCACCGCGACCGCCTCGCCTTGCGGCGCCGCGGGCAGTGCTCCACATCCGGCGGCAACGCGGCCAGCCGGCCGCACGTCTCGCAGGTGCGCCACACGGCGCCGTTGCCGATCGTGACCCGTAGCGAGGCGGCCAGCGCGGCCATCACGCGGCCCAACCCGGTGACCGCCGGGCCAGCTCGGCAGCGACCCGGGTCACCCGCGCCTCGGCGCGGCGCAGGCGCCGCCAGTCCAGCGGCGACGGCCCACCCCGCTCATCAGCAGTCAGGATCGTGATCTGCGCGTCGAGGACGGCTAGCTCAGCCTCGATCAACGGCCATTCCGCCTCGATCGCAGCCAGCTCGACAGGGGACGGCTCATCACGTGCAAGGTCAAGACGCTTCCTCACGGAAACCTCCGAAAAGATCAAGAGAAGGTGGGGCGCGGCGGCAACCTCACACCGCGCCCCACCAGGGCAGACTTATGAAGCGGCCCGAGACCGGGCCGACGTACACAGCGCGCGCTCACCCGCTCACTCGCTCCGCTTCGCCCGGGACATACCGGGATCGGCCACCATGTGGCTCAATGCAGAGATGCCGCGAACCGGCCTGCTACGCGCCTTTTCCTGTCGCTATGGACTTGAGAACGAACCCGCAGACACGGACGGCTCGTAGGCGCGTCGCGCCGAAACGCGACCTTCCCCGGTGCCCGACCGGCTGTCTCTTGTTTAGCCCACTCAACCGACTACGTTGTGCGGGGTAACAACAGGACACCACGGTAAACCAGGGGTGTCAACCCCTCTAAACTAATCTGTCGCTGGGGCTCGACGGGCCGGCCGTTCCTAGGGCGGGTAGTCGCAGGTAGAGTGGGATTAGCCCCCTTGACTGGCGACAGGAGATCTTGTGAGCGACGCTCCGGAGATCATGGAAATCAGCGACCCCAGGCAGCGTGCACTGGCCATCAGCGCCAAGATCGACGACTACCAGGTGGCGATAGCGGACCTGTCCCGGCTACGACGCGAGACGCTTGAAGAGCTGGTCGCGGGCGGAATGACGCAGACGCAGATTGCCGAGTTGCTCAAGATGTCCAAGGGTCGGGTATCCCAGCTCATGTCGGCCGGCCTGCGACCCGAGCGGGCCTTCTTTGGCAATGGGAAGCTGACCTTCGCGATAGGCGCCAAGAGCGAGAGCAACCGGACCGACCCAAGCCACATGCTGTCCGCTGAAGCGTTCACCGCCTACGAACGGCTGGGCGCGGCGGCGCGAGCTGCCGGGCTCGACGCGACCAACGAGGTCGTGCCGGCACCGGGCAATGTCCACCTCAACCGCCCGAACCTGATCGTGCTGACTAACCCACGCTTGCTGCCGTTCCTGAGCCAAGTCATGGAGGCAGACCCGCATATCCGCTACGTGGTGGACGACAAGGGCTGGCATCTAGTCGATCTCACGACGGGGACGGAGTACCGGTCACCGCGAGACCACGGTGAGCCGGCCGACTATGGCTACGTCGGGCGGCTGCCTCGGCCCGACGGCAAGGGCACCTTCCTGTACCTGGCCGGGACCCACGCGCCCGGAACCCTCGGCGCGGCCACGTATGTCGCCAACAACCTGGCAGAGCTGTACCGGGAGCTGAAGACACGGCGCTTCTCGACCGTCGTCAAGTGCCAATTTGAGCCAGGCAATCAGTTGAACATCATCTCGACTGAGCGCGTCACGCCGTTGTACCGGCACGAGGGAGCCTGAGATTGCGTACGCAGGTAGCCACCGACGCTGGCTCCACTGATGTCCCCAGCGAGGATCGGGCGGTCGTCGGGCCGAACCTTTGGGTAGTCCTCGATGGCGCCACGGTCCGCACGGAGACCGGCTGCATACACGGGGTCGCGTGGTACGCGGATCACCTTGCGGCGGCGATCGTAGACAACGCGTCGCTCGACCCTACTGCTGCGCTAGCCGCAGCCATCCGCCAGACATCCGATAAGCACAGGACCACGTGTGAGTTGAGCCATCCCGGCACGCCATCGGCCGCTGTAGCCATCATGCAAGTCGGTGATGGCAGGCTCCGTTACCTCGTGCTCGGTGACGTGACGATCGTCCTTGACCTGGGTGATGAGGAGTTCGTGGTGACGGATGATCGGGTAAGCCGGACGGCGGTTGCCGAGCGAGCGGCGGCCGACGCGTTGGTAGCAGGCTCGCCTGAGAAGGTGGCTGCGCTGGTGCGGATGAAGCACACGGAGTTGGCGGCGCGCAACGTGCCAGGTGGGTACTGGATCGCGGCGAGCGATCCAACGGCAGCCGAGCACGCCTTGACAGGAGAAGCGTCCCTGACCCGAGTGAGGCGGGTAGCCATCCTGACCGACGGAAGCACGCGGATCGTTGATCCGTTCAAGCAATACGACTGGCGCGACGTTCTAGATCTTTTGGAGACGGCAGGTCCGACGGCCCTAATAACCGAGGTTCGCGCCACAGAGGCCACCGACCCCAACGGCACGCGCTGGCCGCGCAACAAGCTCTCCGATGACGCCACAGCGGTCTACTGCGACGGGTTCCCGCGCGCTTAGGCTGAGACATGGACCAAGGCCAATTTGAGGCGGCGCTTGCGGATCTTGCCAGAACCTACGCAGTGGCGGCCGACGCTGCCTCGGCGGCGCCAGACCGGTGGCGTGCGTTCGGGAACGCGACGCAGCTTGCCGCAGCAGTCCGAGAGCTAGCCGAGGCAGCGTCAGACCTCCGTGCGGCCATAGCCGCAGATATCCAGAAGGACGAAGAGCTGTCGCTGGCCAGCCTGGCCAGCCGCCTCGGGGTGTCCAAGGCGCGAGCCGCCCACAGCCCGGGAGACCGTGGCGACCGGCCGCGGGCAGCCGTCGCCGGACGCTGCCGCGAACCTCTACGTCTTGCAGCTCTCCGCGGCTGAGGAGATCGGGTTATCGGGCGTACTCACCGGCGAGCGTCGAGACGATCTCAGAGCACAGTGGCGTGCGTACCGCGCCGAGATGACCCGCGCGGAGCTGCCGGACAAGTTGGAGATCAAGCGGATTGACGTCGAGCAACAGGCGGACGACCGGGCCACGGTAACCGTGCATGTCTTCGGAACGTGGTGGACGAGCGAGACCGGCGCGGGCATCCTCAACAGCCCGGCGTATCCATGGCACTTCGACACCCGGCGCGAGGCCGGAGGGTGGCGCATCTGGGCCGTGGAAGCCCCGGCGTGGTGCGGCACCTACCTCCGCGAAGGTGCCTGCGGCGAGCCGGCACCCACCGGTACCGCGCCGACCGTCGAACCCCGCCTGTTCGTACGAACTTGTTCTGGCCCCACCGTTCCAACTTTTCCTGGGACCAGTGGGATCGATGCACGCCTGTTTCCAACTTCTTCTGGCCCCACCTCCCCGCGCGTCCGGGAGGTGGCCAGCCGGCCGGCTCGACCCGCCGGAGCCGCGTCCGGTTGCTCGGTGGCAAGCCGACCCGCACCGCAGGCGCGTCCACGCGCCGAGGAGCGGCAGCGGCGCGGCAGCATCGTTCGGCTTGGGCAGTCGAACCGGCATCGCGCCCGAACGCATCGATGCCTGTGTGGGGCCAAAGGAAGTTGGAATCTCTTGGTTGCTCGTCGCTTCATCGGCCCGCGTCAGGTAATCGCGCGGGATGACCTTCCTGCTGCGCTCGTCGGCGATCAGCCGTTTCTGGTCTAAGTGCCCAGCGGGAAGCGATCATGGGCGGAGACTACCTACCGGATCATGGTCGCGAGGGGGCAGTGTTGCCGGGCCTTGCCGGTCGCCCCTGTGCCACATGCGTGCCAAAGTTGCCCGCGCTTTCGTGCGTCGGCTGACGCCCGCGCAGGTCAGGGGCAGCATGCGGCCGGGAGAGGTGTATCCCTCCGGAGGCGGGGGCGCAGGTTCGAATCCTGCCGGGGGCACCTCACAGAACTGCAAAAGCGCAGCGTAGTCGATCTGCACCTGACAGTTGAAGCTCACTTCACTCTTGTCTAAACATCTGACGCAGCCCCCGGGCTCACGCCCGGGGGCTGCGTCAGATGTGCCTGGGTCACCGCTGCCGGACTCTGCAGCCTCGCGCCCGCGACCAGCCAGGTCCGGCTTATCGCCAGAGTGCGCCGGCCGGAAAGGCGCCGGAAGTGGCTACGCCGAAGCGACGCTGGGAATGCTGCGCGATGGCGATGCAGCGTACGTATTCAGCTTGAGATGATCGGCTGAGTTGGGTCGTCGTCTACTGTGGTGGCTGTGGCTGGCATGATCTTGGTTGTGCAGCCGGACTCGCAGCTTGACTCGGTGGGGCAGCTCGTGGCGGTGGTCGCTGAGCGGCGGGCCGAGGTTGAGCGGCTGCGAGCGGACAACGAGCAGTTGCGGGCTGAGAACGAGTTGTTGCGGGCTGAGAACGAGTTGTTGCGGCGCCGGCTGGGCTTGAGCTCGTCGAACTCCTCCAGGCCTCCATCGTCGGACGGGCTGA
>NZ_BBQH01000112.1 GCF_018397995.1 Rhizomonospora bruguierae
CCGCTGACCGTCAGGGGTACGTCGGCGTCGAAGCCGCCGAGCGTCCCCTGTGGGTCGAGGCGCCTGGAAGCCCGCCACGTAGGCGACCTTGTCCAGCTGCGCCGGCTGACACCGTGCCGGCGTTCGTTCCACAGGCGGCGACAACGCTGGCGGTGACGGTGTCTGCGACAAAGGCAACACGACGTATAACGATCAGTGGGCGCACAGGCGAATTCCTCCCCAGCAATGCGTGATGACCAGGGTCATCTCAACTGAATTCACGGTACGAGGCCGCAAGCAGCGGGCTTGTACCCGGCCGCGATCACGTACACCACGATCACGTCACGGCTGGGATAGCAAACCCCTTGGTTGCCAATACCGTTGATTTTAAGGCTAGGGGGTGGTGCTTGGCGGCTCAACGAATATGCAGCTGTTTGCGCGGGGAGGGGATCGATGAGCGGGATCGTGCGCGCTTACGGAGCGGCCTGGACGGACTCATCCTGGTCAGGCAACGCACGCAATGCCGCGATGATCAGCGATCTCGCCTCAGCCCCATGGACCGCTTGCCCACTTAACGCCTGGAACGCCTTGACATACAAGCCGATCTCCCGGCTCTGCGTGATTGTCAGCTCCGCGCTGATCGTCTCCACCATCACCGTCGCGTCATCGAAGATGACGAACGAGTTTGGTAGCACCTCGAAGCTTGCGGACCGCGGGATGATCCCGAGGCTGACCTTCGCCAACCCTTGTACCGCCAGAAGCCGGTCCAGCTGACCCGCCATGGTCGACCTATCGACCACCATCGTATACAGACACTGCCCGGCCAGCAGCAAGCATAGGCGGTGATCACCGCGATACAGGATCTGCTGCCGCTCCATCCGCGTCTCGACGCCCTGTTCCAGGTCGTCAACGACCCCGTAGAAGTCGATGATCCTCGACATGACACCGCGGGCGTAGTCCGGCGTGTGCACAATACCCGGCACCAACAGCGACTCGTACCACCGGAGTAGTCGCGCTTCGTTCTCAAAGGCAATCTGCTCACGTTGCCGATGCCGGGTGCCAGTACTCAGCGTGCGTCGCCACTCCACCCACATCTCATCCAGCGCGCGGACCATGGCCATCAGGTCCGCGACCGATTCCGGTTGGCCGCAAAGCAGACACCACTGCTTGATGTCGTCCTCCGATGGCATCTGCTTGCCGTACTCGATGCGGCTGGCCTTACTGGAATGCCAGCCGGCCTGCTTGGCGAGATCTCGTTGGGTCAGACCGGCTGCCGCGCGGATCTCGCGTAGCTGGCTGCCGAGGGCCTGCTTCGCTTGTTGGAGGGGTGACGCAGTCAATGCGTGGCCGACGATCAGGCGATCGAGTAGTCCTGGTGCGGCGTTGCCGCGGACCACACTGCCTCGAAGCCGGCCTGGCACAACTCCACGACACGCGGATCATCTGTGATCTCTTGGCCAGCCCAGTCGCCCTCACCCGTGAACAGGTTGAAGATCACTCGCTCGCCGTCAAACACCCAGGGCGTTCGCAAGGTAGAGGTACGCCCCTTCTAGGCGATGCCCTGTATCACCGGTGCGTTGATTATTGCCATCGACGGCGGCGACGACCTGAGCGGATCCGACCGGCCAGCGCCGGTGCGTCGCTGGATGGGCGCGTGGATCCGGCCGGCGGCCATCCGGTCATCGGTAGCCGCCCAGCACGAGCGCCGCCAGGCCGGCCAGCGCCAGGGACAGCGCCGTGGCCAGGGCGAATACTCGTTGCCGGTTCGAGCGGCTGGCCAGAACGACGACCAGGGCCCCGAGCGTGATCCTGATCAGGGCGTTCCAGAGTGGATCGTTTCCGTAGTTCGGGTCAGCAATCCGGCGGATCTCCAGTCCCGCCTCGGCGAAGAGCGCCGCGCCCGGCATCGCGGGGCCGATGATCTGCTGCCACCCGCGCCCGCGCGCCCACGTTCCACCGACGCCGAAGAGCACTCCGGCCAGGACACCGAGGAACATCCAGAGCAGCGACGGTTGCGCCCACAGCACGGCCCACTCGTCGCTCTGGATGAGGACCGCCGCGACGTAGTAGCTGGGGACCGCGACGACGAGACCGACAGCGGCGCCCACTGCCGCGCGTAGCCAGCCCGACCGGACCCAGAAGCCGAAGAAGAAGGCGGCGACCGCCCACACCGCGCTTGAGTTTCCCAGGTTGCCGAGGGGGTACGGCACATACTTGATCCAGAGAAAGTCAAGGACGCCGAGCAGAAAGCCGCCCAGCACCGCGGTGAGCGCGACGAGTCGGTTATCGGGCCGCATGGCAGCGAGCATACTGGGTATGCATTGGCGCCGCCGTCGCACCCACCCGTGGCGGGCGGGTGGATGTCGCCGCGTAGCGCTTGGACCGGGGCGAGGCCGGCTTGGACCAGGTACGCCACCCCGGCCATGAAGGGCAGCGGGAACGGGCCGGCGTCGGTACCGACGAGGAGGTCGACGCCGGCGTCGTGTAGCGCCTTGACCGAGTTCAGCACGTTCTCCAGCTTGCCGTGCCGGTAGCGGTCGTAGCTGCCGAGGAGGAGGTTCGTCCAAGTCTCGTCGAGGCGGGCACTGACGCGGGGATCGTCGGCCAGTGCTGATCCGGTAATACCCATCATGGAGGCGTTCAGGACGACGCACGGGACGACGAAGACGCCGGCAGCGGCGATCCGTTCGATGATGTCGTCGGGGTGTGGCTGGTCCGGCTTCTCGACCACTTCCGCCGCCAGCAGCGGCAGGCGTTTGAATACATCACCCGCGACTGGCCGAAAGCCGAGCGCCCCGTGCGGTACCAGCAGGAAGGATCACCCGGCGGGTGCGGGTGAGGTGGGTATCGCGCGCCTGGCCCGGCGGGCGGCGAGGGCCCCGAGAACGAGGTCGACAGCGAGGAAGGCCAGTAGGCTGACGCCCAGCAGCGGCAGCGCCCAGCCGACGCCGATGGCGAGCGGGATGCCGACCACGACGGCCCGGGTGGGCAGGCGCTGCCAGGCCCCGCGTACCGGTGGGGCACCGACCGGGGCGCGGCGGGCGGCGCGGGTCGGGCGGCGCTGCCACCACATCCGGTAGCCCCACACGATCACGCACAGGACGCCCACGGCCAGGGCGGCCAGCAGCGCCTGGTTCACCGGCCCGAACAGGTAGCCCATGTGCGCGGCCACGCCGAGGCTGGTCAGCTGAGCCAGCAGCGGCCAGTCGGCGAAGTCCAACCGGTCGGTCACGGTGGCGTTGGCGGGGTCGACGGCGACCTTGTCCTCGCGGACCGGCCAGCGCAGATCCGTCTGGGTAACGGTCCAGGCGGTACCGGCCTCGGCCGGCGGGGTGATGTCGACCGGGCCGCCCAGGCCGGCGTCCCGGGCCACGCGCAGTACCGTGTCCACGTCCGCGGGGTCGAACGCGGGCGCGTCGCCGGCGGCGGCCTCGGCCCCGTGGTGGCCACCACCGGACGCGGCGGGGGCGCCGCCGCCGAGGTCGGTGGACACGACCGGCCGGCTCGAGTCCAGCGCGTCCAGCGCCATGTTGAAGTGGCCGCCGGCGAACCTCGACCAGGTCATGCCGGTCGCGGACAGGATCAGCAGGCCGATCACCAGCCACACACCGGTTGCCGCGTGCCAACCCCGGGTACGCCGCACGCCCTTGCCGGCCCGCAGGTCCGGCAGCAGGAGCCGGCGTATCCAGCCGCGACCCCTGCCGTTGGCCTTGCCGGGGACGCCGTTCGAGCGGCGCGACTCGCGCAGCCGGCGCAGCCACAGCCACAGGCCACCGAGCGCGACCACCCACAGCCAGCTCGCCGCCAGCTCGGAGTAGTTCCGCCCGACCACGCCGAGGCGCAGGTTGCGGTGCAGGTCGTCCAGCCAGGTCATCAGCGGGGTCTCGCCGAACCAGGTGGTCAGGGTCCCGCGCACCTCGTTGGTGTACGGGTCGACGAACACGGTGTGCTGCCTGTCCCCCAGTTCCTCCAGCGAGAACGCCACCCGCGTCGTGTCGCCCGGGTTGACCGGTGGATTCACCGTCGCCAGCTCGCCGGCCGGGTGGGCGGCGCGGGCCGCGGCCACCTGCTCTGCCAGCGGCCGGGTCGCCCCTGCCACCGGGACGTGCAGTTCCCGGTCGTAGACCACCGAGTCCAGCTGCGGGCTGAACACGAACAGCAGGCCCGTCACCGCCGCGACGGCGATGAACGGCGCCACCAGCACACCCGCGTAGAAGTGCAGCCGCAGCAGCAACGGGCCCACCGACCAGGCCGGGTGGGCACTTGCGCGGCCGGCGGTTGCCGGCCTGGCCGGCGCCTCGACCGTGTCCGGGTCGGGTGGGGACGCCGCCGGGGAGGTGGTGGTCATGGAGTTCCTCACTATCACCATATATATTGATCGGTAACGATGTATGTTCGACTCGAAGAGGTAGTCGGCCGCCACACCGGATCAGTTCCCGGAGGACTCAAGAACCGCCCGGAGGCTGAACCCGTGGCGGTCACGATCCGTACCACGGGCTCCCGAGCGGGACGGCCGTCGGCGGTCCCAGGATGCGAGGAGGCGGCCATGGCGGCGGAGCGGCGCGACGGCGTGCCGGACGACGATCCGGTGACCCGGTGGGCGCTGGCCGCCGGCCGGGGTGATCCGGCCGCGACTACCCGGTTCGTGCGGCACACCGAGGACGTGGTGCGGCGGTTTCTGGCGCACCTCAACGGCCAGGCCGACGTGGACGACCTGGTCCAGGAGACATACCTGCGGGCCTGGCGCAACCTGCCCGGCTTCACCGGTAGGTCCTCCGCCCTGACGTGGTTACTGGTGATCGCCCGGCGGGTCGCGATCGACCACGTCCGCGCGGCCCGGGTCCGGCCGCGGACTACGTCCCTGGAGCAGATTCCCGGCGTCACCGACTGGCGGGACGATGCCTGCGCCACGTCGGCCCGGTCCGACGACACGGTCCTGGTGCGCCGGCTCCTGGCGGAGCTGGACCCCGCCCGGCGGGAGGCGTTCGTGCTCACGCAACTGCTCGGCATGTCCTACGCCGAGGCCGCACACATCAGCCAGTGCCCGATCGGCACCATCCGATCCCGCGTCGCCCGGGCCCGCGACGACCTGATCGCGGCCCTCTCGGCCAGCGACGAGCACCGGCACTACCGCACGGCCGGCTGACCGTCACGCCAGCCGGCAGCCTGACGTTGTGCCGGTGCAGTTGATCTGAACCTGGGGAAAGGAATCGGATAGACGAGGCGGCTGAGGAGGAGCCTCAGGAACCGGAGTGGCTGGGTTCACGCAGCGCGGCGTCGACGGCGGCCTCGACATGCAGCCGGGAGGTGGGGAAGACCGGGACCGGGCTGTCGTCCGGCGAGATCAGTAGTTCGATCTCGGTGCAGCCGAGGATGACGCCCTGGGCGCCGGCGTGGACGAGCCGGTCAATGACCTGCCGGTAGGTCTGCCGCGACGGGTCGCTGACGTGACCGAGGCACAGTTCCTGGTAGATGATGCGGTGGACCTCCGCCCGGTCGTCGGCATCGGGAACGATCACGTTCAGGCCATGTCCGGCCAGCCGGTCGCGGTAGAAGTCCTGCTCCATGGTGAAGGCGGTACCGAGCAGGCCCACCGTGCCCAGACCCGCCGCGCCGACGGCGGCGGCGGTGGCGTCGGCCAGGTGCAGCAGCGGGATACCGATGGCGGCTTGGACCTGGTCGGCGACCTTGTGCATGGTGTTCGTGCACAGCAGCAACAGGTCCGCGCCCCCGGCCTGTACGGCGACAGCGGCCCGGCCGAGCAGACGGCCGGCCTCATCCCACTGCCCGGTGCTCTGCAACTGCTCGATGTCGGCGAAATCGACCGAGTACAGCACGCAGCGGGCCGAGTGCAGACCACCCATGCGCTCACGGACACACTCGTTGACCAGCCGGTAGTAGTGCGCGCTGGATTCCCAGCTCATCCCGCCGAGCAGTCCGATCGTCAGCACGAGTTTCTCCTCTCATCCGCTCACCTTTGCACGCAGCGTCTCCATAAGCGACGGTGAATGAATCAGGGTCGGTAGCTCTTCGCCTTCTGCCGCGCGTAGTAGGCGCGGGCACGGTTGCGGTCCCCGCAGTCCTTCGTGTTGCACCAGCGGCGGTTCCGCCGCGGTGACGTGTCGAGATAGACCCAGCCGCACTTGGCGTCTTCGCACTGATGGAGGCGGTCGAGGTCGTCGCGCTGGGTGAGAGCCACGAGGCCGCGGACGATGCGGTTGCGGGGCAGGCGCAGGTCGGTTTCCCGGTCTCGCCATTGCCAGCGGTCGCCCGTGCGGACCAGGTCGGCCGCGGTGATCGCCGCCCGGTACATGCCCGCGAGGTCTGCGGCGGCTTCGGGATCCTTCTCGAAGAGAGCCGCGTAGAGCCTCTCGCGCGCTTCGATGACCCGTTGCCGTTCCCGCTCGGCCCGGGCGTCGTCCTGGCCGGCGAGGTCACGCAGGGCCACGGCCTCGTCTCCGCTGATCAGTTCGGACTCGACGCACCAGTCGACGACGTCGGAGAAGGTCGTCAGGTTCTCAATGCGTTCGCACCCGCCGAGGCGCCAGGCAACGGTGTTCACCAGGTCGAGCATGCGGTCGCCCGCGATGTGGCCGAACCTCACCATCAGCTCCCCTCATGGTCGAAAGCATTGTTGCATGTGAGACGGTGTCCTGGCATGCTCACTCCCAATCAGCTAATCACCCATGAGAACCTCGTCAGGAGACCGATCGTGCCCGCCGCCGCCCCACGCAGATCGTTCACGGCACTGTGGGCGTCCCAAGCGTCCTCAAACCTCGCCGACGGACTGCTACAGGCCGCCGCACCGCTGCTCGTCGCCACGCTGACCCGTGACCCGCTCGCGGTGGCGGGCATGACGGTGGTGCAGTTCCTGCCCTGGCTGGTCGCCACCCTCCCCGCCGGCGCGCTGGCCGACCGGATGGACAGACGACGGATACTTACCGCTGGCAACTGGCTGCGCGCGGCCGGGTTCGCGCTGCTCGCCGTGACCTTGGCGAACGGGTGGCGCCACGTCGCACTGCTCTACACCGCGGTGTT
>NZ_BBQH01000113.1 GCF_018397995.1 Rhizomonospora bruguierae
GCCGGGACGCCCCGCCGGCACGCCGCCGACACGGCCACCCGGCCGGTCGCGGTGGCCGCCACCACCGCCGCCAGCGCCGCCGGCCAGGGCCGCGCGGCCACCGCCGCCAGCGCGCCGGCCTGGATCAGCAGGGCCAGCACCAGCGCCGCCACGCCGAACGGTCCCACGTCCGGCCTGCGCATGATCGCCAGCGCGGCGGCGCCCCGCCGGTACGAGCCGAGGCCGTCGACCGTGTCGGCCAGCCCGTCCAGGTGCAGGCCCCGGGTCAGCAGCGCGCCGAGCGCCACGGTGAGCCCGCCCGCGACCACCGCCGGGGCGCGCAGCGCGGCCAGTCCGATCAGTGCCCCGCCCAGGACGAGCCCCAACGCCGCGCCGACCAGCGGGGCGACGGCCATCGCGGCGCCCGCCGCGCGGCGGTCCACCCGACCGGCCCGCAGCGGGAGGACGGTGAACGTGGTCAGGGCCAGCCGCAGCCCGTCAGCCACGGTCCTCCGGGCGGACCCGGGGCGGCTCCGGTGCGGACGGTGCGCTCCCGTCGTCGCCGACCGGGTCTTCGCCGCCGTCCGGCCAGCCGCTGAGGTCGTCGACCGCGTTGGCCTGAGCCGGGACGCTCGGGTCCGGCGCGGGCACCGAATCCGGCTCCGGCTCGGACCCGGGCTCCCATGGGTCGGGGTCGGGCTCCTCGCCGGCCGGCCGCCCCGGTTCCGGGTCGCGGCGGGGGGCGAGCGCGTGCACGGTCGCCAGGGCGGCCTGGAACAGCGGCAGCGCCGCCAGGGCACCGGTGCCCTCGCCCAGGTCCATCCTCAGGTCCAGCACCGGCTCCAGGTCGAGGATGTCGGCGCCGAGGACCACCCCGCGGTGGTTGCCCGCGTCCGGCAGCAGGCACCAGTGCCGGGCCTGACCCGCCAGATCCCGGCTGACCAGCGCGGCGGCGATGCCGACCGGGCCGTCCAGGAGCACCGGGGTGCGCCGGGCGGTGGCGCCCAGCAGCACGCCGGTGGCGATCGCGATGTCCGCGCCGCCCACCTCGGCGAGCACGTCCCGGGCGCCGCGCGAGCTGTGCCGCATCCGGTGCACCGCGTCCCGGACCGTGGCGCAGCGCACCATCCACGCGTTGTCGTCGATCACCCCGCCGGGCCGCACCACCCGGCCGAGCACGGCGGCCGGCTCCGCGCCCGTGGCGACCGCCAGCACCGCCGCGGCGGCCGCGTCGGTGCCCGCGCCGCAGGCACCCAGCACGATCAGGTCCACGCCGCTGTCGACCGCCTGCTCGGCCAGCCGCCAGCCGTGCCGCAGGGCCGCCTCGACCGCCGCCGGGTCCAGCGCCACCTGCTCCTCCATGGCCGCGGTCGTCGCCGCGTCCACCACCTGGAGGCTCGCGCCGGCCCGGGCGGCCAACGCCGCGTACGGGCCCTCGCCGGTCCGCGCCTGGTTCGCCACCCGGGACGCCTCCTCCGGGCCCCACCCGGCGGCCGCCCCGCCCTGGTGGTCGCCGTGGATCAGCAGCATCCGCACCGAGCGCCACGGCCCCGGGTCCACCCGGCCGCGCGCACCGGCGGCGAACTCGACGACCCGCCGAAGCTCGCCGAACCCGGCACCGGGCAGGTCCAGGCCGGCCAGGTACCCGGCCACCTCGCCGGCCCGCTGCTCGTCCGGCATCGGCAGCTCCATGCCCGGCTGGATCACCAGGCCGGTGGCGAGCATCGGCAGCGTCATGGTCGGCGCGGTCAGGGCGCCGCCGCCGGAGCGGGCCGGCCGCGCGGGCTCCGGCTCGGTCGGCACGATGACCTCGGGCAGCGCCGGCTCCGCCACGGGGGTGGGGGCCAGCCGCGCCGGGGCCGGCTCGCCCGACGGGCTCTTCAGCCAGGTGGGCTGGCCGGCGACCACCAGCGCCACCGCGTCGCAGGCCCCGGCGACCGCCTGGTTCGCGCCGCCCAGCGCGTCCGCGAACGCCCGACCGAGCGGGGTGGCCGGCACGACCGACAGGCCCACCTCCGGGCTGACCAGCACCACCCGGGCGGGACACCGCCGCACCGCCGCCGCCAGGTCGGCGACCGCCGCCTCCACCGCACCCGCGGTCACCGACTCCACCGGCAGCAGCAGGCCCGCGACCCAGCCGCCCAGGTCGTCCACCAGCACGGTCTCGTCCGGCTTCGCCTCGGCCAGCAGCGCGGGCAGCCGGGCCGGGTCGTCGCCGACCTCCTCGGTGCTCCACTCGGCCGGCCGGCGTACCCGGTGATTCTCGATGCGGGCGGCCCACTCCGGATCCGTCTCCGCCGCACCGGGCTCCGCCCCCGGCGTGGCGGCCGTCGCCACGTACCGCACCGGCCCGACGTCGCGCAGCAGGGACTCGGCGAACTCGCTCTTGCCGGATCTGATCCCCCCGAGGACCAGCGCGCTGCGCCAGGAGTCAATGAGCATGCCCGTACCTTAGAGCCGGCCAGGCTAGGCTGGCGAAGGCAGCCGCCCGCGAGGTCGGTGAACGGTGTGCGGCAAAGGGGAGAGACGAGATGGCGTGGAGCTGGCGGTACGAGGGCCCGCAGGGGCAACCGGTGGCCGGCCCGGCGGAGACGTTCAGCAGCCAGAGCGACGCGGAGTCCTGGATGGGCCAGTCCTGGCGCGACCTGGCCACCAACGGCGTGACCTCGGTGACCCTGATGGAGGACGACCGGGTCGAGTACCGCGGCATGAGCCTGCTGCCCAAGCCCGAATGAGCGACCGGCTCGCCGGCGGGCGCCTCGTCGTCGGAGTGCCCCGGGACGCCCTGCGCCCCAGCGGCGTATTCCTGTGTCTGGTCGCCCTGTTCATCACCAGCGGCGCGATGACCTGGAACAACTTCGGCAACGTGCGGCTCGACGCGTTCCTGTTCGTACTCTCCGGCTGGCTGGTCTCGCTGTGCCTGCACGAGTACGCGCACGCCGTGATCGCGTTCCGCAGCGGCGACGTGGCGGTCGCCCAACGCGGCTACCTCACGCTCAACCCGCTCAAGTACAGCCACTGGCTGCTGTCGCTGGCGCTGCCGCTGATCGCCGTCGTCCTGGGCGGCATCGGCCTGCCCGGCGGCGCCGTCTGGGTGGACCACGGCGCCGTCCGCGGCCGGCTGCGCCACACCCTGATCAGCGCCGCCGGCCCAGCCACCAACGTGCTGTTCGCGCTGCTGCTGGCCGTCCCGTTCTGGATCGGGGTGAACTCGGCGGCGCACCCCGCGTTCTGGATCGCGCTGTCGTTCCTGGGCTTCCTCCAGGTGACCGCCAGCGTCCTCAACCTGGTGCCGATGCCCGGCCTGGACGGCGGCAACATCCTCCACCCGTGGCTGCCCGGGCGGTACCGGCGCGGCTACGACGCGATCGCGCCGTTCGGCTTCCTGCTGCTGTTCGCGATGCTGTGGAACCCGCGGGTGGGCGGCTGGTTCTTCACCGGCGTGTACCACCTCGCGGACGCGCTCGGCCTGCCCCCGCAGCTGTACCGGTTCGGCCTCGACCTGATCCGCTTCTGGTCCGGCGGGTAGGCCGCCCGGCACCCGGGCGGCCCACCGGCGTCACGGGCGTTGCCGCGGGGACTGGGTCTTGCCCGGGTCCCGCTCGGCGATCGGCTCCACGATCTCGTCGATCTTCTTCAGCAGATCGGCGTCCAGCTTCACGCCGGCCGCCTTCGCGTTGTCGTGCACCTGCTCCGGCCGGGACGCGCCCACGATCGCGGACGACACGTTCGGGTTCTGCAGCACCCACGCGACCGCGAGCTGAGCCATCGTCAGGCCCGCCTGGTCGGCCAGCGGCTTCAGCTTCTGCACCGTGCCGAGAACCTCGTCGGTCATCAGCCGGGAGATGAAACCCGCACCCCCATGCTCGTCGGTGGCCCGGGAGCCGGCCGGCGGCGGCTGCCCCGGCTGGTACTTGCCGGTCAGCACGCCCTGCGCGATCGGCGAGAAGACCACCTGCCCGATGCCCAACTCGTGGCTGGTCGGCACCACCTCGGCCTCGATCACCCGCCACAGCATCGAGTACTGCGGCTGGTTCGACACGAGCTGGATCTTCAGCTCCTGCGCCAGGTCGTAGCCGGCCCGGATCTGCTCCGCGGTCCACTCCGAGACGCCGATGTAGAGCGCCTTGCCGGCGTGCACGATGTCGGCGAACGCCTGCATGGTCTCCTCGAGCGGCGTCGCGTAGTCGTACCGGTGGGCCTGGTACAGGTCGACGTAGTCGGTCTGCAGCCGGCGCAGCGAGCCGTCGATCGACTCCAGCACGTGCTTGCGGGACAGGCCGCGGTCGTTGCGGCCCTCGCCGGTCGGCCAGTAGACCTTCGTGAAGATCTCCAGACCGGCCCGCCGCTCGCCGGCCAGGGCCCGGCCCAGCACCGCCTCGGCCCGGGTGCCGGCGTACACGTCCGCGGTGTCGAACGTGGTGATGCCGACCTCCAGGGCGGCGCGCACGCAGGCGGTGGCGGCCTCCTCCTCCACCTGCGAGCCGTGGGTGATCCAGTTTCCGTACGAGATTTCGCTGACCAGCATGCCGGAGCGGCCAAGGTGTCGGAATTCCATGCCGTCGACCATATGGCAGCCCGCCCCGGCGGTTCGAGGAAGGCGGTGTCACCCGGCTCACAGGACCGGCTTGGTGTCCGCCAGCAACCGGTCGATCTCGTCCATCACGGCCGCCCGGCTCGGGTGCACCGGGTCGATGAGCGGCTGCCCGCGCCGGTCCAGGGCGCCCCACCGCCCCTCCGCCCCGGCGATCAGGTACGCCACCGGGTGGATCACCATTGCCGGGTACGCGGGCGGCACCAGCACCGCGCCGGACCGGTCCACCACGCCCTTGCGGCCGTCCGCGTCCACGATCGCCAGGCCCTCGTCGGTGAACCCGTCCACGTACCGGCCGTCGGTCAGCGCGGTCACGAAGCCGGTGTACTGCAGCGGCACCACCGGCCGGCCGGTCTTGTCGACCGCGCCCCACCGGCCCTGCCGCCGCACCGACGCCACGCCTTTGCGGAACGGGCGCACGTCGTCGAAGCCGCCCGCGATCGCCACGTGACCGCTCTTGTCGATCGCGATCCAGCCGCCGTGCCCGTCCCGCGACACCCACGCCAGCCCGTCCGAGAACGAGCCGACGCCCAGGTACCCGGCGTTCGCGTCGATCGACAGCGCGCCGGACTCGTCGATCAGCTCCCAGGTCTCCACCTCCGGCCGGCGCACCCACGCCACACCGTCCCGGAACGGCTGCGCGTCCGCGTACGACGGGGCGATGACCTTCTGCCCCTCGGCATTCTCGTAGCCCCACCGCAGCACCCGGTCGCTGAACGCCGGCACCGGCGGGCGATGCACCTGGAGAATCTCGTCCCGGCTGCGCGGGTACGGGCCCATCCCGTTCTCGGCCACCCGCCGGAACACCGCGTCCAGGGCCAGTTCGGTGCGGGCGATCAGCTCCGGGTCCTCGACCTTGCGCAGCTCCAGGGCCTTCTCGAAGTGGTTGCACGCCTCCATGTACCGGCCCTGGTCGTAGCAGGACCGCCCGGCGTGCTCGTGCATCGTCGCCCGCAGCCGATCCGGCAGCTCGGACGAGTTCGCCTCCTCGAACAGCCGGTCCGCCTCCGCGAAGTCCCCCCGCCACTGGTGCACGTGCGCCAACCGGGCCTGCGCGATCGCGATCCGCCGCAACTGCCCGGTCGCCTCCGCGTGGGTCAGCGCCAGCCTGCCGTCCGCGAGCGCCTTGCCCAGGTCGCCGAGGATCCGCGAGACCACCGCGCGCAGGCTCAGCAGCCGGGCGCGGCTCGCGTTGTCCGCCGCTGACTCCAGCTTCTCGGTCAACCGGTCCCGGATCGCCCGCAGCTCGTCCGGTTCCTCGACCAGTTCGCGCAGCGTCTCATGGTGGAACCGCCACTGGTACGCGGCGAGCACCTGCTCCGGGTCCGGCTGCGCCGGCTCCGGTTCGGGCTCCGGCTCCTTCGTGGCGGGGCGCACGATCGGCGCCAGCATCGTGGGCGCGTGCAGGGCGGTGGCCGCACCGGCCGCGGCGGCCGGCGACGGTACGACGGTGTCGGGGCTCGCGGTCGCCGGCGCGCCGGACGTGGGTTCCGCGGCGGAGGCTCCGGAAATGGGGGCTCCCGAGGTGGGCGCGGTGGCGGGGGTCGGTGTGGCGGGACCGTCCGTCGCGGGCCGGGGCGCGGCGGCGATCTGGATCGGGCCCGGGCTGGCGGGCGGCTCCTCGGCCGTCGGTTCGGCGACGCTGTCGCGGGCGGTCTCGTCCACGCTGGACGATGATGCCCCGATCGGCGCGGCGAGCGCGACATCCATCACCCCTTCGGCCGGTTCCGCCTGGCCGTCCGGGCCAGTCGCTGCCGTACCCTCGGCCGGCTCGGCGGCGGGCTGTCGGTGGGCCGGGCGCAACCAGCCGCCCACCGGCCCGCCCTGCTCGTCGGCGGGCGGGGAGTCAGCCGCCGAGGGGTCGGCGGTGGCGTGGCGCTGCCTGGGCGACGGGGTGAAGGCGGAGAACGCTGGCTCGCCGGCCCCGCCCGGGCCGGCGGGTGTGCCAGCGTGGGGTTCGCCGGTGCTCGTTGGCGGGTTCTCCGCGCTGGCCGATGTGGGCGGATCGGCGGTGGCATCCCGCCCGGCGGACGCGGCGGGGCCGCCGGAAGCGGCATCGTGGTCGGCGGGCACGGCCGGCTCGCCGGGTGCGGCCGGCGCCGGCGGCTCGGCCGTTGTGGCCGGCGCCGGCGGCGGGGCTGGCGCGACC
>NZ_BBQH01000114.1 GCF_018397995.1 Rhizomonospora bruguierae
TTAGCCCCTCGCTGGACTACGGTACGCGCGACTGAAGCTGATCTCGGCCCAGTCGACGCCAGCCGGGCGATCTCGGCGTTCCCTTCCAGCAGCCAGCGGTCAGCAGTCCGTTGAAGGCCGCAAGATCGCGGGTGTGACAACTCCGGGTCGCGGCCCATGGTATCGCCGCTCGTCAGAGCAATCTGGGTAACAGAATCGGTGGTAGACCAAGCCATGGAAAGGGATTCCGAGTCGTGGTGACTGTCCAAGATGATGGACATACACCAGCGGTGCATCGATCTAATGACTCGGTCGATAGTGGCCGCTGCATCGGTGGCGAGTGGAGGGCAGGTGGGGGTGGGTACGGCGAGCTGTGTTGTGTCGAACGCCCGCCGTCACTTACTTCGATTTGCTCATAATCGTGGAATCCTGGGGAGAACAGCGTGTTCCACCTGCGAAACGACATCCTTTGGATCGATCGGGAAACGTTCCTTCTCGACCACGCGCCGCAGGGTTTCCCGTTCCTGGTGGACGAGGTGCTGCCCTTCCCCACGACGCGAGCTGGTGAGGCTGGTGGTCGGGAGTGGGTTCACGTGCTGGGTACTGTGCTGGACGCGGAGACCGGGCAGCGGCTGACCCTGGGTGACAGCCTGTGGCAGTTACGGCTGAAGGTGGCGGTTGACCAGCCGCGGACGACGATGCTACCGCCGCTGTTCCCGAACGGAGCCTGTGCTTTCGACCCGCAACCCCAGCCGTCGGACGAGGCGACACCGCCGTGATGATCAACATGGTCGAGCAAGGGCCCGGGGGGATGACCTGCGGGCTGTGTCGGCACGTCGTTGCCGGCTCCTACGAGGTCGTCGTGCGGGAAGACGAGATGGATCCCGAGTCCGACCACTGTCTGGTCACGGCCCTACTGGATCTGCCCGAGCTGGATTGAGTCCACCTCGGGGGCTGGCACTACCCATTCGACAACATCAGATTTTGGGGAGGCAACACATGCACACAACCGCGCCGCCGGGCGCCCTGGCGCAGTCGCGCCGTGGGCGGTGGCAGCCGCTCGCCGCCGCTGTGGTGGTCCTTGCGGTACTCGCCGCTCCCGCGGTCGTTGCCTGTTCGGCCACGCCGGGGCAGAACGCCGGGCATCTGGTGGGGAAGGTGACCTATCTGACTGCTTTCGGCACGTTCGGGCGTGAAGGGTTCGTGTATTTGGCCCGGGACAAGGGGTATTTCACCGATAACGATCTTGAGGTTGAGGTGCAGCCCGGCTCGGCCGGGGACACCAACCTCCAACTGTTGGCGGCCGGGAAGGCGCAGTTCGCCTCGATCGACTACTCCGGCGCGGTCATGCGGGCCGGTAACAACCAGTTCGACGAGTTCGTTGTTGTCGCCGCGCTCCAGGCCAACACGATGATCGCCTTGATGGCCAAGGACGACGGCACGATCCGGACCCCCAGAGACCTGGAAGGCAAGACAATCGGCGCCGCGAAAGGCTCAGTGCCGGAGTACATGTTCCCCGGCTACGCCAAACTCGCCGGGATCAACGTGGACAAGGTGACGTTCGTGAACTTCGCCCCCCAGCAACTGCCGTCCATGCTGGCCGGCGGGAAGGTCGACGCGATCGGCCAGTTCGTGCCCGGCAAGCCAGCCATCACCACAGCCATCGCCCCGCACTCCGTGGTCATCCTGCCCTACAACACCTACATGACCGACCTCTACGGCAACGTGCTGGTCACCACCAAAGCGTTGCTGCGTAAAGACCCCGACCTGGTCCAGCGGTTCACCCGGGCGCTGCTACGCGGTCTGACCTACGCCGTGCAGAACGACAACACCGCCGCTGAATGCGGCACGGCCACCCATAAAGCAGTCCCAGCCACCAGCCTCCCCTGTTCAGAGGGGAATTGGTTGATCGAGGGTGATGAAGGAAAGGTGCACCTGACCTGCAAGGATGTCATTGCCTAGATCATGTCCACAGCAGAAGCGGGTGCACCTTTCCGGTGAGCAAGAATCGTGGCGACCTTCCCGGCAGGGTTGGCGCCCTTGTCCGTCGGTAGCCGCACCCGGTCGGTGACCGCGTCGTGCAGGCCCGCCTGCTGGGCCAGGCGCATCACCGGAACCAGACCGGCACAGGACACCAGATTTGGATCATCGAACGTCGCGCGCACCACCGGCGCGTCCTGGCGTAGTCTCACCTGCGAGGTGCCCTCTCGAGCGAAGCGATAGAAGCGTGAGAACTCCTATCTTTCCAGCTCAGAGGGCACTTTCTATCTCCGGGGTCCCACCAACCCGACATTCATCGGTGGATCGAGGCTCAGCTGCGACTCTCGGATAGCGAGCGGCCCAGCCGACAACGTCGGGAACGACGAATCGTTCGGGAAGTTCGATCTTGCGCATCGCCGCGTTGCTGACGACAGCGGTGCGCAGCGCATCGGCGCTGATGGCGTGTGTGATGGCGATGATGGCGATGTCGACGAGGTCCTTGACCCGGCTGCTGCTCGCGGGCTGCCCGTCTCGGGCGTAGGTACCGATGGTCGCGCAGAGCTTGTCGGCCAGGTGGTCGGCGATCGGAAAGACGCGATAGTTCGGCCGAACGAGTCCCTCGATGTTCAGTGGCGTCAGCGGAGCGACGATGTCTGGTGTGCCTGTCATGACGGTGCCGACAACAACATCGATGTGGAAGCCGGCGAACGACGTCGGGCCGAGTCGGGTGTTGACGTGTACGCGGGCTCCTTTGGCCTCCTCTTGGAGGGGAGCGACACGGGTGACGTCGAAGGCGAAATGATCGCCGAGGTCGATCCGGAGCGCGGCACGCAGAGCGTCGACGGCGTCGTTGACATCGGCGTCGGTGGCGTTGAAGAACACGTCGACGTCCTTGCTGTGCCGGGCCGTGGCGAGCCGGGCCAACAGCGCCCCGGCACCCTTGAGCACCCACCGGTCGGCGTCATCGGATCTGAACAACCGGGCGAGTGCCCGGTCGTAGGCGAACTGACGCTGGAGTTCGTCGAGTCGGTAGCGCCGGTCAACTCGCGCGATCTGCCCGAAGCGTTCCTTGAGTGCTGTCCTGAACGCCGAAGGCGTCTCATACCGGAACGTGGATCCGCTCATCTACGCGTCTCCTCGCCAACGAGTACCCGGACGAACTCTGCCGGGTCGGAGTGGCCGTAGGCGGCCGCGTGGGCGCGACGATGGCCTTGAGCGCGTCTTTGTGCAGAAGGCCCAGAGCGAGGGCGTCATGCACGACCTGTACCACTGCGGACTCGTCCTCCCCGTCGGCGAGCAGATCGTCGATGATCGCTGGCACGGTCCGTATCGGCAGTCCCCCCCAGACCTCCCAACTGTCCGGGGGAATCTGTGAACGGACGCGTAGTTTGATGTCGTTGCGGCGAGGTCGCAGCCGGGTGGTGGCGTAGAACTCGTGCTCGCGTGGAATCAGGTCACCGAGGCCGCGCAGATGCGCGGCGCTGCGGTGGCTGACGATGGCATCGGGGGCGGCGGCGCGTTCGTGCCACGACTTGGCGCCCCCGAGTTGCAGCCAGGCCGCGCGTAGCGGGTCCAGCTCTGGGTCTTCGGGCACGCCCGTGAGCCGGTACACGCGCGCGGCCTGATCTGCGATGGCAAGCGTGCCGTCGTCAACGAGTCGTTTCAGGTCCTGCCGGGACACACCAAGACCGCGAGCTTGTCCCGCAGTGATCATGCCCCACTGCTCGCTGGCCACCGGGCTGATCGCAGCCAGCGCCGTACGCCTCGACATGGAGCAAGCGTAACACTATTGCGACGATCGCTCCATCCGGGCGTGCAGTGGTGGCCAGTCCCCGGGGTCACGGCGGAGCGGGCAACGAGCGGGCGCACCGGCATCACGGGTGCTCCACGGGTGCTCGGATGTTCCGATGCCGGACGGATTCACGGCACGACTCCCGGATTCGCACCTCTGCCAGCCACTCACCGCGGCGTCAATCTCGATAGGCGCGCCGCGGACCAGCATCAACGCGGCCGGACGACGCGCCCGGAATCCGGACGGCGCGCGAATGGTAGCGCTCTGTCCCCTTCTGGATACTTTTAATCCATAGGTTCGGGGTTCGAGCGGCCCACTCGAAACGGATGCCCAAACGGAGAGGGTCAAGGGGACAGCCGTACGCGCCACAAGCCTGATCGCGCTGTTGATCCACCTTGTGTGGCACGGCCGCCCCGGCCGGCCTCCGCCTCGCCGGCAGACCGGCTATCGAGATCCCGCAACGACGCCACGCCGACCCGTCACACAACTGAGCCAGACAGCGGTGACATCGGGTAAGGATGTATCCGGGCATGGACCTTTTCCGATAGACGGGACAGGCAGGGATCACCCGCAAGACGTGGATTCCCGCCCGCCGCCGACGGCCCACTGGTCCTGCGGCCGTGGCTCGGTGGCGTGCGGATGTGCTCGGACGTACACCGGATCGGCTGGAGTTGGGCGTTGCGCGGCACACCGGCTCGCTCACGCGAGCACCTCAGCCTGCCTTCGGGAGTCGCGGGTCAGTTCTGGCCCGGGCTTGCTACGGGTAGTCCTGCGGCCTTGGCGCATTCGAGCAGTCGCCGGTCGTACGTGACGAAGGCGATGAGCGCTGTTCCGGACTCGTTGGTCAGAACCTGGGCGGTGGCGAGGTGGATGGCGTCGAGGCTGCGTAGCATCGGCTCGGCGAACGCGGCTGCAGTCGCGCGGATCGTACTGTCGATCTCCAGTCGGAAGAGCCGGCCCACGGCCGCCGGCACTCCGATCAAGGCTTGCGGGGCTGATCGGCGTAATGCTCTGGGCACTTCCACCTCGACGAGAGCGGAGGAGACCAGCGGCGCGTCGTTGTGGGTGTTGAGCCAGGAGACAAGGTCAGCGCTGCATGCCTCCTGCCGAACCAGCTTGACGACGGCGGCGGAATCGAGGTAGATCACCAGCGCTCCTCGTCTCGCATTGCGGTGAGCGTGGCGGCCACGTCCACATCTTCGTCACCGAGCTTCGGCGGAAGCGGAACGGGACCGCCGCCGGTCGGGGCAACCGCCCGCCCCGCAGCTACCAGCTTGGCCAGCGTCGACCTGTCATCACCTACCGGAACAAGTCGGGCGATCGGGTGCCCGCGATCGGTGATCTCGACGGTCTCGCCGCCGCTCACCCGAGCCAACACCTGGCTCGTGTTCTGGTTCAGCTCCCGGACACCGATACGTTCCATGAACAAGAGTGTAGAACTAAATGTTCTACCTTGCCAGTTTTTCGCGTGGTCAGGGCTGCCTACCGGCTAGGACCAGAACCGGCGACAACAGGCAAAGGGTCACTGCGACTCCCAACCAACCACGCGCATCGGCGAACCGGACCGACGGTTCGGCTGGTTGGGCCGGAATCAGTTGACCACAGCCCGGAGGCGGAGGAACTGCGCCTGACCGAGCGGTCATGCGTTGGTCGGCGTGCACGCCGTGCTGCGGCTGTGCGACTCGGGGCGGTTGCGCTGCAGTGACAAGACCCGACGACCGGCCGCGACCAGTGCCGTCATGATCGCCGATATGCTGTCAGGCGGCGACTTCTACCCAGACGAGGCGATCGCCGCGTACGTGTGGCCGCTGCTCGTGCAGGCCGGCAGCTTGGCCTAAGTGAGCGTCCGGGAACTTGGCAGGGCGGATGGTCACAAGGTGATGAAGCTCGGCGTGTAGTGGATCGATATGAAGCGAGCTCCTGGTAGATCGGCGGTTGTCTAAGCCAACCGTTTCACCAGGAGCTCGCTGTGTCATTGTCGCCTGC
>NZ_BBQH01000115.1 GCF_018397995.1 Rhizomonospora bruguierae
CGGCGCCGGCTGATGGATAGGTCGCTGTTGCTGATGGCTGCTTCGGTGGTGCCGTGGTGGTCGGTCAGGAGCCAGGAGACGCCGGTGGCTGTGCGCGTGGCGATGGTGGCGCCGGCGTGGGTGTAGTAGCGGGTTGCGGTGGCGGTGCTGTTCTTTGGTTTGCGGACTTCGGTGCCGCCGGGTAGGTAGAGGGTGTCTCCTGTGGGGTCGTGGCGGATGAGGCGGTTGCCGTCGGCGTCGTAGACGTAGGTGGTGGGTCCGGCGGTGTCGGTGGACGTCTTGAG
Organism: Rhizomonospora bruguierae; assembly: GCF_018397995.1. Lineage (GTDB taxonomy): Bacteria > Actinomycetota > Actinomycetes > Mycobacteriales > Micromonosporaceae > Rhizomonospora > Rhizomonospora bruguierae. The sequence goes on from NZ_BBQH01000115.1 coordinate 285, forward strand.
GTGGCCCTCGGTGTCCCAGTCGAGGGTCTGGTTTCCGGCGGGTCCTGGCCGGGTCTTGGTGTTGCCGGTCGGGTCGTAGGTGTAGGTCTCGGTGCCGGTGGAGGCGCCGGAGGTGGTGACTTTGCTGAGGGTGTGGGGTTGGGCGCCTGGGCCTCCGCTGGCGGGGTAGGTGTAGTCCCTGACGGTGTTGGTGGCGGCGTGTTGGGTTTCTTTGGTGCGGTTGCCGGTGTCGTCGTATTGGTAGCTGTGCCAGTACGGGGCGGGCCCGCCTAGGCTGTTCAGGTTGGGGTCGTTTGTGCAGTTGCCGCTGGTGGGGGTCCAGGCTTCGGTGAGTCGGCGTAGGTAGTCGTAGCGGTAGCACTGGTTGTCGACGCTGCCGCCGGCGGGGGTGTCGCTGATGCCGGTGATGTTGCCGATGGCGTCGAAGGTGTAGTCCAGGTTGAAGATCTCCGACTTGAGTTCGGGGATCGCGTCGGCGTGGGTGAGGCGGCCGGTGGGCTGGTCGTAGCCGTAGGTTATCCAGGTGCGCTTCGGGCTCTCGCCGAGCATGCGCTGGGTGAGGTGGCCTAGCTGGTCGTAGGTGACGGTGTTGACGTAGATCTGCGCGGCGGACATGAGGTAGTCGGCGGCGCCGACGTCGTTGTAGGCGTAGAACAGCTTTTCGCTGGTTAGGTCGGCGGCGGCTGGCAGGGTGCTGGTGGCGATCTGGTTGTTGACCTTGTAGGTCGTGGCGTAGGTGTAGACGCACGGGGTGGCGCCGGGCGCCGCGCACAGGGTGCTCTCGGACGTGGGCAGTGTCACCTTCGTGCCGGTGACGCGTCCGGCGGTGTCGATGCTGGTTGTTTCGTTGATGTAGGCATTGGTGGAGCCGGCGGGGTGGTAGCGGATGGATTTGGTGAGTTGGCCGATGCCGTTGGTGACGCCGTCGTAGATCCATTGGGCGCGGAGCAACCCGGTGGCCGACCCGTCGCGGAGTGAGGTCTTTCGGCCGAGGTCGTCGTAGGTGTAGACGAGGGTTTCGTTCTTGGCGTTGGTGGTGGAGGTGAGCTGTCCGGCGGCGTCGTAGGCGGAGGTGGTGACGCCGCGGTCGGGGTCTTCGTCGCGGATCTTTCGGCCGCGCTGGTCGTACCGGTAGGTCCAGGTGTTCCCGGGTTGGTCCTTGACGGTCTCGAGGTCGCCTCGATCGTTGTAGGTGTAGCTGGTCCGGATGTAGGTGGTTGGGTCGTTGCTGCCAACGGCCGCTGGGGTCTTGTACTGGCGTAGTTCCACCGTGCGCTCGCGCGCGTCCACGATGGTGGTGGTCGCGGTGCCGCCCTCGGGTGGGGTGACGCTGGTGCGTTCGCCGGCGTATTGGGTGGTGGTCCGCCATTTCACGGTCGAGCCGACGGTAAACGCGGCATCGGTGATACGGCCGGCGCCGTCGTAGGTGTTGATCGTTTTGGCGGGGATGGCGGGGCGGCCGACCTCCGTGACCAGGGTGGTGTCGGGTGGGGCGTTGGAGGTGTCGTAGTAGGGCGGCGCTGTCCAGGCGACCAGGCCGCGGGAGTCGTAGACCGTATCGGTGAGGGCGCGGCCACCACCCGGCGCTTGGGTCTGGGTTTGGCGCTGCCGCAGTAGCCCGTCGAAGAGGGTGATGGAGGTGGTGTAGGTGTTGTCGATGGGCAGCAGCGTCTCGGTGGTGACGGCGGTCGGCGCGTTGCTCCGGACGGTGTAGGTGTATTTGGTGTTCGGCTGCTGGGTGGTCTTCGACCTGCCTGGTAGCCAGACCTTCACGAGCCGGCCGAGTCCGTCGTAGGCGAGGTCGGTGCGCCGGTTGTTGGCTTCATCCAGCACCGTCAGGGGCAGTTGCCACCCGGTGGCCATGGTGGTGGTGACCGCCCGGCCGAGGGCGTTGGTGGCCTTGGTTGAGGTGACGGGGCCGGTCAAGGCCGGGGTATACGTCGTGCTGGTCTTGCGGTTGAGCGCGTCGTATGCGTCGCGGACGCGACCGTTGGCGTCGAAGGTTCCCCGGCCGGTGGTGATCCAGTTCGGTGTGGTGCCGGTCCAGGAGTCGATCTCTTCGGTCTTGGCCGTGTCACCTTGGACTGGGAGGTCGGTGTTCCAGTCGTTGGTGTCCTTGTCGTACGTGATGCGGCTGGAGGACACCATGTCCGCGGGCAGCGACGGTGTGGTGTCGCAGTTGACGCCGACGGTCTCGGTCTTCTTGACCTTGTCGAGCATCCAGTTGGCGGCGTTCCGTGCGTACCACGTGCGGGTGCAGATGTCGTCCGCGGCGGTGGACTCGTCGCCCAGGTCGTCGACCTGGGTGGGCAGGTTGTCGCTGTTGTAGGTGGTGACGGTCTTGGTCAGCCGGGTCGTGCCGTTGGACAGCTTGAGGCGGGTGCGGGTGGTGCCGACGTTGGTCATCCAGGCCTTCAGCGCGCCGAAGGTGGCGGTGGGCCCTTGTTTGACCGGTATGGTGATGGTGCCGCTGATCCACGAACCGCCGGCGCCGAGCAGGGTGGTCTGTTCCAGGAGCATGCCGGCGTAGGCGTCGTGGTCGGTGACGACGGTGCCTTGGGAGTCGGTGACGGTGACCTTGCGGGTGCCGCCGGTGACCTTGTCGCCGTCCATGCCACGCAGGTACACGTACTGAGTCGCCGACTGGGTGCCGGACTCCAGCCCTTCCCGGACGGTGACCTTGCCGTAGCCGCGGAACTCGCTCCAGGTGCGTTTCTTCGGCTCGATCAGCTCGGAGTCGTTGTAGTGCCAGGCCGGGGTGTCGAGGTAGTCGTAGTTGGTTTGCTGGTGCTCGAACCCGCCGGTGTTGTCGTAGATGTCGACTCGGGCGACCCGGTACTTGTGGAACCAGTTGAGGGTGGGCTGCTCCCCTTCTGGGGCGTAGTACTGGGGGAAGCACCGCTTGGTGTTGGTCGAGGGGTCAGACGGCACAGTGCTGGGTGTGCACTCGGGTGCCGAGTAGGTGACGCCGAACTGCGCGCCGGTCTCGGTGGTGATCGTGGTCAGGCGGTAGCGGAACAGGTCGGAGCGGCCGTCGGCGGGCCGGTCGACGCGGTTGGGTAGGGCGTCCGCGCCGGGGTCGAACACGACCTCCGGGTCGGAGACCTCGGTCCCGCCGGCGGTGGTGACCTTCCCGGTGCGGGTGATGCCGACAAGCCACATCGGTTGGCCGTCGTTGCCCCCGGCTTGCAGGTACGCGTGGCGCAGGGTCCACCATTCGACATCGGTGTAGGTGGTGCCGGTGCCGGAGTAGACCTGGGCGCGGATCCGCGAGAGCCGTTTCTGCGTCCAGTACGTGGGTGAGAGCTTGTCGGTGCACGGCACGGCAGCGCAGTACTGGTCCCACGGCGTGTCGGGCCACGAGGCAGGGATCGGCTTTCCTGCGCTGTCGTAGCAGGTCGCGCCGGGCGTACACCGGTCGGCCACGTCGAACAGGATCTGCGCGGCGGCGGGTGTGGTGGTCGCGGCGTCGGAGCGGTTGCCGTACTCGATACGGGTCAGGTACCCGCCACGGTCGTAGGTGGTGCGCTTGTTGACGTCACCTTCACGGCCGTAGGCCCCGGTCTCCCGGGTGTAAAAGTAGGTCATGGTGTTGCCGTGCGGGTCAACGACGTAGTCCAGGTTCCACCGCCACGCCTGCGTGCGGCGCGACGCGGCGAAGTCGCCCGCGGTGTAGCCGGGCTCGCCGGGGTGGTTGCCGTAGACCGGGGTGGTCCAGGTGGAATCCGTCGCCGTGCTACCGGACGTGCCGCCGGAGCCCTTGTTCCAGCCGAAGTAGTACTGGATACCGTCCGTGGTGGTGACCCGCCAGTACTCGCCATTGTCGTCGCCGTTATTGATGGTCGCGTCGGTCAGCAGCTCAATCTTGGAACCGTCGTCGGAGACACCCTTCCACAGCTTCCCGGTAGACTTGACCAGCTCGGTGGAGTGCCCATTCAACGAGAGGGTGGCGTTACCCTCCGGCTTGAGCCAGCACTGATCCCCGCCGTAGACATTCTTGTTGTTCGGGTCAACCCCGTCGACGGCGTCCTTGTCGTCGTTGCAGGACTTGTACTGCCGTTCAATGAAGCCGGGCCACAGATCCCACCCGTCACCGATCCAGGAGCCCTGGTTGTTCGTGCCCGAGGTACGCCCATCGACGGCGTTGGAGTTGTATGACAGGGACAGGTTCGGCTCCGGCCCACCCACCCCGGGCGGGACACGCAGCGGGTAGGACCACGAAAACGCGCCGGTCTGCTGAGACACATCCCAGGTAGAGGCCGGAGACAGGGAAGTGGCCGTGTAGTCACCCGTCTGACCACCCGATCCCGCGGTAGCGGCCAGCGTGGTGACAGCGCCCGAAGCGCCGACCGGGACACGGGCCGACACGGCTGCGCCGTCATTCGTGGTCTTCAACGGACGGTCGTCGGCGAGGTTGACCAGACGCAGCCGGGAAGCCCAGTCAGCCCCATACGCGGAGGCGAACGTCGCATAGTCCACCCGCACCTCGACCACCCCGGGAGCGTGCTGCCCGTCGGAGCGGGAGACCTGCAGGAGCAGGCCGTCCACCCCGGCCTCGGTCGTGGCGGCGCGGTCCATCACCC
>NZ_BBQH01000116.1 GCF_018397995.1 Rhizomonospora bruguierae
CTAAACCCACACGGTCACCCAACACCGAACACACCGGAACAGCCTATAAAAACACCCTCGCTCACCGACATGTGCCGAACCTATCCCCGGACGAGCTAGGCTGTCGCACCCTGGTCAATAAGACCGCGGCAGCGGGCGCCGACCTTGCGGCGGCTGTACCAGCTTCGCTGCTCTGGACAGCGGCCTACGAGTCGGCCCAGGCGAGCAAGTCCGGCGTCACGCGTGCTGATTCCGGAAACGACGTTGTGGCAACAGCAATGCGTGCGTTCCGTTGCGGACTCCCAGCTTGGCGGTGCGTCTCTGTACGCCGCCGTCGTCGCGTACCTCGGAACGCAAATAGGGCCGCGGCTTGTCGGCGGCATAGATGAAGGTGGTACGCCAGGAATCTTTAACGCCGCGGCGTCCATGCTCGAAATGGCCGGGTGGATGGCGTATGACCGCGGCGATGACCAGACCGCGCAAGCCCATTTCGGCCGTGCTCTGGCGTTCACGACAGCCGGCGATGACATACACTTACGCGCGCACGTGCTGGGCAGCATGAGCCACCTTGCCGCTCATCTCGGCCGCCCTCACGACGCGATCCGCCTGGCCAGGCAAGGCCAGGACGTTCTGCGCGGAATGCGTCCATGCTCGCCACTGATGGCATGTCTGTGGGCGCTGGAGGCCCGCGGCGCAGCCGGGTCGGGAGAAGTTGCCCGGCCGCTAGACCTTCTTGCCCGCGCGGAGTCTGAACTGGCTGAGGATGGATCGCTGGGACAGCCACGATCCCCATGGGTGAACAGCTACGACCACGCTTCCCTTGCTAGCGACGCCAGCCGTTGCCTGCACCGACTAGGAGACCTGGCCGGCGCCCGTCGACAGGCCGAACGGACCATCGAGCTGCGGCCCGCGCACCGGGCCAGAAGTCGAGGATTGGGACAGTTGACCCTGGCCAACGTACTGGTCGCGCAAGGAGCCGTTGACGAGGCGTCCGCGGTCGCCGAGCAGGCACTGGACTCGAGTATGCCTCTTGACTCGGCGCCTATCGCGCGCGGGCTGCGGGCCGTACACAATGCGCTGGCACCGTACCGAAACAACGCCACGGTCGCCCGGGCCTATGCGCGGCTGGCGGCAACGCTCGAACAACATAATGGCCCGTCGACGACAGCATCTCGTCACCCAGCGGAGCTTGACGCGTGAGCACCGAACGGCCGCTGTACGAACGCGATCCCCAGGCGTGGCGTGCACACCTGGCTGAAGGGAACGCACGGCAACCACGCAAACGGGTAAGTGCCGACGTCATCCTCCGCGATAGACAGGAACGTATTCTGCTGGTTGAACCCCGCTATAAGCCGGACTGGGATCTGCCTGGCGGAATGGCCGAGGCCAATGAGCCACCCGCAGAGGCAGCTCGTCGCGAACTGCGCGAGGAATTAGGAATTGACGTGACGGTGGGGCAACTGTTGTGCGTTGACTGGGTAGCGCCGCACGGGCCCTGGGACGATCTGCTTGCGTTCATCTTCGACGCCGGCGTCATTGCAGAGTCTCAGTTGGCAGATCTCCGGCCGCACGATAGCGAGTTGGCCCGGCAGGAATTCTGCGATCTGGAGGAAGCTGCCCGGAGATTGCGCCCTTACGTTTGGCGCCGTACAAGTGTGGCCTTTCAGGCATTGGCGACAGGGCAGCCGCTGTACCTGCACGATGGGCACCCTACCGGGGCAAATGGAGTTGGCTGACGTCCTGCCTGCCGCCAGATTCAGGTAGTCGAAGCATTTGCTTGTACGAGTTTGGCGAAAATCTCGGAGGGCTTCTTGCTCCCGGACCAGGCGGGACGCTGGCTCGGCGTATATCCATTGGTAGATCACTTCGCGAAGCACCGGTACAACCTGATCGTCGCGATATTCGTGCGGCGACCGACCCGGAATGTATCTGCCGCTCGGGCAACGGCAACGGTGTTTGGCCACGCGGCGCTTACGAGAGGCAGCGTGATCTTGACGTATAGCAACTACGCCGTCCTCGCTGCGTTTTCGCCGCGAGGAGGGCGTAGTCGTGGTACGGATGTCCCGGTTTCATCGGGATTCCCTGATCTCACCGGTCCCGACAAGTGCGCGTAGTCACTACTGGCTGGTTGGCGGGTGACATCATCAGGACGCAGGGTTACGGACTTGTTCCTGGACTGCTCTTAGCCACCGCTGCCGTTCAACACGACGGTCTCGATCTTCTCGAGCTTGCGGATAACGATCTTCTCCATGTTGTGGCACCTCCAATCTGGGCTAGACACGGCGGCGGGTCCACCATGTGACGATCTTGGGTCCGTGGTGCCGCCACCATGTGCGACACCACAGGGCCCAGAACCCACCGATGATCAGGATCGTCAGCCCACTGTCAAGGAGTCCGGCACCCTCGCCCCCGACGAGTGGCCGGGCGGCGCGCGTCAGCAGGGTAAGCGCGGTGGGCAGAGTGACGCTCGCAGCGAACAGCAGGCACAGTGCGGTACCGACGACCAGGATCAGTGCGTACACCTGGACTGTGCGGCGCTCGCGACGCGCGAGTGCGATACTCGGATCGACCGGAGTTGGGTCTTTACGCGAAATCCAATACAACGCATGATGCGCACGGTAGCGAACGTATGCGGACCCGTCGGCGTAGAGGTTTCGACAGCCGGTAAGATCTTGTAGGACGAAATACAAGTCAGTCCGCATGAACAGTAAGAGTTGCGGCGAGACCAGCAACAAAGAAAGCAGGGCAGTAGCCCCGAGTACCCGGCCAGTGGCCGTATCTGGTCCGATGGCCAGGCGAGCGAGAATGGCTGCGGACGCGATCCCGAATTGGATCGCGATTCCGGCAAGGTACACAGTTACGCGTACCTTGCGAGGCGCTGCCCAGACGCCGCTAACGTCGGTCTGCACTGCGAGGAACTGGAGTCGGGTAGCAAGCGTTACCCGTGCTGGTACCCCTGCGCCACGGGCGGTGATCAAATGACCGAGCTCGTGGAAGAACACAATGCTCCAGCCAATGACCGCGTTACCTAGCAGCACAAGACTGCCGTGTCGGCTCCACAAAAGGTCCTGATAGTTGGGCAGTAGACCGGGCACGGAGATAGCTGCGCACGCCGCCAGGACCGGCAGTACCACAGTCATCATGGCCACCCAGCTCGACAATGCCCATCTCGTATGATGTTCGTGCAGCCACGACCAAGTCGGCTTCATCGGTAATGTCGCATGGCTCACGGGTTGGCCATCCACGGCGGCGACATACCCGAGGTCAAGCAGGTTGTCGACGAAATCGACCATGTCGATATCACGACCCTGCGTATCACGTAGCCGCTGGGCAACCTCACCAACCGGAAGATCAGTGTCGAGCAGCCGCAAGGCGTCCATCGCGATTGGGGATAGCACCACGAAATCTCCGGTCTCTACCCGACCGACGCACCATTGCTCGCCGTCGGGCCGCATCCGCAACGGATGCAGCCGGATTCGCGTCGACGCGGTCACAGCCTGCGTCGTCATGAGGTTGACCCCTGACACGCCGGACAGTCCAGCCGCTGTACTGGTTCAATCACGTAATGATGATCGGGTGAAAGGAGGCTGATACCCTGCACCAAACCGGAACGCACGGGGACCACACCAGTGAGCAACGAGATTCCCAGGTGCGCAGCGAGGTAGCCCGACAAGCCAGCCGTCGGCGCGGTTACCGCCTCTTGACTATTACGTTCCACAGAATAGTCAGCCTCGACCCCCATCGCCCGATGCCGCTCGTACTCGGCACGCCAGACACACTCGTAGCAGGCGCCATTTCCTGGGATGTAGGCAGCGACTGTGATGACGGGCCCGTGGTATCCGGCGTCGACCCATGGCGTGTTCGTCGCCAGACAGGCTCGGTTGGCCCATGCCCGAATCTCGCCTGGCCGATCCGCACACAGCATCAGCAGATCACACTCCGCGGACAAGTCCTGCAAATCACCGATGCCCGTGATCGTGTGACGCACACAGGTGATGACGATGTCAGAGTTCAACTGATGCAGCCGCTCGGCCGCTGCCTCCACTTTCGGTCGGCCGATGTCCCGCTCCGTGTACAACACCTGCCGATTGAGATTGGATAGCTCTACTACGTCGGAGTCGACACACCGCAACTCTCCGACACCACTAGCGGCCAGCGCCAGCGCCGCGTTGCCGCCGGTCCCACCGACTCCAACCAACGTCACCTTGGCCTGGCGTAGCCACGCCTGCGGCTCCCACCAACTCACGCGCGGTTTCGGATCGATCCAGCGGTAAAATAACCGGCTGCGATCGTGTCGTTCCTTATCTCGATCAGTGAGGATCGGCGGATCCGTGCCCGCCGCGTCGTAGATGTGACCTGACTCGGTAAGCACCGTCACGGCCGCCAGCACGCCTTCCCGCCGCTCGCCGGGATGAGCCTCGGCCACTACGGAGGCAACCTCGTCTACTGAACGAGTGCCGTCCATGGCGTTGAGCAGCGTCCACACAGAACCAGTCGAGTCCTCGATTTCGCTAGCAACCCCATACACGGTACCGCCGATCCGGATCCGCCCGCCCGACACTTGGATCGGCCGATGTTCCGGCTTGACGCATGGTCGTTCCAGTTTCGATGACACGGTCATCACCCCCGTCGCAAGGGTTTCATCGATCCCCCACGACGTGAAGGAACCGATACCAGAACAGCTTGGACTCCCCTAAGGTATCCGTCAAGATCTATGGCTGTGTCGCTGGGGTCGCCATTCATGATCACGCTGAGATTCGCAGCT
>NZ_BBQH01000117.1 GCF_018397995.1 Rhizomonospora bruguierae
CCGTCGGTGACTTCTGACGGTGGCCGAACATCACCAGTAGCACTGCATCGTCATGTCATCGATACGTACGAACTTTGATGGGCCGTCCGATCCGATGATCGCCTTCACGAACACCGGATTGGTGCCATTCAGTGGCCACCTGGCAGTATCGACGGCCACGTAGAGGCCGCCGCCTAAAACGGCCTACCACCAGCGCATACACACAAGGGGTGGGAAGAGCGCCGACAAGGCCGTTTCCGGCGAAAGGTCAGACCACAAGGGCCGACAACGTGGTCGCTCTCCCCACCAGCAACCCAGCTTGCCGCAACCCAACCCACGACGGCAAGCCCATCACCATGCCCGAAAGCATCATGTCCCGGCTCCGCCGGGACGCTGCCGCACACGTGGTCAAGGTTCGAGTTTCGTCTCAGCCCTGCCGGCTGGAAAGCCAGGTAGGGCACGGCGAGAAGTAAGTAGAGCGGCACCACGAGCCGGACCCGGCGGTCGGCCGGGACGAACCGACCAACGACGAAATCGCCGCCCATCATGCCGATCGCCGCAGCAGTGAACAACAGGCCGGCTTGGTCGCCGGCGTACGGGACGGCCAGCACCTCGGCCCCGACCAGTCCGTTGGGCACCCACTGCATGATCAGGACCGTCCGGATCACCGGATCCGCGAACAGTCGACGGTTGCCGCGCCACGTGGCCGCCACCGTGGCCCGACCGATCGCCGCAGGGCCGGATCCGCAGGCCGAACCGGTGTATCGCGGCCGCGAACAGGGCAAGAACGCTGGCCGCCAGGAGCGCCTGCCGTGCTCCGATCAGGGCGAGGATCGTCCCCCTACCGCGAAGCCGAATATCTGCATACCACCGGACGACAGGTTGAACACAGATCGACCGAGAATGAAGCGGTCCCCGGTGAGGACGTCGGCGAGCAGGGCGGAGCGGGTCGCGGCAGCGACCGCGTCGACCGCCCCCGCGGCGATGACCAGGGTCAGCATGCCCCAAAGCGGCAGGATCCCAGAGGCCAGAGTCACGGTAACCACCGCCCGGATGCTGTCCCATCCGGCCAGGAACGCCCGGGATGGCACCCGATCCGCCAGCGACAGCAGGGTCATCGCGCCCAACGCCTGCGGCAGGTAGCCGGCCACAAATCCAAGCCCGGCGAGAAGAGCCGATCCGGTGGCGGTGTACAGCAGCGCCGAGAGTGCCAGCATCTCCACGCGAACCTTCACCCATAGTGGTACCATATCCGGTACAAGCCTGGGAGGGCATCGTGACTTCAGCGATTAGCGCCAGCGAGGCGCGCAAATCCCTCTTCCCGCTCATCGAGCGCGTCAACGAGGACCACACCCCGATCGAGATCGTTTCCAAGCGGGGCAACGCCGTTCTGGTGAGCAAGGAGGACTGGGACTCGATCATGGAGACCAACTACCTGCTCCGATCCCCCGCCAACGCAAAGCGCCTGACCGAGAGCGTCGAGCAGTGGCGATCCGGCCGAGCCACCGAGCGCGAGTTCGGCCCTGAGGAATGAAATTCAGCTGGACCGATCATGCCTGGGACGACTACCTGTACTGGCAGACCCAGGACCGGAAGACCCTCAAGCGCATCAACGCACTGATCGCCGACATCAAACGCGATCCCGATGGCCCTGGCATCGGAAAGCCGGAAATCCTCCGTAACAACCTCGCCGGCCTCCGGTCCCGTCGCATCGACGACGAACATCGCGTGGTGTACGCCGTCGAACCCAACGAGATCACCATCATCTCTTGCCGGTACCACTACGAATGAGCGGTGGCCGGACAGCAACTGGTCGGGCCACGACCAGAACCAGGCTACACGCACCGCTACCATCACGCGGTGCCGATGAACAGGATGAATCGCGCAGATTTTTTCGACAAGCTGGCCACGCTCGACGAGCAGCAACTCAGGACAGCGCTATGGAATGTCTACTGGCGGGCAGCGGCGCCGGTGCGTGAACGTATCGAGGCCGAGATCCAGCCCGCACCGGTCGGCCCGACCAAGCGTACGAGCAAGGCAGCTGTCGACCCACGAACGGTACGAGACGAGGTGCAACGTTTCGTCGACCTGGCCCGCAGCGGCGCCTACATCGCCGGCGACCGGCGGGTGCCACCGGGACAGCGCACTCGCTGGCGCTCCGAGTTCTCTCGTCTCGCAGCCGACGCACGCGCCGGGCTGCGCGCTCCGGAACCCGACGTCGCAGCCGCTGCTCTCGAGGAGCTGATCGATCTCGCCTGCGAAACCAGGCACTACGACTACTTCCGTTCTGAAGACCCCATGGAAGCAGCAAGGTTCGTCGTCTCCGACGCGGCCACGCTGCTGTGGGGACACCGACGTGACCGACACGGTTTCCACACTTTCGCGGCCGAAGCAGCACCGCAACTGCTGCGCTGGGAATCGCCCTACGGCTGGACTCGCAGCGGCTACGGCAAGATCATCGAGAAGGAGATGACGCTCGCAACGGTCATCTCCGGGATGCTCAGCATCCCGGACAACTGGATGACCTTCGCCGGGCACTACCTCGACGCCCTCGACCATGCCATGGGCGGCGACACCCGGAGCCGGACATGGCCGACGGGTGATTTCGCCCGGAAGCAGCGCGCCGCAGACCTCGCGGAGTGGCACGCGATCCTCATCCAGCAACTCGCCGACACCGAAGCGGAAGACCTCCTCGACAAGCTCGCGGACCATCCCGCTCTTGCGGGCCCGGAACTCGACTTCGTCCGTGCCCGCCGCGCCCACCAGCGCGGTGACGTCGAAGCAGCCCGCGCTCTCATGACCAACGCCCTGACCAAGCTTCCTGGGCATGGCGAGATGCTGGCATTCGCCACCGGTATCGACGCGCCACTTCCCGAACGGGCCCGCGAAATCGCCGCAGGCCGCGCCTGAACACGAACGCGCCAGCCAATGCAACCAGTATGGTTCGCGCAATGCTTCATTTCACCCGCGCATACGCCCAGGTGTTACGTGGACTCAATGTGGCAGGATCCAAACCGCATTTCCGCAGCTCAGGGCCGATCGTGACGCTACCAGCCGTGCGCCGACGCATGCCCTGACCGGCGGGTTCTAGGATTAAGCTTCGCCGCGGTCATCACCACCCGGTCGGCCACCATCGGGATCGACAGTGGCCTTTGCCGGCCAGGCTTGCAGTCACCGTCTCGACCCGCTGGCGGACAGCGCAGTGACCATGGCTGCTCACCAACCGACCAACCGCAGGATCTCGTCCAGATCCGGTGTGGCGAACACAATCCTGTTCCCGACGACCGTGAAGCGTTGCATGGACCCCAGATTGCGGGCCTTGGCTACGAACGGATTCTGGGCGTCGCGCCAGACTCCTTCGGCATACGCCAGAACTGCCTTGAACAGCCGGAGTCGGACGTCACCACCCAGTCCGGCCAGGCCACCGGCCACGCTGGCGGCGATGTTCGCCGATTCACCGGCGATGTCGTAACGACCGGCAGTGTGATGAAGCTCCGTCGCGAGCAGGGCGGCCGCGGCCCAGGCCGGTGCCGCCAACTGGAGGGCGCCGGGCGCGTTCGCCAGCCAGTCGGACCGGGACTTGTTGACGCCAAGCGCATCCCGTACCCGCTCGGCGACGATGAGGCCATCGTCGATGGCCGACAGTGCCTCCTCTGGACCTGCCCCCGACACCAACAGATGCCGGCCAAGGTGGAAGCTGGCCCGCGCCAGCCCCATCATGGCATCCAGCGAGTTGGCGCTGACAGCTGCGGACTTGTATGCGCCGATGGCATCGTTGAACCGGACTCTCGCTCCGGCCACGTCGCCAGTCGCCTGCAGCACGGTTGCCATCCGCAGCACCACATCGGCGCACTGGACAGCATGTCCGCCGAGCGCCGAGTAGTGGTCATAGGACTCTTCGAGCAGCACGAGGGATTCGTGAGTCATCCCGACATAGCCCGCGTAGTTGTAGAGCGCCGCCGCCAGGACCAGCCGGTCGTCGTCGCCGGGGTACTCCTGGAAGAGCCGCCGCACGATCGATAGTGCCGCCTTGGCTCGGTCGGCGGCACGGGACGCATCGCCCTGAACTCCCGCTCGAATGGCCTCATTGCTGAGGCGGTCGTACTCTCGCTGAAGCCTGGCCCGCTCGACCGTGTTCGTCACCTGAACCCCCGTCCGACAGCGCCAACCTGACGATTGTCGCGCACAGGCCCGCAGGACGCCAGAGTGGTGAAGTCAGTCCGTGCGGTCGACATGACAAGGCACCGATATGCAAGATCGACGTTTCATGGT
>NZ_BBQH01000118.1 GCF_018397995.1 Rhizomonospora bruguierae
CCCTGATTCTTCGCGGGCCTGACGCCTGTCGATGACCGCCGGGCCTGCATCGTTGTTGGTGGATGGTCAGCCTCGTCGGGTATGACTGTGGGGCGGCTGTCGCGCCGGTGGGCGTGGTCTCCTGGGGTTTCTCCTGGTCGTCGGGGTGGTGGTGGGGGTGGTCAGGTGGCGGGCATGGGCATGCGGCGGATGGTGTCGGTCGCGGTGGTCAGGTCGGTGGCCCAGGGCCAGGTGCGGGGTAGGCGTAGCCAGCGGTAGCGGCGGGCTCGTACTAGGCGTGCGGGAGTCTGGAAGATCCGGTATCGCAGTGTTTTGGGTTCGGCTTTTGCCAAGGTGCCGGTGAGTGCGTAGAGGCGCATCCAGGCGGTGAGGTCCACGGCGATGGTGACCGCGGCGCACCATGCCTTGTTGACCTGCCACGATGTGGAGGGCAGGTGTCCGAGGCCGGTGTCTTTGGTGGTGCGCACGTCGTCTTCGACGCGGGCGTGGACGCGGTGGCGGGCGTCGGCGCGTTGCACGTTCAGGCCGTGCTCGCCGTGGGCGGGGGTGTTGGTGACGAACGCCGAGTACCGGTAGCCGCAGGTGTCGAACAGGGTGGCCTGTTCGTGGTCGAACAGCTTGCGTGGGCGCACGATGACCCGCATGGTGGTGGGCCACTTCAGGCCGGTCAGCCGCTCGCGGAGCAGGTCGGTGATCTCGGTGACCTCAAGACCGTCGACGGTCTCTGCGGTGGTGTTGGACAGGCACGGGACCCACCAGTCGTCGGGGCGGCGGTTGCACGCCTTGCGGACGTGTTCGTCGACGTCGAACCCGATCGAATACTGCACCCGCCGGCCTTCGGCCTGGTCGAGGCTGTGCAGCCAGCCGATCAGCGTGTGGGAGGCGCCCGCCCCGTCGCAGGTGATCAGCAGGTCGCCGCGCCGGTCGGCCGGCACCTGCGTGATGGCCTGCCGGAGCACCTCGATCAGATCGGCGGCGGTGTTCGCCCCGGCGTTGCCGGGGCGGGGCATCAGCGCAGCCAGCTCACCGGTGTTGTCGATCCACACCCCGAGGCTGTGGAACCCGAACGTTCTCTTGAACGTCGCCTCAGCGTTCTCCTTGCGGGAATGGGCCAGGGTGATGGTGCCATCCACGCGCAACACGACCGTCTCACCCATGGACAGCCCGCCGGCGTAGGTCGCCGGCGGCACCCCGTCCGGTAACAGGCTCCACAGGTGCGCGCGGGCCACCGCCCGCGCGGCGTCGATGCGGTGCAGGCCGCGGTCGCTGATCTCACCCAACCCGCGTAGCGCGGTGGTGTCCGACGCGACCGGCCCGAACAGTGCGGCCTGGGCCCGTAGCGCCTCGATGTCGTACACGTCGGTCCCGCCGGCGGCGATCGAACACGCGATGTCGGTCAGCACCCGGCCCCGATCGTGGACCGGATGGAAACCCGGCCTGGCCAGCACAGCGGAGATCCCCGCGGTCAGGCCGGTGCGGTCGGCGAGCATCCGCAAACCCGCTACCCCGACCATCGCCACCACCCCGTCACCGTCAGCCGTGACGCGCAGGTCCTTCGACCATCCGGTAAACTCACGCACGTCGGAAGTGCCTCCTCGCAAGAGATCCTGGCTGATGTCGCAATCACCATTTTCCCTTGCCTGGCAGGCACTTTCGCATGTCTGGACCTCACGAAACCGTCACAAGATCACCAGCCCGTGAATATCCAGGGTCCGTCATGCCCATCGGGTCGGTCCTCGTACCGACCTGTGTCGTCACACGTCGACCTGACCAATATTGAGGCCCTCGGCGGCGACACCATCGCCTGGGACGACACTACCCAAACGATCCAACCGCACATCCACATCACCGTCGGCCTCAAAGAACACAGTGCCACCGCCCACACCAGCCACCTCCTGGATGCCACCGTTCAATTCCTCACCGAAATGCTCATCATCGAGATCGCTTCACCATCGATGCACCGGTTCCCAAACCCCAACCTTTACGATGTGCCGCAACTCCGGTTCGACCAACGACCCGCCACCGATACGTGATCCACAGCGAGGACACTTCCTAATTACAGAAAAGGCTTTGGTCGATCCGGTAGCGATCGATGTGTGCAATCGCCGGCACCGTCGTGCAAACGCATCCATGGTGTACGGGCCGACAAAAGCGATCAGCGTGGGAGGTCACCGAACGCGGTCCATCGCACGTTGGTGTCTCCGGTGCGAACTGATCTCAGCCGTAGCTGGAACTCCTCAGCCACACCTGGCGCACTGGTCAACAGGGGCACGGCCGCGGCGATCATCTTCAGTTCACGTGCTTCTTGCAGCAAATGCCAGGATGGATCCTGGGTGATGTCGTAGCCGTAGGCGGCGGCCAGTTTACTGTGTCCACCGGTATGACCGAACCGAGCTTCGTTCGCTGGTGGCGGAACGAGGTCGACCTGCCACGGTCCGATGCAGGTCGCATCGAAGTCACACAGCAGCACCTTGCCGAACACGTCGCGGAGCAGGTTTCCCTCGTGCGCGTCGCCGTGCACGAGTCCTGGCTCGACGCTCGCCGCGAACTCTTGTAGGCGAGGCTCAAGCCGGTCGCACCAGGCGAGTAGATAGTCCCGGTCATTGTTGGCGAGTCCTTCGGCGTCGTCGAGACGGCTGCGAGCGTCGCCGATCGGGTCCCACATTGGCAGGTGCAGCGGAGGGGTGCCGAGGCTATGGAACGTGCGCAGCGTGACGCCTAGGTCCCCGGCGTCGGGAGGAGGCTCGTGCGGTGCGACGTAGCGCCACACGGTGGCGAGCAGGTCCCCGTCGGCGACGGGCTGGTCGATATCGGCGGCAAGCCGGATCGTCGGCGCGTCGACCTCCTCGAACCAGACACCGAGCGCCGCGACCTTGTGTACCCGTGCATGCAACCGATGCGTGCGGGTGATTCGCACGACCAGCCCGGCGGACGGCAACGCGAAGACGGCGTTGTTCGTCAGCCTCAGCAAGCGAGCGTCCGTGTCATCGACGCCGAGCTGGTCGGAGATGTTCGCAAGGGCTTGCCGCATCGCCGTCTCGGTGAACCGGCCGTCTGCGCCTGTCATGCGACTGGTGTGGGTCGTGGCAGAGTCCGTATGAAGTCGGCGACCTCCGGTAGATGCATGTGCTGCGTGGCGTCGCGGCGTAGGTTGGCGATTCGCTCGATAACGCGCGGCGAGGTCAACGTCTCGGCCTGTCGTTGTGCGGTGTCGCCAGCCTGCAAGGCTAGGTCGGGAGCGTCTGCCAGGAAGTACGCGCTGGCCAGACCGACCTGGTTGAGAACGGTGCTACGCGTGTTTTGTGGGCCGAAGGCGTTGATCGCCTCGGTGACCCAGCGCACCGCGTCGCCGCCGCGTCGGCGGTCGGTGCGCGCCCAGTCCCGGTACACTCGACCGTATTGGGCGAGCAATTCGCCCTTGTCGAGGAAGCCGAGCCATTCGGGTTCGTTGCCAGCGTCAACGTCTGTGAATGCCTCGCTGGAGCGGTCGAGCGCCTGCTTCGCGCCCTCCCAGTCGCCGATCGCCGCGCGGGATGCTGCTTCAGCGCCGTACAGAATCGTGGTGAGCGCGGGCGTCGCGTCGAGTTGGTGGTGCGCAGCCCGCAGGATCTCTAGAGCGTCGCGGTTGTGCCGCAGATGTTGCATCTGTTTGGCCTGCCCGTATCGAATATGGGCAGCCAGATGCCTGTCGCCGGCTTCAATGGCGAAGCGTTCCGCAGCGCCGAAGTGCCGCTGAGCGTCGCCGTGCCGTGTTGCGTCGAACGCGGTCCAGCCGGCCAGATCCCTGGCACTAGCGATCGCGACCAGCAGTTGGGGACGCAGCGTATCGCTGACTAGATGATCCAGCAGCGCTGAGGCAGACTCCGCGAACTGGCCGACATCATCGACCAGGCTCCCGCCTCCAAATTCCTGGTCGGCCAACCGGTACAGACTAGTGAGGGCAGTCAGGCGAGACACGTCGGCAGGCCCGATCTGGCGACGCGGCCCATCACCGGCACCGACAATCCCAGCGGCGGCAGTCACGGCGGCCAGGCCCTGCAACAGCGATCGGCGACGCAGAGAAGCGGCTGTCAGGCCCACATCGCCATCCGAATCCTGCGGTGATACAACGCGATCGAGGGACGTCGGAGGCAGCTGCCAGAGGGCCTC
>NZ_BBQH01000119.1 GCF_018397995.1 Rhizomonospora bruguierae
TCATGGAGACCGCCGACGAGTCCGCTCGACATGGCCGCAGAGCCGGCCACAGTAATGTCTCCGACCAACAACTCAGCGATATGGATGCTTCCCTGGAACGCATCTGTCTCGACCTGCTCGACGATTCCTTGCTCCCACTTGTCGGAGATCTTCGTGACGTGCGCGACAACGCCTTCGCTGCCCTGGAGGGCCGTCAGTACCCCCGTCAGAGCAGACGACTTTACGCCATCGGCGCTCGTGCGTGCGGGCTTCTCGCCGGGGTCGCGGCAGACCGTTTCTCCCTTCACGACGCAGCCAACAGGCATGTTCGTACCGCCACGATGGCAGCGGAACTCGCCGAGGATTCTGCGCTTTCAGCATGGATCGCGTCGGTACGCTGTGGTGTCACATTCTGGCAAGGCCGCTACCGCGCCGCCGCAACCATCGCCCAAGAAGCGCGTTCGGCAGCACCGACCGGCATCGAGGCGGCTCGGCTGGCCAGTCTGGAGGCCCGCGCATGGGCGCGGCTGGGCGACCGCGGCGCTATGGACAATGCGCTGACGGCCGCGCAAGCGGCCATCGACGATGATGGCCCATGTGCCGGCGTTGGTGTTATGGCCTTTCCAAGATCGAATCAGATGAGGATCAACGCGACCGCTCGGCTCTGGAGCGGACAACACGCCGCGGCCGCCCGCGAGCTGGCCGAAGCGATTGAACTGCTCGCCGACGAGTACAACTCGTCGGCGCATGTCGCTGCCGGACGCGTTGACCTTGCTGACGCCCAACTTCATATCGGCACGCTTGACGATGTGGCCGAGACCCTCCAACCACTGTTCACAGGGACCGGCGCATACCTCGCTGGGGCGGCCCGCCGGATGGGTGGGCTCGTCGCGGAACTCCGCGAGCAGCGCTTTGGCGCCTCGATGGTTGCCCAGCAGCTCGTTGAGGACATCGAGGCATTCGTCGCCGCTCAGGCAAGTAACCGAGCCGCCGTACACGCGGCCGCTACGCCCGATCGTCCCCTTCCGCGATGAGCATCACAGTCCAGGTAGTCGGGACCTCTACGCCGTATCCTCGGCCCAACAACCCCTGCTCCGGCTACCTCCTTGAGACCGCTGCCACCCGCGTCCTCGCGGACATCGGACTCGGTGTATGGCCGCACTTGCTGCGGTACACCAACCCAGCACGGCTAGACGCAATCTGGGTCTCCCACCTACACCCTGACCACAGTGGAGACCTACTCGCCGCGTATCAGTGGGCCGCGAACACCGTCGGCGCTCCGCGACTGACTGTCATAGGCCCCTCCGGCTGGGCTGAACGAATCGGCGCAGCCCTTCCTACTCCAAACGGTCCCGCGCAGCTACGGCAGCTATTCGACGTCCGCGAACACACCGAGGAAATCACTCCGATCGGCGACCTTGAACTCGCGTCGCTTCCCGTCCAGCACTCCGTTCCAACCCACGGTTTACGCGTCACTCACGACATGCGCACCTTCGCCTACTCCGGCGACTCAGGCCCCGGCTCCGCCCTCGCCCGCCTCGCCGAAAACGCCGACATGTTCATCTGCGAGGCCGGCAGCACCACGTCAAACGAGCCATACCACTGCTCACCGGAAGACGCGGCACACATGGCGCAAACGGCCAAGGAACTCGCCATCACCCACCTTGGAACAGGACTGACTCCTACCGAGGCGCTACGCCGAGCCGGGCGGGGCGTCGCGGCACGCCCTGGGCTCGTTCTCCGTGTTCCCTAATCCCCGCGGCGACAAGTCCTTCGCCCGATGCAACACTTCAGCAGCGGGAGCAAGAACTGGGTTCCACAGATGTGTGGCGGTCTAGGCACGGGGATCATGTGAAGATGCAGGTCACGACGTTGTTGGATAGTCAGAATGCTGAAATCGCCTAGTGACACGATTTGCGGGGCATGGCCTGGTTGAGCAGTGGCGGAGTCCGTAACCTCTAGCCACGTGTATGCGCGGGTGTCGTCGCGGAAGAGCAAAACCGGTCAGGTCGTGCGGTACCTGCAGTTGGCCCACAACGAGTGGGACCCGGCGGCCGGGATGTCGCGCACGAAGGTGTTGTACTCGTTCGGCCGGGAGGACGAACTCGACCGTCCGGCGGTGCAGCGCCTGGTCACGGCGTTGAGCAGGCTGCTGGACCCGGCTGCCGCGGCGGCGTTGACCACGCCGGCGGACATGACGTTGACCGACTCGCGGCCCATCGGCGGGGCGTACGCGCTCGATGGCCTGTGGCGCCGGCTCGGTGTCGACACCGCGATCCGTGCTGCTCTGGCCGACAAGCGGGTCGACGCCGCCCGGGTGGAGCGGATCCTGTTCGCGTTGACCGCGAACCGGGCGCTCAAGCCCTCGTCGAAGCTGGCCGCGACCGACTGGATCGCCCACGACGTGCACATCGACGGCCTGACCGACGTGGTTGACGAGGCCTGCTACCGGGCGATGGACGCGCTGTTGGCCGTGGAGGCGGTGGTGGCCCGGCAGGTGTATCACCAGGTCGCCGACCTGCTCAACCTTGAGGTGGACCTGCTGTTCTTCGACACGACCAGCACCTACTTCGAGACCGGTGAGGCCGACACCCCGATCGCCCGCGACGAGCACGGCCGGGTGCGGCCGGGCGTCGAGCCCAGTGATCTGGTGCGTGACAGCGGGTTTCGCACCCGCGGCAAGAGCAAGGACCACCGCGACGACCTCCCGCAGGTCGTGGTCGGGATGGCCGTCACCCGCACCGGGATCCCGGTGCGGGTGTGGTCGTGGCCCGGCAACTACAGGTCGGTGATCGTGTTGTCGGGTAGCCAGGACGCATTGCTGCGTCCCAGCCCCCTCAGAACCGGACTTGCGAGCTTTCCCCGCATCCGGCTCAAGCAAGCCTTATGGCGTGCGTGTTGGCAGAAGCGCCGGTGTGCGTCTGGCGGCGTCGTGCCGTCGGGCGCAGTGGGTGTGCATCAGACAGCGGGCGGTGTCGTCCGTCGGGTTCCCGGGTGCGGTGATCGCGGTGCGGCGGATCGCCTTTCGTAGCACGATCAGCCACTGCTCCCACTCGCCGGGATCTTGCGGTTCCCGGTCCGCGTGGAGCAGAAGGCCACCGCAGGTCGGGCAGCGTCCTCGTTGTGCCCGTAGGAGCCGCATGAGGAACGGGCCCAGCGGCGGTTTCCCGCGTCGGCGCCGGGTGGCCCAGTACTCGGTCAGGGCGGGATCGTCGGGTGACGAGGTCCCTTTGACCAGGGTGTGACGGACGATCGGGGTCCAGGAGAACTTGACCAGGTAGCGGCCGCTGTCGCGGTCGCCGAACACCCAGCGGTCCCTCCTGGCCGGGTGGAAGGCCCCGAAGTAGCGGGCCGCTACCCAGCGTTTCCCCTTGTTCGGGTGCGCTCGCCGTGCCCACCGGTAGGTGAGCTTCCACACGTAGTGGTCCAACGCGGAGAAGATCTCCTTGGAGACCGCTGCGCGGTAGTAGGCCGCCCAGCCCCGGATCACGGGGTTGAGCTTGTTGATGACCGCTTCGGCGTTGGCCCCGTGCAGGGCCTTGACCTCGGCGGCCAGCCTGCGGCGGATGCGCTGCACCGCTGCCTTGCTGGGTTTGATCAGCAGCTTCCCGTTGCGGTAGCGGCGAATGTTGAACCCGAGGAAGTCGTAGCCGTCTTCGAGGCCGACCACACGGGTCTTGTCCTCGTTGAAGGTCAACCCTCGGGGCGCCAGCCACCGGCTGAGAGATTCCTTGACCTGTTGCACCTGTTCAGCGCTGTGGCACATGGCCACCAGATCGTCGGCGTACCTGACGACAACGGGACTACCGGGGACCGCTCCTCCCGCATGCTTGACATGATCAGGGAAGTACCGGACCCCGGCTGCTGCCTCCAGCCCGTGCAAGGCCACGTTCAGCAACAGCGGACTGATCACGCC
>NZ_BBQH01000120.1 GCF_018397995.1 Rhizomonospora bruguierae
CTGGGACATGATCTAGGCAATCACATCCTTGCAGGTCAGGTGCACCTTTCCTTCATCACCCTCGATCAACCAATTCCCCTCTGAACAGGGGAGGCTGGCGGTTCACACCGGGTCAGGGCCTTTTTCGTGTACGTGGTTGCCGGGCGGTTGCTCGGTGGGTGCTCGGGAGCCGTTGGACCGGGCTGGCGTTGGTGGGACATGGCGCGGTGCTCCGGGACGCCGCTCGGTGGCTGCCGGCGCGGGATGGTCGGGCGGCTGAGGTTGCGGCTGTTGGTGGTTCCGGATCGGTTCGGTGGGCGGTTCCCGAATGGGCTCGGAGCCGGTGTCCGGCGATCCTGGCGGAACGCGGTATGCCGGTTCTGCGGCTTCCGTCGTCAACTCTTCCGCTGATTCGGTGAACAGTGATCATGAAAAACGTCTCACAAACCCCGTTTTGAGGGTGCGGGAGTTCCTTCCGGGGCGCCACCGCAGCGCCGGGTCGCCGGGATGGTGGGGCGTCGACGGGGTGGGGGACCATCGATGGGTGGCCGGTGGTCGTGAGCTGTCGCCTCGGCGGTGGCGGATCCTGTCGTTCCTGGCATTGCACGGCTGGGCCACCACGAGCGACATCGCGGTGGTGGCGGGGGTGCCGCGGTTGACCGCGCACCGGGACCTCACCTGGCTGCACAGCGTGGGCTTGGTGGGCCGGGAACGGTCGGCGGAGGACCGGGCGCACGCCTGGTGGTACAGGATCACCGAGGAGGGGACCGAGCTGCTGGATCGTGATCTCGTCTTGTCGGGGCGGCCGGTGCCGTTGCGTCTGGGTCAGCGGGACTGGGGTGCGGCGCACCACCTGCTGTTCCTGCCGCTGCTGGCCGTGTCGCGGCAGGATCCGGCCCGGTGTGGGTTGTTCCAGTGGTTGACGACGGTGGACACGTCGGTGTGGCTGCGGGAGCGGGGCCTGGCGCATCTGCGCGCTGACGGGTACGGGGTGTGGCTGGAGGACGGTCGGTGTGTGCGGTTCCTGGTGCATGTGGATCCGGGCCCGGTTGGGGAGGTGATCTCCGAGCGCGAGCGTTCGACCGCCGGACTCGGGACGATTTTGGCCGGCTACCGGCGTACCGACCCGGTCGTGCCGGTCGGAGTAGTGCTGGTCATTGCCCGGGACGCGGCCCGGGAGGCCAGCCTGCTGTCTGATCTGGTGAGCCGGCCGCTGCGGGCGCCGATCGCGGTGACCACCGTTGGCCTGCTCCACCGGCACTGGCCGCATGACCAGGTGTGGAGGACCTTCGCCGCGGTAACTCGTCACCGGTTGATCGATCTCTCATTCTCTCCGAACTTCCTGAGATGAGTTGAACGGATGAGACCGCCATTAGAGAAGCGGCGCAACAATGCAGCATGGGACTGTTGCCGCCCTGGGGTCGAAATGGGAGGTGCAGCCGTGTTGTTCCGGCAGCTACAGCCGATACCTACCGGATTCTTGTTGAAATCACGTGGATAAAGCCAAGGTCCACCTGAGCCTTCCGTTAAAGGAAGTTGTTGGACGTGCAGGCTCAGATTTTCGGGAAAAGCCAACGGATCCTCAACTGCGGGATTGCTTCATCTGGAACTCAAGCTTCCGCTTCAGCCCATGCCCCCAGCCATAGTCTTTGGTCCTCCGCTGGGCGCGACCGAGCACAATGCTCGGCGCGATGTCCAATTGGTCGGCAAGTACGCGCACGGCAGCGATGTCGCGCTTGCGCGGTATGCGGTGCTCGAACGAGGGTGGGATGAGAGTGTTCGAGGCGTATATGTTCGCCTCTTCCTCGGCAGTGTTGCGATCGCCGTTTATATAGAGATCCTTGTCTCCATGCAGAAGGACATGTCCGAGCTCATGAAAGAGGGTGAACCAGAGCTGATCGTCGCTCTTCCAAAGAAGTGAGAGCTGGATGATGGGGTGTCCGCTAACCCATCGTGTGGCTCCATGGATGCCAAGTCCCGGCACGGCCGGGATGAAGCAGAGCACGACGCCGATCTCACGCAAAGCCGTGATGGCTTCCTCGATCGCGGCCACTGGCTCCTGCCTTGTGAGCGTGCGGAGCCTGGGTATCAACGCCTCTAGCCCTGGTCGGTTGAACGTAGGGACATCGCGAAGGCCGTCATGGTGACGCTCCGCCAGCGCCAACCAGACTGCGAGCGCCGGCGCATTATCCCGCCTAGCGGCGGCTCGGCGATACGCTACGCTCCCCCGCGTCCACGTGGCTTCGAAGGCTTCCAGGCTCGCCACGCCAAGCACACCGAGCAACTGCCGGACGGTGTTCGCCCGCTCTCGTGCCGGTGCAGTGATGAAGCCCCATTTGCGCAAGTAAGGAAGCGGAAACTCCCTGGCTCGCTCGTACTGCGAGTCGAGGTCGGCGCTTGCGGCCTCGCGAGCGAGGGCATCACGATAGCCAGACTCATACATGTTCCAGAGACGCGAAGGGATACCTGTCACTCGCTCTAGCGCGAGAGCAAGAGGATGTGACAGCGGTGCCTTTCCGCTAAGCAGCTCGCTGACATGCTTTGGGGTCACGCCTAGACGGCGTGCCAACTCGGCGGCGTTAATGCCTTCATCCTCCATCCACTCGGCGATGAAATCGCCGGTGGTGACGACGTAATCCAGTGTGGTGGACATGTTCCGCTCCTATCCTCCTGGATCCCTAGTGGTAGTCGACGATCTCGACTACGACAACCGTGTTCACTTCGCGCTCTTCAGGCCTTACGATAAGCCGCCAGTTCGCGGTTAACCGTGCCGACCATTGTCCCGCGCGATCGCTCGTGAGCTCCTCCCAACGGCCCGGCCCGTCCAGCACGTCCGCCATCTCATCGACGTAGGTCAGCTCGGCAAGCCGGAGTTTCAGCTTCTTCGCGACATTTGCACCGTAAGTGGCCTGCATCCGACGTTCGTCGGTGCAGACCCGCTTCAGGTCTCGTGTCGCGTAGTCGAGCTGCATAGTTGGATGTTACCTGAATCGTAACACTAGCTTGAGCGGGGTGGTAGGACCATCGCGGTGACCTAGGACGCCACCGCGTGCGATCTGCTCGGAACCAGCGGCCTGTCGCGTCAGGCTCGTGAGAAGGTCAAAGTGGGCACAGTGCTCCAGTACCGCGTCGTCTGCTGCGCTGAGCTGGCCGTATGTATGGAGAAAGCTCGCGCGTAGGTCTGGGCGGTGGGGCCACACCCGAGTAGCGAGTCGTACGAGGTCGCGGGCGGGTAGGTCGAAGCGGCTGTGCTCGAAGTCGACCAGCCTGACCACCCCATCGTCGCTGTAGAGCATGTTGCGGGGCATGAAGTCGAGGTGGCACGGAAGAGCGGGCAGCGGTGCTAGCTCTTGGAGAGCCCGCATGTGCGCGCGTACCTCGGCCCTGCGGGCAGCGGTGATGCGGTCCCCGGCCTGGTGGATCCAGTACTCGGCACGTTCTGCGAGCCGGGCCGTCCAGTCTGGTTCGAGGCGGGGTGGTCCAGCGGCGTGCAGTGTCTTGAGTAGTTCTCCTGCCTGCCGGTAGACGCTCTGCTCGGCCTCGCGGCCGAGCTGCCGCTCGGCGAGCGGGACTCCCGCTACGGCGGTGATGACGATGGCTGGTGGGTCGTCGGTTGTCGCGAGCAGTTGGGGTGCCCTGTCTCCGAGGGCAGGAACCCAGGTCCGGTAGGCGTGAACTTCCTGGTGGTGTCGTTCCAGGCCCCGATGGATTTTGACAATGACGTCTCCATGGGCGGCCGTCGAGGCGCGGAGGACGCGAGTGCCCGCGTGCCCGGGGTGCGAGGTCACGGGCTTGGCGTTGGCGTCGAGGAGCCGTTGGCAGAGCGAGAGGTGAACGTTGACGTCAGCCATGGCGGGGTTGGAGGTGTCGGGTGTCGTTGTGGCAGGCGAGTTGCCAGATGGTGCGGCCGAAT
>NZ_BBQH01000121.1 GCF_018397995.1 Rhizomonospora bruguierae
GGCGTCTGCTCGGTGGGTGGATTGGTTGTCTGACCCAGTAGATGGGTTGGCGCAGTTGGAACTGCTCACGGGGCGGGTGCGGGACCGTGTTCAGCAGTTGCACCTGACGGCGTATGTGCAGCTCACCCGGCGTATGCAGCAACTGACAGCGCGTCGTCTGGGGTCGGAGGTGATGCTGAAGGGTCTTGTCGTTCTACGTGCCTTCCTGGTGCGGTTCGAGCGGGAGCTTACGGCGTTGGCCGGTGCTGTGGGGGATCTTGGTTGGGCTTGGGTCACTCGGCGTCAGGTCGACGAGCTGCAGGAGCAGGCTGATCGGGTGTGGTCGCGGGCGGCTGAGGTGGTGGGTGTTCTGGCCGTTTTGGGGTTCCCGGTGGCGTGGCCCGAGCCGCAGTCGGCCAGGCCGGTGGAGTTCGACGTCGCTGGTGAGCTTGCTGCCTTTAGGGATTCTGTGGGCGGGACGGTACGCGATGAGCTGCAGTCGCTTATCGAGGCGTCCTCCACGCTCGGTGTGTTGACCGATGTGACACTGCTTGGGGAGTTTGCCGAAGACGACACGGTGCAGATGCGGGCCGGTCTGGATCAGGTCGCGGCGTGGTTGCTCGATTTGGGTCTGGTCCCAGCTTTGCGGCGGCTTGACGTGCAGGATGTGATTCGCGACGATTTGGATCCGCTCGGGGCGTTGATGCAGCCCGGCGTGCTGGATCCGATCATGCTTTTGATGCGGAGGGCCAACCTGGATCTGCTGGTGGCGTGGGGGCAACCCGATCTGGATCTGGTCGTGAAGTTGCAGAGTTGGTCCGATCGTGTGTGGTCGGGGGTTTCGGCGGTGGCGGGAGCTTTGGCGGCTGTGGGTGTGGCGTCGGCGTTGCGGCTGGACCCGCGGGTCGAAGAGTTGCTGGCTGGGGCGCGAGATGCGTATGCCCATCTCGATGAACCGCTGGCGCTTCTTGAGTCGTTCCGAGACGACCAATGGGCGTTGTACCAGGAGGTGGTTGATCGGGCCGCGGGCCGGTTCGTCCTGGACTTGACGAACGTGGGAGCGGTGGTGCGTGCCGTCCCCGGTGGGGTTGACCGGGATGAGTTGGTGGGGTTGCAGGGGCGGGCTGACGAGGTGTGGGCGCGGGGGGACGCGGCCGTGCGTGCCCTGGCGCGTTTGCATGTCATGGTGCCGAGCATGCGGCGGTTGTTGGCGCCGCAGGATGTGGTTGTGCGACGTGTTGGCGGGCGGGATGTGCCGCTGGTGACGGTGTCGGCGGTGCCGCCTCGGGTGGGGTTGCGGGATGGGTTGGGTGTTGGCCCGCACCACGGGTTGGGTCTGGCTGATGTGGTTGCTGCCGCGGCTGCGCAGCCGCGGTCCTGGGCGGCGACTCGTGCGGAGGGGGTGCTGGGGTGGTGGCAGGATCGGCTGCCGCCCACACCTCTCCTGCAGGAGGGGGTGACGCTGTATGTGGCGTTCCCGTGGGAGTCGGTTGACGTCCGGGCGAGTCTGGACGCGGGTTCGGCTGGTAGGGCTGATCGGATGTTGCCGGAGCTGTTCACCCGTCCCGTGGCGGCTGGCGGCTTGGCGGTGGCGTGGCGGGTGACCAAGGTTTCTGAGGGTGGGGGGGTGACGGTTCTGGCGTCGTTCCCGGTGGGGACTGGTGCCGAGGATCGGGCCAGGCTGAACGAGTGGTTGGTGGGGTGGTTCGCCGACCGCGGCCGGGATGTGTGGATCCATGAGCCACGACCGCCGCTGGAGAGCGAGCTTATCGATGGTGAGGGGATCGGCTCCGAAGACTCGGTCAGATGGCTGAGCCATCGGCTGCGTTCCCGGTTCGCGGAACTTGTCGAGGCGGCGGGCCCTGGGCGTGTAACGCTGACGGATGAGGAGTACGAGCGGCTGCGGGATGAGTGGGTGGGCGTTCTGGCCAACCGGGCTGGTGTTCCGGTGCCGCGGATCGAGGTCGACGCGGATTTGCCGGCGGGGGCGCGTGAGATCGACTGGGCCAGGTGGACGTTCCGGGTATCTACCGCATCGTGGCGGGAGTGGGACTGGGCCTCGGATATGGGCGTGTTCGCCGCGGCGCTGGTGGTGGGACTGGCGCTGCAGGCGGCCGCTGATGGGGACACCCCGCATCAACTCGCGGGCACCCCGTTGGACCGGCCCGCTCCGGCGCGGCGGCCCGCTGATTGGGGGTTTGTCGATGGGGTAATCGCCTGGGACGGGGGTGAGGACCTGACCAGCCCTGACAGCCTGGCCGGGATCGCCGCTGACCGGGCGGTGCATCGCTTCCGGATGACGGGTGTGGTGCCGGGCTGGGAATCGCGTGTGGTGTTGCCGGAGCTGGCGGGGTTCACCGCGTCGCGCACGCCGGCGGGGGTGGATCTGCGCGCCGAGGGGGCGCTCGGTGTCTTTGATGATTCTTTTGCTACGTGGCCGTTGGCGTTGCCGGGGCGGTTGTGGGTGACGGTGCGGGTGGGGGGTGCGGAGTCTGCTGCGGTGGCGGTGGCGGTGGTGGCTGGTTGGTTGGATTCGTTGTCGGCTGGTGTTGCTGATTCTGTGGTGGTGGAGGTGCGGTTGCCTGATGGGCAGGTGTTCCCGGTGTCGCAGATGGGGGAGGCGGCGCTGCGGTTGGGTGGGGCGCCGGGGCTGAGAAGCCGGGTGGGGGCGGTGGTGCCGGGTGGGGCGGGTTCGGTGAGGTGGTTGGCGGTCCGGGTGGCCCACGACATGGATGCCGCGGATTCGTCGGAGGTGATGGTGGCCGGGCCGATGTTGGTGGCGACCGGACCGCATTGGAGTTCTCATGACTATTTCGTGTTCGGGGTGGATGGGTTGCCCGGGCGGTTGCCGCTTGCGCCGGGTGTGTCGCGTAATGCCGCGGGTGAGTTGGTGTTGGACGGTGTGGGTGGGTCGGCGGTGACGGCGTGGCGGGCGGCGCATGGCTGGGTTGATCCCGCCGAGGTGCCCCGCCTGAGTGCCCCGCTGAGTCGGGTCGCGCGGTTGCGTGGGGTTTTCTTCCCCGACCCGGTCTCGCACAGCGGGGACGAACCGGCGGTGTTGGCGCAGATGGACGGGTTGATGGAATTCGCGCTGCGGGTGGCGGGGCAGGGGTCGGGCAGGGTTGATGAGGCGGCGGTGCGTGCGGCCTTGGATGGGCTGGCGCGGCGGGTGGATATGCCGGTGGCTTCGGGTGATGCGGGGGTGGCAGCGCGGAATTGGTCGCTCCTGACCCTGTATCGGCATGTGGATGCGGTGTTCGACCAGCCGTCGGTGGAGGCGCTGCTGGGTATGCGAGTGCTGGTGGAGCCGAGCCGCCCGGGTGATAGCCGTACCTTGACGGGTGATAGCCGTACCTTGACAGTGCAGATCATCCTCGGCCGTCGGAGGGAGCGGATCGATCCGTCTACCGTCCGCAACGTCGTGGCGGCCGCCGCGGCCGCGCGCCAGATCTATGGTGCTGAGCTCGCCCGTGACCACTTCGAGAATATGTATCGGCGTGCGGTTGCGTCTTTTGGTGAGCCGTCGGTTGACGAGTTTGTTCGGGTGGCCGAGCTGTTGGGCAGTGCCCCGGACGGTGACGGGCGAAACAC
>NZ_BBQH01000122.1 GCF_018397995.1 Rhizomonospora bruguierae
TCAGTCTCCCATGCTGTCGCAGGTGTCGTCACGGATGAGCGTGGGGAGGTGGACTCCGGGCAGGTCGCGGCGCTGGCCGTGTTGTTCGCGCAGGTCTCCGATCCGCGTAAGGGGCGGGGTGTGCGTCATCGCCTGCCTGCGGTGTTGACCGTGTTGACGTTGGCGTTGTTGTGCGGGGCGCGGAACTTCCGGCAGGCTGCGGACCGGGTCGCCGAGTTGCCGCAGGGGTTGCTGGCCGCGGCGGGTGCGCGTCGGCATCCGGTGCTGGGGATCCGGGTCGTGCCAGGCCGGGACACGCTGCGTCGGCTGGCCGAAACGGTCGACGCGGCTGTGGTGGACCGTCTGGTCTGTGCGTGGCTGGCCGCCCGGCTCGGCGATCCGGCCGGGATCGGCCTGGCGTTGGACGGGAAGACTGTTCGGCACTCCAGTGGCGGCAGCGGTCTCGACGTGCAGTTGTTCTCGGCGATGAGGCACGACACCACGGTGGTCATCGCGCAGGTCCAGGTCCCGGCCGACACCACCGAGGTCACCCAGATCGCGGCCCTGCTGGACCCGATCGACGTGGCCGGGATGGTCATCACCGCCGACGCGGCGCATCCCAGCAGCGACACCGCCGGCTACCTGCGAGGACGCCACGCGGACTACGTGTTCACCGTCAAGGCCAACAAGCCCGCCCTCCTCGCGGCGATCACCGGTCGGCTCCCCGCGGCGACCGCCGCCACCAGCGCCGATGTCAGTACCGAACGCCGTAACGGCTACCGGATCACCCGCACGATGTGGACCGCACCCGCCACCGGCATCGACTTCCCCGGCGCGGTCCAGGTGTTCCGGCTGCGCCGCGACGTCTACGCCGCGGACGGGCAACGCGTCAGCAAGCAGATCATTCACGGGATCACCAGCCTGACCAGCACCGCAGCCGAGACCGCCGCCCATGTACGGGGCCATTGGTGGATTGAGAACAAAATCCACTGGGTCCGCGACGTCCTGTTCGGCGAGGACACCCACCACGCCTACCTCGGTGGTGTCGCCCACGCGATGGCCGCCCTACGCAACCTCGCCATCGCCTTGATCCGCCTCGCCGGACACACCAAGATCAAACAGGTCATGGAACGTCACCACGCCGACAAGATGCTCATTCCCGCCCTGCTCAACGCATCCCGTCCATGATCAACTGACTTTGCTTTGGCTCTGGGAGACTGACACGAGCGGCCTTTCTTGCAGACGACGGCTGGCGTAGAGAACCGTCATCGTCTACTAAGGAAGGCCGCGCTCGTACACCAACCCCGTCATCAGGCCCAACAAAGATCAACTAACTTTGCTTTGGCTCTGCCCTCAATGCGTGCTCAGACCAGCCAGCCTCGCAGCGTTCCGCCGGTGGCGGCCGTACACATGGTCGGATCGGCCGTTCGTAGCACGCCCTTGGTCAGAGCTGCTCGATTGGTACTGGTCGTTAGCGGAACGCCGTCCGGAGCACCTCGCCATGATCGAGATCATCGACAGTGTGACCCACTCCGGTGTCGCGGGCAATCTCGCCGCCAACTACTCGATCAGCGGACTCCATTTTGTCGACATCGAACACTGCCAGCCGCCATACTCCGTGGTCACAATCGAGACGTATGGCTGGGGAAAGAAATGCCAGCCGGTAGTGGTGATGTGGTATCAGGCTGGCAGCGGGCTCCGCGACGAAATCGTCCGGCCCATCGACAAGGCGGTGCCGCTGTTCTGGCGGTTCACCGGCGAGAAATTCAATATTGCGCCACGGTAGGGGCTAGATGATGCCGCCTGCCCTTTCGCCGGTTTTGCCGCCGGGAGTCGAGTTGCTCTACCGCCGATGAGAGAGATCATTGACGGCCGCCTCTATTGATGGTTACGCTCCCGCCGCGTGTCTGTGCGATGAGTGGCGGGGGGCTTGCGTTGCGTGTTCGAGCGGGTGGGCGTCGGCTGGCGTTGGTGATGACGTCGGTCCTGGCCGGGTCGGTCTTGGCGGTTCCTGTGCTTGCCGGCCGCGTCGATGGACAGGATGCGCCGCCTCCGTCGGCCTCTGACAGCTTGAGCCTTGCCGCGGATGCCATGTTGGAGGCGCCTGATCAGGCCAGTGCGATGCTGCTGGCATACCGGAAGCGGCGGTCGGTTGAGGTGACCGGGTTGCGGACGCCGACGGCGCAGGTGTGGGCGCAGCCGGATGGGACGTTGCAGTCGCGGGTTCATGTGTCTCCGGTGCGGATGCTGGACGCGGCGAATCGGTGGGTGGATATCGATCTGACGTTGGAGCGCCGTGCTGACGGGTCGGTGGTGCCGAAGGCGCATCCGCGTGGATTGACGTTGTCCGGTGGGCACGACGCTGGTTCGGATGATCTGGTGGTGTTGGGCGGCGGCGCTGACCGGGTGCGGTTGGGGTGGCGTGGCCAGTTGCCGGCGCCGGTCCTGGATGGAGCGACCGCGACCTATGTGGACGTGCGACCAGGCGTGGACCTGGTGGTTGAGGCGCGGCGCACGGGGTTTGAGTACTCGTTCCGGATCAAGACGCTGCAGGCGGTGGGCGAGCTGCGGTCGGTGTCGATGCCGTGGCAGTCGGCGGCCACGCTGACCGGTGGGCGGGCAGGGGCGAGTCTGACTGGTCAGGCCCCGTCAGGGTCGGTGGTGAGTGTGTCGCCGGCGGTAATGTGGGACGCCTCCCCAATGACCGCGCACTCTGGTGAACGCCCGCGTACGGCTGAGGTGCCGATGTCCCTGGTCGCGACCGATTCGGGGACGGATCTGGTGTTGTCGCCCGGTGAGGAGTTCTTCGCGGATCCGGCGGTGACGTTCCCGGTGACGGTTGACCCGTCGGTGAACTTGGAGCCGGGATTCGACACGTTCGTGCAGGACACGATCTCGAACACGGATCAGTCCGGGTCGACTGAGTTGAAGCTCGGGTACAGCGACGATGCGACGAAGGGCTGCGGGGGTGGATGCAAGGCGCGGTCGTTCCTGACGTTCAAAAGCCTGAACGCGTACTGGGACAGCACGGTGACGAAGGCGGAGTTGTTTCTGTGGGAGACGGTCTCGTGGTCGTGCACCGGGGCGTCGTGGGAGGCGTGGCGTACTGGGGCGGCGAGCACGTCGACACGGTGGGGTGCGCAGCCGGCCTGGTCGGCGAAGGACGGGACCTCGACCGCCACGAAGGGTTACAGCGGCTGCGCAGCCGGGTGGGTGTCGGTGTCGGTGAAGAACATCCTGCAGTACAGCTTCACCAACCACCAGGCCACCGCGAACATCGGGCTACGGGCGTCCAGCGAGACCAACCACGACGGGTGGAAGAAGTTCAACTCGTCGGAGGCCTCGTCCAAGACCCCCTACATCGAACTGACGTACAACCGCACGCCAAACGTGCCGAACGCCCAGAAGATCAGTCCGTGCTTTTCGGCCTGT
>NZ_BBQH01000123.1 GCF_018397995.1 Rhizomonospora bruguierae
TTTCCACAGGTCAGAGCACTGCGGGAGCCCTCGCGGTGGCCTGGTGGTCTCGGCCTCTGACCGGCTTGGCTCACTCGGTGACGGCGACGAGCTTGCCACCCCGTGGGGTTCGATGAAGCTCAAGCTCCGTCAGGGCTGATAGCGCGTCAGCCAACGGGACGGTACGACCGATCGGCACCTGGATTGCTCCCTGTCCTGCAGCCCGAGCGATGGTATCGAGGTCGGCGGTGAGGGGTTGGGCGATCAGCACTTGGTACGGACCTGGCATAGCGCTCCGAGCGAACTTCGCGGGCGTGGGGTTGATGTCTATGAGATGCCCTGTGCGTTTGGTGAGCATTCTCGTCGCTGCTTTCGGCAGTGTGCCCGCAGTGTCAAGGATGAGATCGAATTGGCCCGCCAGGGTCTCCGGATCGAAGTCGAAGCCGACGATCGGGTGTATGCCCAACGCACGGGCATCTGCTGTTGCGCTGGGGCGGCAGCTACCAGCGACCGAGGCTCCCAGTGACAGCGCAATCTGGACCGCAGCTCGTCCGACGCCGCCGAGACAGCCGTGAACGAACACAGACTGGCCGGCTTTCGCCTCTCCTTCTCGGACTATTGCCTGGAAGGCGGTGATTCCGACGGTGGGGAGAGCGGAGGCCTCCACAAACGAGAGATTCGTGGGCTTGTTCACGACGCCGTCTTCTTCTACGACGACCGCCTCAGCAAAGGATCCAGCCTTTTGCGGACTTGCGCCTCCCAGCACTTCGTCTCCGACCCGCAGCCGGGCGACTGCGGTCCCTACGGCTTCGACTATGCCTGCGAAGTCAGTGCCGAAGCCGCGGGGGAAGGCCCGGCCGGTCGTAGCTTGCATTATGCCGTCGCGGATCTTCCAGTCCATCGGGTTGGCTGAGGCGGCGTGGACTCGGACGAGTACCTCGTTGGGCGCAAGCGAACGAGGCTCGAATTCTTCCAGCCGCAGCACTTCAGGTCCGCCGTACTGGTGGTATTGGATGCGCTTCACCGCAGTCACGCGCTGGTGTCGCCTGTTGCCTGATCGGTCATGACCGGCCCGGAGATCAGAGGAAAGTGCGTATTGGTGAGGCGTTCGGAGACTTCCCAGAGCCGGCTGGCGACGGCGGGGGCCTTCGCTCCGGCGGCTGGCTCGGTCAGCGCGGCCGGTCCGCGGACTCCGCCGAACCGGCTCGGGCCGATGAAGCTGCCGCCCGGGACGTCACCGACGGCCGCCAGCAGTGTCGGCAGCGACCCGCCTTCGGGGCCGTGAGCGAGTACGGGTGTGCTGACTGCGGCCAGTGCGTCGAGGAGCCGGTTGCCACTTGTGATCCGGAAGCCGGTAGATGCCCAGCCGGGGTGCGCGGAGGAGGCGATCACCGGCGACCCCGCTGCGATCAGACGGCGCTGCAACTCGAAGGTGAAGAGCAGGTTCGCCAGCTTGGACTGGCCGTATGCGCCGAACGGCTGGTATTTCCGTCGTTCCCATTGCAGGTCGTCGAAGTCGATCTGTGCGGAGCGGTGTGCGGTCGAGGAGACGGTCACGACCCGCTCCGTGATCCGGTTCAGCAGCAGGTTCGTCAGCGCGAAGTGGCCGAGGTGGTTGATCCCGAACTGGAGCTCGAAGCCGTCCGCGGTGTGCTGCAGTTTGTCGGTCATTGTGCCGGCGTTGTTGATGAGCACGCCAACGGGACCATCAATGCCTGCGGCGAAGCTTCGGATCGAGGCTAGCGAAGCGAGATTCAGCGGACGGACATCCACCTCGCCGTTCATCGCGGCTGCTGCGGCGCGGCCCTTGTCCTGGTCCCTGACGGCGAGAACGAGTCGCGCTCCCTTTGCGGCAAGCGCGGCTGCTGCGGCGCGGCCGATGCCGCTGCCCCCGCCGGTGACGATGATGGTGCGGCCGGTTTGATCCGGCACCTGTGAAGGCGAAGCGAGTGTAGACATGTCCCCTAATGTAACCAGTGGAAACAATCTTGTCAACGGATACATCGTTGATAGACTTCCCCCATGCCGTCCTCCCGTCCCTACCACCATGGCAACCTGCGCCAGGCGGTTCTGGTTGAAGCCGCCGCGGTGGTGCGCGACAGGGGAGCCGCCGAACTGTCGCTGCGCGAGGTGGCCGCGATCATCGGTGTCACTCACGCCGCACCACGCCGATACTTTCCCGGTAGGCAGGAGCTTCTCGATGCTGTGGCAGCCGAGGGCTTCGCCCGGCTCGGTGTCCGGTTGCGGGAGGCGACCGACGAGCCTGACTATGCTAGACAGGTTCGAGCGGTGGCCGGGGCTTACCTCGACTTCGCGACCGCTGAGGCGAACCTCCTGGAGCTGATGTTCGCCCACAAACGTGGAACAGATGGGGAAGCCGTGAGTATGAGTGCCGAGGCCGCCTTTGCCCCGATACTCCAGGTATTCCATCGCGGCGAAGGTGAGGGGCTACTACCGGACAGGAGTGCAGAGCGGCTCTCCGTCGTCTTCCTCGCTACCCTCCAGGGTCTCGCCGGCCTCATCAACTGCGGCGTCGTCCCCATCAACCAAGTCGGCGATCTGGTGAATGAAGCTGTCACTCGGTTCCAGTGACTAGCTAGTCTCGGCCCTTCGGTAAGGGCTGCCCACATTGTGGATCATGAGATAGGAAGTGCCTTCTGATCTGGGAAGATCTGACTTGTCGAAGGTCCAGATCGCCCGTCACGGAAGGCACTTGCTGGGTGAAGGTTACCGGAACGCGTTCGAGGGTTGTGATCAGCGGTGACGGGCGGGGCGTGGTCGGTCACGCTGGTACGCGTCTGCTCGCCGATGTCGCTGATGCCACGGGTTTGACCAGTGGGTTCAGTGACTCTCTGGCTGGGTTGCGGCAGCGGCGGTCAGGTCATGACCCGGGTCGGGTCGCGGTGGATTTGGCGGTGATGCTCGCTGACGGTGGTGAGGCGATCGCTGACCTGGCTGGCCGCGCGCAGTGGCTCGGCCAGCGCATGCGTGAGCTGCGCGAAGAACGCGGCCTGACGCTCAAGTACATCGCCGCCTGGGCGTGGAGTTCTCCACGCTCGCGCGCTACGAGCGGGCCGAGTGGCCGTTCCGCCGTGACCACGTGGCCGCGCTGCTGGACGTCTACCACGTCTACGACGAAGCCGAGCGGACCCGGCTGCTCGACTTGGCGCAAAGCCAGTGGCGGATCAACCACTGGGATCAGATGCGGTCCCCGTACGAGCCCAACGATCGCGTCGGTGAGTTCGTCGTCGATCCGTGGTGGCTGCGCTCACGGGCCG
>NZ_BBQH01000124.1 GCF_018397995.1 Rhizomonospora bruguierae
AGGACAGAATCGAGCCGGAAGCAGGTGACCTGCAAACGGGTCGCGAGCCGCTTTACGTCCGCCGCGCGATCCGCTAGTAATCGCCTATGGAGCACCTGTGGTTCGACCTCGGTGGCTGCGCAGGCGGCACCCAGCTCGCGGTACAGCTGCGCGGCTCGTCCGCGCGGGCATGCCTGATGGACGCCGACGAATACCAGGCGTACCTCGACGGTGACGACTACGAGTACCACGGCGGCATCTTCAACGTGAGCCCGATCGTCCTCGAGGTGCCGTACGACGACTGGTACCTGGTGGTCGACAGCTACCACGGGCGCATCAAGGTCAAGTACGAGGAAAACTTCGATTGATACGAACGGTGCCGCGCCCTGTATGGCCCGAAGACTCACCAGATGTCAAGGCTTTCGCCCGAAGCGTTCGGGCTGGGATGCTAGCTGTCGTGACGATCACCGAGCGTGGAGTCGCGCCAGGGGCCGACGGCGCGATTCGTACGCCTTCGGTCGTCGCGCTGCGTAGCGAGCGCTGCGCAGCAGCTGAGTGAACGGCTACTCCTGGTGTGTAATCTGTCGGCCGTGACGCGAGACGATCGCCAGGTGTTCCGATACCACGTGGACTTTGGTGGCGGCGAGCGAGACGTCGTGTCGTTACTCGAGCCCGACTGGGTGCTTCAGCACGGACTGCACCCAGAGGCGGTCATGGCGGTCGTGCGTTAGGGCGCGGACCCGGACGTCCTGGCACCCGCCGATGTTCAGGAGAACGGCCCCTTCCTTCGGCTGTTGTCGAGGGTCATCTTCGAGAGCATTGACCAGTGCGGCTCCCTTCGACAAGAGACGGAGATCCAGGGCAGCGGCTACGTCTATCTACTGGACGAACGCACGCCCGATCCCGGACGAGTTAACCCGGCCGACATCGTCGGTGCGATTGAAGTCAGTAACGGCAGGCCGGTGGCTGGCTCCTACCAGCACGATCCACGCCACCGGCTGCTGACAGCGGCCGGATGGTTCCGGCTGCCGAGTGAGATTGAGGCGGCGCTACGGAGCCGCCTACGCGCCCGAGCCGAAGATTAGCCGGCGTGAGGAGGGCGCACTGTTCTCGGCATGTCCGCAAATGAATCGCACCGAGGCTGGCCCTATGCGGCGTGACCGGTGGGGCGCGACTGCAGCGCGCCCGCTCGGCGGCAGATCCGCGCACCTGATCTTGGCCCGTGAATAGCCTTGGGCGGGGCGGTGCGCTCAGCGGGCAGCCTGCCTGGCGCGGTAGGCGCTTGCCTTGGCGCGGTTCTGGCACGACAGGCCACAGAAGCGACGGGAAGCGTTGCGGGTCGTGTCGAAGAACACCAGGGAGCACTTGTCGGCCTGGCAGACGGCGAGCCGGGCCGACTGGCCCACGCCGATCACCATGGCGAGCGCGGTGCCCATGTCCGCGACCCACGCGTCGACGAGGGTCGCGTCGGCGCGATGGAAGGCAAGCACCGGCGGCCGCCCGGGATGGCCGTGCAGGTTGGGCACGGCCCTGTATCGGGTCAGCAGGTCGTTGAGCTGCGTCGCGACGGCATGGATGTGACTGACCCCGCCGAACATGGGGTGCAGCTCGACGGCGACCGCTGCCAGTGCGTCGGCGTCGGCGGCGGTGAGTGTCACCGGGGCGGTCAGCTGGGCGGTGATCGCGGCGAGCCGTTGCCCGCCTGAGCGGGGCGGGGAGGTGGGCCGGCCGTGTGCGGTGGTGACGGCCAGGCTGTTGACCAGGAGGACCGCTTGTTCGACCCACCGGCCCACGTAACTGTCTATTTCATGTTGACCAGTGATGCGCCATGGCCCTATCGTCACCGTCATAGCGTACATAGACAGTGAGGTTGTGGCGATGTTCGGGTCACTCGCACGGCACATGTGGCATCAGATCGAGCCGGTGCACGCAACGCTGTACTTCAGCTCGCAGGCCTTCGAGGAGGCGGCGGGACTCGGCTACGACGTCGCGTCGCGCTGGCCGAGCTACTTCGCCTGGCGCACGGCCCCGCTGGGCGCCGCTGGTCCGCGGCTGGTGGCCGCCACCTACTACAGCTTCAGCCCCGCGATGATCGCCGAGTACGTGCCCGCCATCTGGGCCACCGCGACACCACAGCAGGTGCTCGACGCGCGCCTGCGAGCGGTGGACCGTACGCTCCGTGCGCTGCTGCCGTCCGCGGCTCAACTACGGGAGGCGGCCGAACTCGCGGTCCGGGCTGCGGAAAGCGTCGACCTCGCGCACCGGCCGCTGGCCGCGGCCAACCTGGACCTGCCGTGGCCAGACGAGCCGCACCTGGCGCTGTGGCAGGCGTACACGGTCCTGCGAGAACATCGCGGCGACGGGCACCTGACCGCACTTCACGCCGCCGGACTGGACGCCTGCGAGGCGCTGTTCTCGTTCGCCGCCATCGGAGCCGCACCTGCGGCCGACTTTGCCGGGCGGGGATGGACCGACGAACAGTGGGCAGCCGCACGGCAACGACTCGCCAGCCGCGGCCTCGTCCACGCCAACGGTTCCGCCACCGAAGCCGGGCACGCCCTGCGCGACCAGGTCGAGCGACACACCGACGAACTGGCAGCCGCGCCGTGGCGGGCACTCGGCGAAGCGAACGCCGAACGTCTCGTCCAACTCAACCGTCGGCTGCTGGGCGCGCTGGTCACGTCCGGCCTGCTGCCGAAGACGAGCACGCTGGGTATAGGAACGGTGCGGGTACCCGCATGAAGCTCGAACGCCTCACCGGCCACGAGATCCTCGCCCACGCCGGTACCCTCACGACGCTCTACCGGGCGGCATTCAGCGAACCACCGTGGCACGAGGACCAGCGCGCTGCCGACGCCTTCGCCGAGCGCCTCACCAGCGACGTACGCCGCCCGGGCTTCACGGCGGTGCTGGCCAGCGACCACGGCGAGCCGGCAGGCTTCGGCACGGCCTTGCGCACGCCGAGCCCCTTCCCCACCGGCCGGGCCTACGACCGCGTCCGCGCCCAACTCGGCGACGCGGTGGAAATCCACCTGGTCGGAGCACTGGAGGTCGATGAGCTAGCGGTCAGCCCACACGCGCGCGGACGAGGCATCGCGGGACGAATCCTCGACGTGCTCTGCGGGGGCGCCGACACCTGCTGGCTGCTGACCGACCCGAAAGCGGCCAACGCGATCCGGCTGTACCAGCGGCTCGGCTGGAAACGCCTCACCACGTCGACGTCCGACATCGTGGTGTTCGCGCATC
>NZ_BBQH01000125.1 GCF_018397995.1 Rhizomonospora bruguierae
GCGTAGCGGGCCGCGTCGGCGTCCCGGCCGGCGGCGGTGGCGGCGGCCACGCCGAGCCGCAGCAGCGGCACCGGGTCGGCGGCGTCGGGCAGCCCCACCTCGACCGCGCGCAGCGCCGTCTCCGGCAGCCCCGCGGCCAGGTGCCCGGCCGCTGCCCGCAGGGCGACCTCCGCCACCGGCACCGGCGCCACGCGCTGCGCCGGCGCGGTGGCCAGCAGCTCGGTGAGCCGGTACGGGTTGCCGCCGCTGCGCTGGTGCACCGACCGGACCTGCGCCGGGCTGGGCGGCGCGCCGGTCACCTGCTCCAGCAGCCGGCCCACGTGCGCGGCGGCGAGCGGGCCCAGGTACTGGCGGACGGCGCCGGGGGTGCCCGCCAGGCGGGCCAGGGTGCGCTCGGTGAGCCGGGCCGAGTCCGACTCCCCCGGCGGGCGGCTGGTCACCAGCAGCAGCGCGGGCAGCCCCGGCGCGGCGGCCAGCTCGGCGATCAGGTTGAGGCTGGCCGGGTCCAGGGCGTGCAGGTCCTCCACCACGATCGCGGCGGGGCCGGGGCGGACCAGCGTGCGCACGACCGTCACCGCCAGCCGCAGCAGCGCGCCCGGCGCGTACCGGGCGCCGCCCGCCCCGCCGCGCTGGGCCAGCCAGGCCAGCGCGCCCGCCGGTACCGGAAGCTCACCGCCGCGGTGGTCGCTGAGCACGGCCGCGAGCCAGTCGTACGGTGCCGGGCTGTGCACCCGGGCGCGACCGAACAGGACCGTGCCGGGGGCCGGGTCGAACGCCGCCAGCGCCGCCTCGACCAACCGGCTCTTGCCCGAGCCGGCCGGACCGCTCACGATGGCGGTACGGGGACCGCCGCCGGCGCCCGTGCCGGCCACCACCCGCGCCCAGACACCGGCGAGTTCGTCGAGCTCTCCGGCTCGGCCGACCATGGTCACCGGCATCATCGTTTCACCATACGTACTACTGCGTAGAGACAGTCGAGTCGCGGGCTGGGAGGCTGCCTGGCATGAGTTTGCGTCTGCAACCGGTGGCGGTCACCGACCGTGGCCTCGTCCGGGGCAAGAACGAGGACGCGCTGCTGGCCGGCGCGCGCCTGATCGCGGTGGCGGACGGCATGGGCGGCCTCCCGGCCGGCGACGTGGCCAGCGAGATCGCGGTCGCGGTGCTGGCCCCGCTGGCCGACGGCACCGGCGACCGGCCGCCGCTGGAGGCGCTGGCCGAGGCGGTGGAGACGGCGAACCGGCGGATCGCCGCCACGGCGAACGGCGACGGCGCCCTCTCCGGCATGGGCACCACCCTGACGGCGCTGCTGCTGACCGGGAACCAGATCGCGCTGGTGCACGTCGGCGACTCCCGGGCGTACCTGCTGCGGGGCGGCATGCTGGCCCAGCTGACCCGGGACGACACCTACGTGCAGGCGCTGGTGGACCGGGGCGCGCTGACCCCGGCCGAGGCGCACCGGCACCCGCACCGGTCGCTGGTCACCCAGGCGCTACAGGGCCGGGAGATCAGCATCGCCCGGCGCACGCTCGACGCGTGCCCGGGCGACCGCCTGCTGGTCTGCAGCGACGGCCTGTCCGACCTGGTGGAGGACGAGGACATCGAGGCGGCGCTGCGCGACCTTCCGGACCGAGAGGCGTGCGCCAGCCGGCTGGTGGAACTGGCCCTGGCCGCCGGCGGCATCGACAACGTCACCGCGGTCGTCGCGGACGTCCTCGACAGCGAGTAGCGGCGCGCGCGTCCGGCGGGCCGAGCCGGCTAGCCCGTGCCGGGCGCCTCGCCCTGGTTGCGCGTGTCGTGCTGGACGACCCCCTCGTCCTGCCGGACCTCCCCGTCGTACGGGTAGACCGGCAGCGACTCGCCGTTGACCTCCCGCCGCTCCCCCGACCGGATGTACCGGTGGGTCAGCCCGTTGATGTTCAGGGTGACCAGCGACGCCTCGCCCACGTCCAGCGTGGTGCCGTCCCGTGGGCCCCCTGCCAGCAGCACCGTGCTCATGCCATCACCGCGTCCATGGCCATCGTCAGCCCCGACGGCTGCGCGGGCCGGCGCGGCGCTTTCGTCCTCAGCTTGAGCATGCAGCCTCCTCAGGTGGGTCGAGTGCCGCCTACCCACTGGCACATCCGGCAAACCGCCGTCAGCCGGCCTTCACGCGGGTTCGTCGTCCTCGAAGTGATCACCGCCGTCATCGACGTGCTCCAGCAGCAGCCCGAAGAACCGGGTGCGGACCTCGTGGTCGGCCAGCCGCAGCAGCGTGTCCAGGATCTGCTGACTCTCCCAGCCGGGTTTGCGGGCGTACAGCTCCCAGGCCGTGACGGAGCCGTGCACGACGCCGAGCCGCCGGGCGAAATCGGCCACGCGCATGCGGTGGGCCTCGCGCAGCGCCAGGACGTGGCAGCCGGTCCAGCGGGTGACGATCATGCCGGCCAGCCAGCCCGGGCGATCGGCAGGGCCAGTGTGGCCCGGCAGGGCAGCCGGGAGCCGCAGCGGCACTCCACGCCCATCGTGATCCAGTTGAACCGCGGCCGGTGCTTGCGCGCCAGGGTCCGTGCCCGGGTCAGGACGTACTCGTCGTAGCTGACGCTCGGCATCGCGAGCCTCCCTCCGGTCTTGGAAGGGCGCCGGGGGTGGCAGCGTCCTCATTGGAGGACGACACCCTCGGGTGTCCCCGGCGCCCGGGCAACGGCGGGCCGTAGGGCCGTACTCCCTGGCGACCACCGCGCTCGTGGAGTGAGCGTGCCCGCACGCCCAGCGACACGCAATATTCCTAGTGGAGTTATTGAGATCAAGATTGCCGATCGGCAGACTTTTCTGCGAGGCATTGCGTTTAGGAACAGTGGGGTGTTGCATTCAACCAACAACAGCCATTGCGAACCA
>NZ_BBQH01000126.1 GCF_018397995.1 Rhizomonospora bruguierae
AGCGGATTCGGGGACGGCACGTGACGACGGGCCGGGGAGGGCCGGTCCATCCGACCGGACCGGACAAGCCCTTGCCCCTGGTAACCCCACCCGAAGCCAGGGGGCGGGCGGCAGGCACCCCGACGACTGGCGCCGCATCCCTAGCCCGCGCATCGAGCGTGCGCGCCGCGCCGGAAGGCTTCGGGTAACCTAGTGGATCAGCGGGCCGTTAGCTCAATAGGCAGAGCTGAGGACTTTTAATCCTTAGGTTCTGGGTTCGAGTCCCAGGCGGCCCACCGACCGCACCATTGTGCGAACCGGTGGTACTCCTGAAGTGCCCCCGTCCGTTTCGGGCGGGGGCATTGTCGTGTCGGTGGGGATCTTGAACACGGGTACGACTCCCTGGTCGGTGAGTTGGACTTCGGCGATGAGGGTCTCGATGGCGGCTTTGCGTTCGGTGGCGGTGCCGCTGGCCATGATGGTGCTGAGGTGGTCGCGGATCCGGGCAACGGTGCCGGGCGGCGGGGGCGCGGGCTGCGACGTCAGGCCCGCGTCAAGTTCGGTGTGCCGGGCTTGGAGTTGAGCCAGCCGTTGCCGGAGTTCGCGGATGCGGGGTCCGGCGGTGGCGTCGTCCATGGTGCCGTTCTCGAACGCCGTGTGATAGCGGTCGATCGCGTTCTCGGTGGTGGTGATCTGGTTGGCGATGGCGGTGAGTTCGGCCCGTCGGTCGTCGTTGGTGGTGTCGTGTTGGGTGTGGGCGCGTTGGATCATGGCGGCGAGGACGGGTTCGGCGGTGGTGTAGAAGTCGAGTAGGGCTTTGAGGATCATGTGGTCGAGGTCGTCGGCGGGGAGTCGGGGTGCGGTGCAGGTGGCGTGTTTGCCGTATCGGGTGCGGGTGAAGCAGGTGTAGTAGCGGTAGCGGCGGGTGCGGCCTTTGGCGGACGTGCCGATGTAGCGCTGTCCGCAGCGTGGACATGTCAGTAGGCCGGTGAGGTAGTAGTCCGAGTCGGACATGGCCCGCCGGGTTTGGACGTCACCGCGGGCTGCGGCGATGTCCTGGGCGCGGCGGAAGGTGTCTCGGTCGATGAGCGGCTCGTGGGCGTCGGGGACGTAGACGTCGCGGTAGGCGATGTCCCCGAGGTAGGCGGGGTTGTCCAGGATCCGGTTGATGGTGTGTCCGGACCACTTCTTGCCGGTGCGGTTCGGGACACCGCGGGCGTTGAGGTCGGTGGCGATGGCGCGGGTGCCGAGTCGGTCGCGGGTGTAGAGGCGGAAGATGTCGCGCAGGATGGGGGCTTCGTCGGGGTGGGGGACGAGGCGCTGGGTGTCGGGGTTGACGAGGTAGCCGTAGGGGCGGGTGCCGCCGGCCCATTGGCCTTTGCTGGCTTTCGCGGTCATGCCACTTTTCACCCGGTCGATGATCATGTTTCGTTCGTATTCGGCGAACACGGCGAGGAATTGCAGCATCATGCGGCCGACCGCGCCGCCGGTGTCGACGGGTTCGGTGGCGGAGGCGACGCGGACATTGGCGGCGTCGAGGGTGGCGGCGAGGTCGACGAAGTGGGCGAGGCTGCGGCTGAATCGGTCGACTCGGTAAACGAGGAGAACGTCGTACATTCCGGCTTTCGCCGCGTCGAGTGCTTTCTTGAGGCCGGGGCGTTCGGTGGTGGCGCCGGAGGCGTCGTCTTCGAATTCGCAGACGATGACCCAGCCGGGGTTGTTGTCGACGTAGCGTCGCAGGGCGGTGCGTTGGGCGAGGAGGCTGAAGGGTTGGTGTTCGTCGTCGGTGGAGCGCCGGATGTAGATGCACACCCGGCACGGTCCGGTCGAGCCTTCCGGCTGGGTGGTGGTGGGGGCGCTGCGGCCGCGCCGCTTCGGTGGGCTGGTGGGGATGGGCTTGCCTGCCATGAGGTGGTTCCTCCGTGCGGGTTCGGGCTGGGGTCGGATGGTGGGCGGCCCACGCGGAGGTGAGCCGCCCCAGGGGTGTTGGGTGAGGGGTTCAGGCGGCGAGGTCGGGGTGCTCGCGCCAGAAGTGGTTGAGCAGGACGGCGAGGGCTTCGGCGGCGTTGTCGAGGTCTTCTGCGGTCATGGGAATGGTGTCGACGCGTGCGATACGCATCGGAATCGTCGTGTCCTTTTCGTTGGTGGGGATGTGTTTCGCACCGCCGTTATTGGTGGCGGTACCGGGATGCGGTTCGTCAGGATAGCTCCGAACGGCGTTTTCGTCGTCATACGGCGCGGTGGCCACGGTCCTCCGAAAAGCGTGTGAAGCTGCGGGGGTCGGAGTCCTTTGTTCATGTGGTTTCCTTTCCTGCGCGGATTGGCGCGATTGATCAAATTGATGCGGAAGAGGCGAATCATGGCGCGTCGCGCTGCTTACGCGCGAGGGGGCGGGGACGATACCTCGAAGCGCTGTCACCGGGAAGCGACGCGGACTGTCAGCGACTCACGGAAACTCACACAGCGCGCCGGAGAGCGGCTGACAGTTGCGAAGCGTTGCTGTCACGGCGTGAGCAGAGGTATGGTCCGCGCCCCTGTCGGGGCGGGAGCGGCGTGGCTGCGGCTATCGCTCTGGCTGCGCTTTGCCGGCCGCCGCCGTCATCGCGGTTCGGGAAGCAGCCGTCGCGCGCGCTGGCCTGCGGGGGCAGCGGCGTGAGGCCCTTGCCGCCGCCTGTGTGGGCGCGTGTCCGGTCACCAGGGGTGGGTTGTCGTTGTGGGTCAGGTGGCCTGTTCGGTGCGGCTGTCGGCGGCGGGGAGGTCGGCCAGGCGCATCGGCGCTCCGTGGTGGCGGTACAGCCACCACACGGCTTCGGCAGGGTTGATGCCGGTGACCTCGGCGTGCACGGCGGTGGCCACCGGGTAGATGGTCCCGGCGG
>NZ_BBQH01000127.1 GCF_018397995.1 Rhizomonospora bruguierae
GTCACGGTGGCGCGGTGCACCGCCGTCATGGGCTGCGAAGCTGGACCTCGGCTGTCGCTGCGCGAGGCCGGCGGGGTGACGGATGCGACTGAAACCGGCAGGTTACCCGCTCGTGTCGACGCGGCGGTAGCCGTTGTCGTGCTGCCGGTCGGCGTGGCCGGTAGGTCGACCGTCGCGGATCCGGCTGTGGGCCACTGTACTGTCCGGTTGCCGTGGGCGGTCTTGCTGTCGGCGGTCCACGACGGGCGCACGCTGTGCTTGACC
This sequence comes from Rhizomonospora bruguierae, assembly GCF_018397995.1. Classification (GTDB taxonomy): domain Bacteria; phylum Actinomycetota; class Actinomycetes; order Mycobacteriales; family Micromonosporaceae; genus Rhizomonospora; species Rhizomonospora bruguierae. The sequence goes on from NZ_BBQH01000127.1 coordinate 265, forward strand.
GGCGCGACCCGCACACCCATCACCTGCTTCGGCTTCGGCGGCGCCCACGAGCTGCGTGGTGCCGCCTGCGCCGAACCGGCGACTGCGGTCGACGACACCACCACGGCCGCCAGCACGGCCGCGACGACTCGGCCGGCGCGGCAGCGACCCAAGACGGTCATGGTCTTACCCCGGAACGGGCGTGCCCGAAAACCAGCGCTCATGGCGCTACCTCCCCGAACGAAACTGTGAACGAGCAGACCCGTTACTGGATGACCTTGTTGTCAATCTCGGTGTTGGACCACACCCGCTGCGAGGCGTAGACCTCGTCCACGGTGCCGATGAACCCGCGCCCGGCCCCGGAACTCAGCGACCCACCCACCGCGAACCGGCCGGTGGCCGACCACATCCCCGACACCGACGCCTCCGCCTGCGCCCCGTCCAGGTTGACGGTGCCATTGACGTACAACTTGATCTTCATCGCCGCGGGGTCGTAAACCCCGGTCAGGTGGGTCCACTCATTAGCCGCGACGAAGTCAGAGGTGCATGCGCTGGTGGTCGCGGCGGTCGCGGTGTCGCTGTCATGCACCGTGAAGCACCACTGCGGATCGCCGACACCATCGCCGGTGATGTCAATGTCGTCGCGGAACTGCAACTCGAACACCGACTGCGCGGTGCCGTCCTGCGCCACCACCGCCTGTGGCCCGCCGCTATCCAGGTTGGTCGGGTAGACCCAGGCCGCGATAGTGAACCCGGCGGGGTGAGAGGTGTCCAGCACCGGCGACGTGGAGGACAGAGACCCGGAGCCGTTGAACGTCACCGCACCGGTGCCCACCTTCACCACCTCGTCGTCGCGGTGGGCGCCGGTCGTACTGAAACTCAGCGGCCGGTTCGTGTTCAACAGCGAGGGGGTCGGCCCAGTAGCGGCGTTGTCGTCCAGCGGCCAGTACCAGTTCAGTGCGCCGTTCGGGCGGACCAGGAACTCGTAGGGCTTCCACTCCGACGCGATGCCAGCGCCGTTGACGCTCTGGACGAGCATCGTGTTCACCCCGTCCTTCGGCGGGGCGATCGAGACGGTGGATGTGGTGCCGGTGACTTCGCGCAGGGACAGGTCGTCCCAGTAGACGGCCTTGCCTGAGCCGTAGTCCATGCCGTTGTAGAGGCGTACGAACGCCTGCGTCGCGCTGGCCGGTACGGCCATGATCAGTGACAGTTGCTGCCAGCCGTCCGTGATGGTGGCCTTCGGCGAAGCGATCTCGGTGTAGCCGGCGGATGTGGCGTAGAAGCCGACAATTCGCAGTCCTCGATCGGTGTAGACCGGGGTGAGGCCGGTCGCGGCGGGGACATAGATCCACCCCGTGATCACGTACCGCTTGCCGGGCTGCATCCCGGCGCACAGGCAGTTCTGGGTGGCTCCGATACCGGCGAAGGTGTCACCAGGCGTCAGGGTGCTGGACGCGACCGGGGTGAGTTTCAACGAGTCCGAACTGTCGTGGCCGCGGGTGGTATCCCGAATCATCGTTGTCGTGGTCGGCACCGCGAAGCCGGTCAAGTCCGTGGACACCTGCCGCTGGTTCGCCGTCAACTGCTCGACCTGCGGCTGCCCGGCCGGCACCGTGACCGCGTTACCGCCGTTGAGTGTGTACGTGTACTGCTGAACATCGATGGCGGCGTTCGGCCCAAACGTGAACATCCCCGGAATGTTGACACCACCGCTCCAGGCGCCGGTGTCCTTGGACGGGTAGTCCGTGCTCGTCACCAGCGGCAGAGTTGGTGACGTCGTGTCGACGGTGAAGGTGAACCAGGCGCTGTAGCCGCCACACACATAGGAGTCGCAGGCTCTGACCCGCCAGTGGTACTGCGCGTCCGGCAGATTCACCGTGACCGTCCATGGCGCCTCTGTCCCCGACGCGCGCCCCGTGACAGAGGTTCCCGACTTCGCCTTCAGGACCGTCCTGCCAGCGTCGAAGACCTCAAACTCCGCCCGCAACGTGCCACCATCCGGGTCGCTGACCACCGCGAACAGCTTCGGGGTCGGGGAACTGACCAGCGCCGGAGATACGCAGGCCGAAAAGCACGGGCTGATCTTCTGGGCGTTCGGCACGTTCGGCGTACGGTTGTACGTCAGCTCGATGTACGGGGTGCCTGAGGACGCCTCCGAGGACTTGAACTTCTTCCACCCGTCGTGGTTGGTCTCACTGGAGGCCCGCAAGCCGACGTTCGCAGTGCCCTGATGGTTGGTGAAGCTGTACTGCAAGATGTTCTTCACCGACACCGACACCCACCCATCGGCGCAACTACTGTTGTACCCCTTCGTCGCGGTCGAGGTTCCGTCCTTCGCCGACCAGGCCGGCTGAGCGCCCCACCGCGTCGACGTGCTCGCAGCCCCGGTACGCCACGCGCCGCCGTACACGACCACGAATGCGTCTCCCACAGGAACAACTCCGCCTTCGTCACCGTACTGTCCCAATACCCATTCAGGCTCTTGAACGTCAGAAACGACCGCGCCGTGCATCCACCCCCAG
>NZ_BBQH01000128.1 GCF_018397995.1 Rhizomonospora bruguierae
TTGATGCTCCTATAGACTTCAAGAGCTCGACTCAAGATCTTTAACGGCTTCCGGTGCACCGGTCTGCGGGCAGAGCGCGTGGTAGATCTCTCGGGCGATGTACCGCTTGAGACAGCGCATGACCTCGGGTTTCGTCTTGCCCTCGGCCAGGCGGCGCTGGGTGTAGTGCTGGGTCGGCTCGTGCCAGCGCAGCCGGCAGACCACGATGCGGTGCAGGGTGGCGTTGGCCTGCCGGTTCCCGCCGCGGTTGAGCCGGTGCCGGTTGGTCTTACCGGACGAGGCGGGAATCGGGTTGGAGCCGCAGAGCGCGGCGAAGGCCGCCTCCGAGCGCAGCCGGTCGGGGTTGTCACCTGCGGCGACCAGCATCGTTGCTGCTCCGTCGGGGCCGATGCCGAAGATGGTGAGCAGGTGGGGTGCGGCACTGGCGGCCAGGCGCCCGATCTCGTCGTGCAGCGTCTTGACCTCCTGTCGCAGGTCGAGGTTGCGGCGGGCCAGCAGTCGCAGCGTGTGCCGGGCTGCTGCGGCCGGTGAGGTGAGCGGCTCGGGTTCGAACGCGGCGCACCTGGAGAGCAGTTTGGGGTCGGTGAGCCCGGACAGGCTTTCGCGCACCTGGGCCGGGGATGTGACGAGGATGGCCTTCATCTGGTTCAGTGCCTGCGTGCGGGCCTTGACCGCCGAGTCCTTGACCATCTTGAGCATGCGGATCATCTCCGCGTCGCCGTCGCTGGCCTTCGGTGTTCCTGCCGCGACGCCGGCCAGCACCGCCCGTGCTGCCATCTCGGCATCGACCGGATCGCTTTTGCCCAGCCGGTGGCGGGTGGCGCGGTCGGGCCGGTTGACCTCGATGACCCGGTAGCCGCGCCGGCGCAGCGTGCGGGCCAACTCGGCGCCGTAGGAGCCGGTGCCCTCCACGCCGAACGCCGCGACTCGGCCGAGCCCGGTCGCCCACTGGACGAGTTGGTCGTAGCCGGCGCTGGTGGTGGGAATGCGCAGCTCGTCGAGGCGGACACCGAGCTGGTCACACGCGACCGCGACGTGGACGTCCTTGTGGGTGTCGACGCCGACGGTGACCCGTCGGCCAGGCTGGGAGTGCGGCATGCTGTTGATGGCTGTCTCCTCCGTCTGCTCGGTGGTGGCGGCCACCGCCGGACGGGTGGGCGGACAGGACTGCGACGGTGCCTCTTGGCCAGGCTCCTATAAGGTCACTGCCCACCTGGCCGGCGGGCCAGACGCCACCCGGAGCACAGGCCGACAGATCAACCCGAAGGCACCACGGCCGGTCGTTGCGAGGGGTCAGACCCGGCCCCGGGAGGCGTGAGGAAATCATCGCAGTCGTTGGAGATCTTCGGCCGGGAGTGTGAACGGGTCACGTTCAGGTCTTCGAGCAGGTCAGCAACCGATTTCGAGGTCGTCGAAGTGTCCCGGTCGGCGTGTACGACGTGCGGCACGCCGTGGGCGTCGAACACCTCGCGCATCATGTTCTCGGCGAGCGGACCGGACTCACGGGCATGCACCCGCACGCCGGCGATGTACCGGGAGTAGATGTCGATCATCACGTACGCGTCGAAGTAGACCCCTTTGACCGGTCCGGCGAGTTTCGTGATGTGCCAGGTGTAGACCTGCCGTGGTGCGTCAGCGACCAGTTCGGGACGCTGCCGGGCCGGGTGCCGGGCCTGCCGGCGACGCTCACGGACCTGCTCGTGCTCGCGCAGCAGCCGGTACATGGTGGCGATCGACCCGACGTAGACGCCCTGGTCCAGCAACGCTGCGTAGATCTGCGCCGGGGCCGCGTCGACGAACTGCGGGCTGTGCAACAGCCGCAGCACCTGCTCACGCTCGGCCGGGGTGAGCGCGTTTGCCGGGGTGCGCCGCAACGGCCGCGCCGGTGTCGGCCGGCGCCGGTCCCGGTCCGCGCTGGAACGGGCGATCCCGGTCAGCCGTCCCGCCTCCCGGGTCGGGATCTTCGCCCCGGTCAGCGCGTGGTAGGCGACCATCAGCGCTTGCCGAGCCCGAACACGTCCGGACCGTCCGGCTCGCTCCTGGAGATGTCCTCCAAGAGCTCTCGCGCTTTTCCCATGATCGTCAACGCCGTCTCGGTCCGCGTCAGCTTCGCCTGCGCCAGCTGCAGTTCACGACGCAACCGGGCGATCTCCGCCTGCTCCGCCGACGGCCGGCCGACCGTCTCAGCAGCCGGCTTGCCCTGCAACAGCCCGGCGTCACGGGCCCGACGCCACTCCGACATCAACGACGAGTACAAACCCTCCCGCCGCAGGAACGCCCCACCCTCACCGGCCTCGACCGCCTGCTCGTACCGGGTCAGCAGGTCCAGTTTCTGCCCCGGACTGAACGACCGGCGGGCACCCGGCCCGCCCGAACGCGGACCCTTCTTGCGGCTCATGACCCCATCCTGGGCCACGACCATGTCAACAGCAGTAGTCAACGCTTCTCGATCCTGAACTCGCCCTGTCCAGCGGACTTGCTATCAACCGCTGGCCTCAACTCACCC
>NZ_BBQH01000129.1 GCF_018397995.1 Rhizomonospora bruguierae
GGCCCTGGACCACGGCCGTTTCAAGATCATGAGTAGCTGCGCGTGGTGGCGTTGTCACACCGGCGTGTCGCGTGTCGATTAGGGACGAAGCTCCGGTAGGACGAGGTCTTCTCACGGATCTTGTCTTGGCGGAGCTTCGTCGTGGTTCAGTGTGTCATTCCCGCTGTCGGCATGGTGGCAGCGGCGCCGGTTGATGATGTTTCGGTCGCGCACTCGTGTCGTGACCTGCTGGAACTGCTGGTCGGGGTTTCCGACGGTCGGTCGTCGCAGGGTCGGGATCACCCGGCCGCGGTGGTCCTCGCGCTAGCCGCGGCCGCGACGGTGGCAGGGATGACCGGGTACACGGCGATGGCGGGCTGGGTGGCCGACGTGCCGCAGGAGGTCTTGACCGGCCTGTATCAGCGGGCCGGAGCAGCGCCGGCGGGCCGGCCGTCCCGGTCGACGATCTGGCGGGTCTGCACCGACGCCGATCCGGATACTCTGGACACAGCGATCGGGGCGTGGACGGCAAGGCTACGCGGCGACGCCACCGCGGACAGCGTGGGCGAGACCGCCACAGCCGGTGACAGCCCACCATCGACGCAGATACGCCTTGACGGGAAGACCGTGCGCGGGGCCGTTGACGTCGACCAGCTGCACCTCCTCGCCGCCCTCGCCAGCGGGCCGCATCCTGACGCACCGGCGGTCGTGCTCGCTCAAGCCGAGGTCACCGGGGCCAAGACGAACGAGCCGGCCATCGCCCGCGACCTGCTCAATGAACTGGACCTGCACGGCGTGACCATCACCGCGGACGCGTTGCACACGGTCAAGGCGACCGCCGAACTCATCTACCAGCGGGGCGGGCAGTTCGTGTTCCCCGTCAAGGAGAACCGGCGGGCGTTGTTCGACGCCCTGGACACCCTGCCCTGGACCAGCACCCCGATCGCCCGCAGCAGCACCGACATCGGGCACGGGCGGATCACCCGTCGCACCATCCAGGTGCTGCCCGCCCCGGACGGCCTGCCGTTCCCTCACGTCAACCAGGTCTGGCTGATCGAACGCTACGTCACCGACACCCATGGCCAGCACATCTCCGCCGTCGCCCAACTCGGCGTGGCCAGCCACACGCCCGACCAGGCCAGCCCCGCCGACCTCGCCGCCTACAACCGAGGCCAGTGGGCCATCGAAGCCCTGCACTGGATCCGCGACACCTGCTACCGCGAAGACCACTCAAGAGTGCGTACCCGCTCCGGCCCCCGCATCCTGGCCTCGCTGCGCAACCTCGCCATCAACGCCCTACGCCTGGCCGGACGCCGCGACATCACCGAAGCCACGCGCTGGGCCAGCCGCAACATGACCAGGCCCTTCACGATTCTCGAACTCACATCATGATCTTGAAACGGCCGTGGGCCCTGGACAGACGCCCTGACCAGCGCATTCAACCGACTCGCCGTACTGCCACGACCAGCCGGCTGAACCAGCTACCCGACGTCTCGCCCAGCACAACGGAGGAACCCGGCCCCGCGCCGGGCCCACACCATGCCCACCGAAAAACACAACGCCGACAAAACACGCCCTATCGAGGAAGACCTATCAACTCGCATTCAAATGAAAGACCGAGGCTAAGAGGGCCAGGACGGCGACTACGCCCAGTCCTCCACCGCCTGCGGCTGCCGCCGCACCACTGCCCGAACCTGATTCCGACGACTCTTCGTCATCCCCTTGATCATCGGGGTTAGGGGGTGGACCGTAGTACTTCTTCGTCGTCCTGTAGTCATGATGGACGTAGTCGCGCGCGGGTTGGACCACGTCTCCATCGGTGGTGTGTCCGGTCTGATTGACCACCTGGTCACCTACCGTCCGAGCCCGGCCGACCCCGAACGATGTAGTCACGCGCTGCTTGGATGACGTCTCCGTTGGACGTGTAACCATTCTGATTCACGACTGGAACGCCACCGGCCGAGGCAGCCCTGCTGTCCACTACATACTGATCTTGCGATCGGAGACGGGCGCCGAGCCCCGAAGCGTCAGATACGTACCGATGGTTGCCACTGGCAGAGCGATAATGTTTGCCCACGCTGCGGCACCGTCGAGGCTTCCGCTGAAGATCATGATCAGTGAGGCAATGATGATCAGAACAAGGGCAGGGGCAGTCCAGAGTCGCTTGGGCATGACGTCCATGATGAGCGATGGATGCAACTCGCGGAAGCTTCGAGAGCGAGTGTCGTCGATCTGTCGCGTCAGAATGATGAGCTGGAGCCCCATTCGGCCCGTGCCCTCGACCTGGTCGCAGACAGAGTCATGGCAG
>NZ_BBQH01000130.1 GCF_018397995.1 Rhizomonospora bruguierae
GTAACCGCCTCCGGACAGCGCGAGGGTGGCACCCTCCGGTACGAGGTCGGCCGCCTCGGCGCCGCTGAGAACTTTCGTCGTCGCCATCGCTCGTCCTACTCGCCGAAGTTCGGCGCGCGGCGCTCGGCGAACGCGGCAAGCGCCTCGGCGCGGTTCTCGAAGTAGTAGGTAAGGGTGCTGAGTTCCTTCTCGTACTGCAGCCCGGTGATGAGGTCGGCGCGTTCGGTCATCCGCAAACCGGCCTTGGCGACGACCAGGGCATCCACGCGACATCTTGCGATCTCGTCGGCCAGCGATTCGGTCTCGGACACGAGATCCTCGTCGGCGCAGACCTGTTGCACCAGACCGATCCGGAACGCTTCCTCGGCGGTTATCGTGCGGCCGGTGAGGGTCATGAGCATCGCTTGCCCCATGCCGACGAGCCGGGGCAACGTCTGGGTGCCGCCCCCGCCGCCCGGAATCCATCCGTGTCGGATCTCCGGATAGCCAAAGAGCGCCGAACGTGACGCGACGCGGACGCCGAGGGTGTAGCCGTGGAGTGCGGCAATGACTGGTTTGGTGCAGGCCCGGACCACGTTGGCCGGGTCGGACGAGATCTGGCGGCGCCGTTCCAGGCCCGTGCGCCCGCTGATCTCGGACATGTCCGCCCCGGAGCAGGACCCCTTCGGCCCAGCCCCCCGAACGACGGCCACCTTTACCGATACGTCTTGCTCGATCTCCTCAAATGCCTTCGCGAAAGCGGACCGCATGTCGTTGTTGATTGCATTGATCTTATGTGGACGATCGAGGATAACCGTGGCTACCGAGCCCCGCCGTTCGTGTCTTAGTGTCACGTTCCCACCCCTTCAGATATGGAAATGCCTGCGGTCGTACGCTTACGGCCGGACCGAGGCGCCACCGTCCACAGCAAGGTTGTGCCCGTTGATGAACGCGGCCTCGTCGCTGGCGAGGAAGACCGCCGCGGCCGCGACGTCCTCCGGCAGCCCTAGGCGTGTGTAGGGGGTCTGTTGCAGTGCGAGCGCGATACGCTCGGCGTTCTGGCTCAACTGGGCGGCGGTGCCCGGGACGAAACCGGGACAGATCGCGTTGATCCTGATGCCCCTCGGTCCATACTCGACAGCGAGCTGCCTGGTCAGGTTTGAGACCGCCGCCTTCGAGGCGCAGTAACTCGCCCGGCCGGATCCGCCGCCGGTCAGGCCCAGGCGGGATGAGATGTTGACGATCGTTCCCGTCCGATCCGCGTCGAGGAGCCGGCGGATGATGCTCGAGGCGACGTGCCAGGTGCCGTTGAGGTTCGTCTCGATCACGTCGGTCCAGAGTGCCGGGTCCTGGTGAACCGACGACTCCACACCCGGGAAGATCCCCGCGTTGTTGACGGCGATGTCGATCGTGCCCAGGCGGGCGAAGATCTCCCCCACGGTGGCATCGACCTCGTCACGTCGCCGCACGTCGATTTTGATCCACTCCATCGACAGGTCGCTGTCGATGCCGGCCGCGGCCTTGGCCTGGAGTCCGCTGGCCACGACGTGTGCACCCGCTGCGGCCATCCTCCGCGCGATCGCGTTGCCAAGCCCGGTACCCGCGCCGGTGACCAGGGCGACCTTGCCCGCGAGCCGGTCGGTTGCGTTCGTGGGCTCCGTCATCGCCTCAGCCCTCCGCCCGAAACCGCGGGACCGGCAGTCCCTTCGAGATATGTGTCGCCGCGAAACATGTATCGCCTCTCTGGTTACGCCCGATCACCTCTGCCCGGGAGACCAGGTCTTCGGGGGATATGTCGACGATGGTGTAGGTCAGGGTGACCGTGTCTCCGATGAAGACCGGGCGGACGAACCGGACCCGGTCGTAGCCGTAGGAGGCGCCCCGAAAGGGCCCCTTGTCGTACCGCTGGCCGAAGTAGGTGGAAGCCGCGGATGCGAGGCCGACGAGGTAGGTGCCGTGCACGACCCGCCGGCCGTACGCCGTCGACTTCGAGTACTCCTCATCGAGATGGTTGCGGCCGAGGTCACCGGTGAGACCGGCGTACAGGTACACGTCGCTCTCACTGATCGTTCGGCTGATTTCGACGCTGCTGCCGATCGCGAAAGGCGGCAACGGCGGCCACCCGGCCGGCGCGCTCGATCCAGATCCGGTCACGACTGCTTCGCATCCTGCGGGCGGGAGCACCTGACCTCGATGAGCCGGGGACCGCTGGCGGAGGTGGCGAAGGCATCGATACGGTG
>NZ_BBQH01000131.1 GCF_018397995.1 Rhizomonospora bruguierae
TGCCTTGGCCGGGCCGCATGAACAGGAAGGTCTGGCCCACCGCCCTGCTTACGTCGAGTGTCGTTAGCACCTCGGATTCCGCCGACCGGGTCACCGTGAAGACAGCGCCGACGTCAGGTATCCGGACTTCGTCGGTCTCTACGGAGAACAGCTGTGAGTATCGGCAGAAGTGGCTGCGCGAAACCTCGCGTACGCCCATGACACATTCGATGGCGTCCAACAGGTGGCTCTTACCCGACTCGTTCGCTCCGACGATCGCGGTGATCTGCGGGTCGACATCGAGACGCACATGGGGGTACCAGCCTTCCGGCAGGGTCTCCCAGGCCGCGCGCTGAGCCTTCTCGTTCGCACGGCGCTCATAGTCGAAGTTGAACGACTTGAAGAATCTGACGTACACCCGCGTGAGGCGCACCGGCCCTCCTCGGCATCACAATCGCCTGGCATCACAAGCCAGCCGCGTACGAAGAATCTAGCCAGCGGGTACGACAGAACGGCCGTACCGGCCCGGATGGCATCCCCGGCCGAGGCGATGCGCGGACTGAAGAATCTACCCATATCGAGCGGATCCGCACCGGACGTCCCGGAGGGGTCGCTGCCATCGACCGATTGCATCAGAGCGGACCGCAGCGCTCGAAGCGTTGATCGAAGAGGCCACCGTCGACGCGTACAACAAAGACGAGCAACTCACCAGCCTGTACACCACGATCGAAGACAACCTGGCGGCGCCGTTCACCACCACCGTCCTCGGCGTCCAGGTCACGGTACGCAAGGTCGACCTGACCGCCGGCGGCATCGTCGCGATCTCTTCCCGTGGCCGGGACCGGCAGCGGATCGACCTGCTCGACCTACCCCTGCCCCACCCCGCTACTCGACCGCGTCGAATGGGTCGAGGCCTACTGGCACTGGGAAGGACGGTAACCAGATGAGCGAGTGCCAGCACTACGAGTTCACCATCGTCGATCCCCCCACCGCACGCGAAGCCTCGCGATATCACCGTCGAGGGTGACCTAATGGCGGCTTAGGTTTCGAGCTCGTTTGGCGCCGTCCCAGGCTGAGTGGACGGTGTTCGGCGCGCTCCGCAGCCTCCCATCCAGCCGCAGCGGGCCGGTTCGGCCGCTTTGCCGGACCGGGATGCCGCATACGTCCGCGTTCAGTTCCATCGAGTGCGCCGGATCCCTTACCGTCTGGAGGATGCAGCGATGGGATTCGCTCAATGAACGACAGCTCGGCCTGCTTCGCCGTATCGCCGGAGGCGATGACCTCAGCGGCCCGGACGGGATCGAGCACCGCCGGTCGGGACGTGCGCTCCAGGACCGGGGCCTGGTGACCGTGACACGCAAAGCAGGCGTGTGGAGGGCGCGCTTGACCGACGCCGGCCGCTTCTACCTCGAACACGGCCACCATCCCGATCATCCCGACCACCGGGCCTCCCTCCCCCTGTCCGGGACGCCGGCACGCGGCGTCGACAGCGACGCTTCGCCGGCGGACCTGCTCCGACGGGCTCGCGAACTGGTCGACCGCCTGCAGCGCGAGAACGGCACGATGCGCATCGAGAGTCCCGACAGCGGGACCCGGGCCCGGTACCGGCGGATCATCCACGCGGCCAAGCAGCACGGACTTGTGCCGTCGGGTCACCATCTGCGCCACACTGGCCGCGACACCGGCGACATCGTCATCCGCCTGCACACCGACGCCGATCCGGACGAGACCGGCTGGAACCGGATCCGGCTCACCCGGCGGGTCACCGCTGACCCCGAACTGGCGTTCAGCGCCCTCGAAGCCGATCCAACCAACCTCGCCGTCAGCCCTGACCTGCTGCCGCGCGCGTTGCGGCTGATCCGGCTGCTCGCCTGCGAAGCGGACCGGCGCGGGCACCGGCTGGGGGTCAACACCAAGGCGAAACACCCGCGGGTGTTCCTACAGGCCGGGCAGGTCCGGCGCACGGTCACCCTGACCGAGGAACGCGACCACGTCCCGCACCAACCCACCGCCCAGGAGCTGAAATGCTGCGCCTGCGGCCGTGGATGAAACCCGCGGAGTTCGACGTCGTCGCCTCCGGCCGGCTCCGCCTGGAGATCGCCCGCGCCGGATCCAACAACCGGGACACCTGGACCGACACCGCACGCGTACGCCTGGAACAGCGGGTCGCGCAGATCATCCAAGAAA
>NZ_BBQH01000132.1 GCF_018397995.1 Rhizomonospora bruguierae
GAGCCGGTCGATCATGGCGGCGGCGACCACGTCGTCGCCGAACACCTCGCCCCAGCGGCCGAACGGCTTGTTGCTGGTGACGATCAGGCTGGCGCGTTCGTAGCGGGCCGAGACGAGCTGGAAGAACAGGTTCGCGGCCTCGGGTTCGAACGGGATGTAGCCGACCTCGTCCACGATCAACAGCGGGGTGCGGCCGAGTTTGGTGATTTCCGCTTGGAGCCGGCCGGCGTGGTGGGCGGCGGCGAGCCGGGCGACCCATTCGGCGGCGGTGGCGAACGGGTGCCCGGCCTGGCAGGCCCGGATCCCGAGGCCGATGGCCAGCATCGTCTTGCCGGTGCCGGGCGGCCCGAGGAAGATCGCGTTCTCCTTGGCGGTGATGAAGTCGAGGGTGCCCAGGTGGGCGATGGTCTCGCGTTTCAGCGAGCGCTGGTGGTCGAAGTCGAACTCCTCGAGGGCTTTGCGGGCCGGGAACCTGGCGGCGCGGATCCGGCCTTCACCGCCGTGGGATTCCCGGGCACTGACTTCGCGTTGCAGGCAGGCGGCCAGAAACTGCTCGTGGGTCCAGCCCTCGGCCCGGGCCCGTTCGGCGAGCCGCTCAACGCTGTCGCGCAGGGTGGGCGCCTTCAACGCACGGGTCAGATAAGCGATCTCGGCCAGGGTCTGCTGGCTCGTCGGCCCGCCCGTGGCGGTCGTGGTCCGGCCGGCCATCACGCCGCCCGCCCGTTCTGCTCGCCCTGCTCGTCGAGCAGGCCGAACGCCCGGTCGTAGGCGGACAGATCGCGTTCTTGCACTTCGTCAGCGGCTGGGCCGCGGCCGGCGGCGGTGCGGGCCTGGAACGCGTGACGCATCGCGTCGGCGGCCTGCCGGTGCGTCGGGTCGGTGATGGTCTGCTGCCGGGCCCAGCACCGCTGGTGCTCACCGACCAGCAGCCCGCCGCGGTGGATCCGCACGGTTTGCAGGTCGGCGCTGACCTCGACCCGCTGCCCGACCGCGGACGGGTGCACCGAGTAGTCGCAGGTGTCCAGGCGGACGTAGTGGTCGCGGGGCAGGACCAGGCTGTTGCGCCAGCCGATCACCGGTTCCTCGATCGGTGGTAGTGCGCCCATCGCGGCCCGGTCCGCGCCGATCCGCTCCGATGCTGCCGCGCCTTGCAGGCTGCGCCGCTTGCGGGCGTTCGCCCGGCCCAGGAACTCGGCCAGCTGAGCGTTGAAGTCGGCCGGCCCGGTAAACCGACGGCCGGGCAGGAACGAGGTCTCGAAGAACCCGTTGGTCCGCTCGACTTTCCCCTTGGTCTCCGGGTCCCGCGGCCGACACACGTAGAACCGGGTGCCCAGCAGCCCGCGCAGGACCGTGAACTGCGGCGTCAGCTTCGGATCGTTGCCGCGGTGCCGACCCACCCCGCCCTCGTTGTCCCAGACCAGCAGCTTCGGCACCCCGCCCAGCTGCCCGATCACCGCCCACTGACCCAGCACCAGGTCCTCGGCGGTGCGCGTCGGGATCATCACCGCTGCCCGCCACTGCGAGTACCCCGAGGTCAGCACCAGCACCGGCGGCACGCTCTTGCCGACTCCCACCTGGCCATGCCCCAACGGGATCTCCGCCGGCGGGAACCACAGATCACACTGCCCGACCTCGCCCGGCTCATACGTGGTCCGCGACACCGGATCCTGCGGCGCATACACCGGCCGCAACTGCCGGACCCGTTCCTTGAGCACCGTCATCGACCGGTCCCAGCCGATCCGCTCCGCGATCACCGTCGCCGGCATCTGCGGGAACTCCTTCAGCAGCGCCCGGATCCGCGGCTCGACCGCGTCCACGATCGACCCGGTACCGGCCCGCACATACCGCGGCGGCTGCGTCGAACGCACCGCATTACGCACCGTGTTCCGAGCCAGATGCAACTTCCGCGCGATCGCCTTGATCGACATCCCCTCGGCCCGATGCAGCCGGCGGATCTCCGCCCACTCCTCCACCAAGATCACCCTCTCAGATAGTGGACGGGAGGGGGTCAATATTCACCCGTCCAGAGAGGGTCAGTTTTCAGCCGCCGTCGACA
>NZ_BBQH01000133.1 GCF_018397995.1 Rhizomonospora bruguierae
GGTCCGGTGTGAAAAGCATCAAGTGGTCGAGACCCAGAAGCTTCGCGAAGAAAGCCGTGGCCTGTTTCAATATCTCGACGTCCTCACGCAGCCGGCGGTTCTCCCGTCGCAGCTGCGCCAGCTCGGCCCGCTCGTCGCTGGTCAACCCGTCGCTACGGGCGCCGGCGTCGAGCTCGGCCTGCTTCACCCAGTCCCGCACCGCGGTCTCCGTCAGGCGCAGCGCCAGGATCTCCACGTCCTTATCTCGATCGCTCATCGGCAGCAGGCGCAGCATGGCGAACACGCTCGTCACACCCAGGTAGGCCAGTCGCAGTAGCACGGCGGACCATCATGCCGCAGCGATCGTCAGCTGCGCGAGAGCTCAGCGCAAGCGACCGAGGTCGACATCCCGTCGCTCACGCACCGACTCCTACCAGGGCGGATGAGGTTTTCGGCAGGTGCATCTCCGCGTCTTTGTCCCGGTCGCTGCCCGGCAACAGCCGCAGTAGTGCGACGACGTTCGTGAGGCCAAGGTACCAAGTCACAGCAGCATGACACGGCATCATCGCGCAACCATCAACGGCGATGTGCAAGGAGGACCCGCATCGGAGAACGGGCAAGATCGGTTCCCACGCCCGAACAGCCATCTGACCAGTCCGGACGCATTTCTCGGCAGGCACAGGGGCACGGCCATCTACGTGGCCAGCAAGAACAAGTACGAGGACCAGATCTGGCTCAGTGCCAGCACCGAAGAAGTCTTCGACCTGGTCTGCGATCTCCACGTGGGACCCATCGCCCCCTGATCACGAACAGCACACGAGCCCGCGAACCACCAACCCCGAAGGACTTACGTCACGGACCAGTTAGCCAGGCAGGGTTTCAACCGACTGGCCCGTGACCGCGGCGATGAGGTCGAAGTCCTTGTCGACGGCGAGGACGGTCAGTCCCGTCTTTTCAGCAGTCGCCGCGATCAGGAGGTCAGGGATTGACGGGGCACGGTGCTGGCCTCGATCGGCAAGCAGCATCTGCACCTCCAGTGCCCGGTCCTCGATGGCGGGGGTCAGGTGCTCGACCGGCATCAAGGACAGTGGTGGGGCGGCGAACTGTCGACGCCCCACTTCTCCGGAGCGTGCTGAGTAGCCAAGTTCGAGCCGGGTGATGGTGGAGAGCCGGACCAACCCGCGGCTGATGCGTGCGCTCCACTCGTCGCGGTTCGCCGCTTGGCCGAGTTGGAGCCGAATGTACGCGGACTTGTCGATCAGCCAGCTCGTCACCGCCACGCGTCCTCCATCACTGCAGGGTCGGCCAGATCCGCGAATGCCTCTGCGGATCGTTGCCAGTCCTCGGCGGTGACCGTCCGCTCGCCGGCAGGGGGGATGTTCTCCTCGAACTTACGGCGTAGGTATTCGTTGCGGGACAGCCCGAGGTTGGCGGCTGTGGCGTCGATGCGGTCGACGGCCTCTTGACTAAGATCGCGGACGAGGATATTGGGCATGTGGCACCTCCCGATCCAGAGTGATGTTATCACGATATCATGCCTACGGGCTGTGCTGGCGGCTGTGGCCCCGCTGGTGAGGCGGTCGACCTCGTCGGCACGCAGGTATCGCTCTCTGGCATCCACGGGACTTTAGGCATTTTATTGGGACGAACAGCATGCCAGGTGTAGAGCCGGCCGAGAGAGGTCGGGTCACGACTCGCAGCGTGGGTTGTCCGTCGATGGCGAACCTTGATGTTCGCTTGGCCGTGAAGATCCGGTCCGGCACGCGCCGCTTGGCGCATGCGCCGTTTGGTCGACAGGGCCGGTTGCTCGCGGGGTGCTCGGACGAAGTGCGGATCACCCAGAGGCAGACCGAGAATGCACCCGTGACAAGCTTGCTGATCTTCTGCCACCGAGCACAGCAATTGCCCGTTGCGACCAGCACGCGGGAGATAGAAACAGAGAAGCCACAGGCAGTCAGCCTGCGGAGACCAATAGAGCACCGTCTTAGGAAACCGATGCTCTATCCCCTGAGCTACGAGGGCGCGAGGGCCTAGTCTAGCGACCTGGGGGTTCACCTGGGGTGGCAGGGAGT
>NZ_BBQH01000134.1 GCF_018397995.1 Rhizomonospora bruguierae
CCCGCGTACGTCACGCCTGGCCCACGAGGCGTTCCTCTCCGGGGAGAAGGTCGAGCGGCCCGCGGGTCGCCTCGACCTACGGTCACGCAGGCGGGTGGTGACACCGCTCCACGCCTCCGAGCGAGCGTTCCCGCCACCTGCCGATCCCGCGGTTGCGGTTGTCAAGTGCGCCTCGAACGGACCGCCCGGCCATCGGCCGTCCCGCGCTGTCACCGTCCTCATGCGCCCGCACTCGGCTGTAAAGCGGGAAAGCAGCCTCGCGGTCCTCACCCGGCCCAGGAGGACCTGTCGCCGAGCGCCCCAGGCCGGGGCACACAATCAGAGCCTGGCCGGCAAAAGGCCGCCCTTTACCTCTTCCCGCCGCCCATCTAGTCGATCAAGAACCCGTCGCCCGACCCGCTGTTGGTGGCCAGTCGAGATTTTCCCGCCGACGGCCACTTGGCGGGGAGGCACCTGGCCGTAGATGACTACGCAGAGCTGATCCTGCCGATGCCGTGCAATCGGGCGAGCTATAAACGACGTGATGAAAACGACGCCGCTCCTTGTCGTCATCAGCGGACCATCGGGGGCTGGCAAGACGACACTCGCGCACCTGCTCGCCCGGCGGATCGGCTGCCCGGCGATCTGCCGGGACGAGATCAAGGAAGGCATGGTCCACGCGGCCGGCGACTTCATCGCCGCACCGAGCGACGAGCTGACCCTTCGGACCCTGCCCACGTTCTTCACGGTGCTGCGGCTGCTCCTGACCGCCGGCGTCACCACGGTCGCCGAGGCAGCCTTCCAAGACCACGTCTGGCGTCCCGGCCTCCAGCCACTGATTGGGATCGCCGATATTCGGGTGGTGCACTGCCAGGTCGCCGCGCAGACGGCCTTCGACCGCATCGGGCGACGGCAGGACGAGAACGCGATCCGGCGTGCCCACGCCGACGCGTACCTCGGCGATCATCAGACCCATGCCCTCGGCCACCACGGCTTCCAGCCGGTTCGGCTCGACGTGCCCGAGATCGAGGTGGACACCAGCGACGGTTATCGCCCTGACCTCGACGAAATCGTTGCCTTCGTGAACGCCGGATGATCAGCAACCCGTGGATACCTTCCGTAGCTTCGGAACTGACCCGTCCACGGGGAAGACCCAGCTGGCCGTCGACACTCCGCCCGCAGGGACAGGGTGCCCCCGCCAGGGCGCATACTCCGACGACTCCGCACCGCTACTGTCCGCGTTGGCGAGGGCCCCA
>NZ_BBQH01000135.1 GCF_018397995.1 Rhizomonospora bruguierae
GGACAGTGGCTTGGCGCACCGAGGATGCCGCTCCGGCAGTTCGGTCGTTGCCCTGCCCGCCGGCTGCCGCGGCGACGGGCGCGACGGAGAACGGAAGAGTGCCGGCACGGCGCGACGCGCCGGTGCTCGCGGTTCGGCTGGTTGTTGCGGTGGTGGTCAGATCAACCGTGGCTGACCCGCCTGCGGGCCAGGCAATGGGTTTGTTGCCGCGAACGGTCTTGGCCTCAGCCGTCCAGGCGGGGCGCACGTTGTGCTTGACCGGGGCAACCCGCACCCCGGTAACCTGCTTCGGCGTTGGCGGACTCCACGACAGGCCGGGCGCCGCCTGAGCGGACCCCGTGACAGCGGTGGACGCGATCACCGCCGCGGCCAACGTCGCTGCCACGTGCCAGCTACGGCCCAGGACGGTCATGGTCGTGCCTCGGAACGGGCATGCCCGCGTACCAGCGCCCATGGCGCTACCTCCCCGAAAACGAAGTGGACGGACTGGCCCGCTAGAGGCCTTCAATGACCCTGCGGTCGATCTCGGAGTTGGTCCACACGCCTTGTGAGGCGTAGACCTCGTCGATGTTGCCGATGAACCCGTGTCCTGTTCCTGAGCTGAGCGAGCCGCCGACCGCGAACCGGCCTGTGGCTGACCACAACGCCGCTACGGGAGCTTGGACCTCTACCCCATCCAGGCCCGTGGTGCCGTTGACGTACAGCTTGATCTTCGAGCTGAGGGGGTCGTAGATGCCGGTCAGGTGTGTCCAGGCGTTGGGTATGACGTACTGCTCGGTGCAGGCACTGACGCTTCCGGCTGTGGCGGTGTCGTGGTCGTGGATGGTGAAGCACCATTGCGGGTCGGCGACGCCGTCGCCGGTGATGTCCTTGTCGTCGCGGTACTGCAACTCGAACACGGACTGCTTGGTGCCGTCCTGTGCCAGCACCGTTTGCGGCCCGCCGCTGTCGAGGTCGGTCGGGTAGACCCAGGCTGCGACGCTGAATCCGGAGGGATGGGTGGTGTCGAGTACCGGCGAGGCGGACGACAGCGAACCTGAGCCGCTCAGCTCGGCCCCACTCGGGCCCAGCTTGGCCGCGTCGGGTGACAGTTTCGCTCCAGCTGGACTCAGCCTCAGTGGTCGGGTGTCTTCTGGCTCCGACGGGATCTCGCCGTTGGCGTTGGTGCCGTTCATCCGCCAGATCCAGTTCACACCGTTCGGCTTGACCAGGAACTCGTACACCTTGAAGTCGGAAGCGACACCGGAGGTGTTGATGCTCTGCACCATCAGGGTGTTCGTGCCATCCTGGGGCGGGCGGATGGCTACCGCTGAGGTCGTTCCGATGACTTCCCGGACCGACAGGTCGTCCCAGTAGACCGCCTTGCCCGAGCCGTAGCCCATGCCGTTGTAGAGGCGGAAGAAGGCCTGGGTCGCGCCGGTGGGCACCGTCATGGTGACGGACAGCTGCTGCCAGGTGTCGGTGACAGTGGCCATGAGTGAGGCCACTTCGGTGTAGCCGGTGCTGGTGGCGTACATCCCGACGATGCGCAGGCCTCGTTTCTCGTACACAGGGGTCAACCCGGTCGCGGCCGGCACGTAGATCCAGCCGGTCGCCGTGTACCGCTTTCCTGCAACCATGCCGGTGCACATGCAGCCCTGGTTCGCGCCGAACCCGGCGAATGTGTCACCGGGGGTCAAGGTGCTGGACGCGACTGGTGTCAGCTTCAGGGAGTCGCTGCTGTTGTGCCCTCGGGCGGTGTCCCGCGCCATGGTCGTCGTCGTGGGGACGCTGAAGCCGGTCAAGTCTGTGGACACGTGCTGCTGGTTTGTCGTCAACTGTTCCGCTTGGGGCGCGCCGGCTGCTACATGGACCGCGTTGCCGCCGTTGAGCTGGTAGGAGTATG
>NZ_BBQH01000136.1 GCF_018397995.1 Rhizomonospora bruguierae
ACCATGGCCCCTGGCGGGGCCACCCACAGGTGGGTGAAACTCGGTCGGCGGTGTCGCTCGCCGTCGCCGGTTGTGCTTGGTGCCCTCGCGGTGCCTGAATCCAAGAATGGTGTGGGAGTCCGTCCCTGGTATCCCAGGTTGTTGCCCCCCGTGCACGTGTCTCAGTGTCATGAGTCTATGACGGGCTCTGCGAGCGACGCCGTCTCTGGCTGGTGATCGGACGGAGGCCGTGGTTGGACGTGTTGTACACGCATGTCGCAGGGATCGACGTGCATAAGAAGCAGATCACGGTGACGGTGCGGACCCCGGATCCGCGGCGGCCGGTGCGGCGGGAGAAGACCCGCACGTTCCGCACGTTCTACGGGGATTTGCTGGCGATGGGATCCTGGCTGGCCGAGCTGGGGGTGACGCGGGTGGCGATGGAGTCGACCGGCCCGTACTGGTGGCCGGTGTACGCGGCGCTACGGGAGACTGGCGGGCTGGGCTTGACGATCGACGTGGTCAACGCGGCGCACGTCAAAGCGGTCCCGGGGCGTAAGACCGATGTCAAGGACTCGCAGTGGTTGGCGAGGTTGTTGGAGGTCGGCCTGTTGCGGGGTAGTTTCCTGCCACCGGACGACATCCGCGAGATCCGGGACCTGACCCGGTATCAGACGAAGCTGACCGAGGAACGGTCGAGGGAGAAACAGCGGCTGCTCAAGGTTCTCGAAGCGGCCGGGATCAAGCTGGATGTCGTCGCGTCGGACACGTTCGGCGTCTCCGGTCGGGCGATGCTCGACGCCCTGGTCGCCGGTGAGCGGGACCCGCATGTCCTCGCGGGGCTGGCCCGTGGGGTGTTGCGGAACAAGACCGACGACCTGCGGCTGGCGTTGTCCGGACGGTTCACCACCCACCACGGGCAGATGATCGGTTTCCACCTGGAACGGCTCGATCACCTCGATCAGATGATCGACCAGGTCAAGAAGAAGATCGGTCACGCCGGTGTGGCCGGGACCAGCCGGCGCCCAGCGGTCGCGCCGACGGGGCTGGTCGCCCCGTTCACCGCCCAGATCCAACTGTTGAGCAGCATCCCGGGCATCAGCGACCGGGTCGCCACGGTGATCATCAGTGAGATCGGCGTCGACATGAGCCGGTTCCCGTCGGCGAAACATCTGGCCGCGTGGGCCGGGCTGGCTCCGGGCAACAACGAGTCCGCCGGCCGGCGCCGGCGGGCCCGGCACCGCAAGGGCAACACCCACGTCCAGTCCATCTTGATCGAGGCCGCCCTGGCCGCGTCCCGCACCAGGACCCGGCTCGGGGCACGCTTCCACCGGCTGCACCGCCGCTTCGGCGGCCGGGCGAACAACACCGCCGGCAAGAAAGCCGCGTTCGCCGTCGCCCACACGTTGATCAAGGTCATCTGGGCCGTGCTGACCAGCGGGCAGCCTTACACCGATCTCGGCCACGACTTCTACACCCGCCGGATCAACCCCGAACACCACACCCGGCGGCTGATCGCCCAGCTCGAAGCGATCTCCGGCAAGAAGATCATCCTCGCCGACCACGACGGTGAACCGCCCAGACCAGACGACAGCCACGGCAGCGAGGCCGCCGCCTGAACGACCCACCAGCGCACATAGGCGGTGGGAAGAGCGCCGACAAGGCCGTCACCGGCAGAAGGTCAGGCCACAAGGGCCGACAACGTGGTCGCTCTCCCCACCAGCAATCCAGCTTGCCGCACCCCGGCCACCAGCGGCAAGCCCATCACCATGCCCGCCAACCACGTGTCCCGGCTCCGCCGGGACGCTGCCGCACACGTGGCTGGCATCCGAGTTTCGTCTCAG
>NZ_BBQH01000137.1 GCF_018397995.1 Rhizomonospora bruguierae
CAAGAAGCACCTGTCCGGGCAGAACGTGCAGGTCGTGGCCACCCTCACCGGCCGGGTCGTCGACGTCGGTGACCCCTGCCCGGGCGCACGCCACGACAGCAAAGCGTTCGTCGACTCCGACCTCGCCGCCCGCTGGTCCGACCACTACGTTCCCGGGTGGCCCCGGCATGATCGGCGACAAGGGCTACCAGGGAACCGGCCACAGCACCCCGTACAAGAAGCCACCCGGCCGGGACCTCACCGACGTCCGCCGGGTCTGCAACACCGCGATCAACCGCATACGGGCCGCTGTCGAACGCGCGATCGCTCACCTCAAGAACTGGAAGATCCTCAAGACCGGCTACCGCCGGTCTCTCCACGACTTCCCACGAGTACTACGCACCGTCACAAAGCTAGAGATCTATCGACGGTCCACCCAATCCTTCCGAAAAAGCCTCCTCGTATTGCGCAATCAACGCGCGCGCCCGATCGATTCTGGGCAACCAGGCGAGTGCGCTCGAACTCGTCGCGCTCGTTAGGCGTCGTCATGGTGACTTCTAAACTAGAACCGTGTGATGCTGGGCCGCGAGATGCAGACAGGCCGCACCGCTGGGCGCGAACGTCTCTCTATCAAGTAGACGATGGATAGCCTCGGGTGCGAAGTCGAATTCCTCGCTCTCTACTTCACCTTCATCGTTCTGTTCGATCATTTCTCCGAAGAGCGAATCGAACAAGTCAGCGTCGAATACCGCAACGGTCAAGACGTCACCAACATAGTTCAGTGCGTCCACGCCAACGCCGAGGCAGTAGATACGCGCCCGGCCCGCTTGCCGGGCCGCTTCCATGGACCGGAACGGCTCTTCCCGCGCATAGTCGATTGGTGATCCGCTCCCGTCGTGTTCAGGGTTTCCGAGAAGTTCTTCGCTATATTCACGCATCATGTTACGCCATAGGTCAAAGTCGGGAGATTCGAGCGCAGGCAGCACCGATGCAGGCTGAAATACGCCAGTAGGAATTACGCTCACCATTCCCCCGGCGATAGCAACCTTCGCCGGGTTCCTTCTGAGCAGGAAAAACGTTGATCCGGACTTACTGGCGCGCACTGTAAGCGTGCTGATCGAGATCATCAGGGGGTACGATGCCAGTTCAAACGGGTCACGGATCAAGCGACGGAATGGGAGGTTCTCCCATGTGACCGCTTCGGCGGTTACCTGGCAATCCTCTCGATGTGCTGTCGCCGCAACCTCGTGGGCCAACGCTTCCCCGACATCGATCATGTCGAAGTAGCACATCTCTCCGAGGGAGAGGTCTAGGTCTAGCCGGGCCGTCTCGCCATCTCCGGCGGAGTTGACGTCCAGCAGCCGGTAGCAAAGGCGGTTCTCAAAGAGCCGGGGGCGTGCCAGATCCCGCATCGCGCGGTGATACCGCGAATAGTCCCGGCCCGCCGTCAAAAGTGGCCGAACTCGGCGCGTCTCTCGCTCACCACCGTTCACAGTCGGTCGCGGAGCTTGGTCTTGCCAGTTGAGATGTACCGCTGAGAGGTCAACTGGCTTCGGTAGCCGCCAGGCAGGCGGCATGAGGATTCCCGTATCTCCAAGACGCATTGATTCAGGGTAGAGCTTGTAGACCGCCTTGGTGAGCGTGCCTCGATTCGCCCCGAGAAACCTCCGGCCGGCAAGCCATTCTCGATGGCTCTCGGCAACTGGCCTCGGCTTCGCATCTCCCCTTTCGGAAACATGGGGAGCTATGCCCAACATCTGTCGCGGAATTTCAAGGCCGTCCGCAATACGCTCACTGGGTGGTGGGTTTCGTT
>NZ_BBQH01000138.1 GCF_018397995.1 Rhizomonospora bruguierae
ACTGGCCAGGTCGTCGAGCCGGAACCGGACGACGGTCCGGCCGTCGTGCTTGGTGAACACCGAACCGAGGTGGCCGGCGGCGCCGCCGAAGAGCACACTGCGCGGAGCGCACAGCGCATTGAGCAGTTCAGGGTCGCGCAGTGCCATCTCGTGGTGCAGCCGGGCACCGTCGACCAGACGGCACTCGCCGCCGGAGGCAGCGCCACGGGCACAGAACAACAGCATCAGCCGGGGAGGCTGGTCCTCGGCCGAGGACTCGGTGTGCACGGTCAGCTCGTCGCGGCCGAAGCCGGCCGATCCGGGTCGGCGAGCCAGCTCGCCACGATCACCGATCGCGGTGACACCGTCCGGCTCGCTGTCGCGGTGGTGCCAGACGTGCATCACCTGCCCTGCCAGGCGCAGCAGCGACGCCCGGTCCGTGACGCCCTCGAAAGTGGCCAGGCCGACGCCTTGCAGCGCAGCCGCAAGGCGTGTCCCGGCTTGACTGTCGTGCGGATCGACACGAACGTGATAGATCATGGTGAACCCCCTGTCTGACTAGCACCACCGTCGACCCGTGGTGCCGGGCAATCAAGTGACGGATTGTCAAGGTGCCCACCGCCTGCGGCGACGCCTGTCGGGACGTCGCCGTGTTACGGTCCGCCGACAGCCGACTGCGGAAGGACGCGAACATGTACCGGCCCCACGCCTTCCCGGTGTCCGTCAAGGGCGTCTGCGTCCGCGACGGCCGGGTCCTGCTGCTGCGTAACGAGCGCGAGGAATGGGAACTCCCCGGCGGCAAGCTCGAACTCGGCGAGGACCCGGCCGCCTGCGTCGGCCGGGAGATCAGCGAGGAGACCGGTTGGACGGTGCGGGTCGGCCCTATCCTCGACTCCTGGCAGTACCACATCCGCGACGGCATCGACGTGCTGATCGTGACCTACGGCTGCTTCGTCGACGACGACTCGCCGATCACGGTGAGCTCCGAGCACAAGGAAGCCCGCCTGTTCGCCGCCGACGAGATCGCGGCCCTACCCATGCCCGACGGGTACCGGCGCTCGATCCACGACTGGTTCACCCGGCTCGAAACACCGGTAAGCGGATAGGCATGCGTTGCCGGGCCTGCGCCACCTCCGTCGACGAACCTGATGGTGTGCCGCTGTGCCCGGCCTGCGCCGCGGTCACCGGCAGCCCGCGCGAGCCTGCCCGTTCTGCCTCGACGTCCGCGCTGCCCTGTCTGTCAGGCTGAGATGAGGCAGCCGTCCCGATGCAGCTAGGCTTGCCGGGAGACAGGAAGAGGATCATCGTGACACTACCCAGCACGCCTGGTGAGCAGGGCGGACGGCCGAAACGGCGGACGTTCACGGCGGAGTACAAACTACGGATTGTGGCGGAGTACGACGCGGCGGAGGCCTCGGGTGAGGGGGCGGCGATCCTGCGTCGGGAGGGCCTGTACCACTCGCACATCTTGGAGTGGAGGGCCGCGCGGGACGCGGGAGCGTTGACCGCCTTGGGCAGCCGCAAGAGTCCGGTGGGTGAGAACCGGCGCCGCAGCGCGGAGGCTACCGAGATCGAGCGGTTGCGGCGGCGTAATGAGCGTCTGGAAGCGGACTTGGCGCGGACGAAGACCGCGTTGGAGATCATGGGAAAAGCGCACGCGCTCTTGGAAACGCTGTCCGAGAGCGCGGACGACGCCTCGACGCGGCCACGCAGGCGCTGACCGAGGCGTTCGACGCTCTCGCGCCGGTGGTTGAGG
>NZ_BBQH01000139.1 GCF_018397995.1 Rhizomonospora bruguierae
CCAGCCCGTAGCTGAAGCGGCCGTCAGCACCTCGATCGGCCCGAGGAACCGGATAAGCCGCAGCCGATCCGACCCCCATCCCCTGTCCTACACCCAACCCGTCCTGCACATCACCGGTGGCTCGCCCCGCTACGGGCGTCTCCTTGACAAACGTCATAGGGACACCCCCCGGCGAGCATCCCCGCCCAGCCAGTGTTATGTGTCGAATGGCGCACATCTTGTAACAACCTGGAGTACCTCTGCCCTGCCGGTTTGAACCCGCTGAATCTGCTCCCTGTTTAGCCGCCATGTTGAAAACGGCTGCACATTCTGCTTTACGCGGTAGACGTCGACGCGACACTCGGTGCCGTCGCCTAATTGGCCGGAGCCGCTTGCTGCGTGTTCATACAACGCGTCCGAAAAGTTCGGCTGCGGCGGATTGAGGACGAGCTGCGGCCCCGTCAATGCGGGAATTCCAACTGTAGGCGGACCAATGTAGATGGAATTCAGCCCTTTCTCGTCGAATCTGCGGACGAGCTCGTGCTCTTGGACGTCAAGCTGTTCAGCATACTGAGACTCTCGCGTGGCGCTACCGCCCCAGACGACGTATGCCGCTCCAGCTAGGCACGTCAGCACAACGGTCACCAGGAGGAGTACTCCCTTTTGAGTCATCATCAGTAACATTCCCAGAGGCCGGAACCACAGATAATTGCGTCTGTCCAGTCATAGTGGTCGCGAACAGCACGAGCGTAACTAGATCCTAGAGGACCGAGGTTTCCCGCTTTCACCGAGTCAGCGAAATTTTCGGTGCCGATGTTATAGATTGCCGCCGCTACTTCATCACGAGAATAATCTCTTCTCATTCCCGCCGGTGCAGCATCGGCGTAGGCCATTAGGTCACGCAGCCTGTAGGCGGTCACCTTGATGCTGAGCTCATGGTTTCCCATCAGATCCGACCAGTCGATGCCGCCGAGAACGCTCCAATGCCGGGCCACCGTCTCGTTAAAGGCACGCTCCTGGATATTTCCCCATCCGAGCGAAGGGGGACTATCCCCCTTCCCGGTAAGATGCTCTTTGAGGAAACCATAGGCTCCCGCCTGGTCAAGTGCCCAGCTTCCGAACTGGACAAGATTATCAATGGGCAATAGTTCATCAGAGCGCCCGACCTCGATGGCCAACACGGACATCAGGAGCCGCGGATCGACCCCTGCCTCGTTGGCAAACCTCACGATGTCGTAGGACCAGGCCATAAAATTCTCGCAGTCGTGAATGCCGCGTGTGCCATGGAAGCACGGCGCATCCGCCGGCTGATCGAGGAGGAGCTTCACCTCTCGGATGATAGTTGCTCGATCAAGCGTCGTCCAGGCAACGGTGGGACGGTCACGCCACTTGTCGCCGCTGTGACTCGAGGAGCTCTTGGAGTTGGAGCCGTTCGGCCGATTACCCGTTCCGTCGTGGCATCCGCGATTCTTGCCACCTCCCTGACTGCAACCAGGGTAGAGGCCCGTGGGATCGGACGACGTCGCGGGGCTGTTGTTCGCGTACGCAAACCCATTCATTTGCTGCGGATTACTGCTGTCGATAACAGGGTCAACGGAGGCGAATCGGCCTATTTCTGGGTCATACTGCCGCGCGCCCAGATGGGTAAGTCCGGAGGGGTCCCCTGTTCCACCGACGAAGCCCTTGTCCATAGCGCTGGGCCATACGCCGCTCGCGGCGCCCCGCATCGCGCCGAAGGGGGTCGTG
>NZ_BBQH01000140.1 GCF_018397995.1 Rhizomonospora bruguierae
TAGCCTCAGGCTTTCGTTAAGCGCCGTCCATAGTGTGGATCAAGAATGGAGAGGTGCCTTCTGAGCTGGGAAGATAGGACTTGCTGATGGTCTTATCGGTCCCGCGCGGAAGGCACCTGCCAGGTGAAGACTACCGGAACACGTCCGAAGGTCACGGTGAGCGCGGATGGGCGTGGTGTGGTCGGCCACGCCGGTGCCCGGCTGCTGGCCGATGTTGCCGACACGACGGGGTTGACCAACGCGTTCGGTGACGCGCTGGCTGGGCTGCGGCAGCGGCGGGGCGGGCATGACCCGGGCCGGGTCGCGGTTGATATGGCGGTGATGCTCGCCGACGGCGGTCAGGTGATCGCCGATCTGGCGGTCCTGCGTGATCAGCCGGACCTGTTCGGGGCGGTGGCATCGGATCCGACCGCGTGGCGGGTCTTGTCCGGTGTGGACAGTGATGCCCTCGATCGGTTGCGGGCGGCCCGCGCCGCCGCGCGGGAGTTGGCCTGGGCGCAGGCGGCCGAGACCCGCGACGGGATACCGGCCTCGATGGCGGCCGGCATGCCAGTGCCGGGTCTGGTCCTCGATGTGGACGCCTCGATCGTGATCTGCCATTCAGACAAGCAATCAGCGACCCGCACATGGAAGAAGACGTTCGGGTTCCATCCGTTGTTCTGCTTCATGGACAACACCCGGGAGGCGCTATCGGGCATGTTGCGCGAGGGTCGGGCCGGGTCGAACACCACCGCGGATCACATCACCGTCCTCGATCAGGCCCTGGCCCAGATCCCCGACGCGCACCGCTACGGCACCGACATCCTCATCCGCAGCGACTCGGCCGGCTGCACCTACGGGTTCCTGGCCCACATCCGCTCGCTGCGCGAGCACGGCATGAACACCTCCTTCTCCGTCGGTGTCGCGATCGGCGAGGCGGTCCGCGACGCGATCCGGATCGCCATCGACCACCCCGACTGGTGGCTGCCGGCCCTGGACACCGACGGCGACCTACGCGACGGGGCGCAAATCTGCGAGATCACCGGCCTGCTGCCCGCCACCTGGCTGGCCAACTACCCGGCCGGCACCCGATTCATCGTGCGCCGTGAACACCCGCACCCCGGCGCGCAACTGTCACTGTTCGACACCATCGAAGGCCTGCGCCACCAGGTGATGGCCACCGACACCCCGCACGGGCGCGGATCGATCCAGTACCTGGAAGCCCGCCACCGCGGCCACGCCCGCGTCGAAGACCGCATCCGCACGGGTAAAGACACCGGATTCGGCCACTTCCCGTCCCGCGACTTCGCCATCAACGCCGCCTGGCTCCAACTCGCTCTCACCGCAATCGACCTGCTCGCCTGGACCCAACACCTGCTCCTGGACGGCGACCTCGCCCACGCCGAACCCAAGAAACTGCGCTACCGGCTCCTGCACGTAGCCGCCCGGATCACCCGCTCCGCCCGCCGCACCCGACTGCGTATCGCGCAGGACTGGCCCTGGGCCCAGACGCTCGTCACCGCGTTCGACCGGCTCGCCGCCCTACCCCAACCCATCACCTGAGCCAGACACCCGCGTCCCGACCAGTACCCGATGGAGGAACCCGACCACCGCGTCGGGACACCGCCGTGCCCGCACCTCGACAGCCCACCAACGAAGATCAACAAGCCTCAATCAACACGTTGATCAACAGCTAGTGAAAGGCCGAGGCTAG
>NZ_BBQH01000141.1 GCF_018397995.1 Rhizomonospora bruguierae
CCTGAATCCGTGGATCGGACTCTGGGAGTGTAGTCGGGTTGATCTTGCCGATTGAGGGTGTGATGGATCCGCTGGCCCTGGTCCAGCCTGCTCGATTACGTCGTGTTGGGGCAGTTCGGTGTGGGTGTTGCATGTGAAGCGTGCGGCGATGGCGGCCCCATGTCAGGTGAACACGGCCTTCCACAAGGTGAGCCAGGCGCCGGCGCGGGGCCAGCGGCGGGGTAGGTGCAGCACGGGTCGGCGTTGCGGCCGGGCGAGACGGGCCGGGATATTGATCAGGTGGGTGCGCAGGGTGGCGCCCCGGGCCACCGTGTAGCGGGTGGTCGCGGTGAGGGTGCCGGCTGCGCGGAGCAGGTTGTGGCAGATCGCGGCGAGGATGCACCAGGCGGCGTTGGCGGCGAACACACCGGAGGGTTGGTGGGCCCAGGGTCCGTCGATCAGGTCGGACCAGACGGTCTCGCAGACGGCGTGCCGGCGGTGGGTGATGTCGGCCTGGTCGATCGGCTCGGTGTTGTTGGTGAAGACAGGGTGGTAACGCCAGACGGGAAACAGGGGGTCCTGGGTGTTGGCGTCCAGGACGCGGCGCACGAGCAGGCGTGCGGTGTGCCGGTGGCGGGTGTCGGCGAACGCGGTGTAGGTGGTTTCGGCGACCTGGGCGTCGGAGATCAACTGTCCGGTATCGGGGTCGACGACCGCGCCGGGATAGCGCACGGGCGTGTACTGCTCATCGGGAATGGAGGCGATCGCGGCGGCCACGGCCGGGTTGGTGGCGATGGTGAAGGAGAACATCGCCCCGGTGGCCGCGACCGCGGCGACGATCTTGCCGTTGCAGAAGGCCGAGTCACCTCGGACCAGGATGTCGTATGCCCGCGCACCTGCCTGCTGGGCGGTGTTGATCGCCTCGGTGAGCATGGACGCGGCGCCTTTGGCCGATCCGGCGCGTCCGGCCCGCAGCCGGACGGCGGCCAACACCGGAGCCGCCGTGGGAGTGCTGAGGGTCACGGCCAGAGGTGACAAGCCCTTACGCAGGATGGGCTTGCCCGCGATTTTCGTGTGTCCGTAGGAGGCACCCTGCTTGGCGTGGCCGTATACCGGGCGCAGCAGCGAGTCGATATCGAGCAGGCACCGTTGGTCGATGCCGTCCAGCACGGGGGTCTGCTCGGACAGGGCGATCAGGTGCCGGCGCAGCACCGCCGACAGTTGCCGGGTATGGCCGTGAGTGAACTCCCGCAGCAGGATCCCCAACGTGGCCGAGGCGTAGACCCCGCCGAAGACCTGCTTCATCCCACCAGCACGGATCATGTCCAGGTCATCGATGGTGTCAGCCCCGGCGGCCATCCCGGCGATGATCGCAACGAGTTTCGGCGTCGTGTTGGCCGCACCCGATCTGACCCGCTCGCAGCCGAACCGCACATGCTCGTCCAGCAGCCGCGACAACCCGGTCCGCTCGGCCAGCGCCAGCAGCGGTACGAGGCCCGCGTGCGACACGAGGTTGTCCTCATCGAAGATCGCGCGGTCACCACGCCAAGAGTGAGATCCTTGCACCGAGAGTGCCCTTCCGAGCCGGTCTGATCGAGTCCTAGACAAACCCGATCGTCCCAGCCCAGAGGGCACTCTCGTCACATCTCCACGCCGTCACCGGCACCAGATGCACCGGCCGGTCCACGGATTCAGGCTTAG
>NZ_BBQH01000142.1 GCF_018397995.1 Rhizomonospora bruguierae
TTTGAATGGCTCTCCCGCTTCCCGAGATCATCGGTTATAGGACGCCACGCTCCGGTAACACAATCCGCAGGTCACCGGGCTGGGGAGGGTCTCCCCAGTTCCCGCCGCCACCATCTGAACGTTCTGTGCCCCATACGCCGGGGAGTTCTTCGCGGCTGCAATCCAGGAGCTACACCGCTTCCATGGCCTTCACCCTGATTTCGGGGGCTCGGCACTCCCTCTGCCCCACCCGAAGGCGAGACCACTAACGACGCCGCAGGCTTCGCTTGATGCTACGGACCGCTCAGTCGCTCCCCCACAAGGGCTTCGACGCTGGGCTTCGACCCGACCCGTTTCCAGACCGAGCCGCCAGCCTGCTACCGGGCCTCCTGGCAGCTACCCGGACCGGACTCACACCGGCAGGCGACGACGAGCTTACGACTGCAGCTGAGCTACACACTCACCTCCAGGTCCGCTGGGCGCACGAAAGACCGAGGCTAACAAGGTTGCGGGGAATCGACGGAGAGGATCATTGACGGTTGCCTCTATAGATCGTTACGCTCCGACATCATAAGGATGCGATGAGTGTCGGGGGC
Organism: Rhizomonospora bruguierae; assembly: GCF_018397995.1. Lineage (GTDB taxonomy): Bacteria > Actinomycetota > Actinomycetes > Mycobacteriales > Micromonosporaceae > Rhizomonospora > Rhizomonospora bruguierae. Next base: position 576 of record NZ_BBQH01000142.1, read on the forward strand.
TATGGTGCGGGTTGCGGTTCGTGGGCGTCGGCTGGCGCTAGTGATGACGTCGGTGCTGGCTGGCTCGGCTTTGGCGGGGCCCGTCCTCAGCGACCGACTCGATGGATCGGCCACCGCGTGGGGGTCTGTTCCGGACGGTGTGAGGCTTGCCTCTGAAGTTGTGTTGGAGGCGCCCGATCAGGCCAGTGCGATGCTGCTGGCGCACCGGAAGCGGCGGCCGGTTGAGGTGACGGGGTTGCGGACGCCGACGGCGCAGGTGTGGGCCCAGCCGGATGGCACGTTGCAGTCGCGGGTTCATGTATCACCGGTGCGGATGCTGGACGCGGCGAATCGGTGGGTGGACATTGATCTGACGTTGGAGCGCCGTGCGGACGGGTCGGTGGTGCCGAAGGCGCATCCTCGTGGGCTGAGTCTTTCGGGTGGGCACGACGCGGGGTCGGACGATTTGGTGGTGTTGGGTAGCGGCGTTGAGCAGGTTCGGTTGGGGTGGCGTGGCCAGCTTCCGGCGCCGGTCCTGGATGGTGAGACGGCGACGTATGTGGATGCGCGGCCAGGTGTTGATCTGGTGGTTGAGGCGCGGCGTACGGGGTTTGAGTATTCGTTGCGGGTCAAGACGCCGCAGGCGGTGGCGGAGCTTGAGTCGGTGTCGATGCCGTGGCAGGCGGAGGCCACGCTGACCGGTGGGCGGGTGGGGGAGAGTCTGACTGGTCAGGTGCCGTCGGGTTCGGTGGTGAGTGTGTCGCCGGCGGTGATGTGGGACGCCTCCCCGGTGAGCGAGCAGTCTGGTGAACGTCCGCGCGTAGCTGAGGTTCCGATGGCCTTGGTCGCGACCGATTCGGGGATGGATCTGGTGTTGTTGCCGGGTCAGGGTTTCTTCGCGGATCCGGCGGTGCAGTTCCCGGTGACGGTTGACCCGTCGGTGGACTTGGAGCCGGGGTTCGATACGTTCGTGCAGAACACGATCCAGAACACGGATCAGTCTGGGTCGACTGAGTTGAAGCTCGGGTTCAGCGACGACGCGTCGGCGGGCTGCGGGGGTGGATG
>NZ_BBQH01000143.1 GCF_018397995.1 Rhizomonospora bruguierae
CCGGCTCACCCCGGCCAACCACTGACCACCTCAACAACCAAGATCAGCCGTTAACTTGATGCGATGAAGGAGCGGGGCCTCCGCTCCTCGTGACAGTCACCCTGGTCAGGGGTTTTCCTGGGGTTGTCACGACGTACCACGACGAAGGAGGCCCCTGTGGAAGAGTACGACGGCCGGCAGTATGTGGGGATAGACCTGCACCGGCGGCGCAGCGTGATCGTGCGGATGACTCCGGAAGGGCAACGGATCGGTTCGACGGTGCGAATCGACAACGATCCGTTCGAGTTGGCGCGGCAGGTCGCCGGTTGGGGCGAGAGTCCCGACGTGGTGTTGGAAGCCACGTATGGGTGGTACTGGGCGGCGGACGTGCTCGCCGAGTCCGGCGCCAAGGTTCACCTGGCACATCCCTTGGGAGTGAAGGGATTCGCCTATCGGCGGGTGAAGAACGACGAACGTGACGCGGCCGATCTGGCCGATCTCCTGCGGATGGGTCGGCTCCCCGAGGCGTGGATCGCCCCGCCCGAGGTTCGTGGTCTGCGGGAGGCGGTCCGTCACCGGTGCAAGCTGGTGGCGCTGCGCTCCGGGCTCAAGGCGCAGGTCCACTCGGTGCTTGCCAAGCAGGGCGTGCGGGTGGCCATGTCCGACCTGTTCGGCGTCGGCGGGCAGCAACTGCTCGACGATCTACAGCTCGACGCGCCGTTCCACGCGCGGGTGTTGTCACTTCGCCGGCTCATCGATGCGATCACCCTCGAGATTGACATTGTGGCCAAGCGCACCGCCGCCCAGTTGAAGACGCACCCGGGCTACCAGGCGATCCAGGCGTTACCCGGCGTCGGGCCGGTACTCGCCGCGGTGTTCGTGGCCGAGATCGGCGATGTCACCCGCTTCGCCCGGCCGCAACAGCTATGTTCCTGGGCAGGCATGACGCCCAAGCACCGGGAGTCCGACACCAAGGTCCACCGAGGGCGCATCACCAAGCAGGGCAACACCCTGGTCCGGTGGGCTGCGGTCGAGGCCGTCCAGCGCGTGCATACCGGGCCCATTGCCCGGACCCGGACGCGCATCGGCGAGCGACGCGGTAACAACATCGCCAAGGTCGCCGCCGCCCGCGAACTGCTCACCCTGGTCTTCTACGGCCTACGCGACGGCCACATCCGTTGCCTGGCCCAGGCCGCGTGAGCCCCCAGCCCGGCGCGGCCAGGCGCGAGGTCGTGGAGTGTCTGACCCCCACCCCGGTGGCGCGGTCGACCACACTTGATTGACCCCGCCTGGTCGCGGCCGTAACACTCCATGCCGCCCCGCCGCGGCGAAGGGATGACCGGCAACCGGCCCCCGGTTCCGCCACCCGTCCATTTCAGACGCTGGAGAACACGGCCTTCAACCACAACACCACATGCCGTTCCGGCGCACCGATTCTGCGCCGCCCGGGATCGGCGTCAAGACCAAGCCCGCTACGCGGGTCGACCTGGCGGTCGAGTCCTGACCCCGACCCCTTACCGGCGTTCGCCCGCACCTAGCCGGGAACCCGCTCAAACCGGTCACAAACCGCCAGGCCTTGATGGTTGACACGGCCCCGCTCCTTCAGGGATGACACTCCC
>NZ_BBQH01000144.1 GCF_018397995.1 Rhizomonospora bruguierae
CTAGTGCAGCCCCGCGTTAATCCTTGAGGGGTTTATGCCGCTTTGAGGGGTCGTCCGTCGTATGTCCATCGGAAGGGCTTGGCGGCTCGGTTGTAGACGATGACGAAGTTTTCGATCTTGTCGGCGAGGTCCTGGCGCGAGGTGAATTCGCCCCGGCGTAGCAGTCGTCTGGTCAGGATCGAGAAGAACAGTTCGGCCTGGTCGAGCCAGGATGCGTGGGCGGGGGTGTAGTGCGGCTGGAAGCGGGGGTGCTCGCGGAGCCACTTCTTCGTCGCCTTCGACGTGTGCGACGAGCCGTTGTCCAGCACGAGGTGAACGGTCAGCTTCGGGTCGATGTGGGCATCGAGCATGGTCAGGAAGGCGATGAAGGTGGTCGAGTCGTTGCGGACGATCTGTTCGGTGAGGATCTCGCCGGTGTGGACGTGCAGGGCTGCGATGATCGAGACGGTGCCGTGGCGGACGTACTCGAACTCGCGTCGTGCCGCGCGCCCGGGCCGGGCCGGCTGGTCGGGATGCTTGCGGCTACGGGCGGCGATGGCGGTCTTCTCGTCGATGCAGACCACCATGGAATCGGCGGGCTGGTTGAGGTACAGGTCGCAGACCTCGGCGGCCTTGGTGAAGAAGGCGGGATCCGGGCGGCGGGTCAACCAGCCGCGTACCCGGTGGGGCTTGAGGTCCAGATCGGCCAGGATCCGCCCGATCTGGGAGGCGCTGATCCCGTCGGCGTGCAGGTGTTCGGCCAGCAGCCGGTGCGACCACACGCTGTCAGCCTCGGGCAGTTCGCTGGTGACGGCGGCCACGATCCGCAGGTGGGTGTCGGGGCCGTAGACCGGGGGTCGTCCCGGTCGTGGCCGGTCGGCCAAGCCGTCGATGCCGTGCTCGGCGAACCGGTTGCGCCAGGTACGGACTGTGTTCTGTGTGATCGACAGGTCCCGTGCGATGGCGGCGTTGCTGGCGCCGTCGGCGGCGGTCAGGACGATGCGGGCTCGTTGGACCTCGCGCAGCCCGGCGGTGCGTGACCGGGCCAGGGCCTCCAGCCGGGAACGCTGTTGCGCGTCGATGATCACGCTCCGCGCGGACGGCGGCACAGGGGTGTCCTCTCCGCGTGGCCAGCGACTCAACAAGGGGGGGCATGATCAGCCACGCGGAGAGGATCTGTATCAATACCGGAGGGTGGAGGCCATGCGACACACCGGCGTCGGGCACGATGACCTCCATGGCGAAGATGCCCGACACCGTCAAGACCGCCCTCGCTGACCGGGTCGAGGCACACCGAGCGGCCCGCTGGCCTCAGCTGACCCGCATGGTGGTGCGGTTCCGCGGCGACTACGCCTACATCGACGCCGACGAGGACGGTGACATCTGGCCATTGTGCCGGCTGCGCTTCACCGGCACCGCCGACCAGTGGGGCTTCGCCATCCACCTCGCCAGCCGCGACGGCTACGAAGACTCGTTCCTGCCCAATGGTCAACCCGCCGGAACCCCCGAAGAGGCCATCGATTGCGCCTGCGGGCTCTACCTCGGCGACCCCACCGCCTGGTCCTGACCCATCAAGGATTAACGCGGGGCTGCACTAG
>NZ_BBQH01000145.1 GCF_018397995.1 Rhizomonospora bruguierae
AGGCATCCCCGGCCTGGCCGGCCGTCCACGGGGGAGGGAAAATGGGGCCGGGGCGCGCGGTACGCCGGTTGATCTGTGATGCCTTGTGAGCTCGATGTTTAGGCTGGTTACGGAAGTCGATGACGATCTACGGTTTGTTGCCAGGTCGGTGAGTTTTCGCTGGCCGGAGCACGTGTGTCAGTGTCTGCCTTCTGCTTCGACTTCTCCGGGCGTCCCCACCTGATGGAACCGTGATCTCAGGAGTGGGTATGGGACGTCAAGAGGTCAAGGACGAGGTCATCTATCTGCGTTCGGCGGGCGTGGACCTGGGCAAGCGGTTCCTGGTCGCCTGTGTGCGGGTGCCGAATCCGAGGCGGCCGGGGACGTGGTCGTTGGAGACGGAGAAGTTCGGCACGGTGCCCCGGGAGATTCGCCGGTTGCTGGCCTGGCTACTCGAACGGCAGGTCGAAGTGGTGATCTTGGAGGCGACGAGCGATTACTGGCGATACGTGTACTACACCTTGCAGCCGGAGCTGAATGTGATGCTGGTCAATCCGCAGCATCTGAAGGGCATCCGGGGACGCAAGACGGATCCCTCCGATGCGGCATTCCTGGCCAGGGCGGGGGCGTCGGGAATGGTGATGGGCTCGTTTGTGTCATCCGAGGCGATCCGCCAGTTGCGGGATCTGACCCGTCGGCGCACCGAGGTCACCGTGGCCCGGGGGCAGGAGCTCCAGCGGCTGGAGAAGGAACTGGAAGACACCGGCATGAAGCTCAGCTCGGTGATCACACGCTTGGACGGGGTGAGCGGCCGAGCGATCCTGCGGGCGCTGATCGGTGGACAGCGCGATCAGCGAGCGTTGGCCGACCTGGCTGTGGGAGTGGCGCGTAAGAAGACCGACCAACTGGTCGACGCGTTGGACGGGACGTTCACCGAGCATCACGCGTGGATGTGCCGGCACTACCTCGATCAGATCGATCATCTCGACGCGCTGATTGGTCAGTTGGACGCACGGATCGCGGAGCTGACCCGAGACCACGACGGTGATCTCATCCGGCTGGACACGATCCCCGGGATCGGGCTACGGGCCGCGGAGATCATCCTCGTGGAGACCGGCGGCGACATGGCCCAGTTCGCCACCGCTGGGCATCTGGCTTCCTGGATCGGAGTATGTCCCGGGGTCAACGAGTCCGCCGGAGTGAACAAGTCCGGCAAAACCCGCGACGGCAACACGAACCTGAAACGGATCCTCGGGATCGCGGCCCTGTCCGTGACGCGGGTCAAGGACTCCTACCTGGCCGCGTTCTACCGACGAACCGCCGCCCGCCGAGGTAGACAGAAAGCCCTGGTCGCGGTCATGCACAAGCTCGCCAAAGCGATCTGGCACGTCCTGCACGACCACACCATCTACCAAGACCTCGGCGGGGACTACCTGACCAGACGCGACCCCGCACGAGCCATGCGACGCATGACCCGCGAGGCCAACGCCCTCGGCATGACCGTACGCTTCGACCCGATCCCACAGGCCGCCTGACCAGGTCAAACCCGCCGGTGGTCACGGCATTTTCGTGTCAG
>NZ_BBQH01000146.1 GCF_018397995.1 Rhizomonospora bruguierae
CGGGCACGGCAAAGTCGGCCGGCTCGGTGTTTAGCCTGGTAGAAGCTCCAGGAGTTTGAGGATCCGGCGGTTTTTGCGGGCGTTGTATCGCAGCGCGGCGGCGATGTTGACGGTGTCGTGGATTCTGAGCAGACTCACCGATGCGTTGCGTAGGGTCGCCATGACCCGGGGTGAGTTGCCGGTGCGGATCCGGGAGGCGTCCTCGCCGAGGGTCACATCCCTGATCCAGTGGAGAACCTCGATGCTCCAGTGTTGTCGGACGTACGCGAGGAGATCAGCGGGGTCGGCTTGGGCGGCGGTGAGGCTGGTGACGTACAGCATCGCCTGGTAGGTGGTCTTGCCCTTGATCGTGACGGTGCGTTCGATCAGGAACACCTGCGCGACGTACGGGAAGTTCAACTCGGGTGGGGCGGGCAGTACCTGGATGGTCCGTGTCTCGTGTCGGCCCCGGTCGTCGTCCACGCTGGACGCGGTGACCGGCACATCGGCCCAGGCGAGGGCGTCGAGCCGATCGAACAGGGTGGGCTGGTTGTCCAGCACCGGGAACACGAAGTGGGCCTTCTTCTCCTCGCGCAGCCACCGGGCGTGCTTACGCTGCGTCTGCATCGCGTCGGCCGTCACCACGTGATCAACCAGGTCGAGTGGGGTCAACAGCCCGACGAACGCGCCGATCTCGTTGCTCTTGTCCGCGATCTGGCGTTGGGCGAGCACGACACCCGCGCACGACAACGCGGCCAGCAGATGCGGCGCCGGGCTACCAGCGGTCTTCCCGCCACGGCTGGTCTTGCCGTCCACCGCGACCTGCGGCAACCGTGGCCGGTGCCGGCCCCTCGTACTGGCCCGCGGACGGCCCTGACCGGCAGCCTTGGCCCGGCGGCGGGCCTTACGGCCCCGCGGCGGCCGGACCCCCGTCCGTGCCTCCGCCCGCGCCGCCGCCAGAGCTCGGCGCTGCAACCACCACCCCATCGCGGCGTCCAGCGCGTCGCCGTCGAGCCGGGCACACAACCCCCGCACCGTCTTCTCGTCCGGACCGACATACCGGCCAGTCGCCGGATCGACGCGGGCACCGAACGCGCGCAGCGTCTTCTGCGAACACCCGGCGATCCACTGCCCGATCGCGTACACCGACCGGCTCCCCGCCAGCACCGCGGCCAACGACAACCCGACCACCGTCGGCACCTGATGCCGGATACCCCGCGCATCCCGCGGATCGGGAACCTCCGACAGGGCTGCGACCAGGCTTTCCTGCCCATTACGGCCCAACATGACCGGTCGTGTCTCCTCCTCCGACTGGCCTTGGACAGCGTTGATCAGCAATGATGCAGGCGCGGGCACGGTACTCCACACAGTGATCTGAAGGCGTAGACAACCTCAAGATCACCGGAGCCGTGCCCGCCCCGTCAACTCCACTCGGGACATCAACACAGAGTCCCCAGTCGCACACTCTCCGACTTTGCCGTGCCCGTG
>NZ_BBQH01000147.1 GCF_018397995.1 Rhizomonospora bruguierae
CCCTCGAAGGCGATCTGGAACGCGTTCAGCGGTGCCTTCCAGCGCATCGTCCACCGCCGGCGGCCGGCACCGGTGGGGTCGAGGCTCATCAACGCCATGTACACGCACTTGAGCGCGGCCTGCTCATTGGGGAAGTGCCCACGGGCGCGGACGGCCTTGCGGATGCGGGCGTTTACCGACTCGATCGCGTTCGTGCAGCAGATGACCTTGCGGATTTCCACGTCGAAGGCGAGGAACGGGACGAACTCGGCCCACGCGTCCGACCACAGCTTCACGATCGCCGGATACTTGGTGCCCCAGGCATCGGCGAACTCCATGAACCGCTCGGTCGCGGCGTCCTCCGTGGTGCGGTGTAGACCGGCTTGAGCGCCTTCGCGATCTTGTCCCAGTCCTGCCGTGCCGCGTAACGGAATGAGTTGCGCAGCAGGTGAACCACACAGGTCTGGACGATGGTGCGTGGCCAGACCGTCTCCACCGCCTCCGGCAGGCCCTTGAGCCCGTCACACACGAGCATGAGCACGTCGGCCACGCCGCGGTTCTTCAGCTCGGTCAGCACGTGCAGCCAGTGCTTCGCCCCTTCGCCGCCGTCGCCGGCCCAGATGCCCAGGATGTCGCGGTGGCCGTCAACGGTGACCGCCATGACCACGTAGATCGGCCGGTTCGCGACCTGCCCATCCCTGATCTTCACATTGATAGCATCGATGAACAGGACTGGGTAGACGGGGTCGAGGGGTCGGTTCTGCCACTCGCCCATGCCGTCCATGACCTTGTCGGTGATGGTGGAGATCGTCTGCTTGGACACCTCGGTGCCGTACACCTCGGCCAGGTGTGCGCTGATCTCGCCGTGGGTCAGGCCCTTGGCCGACAACGACAGCACGAGGTCGTCGACCCCGGTCAGGCGCCGCTGCCGTTTGCGTACGATCTGCGGCTCGAACGTGCCCGCCGCGTCCCGCGGCACCCGGACCTCGACCGGCCCGACGTCGGTGAGCACGGTCTTGGTCCGGCTGCCGTTACGGGTGTTCCCGCTGCCCCGACCGGCAGGGTCGTGCTCGTCGTAGCCGACGTGGTCGGTGATCTCCCCGTCCAGAGCCGACTCCAGGACCCGCTTGGTCAGCTGCTGCAACAGCCCGCCCTCACCGGTCAACTTCAGCCCGTCACCACGAGCCCGATCGACCAGCATCGCGATCAACTGCTCATCCGCGACCGTACCCATTGGCTCCACGGCCGGCTGCTCAACGGTGGTCTCGGTCGTCATCTGGCGTCTCTCCCTTGATCGGTCGATCAGCCGTTAGTTGTACACACCCGCCATCATCGGCAACCATCCACATAACAAGCCCGACCGCCA
>NZ_BBQH01000148.1 GCF_018397995.1 Rhizomonospora bruguierae
CTAGGCGATTCCTAGTAGTTGTAGGGATCGGTATGGGTTCCGGCTGTTCTTCCGGAGGGTTGGTGCGATGGATGTGGCGCCGGCTAGGCGGAGCAGGCTGATCGCGGTGTTGCGCAGGGTGGCTAGGGCGCGGGGTGCGTTACCGGTCCGGAGGCGGCTGGCGTCCTCGCGGTAGGTGGTGTCGCGGATGTGGTGGAGTACTTCGATGGACCAGTGACCGCGTAGCCAGTCGGCCAGCTCAGCGGGTCCGGCCTGGTCGGCGGTGAGGTTGGTGATCGCGTAGACGGTGATGGTGGACCAGCGGCCGTTGGCCGGGTTGTAGCGGCGGCGCCGGATCCGCAGGGCCTGGCTGGCGTGGGGAAAGTCCAAGGCGAGGGGGCCGAGGCAGGTGATCGCCTGCAAGCGGCGGATGTCATGGCGGCCGTGGCCTCGGTCGTGGGTGGTGTCCAGTACCGGGATCTTCGCCCATGGCAGGGTCTTGACCTGTCGATACAGGCGCCGCTGGTTGCGCTTGACGACGAAGACGTAGCCGGCCTTCTTGTCCTCGATCAGCCAGCGGGCGTGGTCGCGCTGGGTATGCATCGCGTCCGCCGTGATGATCGCCCCGTCCAGGTCCAGCGTGTCCAGCATGGGCACGAACCTGGTGATCTCGTTCGTTTTCCCATCGACGTCGGTCTGGGCGAGAACGATCCCGTCGCGGTGATCCACGGCGGCGAGCAGATGCACCTGGGCGCCAGCCGGACCGCTGCCACGCAGGGTCTTGCCATCCACGGCGATCACCCGCCGGCCCGAGCCGCCGGAACCTGCCCGGCTGATCAGCCAGCGGCACACCGCGGCATCCAGGGCGTCGGCGTCGATACCAGCCAGGACCCGGGTGAACGTGCTGTCGTCGGGCACCCGCCGCGCCCCGGTGAACCGGTCCCGGGTCGCCCCGAGACGGTCCCACACCGCGTCCGGCAGATCCGCGGCCCACTCAGCGATCTCGACGACCCTGCTCTGCCCCGAGACCACCGCCGCGACCGCGACCGCGAGCAGACCCGGCAACGGATGGATACGGCCACGCCGGTCTCGCGGGTCCGGCACCTGCGCCAGTACCTCCAACAACCCCGGCGCGTCCGGCTCCACCAACGGCGACACGCCACACAAACGTGCGGACAGCCCGTCGATCAACGATGATGCTTCCACGAGCGCGGTCCTTCACTTGTGATCATCCAGCCTAGACACCTGAATGATCGCCAGAAGGCCGCGCTCTTCTACGTACCCACCGGAACGGGCGTGACTATCCCATAACCGGCCATCCGGTCATAGCTCGATCTTGCGCATGCCCTG
>NZ_BBQH01000149.1 GCF_018397995.1 Rhizomonospora bruguierae
TTCCACCCTGGGATCGGACACCAGGGTTTCATGCCGCGAGGGCGATGGGTTGACGGTAGCAGACGCGCATCTCGTACGGGGTGCGATGGTTGATCGTCGAGTGTAGACGGTTCTGGTTGTAGTAGTTGATGTAGGCGAAGACGGCTCGGCGGGCCTCGGCTCGGGTGGCCCAGACTTTGGTGCCGATCTCTGTCTTGAGGTTGGCGAAGAACGATTCGGCGACGGCGTTGTCGTAGCAGGAACCGACGCGGCCCATCGATGCCCGCATCCGCAGCCGGGTCAGCGTGGCTCGGAACTCGGCGGAGGTGTACTGGGCGCCGCGGTCGGAGTGGAAGATGGCGCCACGAGCCACGAGGCCGCGGCGGTGGGCCAGTTCGACGGCGTCGGTGACGAGCCCGGCGCGCATGTGCTCGGCCATGGCGTGGCCGATCACCTCCCGGTTGAACAGGTCGATGGTGGTGGCCAGGTACAGCCAGCCCTCGGCGGTGGGCAGGTAGGTGATGTCACCCACGAGGCGCTGCCCAGGCGCTGGCGCGGTGAAGTCCCGCCCGATCAGATCCGGCGCCGGTGCGGCCGTGGCGTCCTGCTTCGTCAGCGAGCGGCGCCGGCGCCGGGTGTGCCCGACGATGCCGCGCTCACGCATGATCCGCTCGACCCGCTTGCGGTTGACCCGCCGGCCCCGGCGGCGCAGCTCCGCAGCCACCCGCGGGGAGCCGTACGCGCACTTGTGCGCGCCGTGGATGGTCCGGATCTCGGCGGCGAGGGCGTCGTCGGCCTGCGCCCGCGCCGCTCGGGCGGGCTGGGCGGCCGCCCACTCGTAGTAGCCCTGCCTGCGCTTCACCGCTAGGACACGGCACAGCCGCGCGACGCCGTACACGGCGGCGTGTTCAGAGATGAACCGGTAGCGGTGGATCATCGACCCATCTCTTTCGCAAAATAGGCGGCTGCCTTGCGGAGAATGTCCTTCTCCGTCTCCAGCTCGGCCACCCTGCGACGCAGCCGGCGCAGCTCCTCGCGCTCGCTGGGGCTGACCTCTTCGCCACCACCACGGCCGCCGGCGCTGGTCTGCTCGGCACGCTTGGCGGCGTTGACCCAGCCACGCAGGGTCTCATGATTCACGCCGAGTTCTCGACCGATCTCACGCAGCGACCGATCCGGTGACGAGCGGACCAACTCGACCGCGTCCCGGCGGAACTGCTCGGGGTACTTCGATGGACGGGGCACCAGGACATCCTTCCCCCAGACCACTGTCTGGTTTCAGGGTGTCCGGTCCGCAGGGGGAACCTC
>NZ_BBQH01000150.1 GCF_018397995.1 Rhizomonospora bruguierae
TAGGACTTGCTGAGGGTCCGAAGTTCCTGTCACGGAAGGCACTTGCTGGGTGAAGGCTACCGCAACACGTCCGAAGATCATGGTCACCGGCGACGGGCGAGGCGTGGTCGGTCACGCCGGTGCCCGGCTACTGGCTGACCTCGCTGACGCGACGGGGCTGACCAGCACGTTCAGCCATGCCCTCGCCGGTCTGCGGCAGCGGCGCAGCGGTCATGATCCGGGCCGGATTGCCGTGGATCTGGCGATAACGCTCGCCGATGGTGGTGAAGCGATCGCCGATCTCGCCGTTCTGCGTGACCAGGCCGGCTTGTTCGGGCAGGTCGCCTCCGACCCGACCGCCTGGCGGCTGCTGTCGCAGGTGGACGAGACGCTGCTGTCCGGATTGCGGTCCGCGCGAGCCGAGGCTCGTGAAGTCGCGTGGGCGCAGCACGCCGAGACCCGTGGTGACCTGCCGCAACCGACGGTGGCCGGTCAGCCGGTCCACGGCCTGGTCCTGGACATCGACGCGACGATCGTCATCTGTCATTCCGAGAAGGAGTCAGCGACCCGGACCTGGAAGAAGACGTTCGGATATCACCCGTTGCTCTGCTTCCTGGACAACACCGGCGAGGCCCTGGCTGGACTGCTGCGCGAAGGCCGGGCCGGATCCAACACCACCACCGACCACATCACCGTCCTTGACCAGGCTCTCGCCCAGATCCCCGACGCTCACCGCCATGGCACCCCGATCCTGCTGCGCAGCGACTCCGCGGGCAGCAGTCATGGTTTCCTCGCCCACATCCGCTCCCTGCGCGAACAGCACCTCGACATCCGGTTCTCCGTCGGCGCCGCCATCACCGAACAGGTCCGCGCAGCGATCCGCGCCGCAGCCCGCTGGATCCCCGCCGTCGACACCGACGGCGACCTCCGGGAACACGCCGAGGTCGCTGAGATCACCGGCCTGTTCGACGCGACCGGCTGGCCCGAGGGCACCCGATTCCTGGTCCGCCGCGAACGCCCGCACCCCGGTGCCCAACTGTCACTGTTCGACACCATCGAAGGCTGGCGCCACCAGGTCGTGGCCACCGACACCCCACCCGGCAACGGCAGCATCCAATACCTCGAAGCCCGCCACCGAGCCCACGCCCGCGTCGAGGACCGCATCCGCACCGGCAAGAACACCGGCTTCGGCCGATTCCCGTCCCGGGTCTTCGCGATCAACCAGGCCTGGCTCCAGTTGGCGCTGACCGGCATCGACCTGCTCGCCTGGACCCAAAACCTGCTCC
>NZ_BBQH01000151.1 GCF_018397995.1 Rhizomonospora bruguierae
CCTTCGAAGGCGATCGATGACGAACTCGTCGTGCTGATCGACTACGACGGGGAAGGCCGACGCCTCGCCATGAAGCCGACCAGCGATGTAGAAAGCCTCATCGAACAGCGGAACCTTGCGATGAGGCACTCAATCCCGCTCCTGGAATACCTGCCGACAGTCCAGGACGAAATGCGTAGATCGTGGTGAGCCCGCCAATGGACGACCGGGCGACGCTCGCGACCAGGCTGCGTGAACTCCGCGAGGATGCGGGCCTGTCAACCACGCGACTCGCCGCCGAGTTGGGCTGGTCGCAGTCCAAGGTCTCAACGATCGAAAACCGCCGAACGAAACCGTCCGTCGATGACGTCCGGGCATGGGCGACGGCCACAGACGCCTCGGCCGAGATCACCGCGGAGCTGAACGTCGCGGAGTCCATCCAGGTGGCATCGATCATCTGGGACCGGACGCTGACCGGCGGCCGTGCCGCGCACCAACGCAGCATCAGTCGTACCCTCGCAGAGGCCACCCGGGTGCAAGTCTTCCAACACGCCGCCGTGCCAGGACTGCTCCAGACCGCCGACTACGCCCGCAGCATCCTCGCCCTTGCCGACGTGTTTCGCGTAGGCGGCACCGCACGGGCAGCGGCGGCGCGCGTGGAGCGGCAGGCTGCCCTGTACGAGAAGGGCCGCCAGTTCGACTTCCTCATCTCCGAGGCCGCGCTACGGTTCCGCCCGGTACCTCACGACGCGCTCGCCGCGCAGTACGACAAGATCCTGTCAGTCGCCACGCTGCCCGGGGTGAGCCTGTCGATCTTGCCGACTGGCATCCGCCCATCAGCGGTCCACGCACACCCCTTCGTGATCTACACCCTCCCCGACGGCTCCCAGATCACGACGATCGAGACCTACACCCGCGAGCTGACCCTGACCGATCCCGAAGAGATCCGCATCTACTCGCAGGTTTACGACTCGCTGCTCGCGGACTCAGTGACCGGCGAACAGGCCCGCCACTTGTTGGGTGCCGTGCGAACCGAAGTCTTGAACTCGGTGGAGCAGCACGACGGGTGACAGCAAACCGGGCAGATAGACCGGCCCTCGTCCCATCTGCTCGGCCCGACGCTGGTGGCTGTCTACACGGACGGCCACCGATATGTGCGCGCGATAGCCGTAGCGCCTTGCAGGAGCAGTTGGCCGCCGCTCGACCTGCAGCATCGTGCCGAGTCGGACGGCCATCTGCGGCAAGCGTACGCGCGCTGTTGTGGCCGGGTGG
>NZ_BBQH01000152.1 GCF_018397995.1 Rhizomonospora bruguierae
GTGTCAGCAAGACTGTCATGCCTTTGCGTGTGCCGACTGGGCAGATCTTCCATGAGAAGGTGGTCGTCTTTGCGACTGATTCCTTCGGAACTCAAGCCATCCTCTCCTCAAGCATTCACCAGTTGTGGGCCATCAAGTACGGCACGACCATGCGAACTGACGCGACGTACACGCCCGAAATTGTCTTTGGCTCCTTGCCGCGACCTATGTCCACCGACCGCTTGGAGGCCGCCGGGCGTTCACTCGACGAGGAGCGTCGCGAGGTCATGCTTCGTCGCGACCTCGGCCTCACGAGGCTCTACAACCTCGTGAACGATCCCGGGACTCAGCGGGACAGGGACATCGACCGGTTGCGCGACATCCACGTCGAGGTCGACGAAGCGACCATGGCCGCGTACGGATGGGACGACATGCACCTCGACCACAGCTTCAACTCATACCGGCAAGTGGAGCGATGGACGGTCGGCCCGGCCGCGCGCGTCGAGATCCTCGACCGTCTGTTACTGGAGAACCATCGCCGCGACGGAGCCCGGCCAAGTAGCCCAACCTCGGTTAGAAATCGCTCCCCGCTCGACGAATGCACTCTCTTCGACTGACGGAACCCGAACTGGTCAGAAGAGTGTTCCGCCGTATCCGAGTTCATCGACCCCCAAGGATGCGTCGATGCTGCTCCGTGGTGGTTGTCCGGCTCGGCGGTGGTTCTCTTCGAGGAGTCGGTCGAGAATGTCGACGCGGGCCGCAGGGCTCACGCTCCAGCGCTGCATTTGCCTAAATGCATGGAAGCCGTGACCGGGAGTGACATCGGACCAACCGTATGCATCTAGGACGGCAAGGTCGAGTTCCACGTGCAGTGCTCGCATGCGCGCCACATCCTGGTCGGCGGCATCGCTCAACTCGGCGTCGTTGACTAGGTTATAGAGCTTCGTGAGACCGAGCCCGCGTCGAAGCATGACCTCCCGGCGCTCCTCGTCCAGAGAACGCCCTGCAGCTTGAAGACGTTCGGAAAAGGGCGGGCGGGGGAAGGTCTCAAACACGTCCGACGGCGAGTAGTTGATGTCCGCCCGCATCGTTGACGTGTACTTGACGACCCAAAGTTGGTGAACCGTCGATGACAGCACCGCCTGGTCCGCATACGAGTCCGTAGCAAAGACACCCAGCTTGTGGCTGAAGACCTGCACGTTCGCGACCCGGATGGGCATGACGGTCTTGCTGACAA
>NZ_BBQH01000153.1 GCF_018397995.1 Rhizomonospora bruguierae
CGCACCCCCACCACCAACAGACACCGGAACCCACTCCACGGCCAGCAGTGAGCCGACCCCGCTGGTGGGCAGCCGGTCGGCGGAGAGCGGGCGGAGCCCGACCTCGGCGACGGTGGCGACCGGCCCGCCGGTGACGTCGGTCAACTCGAGCCGTACCGCGTCCGCCCGGCCCGGCACGGGCGTCGCCCGGACCCGGGCCGCGCGGACGCCGGGCGCGTGCACCTCGACGCCGCCGAACGAGAACGGAACCAGCGAGGGAGAGTCGTCGGCGGCGCCGACGCCGAGCGCGTGCATGGCCGCGTCGAGCAGCGCCGGGTGCAGCTCGAATCGCTCCGAGTCGTCACCGAACTGTTCCGGCAGCCGCACCTCGGCGAACAGTTCTGTCCCGTGCCGCCACAGCGCCCGCAGCCCCTGGAACCGGGGCCCGTACCCGAACCCCTGCTCGGCGAGGGCCTCGTAAGCCCCGTCGAGGTCTACTTCGGACGCGTCGGGGTGCGGCCAGATCGGGGCCGGTTCACCCGTGGGACCGGAGCCGACGTCCAGGAGTCCTTCGGCGTGCATGGTCCAGGTCTCGTCCGCGCGGGAGTAGATCCGCAGCCGCCGCTCGGCGTCGACCACCACCTGCACCTCGACCGCGTCGTCACCGCGCAGAACCAGCGGCGCGTGCAGCGTCAACTCCGCGACGGCAGGGTGTCCGACCTGCTTGCCCGCCCACAGTGCCAGCTCGACGAACCCGGCCCCGGGCAGCATCACCTGGCCGTGGATCTCGTGGTCGGCGATCCACGGCGGGGAGGATGCCGACCACCGCCCGGTGAAGGTGACCGCGTCCGAGTCCGGCGCCGGCACGGCCGCGGTCAGCAGCGGATGTCCGGCTCCGGCCCCGGCCGAGGCCGGGGCGCTGAGCCAGTACCGCTGCCGCTGGAAGGGGTATGTCGGCAGATCCACCCGGTTTCCGGCGGGCACTATCGCCGCCCAGTCAACGGGGAGCCCTTGGGCAAACAGTTGCGCTACCGCACCCAGGAGTGTCTCCGGCTCCGGCCGGTCCCGCCGGGTACTGGGCACCGCCCCTTCGGTCAGTGGGGTGAGGATCGCGTCGGGACCGACCTCCAGAATCCGGGTGACACCCTCGCCGCGGGCGGTCTCGATGG
>NZ_BBQH01000154.1 GCF_018397995.1 Rhizomonospora bruguierae
AGTGGCGTGTCGCCGCTTATCGGCGGTGTTGTTGCGGTGTGCTGTTCCCTGACGGGTTCCTTCCCTCTCAGCCCGTTAGGAACGAGTCGAGATGGCGAGGATGAAGTCGCGTCCGGTGGTGTTGAGTGCTGCTGATCGCGAGTGGTTGACCAAACGGGTTCGTACGGGGTCCTACCCGGCTCAGCAGGTACGCCGGGCGCGGATTCTGCTGGAACTGGACGAGAACGATCCCGATCGTCTCGAACGCGGTGAACCGGTGCCGACCCAGGAGGTAGTCGCCGAGCGTGCCGGGGTGCACGTGGACACAGTGGTGAAGACCTCGAGGGTCTACGCCGAGCGTGGCAGGGACGTCGAGGAGACCATCACGCGCAAGAAGCGCCTCAGTGCGCCGGTGGATCCGAAGGTGACCGGTGAGGTCGAGGCCCGGCTCATCGCGCTGGCCTGCTCGGCGCCGCCGCAAGGCCACGCGCGTTGGTCGCTGCGGCTGCTGGAGAAGCATGTCGCGTTGATCGATGATATTCCTGACCTGGACCACTCCACGATCGGCCGGATCCTCAAAAGGGGGCGCTTCGTCCTCACCTGAAGAAGTGCTGGACCATCCCACCCAAAGCCCATGGTGAGTTCGCCGCCCGGATGGAAGACGTCCTGGACGTCTACGCCCGCCCCCACGATCCTGCGGTGCCGGTGGTGTGCATGGATGAGAAGCCCTACCAGCTCCTCGCGCACGCCCGTGCCCCGATCCCCGCAGCACCCGGCCGTGACCGCAAAGAGGACTCCGAATACGTGCGCCATGGAACGTGCTCGATCTTCGTGTGGGTCGAACCCCTGGCCGGCCGCCGACGCGTCATCGCCCGACCACGGCGAACCCGGGTGGACTGGGCGCACGAGGTTGACCACCTCCTCACCGTCGACTACCCCGACGCCGCCACGGTCGTGCTGGTGATGGACAACCTCAACACCCATACCCTCGGATCACTCTACGAGGCCCTCGAACCAGCCAAAGCGCATGCGTTGGCCCAGCGACTCGAGATCCACTACACCCCCAAGCACGGATCCTGGCTCAACGTCGCCGAAATCGAACTCTCCGCCCTGCC
>NZ_BBQH01000155.1 GCF_018397995.1 Rhizomonospora bruguierae
GTGGATTGGGTGTTGTGGGAGGACTGTTCGGTGGTGGGTGAGGTGTTGGTTCGGTTGCGGGGTTGGTTGGTGGATGAGGCGTTGGTTGGGTCGCGGTTGGTGTTGGCGACTGCTGATGCGGGGGTGTGGGGTTTGGTGCGGGCGGTGCGGGTGGAGTTTCCGGGTCGGTTGGTGTTGGCGGATGTGGATGGGTGTGCGGAGTCTTGGGCGGCGTTGGGTGGTGCGGTTGCGTCCGGTGAGCCTGAGTTGCGGATTCGTCGGGGTCGGGTGTTTGTTCCGCGGTTGGTGCGGGTGGTTTCTGATGTGGTTGGTCTGCCGAGTCTTGGTGGTGGTGATTCTGGCGGTCCGGCTGATTTTGGTGGTTCGGCTGGTTTTGGGGGGGTGGTGTCGCCGGTTGGCGCGCATTCGACTGTGTGGGGTGGTGGGTCGGTGTTGGTGACGGGTGGTACGGGTGGTGTGGGTGCGGTGTTGGCTCGGCATTTGGTGGTGGCGTATGGGGTGCGTCGGTTGGTGTTGGTGAGTCGGCGGGGGTTGGGGGCTCCTGGTGCGGTGGGTTTGCGGGATGAGTTGGTGGGGTTGGGGGCGGAGGTGTCGGTGGTGGCGTGTGATGTGTCGGATCGGGGGGCGGTTGTGGGGTTGTTGGCGGGGGTTGGGGATTTGTGTGGGGTGGTGCATGCGGCGGGTGTGTTGAGTGATGGGTTGTTGGGGTCGTTGTCGGTGGAGCGGTTGGGGGTGGTGTGGGGGCCGAAGGCGGATGGTGCGCGGTGGTTGCATGAGTTGACGGTTGGTCGGGGGTTGTCGTTGTTTGTGTTGGTGTCTTCGGTTGCGGGGACGTTGGGCTCGGTGGGGCAGGCGAATTATGCGGCTGCGAACGCGTTTTTGGATGGGTTGGCGGTGCGGCGGCGGGAGGTGGGGTTGCCGGGGGTGTCGGTGGCGTTTGGGTTGTGGGATGTGGGTCTTGGTGCTGGGTTGGGTTCGGTTGATGTGGAGCGGATGCGGCGGGCGGGGATGCCGGCGTTGTCGGTGGGGGAGGGGTTGCGGTTGTTCGACGCCGCACTGGCCTCCGG
>NZ_BBQH01000156.1 GCF_018397995.1 Rhizomonospora bruguierae
GTCGACCAGATCAGCCTTCTGGGAAGTCAGCAGGGCGGTCCTGCCGTCCACGCCCGCCGTCGTGCTGCCGGCGTTGTCCTGCGCGACCCGGCGCACGCTGAGCACAGCGTTCGACCGGGACCGCAGCATCAGCTTCTGTAAGTTGCGGACCTTCTTGAGGTCCCCATTCCGCGACGCCGTGAAGATGCGTTGCCGTAGCCGCCGTACCTCGTTCTCGGCCTGGCGCCAGTCGATCGACCACCAGTCCGTGACCAGGTCCTCCGGTCCGTTCGCCATCACCTCGCCCACCACGGCGGCATGCACCGTCTCCGGCGTCCTGGTCATGGCGTCCAACTTGCCCTTCGGTTCCGGTGCTATCTGACTTCGGATCTTCACAGACTCACCTGGCCACGTCAGCGCCCTTCTCAGGCCGGGCATCCGCCCGTATCCGGCCGG
>NZ_BBQH01000157.1 GCF_018397995.1 Rhizomonospora bruguierae
AGTCAAAGCAAAGTCGGTTGATCATGGCCGGGATGCGTTGAGTAGGGCGGGGATGAGCATCTTGTCGGCGTGGTGACGTTCCATGACCTGCTTGATCCTGGAGTGTCCGGCAAGCCGGATCAGGGCGATGGCGAGGTTACGCAGGGCAGCCATGGTGTGGGCGACGTTGCCGAGCCAGGCGTGGTGGGTGTCCTCGCCGAACAGAACGTCACGGACCCAGTGGATCTTGTTTTCAATCCACCAATGGGTGCGTACATGGGCGGCGATCTCGGCTGCCGTGCTGGTCAGGCTGGTGATTCCGTGGACGATCTGTTTGCTGACCCGCTGGCTGTCGGGGGCGTACACGTCGCGGCGGAGCCGGAAGACCAGGGCCGCGTCGGGGAAGTCGATGCCTGTGGCGGGTGTGATCCAGATGGTGCGGGTGATCCGGTGGCCGCTGCGGCGTTCGGTGTCGGTGTGGGCGCTGGTCGCCGCTGTTGCCGCGGGCAGTCGGTCGGTGATCGCCGCGAGGAGCGTGGGCCTGTTGCCTTTGACGGTGAACACGTAGTCCGCGCCGCGTCCGCGCAGGTAGGTGGCGGTGCCGCTGCTGGGATGCGCGGCATCCGCGGTGATCACCATGCCGGTGATGTCGATCGGGTCGAGCAGGGCTTCGATCTGGGTGACCTCGGTGGTGTCGGCCGGGACCTGGACCTGGGCGATGACCACCGCGGTGTCATGCCGCATCGCGGAGAACAACTGCACGTCGACGTCGGTACCGCCGCCCGAGTGCCGGACGGTCTTGCCGTCCAGCGCCAACCCGACCCCGGCGGGATCGTCGAGCCGGTCGGCCAGCCAGGCGCAGAGCAGACGGTCCACCACCGCCGCGTCGACCGCCTGGACCAGCCGGCGCAGCGTGTCCCGACCCGGCGCGATCCGGATCCCGAGCACCGGATGCCGGCGGGCGCCCGCGGCGGCCAGCAACGGCTGCGGCAACTCGGCGACCCGGTCGGCGGCCTGCCGGAAGTTCCGCGCCCCGCACAACAACGCCAACGTCACCACGGTCAACACCGTTG
>NZ_BBQH01000158.1 GCF_018397995.1 Rhizomonospora bruguierae
TTTCTTGGATGTGCGTGGGCGTCGACTCCTGAGCCGGAGAGCAACTTCGGAATGGAGGCCATCGGGGAAGGCCTGCGGCGTACCCGTGGCGAGGCTACCGGGGCAAAGCTGGGCACCGCCCCCGCCGATCGGAACACAGTGAACACGGGAACCGTCCTTTGGCCGCCCTTCCCACCGCCCGGCCAGGGCGGTGGCGGGCAGGTCCACCGTCGGCTGACGGCCAAGGGGCGGGGCGGAGTCGTCGTAGTAGTCGCGGGAGTTACGCCCCGACGTGGAGAGCGGGAAAGCCGCTTGCAGGGCGAAGGACGACAGCGAGTTCGCAGCCTTCGGGTTGGAATGCCAGGAGCGCGCCGGTGAATATCGACGATCCATGGCCGACGCTAGAAGAAGCAGAGGTCAGGGTACTGGAGATCCAGACGAAGCTGCACCGGTGGGCCCTCGACGGCCCCGACCGGAGGTTTCATGATCTGTACAACCTCGTCTGGAACCCGGCGGTCTTGCTGGTGGCATGGCACCGGGTTCGTTCCAATCGAGGAGCACGATCGGCGGGAATCGACGGGTTACGGCCCAAGGATCTCCCGCCCGGGCAGAGCCTGTTCCTGTTCAAGCTCCATCTGGAGCTTCGGGCCAGGGCGTTTCAACCTCTGCCCGTCCGGCAGCGGCGCATCCCCAAGCCCAACGGCAAGACCCGGGCCTTGGGTATCCCCATCGCGAAGGACCGGATCGTGCAGGCAGCGCTGAAGCTGATCCTCGAACCCGTCTTCGAGGCGGACTTCAAGCCGTGTTCCTACGGCTTCCGCCCTGGAAGACGGGCCCAGGACGCGATCGCCGAGATCCACCTGATGGCCTCCAACTCCTACGAGTGGGTGCTGGAAGGCGACATCACGGCGTGCTTCGACGAGATCGACCACACGGCCCTGATGGACCGGGTGCGCCGACGCATCGCCGACAAACGCGTCCTGGTGCTGGTGAAGGCGTTCCTGAAGGCTGGCGTCCTCGCCGAGGACGACATCCTGCGCGACACCCGCACCGGCACCCCGCAAGGCGGC
>NZ_BBQH01000159.1 GCF_018397995.1 Rhizomonospora bruguierae
CCGCCGCGGCCTGCATCTCCGCGAGGGACGTGAACTGCCGGCCCCGCCAGAACGAGTCCCGCACATACGGCATCGGCCGCTCCACCCGCGGCTTGTCGCGGGGCTTACGGGCCCGGGCCGGGTCGACCAGCAGCCCGTAGTGCTCCGCCAGCTCCGCATAGGCGCGGTTGAGTTTCGGGTCATACAGGTCGGCGCGTTGCACCCCGGTGGCCAGGTTGTCCGGCACGATCCGCGCCGGGACACCGCCGAAGAACCGGAACGCCTCCACGTGCGCCTCGGTCCACGCCCGCTGGTCCATGCGCAGCACCGGGCGCACGAACATGTGCCGCGAGTGCGACAGCACCATCACGAACGCCCACACCGACACCCGCCGGCCGGTGCCCGGGTCGGTCCACATCCCCAACCGGCCGTAATCGACCTGCGCCTCGTGCCCCGCTGGTGGGGTGTCGCCGAGGACCCGCACCTGCGAGCGGCGGGTCTCCTCGGGCAGGTTGGCCCGCGCCCACCGGCGCAACGACGCCACCGACGCGTCCAGGCCGTGCTCGTCCCGCAGCCGCTGATGGATCGTCGCCGCGGTCACGTCGGCCTTGAGCTGTTCGGTGATGTAGTCGCGGTGCACCTCGATGGATGGCCAGGTCACCTGCCGCAGCCGGGTGTCCACCAGCTCCGGGAACCAGTCCCGCACCAGCCGGGCCCACTCCTCCTGGCCGCGGGCCGGGCCGCCCGGTGCGATCCCGGCCGCGATCGCCGGCGCCGTTACTTGCGGATCGTCTTGCGGTCCACGCCGAGGCTGGCCGCCAGCTCGTGCTGCGACCGGCCCGCATACCAATGCACCAGAATCTCGACGATGTCGATCACGTAGAAACTTCTCCTCGCCATCGGCGCCCCCACCCCCGTCGGATGGAGGCAGACTGCTTGCCTGCGAGGACCAGACCCCGACGCCACGCACGTGCTCCCCGGGGGGAATTACGTGACCGGGTGGAGGAATTACGTGATCGAAACCCCGTCAGATGGGGGAATTACGTGATCGCTGAC
>NZ_BBQH01000160.1 GCF_018397995.1 Rhizomonospora bruguierae
TACTGCTACGGCGGTTCGTTACCTTTGGTGACTTCGAGTCGTTTGCGATAGTGGGCGGCTTTTGCTTCGGCTTGCCTGCGGCGGCGCCAGGTTGACCAGTGCAGCACGTGATCGGCGGCGGCACGTCCGACGAGGACGAGTTTGCCGAACAGGCGCCGGATCTCGTTGCTGCTCAACGGGATCAGCTCGTCTTCTGTGCCGCCTGTCCCCCTTTTACGGCTTCGGCGGCGCGGGTGGCGACCAGGAACGCCGCCGCGGTCATGGCCAGGGTGATGTGGGCGTACCAGGCGTCGTAGCGACGGACCTGGTACTGGTCCAGGCCGACCTCGTTCTTCGCGGTCTGGAACGACTCCTCGACCGCCCACCGGGACCCAGCGACGCGGACCAGTTCCCGCAGCCGGGTACCACGCGGACCGAAACACACGTAGTAGGCGATGTCGGTGGGATCGCTGATGCTGCGTCGGGCCAGGACCCAGCCGCGCCGGCCGTGGGCGAACTGCCGCCGGATCGGCAGACGGGCCCAGTCGTAACGACGCGGTCCGTGCGCGCCGTCACCACACGACAGTTGGGTCCACGCACCTGCCGGCACCTTGGCGATGAACTGGTCGACCCGGGTGGTGGTGAACAGCCCGGAGGCCACCTCATCGTCACGGCGGGTGGCCATCACGTAGGCGATGTCCTCATCCTCCAGCCAGGTACGCAACCCCGGGTTCTGCCCGTACGCCTCGTCGGCGGTGAACCACGCGAACGGCACCCCCGCCTCGACCGCCCGTTGCAGCATCGCCCGCGCCTGCTGGGGCTTGGTCGCGAACTCCACCTCGTCTGGCACCGCCGCAGCCCGACACCGGCCCCGGTCATCGGTCCACGAGGCCGGCAGGTACAACTCCCGGTCGATCAACGCCCGCCCGGCATCAGTGACGTAGCACAGGAACGTCCCGATCTGGCAGTTGTCCGTGCGACCCAGCGTGCCCGAGTACTGCCGCTGCACCCCCGCCGACCGGCAAC
>NZ_BBQH01000161.1 GCF_018397995.1 Rhizomonospora bruguierae
ACTTGGAGGGATGTTCCTGGGTCGAATGGCTTACCTGATGCTGAAAGGCTGAGGGGACAAGAGCATGCCAGCTAACCCGGCGGCCGGGTCCAGTGGTCAGGGACGGTGCGCTGGGGGGACCCGCGTGATATGGCGAAAGCTGGATTGCTTGAACCCTAATCTCCAGTCGATGCAAGTTCTCATCTGCCGGAAAGACCTCTGAAACCGGTGCCGTGCTCTGCGTCGGAATCGAAGTGTTGGCTGACGCAACCTCCGGAGTGCGGGGCGACGCCCAGCGAGGGTGTTCAAGGAGATGAGTGGGGCGCCTACGTCACGCTGCTACGTACGACAGAGACGAACGCGGGATCGCCTGTGGGACGCGAGTCCTATGGCGACGGAGGCCTCGTAGTAGTCGCCGGAGTCACGACCGGCCAGGGAGGGCGGGAAAGCCGTCCACAGGGCGAAGGGGGCCAGGTGATTGGACACCACCAGGTCGGGAGGTATGCGTAATGCAGAGCGCCGCAACGGTGCTGGGTGTCCTGCGTGAGCGCGGCAGGCGTGGCCTGCCGCTTGATAAACTGTATCGACAACTGTTCAACCCGCAGTTGTATCTGCTGGCCTACGGGCGTATCTACGCCAATCACGGTGCGATGACGCCCGGGGTCACGCAGGAGACGGTGGATGGGATGTCCCAGGCGAAGATCGGTCGCATCATCGATGCGATGCGTCACGAGCGCTACCGGTTTCGCCCGGTGCGGCGGGTGCACATCCCGAAGAAGAACGGGAAGACCCGCCCTCTGGGGCTGCCCACCTGGTCGGACAAGCTCGTCGGTGAAGTGGTCCGCCTGCTGTTGGAGGCGTACTACGAGCCGACGTTCTCCGACCGGTCCCACGGGTTCCGGCCACGGCGAGGCTGTCACACCGCGTTGCGGGAGATCGCCAACACCTGGACCGGAACTGCCTGGTTCATCGAGGGAGACATCGCCGACTGTTTCGGGTCCCTTGATCACGAACTGA
>NZ_BBQH01000162.1 GCF_018397995.1 Rhizomonospora bruguierae
CTTCCTGCGCCGTTTCCTCACCACCCACCTGGCCGGGCTGCGCGGCTGCTCACCCAACACGATCGCGTCCTACCGCGACACGTTCAAGCTCCTGCTCGTCTATCTCCGCGACAACCACGCCGTCCCACCGGAGAAACTCACCCTCGACCGCATCGACGCCGCCGCGATCATCGGGTTCCTCAACTGGCTCGAAGCCGAACGGCAAAACAGCGTGTCGACCCGCAACCAGCGACTGACCGCGATCAATTCCTTCTGCACCTGGATGCAAACCGAGGACCCCGCCCGGATGGCCTGCTACCAGGACACCCTCGCAATCCCCGCCAAGAAACAGCCCCGCCCGCACGTCAACCACCTGACCATCGAGCAGACCCGCCTCCTGCTCGCCCAGCCCGACCGGTCCACCCGCCGCGGCCGACGCGACGCGACCTTGCTCGCCACGCTCTACGACACCGCCGCCCGCGTCCAGGAACTCGCCGACCTCACCGTCCGAAACCTCCGCCTCGAACACCCCGCCATGGCGGCCTTGACCGGCAAAGGCGGCAAGACACGCCACGTCCCTCT
>NZ_BBQH01000163.1 GCF_018397995.1 Rhizomonospora bruguierae
GGTTACCAGTTGCCGGTGCGGGCGAGTCGGCGTGACATTGTCATGATCATGGCGATGTAGATCATGGCTTCGTGGTGGTCGGGTTTGGTTTCGTAGTCGCGTACGCAGCGGCGATGCTTGCTGATCCAGGCGGATGGGTGGGCCGCGCGGCGAGGTGTCAGCCTTTGGGGCTGGTCCTTTTCCGCGCGGCCTCCCGCCGAACCGGATTTGATGGTTTCCCGATCGTCCGGCTCTCCAGTGACTACTGCGTGAGTGGTGCGGTCGGCTGCCCGGTGTGGATCTGGTCGTGGCAGGCGGTGCAGACCACCAGGGTCTTGCGTCGCCGGTTTGCCATTGCCTTGGCCCACTGGAGCTGAAGCGGCCCGGGTTGGCCGAGGTCAGCGAGCTTGCGGACGTGGTGGACTTCCACCTCGCCGGGTTGCTGGCAGGCCTCGCAGACGTCCGCGAGGAGCCGTGAGAGGAGTTCCTTGTGCGGGTAGTCGACCCGGATCGGTTGACGGTCGGTGACCGTCGCCGTTTTCTGCCGGTGGAGTGGTATCTCACTGAACCGTGCGACCAGTGGCTGCCTGCCGACGCGTTCGATACGTGCCTCGAAGCAGGTGCGCGGCCCGTACGGTGTTTGGATCTTGGTCTTGTGCTTGGCCGCCATCTTCGACACCGTCGAGCGGTGCTTGCCTGCCAGGGTCTTGAGCATGGAGGTCTCCATGACCCAGCGCAGCCGGTGAAGTCGGTAGACGTCCCCGGCGAGCAGGTAGTACTGGATGGTGCCCCGGTAGATGGCCCCGTAGGTGGCGACGATGGTGTGGTCGCTGCTGTTGGTCAGGGCCTTCTGCTTGGCGGGTTTGCCGCGGTGCAGGTAGGGGGCGGACTTGGCCTTGATCACGTCTCTGGGGACACGTAGGGCGATCTGGCCGTTGACGCGTCGGTAACGGCCGGTCTTCTTCGTGTCGTTGTGCTGGACGGTG
>NZ_BBQH01000164.1 GCF_018397995.1 Rhizomonospora bruguierae
GCCTGGCGCCGTCCCGCCGGGCGCCGGCGAGGGCCCCGCGCGGCCGCTCAGCCACCCCGCACCGATCCACCCGGCGGCCGCCTCGGCGGCTCCCGCGTCCGCGCCGCCAGCACCGCCCGCGGCTCCCACGTCGGTGCCGCCGGTCGGCACGGAAGCTCCACACGCGCCAGCGCCGGCTGCGGAACGAACGCCCGGCAGGCCCGCGCGTCCGGCTTCGGCGCCACCGACCAGCCCAGCGTCGGGCGTACCGGCCAGCCCAGCGTCGGGCCCGCCGGCCACCCCGGCCGCTGCCCCGCCGGCCAGCCCGGCACCGGCCCCATCGACCAGCCCGGCGTCGGGACTGCCGGCCGGCCCAGCCTCGACCCCGCCGGCGTCCTCGGGGCGACCGGTCTCCCCACCGTCCGGGGCCGCACCGCCGGCCCCACCCGCGGTGCCGGCGCCCACCTCCGCGCCGCCGCCCGCACCGGCGCCCGCAGGGCCGCCGGCTACGGCCGAGCCGGTCCCGGTTGCGCCCACGGCGGGCACACCCCCACCCGCCAGCACGCCGACCGCCAGCGTGCCGACCGGCACCACGCCCGCAGCCGGCACGCCGAGCGGCGAGATGCCCACCGCGGGCACACCCGTTGCCGGCGCATCAGACGCGGGCACACCCAGCGCCGGCACGCCCAGCGCCGGCAGGCCCCCGGCGGGCGCACCCACCGCCGGCGAGCCGGCGGCACAGCCGACCTCGCGCCCCGTGTCGCCGGCGGGCCGGGGCACCGGCCGCCCCACGCCGCCGCTCCCGCCCGGCATCCGCCCGGAGTTCCGTATCGCCGAACCGCCGGCCGCGCGCCCCACCTCGCCGGCCCCCGCTCCGGCCGCCCCGGCCGCCGCGCCGCCCGCGACCACGCCCAGCCCGACCACCCCGCCGCCCGCGACCACACCGGATCCGACCACCGCGCCGCCTGCGGCCACGCCCACCC
>NZ_BBQH01000165.1 GCF_018397995.1 Rhizomonospora bruguierae
CCTAGTACGGCAGCCGCCGTTTGAGATGTCGCTGCTCAGAGGGGCTGGACGCAGGGCGGCCACCGCGTGATCGTCTGTATGTTGTGGACATAACTTCAGATCTTGCGGTGGCCGCGTGCCACAGCGTAGCCGTTGTTCGATGGGAGCGTGTGCTGGCCGGAGTGCTGGGGTGCTTCGCGGGCCGGTTCGGGCGGGTGGAGCCTCGTCGTGCGGCGGCGGCGTTCGTGACCGGTCTTCTGGCCGATCTTGAGGTCAAGACGTGTTGGCAGTTGGCAGAGCAGGCCGGTCACGCCCGCCCGGACGCGATGCAAAGGTTGTTGTACCGGGCGGTGTGGGACGCCGATGCCGTACGCGACGACCTGCGGCGGCTGGTCGCTGACCGGTTCGGTGGACCGGACGCGGTTCTGGTGGTTGATGAGACCGGTGATCTGAAGAAGGGCACCCGCACGGTGGGGGTGCAGCGGCAGTACACCGGCACGGCCGGGCGGATCGAGAACAGCCAGGTGGGGGTGTTCCTGGGCTACGCCGGCTCCGACGGGCACACCTTGATCGACCGGCGCGTGTATCTGCCGGTGTCGTGGACCGACGACCGGGATCGGTGCGCAGCTGCCGGGGTGCCGGACGAGATCGGATTCGCCACCAAGCCGGATCTGGCCGCCGACATGATCACCGCCGCCCTCGACGCTGGCGTGCCGGCGGGGTGGGCGGCCGCGGACGAGGCGTACGGCAACAGCGCCGCGTTCCGCGCTGGCCTGCGCGAACACGGGCTCGGCTACGTCCTCGCGGTGTCCTGCAGCCATCTGATCCCGCTCGACGGCGGCAAGGTCAAGGTCCGGGCCGACCGGGTAGCCGCCGAACTGCCGGCATCGGCGTGGCAGCGCCGCTCAGCCGGCGCCGGATCCAAGGGCCCCCGCTACTACGCCTGGGCCTGGCTGGATGACGTGTGCACCGACGCC
>NZ_BBQH01000166.1 GCF_018397995.1 Rhizomonospora bruguierae
GCTGTACGACATCAATGCCGCGGCGGTGGGTGTGGTGAATTCGGGTGTTTTGCCGTTCGATGAGGAGGGTGCGGCGGGGCCGTTGGCGGAGGCGGTGGCCGCGGGTCGTCTGGTCGCTACCGCTGATCCGGCCAGTGTGGCTACGGCTGAGCATGTGGTGGTGATCGTTGGTACGCCGGTGGATGAGCATTTGAATCCGGATCTGGCGGCGGTTCCGCGGGCGATCGAGCGGTGTGTGGAGTATTTGCGTGCGGGTCAGTTGCTGATCTTGCGTAGCACTGTCCATCCGGGTGTGACGGCGTTGACGGAGAAGTTGTTGGCCCGGCATGGTTTGGGGATCGAGGTGGCGTTTTGTCCTGAGCGGATCGCTGAGGGCAGGGCGATGGTGGAGTTGTTCGAGTTGCCGCAGATCGTGTCGGCGCGTACGTCGGCGGCGTTGGCTCGGGCGGAGAAGTTCTTCCGGCATCTGACGGAGCAGATTGTGCCGTTGGCGCCGGAGGAGGCGGAGTTGGCGAAGTTGTTCACGAACACGTGGCGGTATGTCAAGTTCGCGACGGCGAATCAGTTCTGGATGATGGCCAACGATTTCGGTCTGGATTTTGAGCGGATCCGGTATGCGATCCGGTATGACTATCCGCGGGCGGCGGATCTGCCGGGGCCGGGTTTCGCGGCGGGGCCGTGTCTGTTCAAGGACACGATGCAGTTGGCGGCGTTCAACCGGAACAACTTCGTGCTGGGGCATTCGGCGATGCTCATCAACGAGGGGTTGCCGTTGTATCTGGTGTCCAAGATGGAGGAGAGTCACGACCTGGGCGAGTTGACGGTCGGCATCCTCGGCATGGCGTTCAAGGGCGAAAGCGACGACCCGCGGGAGAGTCTGGCGTACAAGCTGAAGAAGATCCTGACGCTGCGGGCGAAGCGGGTGCTGTGCGCCGACCCGTACGTGCGGGACGA
>NZ_BBQH01000167.1 GCF_018397995.1 Rhizomonospora bruguierae
GGAGG
The DNA here is from genome assembly GCF_018397995.1 of Rhizomonospora bruguierae. GTDB lineage: Bacteria > Actinomycetota > Actinomycetes > Mycobacteriales > Micromonosporaceae > Rhizomonospora > Rhizomonospora bruguierae. Next base: position 6 of record NZ_BBQH01000167.1, read on the forward strand.
GTCATTCATAACCCGGTGCGGTGGTTCTGAAGATCTCCAGGGCGGTGACGGTGCGTAACACGTCGGGGAAGTCGGTCATGATCCGGTGGTAGCCGGTCTTGAGGATCTTCCAGTTCTTCAGGTGGCTGATGGCGCGTTCGACGCCCGGCGCGTAGTCGGTTGACGCTGTAGTTGTAGGCCTTCTGCTTGGCGGTCAGATCGCCACCGGGTGGTTTCTTGTGTGGGGTGATCGGTCCGGTGCCCTGGTAGCCGCCGTCGCCGATCATTCCTGGGCCGCCAGGGGCGAGGTGGGTGGCCCAGCGTTCGGCGATGCCGGAGATGAAGAACGCCGCCGTGTCGTGGCGGGCGCCGTTGACCGGCTCACCCACGTCGGCGACCCGCCCGTCGAGATCGGCGATGACCTGCACGTTCTGCCCTGACAGGTGTTTCTTACCGGAGAACAGTCCGTGATAGGACTCGCGTTCACCCACCGGAGCGACGAAACCGTCGACCAGCACACCTTCGCGGCGGGTCTGCTCCAGGCGCTGGTCGACTTCGGGGCGGGTGACCCAGCGCAGGATCGGCTGCAGGATCTCGTGATAGCGGGTGATCGTGGCCTGCGAGCAGCCGAACACCTCGCCGAGGACCTCGTCGGGCAGGTTGTGCCGCAGGCCGAACAACACCGCGATCACCGCCGTGGGCAGCGGCAACACGTGCGAACGCCCGACCGGCGGCTTCTCCCACTCATCGCCCACGATCTCACGCACCCGGCCGATCAGGTCGGCGAGCCGCTGGGCCCGTAGCCCTGTCATACTTTCACAGCGCAGCGGCTGGCCCTCGATCAACTTCCTCACAAAAGATGATCTACCGGATCCCAGCCGCTGCGTCTACTCCGGACAGTCGGCCCCGGTTACGGCCGCCCTCGAACCTCGCTCAACGTGACATCCATAGGTGTCGACCGAGT
>NZ_BBQH01000168.1 GCF_018397995.1 Rhizomonospora bruguierae
TACGTGGCGAAGGTGTTGGTCACCGGGTCGGCCGGGTTTATCGGCGGCTATGTGGTGGCGGAGTTGCTGGGTCGGGGGCATGAGGTTGTCGGGGTGGACAACTTCTCGAAGTACGGTCCGGTGTCGCATGGGTATGACGGTGATCCGCGGTACACGTTCGTGGAGGGTGACGCGCGGGATGCGGATCTGTTGGGGAAGTTGTTGGCGGATTGTGATCATTTCGTTGCGGGTGCGGCGATGATCGGGGGGATTTCGTACTTCCATGCGTATGCGTATGACTTGTTGGCGACGAATGAGCGGATCATGGCGGCGTCGTGTGACGCGGCGATCGCGGCGCATCGGGATGGTCGGTTGCGGAAGGTGACGTACCTGTCGTCGTCGATGGTGTTCGAGTCGACGACGTGGTGGCCGTCGCGGGAGGGTGATGAGCGGCGGGTGCCGCCGCCGTTGTCGTCGTATGGGTTTCAGAAGTTGGCGGTGGAGTATTACGCGCGGGCGGCGTGGGAGCAGTATGGGTTGCCGTTCACGATTGTGCGGCCGTTCAACTGTGTGGGGGTGGGTGAGGGTCGGGCGTTGGGTGAGGCGGAGGTGTTGTCGGGGAATGTGAAGTTGGCGATGTCGCATGTGGTGCCGGATTTGGTGCAGAAGGTGGTGAAGGGTCAGGATCCGTTGCGGATCTTGGGTGCGGGTACGCAGGTGCGTCATTACACGTATGGTGCGGATCTGGCGCGGGGGATTGTGTTGGCGATGGAGTCCGAGGCGGCTAGGAATGAGGATTTCAATCTGTCGACGGCGCGGTCCACGACGGTGTTGGAGTTGGCGGAGGTGATCTGGCGGAAGATCAAGGGTCCGGGGGTGCCGTTGCGGTACGTGTCGGATGATCCGTTCGAGTACGACGTGCAGAAGCGGGTTCCGGACGTGGCCAAGGC
>NZ_BBQH01000169.1 GCF_018397995.1 Rhizomonospora bruguierae
TCTTCAGCGCGTCGAGGGCCAGGTCGGTGTAGAGCGACGTAGACACCTGCCAGCCCACGATCATGCGGGAGTGCACGTCCAGGACGAACGCGGCGTACACCCAGCCCACACTCGTGCGCACGTAGGTCAGGTCGGCGACCCACAGCTGGTTCGGGCCGGCTGCGGTGAAGTCCCGTTTGACCAGGTCAGCGGGCCGGTTGGTCTCGGCCGCCGGCCGGGTCGTGCGCGGTGACTTGTCGCGCAGCAGTCCGCGTAGCCCGGACTCACGCATCAGCCGCTCGACGGTGCACCGGGCCACCTCGATGTCCTGGCGGTGCAGCTCGTGCCAGACCTTGCGGGCCCCGTAGACGCCGTAGTTGGCCGCGTGGACCTGCTCGATCACCGCGGTCAGCTCCTCATCACGCCGGGAGCGGGCGCTGGCCGGGCGGGTCTTGGCGGCGTAGTAGGTCGACGGTGCGATCTGTGCCGGCGTATCTTGCAGCGCCCGCAGGACCGGCTGGACACCGTGTCGCTCCCGCTGGGAGTCGACGAACTCGACCTTCATCGCGACGGACGGTCCAACTCCGCCGCGAAGAAAGACGCCGCAGACTTCAGAATCTGGTTCGCCCGCCGCAGCTCACGCACCTCCCGTTCCAGCGCGGCGAGGCGTTCCGCGTCGCTGCTGGTGGTGCCCGGCCGGTCACCGGCATCGGTCTCAGCCTTCTTCACCCACGTGCGCAACGCCTCCGGATGAACCCCGAGCTGACCGGCGATCCGCCGGATCGCTCCCACCGCGGACGCCGGATCCCGACGGGCCTCGACCGCCAACCGGGTCGCACGCTCACGCAACTCATCGTTGTACTTCTTCGATGCGGGCATCGCTGGTGTTCCTCCCAGGTTTCGATGTCTCCATC
>NZ_BBQH01000170.1 GCF_018397995.1 Rhizomonospora bruguierae
GTTGCTGGTTGCGCGCTGGGTGGTGGGTTCCGATGCCGGTTCGTTAGGGCTGAAACGAGGGCTGCGCGGTGGATTTGGTTTCCGCTGGTCGATTCGGCGCGGTAGAGGTCCAGCAGCAGACCGTTGGTTCGGAAGTAGTCATCGAACGCGATCGCGACTTCGAGGGACGGTGCTCGTAAACCCGTTTCTATATGCCCGATCATCGAGCGGGATACGTTCGTCTTCTCGCCGAGCCCTCGATAGGTGAGACGTTCAGCGGCCCGCAGGACACGCAGTACGGCGGCGAACTGCGGCATTGGTGTCCGCGTCGCATCCCTGTCATCAAGCGTTTCGCCTACGGTTACGCTCTCGATGCTCTCTGTTGCCCCGCTTGCCAGTTGCGTCTCACCGAGGCTATCAGGATCGCGATCGGTTTCGGGATCGATTCGCGCTTCGGGTACTAAGTCCATGCCGTGGCTACGTCGGTCGAAGAACCCGAGTTCGGCATCCGTCGCGGTGCCGGTGACGTGACGGTACGCGGCGCGTCGCCACTCTCGCGGCCAGGTCACTCTCCCGGACTCCACTTTCCCGATGGCGCTTTCCGTGACAGGACCGCCCGGGTCAGGTTTATCGCCAAGCCACTGGTTGCACTCGTCGGCGAACTCCTGCCGCCCCATGACGGTTCCGGGGCACCGCTTGGACGGCAACCGTTCCCGGGCCTTCCTGAACAACACGTTCGGCCGGGAACGGTCGGGCGCCGGCTGAACAGACACCGCGCCTCCTCCTTCCCCGCATTTGATCACGCGAGGCCGCGAACAGCCCTAGAACATCCTGACAACCCGCCAGTCCAAGGATTCTACTACGGCTGTCGCCATTGACGACCCGGCTTGCTGGGCCGGGGGCGTGGA
>NZ_BBQH01000171.1 GCF_018397995.1 Rhizomonospora bruguierae
GCCGCGAGGGGGTGGAACCCGAACCCACGCTTGAACGTCGCCGCCGCACCCTGCTTATCGCTGTGGGCGGTGATCAGCGTGGCATCCAGATCGATGACCACCCACCCGGTCAGCAGCTTCCCCGCCACGCACAGCCACGGGAAGCCCTGCGGCCGACGGGACAGCAGGTCCCAGACCCGGGCACGGACCTTCGCCCGAGCCTTGCCGATCCGGCGTAACCCTGTCTCGTCCAAGCCGGCCAACGCTCGGCGGACAGTCGCTTCCGACGGCGGATCGGCGAACACGAGGGCCTGATGCGCGAGCAGGCCGATGTCGGACATGCTCGTCGCGCCGAGCACGATCGCGGTCGCCAGGCAGACCAGGACCGTGCCCCGATCCCACCACCCCGGTCCCTTACCTCGGGGCAGGACCTTGTTCAACGCCCCGGTCAACCCGGTCCGGTCCGCGCACCGGCGCAGCAAGACCGCACCCGCGTGACCGACCAAACCCTTTCCACCCGAGGCCACGACCAACCGCTGATCCCACCCGCTACCCTTGCTCACCAGAAAGGTGCACCCGATTCTGCTGTGGACATGACTTAGACACTCACATCCTCACAGGTCAGGCGCACCTTTCCCTCATCACCCTCGATCTACCAATTTCCCTCTGAATGGGGGAGGCCAGCTTTGCTGGCAGCGCCGCACCCTGCTACCGCTGACCACCTGACCCACAGCCCCTGCCCCTACCAGCAGAAGAACCCACCCCAGGGCCTGGAGACCCGGCGCGTCCGCAGCGACACGCGGCCATCCCGCACCCCCGGCTAACGCACAAAACAGCCAAGCCGAAACAGGCAGGCGGAGATTAGAACTCTCTGACGAATCGAG
>NZ_BBQH01000172.1 GCF_018397995.1 Rhizomonospora bruguierae
GCTGGTTCGTTAGGGCTGAGACGAGGGCTGCGCGGTGGATTTGGTTTCCGTTGGTCGATTCGGCGCGGTAGAGGTCCAGCAGCAGACCGTTGGTTTGAAAGTAGTCATCGAACGCGATCGCGACTTCGAGGGACGGTGTTCGTAAACCGGTTTCTATGTGCCCGATCATCGAGCGGGATACGTTCGTCTTCTCGCCGAGTCCTCGATAGGTGAGCCGTTTCGCGGTCCGCAGGGCGCGCAGTACGGCGGCGAACTGTGGCATTGGTATCCGCGTCGCATCCCTGCCATCAAGCGTTTCGCCTACGGTTGCGCTCTCGATGTTCTCTGTTTCCCCGCTTGCCGGTTGCATCTCACCGAAGCTGTTAGGATCACGATCGGTTTCGGGATCGGTTCGCGCTTCGGACACTGAGTCCGTGCCGTGGGCCGCGGTGGTGATGTGCTCATGGAAAGAGAGGCCACGTCGGTCGAAGAACCGTCGGTCGAAGAACCCGAGTTCGGCATCCGTCGCGGCGCCCGTGACGTGACGGTACGCGGCGCGGCGCCACTCTCGCGGCCAGGTCACTTTCCCGGACTCCACTTTCCCGATGGCCCCTTCCGTGACAGGACCACCCGCGTCAGGTTTGTCGCCAAGCCACTGGTTGCACTCGTCAGCGAACTCCTGCCGACCCATGACGGTTCCGGGGCGCCGCTTAGACGACAGCCGTTCCCGGGCCTTCCTGAACAACACATTCGGCCCGGGACGGTCGGATGCCGGCTGAACAGACACCACACCTCCTCCTTCCCCGCATTTGATCACGCGAGGCAGCCAACAACCCTAGAACATCCTGACAACCCACCAACCCACGGATTCTACTA
>NZ_BBQH01000173.1 GCF_018397995.1 Rhizomonospora bruguierae
TCGTTTCAAGATCATGAGCGTGGTGTGAGCGGCGGATCGCGGTCTGGCCACAGTGGCGTGTCGCGAGGCAGGGTGGGGACGAAGCTCCGGTAGGACGAGGACTTCTCACAGAACCTTGTTCTTCAACGGAGCTTCGTCGTGGTGCAGTGTGTCATGCCCGACGCCGATGTGGCGTCGGTCGCTGGTGTTCCGGTCGGCCAGGCGTGTGGTGACCTGCTCGAACTGCTGGCCGGCGTGTCGGATGGCCGGTCGTCGCAGGGCCGGGACCATCCGGCCGCGGTGGTCCTGGCGCTGGTCGCGGCGGCGAGGGTGGCGGGGATGACCGGGTACACGGCGATGGCCGGCTGGGTGGCCGACGTGCCGCCCGCGGTGTTGACCGATCTGTACCTGCGGGCTGGTGCGTTGCCGGTAGGCCGGCCGTCGCGGTCGACGATCTGGCGGGTCTGCACGGATACCGACGCGCAGGCCTTGGACACCGCGATCGCGGCGTGGACGGCGGCCCGCCGGTCCGGTCCGGCTCCGGTCACCAGACCGCGCAACACCGCTGAGCGGACACCGGACCCGCTGCCTGCGGACCTGCTCCGCTTGGACGGCAAAACCGTACGCGGGGCCGTCAACGCCGACGGTGGCCAACTGCACCTGCTGGCCGCACTGGCCGGTAGCACCGAGCCCGGGACACCGGCGGTGGTGATCGGCCAGACCGAGGTGACCGGGGCCAAGACCAACGAGCCGGCAACCGCCCGTGACCTGCTCACCAGCCTCAAC
>NZ_BBQH01000174.1 GCF_018397995.1 Rhizomonospora bruguierae
CCCGGTGGACTCGCTGGCAACCGGCGATGATCCACGTCGCCCTGCGGGCGGGCGCGAACCTGACGGACATCACCGAGACGACCGGCCTCGACATCGACGAAGTCATCCGACGGTCGCGGCGGTGGATCGACGTCCAGACGCGGCTGGACATCGGAGGGCATCCGGCGGTGGACCCCGCCGAGGTCCGGGCCATCGCGGATCGGCTCGGTTCGGCGGTGGACCGATGACGCCGACACGCCTCTCCCGGGACGTGACGTGGCCGGGATCGCTGCATGGTCGTCCTGGAGTCACACGGTCGCCGTGGCATCGAGGTTCGGTGAGCGTCCCGAGGTCGCTTACGTACTCCCGTTGTCGGTCGATGGAATGCTCGTCGTCGCGTCGGCGGCCATGGTCAAGGATAAGCGTGCCGGTCGGAGGGTGCGCTGGTCAGCCCGGACCGCCTTCGTAGTCGGGGTGGCGGCGAGCGTGGGAGCGAACATCGCTGCCGCCATGCCGAGCCCGGGGGCGCACATCGTCGCTGCATGGCCGGCGGTCGCGCTGCTGCTGGTCGTGGGGATGCTGACCAGATTGCGGCCGGCCCCACCCTGCCAGCCACCGTGGGACGGGGGCTGTGTCAAGGGCTGCTTCTCCGCAGCAGGTACCGCCAGCCTCTGGCGCCGCGCCCGCGTCATGGGTGCCGCACCCGACAGACTCCGCGGCTGGGATGGAGGAAATGCGGGCTGGGGCCGGCGATGGTTCGG
>NZ_BBQH01000175.1 GCF_018397995.1 Rhizomonospora bruguierae
AGGCGCGTCGTCGTCCGGAGTTCTATAAGTTGACGCCGTTGTACCCGCAGGATCGGTTGCGTCTGGAGACGGAGCCGCAGGTGTTGACGACGCGGGTGATCGATCTGGTGATGCCGATCGGTAAGGGTCAGCGGGCGTTGATCGTGTCGCCGCCGAAGGCGGGTAAGACGATGGTGTTGCAGGCGATCGCGAATGCGATTACTCGGAATAATCCGGAGTGCCATTTGATGGTGGTGCTGGTGGATGAGCGTCCGGAAGAGGTCACCGATATGCAGCGGTCGGTGAAGGGTGAGGTGATCGCGTCGACGTTTGATCGGCCGCCGCAGGATCACACGACGGTCGCGGAGTTGGCGATCGAGCGGGCGAAGCGGTTGGTGGAGCAGGGTTTTGATGTGGTGGTGTTGCTGGACTCGATCACGCGGTTGGGTCGGGCGTACAACCTGGCCGCTCCGGCGTCCGGGCGGATCCTGTCCGGCGGCATCGACTCCACGGCGCTCTACCCGCCGAAGCGCTTCCTGGGCGCCGCCCGCAACATCGAGAACGGTGGTTCCCTGACGATCCTCGCCACGGCGCTGGTCGAGACCGGGTCGATGATGGACACGGTCATCTTCGAGGAGTTCAAGGGCACCGGCAACGCGGAGCTGAAGCTGGACCGGAAGATCGCCGACAAGCGGATCTTCCCGGCGATCGACATCGACCCGTCCGGCACCCGCAAGGAGGAGATCCTGCTGGC
>NZ_BBQH01000176.1 GCF_018397995.1 Rhizomonospora bruguierae
CGCCGATGGGCGCTACCCGGGTGGGTAGCGCCCATCGTTGGTGTTACTTGGTGTGGTGTTGGTTGACGAGGTCGGCGGCCATCTTTTCCCACTTGGCGTAGGCGTGCGGGTAGGCGGAGACCTGGACGGTTTGGGCTGCGTCGGTCAGCGGCATGGTGTCGTAGCCTGGTACGTCCTTGAGTTGGGTGTAGAAGGCATGCGAGGCGTAGTCGGGGTCGGTCAGTTGGTCGGGGCTGCCCCATCCGCTGGAGGGGCGTTGCTGGAACAGGCCCAGCGAGTCGTGGTCGTTGGTGTCGCCGAGGTGGCCGTAGTTGTTTAGGTGGGTCTCTTGTAGCGAGGTGGCTACGGCGATGACCTGGGCGCGCGGGGGGAGGTTCATCTGTTCACCGGTCTGGATGATCTGTTCGGCGTTGGCCTTCTGCTCTGCGGTGGGGGTGAAGGAGGTCTGGTTGGTGGGTTCGCCGGTGGGCATCAGCGCCTGTGTGGTGGGGGTCGTGCTGGTTGTCTGCTGAACCGTGGGGGTGGGGGTGGGGGTGTGGGTGGTGTCGGTGATGCCGCCGGCGGCGAGTCCGCCGAATAGGGCTAGGCCTGCGGTGGCGATGATGGCTCGTTGCTTGTTGGTGGTGATGGTGGTTTTGATGGTGGTGAGGGTCTTGTGGTCGAACATACGCACAGTAATGGTTTCCTTTACTGGTGTTTGTCGGC
>NZ_BBQH01000177.1 GCF_018397995.1 Rhizomonospora bruguierae
CTTGAATGGCCCTCCGGGGGTCAGTCTTCGTGGTGCCGAGCCACGTGTAGCGCACGGCCAATCCATACGTGCCCTTCACATGGTAGGTCCCGAACTTCGGATCGAATGTCGCGCGAGCTGTCAGCAACGGATCGTCCGTCAAAGACCATTTGATCTTTTCGGCACCCGACGGCGGCCGCCATTCAGGGCAACCGGCCGGCATGGCCGAGCCGGCGCCGTGTACGCAACGGGTAAATGCGTCTTTCAGTTTCGCCGCCATCGGTTCCCATGCCACCTTGGGATCTTGTTTTGCAACCTCGGGATCACCTATGGCCGAGTGCTCTTTGATCTCCTGGACGTCGAGCTTTCCTTCGGCCCACTTCACCTTGGCCCAGAAGGTCGTTGGCGTCACGACGCGGCGCGGCGTCTTGGAGACGGTGTAGTCCGCCGACACCACGACGGTCCCGAGCATGTCGAAGCGGCTTTCCGCCTCGATGTAGTGGATGACCGGAGCCTCAAGGGGATTGCCGTAGAAGGCCCAATGAACCTTGGAAACCTCCGATGTCTCGACAATGGATTGCGGGCAATTGGCCGGAGTTGCAGACGCTGACTTCACGCATTTGTCGAGCCAGTGAGCCTTTCCCAGCAAGGTTCTCGTTACGGTCGGTGACCGTCCATGCACGACACGCCGAACTCGTTGAA
>NZ_BBQH01000178.1 GCF_018397995.1 Rhizomonospora bruguierae
TCTACCATCTCACCTCCCTGCTGCTCACTCACCTCCCCTGCTGCTCACGCTAGCGGACGCTGAAAAATCCCTGCTGAACTACAGTTGAGTCCCTGCTTGCGGACAGAAGAAATCCTGCTGGGCGGTCCGGTTATCTCCGTCTCGGCTACGTGAAAGTGGATCTGTCCGGTCGGTTCAATGGTTGGCGACCTTGCATATCGAACCGCCGGAGAGACCGTGACCAAGAACGCCATTCAGAACTGACTCATCCCGCCGAGTAGCCCGGGGAGATCTCACCCCCGGGCCCTCACAGAACCGTACGTAACAGTCGCCCGTTATACGGCTCTTGTCGCTCTGGTCACCAGACCGTGGGGGCGTGCGTGACCCAAGCCCAGTGGGCGAAGGCACGCGGTCTTTCCGGATGGCGTTGTTCCACGCCGTCCGGGCTTTCCTACTACCCCGCAACCGCTTGTACTTCCGGCGGACCCACCGCAGCAGGTAGGCGTTGATGCGTCCCAGGAGGGGATACAGGGCCGATCGGTAGAACGCCCCGTAATGGTTCATCCAACCCCGGACGATCGGGTTTATCCAATCGGCGAGGTGACTGATCAGGTGGTCGCTTCGGCGGTGGGTAGCCAGGGACGGGCGGCGGCGAGTTCGGTGAGGGCGTGCATGGTGTTGCGGCCGTGGGCCACGG
>NZ_BBQH01000179.1 GCF_018397995.1 Rhizomonospora bruguierae
CGCCGCCGTCCCCGGTCGGTGGTGGCGGCGGGTCGGCTTCCGCGCCGGCGGCCAGGATGCCCTTGATCGTGCGGTAGGACGGGTCGCCGGCGGCGGTGGCCTTGGCGCAGGCCGCCTCCAGCCGGGCTGGGCCGTGCTGGTCGGCCAGGCCGAGCACGCCCTGGGCGGACCGCAGCCGGAACAACGCCCCGACTTCCAGCAGCGCGGCGACGACCATGGTGCAGGCCGGGCCGATCTCGCCGGCGCGGCGGCGGCACCACGCCGGGGTCCGCATCGCGAACGCGATCTTCTCCGGCGGGTAGTGCGACATGTCGGTGCGCTTGCCCTTGCCGGCGCGGGCGTGCGTGGCGACCAGATGCCCGTCGTGGAACAGCTGGACGGTGGTCCACGTCTCCCGGGCATCGAGACGCTGCCCGATCAGCCGCCACGGCACCGAGTACAACGCCTTGCCGACCTTGACGTGGATGTCCGGGCCGACCTTGCCGGTCGACCACGTCGCCAGCACGAACGGCCGGGCCGGCAACGGCTGCAACGCCTCGGCCTCCACCGCGGCGAACACCGCCGCCGGCGCGGCGCCGTCCAGGGGCCGACAGGCCCGCTGCCCGGCAACCTCGATGCACCAGCGCA
>NZ_BBQH01000180.1 GCF_018397995.1 Rhizomonospora bruguierae
ACTAGGAAACGCGGGCAAGCATTTTAGCTATTCGGACAAGTCGTGTCAAGTCCTGATTTATGGAGATAGTGCCCCCGGCAGGATTCGAACCTGCGACACACGGTTTAGGAAACCGATGCTCTATCCCCTGAGCTACGAGGGCGCGAGGGTCTAGTCTAGCGACCCGGGGGTTCACCTGGGGTGGCAGGGAGTGGCCCACGTTCACCCACGTCACCCATACCCCTGTTCTCCCAGCCCAGGACCACACCCCGAGCACACGAACCCCGGTTTGCGACCGGCGGTCGGCCGCGGTGACCCGCGGTGGCACCGGTTCACCCGGGCTGGCATCCGCTGGAGAGCACACACCGAGCACATCATCGAAGATCATGACGTGCGCTCCCCCGGCCCGGGCGTGCTCGTGTCGGGGTACAGGTCCGAGTGAACAGGCAGGTACGCCAGAGCGACAGAGATCGGCGTACCAAGGGTCAACGACGTCGATCGAGCAAGTCTCCATGCCACAGGCCGAGCAGCCTCGCTGACTACACTCGGTTACGGCCTGGACGGGCTGCGCTCGCACCGGATCGCGGCATGAGAGTCCGCTTTTGA
>NZ_BBQH01000181.1 GCF_018397995.1 Rhizomonospora bruguierae
GCCGGCTCGCCGCGGCCCGGGGCCGCACCGCGACGGCGGACCGGCACCTGGAGCTGGCCGCCCGGTTCCGCCACCGCGGCCCCGCCTTCGGCCGGGCCGCCGGCTGGCTGGCACACGCCCTGCGCGCCGAGGCCCGGGGCGCCACCACGACCACGCTGCTGGCCTGCCGCCGCGGCCTGGACGCCGCCCGCGAGCACCAGCGCACCCTCGGCGCCGCCGAGCTGCGCGCCCACGCCACCGGGTACGGCGCGGAGCTGGCGGCGATCGGCCAGCGGCACGCGGTGCGCCGGGGCGACGCGCGGATGCTGCTGCTGTGGAGCGAGCGGTGGCGGGCCGGCGCGCTCGCCGTCCCGCCGACCCGGCCGCCGGACGACCGTGAGCTGGCCGCCGACCTGGCCGCGCTGCGGGACGTGATGCGCCGGCTGGAGACCGCCCGCGCGGACGGCGCGCCCACGGCGCGGCTGGAGCACGACCGGCGCCGGCTGGAGGCGGCGGTCCGCGCCCGCACGCGGCG
>NZ_BBQH01000182.1 GCF_018397995.1 Rhizomonospora bruguierae
CTGGTGCGTAACATGCTCACGGCCGGATACCTGGAGGACTGGAATTGGGGTGCGACCCTGTCCGGGGCTCCCCAGGGCGGCGTGGCCTCACCGGTCTTGTCCTCGGTTTACCTGCACAAACTGGACCAGTTCGTCGAGACAGTCCTGATTCCGGAGTACACCCGAGGGGGACGCAGGGCTCGCAACCCTGCCTACCTGGATCTGCAGAACCAGTTGGCCAAAGTCCGACGACGTGGTGACCGCCCCCTGGCGCGGGCACTACGACGGCAGATGGTCAGCCTGCCCAGCGCCGACCCGAACGATCCGGGATACCGGCGGCTACGGTACTGCAGATACGCAGATGACCATCTGCTCGGGTTCACCGGACCCAAGGCCGAAGCCGAGGAGATCAAACAGCGTCTGGCCGAGTTCCTGCGCGACGAACTCAAACTCGAACTCTCCCAGGAAAAGACGCTGATCACCCACGCCCGCACAGGCGCGGCAAGGTTCCTCGGCTACGAGAT